>NZ_QEKT01000001.1:0-6004 GCF_003096575.1 Convivina intestini
TCGACTTCGATCTCTGATTCAAAGTCTGAATCCAAGTCGGCCTCGATGTCGGCAAGTACGTCCACTTCAGAATCTAATTCAAATTCAAAGTCTGATAGTACTTCCGCTTCAACTAGTCAGTCGGCTTCGATGTCTCAGAGCGGCAATAATCCCGATTCAAACTCAGCCTCAACGAGTGCGAGTCAGTCTGCTTCGACATCGACTTCGAAGGATGGTAGCAATCCGGCTTCAGCTTCTGCTTCAACCTCAATGAGTCAGTCAACTTCTAACTCAATGTCAACGAGTGCGAGTCAGTCAACATCAAGTTCGATGTCTACGAGTGCGAGCCACTCAGCCTCGACTTCAAAGTCAAAGGCCAACGACCCAGCCTCAATGTCTGATTCTGAATTAATGAGTCAGTCAGCTCCTTCTGTTGATTCACAGGGTTCAACCGAACCGACTTCACAGCTTGGTTCTCAATCAACAAGTCATTTATCCTCAGCGACTGGTTTAAAGTCAACGAGGTCGGCTCACGGAAAGTTAGTACCAAACTCAACATCAACAAGCTTGAGCCCCGTTCTTTCAA
The DNA here is from genome assembly GCF_003096575.1 of Convivina intestini. Lineage (GTDB taxonomy): Bacteria > Bacillota > Bacilli > Lactobacillales > Lactobacillaceae > Convivina > Convivina intestini. The sequence continues at coordinate 566 of NZ_QEKT01000001.1, forward strand.
CTTCTGTTTCGAATGCGAAAGCACAAGGACACAGTGCTTTGCCAAATACAGGAAAAGATAGTAATAAGCAATCAGCCGCCGGCCTAATCGGCTTAGCTGCTGCAACCTTGTCACTAGGTGTACTTGGTTCAAAGCGCAAGAAAGAGGAAGAAAAGTAAGACAATAAGCATTATTTTTTAACCCCAAACATGGCAAAAGCCCCTGGATTTGAAATCCAGGGGCTTTTTGTAATGAAGTGATACCTATAATACACAACATCACGGGGAAAACGAGGCAAATATGGAAAATATTGATTTTTTTATAAATATTATCTTGTACACAGATTAACTTAAAAAAACTTTCCTTTTTAAAATTGGTATATTTGTCTTTTATACTTTTAATTTGTTATATAAGTTAAAATATTAGGAAGATTTAGTCCGGTTTTATTTCTCATAAAGTATAGATTAATGCTTTTAAATAAGGTAGATTTTATAGATTTGTGATGATTAACTACTAGTTTAATTATTCATTAAAATAAAAAAATGGTTACTTTTATAAATATTCCTAATTTGTAAATATTATTTTTTAGTGTGATTTTTAGAATAAAATTCACATATTTTTCTATTTTATAATTTGTAAATTGTTTTATAATAAAAATCAGTGTGGTAGTGTATGTCACAAAATTTAGGAGGTATTATATGAAATCGAATAACATCTTTGATCGTAATTCGGTCAAAACGCATTTCAAGATGTATAAGTCTGGAAAGCTATGGTTGGTTTCTGGGATAAGTTTATTCACACTTGGTATAGGTAATTCGACCATTATTTCGGCCGATAATACGACTAAGAAGGATACAACCGACGACCAATCCGTAACCTCGGTTCAAAGTCAGCCAACTTTGGCTCAGCAAAGTCAAGTGGTTCTTGTGCCGGAAACTTCAACTGCTCAACAGGTTGATTCATCAGCGGAACAAAAGGCAGCTTCCGATAGTAATTCGGCTAGCCAAAGCCAGAGCTTGAGTCAGTCTACGGCTAAGCAGGTCCAAAACCTGTCTACTCAAGATTCGTTAAGTTTGAGTACTAGTGATAGTGTTTCGACTTCACAAGCGAGTCAAAAGAACTCAAATATTAATCAACAGACTGGTCAGCTTGAAAAATCAGAGGTTACTAGCCAGCCTAATACTGATAGTCATGCAACTCAACCGGCTACATCAGCAGTTGCCCAATCGACAACCGATGGCACTAACACGCAATCCAATGCTGATTTAGCCAGCGCTAGCTACTTGACGACTGATATGAGTCAGGCGACTTCACAGGCTAAGAGTACTGCTTCGAGTCAAGCTCGTTCGCAGGCGCAAAGTGACGCCTATAGCCGAGTTGCTAGCCAAACTGGACAAGACGCTGATAGTACTCAGCAAAGTCAAGATTATAGTCAAGCTGCTTCAGATGCCAACAGTACGGTGGACAGTCAAGAGGGGAGTCGCCTTAGTTCGACTTCGACGAGTACTAGCTTAGCGCAAGATTTGAGTTTGGCGACCTCACTAGCTCTGCATACCTCGGCTAGCCAGTCTAATTCTCAAAGCCAAGGAGCAACTTCTCAAAATCCATTTGAGCTCTTAGCTCGGACAGCCGGTGTGGCCTCGGTTGGCGATGTTCAAGCCGACACCAGTGTTCAGGTATCACCGGATCCTGATAAAAATCGTTCAGGATTCAATAGTCAGACAATTTATAATGATGACCCCAGTCATGCTGTAACACCAACATCTGTTAAAGTAAAACCTGCCGAACAGATTATTAATAAAGACAGCTATAAGGATGATGCAAAAAGGAATAATACTTATGCTAAAGTAAGTGATTGGGCTGGTTTGCAGACTGCTTATAACGACAATGCTATCAGTTATATTGATATTGAAGGGGACATCTTTAATCCAAAACTAGATAATAGTGGTAGTGCTGCTTTGGACTGGCGTACTAAAGGAATTATTATCGATGGGAATGGACATACTGTTAATTTAGGAAAAGCTGCCTTTCGTACAGGAACAACTAATACTACCGTAGGCACTGTGTTTACGGTTACCAATATTAACTTGTTACAGGCAACTGTGGGAACAAATTGGTCTGGTGAAGGGAATAGTGTAACAGACTATGAAGGTGCCATTACTACTCGTGCCCAAAACGGTGGAATGGGTAGCTGGATTTATAATATTGACAATGTTTCCTTGAGTGGCACAAATGGTATTTCAGGAGACGCAAATACACAACCTAGGCGTTTACTATGGGCAGAAGGTAGTGCGGTCAATTTTTCTGGTAATATTACCGCAAATATTAAAGAAGAATTAGTTGTTATTGGGAATGTCAATATCGCTGATGGATCGAAGATTACTATGAATCGTACGGCAGGTACGATTGGTGATTCGATGTTTTATTTTTCGGCTGAACGACAACAATATTCTAATAGAATGACTAATTCAACTGGGCATAATCATCAATTTACTGTTGGGGACGGTGCCTCCATTATTGGAAACGAACTATCTGGTTATAGAAATAATCGTAATCCACTTGTTTATGCGCGTTATGATGGAATCAAAGTTGGAGATAATGTCCTTTGGGAGCAACATCGCTTTCAAAATTTCATTACCGATGCCAACTATAATGGTGATGGAAATGGTTATGGTCGAAAATTAATTTTCGGTCAAAATTTAACAGTTGTTGCACCTGATAATACGGGATCAAACTCATTTTATTTAAATGGGCAAACTAAGGTAGTGTTTAATGCGGGAACAACGTTGGACTTGGGGCAAACCAATAATTCCTCCGTTGTGTTTGTAGGTTGGGATTCGCAAGTAACTTTTATTTCTCCTAAAAGTCTACGCATAGCCCGCTTAACAACTGCTGGACAGCCAGCAGCTGGATCTGTTTTTACAATTTATAGTAATACTAGTATTCCCTATGGTTTCGTTTTAAATAATTCTGCTGTGAGAGTATGGAATAATGGAACTAATAGCAGTACTGATATTCCAGCTGGAAATTATGAATATCCAGTGACTAGCATGAAAGTTAGTTCAACAAATGTTGTTTATACTGGTCAAGATAACCAACAAGTAATTAAACCTAGTAACACAATTCGAGAATTACAGACTCAATCATTGGACAATGGAACCATTAAGATTAATTATGTTGATTTTAATGGAAAAGTTGTTGGATCAACGAATATTGATGTTTCAGATCGAAATAAATATTTTATTGGAAAATCGTTGAATTTACAGACTTCAGATTTTACTAAACTCAATATGCCTACAGGATATATGTGGGCAATTGCTGACCAGGTGCCATCAAGTGCAAAGGAAAAAGCTCAAGATGGTGGTGATCCAACAAATGATACGGATAACGGTGATGCTTATGGGCAGGCAAATTATGCTATTGTTCCAATGGCAGGCACTAATTATATCTATAATATTTATGTTTATGGGGTACCTCAAGATGTCTACTATCAGTACGTTGATAGCAACACTGGTAAGGTTTTGTATTCAAAGTTATCGGGTAAGGCCGGTGATGAAGCGATTGCCAATAATTTAGTACCAGCCAACTTTGGTAACAAGATTGATTGGACTAATGATTACTATTCAAGTACCAATGTGCCGGATGGTTATCATTTCGATCGGGCGAATGCTCAACAAGCCACGACGACTACGGTTTCTACCACGACACCATTGACGACGATTTATGTAGCTGGTAATAATCAAACTATTCAGCCTACTTTTCAAGATACAAACGGCCGAAGCTTGACACCGGATCAAAATATTACTATTAACGGTATTACGGGTGGCCAGGCAAGCATTGCAGCTGCGCCTTCGGTTAAGGATTATGGCTTTGACCACGTAGTTTTGAATGGTAAAACAGTGCCAGTTGGTACTACTTTCACCATGACAAACGGTGCTGACAAGGTTACCTATGTCTATTATTCGATTGCTACTTCGCAGTCGATTTCAACCTCGGCTTCAACCTCAGCTTCGATTCCAGCATCAACTTCAGCAAGTACATCAAATTCGACGTCAACCTCAGCTTCAGGTTCAACTAGTGAATCGAGTGCTTCGGCTTCAACCTCGGCTTCGAATTCTGCTAGTGAATCGAGTGCTTCGGCTTCAACCTCGGCTTCGAATTCTGCTAGTGAATCAAGTGCTTCGACTTCAACCTCGGCTTCGAATTCCGCTAGTGAATCAAGTGCTTCGACTTCAACCTCGGCTTCGAATTCTGCTAGTGAATCAAGTGCATCGGCTTCAACTTCAACTTCGATAAGTGGGTCAACTTCAATCTCAACTTCGACGTCAACCAGTGATTCTGCTTCGTCTTCGAGCTCAAAGTCTAAGAGCGAGTCGATTTCGACTTCTGCTTCGATATCGACCAGTGAGTCCAGTGCATCGGCTTCAACGTCGGCTTCGAATTCCGCTAGTGAATCAAGTGCTTCGGCCTCGACGTCAACTTCGATAAGTGGATCAACCTCGACATCGAGCTCGATTTCAACTAGTACGTCGATTTCAGCTAATGGTTCCGATTCAAATGCTTCGACTTCGACATCAATTTCTGGCTCGATTTCAACCAGTAATTCTAGTGCGTCAACTTCGACTAGTACTTCAATTTCTGGCAGCACATCAACTTCTGCTTCAATTTCGACGTCGACGAGTGATTCTGCTTCGGCGTCAACTTCAAAATCTAAGAGCGAATCGATTTCGACCTCTGCTTCCAATTCTGCTAGTGAGTCCAGTGCTTCGACATCGACTTCTACTTCGATAAGTGGATCAATTTCAACCAGCACATCGGCATCAAGTAGTACTTCAGCTTCAACTTCTGGCTCGGCCTCGACGTCAACGTCGACATCTAGTTCAGCCTCTGGCTCAACCTCTAGCTCAATTTCGACGAGTGAATCGATTTCGGCTAATGGCTCTAACTCAAATGCATCGATTTCAACGTCAATTTCGACTAGTACTTCGGCTTCGATTTCGACTTCAGAATCAGCTTCAACTAGTGCATCGATTTCGGATTCAATTTCTGGTTCGACATCGGCTTCTAAGTCGGCAAGTACTTCGACATCGATTTCAAACTCGGATTCAACATCAGCCAGTGCGTCAACCTCGACATCTAGTTCAATTTCGACTTCAACTTCAAATTCAACTAGTGCTTCTAGTTCAACCTCAGCTTCTGAATCGACTTCGGCTGCTTCAGCAAGTATTTCGACTTCGATTAGTACGTCAGGCTCTGCATCTGGTTCGACCTCGACATCAATTTCGAATTCAGATTCAGCTGCGTCAACCAGTGCTTCGATTTCAACTAGCACGTCTGCTTCAAGTTCGATGTCAACTTCAACTAGCCAGTCGGCTTCAACTAGTGCTTCGATTTCCGATTCGATTTCTGGTTCAACTTCAGCATCGAAGTCAGCAAGTACCTCGACTTCGATTTCAAACT
>NZ_QEKT01000001.1:6101-447759 GCF_003096575.1 Convivina intestini
TAGCCAGTCGGCTTCAACTAGTGCTTCGATTTCCGATTCGATTTCTGGTTCAACTTCAGCATCGAAGTCAGCAAGTACCTCGACTTCGATTTCAAACTCGGATTCAAAGTCCGCTAGTGAATCAACTTCGACGTCTAGTTCGATCTCGACTTCAACGTCGAATTCAACCAGCGCTTCTGGTTCAACTTCAGCTTCTGAATCGACTTCGGCTGCTTCAGCAAGTATCTCGACTTCGATGAGTACTTCAACTTCTAACTCGACTTCAGGTTCAACCTCTGGTTCAAAGTCATCGAGCACTTCAACCTCAGATTCAACTTCAAGTAGCGAATCGATTTCGACCTCGGTTTCAAATTCTGATTCAACTGCTTCGATGAGTACTTCAATTTCGAACAGTTCTTCAAAGTCAACTTCGATTTCGGATTCAGCGAGCCAGTCGGCTTCAACTAGTGCTTCGATTTCCGATTCGATTTCTGGTTCAACTTCAGCATCGAAGTCAGCAAGTACCTCGACTTCGATTTCAAACTCGGACTCAACATCAGCCAGTGCGTCAACTTCAACATCTAGTTCGATTTCGACTTCAACTTCAAATTCAACTAGTGCTTCGATTTCAACTAGCACGTCTGCTTCAAGTTCGATGTCAACTTCAACTAGCCAGTCTGCTTCAACTAGTGCTTCGATTTCTGATTCAACTTCTGGTTCGACATCGGCCTCCAAGTCAGCAAGTACCTCAACTTCGACGTCAAATTCAGATTCGACTTCCGGTTCAAAGTCAACTTCTAAGTCGAACAGCACTTCAAGTTCGGATTCAAGCTCTGACTCAAAGTCAAGTAGCGAATCAACTTCAACATCAAGTTCAATTTCAACTTCGATTTCGGACTCGACTTCTGACAGCATTTCTAAGTCGGCTTCAACCAGTGCTTCGGCTGCTTCGACAAGCACTTCGACATCGATGAGTATTTCGACTTCTGATTCTGGTTCAACTTCCAAGTCGACTTCTAAATCAACAAGTACTTCTGGTTCGGATTCAAGTTCTGATTCGAAGTCAAACAGTGAATCAACCTCGACTTCAATTTCGAACTCGGATTCGACGGCTTCAATGAGTACGTCGATTTCAAATAGTTCTTCGAAGTCAACTTCGATTTCAGACTCAATCAGTCAATCAGCCTCAACGAGTGCTTCGATTTCGGACTCAATTTCTGGTTCAACTTCAGCTTCCAAGTCAGCAAGTACTTCAACATCTAGTTCAAACTCAGATTCCAAGTCGACGAGCGAATCAATTTCAACTTCAATCTCGAATTCGGACTCAACCGCTTCGATGAGTATTTCGACCTCAATGAGTACTTCGAGTTCTAATTCGACATCTGGCTCTACCTCTGGTTCGAAGGCTTCAAGTACATCTACCTCAGATTCAACCTCAATTTCTGGTTCAATTTCAACGTCGATTTCTAACTCGGATTCAGCCGCTTCGATGAGTACTTCGATTTCGGATAGTTCTTCTAAGTCGACATCGGCCTCTGCATCAGCAAGCCAGTCGGCCTCAACGAGTGCTTCGATTTCAGATTCAACTTCTGGTTCGAAATCAGCTTCTAAGTCAGCAAGTACTTCAACTTCTGACTCAAACTCAGACTCAAAGTCAAGTAGTGAGTCAACTTCGACGTCAAGTTCAATTTCAATGTCGATTTCAGACTCAACTTCTGACAGTATCTCTAAGTCAGCTTCGACATCGGCTTCGGCTGCCTCAGCAAGTACTTCGACCTCGATGAGTACTTCAACTTCTAACTCGAATTCTGGTTCTACCTCTGGTTCGAAGTCGGGAAGTACTTCGACATCTGATTCGACTTCTGATTCGTCATCGATTAGTGGTTCGATTTCAACATCGATTTCGAACTCAGATTCAACTGCTTCGATGAGTACGTCGATTTCAAATAGTTCATCTAAGTCAACTTCAGCTTCTGATTCAGCGAGCCAGTCGGCTTCAACCAGTGCCTCGATTTCTGATTCAGCTTCGGCTTCGACATCTGCTTCTAAGTCCTCAAGTACTTCAACTTCGACATCAAATTCCGATTCAACATCAGGTTCGAAGTCGTCTTCGAAGTCAACTAGCACCTCAAGTTCCGATTCAAGTTCTGACTCAAAGTCAAGTAGTGAGTCAACTTCGACGTCAAGTTCAATTTCAACGTCGATTTCGGACTCAACTTCTGACAGTATCTCTAAGTCAGCTTCGACATCGGCTTCGGCTGCCTCAGCAAGTACTTCGACTTCGATGAGTACTTCAACTTCTAACTCGACTTCTGGTTCAAATTCTGGTTCGAAGTCGGGAAGTACTTCGACATCTGACTCGACCTCAGATTCGACCTCAATTAGTGGTTCGATTTCAACCTCAATTTCTAACTCAGATTCAACTGCTTCAATGAGTACGTCGATTTCAAATAGCTCTTCGAAATCAACTTCTGAATCTACTTCGACCAGTCAATCAGCTTCAACTAGTGCCTCGATTTCTGATTCAACCTCTGGCTCAAAGTCGGCTTCAAGGTCAGCAAGTACTTCAACTTCTGATTCCAATTCAGATTCAAAGTCAAGTAGTGACTCGACTTCGACTTCAAGTTCGATCTCAACATCGATTTCTAACTCAACTTCTAACTCAACTTCTGACAGTATTTCGAAGTCGGCCTCAACATCGGCTTCGGCAGCCTCAGTAAGTACCTCGACTTCAACCAGTGCTTCTGCGTCTGATTCTGGTTCAAGTTCCAAGTCGACTTCAAAGTCAACTAGTACGTCAACCTCTGGCTCAAGTTCAGATTCAACTTCAACTAGCGAGTCAATCTCGACTTCGATTTCGAACTCGGATTCAACGGCTTCAATGAGTACGTCGATTTCAAATAGCTCTTCGAAATCAACTTCTGAATCTGCTTCGGCCAGCCAGTCAGCTTCAACGAGTGCTTCGATTTCAGATTCAACTTCTGGTTCAAAGTCGACCTCTAAGTCAGCAAGTACTTCAATGTCTGACTCAAGTTCAGATTCAACCTCAACTAGTGAGTCAATCTCGACTTCAATTTCGAACTCTGATTCAACAGCTTCAATGAGTACTTCGATTTCCAACAGCTCATCAAAGTCAACTTCAGCTTCTGATTCAGCCAGTCAGTCGGCTTCAACGAGTGCTTCGATTTCAGATTCAACTTCTGGTTCAAAGTCGACTTCTAAGTCAGCAAGTACTTCGACTTCTGATTCGAACTCAGATTCAAAGTCAAGTAGTGAATCAACATCGACCTCAAGTTCAATTTCAACATCGATTTCTAACTCAACTTCGGACAGTATTTCAAAGTCGGCCTCAACATCGGCCTCGGCTGCTTCAGTAAGTACTTCGACTTCAACCAGCGCTTCGGCTTCTGATTCTGGTTCAAGTTCAAAGTCGACTTCGAAGTCGGGAAGTACTTCAACCTCTGATTCGAACTCAGATTCAACCTCAACTAGCGAGTCAATCTCGACTTCAATTTCGAACTCCGATTCAACGGCTTCAATGAGTACGTCGATTTCAAATAGTTCTTCGAAGTCAACTTCAGCTTCTGATTCAGCAAGTCAGTCGGCTTCAACCAGTGCCTCGATTTCCGATTCAACTTCTGGCTCAAAGTCGGCCTCACGTTCCGCAAGTACTTCGACTTCTGATTCGAACTCAGATTCAAAGTCAAGTAGTGAGTCAACATCGACCTCAAGTTCAGTTTCAACATCGATTTCTAACTCAACTTCTGACAGTATTTCAAAGTCGGCCTCAACATCGGCTTCCGCAGCTTCAGTAAGTACTTCGACTTCAACCAGTGCTTCGGCTTCTGATTCTGGTTCAAGTTCAAAGTCGACTTCTAAGTCAACTAGCACTTCAACCTCTGGGTCGAGCTCAGATTCAACCTCAACTAGCGAGTCAATCTCGACTTCAATTTCGAACTCCGATTCAACTGCTTCAATGAGTACATCGATTTCAAATAGTTCTTCGAAGTCAACTTCTGAATCGGCTTCAGCAAGTCAATCGGCCTCGACTAGTGCTTCAATTTCTGATTCAACTTCAGGTTCAAAGTCGTCTTCAAGGTCAGCAAGTACGTCAACTTCTGAATCTGGTTCTGACTCTAAGTCGGTGAGCGATTCGTCATCAATCAGTACTTCGATTTCAAATAGCTCATCCAAGTCGACTTCAGAATCGACTTCATCAAATCAGTCGACCTCAACCAGTAACTCAATCTCTGATTCAGCCTCTGGCTCGAAGTCAAGTTCAAAGTCGGCAAGTACGTCAACTTCTGAATCTAAGTCAGATTCACAGTCAACCAGCGATTCAAGTTCAATTTCAGCTTCGATTTCGACATCGGTTTCTGATTCAAAGTCAAGTTCTGTAAGTACTTCTGTTTCTGGATCGAATTCGACCGCCTCAGCTAGTGCTTCGACTTCAACCAGTATTTCAAATTCTGATTCAAAGTCAGCTAGTGATTCAACTTCAGTGAGTCAGTCGATTTCAAGTTCAATCTCTACTTCAGATTCAAATTCTGGATCTAAGTCAACATCGAAGTCGGCAAGTACCTCGACTTCAGACTCAAATTCTGACTCAAAGTCAACTAGCGATTCTACTTCAGCATCAATTAGTGAATCGACATCAGCAGCTTCGATGAGTACGTCAACTTCAACTAGTACGTCGGTTTCTGATTCCGTATCTGGTTCGAAGTCCGCTTCCAAGTCAGCAAGCACCTCAACATCGATGTCGAACTCTGATTCGAAATCAACGAGTGATTCAGCTAGTGAATCAGCATCGGCTACTTCAATGAGTGCTTCGACCTCAACTAGCACTTCGATTTCTGATTCAGTTTCAGGTTCAAAGTCTGCGTCAAAGTCGGCAAGTACGTCAACTTCTCAATCGAATGCTGATTCAACGTCAAGCAGTGATTCGACTTCAATTAGTCAATCAATTTCTAGCTCGACTTCATCCTTTGATTCCAAGTCAACATCCAAGTCGACTTCTAAGTCAGTAAGTACCTCGACTTCTGATTCTGAATCTGACTCAAAGTCAATTAGCACTTCTACGTCAACATCAGTAAGCGCTTCAACTTCGACTTCGATTTCTGATTCAAAGTCAATTAGTAATTCTGCGAGTGAATCAGTATCGGCTGCTTCGATGAGTGCATCAACTTCAACCAGCACGTCGCTTTCTGATTCAACTTCTGGTTCAAAGTCTGCTTCGATCTCAGCAAGTGCGTCAACTTCAGCCTCAATTTCGGATTCAAAGTCTGACAGTACTTCCGAATCAACGAGTCAATCGGCTTCAATTTCGACTTCAAAGAATGGTAATAATTCAGACTCAACCTCAACGAGTGCAAGCCAGTCAGCTTCAACATCGACTTCAAAGGATGGTAGCAATCCGGCTTCAGCTTCTGCTTCAACCTCAATGAGTCAGTCAACTTCTAACTCAATGTCTACAAGTGCAAGTCAGTCGGCTTCAACATCAACTTCAAAGGATGGTAGCAACCCGGCTTCAGCCTCAACGAGCCAGTCAACATCAAGCTCAATGTCAACGAGCGCAAGCCAATCTGCTTCGACCTCAAAGTCAAAGGCAGCGCACGATCCAGCCTCGATGTCTGATTCTGAGTCAATGAGTCAGTCGGCCTCGGCTGCTGGTTCAACGTCAATGTCAACGAGTGCGAGCCAATCGGCTTCGACTTCAAGCTCAAAGGCAGCGCACGATCCAGCCTCGATGTCTGATTCTGAGTCAATGAGTCAATCAGCCTCGGCTGCTGGTTCAACGTCAATGTCAACGAGTGCTAGTCAATCAGCTTCGACTTCAAAGTCAAAGGCCAACGACCCAGCCTCAATGTCTGATTCTGAATCAATGAGTCAATCAGCCTCGGCTGCTGCTTCAACATCAACGAGTTCGGCTCACGGTAAGGTAGTACCAAACTCAACATCAACAAGCTTGAGCCCTGTTCTTTCAACTTCTGTTTCGAATGCGAAAGCACAAGGACACAGTGCTTTGCCAAATACAGGAAAAGATAGTAATAAGCAATCAGCCGCCGGCCTAATCGGCTTAGCTGCTGCAACCTTGTCACTAGGTGTACTTGGTTCAAAGCGCAAGAAAGAGGAAGAAAAGTAAGACAACAAGCATTACTTTTTAACCCCAAGCATGGCAAAAGCCCCTGGATTTTAAATCCAGGGGCTTTTTGTAATGTTATTTTATGGAGGTCTTATCGTTTAGATTTTCTAAATCCGGCATTTAAGGCATCTTGTTCACTATTGAAATAAACGGCGTTACCCGGTTTGATATTGTAATGCTGTTGATCGGGCATATGATAAATTCTACTTTTAGCATCGCCGATAATTGTACCAGTCACCTGTGAAGCCGGTTGTGCTGCTTGGACTTCCGGTTGGGGTTGTGGATCAGCCGGAGGTGTTGGTTGGCTGGATTGACTTGACTCTGGCTCTACAGCTGGTTGTGCAGTAGAGCTGATTGATGAAGAACTACTAATAGTGCTTGTGCTGGAAGACTGACTAGTGGTACTGCTGTTGTGCTTGGTTGTTGAAGAGGAAGACTCTTTTTTGGTGGAACTAGCAGAACTTTCTTGTTTGTGTGAAGAGCTGCTAGTACTGGATTTCTTACTGGATGAACTATTCCGGTGGACTTGTTGGGCTGTTAATTTGCTTTCAGAGCTGTTGAAGCCAACACCGACAAATGATATCAGTAATACAACGAATGATACCAGTGTTATTTTCTTATTTTTGGCATAATCAATTTTATATATGAATTTATTAATTAAAATTTTGATACCAAAAATTAAACTGGTAAAAAAACTAATTAAAAGTAATAGTGCAAAAAATGTAAGCATACTTTTCTCCCGAAATCTATTTATCTGGAGGTAAATAACCATAATGTGGCATATTTAACATTCCAGTCGATTAATATTTTATCAATTTAGGGATAAAAAAAGAAAGCATACAATTATTTTGCATACTTTCGGCCATTAAATTTCAGAGAGGGTGGTTAGTTAATGAAAGTTGTATTACGAGCTTTCCAATCTTCAAGTTTGATTCCAACCCAAAAGCCGTAAATGCCAAGGGTAATGACTATGAAAAAGAGCCATTTAATCCAGTTACCAAAAAGACCTAGTGCACTACCATTAAATTGCATGCGATGTCCATCGATAACAGTATGATTAATTTTCCAACCATAAATCATGACCAGCGCCCAAGGGTAGAGAATACCGAATGAAAAGGCCGTAATAATAGTTCCCAAAACAGACCAGCCAATTAAAGAAACTAAACCACCATCAAAAAATGAAGTGCGACCGTTTCGAATTTCGTTTGTTGTAGGCATTACAATATTTCTCCTTAATTATTATAAAGTAACAATTTTAGTTTAACATGCTTGGTATTAGAGCATTTAAAAGCCATAAATTAAAAAGCATCCTCAATTACGAGAATGCGGTGTGATCTGTGCGCCTGAGGTTTTTGCACCCTAGACATAATAATATTAACCTGGGTATACAGCAGGTTATGTATAGGACTTATATCGCTATCAGCCAGAAGAGATAGCGAACGCCTAGGGTAGACGTAAGACGCCTGGGACTTATATCATCAGCGGATAAGTGTGTGCAATCTAACAAACTATGAGAAATCGAAACTGATGAACGCCCTAATAATAAGTAGCGGGGCTTACAACACTAGGCTAAAAGTGAGATTGCATGAGATTGTATTTGAAGGTACCTAGTGAATGCCCAAGTTTGTGGTAACGGTTCCAAAAATGCCTAAAACCCATATATCAAAAACTTCATACGAGTTCAGTATAGAACAATTTAAAAGAAAAGCAAACTTAAAATTTAAGTGCTGTAACAAGGGCTGATTTTGGAATATTTTTATTTAAAAATATCTTGTTAAATAGCTTAATGGTAGGATTTGTAGTCGTAAATGGTATAAATTGTGCACTACTAAACAGGACTGGCATAAGATACAATATTATTCGGATAGTTTGCTATTCATTAATGGAAATTGGAGCTATGGCACAATCTGGTACTGCAGCGGACTCGAAATCCGTCGAGCCGTCGTATGGCGGTGTGCGGGTTCAAATCCCGCTAGCTCCTTTAAATTGAACCAAACAATGATTAGGTTAATTGATTATGCGAAAAGAATTAAAACTAATCTATATTGCTTTGATCCTGTGCCTCTTAGGCGCGCAGGTATTCGACTGCTCTTCATGTGGCTATAAGGGGACAAGGAAACGGTTAAACGCCGTTTTTTTATTTGTCGTAAATTAGCAGTACCGTTACTCCGTTAACTGGGCACTTTCTTTAATCATATTGATTAGTTCCTCTTCTAATATTTCGGTATTGTTGATGTTAATTGAAATCCAGTATTTTTTATTCATATGATAACCAGGTTCAATCCCACTAATATGAACCATTTGGCTGACATGTTCCGCGGTTAATTTTAAATTCAGCCATAGCGTCGTATCCTTGATAAAAATCATTGCTATGATTTTTTTATTTTTTGGATGTCGAATGATATGCCAAATAATTTTTTCGTGCGACTTGCCACCGTTAAAGGGAAAATCTTCGTAGCCGTTACTATATTTAATGGTGAGGTTAACCAATTCATCAAGTTTAAATTGCATTTTGCTACTCGCTTTCTATATAAGATAATGTATCGCTAATAATTGACAATGACATTTGTTCCATATGTTAAATTTATTATATGGCCCAAATAGTTGCACACAATGATTTTTTTAAGGATATAAATATGAAATCTTTAAAGTTGATGGAACAAGTGATACAGGATAGATTGCATAATGAAATCTCTAGCATAAATTATGAGCTACAAAATAGCGACTATGAGGGCATGGTTTTCTGAGTAGGAAATGGTACCATCCGTAGTCGGTTGGCCAAAAAAATGCCAACGAAAAAGGGATATTTTCTGTCCTGTTGGCGAAAGGATGATAGCGCTACGAATCGGTCATAAATGATTTTCATGCACGGAAGGGAAATACCTATGGATAATATTCAAATTATTGTAAAGAAAACGGATGAACTTAGTCCAAAAGAACTATTAAATATATTTGAAGAACGTGTGCGTGTCTTTGTTGTTGAACAGAACTGTGCATATCAAGAGGTAGATATAAAAGACTACTCAGCAACGCATGTTATTTTAAAAAGTGATGGTAAATTAGTGGCTTATGCTCGTATTGTTTCTAGTGATAACGCTCAATATGTTAGTTTTGGACGTGTATTAGTACCTAAAAAGTATCGCAATTTACACCTTGGACGTAAACTAATTGAAACAACATTAGCCGCAATTAAGCGACTGTATCCAGATAAAGGTGTAAAAATTGCCGGGCAGGAATATCTAAAAGATTTTTATAGCTCTTTTGGCTTCAAACCAGTTTCTGAGGTCTATTTAGAAGATGGATTACCACATATTGATATGATCTTAGAAAATGATAACTTTTAGTATTTTTTGCCAGCAGTGGTGAAACTATATTGCTAAGAAAACGTGCTGAAAGTAAGGAATGGTGTTTTACCATAACCTTTAAACGATGGAACATCATATTTTTGTTGTCATAGACAAATTAAAAGCCTACCTTTTAGGTAGGCCTGTGAAAAATTATTCTTGTTTGTTATACCAATACCAAGTTCCGTAGATGGAATTTAGTAGCATGACTATTTGTAAAACAAGCATTGACACTGCGTAAGAGCCATTTAGGATAAAAATATTTTGGCTCCATACAATGACCTGAATTAGATTAACTAATAACCAAGCGAACCATTGGGAACGGTAGCCATAGGTCATTAGGACTTGACCAATAATATTCAGTGGTAGGACTGCAGAATCAAGATACACTTGCAGACCATTCAAATGTTTTGAAATCATCAATACCCCAATATAAACAATGATGGTTATAATTGCTGTCAGCAATCCGAGTTTTTTTGGCATACTCTTAGCAATAAGCTCTCCTTTTTGCTCATTACGATGTTTTGACCAGAAATAAATGCCAAAGAATTGCATGATGAAAGCAAATCCTTGAGCGAAAACGTCCCCAAAGGTACGGGAGTTTAGGGCGACAATCATCCATGCTGAGGTGCAAAGCAGTCCCCAGAAGAAGTTTGACTGTTTTCCCTGATCAACTAATGCTAGGTTGGTCACTGTTGCTAGACCTGTCCAAAGGGTCAACCATGCTAATTGTGAACGATCCCCAGAAAATATGAATGTAACAACTTGAGAGGCAATCATGGCTAGTAGAAGCCATTTAGTTGCTTTCTTAAGGGTCAGCAAGTCCGTTAGAATGGCTTTCCATCCGAATGTCATTCTAAGAACATCTTTCGTGTGATTCATTTGAATCCTCCTATTGTTTTTTAGGTGCCGTCATCGGAAGCAACGCACCGTAATGATTTATTTACCACTATTGGTAAACAATTGATATTTTAACATTAAAATTGACAACTAATAATAAGAAGGGAATCTGTTTTGGATTGTTCCAAAGATGAAGAGTCGTAATAAAAGAGTTTTGAAAAAACTAAATAGTTTACAAAAATAATTATCAGTATATTTAATAATTTTGTACAAATATAAAAGCACCCAGACCACTAAGAATAGTTTGGATGCTGTTTATATTATTACTGTAAATAAGCTATAAATGCTGTCATATCAACACGTTCTATGCACTGAGGGGGAGTCGAACCCTCGACCTGCCGGGTAGAAACCGGCTGCTCTATCCAGCTGAGCTACCAGTGCAAAAACTTACTATCTAAGAATAGCAGAATCCCAGCGCAATTACTAGATTGCCAGGCCGACTTTTAAAATTCGTCTGGTATAATAGAAAGAACTTGAATTTTTAGTGGGAGAAGTATGCAAGTAAATACCGAGGATGCGCGGACAGTGCGCTCCAAACAAGCACTTAAAGACGCGGCACTAAACTTTATTAGCCATGGTCAAGATTTTTCAATAGCTAATTTACTTGAAGCTACTGAGGTATCACGGGGGACTTTTTATCGGCACTATGCTAATAAAAATGCCTTAATTAGGGATGTAAACCAAGATTTAATCCAAGAAATTTTGGATCAAATTGATGAACAATTTCCAGTGGCCCGAGTTATTAATTTAGTCCAAGAGCGAGCCGCTTTTTATCATCAAAGCCTGAATATGGCTATTAACCCGAGTTTTTATCCAGAACTCTTAAGGCAATTAAGACAGGCTGCTGGTTACCGACTAAAGCAAGTCACAGATCCAAACGTGCGGCGGGACTTGCTCTATCAGGGGGAAGTTATTATGGCGGGCTTTTGGGCCTGCCTGGCACGTTGGTTGACGAACAACATGGAGCTTAGCCAAGCTAAATTATTACGTGAATTTACAGAAATATTTAGAATTAGCATTGGCGCCAACAGTCAAACCGCTCTGATTTGGTTTAACTTTGAGCCTTTACCTTGATTTACAAGTCCTTTTTTGATAAACTGGAGAAGTTGTTAGCGTAGCTACAACCACTCAGATTAGGTTAAAGCATGCTGTGGACTAGGGCCCAGCCGCCTATAATGGTGAGTCTAAGTAAAAGGAGAATAACAGTAATGGCATACGCAATTATTGTAACAGGCGGTAAGCAATACAAGGTCACTGAAGGAGATACTATCTTCGTTGAGAAGTTGGATGCTGCTGAAGGTGAAAAGGTCGTATTTGACCAAGTTGTATTGACGGATTCAAAGATTGGTGCACCTTTTGTTGAAGGTGCTAAGGTCGAGGGAACTGTTGAAAAGCAGGGTAAGGAAAAGAAGGTTGTAACTTTCAAGTACCGTCCTAAGAAGCATTCCCACACTAAGCAGGGACACCGTCAACCATATACGCGCGTTAAGATTGATTCTATCGCGTAATCATTTTTTGTAAAGGAGAATAGACTTATGTTGATGAATCAAGATAACTTACAGATGTTTGCCCACCACAAGGGAGGCGGATCTTCAGCCAACGGTCGTGACTCAGCCGGTCGTCGCTTGGGTACTAAGGTTGCTGATGGACAAGCTTTGACTGCTGGTTCAATTATTTACCGTCAACGCGGTACGCACATCTACCCAGGTGTTAACGTTAAGAAGGGTAACGATGATACACTTTTTGCCTTGACTGATGGGGTTGTTAAGTTCGAGCGTAAGGGCCGTGACAAGCGTCAAGTATCCGTTTACACACGTGAAGAATACAAGCAAATCTTGGCTAACGCCTAAACTTTTAGAACAGCTTCGGCTGTTTTTTTGTGCCCTCATTTAACTAATTAACGAATTATAATCTGATTATCATTAAAAACGTTTGCTTTTTAGGTATAATGGTACATATAAGGAATATTGGGGGAATGGCAATGGAAAAACAACGATGGATGCGGCTCCTATTGGGAACCGCTACCCTAGGATTTATGGGGATTGCATTACCGGCTAGTGCCGATCAGGCCACACCTGAGACGAACACACAGTCAGTACAAGTGACGAACCAGCCTCAGACGGCTACGGATAGTACCACTAGTCCAACAGTAACGGTTGCTAATGGTGTCGATAAATACAGCAAGCCGATTCAAGAACCTGATTTCTGGTATATACCAGAGCAGTATCAAACGGACATTCCGGTTCAATTCTTAGGAATTAACGACTTGCACGGTGGTTTGGATACCAAGGATGCCGTTACTATCGGCCAGCGGACTTATCAAAATGCTGGGACAGTAGCCCGTTTATCTTCATATTTGAATCAAGCTCAGGAACAGTTTAAAGATACGACTGGTTCAGATAACTCGATTCGGTTGGAAGCTGGTGATGCAGTCGGGGCTTCTCCGGCTAATTCAGCTCTACTAGCTCACGAACCAACCATGCATGCTTTAAAGGCGATGAACTTTGATATCGCTACTTTAGGGAATCATGAATTTGACCGTGGTTTGCCAGAGTTTAATCGGATTTTAACGGGTGGCCAACCAGCTGCCAACGCCGATGAACTTGTTAAAGAATATCCCCACGAGAATAGTGGGTTGGATATGGTTGTTGCTAATGTGGTTCGGGCTGATAATGGTCAAATCCCATACGGTTACAAGCCTTACGAAATTCGTAATGTCAGCTTCAACGGTCGTGATGCTCGCGTTGGTTTTATTGGTTTGGAAACGTCAACCCTACCAACGTTAACTATTTATGACAACTACAAGGACTACAAGGTGCTTGACGAAGCTGAAACAATTGCCAAGTACGATAAGATTTTGCGTAGTCGGGGCGTTAACGCCATTGTTGTAGTGGCCCATACCGGAGTTAAGACTGATCCTAACGCAAGTACAACTGGTCCAACGGTTGATATTTTGCAAAAGTTAAATGCAATCGACCCTGATAACAAGGTTGGTTTGTACGTAGCTGCTCACTCGCACCAGTACGCCAATGCCAAGGTTGGTAAAACTCATGTGGTTCAGGCGGTTTATACCGGTAAGGCCTATGATGATACTTGGGCTTACGTAAATCCTGATACGGGTGAATTTGATCATATTACTAGTCATGTTTATCCAGTGCTTTCCAAAGAAGATGATCCAGCTACTAAGGATGATGCCAACGTGGCGGCCATTGTAGCTGATGCGGATCACCGGATTGCTAAGAAGGCTAACGCTGTGATTGGTTATGCCCAAGATAAGCAGACCATTACTGGTCGGTTGCACAACACGGCCAGCATGGAAAACCAAGCTGGTGAATTGGTTGCTAAGGCACAACTTTACGAAGCAACCAAGCAAGGTTTCCATCCTGATTTTGCCATGACAAATACTGGTAGCATTCGTTCGGACTTGGAAGTTAACCCAGCTGATGGCGCCGTTACTTGGTCAGCAGCAGCAGCTGTTCAGCCTTTTGGTAACATTTTGAAGGTTGTCGAAATGAAGGGGCAAGACATTCGTCAGGCGCTAAACCAACAGTATATGAACGGTCAACGCCTATCATTGCAAATTGCTGGCTTACATTATACTTACACTAAGCAAGATAATCCTGATCAACCTTTTGTGGTGCTAGACATTACCAAAGATGATGGTACTAAGGTTCAAGACGATCAGACTTATCAAGTTGTTGCTAACGAATTCTTACAAGGTGGGGGAGATTATTTCACAGCCTTTAAGAAGAGTAAGGTGCTGGCTTCTGCTGGTTCTGATACTGATATATTCGTTCAATATTTGAAGGATATGTCCGCTGATGGACACAAGATTCAAACACCAACTTTGGATCGTAAAATCTACGTTTAAAATATTGAAGGCTAGCTCTTTGGAGTTAGTCTTTTTTTGGTCTAGGTCATTTATGTTACAATAAGATTAATAGGAAATGAGGTTAGTATGGCATATTTAGAAAATCGAATTCATAAGTTACAACAATTGTTGCAAAAGATGGGCTTAGATGGCTTGATTGTAACGGAAGGCTATAATCTGCGTTATCTAACCGGCTTTAAGGGGGGTACAGGCGACGGTTTGCTAGTCGTTGGCTTGCATGAAGCTCGTTTAATTACCGATGCTCGTTATCAAACTGAATATCAAGATCAATTGCCAGAAGATGTAAGCTTGGCCATTACGCGCGAGTATTATGCTGAAGCGGTGAAAACCGTAGCTGAATTTGGTATTAAGCAATTAGCCTTTGAAGCTAGTCTGTCATACGAAATTTACAACTATATCGAAGAGCTATTGCCGGCTGATATTAGTCTAGATGCTTTGCCGGGTGCGATTGAAAGTCTCCGTGAAGCTAAAGATGAGCAAGAAATTACCGCCATTAAAAAAGCGACGCAGGCTTCAGTTAAAGCCTTTAATGAATTGTTGAACTTCATTAAAGTTGGTCAAACTGAACGACAAGTAGCTGATGAATTAGATCGCCTGCAAAAGGAATTCGGTGGTAGCAAGCCTTCCTTTGATACAATTGTGGCTTCGGGTTATCGTTCCGCTTTACCTCACGGGGAAGCAACTGACAAGATCATTGAAGCCGGTGACCTAGTCACGATTGATTTTGGTTACTATGTCGATGGGTATACTTCGGATGTGACGCGGACGATTGCTATGGGTCAAATCGATCCTGAACTAGAAAAGATTTACAACATTGTCAAAGAGGCAAACGCTGAGGCAATTGATGTTGTAAAGCCTGGGATTGCCACTGCTGAAATTGATCGGGTTGCCCGCCAGTACATTGAAGAACGGGGCTATGGTCAATATTATAATCACGGAACCGGACATGGTGCTGGTTTGAACATTCATGAAGGACCAGTCTTGACGGTTAACGCTGGCGATGAAGTCTTAGCTGGTAACTTACTAACGATTGAGCCGGGTATTTATTTACCAGATCGTGGTGGTGTTCGGATTGAAGATGATATTTTGGTAACACCCCAAGGACATGAAAACCTAACTGAAGGTATTAGCAAGGAATTAATTGTCATTGATCGTTAAATTTAAGTTCAACCTCTAACTTGGTTAGAGGTTTTTTTGCGCCGACCCGCATTGTCCTTTACAATAAGAAGAAAGGGAGGTTACCATGGAAAAAATTGAAATATTACACACCAATGATCTCCACTCACACTTTGAAAATTGGCCCCGCATTGCCCGCTATTTGCAAGCAGAACAAGCCCAAAATCCAGCAGTTTTTACCTTCGATATTGGCGATGCCATTGACCGGTTAAATCCCTTAACTGATGCGACGATGGGCCGGGCCAATGTCGAGTTAATGAATACCGTGCATTATAATGCAGTCACGATTGGTAATAATGAGGGATTAGTTTTATCTCATGCCAATTTAAACCGATTATACGATCAAGCCAATTTTGATGTTTTACTCGCTAATTTTAAGGAACTACCTGAAAACAATCAACCGGCCTGGGCGCAACCTTATCAAATCTATACCAGTCCAGCTGGGACAAAAATCGCCGTCATTGGTTTAACCGCCCCCTATGAATTGACCTACCGCTCTTTGAATTGGCAACCCTTATCAGTGGATGAGACTTTAAGTCGCTATGTACCAATTTTGCACCAAGAGGCTGATATTGTTGTACTTCTATCACATTTAGGTTTACCAACTGATGAAGAATTGGCTGAAAAATTTGATTTAGATTTAATTTTGGGTGCCCATACTCATCATGTTTTACCAGAAGGAAAATTGATCAACGGCACCATGTTAGCTGCGGCTGGTCGCTATGGTAGTCATGTCGGCCGAGTCGATTTAACGGTGAACGCTCAGCATCAACTGGTTGCTTGTCAGGCTCAGGCAATTCCCAGCTATGAATTAGCCGAAGAAGTTGATGATTTAGAACAGGTTCGTTCCTGGTTGCAAGCGGGGAGTGAAGTCTTAAAGGCGCGCCCCGTCGCTGATTTACCGGAAGAATTATCGGCTAGTCAGCAGGGAGAAGCGGCAATGACGGCGCTAAAAGAAATTTTTCAAGTGCCAGCCGCAATGGTTTCGACCGGGATGTTTGTCAATGATTTACTGGCAGGACCACTCAACCAGTATGATTTATTAGAAAGTATGCCCCATTCGATTAATCCGATGCTAGTCACTTTAAGTGGCCGTGAATTAAAGCAATTAATGGATGAAATTGATCAAAAAGCAACTTATCTTTTAGATCATCCCATGAAAGGCAATGGCTTTCGTGGTAAAGTTTTCGGTGAGGTAATGTTATCTGGTATTGAACGCAACCATACTGGACAGATACTGTATCAAGGACAACCAATTAATGACCGAGCTGATTATCAGTTAGCTACTTTGGATCATTACCATTGGATTGAGTTTTTCCCAGTTTTGGATGATGCCCGTTTAACAATTAAATTAGGCACCTTGCTACGAGAATTTATGGCTGATTATTATCAGCGTCGTTATGGATTTAAGCCCGAGAAGGAATAAAATATGGACCATGAAACCTTAAAAGAGCGCACGATTGCCCAACAGGCTGAACGTCAAAAGGCCTTTGAAGTGGGTTATTTAGGCGATAAAGTTACGATTGATCATTTAGATTTACAACTGGTGACGAACTTTAAATCAGCTTTTGACCCAATTAAATTGGCAGTACGTTACACCCCTTTATTAGCCCGGTATGATTATCTAGTAGGGGATATTTCTGCTGACCAGCTTCGACTCAAGGGCTTTTACAAAAATAGCCGGGCGGTTCCGGGGGAAAACAAAATTTTTGCTTTGGAGGATTATCTCTACGAGTATGTCAATTTTGGCGCTCCGTATTTTGTTTTAGAAAATTTAACGCCACGTGCTCCTCGTAAAAATAATCATCCTGCGCCACGTAAACACCGTTCTCGTAACTATAATCACAGTAATAAGACCAACTCCTAAGCGAGTTGTTTTTTTATCGTCTTATTTAAGTAACCCTTAACTTTACAGCTGGGTAACTAAATGATAGAATAAATTCGTTCTTAATCAAAAAATATGGGAGGAAGATATGAGTAAGAATAATTCATTGTCAGCGTTAACGATTTCGGCCGCCTTTTTGGCACTTTTGATTGTGATGGGGATGATTCCAGGAATACCGTTGGGGGTAATTCCAGTACCAATTGTCGTGCAAAACTTAGGGGTCATGTTGATTACGCTCTTGTTAGGAGCTAAACGGGGCACTGCAGTCATGGCCGTCTTCATGATTTTAATTGCATTGGGATTACCAATTTTATCCGGTGGTCGTGGTGGCTGGGTGGTCTTTATGGGACCCAGTGCCGGATATATCATTTCTTGGTTATTCATGCCAATTATTTACAATGGCATCCTTAAAAGGTTACCAAATCCTGGCAGTTGGTGGGTAAAAGGGATTTTACTCTGGGTAATCAGTATTATCTGGGTTTATGGTATCGGTACACTTTTCTTAAGTAGCAGTGCCCATCTACCTTTCTGGTCTGCCTTAGTAGCTAATGGGTTCTTTATTATTGGTGATACAATTAAAGTAGTTTTGGCAGTCATCATTGCCATGGCAGTTTCGCGCATGCCCGCCATGGCTGATTAATAAAGGAGATAAACATGGTGGAAAGTACCAAAAACTTAGTTCTCGCAGAGTTTTTGCAGCACCCGCAAGAATGGTTATCTGGTGATCTTTTGGCCAACCAACTTGGTATTAGCCGTGAGTCAGTTTGGAAGGCAATTCGTTCCTTAAAGGCCAGTGGTCACCAAATTGAAAGTAAGAAAAAAAGCGGTTATTGTTACCAAGGAAGTTTAAAGTTAGATCCACAGGTAGTAGCTAATTATCAACAGATAAAACCAGCTGTTAAAGTCCTCTGTTTTGATGAGGTTGCTTCAACTCAGATTAATGCCAAGGACTATATTAGTAAAAATACAATTGATGCACCGGTTGCCATTACCGCTGAAGGTCAATTCGGTGGATATGGTCGGCAGGGACGTCATTTTGTTAGTCCCAGCGGCCGGGGGATTTATGTCAGTTTGATTTTGCCGGTGAAAGATTCTAAATTAGAACCCGGTCTATTAACTACCAGTGCTGCAATTGCGGCTATTCGAGCTTTGAGTAGTTTTTTTCCCAACAAAGATTTTCAAGTGAAATGGGTGAATGATTTACTCCTTAATAATCATAAAATCGGCGGGATTATCACTGAAGCAACGATGGACTTGGAGAGTCAGCACTATTCAGCGGTGATTATTGGTTTGGGGTTGAACCTATTGCCGGTTGATTTTCCAGCTGAAATTAGAGCTAAAGCGGGGAGTGTCATGGATGAAAGTGATCCGGCAGTTGACCGTAATGTAATTTTAGCTAAAATTTTGGATGAATTAGTATTAATGTCGACTAACTACCAAAATGGTGATTACTTAGATGAATATCGAGAAAAATTGATTTTAACAAATCAAGAAGTGACCGTCCAGGTTGGTAGTGAGTTCATCAATGGTCGGGTTACCGGTATTGATGATCAGGGTTCTTTGCTGCTAATCAATGAACAAGGACAAGCTGAAACCATTTATAGTGGGGAAGTTACTAAAATTAAGTTGTTATCTAATTTGAATTTATAAAAAAATGACACTATCATCAAGATAGTGTCATTTTGATTTTTACTGGAGGGGTACATCAACTACCCAGCCTTCAGGGCCAGGTTGATCACCATTTTGAATAGCGGTTAGGCGATCGTAAAGCTTTTGGGTCCAAGGACCGACTTCGGTTTCGGAGTAGAAGACATGCTTCTTACCGTTATGGGTAATGGATCCAACCGGCGAGATGACCGCCGCGGTACCCATAGCACCGGCTTCAGCGAATTGATCCAAATCATTGATTGAAATAGTCGTTTCTTCGGGTTGCAAGCCCATTTCTTCGGCTATAGCCAAAAGCGAGTATTTAGTAACCGATGGTAGAATAGAAGGTGACTTAGGTGTTAGGAAACGGCCATCCTTGGTAATCCCAAAGAAGTTAGCCGAACCCAATTCTTCGATATTCTCATGCAAACGGGGATCTAAGTAAACAACATCCGAATAACCGGCTTCGTGAGCCTCTTTACCGGGCAACATGGAGGCAGCGTAGTTACCACCAGCCTTAGCTTGACCAGTACCACCATGGGCAGCCCGGTCATAGGAATTAGTGACATAGGCGGTTGGGGTCAAGCCACCTTTATAGTAGGCACCAACGGGTGTGGCATAGACTTCAAATACATACTCATCAGCTGGATGAACCCCAACGACGGGACCATTTCCAATTTGGAATGGTCGCAAGTACAAGGTCGCACCGGTACCATATGGTGGCACAAAGTCTTGATTGGCCTTGACAACTTCTTTCAAGGCCTCAACAAACTGTTCTTGCGGAAATTCGGCCATCAGCAAACGATCAGCTGAGCGCTGAATACGGGCCGCATTCATATCGGGGCGGAATAGATTCACACCACCATCTTTACGACGATAGGCTTTTAAACCTTCAAAAATGTTTTGACCATAATGGAGGCCAGTAGCTGCTTCATGAATTGGCAATGTTGATGAAGTTTCAAGTCCACCAGCACTCCACTTACCGTCCTTGTAGTAGGCGCGGTAACGGTAGGGCAGGTCATGATATTCAAAACCCAAATCGTTCCAATCAAAGTCGCTTGGTTGTGCTTTTTTCTCTGTCATTTAAATCCCTCCGAGTTATTTATGATATTTACATTAAAAAATTATAATACAAATATAACCCTTTGTTAGTAAAAATAAAAGGTGGAATTTAAATTCTGTTAGAATAGAAATAGACCATTATCAATTTGAATCCAATCAAAGGAGTCGTTCATGCCCTTCATCTTAGCCTCCAATAATTCTGCAAAAACCCAAGAAATTGCCATTTTAGCGCAAGAAATGGGTCAAAAGATTATTAATTATCGTGAGTTATCCAACCAGAAATTATCTTTTCCAGCCGAGAGTACCAATTCTCAACGGCATAATGCCCTAACTAAGGCCCGTTTTATTCATCAAGCTTTTCCGGATGAATATGTTTTAGCCGACGATACTGGTCTCTATTTAGACGCCTACCCGCAGCGCTTTGGTGTGGTAACCGCCCGCGAGTTTAAAGAAAAGGGAATTATTGGTACTCAGGCCGAACAAGAGTACATTTTGAGCCTATATCAACCGGGACAGGATCGCTCGGCCTGTCTTTTAGCAGTAATGGCCCTGATTACCCCGAGTGGACAGGAATTGTTGGCCTGGGGCAAAGGGGGCGTACGGATTGCCGATAATATTCGTGGGGGTCAATGGCTAGATGGCTTGGATAATATTTTAGAAGCTGAAAATGGCTTGACCCTTTCGGAAATGTCTTTGGAAGAGGTAGTCGGCTATCATGATCGTTCCCGCGCCTTGGCCACCTTGCTAAAGGCTTTGCCCAAAGGCTAAACCGTGCTAAAATAGCGGAGTCCGTTTGACGGTATTTGTTGACAGGAGAATCTAATGAGTGTTGAATTAAGTCCTTATTGGCAAAAAATAGTGGCCAATGCTAAAAATCCAGACGGGTCAGCGCGACCATTTTTTAGTATGGCGCCCATGGAAGCCGTCACTGATACGGTTTTTCGTCGGGTCATTGCCCAATCGGCTGGACCGGATGTGTACTATACCGAATTTACCAATGCCAGTTCAATGGTTCATCCCAAGGCAAAATTTTCCGTACAGGGACGTTTGGCGGTAGCCCCTGGCGAACAGCAACCGATTGCCCAGCTATGGGGTTCCCGTCCTGAAGAATTAGCTGGTGCAGTTAAATTACTGCCGAAAATGGGCTATCAAGCCGTTGATTTGAACATGGGTTGTCCAGATGGTACGGTCATTAAAAATAGTGCTGGTTCCGATTTGATTCGGCATCCCGATCGGGCACTGGCTCTAATTGAGGCCGGCAAGCAGGCTGGTATACCACTTTCCGTCAAAACCCGGTTGGGATTTTACCGAGCCGAAGAGTTCCGTGAATGGTTGCCCATCTTACTACAGGCCGATATTCAAGTTCTAACGGTCCATTTACGTTCGCGTAAGGAGATGTCCAAAGCACCGGCTCACTATGAGTACATTGATGAAATTCTAGCTATGCGTGATGAGCTAGCACCGCAAACTTTAATTCAATTTAATGGTGATATTGCTGATTATCAGGCGGGGATGGCGTTAGCTAAAGCCCATCCAGGAATTGATGGCCTTATGATTGGCCGGGGCGTGTTAGAAAATCCGTACGCCTTTGAACCGGTGGTTAAAAAACATAGTTTGGCTGAGTCAATTAGCTTGTTAGAATTACAATTACAACTGTTTGACGAAGTTAATACGGCCAAAATGCCCAAGCATTTTGAAGCCTTGAAGCGTTACTTTAAGATTTATTTACGGGGCTTTCCACACGCGGCCCATCTGCGTTTACAGCTAATGGAAACCCACAGTACTGCGGAAGTGCGCGAAATTTTAGCGGCTGAAAAGCCACGGGTATTGGCTTTTGATCAAGGGCAAGCTTAAGTTTTATCAGTAAATAATTTAATAATTTTTTGGTTGAGGTCATACTCAAGGCGAACACTTGCGGGGGAGCGGTGTTCCTTTGAGTGGCCTTTTTTGTTTGAAATGAAAGTGAGAAATCATGATATTAATGAATTTAATAATTGTTTTGTTAGCCAGCTTAGTGTTTAGTTACCTAGCTAATTGCATCAAATTACCGCTAGTGGTGGGGCAATTAGTCGCAGGAATTGTCGTAGGACCAGCACTTTTAAACTGGGTTAATCCCAGTACTGTCTTGGCATTTTTGACCGAAATCGGCTTGATAATTTTAATGTTTTTAGCCGGTTTAGATAGTAATCTTTCCCTGTTAAAAAAATATCTTAAACCAGCAACGGTGGTCGCTGTAGCTGGTGTCTTGGTTCCCTTATTGTTTTTTTTATATTTTGGCTGGCAATTTCATTATTCTGGACAGTATACTTGGCTCTTGGCCGTATTATTTTCGGCAACCTCTGTTTCAATTACGGCTCAGGTATTGAGTCAGTATAATCGTTTGGATTCGGTTGCAGGGGTGACCATTTTGGGGGCAGCCGTGGTTGACGATCTTTTGGCTGTACTAATGTGGACCTTCTACGCCGCCTATTTTAAGCTTAATGGAACAAGTACTAGTCAGCCCCTGTGGCTACAATTGATGATCTTACTGACTACTTTAATTCTTTTGGTGATTTTTTTATGGAAAATTATGCCCCGATTAATTAATTTGATTAATCCAGTTGATTTACCAGGATTTTTTGGTGGTTTTTGTCTATTATTGTTACTAGGACTGAGTTACCTAGGCGAACAGGTAGGGCTTTCCAGTGCGATTACCGCCTTTTTGATTGGTTTGTTTTTGGCCCAATCGCCTCTTAAAAAGAAAATTCAAGATCAAATAGCGCCTATTGGAGAAAATTTTTTAATACCAGTTTTCTTTGCTGGGATTGGCTTAAATATCACGCTCAAAGGCCAATTAAGCCAACTTTTAGTCATTGTTTTGATGACCTTGATTGCTATTTTGTCTAAATGGTTAGGGGCTGCTGCTGGTGCCAAAATCATGAAAATCAATCGCTTAGACAGTGCCATGATTGGAACCGGCATGGTTTCGCGGGGGGAGATGGCCTTGGTAATTGCCAATTTAGCTTTGGCTAGCAATGTTTTAACAGCTAAAAGTTATGCCACCTTAAGCATTGTGGTCCTACTAACGACAATTTTCACGCCAATTGTTTTACGGTGGCAATTAGGCCTAAATGGTCGGGCGAATTTTTGATGATTTGCTATAATATTGGTATGCAATTAACTAGTCAAAAAATTACCCAATTACTGAATCAACATCAACTTTTAAAAGATGCTCCCCAAGGAAATAATTTACTTTTTGAGTTTTTACACTATGATAGTCGGCAAGTGCGACCGGACACCCTATTTGTAGTCAAAGGGGCTTTTAAAGCTGAATATCTACAAGGAATAGCTGGGGTTAGAGCCTTGGTGACCGAAAAGCCCCTCGAATGGGATGGCCCCCAATGGATTGTGACTGACAGCCAAAAAGCTTTGGCGGTTTTGTCGATGGCCTATTTTGACTATCCGCAAAAGCAGTTATGGATTGGTGCCTTTACTGGTACAAAGGGGAAAACGACTGCTGCTTACTTTGCCTACTACATGTTAAAAGCAGCGACAGGCAATAAAACTGCCTTATTTTCCACGGTTGATCGCATCACCGGACCAACGGCCCAAGACCGGCATAAGTCCGATTTGACGACGCCGGAATCTTATGAACTCTTCAAAGATATGCGCCGGGCCGTCGATAATGGGATGACCCATTTGGTGATGGAAGTCAGTTCTCAGGCCTATTTGCGTAACCGAGTTTACGGCTTAGATTATCAAGTTGGTGCTTTTTTGAATATTTCGCCAGATCATATCGGCCCTAATGAGCATCCAACTTTTGAAGACTACTTGGCTCACAAGTTAATGCTGTTTGACCATTCCAAGCAGGTGATTGTCAACGCTGAAAGTGATCACTTAGAACAAATTATGAAGCGGGCGCAGGAAAATCATGACCATGTTTATACCTATGGAGCCGGTGGTGAGTTTACCTACCTTTCGCATGAAAGTGCCATTCATGAGAGCCGTTTTACCGTTAATGCCTGCTCACTAACTGAGATGGAGGGGGATTACCGGCTAAATGTACCGGGTGACTTTAATGAGTCCAATGCCATGGCGGCCTTGATTATGGTCGCTTTAGCCGGGGCTAAGCATGGCGACATGGTACAGGGACTTGATCAGGTTGTTATTCCTGGGCGGATGTTAAGCTTACCAATTGCCGGGCATGGTGTAACCTTTGTGGATTATGCTCATA
Source organism: Convivina intestini (assembly GCF_003096575.1). Lineage (GTDB taxonomy): Bacteria > Bacillota > Bacilli > Lactobacillales > Lactobacillaceae > Convivina > Convivina intestini. Next base: position 30,342 of record NZ_QEKT01000001.1, read on the forward strand.
ATTATGCCTCCATGTCAGCCTTATTGAGTTTTGCCCAGGATCAGTATCCTGAGGGCAAGGTGATTGTCGTAGTGGGTTCACCTGGAAATAAAGGAGTGTCTAGGCGAGCTGATTTTGGAAAAGTGATTTCTAAGTTAGCCGATGAAGTCTATTTGACGGCTGATGACCCTCAGTATGAGGATCCACAAGCAATTGCCCAGGCAATCGCCCAACATATTACCAATCCGCACGTGAAGATTCACTATCAAATGGATCGAATTAAAGCAATCCATACAGCCATTGATGAAGCTGGTCCAGAAGACATTGTCGTTGTGGCGGGTAAGGGCGAAGATCCTTACCAAAAGATTAATGGCCAGGATGTGCCCTATATTGGTGATTATGCGGTGGTAGTGGCCTATCAAAAGCAGGAAGCACAGTAAAATGACGGATTGGTATAGAGATAAAAAAATTTTACTAGCTGTTTCGGGTGGCATTGCCGCCTACAAGGCGGCCGAGTTAACCCGTCTGTTAATCAAGCAGGGGGCCCAGGTTCGGGTGATGATGACCCAAGCAGCCCAAGCTTTTATACCAGCTAAAACTTTAGCAATTTTATCGCAAAATCCTGTGCTAACGGATGCCAGTTGGCAAAGAGATGGGGACACAGTTGATCATGTTGCCTGGGCTAATTGGGCTAATCTCATTTTAGTAGTACCGGCGACTGCTAATTTAATCGGAAAGATTGCCCAAGGATTGGCTGATGATGTGGTATCAACGACCATTATGGCTAGTCGGGCTGATAAAGTTTTGGCGCCAGCCATGAATGATGGCATGTGGGCTAGTCCAGCGTTACAACGTAATATTAGTCAATTGAAAGCTGATGATTGGCTAATCATTGATCCAGTTACTGGCTTCTTGGCCGAGGGTTATGAAGGCACCGGCCGTTTAGCGGATTTAAATGACATTGTGAATCAACTACCAATTCGTTTATTAGCCCGAGTAGATAACATCTTAAAGGATAAACAGGTGGTGATTACTGCTGGGGGCACCCAAGAGGCACTGGATCCGGTCCGTTATTTAACCAACCGTTCTTCGGGAAAGATGGGTTATGCCTTGGCTGAGGCCGCCGCTGAGCGTGGTGCTCAGGTTATCTTGATTGCTACGGTTAAGCGTCCGGTACCTTATGGCGTAAAGCTTATAAAGGTTAGTGATACCCAATCCATGTTAGGTGCGGTAGAGTCGTATTTGCCAGGTGCGAGTGTATTTATTGCAGCCGCGGCGGTTTCTGATTTTCGGCCCGTCCAATTGGCCAAAAATAAAATTAAGAAGATGCCGGGACAGACAAGTTGGCAATTAGCCTTAACTTTGAATCCAGATATTTTAGCAACCGTTGGTCAAGCTAAAAAGCCACAACAGGTTGTCGTGGGTTTTGCCGCAGAAACGCAGAATTTAGCTGACAACGCGCAAAAAAAGCTAGCTAGTAAAGGGGCCGATATGATTGTTGCTAATGATGTTAGTGACCAAGCAGCCGGCTTTAATAGTAATGACAATGCAGTGATTCTGTTTATCAAAAATCAATCACCGCAAACAGTGGCATTGGCCGATAAGTTGGTTATTGCGCGTAAAATTATCGATCAAACAATGGCCTTGCTGGCCAGTAAGGTGCTAGAATAAAGCATCTAAATATGATAAAATAATATTTCATGTAAGGTGAACGGAGGCCAAAATGAGTAAGGCAGAAGAAGAACAAGCTGCAAAGTTTCATGTGGGGGATGTCCTATTGGCCCCTGCCTATGGCAATTTAGAAAAACCATTTACCGGTAAAGTTGAAAAGGTTTACGAAAATGCTTTATTGGTTGAAATTGTTGAGAATGCACCGGCTGATCAACCAGCAGTGAACGAAATGAACCATCGGGCCATTGTCCGTATGGCTGAGGTTGAGGTAATTCAGGCTGCTCCAGCTCCAGAAGAACAAGCCGATTAATATTTTAGCTAAGGCTACTACTAGAAAGACTTGTTGTTGGGTTAGCACGGTCGCGCAAGCAGGGCTCGTCTCTTGATTTAATCGGGAGAGAGCCCTTTTAATTTACTAGTTCAATGAGAATTGATACAGTATAATAGTATTAATTAACCGAAAGGATTGTTATATGTCGAAAAATCAAATGGTGGTGGCTGCCTTAACAGCAGTGGTTCCAGAATTAAGCCCCGCCGAAATTGATGAAAAAATGGAAACGCCTAAAACTGCTAAATTAGGGGATTGGGCCTTTCCAACTTTTACTTTGGCTAAGTTATATAAGAAAGCCCCTCAGCAAATTGCTGCTGACTTGGTAGAAAAAATTGATAAAAGCAACTTTGAAAAAGTAGTGGCTACTGGTCCTTACATTAATTTTTTCCTAGATAAGATGGCAACGGCTAAGCTAACCATTGCTAGTATTTTAGAAGCTGGTGAGCACTACGGTGATAATCAAGATGGTCAAGCAGGGAATGTGACCATTGATATGTCTTCTCCTAACATTGCTAAGCCCATGTCAATGGGACACTTGCGTTCCACTGTGATCGGGAATTCTTTGGCTAACATTACCGCTAAAAATGGTTATCAACCAGTGCGAATTAATCACCTGGGTGACTGGGGAACTCAATTTGGTAAATTAATCTATGCCTACAAAACTTGGGGAAATGAAGCTGAAGTTAAGGCTGATCCAATCGGCACCCTTTTGCGCTATTATGTTGAATTTCATGAAAAAGCTAAGGACGATGATAGCTTAAATGATGCCGGTCGGGCCTGGTTTAAAAAATTAGAAGATGGTGATCCAGAAGCTCAAGAACTCTGGAAATGGTTCCGTAATGAATCATTAAAGGAATTTACGACTATTTATGATCGCCTAGGGATTGATTTTGATTCGTTTAATGGGGAAGCTTTCTACAACGATAAAATGGATGGTGTTGTTGAACAATTAGTTGATAAGAAGCTTTTGGTTAAATCACAAGGGGCTGAAATTGTTGATTTGTCCGACATCGATCCGAATTTAACGCCCGCCATGATTAAGCGTTCGGACGGGGCAACTTTGTACATGACCCGTGATTTGGCTGCTGCTATTTACCGTAAAGAAACCTATAACTTTGTGAAATCACTATATGTTGTTGGTGGTGAGCAACGGGAGCACTTTGTGCAGCTCCGGGCCGTTTTGTCTTTGATGGGGATGCCTTGGGCCGATGATATTGAACATATTGCCTTTGGTTTGATTACATTTAACGGTAAAAAGATGTCTACTCGTAAGGGGGACGTAGTTTTGCTAAAGGATGTCTTGGATGATGCCCATCAACTGGCCTTGGCGCAAATTCAAGAAAAAAATCCTGATTTAACTAACAAAGAACTGGTAGCCGAACAAGTGGGTGCTGGCGCAGTGGTCTTCCATGATTTGATGAATGATCGTAAAAATAATTTTGATTTCAACTTGGAAGAAGTTGTTCGTTTTGAAGGGGATACCGGTCCATACGTACAATATACCAATGCTCGGGCCCAGTCGATTTTGCGAAAAGCCCAACGTGAAATTGACTTGAGTGATTTAGATTTAGATGATGCCCAAACTTGGGATATCATCACTACATTAGGTAATTTCCCCCAGACTGTTAAACGGGCCTGGGATAACCGCGAGCCAAGTGTGATTGCCAAATATGCATTATTGCTTGCTCGTAACTTTAATAAGTATTATGCTAATTCCAAGATTCTGACTGATGATCAGCAGTTAAATGCTCGGTTAGCTTTAGTTGCTGCCGTATCAACGGTCTTGACCGAATCATTACGTTTGTTAGGTGTTCAAGCTCCTAGTGAAATGTAAGCATTAGGTCTTACTAATTAATAATTGGAAATTTTAAATTGCCAAGATCAAGATTGATTTGTGTAATTTAAATAAGGACAAGTATGAAAAAAACAAACTCTTTAATAGGGTGGCCTAAGTTCCAGCAGAGTCTGAAGGCTTTCTGGGACCGATGGCAACTGGGACGTTTATTGATCGTCAGCTTTTTGGCTTTGTTTTTAGTGGTTAGTCTTTATTTGGTGACCATTGCTAAGACGGCTCATGTCCAAAAATTAGAAGCTAACCTGTCGCAGACAACTAATATTTATGATAATAGTGACCAGATGGCAGGGGAGTTATATTCTCAAAAAGGGACTTACGTTAAATATAACCAGATTTCACAAAATATGCGTGATGCGGTTTTATCGGTTGAAGATCGTAATTTCTACCACGAACATGGTTTCTCGATTAAGGGTCTGGGACGAGCAGTCTTGCTCTTTATTCGCAACCGCTTAACCGGTTCGCATGCCATTTCGGGTGGTGGATCGACCATTACACAGCAGTTGGTTAAAAATGCTTATTTAACTCAGGAACAAACTTTTTCCCGTAAGCTTAAGGAAATTTTCTTATCTATGCAGGTGGAGCAAGTTTATTCTAAGGATGCCATTTTAACCATGTATTTGAATAATTCATGGTTTGGAAATGGTGTCTGGGGGGTCGAAGACGCTTCTCAAAAGTATTTTGGCGTGCATGCCAGTGAACTTAGTACCTCGCAAGCCGCTACTTTGGCCGGGATGTTAACCAATCCTAGTGGTTTTAATCCAATCGATCATCCAGACCGATCGCAGCGTCGCCGGGATTTAGTCTTACAGACAATGGTTGAAAATAAAAAGTTAACCAGTCAAGAAGCGGCGCAGGCCAAAGCCACGCCGATTGTTTTAAATGATACTTATACCGGTGATGAGTCTTATCGTTATCCCTGGTTCTTTGATTCTGTAATCGCCGAGGCCGTCAACAAATATGGCCTTGATGAAAAAGATATCATGAATCACGGCTACAAGATTTACACGACGCTGAACCAAAAGGATCAGCAAAATCTACAAAATGATTATCAAAATAACACCCTATTTAATAGTCAAAATGAAGCTCAGGCTGCTACCATCGTCTTAAATGCGCAAAGTGGTGGTGTTCGGGCGGTGATTGGTGGTCGGGAAACTACCCATACTTTCCGTGGCTTTAATCGGGCTAATCAGTCCCGGCTACAGCCTGGATCAATCATTAAGCCAATTGTGGTCTATGCACCAGCCTTAGAATCCGGGTATACCATTGACAGTAAATTACCGAACCATCAGTTAAGCTTTGGTACCAATGGTTATTCACCTAATAACGCGTTAAACGTGCAAACGGGCGATGTAACCATGTATCAAGCGCTAGAGCATTCTTATAATATTCCAGCAGTTTACTTACTAAATAAGTTGGGCGTTAATGTTGGTTTTGATAGTGCTCAGAAGTTTGGTCTACCAGTCACTAACGATGATAAGAATTATGCGCTGGCTTTGGGTGGTTTGACCAAGGGGGTTTCACCGCAAGATATGGCCCAAGCCTACACGGCCTTTGCTAACGATGGCACCATGAGTCAGGCCCATTACATTAATAAGATTGTTGATTCTTCTGGAAAAGTGATTGTTAGCCAACCAGACTACAAACAAAAACAGGTGATTAGCAGTAAGGTTGCCGACAACATGACTCGGATGATGTTAGGTACCTATACTAATGGAACGGGTGCCGGTGCTGCGCCAAGTGGTTATACTATTGCTGGTAAGACCGGAACAACTGAAAATCCTAATGATCCCAACAATGCAAATTCATCAAAAGATTCATGGGCGGTAGCCTATACACGGGATGTGGTTCAGGTTAGTTGGATGGGATTAGAAGGTAGCAGTCCTAATTCTTTGCCACTTGGCTTGATGGGGACGATTGGACCATTGGTAAAAACTTCAATGGGTCAAATTTTACCTAATACTGATGAACGCAACTTCACCGTAACCAACCCTAATAAACCTGCTAGTGACAGTAATAAAAACAACAGCGATAATAAGCAAGATTGGGCTAGCAATGCCCAAAATGCGATTAGCGACGGGGTTAATAAAACGGTTGATGGTGCTAATAAAGTATGGGAAACCATTAAGAGTTGGCTAGGTAATTAGCCAGGAGTACAACAAGATAATTTTAAGAGTTAGAAGGGACTAGTCAAATGACAGTTAATATTTACGATAATGCAAACGAAATGGCCAATGTTTTAACTGAAACTGATCAGTACATTACTTGGCAAAATGCTTTTTCAGCAGTAAAGGCTGATGTTGAAGCGAAGGCTTTGTTTGAACAATTCCAAGGCATTCAAATGAAGGTTCAACAAATGATGCAAGCTCAACAAACTCCTGCCCCTGAACAAGAAAAGGAATGGGATGCTGTTGCTAAGCAAGTCCAAGAAAATGAATTGATCAAGGCTTTGATGGCAGCTGAACAGGCTTTAAATAGCTTGTTGGGCGAATTAAACGACATCGTTACTAAGCCAATTTCAAAGGCATATGCCGCTCAATAAGTAATAATATTGTAAAAGCAATTCAATCGAATTGCTTTTTCTTTAAAAATAATTCTATGGAAAAAGTAAAAAAAATTTGGCCCAACATCGTAAAATTTACTAAGCAGTACTTGCTTTTGATTTTAGCGGCTCTCTTGGTTGGCTGGTTAATTCATCGTTTCGTTTTTACCGCCAGTTTGGTTCAGGGGAATGCGATGGCGCCGACCCTTAAAAATCATCAATATATTTTTATTAATCGTCTAACTAAGATTAAACGCGGCGATGTGGTTAACTTTACGGCTCACGGGATTGATGCTCGGCAGGGTAAAGCTAATAATTATGTGCAACGCGTTATTGGCCTGCCTGGTGATACAGTTTCTTATCATCAGGGAGCCTTATACGTGAATCAAAAATTAGTTTCACAAAACTATCTTAGCAATCAAGAAAAAGGCAGTGGGACCGAATTAATTTTTGGTGATCCTTGGGACTTAAAGACTCTATCCGAAAGTTCATTATGGAAAAACGCTGATCGTCATCAAGAACGAGTACCAGCTGGAAAATATTTTGTACTGGGGGATAAACGCTCCCAATCCAACGATAGTCGCTATTTTGGTTTCGTGCCAGCCAAAGATATTCATGGTAAGGTGGTTGGCGCCTTTTAGGTATCAGTAGACCACTTGTTATAGTGTTAGATCCGTGTTATATTTAATAAAATTATAAAACCTTTAATCAGGTCCTGCGAGGCCTGCAAGGAGTTCAATTAATTACAGGGTCGCACTGGATTCTCGTAATTCTTTTTAGCCAAGCAGGGAACGCTACCTGCTTGGCTTTTTTTATAATCAGAAAGGAATCCAATGGCTAATTTTCTCAATATCAATGCGCAATCCACTAAGCAAATTATGGCTTTGGTGGAGCGTTCGCTGGCCCTGAAACAGGGGGCTAAGCCAGCAGGCCAGGCGTACACGGTGGCTAATTTATTCTTTGAAAATTCAACGCGAACCGCGACTAGTTTTCAAATGGCTGAACAGCGTTTGGGTTGGCAGCTGATTGACATTAATCCGCAAAATAGTTCTATGTCAAAAGGCGAGAGTTTAGCAGATACTTTGAAAACGATTAAGGCTATCGGCGTTGATGTGGCCGTGGTGCGCCATGCTCAAACTGCTTGGTATGAGCATTTAGATGGTGGGCGCCATCCTTTACCAATTTTAGTTAATGCGGGGGATGGCAGCGGGCAGCACCCCTCCCAAAGCTTGCTGGATTTAGTAACAATTTATGAACACTTTGGCCATTTTCAAGGACTTAAGATTCGGATTGTCGGTGACCTAGCCCATTCGCGGGTCGCCCATTCCAATGCTGAAATTTTCCAACGTTTGGGCGCTAATATCACGTTAAGTGGCCCTGAGATTTGGCATGATTCGGCATTTGAGCAGTTCGGGAACTATGTTGATTTGGATGACCAGCTGGATCAAGTTGATGTCTTGATGTTCTTACGCGTACAACATGAGCGGATTACGAATCAAGAAAATCAGTCCTTTTCTGCCTTACAATATCATCGAGCGTATGGCTTAACCCAGGAACGTTACCAGAAATTACAAAATAATGCTATTATCATGCATCCCGGTCCGGTTAATCGTGATGTGGAAATTGCTAGTGATTTAGTTGAAGCACCAAAATCAAAGATATTTGAACAAATGACTAACGGGGTTTATGCCCGCATGGCCATGCTAGAAAGTATTCAATAGGAGGTAACAGATGCAATTAATTAAGAAAGCTCAGATTTTAAGCCAGGGGGCTTTGGTAACCCGAGATGTATTAGTTGACCAAGGAAAAATTGTTGAAGTTGCACCAACAATTGCACCTAAAGCTGATATGACAGTATATCCCGCCCATGGCGCCTTTTTAACACCAGGATTAGTGGATGTGCATGTGCATTTCCGTGATCCGGGTTACACTGCAAAAGAAACGATTAAAACGGGCTCAATGGCAGCGGCGGCTGGTGGATTTACCACCGTCTTAGCCATGCCAAACTTAAATCCAGTGCCTGATACAGTCCAAAGATTGCAAGCCCAAATTCAGCGTAATCAAGCCGATGGTGTGATTCATGTCGGACAGTACGGTGCGATTTCAGCTGATTTGACCGCCACGGAAGTGGCTGATATTAAAGATATGGCAGCAGCCGGTGCGGTAGCCTTTACCAATGATGGTAAGGGCGTGCAAACGGCGGAAACAATGTACCAAGCCATGCAGGCAGCGGCTGCAGTCAATAAGCCTTTATCAGCCCATTTGGAAGATGATTCCATGCTCCATGGGGGGGTGATGAATGCTGGTAAGCGGGCGGAAGAACTTGGTTTACCGGGGATTACACCGCTAGCTGAAAGTTCTCAGTTGGCCCGAGATTTGGTCCTGGCCCAAGCAGCTGGGGTTCACTATCATGTCGCCCATATTTCTACCAAAACATCGGTTGAATTGGTTCGTTTGGCCAAACAAGCTGGCATCAAGGTAACTGCTGAAGTTTCTCCCCACCATTTATTACTATCGGAAAATGATATTACCGAGGACAATGCCCTCTTAAAGATGAATCCGCCTTTGCGCTCAGAAGATGATCGCCAAGCCTTAATTGCTGGCTTGTTGGATGGCACGATTGATATGATTGCCACTGACCATGCGCCCCATACCAGTGAAGAAAAGGCGCAAAGTATGCGCCAGACACCTTTTGGCATTACCGGGATTGAAACTAGTTTTGCCTTGATGTACACCCATTTAGTTCAATCACGGGTGATGGATTTAGCTACCTTGGTCGATCGGATGTTGGTAAAACCAGTTGAGGCCTTTAACCTAGATGCGCCAATCGAAATTAAAGCCGGAGCTACTGCTGATTTAGCCCTCTTTGATTTAGAACATCAAGCTGAAATTACTGCCGACCAATTCTACTCTAAGGGTCGTAATTCACCCTTTATAGGTTGGTCAGTTTATGGAAGTACGGTCGCCACTTGGGTAGCTGGACAGCAGGTATTTGAAAGGAATTAAGCATGGAAAAACGTTATTTGGTACTGGAGAATGGTTCGGTTTATGCCGGACAGGCCTTTGGCTCAAAGAAAGATGTCTACGCCGAATTAGTATTTAATACCGGAATGTCCGGTTATCAAGAGTCAATTACCGATCTTTCTTATCGTGGTGAAATTATTGTGTTCACTTATCCATTGATTGGCAACTACGGTATTAATCGTGATGATTTTGAAAGTATCAAACCAGCGGCGGCTGCAATCGTCGTCCATGAAATTGCCCGTCGACCAAGTAATTGGCGAGAAATGATGTCCCTACCTCAGTGGGCTGAGGAAAATGATTTGCCTGGTTTAACTGGGGTCGATACGCGGGCCTTGACCAAGGAACTTCGCCAAGAAGGTAGCATGAAAGCGGCTTTGGTCGATGAAGTTAGCGATGAAGTTTTCCAAGCGTTAAAGGAATTTGATCCTAAGCATGATCGGGTCGAACAGGCCACGACTAAGACCCAGTATTTGAATCCTAATCAAGGGGTCACTGTTGCTTTAATTGATTTTGGCCTTAAAAATTCAATCCTGCGTTCTTTGGCTAAACGAGATGTCAACGTGATTGTTTTTCCAGCTGATACGGATGCCAAGACAATTTTGGCGGCTCATCCCGATGGGATTATGCTTTCAAATGGACCCGGTGACCCGCAAGATGTGCAAGAAGTGCTGCCAGTTATTCGTGAACTTCAAGAAGAACTACCAGTCATGGGCATTTGTTTAGGACATCAGCTCTTTGCCATGGCCAATGGGGCTTCCACTTACAAGATGAAGTTTGGTCATCGAGGCTTTAACCACGCCATTGCTACCAAGGGCAAGGACCGCATGGACTTTACTTCGCAAAATCACGGTTATGCTGTTGATCGTGATAGCTTGCAGGATACTGACTTGATTGTGACCCACGAAGAAATTAATGATGGGACCGTTGAAGGTTTGACCTTAAAGGATCACCCGGCCTTTTCAGTCCAGTTCCATCCGGATGCTGCACCCGGTCCACATGATGCTGAATATCTTTTCGATGATTTCTTAACCATGATCGAACAAAATAAACAGGGGGAAAAGTAATGCCAAAACGAACAGACATCCAAAAGATTTTAGTCATCGGTTCGGGTCCGATTGTGATTGGGCAAGCCGCTGAATTTGATTATTCTGGTACTCAGGCGGCCCTTTCCTTAAAGGAAGAAGGTTATCAGGTTGTCTTGGTCAACTCTAATCCAGCTACGATTATGACCGATACTGAAATTGCTGACAAAATTTATATTGAACCCCTGACAGTTGAATTTTTAGACCGAATTATTCGAAAAGAACGGCCAGATGCCTTGTTGCCAACCTTGGGTGGCCAGACTGGTTTGAATTTAGCCAAAGATTTGGCTGAAGCTGGTATTTTAAAAGAATTGGGCGTTGAGCTACTAGGAACCAAGTTAACGGCCATTGAACAGGCCGAAGATCGTAAAGATTTCAAGGAATTGATGGAAGCGCTAAATGAACCCGTTCCGGAATCAGTCATCGCTACTCAGGTAGATGAGGCCGTGGCCTTTGCTAATGAGGTTGGCTATCCAGTGATTGTGCGGCCAGCCTATACCCTAGGTGGAACCGGTGGGGGGATTGCCGAAGATGAAGCTGAGTTGATTGCCATTGCTGAAAACGGTTTGGAACTTTCACCGGTTACTCAGGTGTTGATTGAACGTTCGATTGCTGGTTGGAAGGAAATTGAATTTGAAGTTATGCGTGACAGCCACGACAACGCTTTGATTGTGGCCTCCATGGAAAACTTTGATCCGGTTGGGGTGCATACTGGTGATTCAATTGTGACAGCCCCAGTCCAAACTCTATCTGATCGTGAATTGCAAATGATGCGTAATGCGGCTTTGAAAATTATCCGGGCCCTCAAAATTGAGGGTGGGGTTAATATCCAAATGGCACTTAATCCTGCTTCTTATGAGTATTACATCATCGAAGTCAATCCACGAGTTTCTCGGTCATCGGCCTTGGCTTCCAAGGCAACGGGTTATCCAATTGCCAAGGTTTCAGCTAAAATTGCCATCGGACTGACTTTAGATGAAATTATGAACCCGGTAACTGGCACAACTAAGGCTGAGTTTGAACCAGCCTTGGATTACGTGGTGGTTAAAATTCCTCGTTGGCCTTTTGATAAATTTGTGACCGCTGATCGGCATTTAGGCACGCAAATGAAGGCGACCGGAGAGGTGATGGCCATTGGTCGTAATTTTGAAGAAGCCCTCTTAAAGGCCGTGCGTTCCTTAGAAATCGGCGTTGATGGATTAAATGAACTGCGCTTTGAAGACTGGTCAACGCCCGGTTTGTTAGAGAGCTTGATGCCGGCTGAAGATGATCGTTTGTTCCGTTTGGCTGAGCTAATGCGGCGGGGCGTGACGGTTGAAGAAATCCATGCTAAAACTAAGATTGACTTATTCTTCTTAGATAAGGTCTTACACATTGTTGAAATTGAAACCGAATTACCACAGCATGTCGGGGATGTAGACTATTTGCGTTACGCTAAGCAAAATGGCTTCGCCGACACAACAATTGCGCAGTTATGGGATTGGGCCGACGGAAAGGCTATTCGTGATTTCCGTAAAGAAAACGGTATTTTGCCAGTTTATAAGATGGTTGATACGGCCGCGGCTGAATTTGAGTCCCAAACACCTTACTATTACGCAACTTATGAACAGGAAAATGAATCGTCTGTCGCCCAAAAACCACGAATTTTGGTTTTGGGTTCCGGACCAATTCGGATTGGTCAGGGAGTCGAGTTTGATTACACGACGGTGCATGCCGTTAAAGCCATTCAGGCCGCTGGCTATGAAGCCATTATCATGAATTCTAATCCTGAAACGGTTTCGACTGACTTTTCAATTTCAGATAAATTGTACTTTGAACCGTTAACCTTAGAAGATGTTTTAAATGTCACTGATTTAGAACAGCCGGCCGGTGTAGTGGTCCAATTTGGCGGCCAAACAGCCATCAACTTAGCCGCTGGTTTAGATGAAGCAGGCGTTAAAATTCTAGGTACTTCGGTCGCTGATTTGAATCGGGCCGAAGATCGGGAAGCCTTTAACCAGGTAATTCAGGAATTACAGTTACCACAACCCAAGGGTAAAACGGCTACGACGGTTGAGCAGGCCCTAGCAGCAGCCCAAGAAATTGGTTATCCAGTTTTGATTCGGCCTTCTTATGTTCTGGGTGGCCGGGCCATGGAAATCGTGGTTGACGATGATGAATTAAAAGATTATATGCAACGGGCGGTGAAAGTTTCCCATGACCATCCGGTTTTAATTGATTCTTATCTAACTGGTAAAGAAGCCGAAGTGGATGTCTTGTCAGATGGGACAACCACGGTGGTACCAGGAATTATGGAACATATTGAACGTGCTGGTGTTCACTCAGGTGATTCCATGTCTGTTTATCCACCACAAAGTCTGTCACAAAAAGTGCAAGATGAGATGGTGGCAGCGGCCACGAGTTTAGCGATTAAACTGGGCACAATTGGTTTAATGAATGTCCAATTTGTCATTCATGATAATCAGGCCTATGTCATCGAAGTTAATCCTCGAGCTTCACGAACGGTACCATTTATTTCCAAGGTGACTAAGTTGCCGTTGGCGCAATTAGCAACCTGGGTGATGTTGGGTGAAAAGTTGGCTGATTTAGGATTGACGACTGGTTTGGTACCTAGTGGCGAGATGGTGCATGTCAAGGCGCCAATCTTCTCCTTTACTAAGTTACCCTTGGTCGATTCACTTTTGGGACCGGAAATGAAGTCAACCGGAGAGGTAATGGGCTCTGATTTCACTTTGCCTAAAGCGCTATATAAGGCCTTTGTGGCCGCTGGTATTCAGGTGCCAAAGTATGGTAATGTGCTCTTTACGGTCGCCGATCGGGATAAGGCCGAAGCTTTAGCTTTGGCTGAGCGTTTCCGCAACCTGGGATACTTTGTGTATGCCACTGCTGGCACGGCCGATTACTTTACCAAGCATAATTTACCGGTGGAACATTTGGATAAACTGGGCGAATCAGCTAATAATCCCGTGACTGCCATGCAAGATCAGCGCATTCAGGTGGTAATTAATACCACGCCTGTTGATGACCGGGCTGAAGAAGATGGTCAAAAAATTCGAGCAGCCGCCATCGAAAACGGCTTGCCACTTTTCACGGCCTTTGACACAGTGCGGGCCTTCCTTGATGTCCTAGAAAGTCAAAGTTTAACCGTAACTGAATTGTAAAAATTGATAGGAGCTATGATGGCTGGACCAGTATTTGTAGCGCTAGATTTTCCTGGCGCTGAACCAACACGTGAATTTTTAAATTTATTTGATGCGGCCAAGTTGAAACCAGCCGTCAAAATTGGGATGGAGTTGTTTTATGCTACTGGCCCTGATTTTGTCCGAGAGATTAAGGCTGCCGGTTTTCCAATCTTTTTGGATTTAAAACTATACGATATTCCTAATACAGTAGCTAAAGCGATTCAATCAGTAGCTGCCTTGGGTGTTGATTATTTAACGTTGCATGCTGCTGGCGGACCGACCATGTTGGCCGCTGCTCAGCAAAGTGCGCCAGCTAGTTTAAAATTATTAGCCGTGACCCAGCTAACTTCTTTTAGTGAAAGTGAATACCAGTTAGTTTCACAAAGTCAGCAGTCATTAGCTCAAAGTGTGGTTCATTTAAGCCAGTTAGCAGCCCAAGCACAAGTGGCCGGAGTAATCTGTTCGGCCTGGGAAGCAGAGCTAATCAATCAGCAGTTACCAGCTAGCTTCTTGAAAATTACGCCAGGGATTCGTCTAACTGGCGATGATCATCAGGACCAAAATCGGGTAGCTAGTCCCAGTCAGGCCCGTAAATTAGGATCCAATGGGATTGTTGTTGGCCGAAGTATTACCCAGGCTAGCGATCCAGTAGCTGCTTATCAACGCGTAGTAAAAGAATGGAGCGAAAATGACTGATATTAAAGCCCAAGTTGCCCAAGACTTATTAGATATTGGGGCTGTTAAATTCTCACCACAAAAGCCCTTTACCTGGGCATCGGGGATTCAAAGTCCAATTTATACGGATAATCGCTTAACGATTGGTTTTCCAACGATTCGCCAACGAATTGCCCGTGGCTTGGCGGAATTAATTACCGAAAAATTCAATCAGGTCGATATTATTGGCGGGGTAGCCACGGCTGGCATTCCCCATGCAGCCTGGGTGGCCGATCTATTGGAAAAGCCCATGGTTTATGTACGTTCTAAGCCTAAAGATCATGGCGCTGGTCGGCAAAGTGAAGGCGCAGCCATTGAGGGAAAACGCTTAGTTTTAATTGATGACTTGATTTCAACGGGTGGTTCGGTCTTAGCAGCGGCCAAAGCTATTAATGCCAGTGGCGGTCAGGTAGTCGGCGTGGTATCGATTTTCTCCTACGAATTACCAGCTAGTCAGGTTAATTTTGATGCAGCTCAAATTCCGTTCTATCCTTTGACAACTTTTAGTGAATTAATGGCTATGGCTCAACAATCAGGTCAGTTGAGCGAAAGTGATTTAGCTAGCTTGGCCCAGTGGCGACAAAATCCACAGGCCTGGCAATAAAAATAAAAGATGTTAGTCATTTGAAAAATGACTAACATCTTTTTATGTGCTAATTTAAGCACGATGACCGTTACCAAAGACAGCAATTCGCTCGGTTAGGGCCGTTTCAATGCCCAAAACGCCAGGTGCTAAGAGTTTGCGAGGGTCATAATTTTTACCTTCGAGGTCTTGATTACTTAAAATAAAATCACGCAAG
Source organism: Convivina intestini (assembly GCF_003096575.1). GTDB lineage: Bacteria > Bacillota > Bacilli > Lactobacillales > Lactobacillaceae > Convivina > Convivina intestini. The sequence goes on from NZ_QEKT01000001.1 coordinate 45,519, forward strand.
CCTTGATGAAAGGCTAACTGCGCTTCAGTATTCACGTTTACTTTGGCAATTCCCAGTTCAATCGCCCGTCGAATTTGGTCATCAGGAATACCGGAACCACCGTGTAAGACAAAGGGGACTTTATAGCCACTGGCAGCATCAACAGCCCGAGTTAATTCCTGAAGATGGTCTAGTTTAAGACCAGTCCAATTATCTGGGTATTGGCCATGGATATTACCAATGCCAGCAGCTAGAAAATCAATACCGGTAGCCGCCATAGTAAGCGCATCTTCCACTGAGGCAATTTCGCCATTGCCAATAATGCCATCTTCTTCGCCACCGATGGTGCCAACTTCGGCTTCAACGGAAATGTTGCGGGCATGGGCTAGGGCGACGATTTCATTGGTTTTAGAAAGATTTTCGGCTAGGGGAAGATTAGAACCATCAAACATGACCGAAGTAAAATCAGCCTGAATTGCTTGCTTAGCAGCTTCATAATCGCCATGATCAAGATGAATGGCAATCGGTACGGTAATATTAAGTTCTTCATCCAAATTGCGAATTAAATTCGCAACCGTACGATAACCACCCATATATTTGATGGCGCCCATGGATGCGGCAATTATTGTGGGTGCCTGTTGGGCTTGGGCCGTTTTTAAAATGGCTTTTGTCCATTCAAGGTTATTAGTGTTAAAGGCACTGATAGCGTACCCGTGGTCACGTGCTTTTTGAACCATTTCTTTTGCAGCTACAATTGTCATTTTTATTCCCATCCTTCTTTTTTAAAGTCATCATTGGGGCTATGCAAGTCGTAGTGATGGTTGTGGTTAGCGAAATTAATTCGGCTGTGTAGGCTATTTCCTGGAGCTTGGGCAATTTCAATTAGAAAGGGAACCAATTGATCTTGCCAGACTAAGTGCTGATCATAGCCATATTGAAGCCAAAAACTATCGAGTTGGGTGTCATTCCAAGCGCTGGCCCCGTGATAGGGGCGGTCATCGAGTAAAATGGCGTCGTTGTTTTTGACCAAATCTTTTTGGTGAGCTAGCACGACTTTTTTATAAAAGGGACTCTGAGCATCGTTGCCAAAGTGTTCAGTCAACCAGTCCAATTTATCCTGCCAGGCACTAGGATTGTACCAAGGGGCCGTTGATAAAATGTAGAGATCGTAATATTTAGTTAGTTGGTTAATACCGTCAATAGCCCCCGGCAAGCTAGCTAGGTTACGAAAAATGCCGGGAATTTGATCGGGTTTAGTGACCCCATGCTGATCTAAATTATGACTGTGTTGATTTAAAACGGGTAGGGTATCAACAATGGTATTATCCATATCTAAAAATAGTTTAGGTTTGATAATTAATACCTCCTTATTCTTATTCAGGCTTTTTAATGCTGAAAACAAGGATATTATATAGCTATACCAATTTTAATACAAATTATTTTTTTATTTTTCAAGTATCAATGGTCTAGTTATAGTTCAAGCGATTAAAGTTTGAAATATTTAGTTAAAAACTGGGCAACACCGTCATCGGCATTACTGCTGGTCACATTAGTTGTGATAGCTTTGATGCTGGGAATGGCGTTATCCATGGCGACACTAACATGGACCAGTTCGAGCATCGAGCGGTCGTTTTCCTCATCGCCAAAAGCCATTAAATTAGCCGGGGTGAGACCAAGATGGTGCAAGAGATACTTTAAGGCATTGCCCTTGTCAACGCCCTTGGGCATAAACTCCAATAAGGTCCGCCGCGAACGCATCATATTCAAATTCTTAGTTAATATTGGTGTTTTGGCTAGTACGTCCTCTAAATAATCCAATTGACTTTCATCGGCACAAACGACAAATTTATTAAAGGTTGTGCCCGCTGGAATTTCGTCCAATGCCGTAAGGCTATAATCGATGCGATTGCCAACAAAATCAATATAGGCCGATTGACCATATTCCTTAATGGCATAAACTTGGTCCTGGCTAATTAAATCAACTGGCAAATTCAAATTGTGAATTAAATTTAAGATGGAGGATAATTCATCTAAATAAAATGGTTGGTTAAATAGCGGTTCTTGGGCGGCCAAATCTAGGATTAGAGAGCCGTTGAATAAAATTACAAAATCATCATGTACTAAGTTGAGCGGTTCAATAAAGGGCTTAACATTGGGAAAGGGACGTCCGGTGGTAAGGACGATTTTAATGCCCTTTTTTTGTAGGGCCGTTAACACCTTTTGATTTTGATTAGATAGGGTTTTATCGGGAAGAAGTAGGGTGTTGTCCATATCCAGGGCAATAAGTTTAATAGCTGACATAATCAGGCCTCCGTTAAATAAATTTGAGATAAGACATTCTTGAGACGGTTCAATTCCTTATTGGTTAATTCGTTTCCGATTAAAAAAGTGGGGGAATTGAGCTTAATTTCCATTGATTCGGTAATAATTAAATCGTAGGATTCGACATAGTTAGTAACGTAATCATAATTATTTAAACTTTTAAGGGTTAAATTTACTGGTACCAAGCTACATTTTTCAATAAAGGCTTTAATCAAATTTTGGCTATAGACCGGCAGGGAAGTTAAAATCAGTAAATTCAACTTTTTAATCGGCCGATGATTGAGACTATAGTTATACAAAATCATGGCTAAAATCGTAATCTGATCATTGGAGAGGCCCATTGGAAACAAACTATGATACAAATTCAATGATTTTTCTTGCGTAAGCGCCTCTTGTACATACTTTTCAAAGTGAGATTCATGGTACAAATATTCGTGAACGTTCACGCTTTGAAAACGAGTAGCAAACCAAAACGGCTTCAATTGGGTTTGAATTTCACGTACTAGTTGATTTTTTTCTACGCGATTATTATTAATATCAGTGCCAGACATTTCCAAAAAGGCATCTACAATTTGTTCACTTAAAATTAGTAAATCTTGAAAGGACTGGGCATTGAAGTGGCCGTCATGTTCCTTGGTTAAACTAAGTAACTGCAGGGTTAAAAATAATTGCAGTGATTCTGAGATACTGTTTTCGGTGACCTGGCTAACAATTGGCATGAACTGTTGAATCACGTTGAATTCTTGCCGGCTGGTAAGGGCCTGAATGTCTTGACTATTAAAGATTTCATCCGGAGATTGAATCGGATGGGCTGTCTCGTATAGGGAAGCCAAAACGACAAAAACCGAAAGGGCCAGGGCACTAGCGCCTGATATGGTTTTACCCAATAGTTTTTGGTATTCCTTTTGTAGCCCTTCACTCATTGATAAATAATCTTGATAATTGACATCGTCGTACAATGTACTGACAAAATAGGCTAAGGAACCATGCTGATGTTGTAGTAACACTAGCTTATTGTAAGCATGAACTAACAAAGAGTAGATGGATTCGCTATAGGTGAAGCCATCTTTTTTATTAAAGACCGGACTGAAATTCTTCCGTTCTTTGAGCTTGGCAATATCACGTAAAATAGTATTTCTGGAAACTTCAAAAACCATTTGAAATTTAGAAATCGTCCATTTTTGGTTGGGTAAGGACATGCAAATATCAATCATTAACTGGCGTTGATAGGAATTAATGCTGTCGGTAACTGGATATTTTAATAATTTTCTTTGTAAAATCGTAATCTGATCTTTAGAAATTTCTTGGCCAGTTGCCAAAAAAGTTTCATGTGATGATTTTAATTCTAAATTAGCCTTTTGAAGTAGGGAATAAACCTTGCGGTTTGATAGGTTTAACTGATTAGAAATAATACTTACTCGGGGTAACTTAATTTGCGTGGCTAAGTAGCCAATAAAGTTTGAATAAACTAGGTCTGTTAGTTGCATTCAAAGGTCCTCCACAACTCCTATAAAAGGAAAAGTTGGTTAATCTATCTAAAGTATATAGCCTAACGAATAGGGTCAACAGTCTCATTCAAGCGGTCTCTTTGTGAGCAAATGAGACTGTTTTTTTTATTTTGTTTATTTGATAATTCAGTTGTCGCCAAGAAGGTATGCGCTTACATGACAAAGACGCTACTGAGTGTGAACTGAAAGGAAATTTATTATGGCAAAGCCAAAGAATATTCAAGAAGCAACTCGTGAGAATTGGATTCAAAATACTTTCCCAGAATGGGGAACTTGGTTGAATGAAGAAATTGAAGCTTCAAAAGTACCTGAAGGTAATTTCCGGATGTGGTGGTTAGCTAACAACGGTATCTGGCTAAAGACCCATGAAGATACCAACATCTTGGTTGATTTGTGGAATGGTACTGGTAAGCAAAGCCACGGTAACGGCAAGATGAAGGAAGGCCATCAAATGATGCGCATGAGCGGGGTGCAAAACTTGCAACCTAATTTGCGTTTGCAGCCTTTCGTGATTGACCCCTATGCGGTCAAGAATGTAGATGCTTTGTTGGTAACGCACATTCACTCCGATCATTTGGATATCAATACCGCGGCTGCTGTTTTGCAAAATAGCGGTCCTGAGACTAAGTTTATCGGCCCTCAGGCCGTTGTTGATATTTGGGAGAGTTGGGGTGTACCTAGTGACCGGACAATTGTTGTCCACCCTGGGGATGAAGTTAAGATCAAGTCAGTCACAATCAAAGCCTTGGAAGCCTTTGACCGGACAGCCCTCTTAACAGTCGATCCTGATGTAACCATTAAGGGTTCATTGCCACAGGATATGAATGAAATTGCCGTTAACTACTTGTTCAAGACTTCTGGTGGAAACCTTTACCACGCTGCCGATTCACACATGTCAAACATGTTTGCTAAGCACGGTAATGAAAATGATGTTGATGTTGAAATCATCAACTATGGTGAAAACCCTCGTGGTATTACCGATAAGGTAACTTCAATTGACGTATTGCGTTCAGCCGAAGATTTGAAAACGAAGGTTGTCATTCCAGTTCACTACGATATCTGGTCAAACTTTGATGCTGACCCACAAGAAATCGTGAAGTTATGGGCGATGAAGAAGGACACCTTGGATTATAAGTTCCATCCATTCGTTTGGAAGGTTGGTGGTAGTTATACCTTCCCTCAGGATAAAAATAAGATTCAATACCACTATGACCGTGGTTTTGCCGATGTCTTCTCTAAGGACAACGACCTACCATTCCCATCATTCTTGTAAGGAGAAATACCATGAGAAAGCCTAATTTACAAATTGCCTTAGATCAAAATACTTTAGCTGAAGCTGCTCGCATTGCCCACTTTGCTGGTCCAATTGTCGATATTGTGGAAGTTGGAACCATTTTGGAATTGCAAGCCGGACAAGAAGCAATTAGTGTCTTGCGGGCCATGTTCCCCGATAAGATTATCGCTTCTGACACCAAGTGTGCCGATGCTGGTTCAACAGTCGCTCAAAATTCTAAGGATGCTGGGGCGGACTTAATGACTGTCATTGATTCAGCAACGATTGCGACCATGAAGTCCGCTAAGTCAGTCTTAGATGGTATTCAAGTTGAATTGTATTCGGCTTGGAACTGGGAACGTGCTGCTCAATGGAAAGAAATTGGGATTGAACAGGTTATTTATCACCAAAGCCGCGATGCCTTGTTAGCCGGTGAAGTTTGGGGTGAAAAAGACCTAAATATCGTTAAAAAGTTTATTGAAATGGGCTTCAAAGTCTCCGTTACCGGTGGTTTAAACCTCGATACGATTAAGTTATTTGAAGGCGTACCCGTTTATACCTTTATTGCTGGTCGTGCCATTACTGGACAAGAAGATCCAGCCGCTGCCGCTCAGAGTTTCCAAGATGAGATTAAAAAGTACTGGAACTAAAGACTATGGTAAAGCTTGGAATTAATGAAAAATCACTACCGTTTGCCATGACTTGGCGTGAGAAATTGCAATTAGCCAAGGACCAAGGCTTTGATTTTATTGAATTATCAGTGGATGAAACCGATGAACGCTTAGGGCGCTTGGATTGGAGTCGGCAGCAACGTTGGAACTTAGTCCAGGACATGTACGCCGTGGATCTGCCGATTGACACAATGATGTTGTCTGGTTTGAGAAAATTTCCTTTGGGTTCTGAACAGGCCGATATTGCTGAAAAATCCTATTTAATTTGTCAAAAAGCGATTATTTTAGCCCGTGATTTGGGTATTCGTAATGTTCAAATCGCCGGCTATGACGAATACTATGGCGAAAAAAACGATTTAACCCGGGAGCTCTTTATCGAGAATCTGCAACGGGTAGTTGATTTTGCGGCTGAAAATCAAATTATGATTGCTATTGAAACGATGGATGATCCTTTCATTAATTCAGTGGCCAAAGTTCAAGAAATTAAGCAATCAGTACGATCACCTTGGCTACAAGCCTATCCTGATTTAGGAAATATTTCGGCCTGGCCGGAGAATGTTCCCGGACAAGATTTAGCCGATGGTTTAGACAATATCGTGGCTATTCATGTCAAAGACACGTACAAAGTAACGGAAACTACGCCCGGTAAATTTAAAAACGTTCCCTTTGGTCGCGGAGAAGTTAACTTTTTAGGTCTATTTAAAACGTTGAAGCGAATTGGTTATCAAGGAACCTTGACGATTGAGATGTGGTCCGAACATGATGCGGATGCCATTGAACAAGTGATTGAAGCCCAACAGTTTGTCCAAGATTTGTTAGCTCAAGCTGGTTTTTACAAGTAGGAGTGTCATATGTTAGAAGAATTAAAAGAAGAGGTTTATCAAGCCAACATGCAATTGCCAGCGCTTGATTTAGTAACTTTTACCTGGGGAAACGTGTCTGGTATTGATCGAAGCAAGGGTCTCTTTGTCATTAAGCCTTCCGGCGTGGATTACAAAGCTTTGAAACCAGAAGATATGGTGGTAGTTAACTTGGACGGTGAGGTTGTCGAAGGGAATTTGAATCCATCCAGTGATACACCGACCCATGCCTATTTATACAAGCATTTTCCAAATATTGGTGGGATTACGCATACGCATTCGCCATGGGGAGTGGCTTTTGCAGCAGCTAAATTAGATATTCCAGCTGTTAGCACGACTCATGCTGATACTTTTTATGGGGATATTCCAGCCGTACCAGCCCTAAGTGAACAAGAAATTGCAGAAGGTTACGAACTAAACACCGGTAAAGTCATTGTCAAAGAATTTGCCCAACGAAACATTGACCCTGACGCGATACCCGCTGCCTTGGTTAGTCAACACGGACCTTTTGCCTGGGGGGCAACACCGGCTAAGTCGGTTTATAATGCCAAGGTTTTGGAAGTATCAGCTGAAATGGCTTACCATGCTTTGCAATTAACGCGCAATGAACTGCATGTACCACAATATTTATTAGATAAACACTACTATCGTAAGCATGGTGCCCATGCTTACTACGGACAAAAAGAGTAACTCAGATTTACAAATAATGTCCCTGTTGTTTTAAGAGGGGCCAAGGATGAGCCTGTCATTTTATTCAAAGTGATGGGTTTTTCTTTCCAATATAATGAAAGCGCTTTTATAGAGATGGGTGCAGTCATTATAGCAAAAATTAGGAGAAAATAGCATGAACACCTACTTAATTATTGATATTGGTACGTCAAGTATCCGCGGTATCATTTATGATAAGACGGGTAAGATAATCTATAAAGCTAGTCAAACTTATAAGCCGAAATATTTACCAGATGGTTCGGTAACCCAAGATCCACAAATTTTCATTGATTTACTAATTCAAATCATCAAGCAATGTACAGTCTTTGCCCGTGATAACGCCTATGAAATTAAAGCGATTTCAATGACTTCTCAACGTTCATCATTGATTCCAACTAAGGGCGGTCAGCCAATTGCCCAAACTATTATGTGGCAAGACACCCGGGTTAATAAGATTTTGGACCAGTACCGAGACTATGATGATTTCTTCTTACAACGCTCCGGTAGTCGTTTAAACGCTGTATATTTAGGAGCTAAAATTTGCTGGGTTAAGTATCAAAGTCCTGAAATCTATGCTGAAGCGGACAAGATGCTAAACATTCCGTCTTTGTTGCTTTATCAAATGACGGGAACCTATACGACGGATACGACCTATGGTAGCCGGACGAACTTAATGAACATTCATGATTTAACTTGGGATCCCGATCTGTTTAAAATTTTAGGCCTAGATGTGAACAAAATGCCTGAAATCACAGCTCCTGGGGATGTTTGTGGTTATATTACAGAAGAATTTTCTCAAAAAACTGGCTTGAAAAAGGGCCTTCCCGTCATTTCAGCCGGTGGAGACCAGCAGTGTGCGGCGGTTGGTTCAGGAAGTATTACCAATGATGAAGTTTCAATTAATACCGGTACGCGTGGCTATCTAATTAAAAACGTGGATGTCTTACCTAAGATATTAGACGGAAATATTATCTACAATACTTCAGCTAATCCGAATAAATATATTTTGGAAATCGACTTGCTAGCTTGTTCTTCAACTTTGAATTGGTTTATTGATAACTTCTATGGCGAACGCGATTTTGATAAGCTAAATCAGGATTTGAGTGACTGCTACGGCCAACACATTAATTTAGCGGTTCTACCATTCCACAAGGGAAAGTCCATTGGGGTCTACGATACCCATATCCGGGCGGCCTTCTCTAATGTTGGCCTTTCAACTCGGCGCAAAGATATGCTCTATGCCTTAATGGCCAGTCTCTTTGTGGAAATTAACAAGGGTTTGGGAATTTTTAAGGCGAACGGACCCATTTCTTCGGTTATTATTAGTGGGGGCCTAACCAACAGTACAGTCATGGATCAAATGCAAGCTGATGCCTATAATATGCCCGTTCATAAGACCGCCAGCGTGGAATCAACGGCGATTGGGGCTTTGATTTCGGTCTTAGTGCAACAGGGCGAGTATGCCAATTTTCATGATGCTGCCCAAAATATTATTGATGATCCCGTACAAAGTTATGAACCGAATCTGGACAATGTGCAGTGCTTGTTAGATTTTGATGCTCGTAATACGAATTTATATAGTAATCTGCAAGGAACAGCATCCGGTTACTACAAGGAATAGGGATTTACTTGTGAGAGTAAGTCTTGGGGAGTATGAACGATGGAAATATTTATGAATTTTGTGACGACTTTAGGTCACAATGTGATTGTGCCAATCATCATCTTTTTAGTAGCTGTCGTCTTGGGGGTTAAAATCGCAACGGCTGTTCGCAGTGCCATTTTAGTTGGGGTAGCCTTAACCGGATTTTCTTGGATTATTGGCTCCTTTACACCGGTTGTAACCAAAATTATTAATCAAATGGTCAAAGTCACCGGGCTAAACTTACCCATTGTTGATACTGGTTGGCAGTCTTCGGCTTTAACGGCCTTTCAATCACCAGTGGGTATTTCATTTTTCTTAGGTGGATTAATCTTAGAAACGATTCTCTTTTTAGTGGGTTACACCAAGGTGTTTTTCCCAACCAACCTCTGGCAAAATTGGGGCTTTATGGTTTGGGGTACCGTGGCTTACGTGGTAACGAAAAACTTTTGGTTGTCATTTAGTTTGAGTGTCTTCTTGATGTTGATTTCGCTCCTGTTAGCTGAAATCCAATCGGACCGTTATTCTGACTACTATCAGATTCCAAACGGGACGACAGCTTCCATGCAAAACATTGAAAATGTTATCCCGGCCCTTTTGCTCGATCCAGTTTGGAACATGATTGGTTTAAATAAAATCAACATTACGCCAGAACGGTTGAAAGAAAAGATGGGCATCTTTGGTGAACCAACAATGATTGGGGCAATTTTAGGCCTAATCTTAGGCTTTTTGGCCAATTTAAATCATCTAGGTTCTTTGAAGGCCTGGGGACAGATTTTGTTCTTTTCCATTCAATTAGCCACGGTTATGACAATTTTCCCGATGATTGCTCATTTATTTGGAAAAGCCTTCAAGCCAATTACCAGTGAAATTTCTAATCGTTATCGTAAGGAAGATGATGAGAGTGGTGCCAGTGTTACCAATAAGAAGCGTTGGTTTATCGCGGTTGATGATGGTCTTGGCTATGGTGAATCAGCCACGTTGATTTCAGGTATGATTTTGATGCCAGTGATGTTGGTGTTGGCGGTTATTCTCCCTGGCAATAAGATGATTCCAGTGGTGGACCTGATTGCCTTGCCATTTATGCTGGAGTCGATGGTAGCCATTCATCGAGGTAATATGACTAAAATCTTCGCCAGTGCGATTGTTTGGTTTAGCCTGGGACTCTATGCTGGTACCTATATGGCGCCGATGTATACCGAAGCTCTTGCTAAATATGGCATTGCCGTGGCGACTGGTGCGACCTTGATTGTTAGTTTTAACGTCATGGCTCGTCCCTTTACAGCCTTAATCTTTGCGATTTGGATTACTGGAAATTGGTACTTGATTTTACCAGTTGTTCTCTTGTATGTCCTCGCCCAAGGAACGTTACGCTTCAAGCGTGCGCAAATTTGGACTTATCTAGCTCATATGGCCAATAAAAATAAAGCTGATGTTTAGTATGTTTGAAAAGATGTTCTGAAAAGGACGTCTTTTTTTGTTTTGGAACCGTCCCATTCTGGTAAAAATAGTCGGGATATGTGGGACTGTTTTTTACTAGGGGCGCTTGCGATAATGAGGTTGTAATAAATCAAGAAAGCCCTTACAAAACAAGGAATAGAGCGTTTCTTGAGCGAGGGGATAGGTAATTTAAATGACAATGTTGAAATATTTTCGTGATAACGACTTAGTGCGAATTTACGATGAGACGCCTCAGGATTGGCAGACAGCTTTGCGAGTTTCTAGTGAAAACTTAAAAGAAAAGCAAATGATTACAGATGTCTATGTTGATGAAATCATTAAAAATGTCGAAACCAACGGTGCCTATATTGTGATTACGCCCGGGGTTGTTATGCCGCATGCACTAGCAACTGGTCCTGGTGTTTTGGATACTGGTATTAGCTTTTCAAAGTTCAACGAACCTGTTTATTTTGAAGAGAATAATCCAGAAAAGGCTGGTAAATTGTTCTTTACTTTAGCCGCTAAAGATGAGAATCAACATCTGGAAAATATCCAAAACCTAATGGAACTATTGATGACTGATGGCATGGTTGAAGCCCTGTCGGCCATTGAAAATATGGACGATTACCAGGCAGTGTTAGATAAGTACGAAGCGACTAATTAAGTCAATAAATGAGAGGGGAGTAGGATTATGAATGCAATACTAGCTGTACTGCTAGGTATTTGGGATTTCTTTGCTAAGAATATCTTGACCCAGCCAGCCTACATGATTGGTTTTATCGTGTTGATTGGTTATATGTTAGAGAAAAAGCCCTTTTATGATAGCTTGGCCGGCTTTTTGAAAGCAACGATTGGCTATATGATCTTGATTGTTGGATCCAATGGCCTGGTTACAAGCTTTCGACCAATTCTGGCGGGGTTAAAGGATCGTTTCCATCTAACTGCCACGGTGATTGACCCTTATTTTGGTCAAAATGCGGTTACTGAAGGAGTTATGAAGACTTTTGGTAAGTCCTTTGGGGATGTAATGGTGCTCTTGCTGATTGCCTTTGTCTTTAACATCTTGCTGGTGCGCTTTTCGAAATACACTAAGTTACGCGCAGTCTTTACCACTGGTAATGTCCAGGTCCAGCAAGCTGCCACAGCCTTTTGGATTATCTTGTTTGCCATTCCTAGCCTAGGCCGTATTGAAGTGCTCCTAGTTATGGGTCTGCTACTTGGTCTATACTGGGCCGTTGGTTCAAACATGACCATCAAGCCTATTCAAGAATTAACTGATGGTGGTGGCTTTGCCATTGCCCACCAGCAAATGTTTGGAATTGCCCTAGTAGCTTGGATTTCAGATAAGATGAAGTTTCATGCTGATAAAAAGGGTAATGATCAAGAAACGAAGCGTTTGGAAGATTATGAACTACCTGGTTTTCTACGTATTTTCAATGAAAACATGGTTGCGACGGCAATCTTAATGTTTGCCTTCTTCGGTATCATCATGCTGGTTTTGGGACGTGATTACTTTACAACCCTTTATGTAACTAGCCATGGGGCAACTGGTTTGGCTAAGGACGCTAGTTTCTTCTTCTACATCATGACGACTTCATTAAGCTTCGCGGTTAATTTGGCCATCTTGCAGTTAGGCGTGCGGACTTTCGTTGGTGAATTAACCGAAAGCTTTACCGGAATTAGTGACACAATTCTTCCTAACTCAGTTCCTGGTATTGATGTTGCCGCAACCTTCGCTTTTGGTGAACAAAACGCCGTGACAATTGGCTTCTTGTTTGGTGCCTTAGGACAGTTCCTAGCCATTGGCTCCTTGATGCTCTTCCATTCGCCAACTATTATTATTGCCGGATTTATCCCGCTCTTCTTTGATAACGCGGTCTTTGGTGTAATTGCCAATAACCGGGCGGGTGCTAAAGCAGCCATGATTCTACCATTCTTATCCGGTATTATTCAGGTCGTTGGTGCGGCCCTAATCGCCACTTGGATTGGTATGGCAAAGTATGGTGGCTACATTGGTATGTTCGATTGGGACACAGTTTGGCCAATGTTTACCGTTATTCTTAAGTACTTGGGTTATGTCGGTGTTGCCATCGTTGCAATTATCTTGTTGGCCATTCCACAATTGGAATACCGTAAGGACCCTAAGCACTACTTCTTAATGGTCGAAGACTACGAAGAGTACAAGGAACAAACGGAAAAGTAAATTATTGTTTTAAATAAAAAAGAATTGAGGAAATATATTATGAATATCTTAGTTGCCTGTGCAAATGGATCTGGAACCAGCTTGATGATGATGAAAAACGTTGAGAAATCAATGAAGAAGTTGGGTATTCCAGTTAGCAAGATTAATCACACAAGTATTGCCGAAGGTAAGTCAACGGCCGCTCAATATGACGCCGTCTTCACTCCTTTGAATTTCGTAGACATGTTTAAAGACGTTGCCGCTAAAGGTATTAAAGTTGTTGGGGTTAAGAATGTGATGAGTGAAAAAGAAATCACGCAACGCATCACTGACGAAACGAATTTCGAAGAAAAATATAAGAAGTAATTAAAAAAGTGGCTGGCAGTTAAAACTGTCAGCCACTTTTTTTGGAAATAAAATTAATAAATTGCATCACGGTATAGGCCAACCACTTTACCAAGAATAGAAACTTGATCTAGAATAATGGGTTCTAAACTATCATTTTCTGGTTGTAGACGGTAGTGATTAGCTTCGCGGAAGAAACGTTTAACCGTGGCTTCGTTGTCCTCATTCATCGCCACAACTACATCGCCGTTGTCGGCATTGGTTTGCTGACGAACAATCACTTTGTCGCCATCAAGAATACCAATTTTAATCATTGAATTACCACGGACATTTAACATAAAGAGGGAACCATCATATTGAACTAAATTATCCGGAATGGGGAAGAATTCAGTGGCTTCTTCTTCGACAGCTAAAATGGGTTGCCCGGCGGTAACTAAACCAAGCACGGGGATTTGCCCACTATTAGCTGAAACCCCTAAGATTTCTAACCCGGCCGCAGTAACTTCAATTGCCCGAGCCCGGGGCTTGTTGGCGTCTTTGGAGAGGTAACCCTTGTCTACTAAACGCTTAATGTGGCCGTGAATTGTGGAAGAAGAAGATAGACCAATTGCTTCGCCAATTTCACGCACAGTGGGCGGATAGCCATTTTTGCACTGGTTATCATGAATAAAGCGTAATACTTGAATTTGTTTACTGTCAGCGCTTTTAACCATAAAATCTTCCTTAACGTTTACTAATATACCAATATTACCGAAAAAACAGCAAAAAATCAAACATATGTTCGTTTTTCTGCTGTTTAGAGTTAAGCGGAGTATTAAGTGGCAATATGATATAATTATCTGGAAGTTTTCGATAAAAATAAAGGAGGACGGCTATGATTTACCTAGTTGGTATTTTAGCCTTAGCAGTTGGTTTAGTCGGAGGATTTTTCTTAGCTCGGATGACTATGAAGAGCTACTTAGCTAAGAACCCACCCATTTCAGAAGAGATGATGAAGTCAATGATGATGTCAATGGGTCAAAAGCCTTCACAAAAGAAGTTGAACCAAATGATGAGTCAAATGAAGCAACAAAGCCAAAAGGCACAAAAAAAATAAGCTCAACGGCTTATTTTTTTTGTGCTTTCGGATCGTGATATACCCAGTTAGGATTGACTTCTCGGTCTAATTCATCAAAACTAGCTTGGATTTGATCATTGTATTTGGTAATGACTTCTTCAGAAAGCTTTCCTTTGTTGTCAACGACAATCGGAGTACCAATATTAATTGTGGTATTATTGCGTTTGAACAAATGGCTAAACTTAACCGGTCCCTGATAAACGGCCGGGACAATCGCCTTGCCAGACATCCGCGCAATTAAAATTGTACCAGACTTAAGCTTGGCGCTGTGCCGGGAACCACTTGGAAACATTATCAGTGAACGATTGCCCTTGCGTAACTCTTTAACTGGGTATTTGATAACATTGGGGCCAACTTTTTTACGATCAACTGGGAAAGCTCCTAAGCTAGTGACCAGCCACCGCACCGGTGCGTGTTTGAAAATTTCAACCTTAGCCATAAAAATAAAGTGCTTGGGATAAGCAGCCATGGCGTACCAAACTGGATCCCACCAAGTCCGATGGGGACCAACTAAAATATAATTATCGTTTTGGGGTAAGCGGTCGCGATTCATATAACGAACCCGCCCAGTGACCAACCAAATCAAACCGGTAATTACGATTTTCATAAAATCATAAAATTTCATTATTATAGCTACCTTTCAATTACAATCCAACTAATTTTACTTATATTTGGGGTGAAACGCAAATGATTAATCCTGATTTACAGCCGGGAGAACGGCTTGATGGGCTACCCGCCCAAGATATTTACATTATTCAAAATCCAGACATGTTTTCATATTCTCTGGATGCGATTTTATTGGCTCATTTTGCCCAGGTTAAAGGGCGGGGACAGGGCTTAACCGTTGATTTAGGTGCTGGTACTGGGGCGGTTGGTCTTTTTTATGCACCTAAAACGGTTGGACCAGTCTATCTGGTTGAAATCCAAGCTCAATTAGCCGCTATGGCGCAACGCTCCGTGGTCCTTAACCGATTGCAAGACCGCGTACAAGTTCTCCAAGCAGATATGCAGGCTATTTTTGACGACATCCGCCCAGGTTCGGCTGAAGTGGTTTTGTCCAATCCGCCATATTTTCCATTAAATGAAACTACTAAAGTCAATGAAGATGAACATTATTTGCTAGCCCGACATGAAGTTTCAATTGATTTACCAGCCTTAGTTCAGGTGGCCAATAAATTACTGAAAAACAATGGCAAGTTTTATATGGTCCACCGACCGGAACGCTTGGCTGAGATTCTAGCGGCTTTAACTGCTCGTAAATTAATGCCCAAGCGGATTCAGTTTGTCTATGGAAAGGCTGACCGAGAAGCGAATATGGTCTTAATCGAAGCAATAAAATCCGGGCGTCCGGGTGGTGTCCGGATTATGCCACCTTTGGTTGCTTATCAGGACAATAACGAATACACAGCAGCAATGCATGAAATTTTGTATGGGACCGCCTGGCAATGATAAAAGAGTATTTTTTTTACGTGCTCTATACTGCAGATGGCTATTTTTATGGGGGTTATAGTGATAATGTTTATCGCCGTTTTTTAACCCACCAAGCTGGTAAAGGAGCTAAATTTACCCGCGTTAAAAGTCGACATCCCTTGCGCTTAATCTACTTTGAAAGTTTTGATAATCAGCATGATGCCCTACACGCTGAAGCAATGTTTAAAAAATTAGCCCGTGCTAAAAAGGAACTTTACCTACAAAGCCAGGGGGTCGACGTCAATATTTGGCTGAAATAAAAATAGGGAACTACCTACTTGTTTTTTATGTTTGATTTAGGTAAAATACATCTGTTGTGCAATGCAACCAAAATACACACGGTAGAGGAGAAGGCAGAGGTGCATCTATGATGTCGCTGCTAACCACGAATTTACCGGAGGATTAACCTAGGAGGCCTATTATGGCAGTTATTACAATGAAAGAACTCCTTGAAGCAGGAGTTCACTTCGGTCACCAGACTCGTCGCTGGAACCCAAAGATGGCACCGTTCATCTTTACAGAACGTAATGGTATTCACATTATTGACTTGCAAAAGACAGTTAAGTTGATTGATGAAGCCTACAACTTTATGCGTAACGCATCAGCTGATGGCGCTACTTTCCTTTTTGTTGGTACTAAGAAGCAAGCTTCAGATGCAATTGCTGAAGAAGCTGCTCGTGCCGGTCAATTCTACATCAACCACCGTTGGTTGGGTGGAACTTTGACTAACTGGAACACAATTAAGACGCGTGTACAACGTCTTAAGGACTTGAAGGCTATGGCTGAAGATGGTACTTTCGAACGTCTTCCTAAGAAGGAAGTTGTTTTGTTGAACAAGCAACGTGAAAAGTTGGAAAAGTTCTTGGGTGGTATCGAAGACATGCAAGAATTACCAGACGTTTTGTTTGTTGTTGACCCTAAGAAAGAAGAAATCGCTGTGAAGGAAGCTAACATGCTTAACATTCCAGTGGTTGCTATGATCGATACTAACGCTGATCCTGACGTTGTTGACGTTAAGATTCCAGCTAACGATGACGCTATCCGTGCCATCCGTTTGATCACGGCTAAGATGGCTGATGCTGTTATCGAAGGCCGTCAAGGTGAAGATGGCAATGCTGAAGCGGTTTTCATCGAAGGTGATGACCAAACAGAGTCAATTGAAGAAATTACTAACATTGTTGAAAAAGACAACTAAGGTTTAAGCCTTAATTTGCCGTTCCGGTGGACCTGTTTGGGACGCGGAACGGCCTTTTTTTATGATATAATAACACCTAGTTAATGTTTAAATTAAAGGAGTATTACAAATGGCAGTTACTGCAAAGTTAGTTAAGGAACTACGTGACAAGACTTCCGTAGGAATGATGGACGCTAAGAAGGCTTTGGTTGAAGCTGAAGGTGACATCGAAAAGGCAATTGATTTGCTACGTGAAAAGGGTATGGCCAAGGCTGCCAAGAAGGGTGACCGTGTCGCTGCTGAAGGTATGACTTATGTTGCTACTGATGGTAACAAGGGTGCCGTAATCGAATTAAACTCTGAAACTGATTTCGTTGCTGGTAACGCAGAATTTAACGATTTGCTTTTGGCCGTTACTAATGCCATTGTGACTTACGAGCCTAAGGATGTTGAAGAAGCTTTGCAGCTTAAGATTGATGAATCTGGTCAAACTGTGAACGATAAGATTATCAACGTTTCTCAGATTACTGGAGAAAAGATTACTTTGCGTCGTTTCGCTGTTGTCAACAAGACTGACGACCAAACTTTCGGGGCTTACTCACACATGGCTGGTTCAATCTCAGCTTTGGTTGTTTTGGATGGCGGTAACGAACAAACAGCCCGTGATGTTGCCATGCACGTAGCTGCAATCTCACCTAAGTATGTTTCTGATGACCAAGTACCAGCCGATGTTGTTGCCAAGGAAAAGGAAGTTCAAATGGCTTCTGAAGACTTGAATGGTAAGCCTGATAACATTAAGGAAAAGATGGTTCAAGGTCGTATCAAGAAGTTCTTGGCCGACATTACTTTGTTGGACCAACCATTTGTTAAGAACGGTGATCAAACTGTTGCCGAATTCGTTGCTGCTAACAACGGTAAGGTTGTTTCTTTTGTTCGTTACCAAGTTGGTGATGGTATCGAAAAGCAAACTACTGACCTTGCTGAAGAAGTTGCTAAGCAATTGGGTAAGTAATTCCTTTCTAAGTGCACCGTTGCTGGTGCGCTTTTTTAATGCAATTAATCCGGGTTCTTTGTTATAATATTAGCAGCAATGAAAGAGGTTATGATGACTGACAGAAAGTATAAGCGTGTGTTAATGAAGCTGTCTGGGGAAGCCTTGGCCGGTGATCAAGGTCAAGGAATTGATCTAAAGACAGTTAATGAAATTGCCGCTGAATTAAAAGAAGTCCACGATTTAGGTACACAAATTGCCATCGTTGTTGGTGGTGGAAACCTGTGGCGCGGAGAACCAGCTGCCAAGGTTGGTATGGAACGTTCACGAGCTGATTACACAGGAATGTTGGGTACAACTATGAATGCCCTTGTCCTTCAAGATGCTTTGGAGCGGATGGGGGTTGACACCCGGGTTCAAACAGCAATCACCATGCAACAGGTTGCCGAACCTTATATTCGTGGTCGGGCTATCCGTCATTTGGAAAAGGGACGCATTGTGATTTTTGCGGCCGGTGTTGGTTCACCGTACTTCTCAACCGATACGGCAGCGGCCTTGCGGGCTAATGAAATTAATGCAGATGCGATTTTGATGGCTAAAAATGGTGTTGATGGGGTTTATGATGATGATCCTCGTACTAACCCAGAAGCCCACAAGTTTGACACTTTGACTCATTTGGACATCTTGAAGAAGGGTCTTAAGGTCATGGATTCAACGGCAAGTTCACTTTCCATGGAAAATAACATGCCTTTGGTGGTCTTTAACCTTAATCAATCAGGTAATATTAAACGCGTTATCATGGGTGAACCCATTGGTACAACAGTTGTAGGAGGAAAGTAATGGCTTTTGATTTTTCTAAGGCAAAGGAACGTATGCACGGTGCCCAAGAAGCACTTCGCCGCGAGTTGGCTGATATTCGCACTGGACGTGCTAATCCTAACATTTTAAACCGAGTTCAAGTTGAATATTATGGGGCTATGGTGCCCTTAAACCAAGTGGCCTCAATTTCGGTGCCAGAAGCTCGCTTGTTATTGATTACGCCTTTTGATAAGAGTGCATTGGAAGCAATTGTTACTGCGATTAATATGTCTGATTTGGGTTTAAACCCAGCTAGTGATGGGACAATTGTTCGTTTAGCAATTCCACAAATGACTGAAGAGCGTCGTAAGGAATTGGTTAAAGAGGTTAAGGCTGAGGCTGAAAAGGCTAAGGTTGCCATTCGTAATGTCCGCCGTGACGTAATGGATGACATCAAAAAAGATAAAGAATTGACTGAAGATCAAGTGCACGATGCTGAAGATCAGGCGCAAAAGTTGACTGATGACAACACCAAGGCCGTTGATACTATTGCTAGTGACAAGGAAAAGGAATTGATGACGATTTAATCTTTTCTTGATTTTTAGCAGGAAACTATTCATAATGTAATTAATTTAGTTCTTAGCATTGATTGGGCTTGGCAACCTAGGAGTTGAGAACAATTCGAGTGCTGAATCTTTGATTCAGAAATCAGGTGGAACCGCGCGTAAGCGTCCTGATGTCAGTTTTGACATTGGGATGACTTAGGCGTTTTTTTTATGAATAGAGAGGGGAATCATGGCTAAGATAAAATATCATTTACGCTCGGCAACCGAATTAGTTTTGGATGAAGCGGCTCAGGCTGGCGATTTAATTGATTTAAAAGACGAACAGAAAATTGATACGGCAGGTTTGTCCGATGAATTGAATCGCGATTTTGAACAACGCTTAGCCCAGCAAAAAAAGATCTGGCAGGAAGAACAAGCACCAATTATTGAGGCCCAAAAAGGGCAGGTTCAAAAAGATGAGCACCTAAAAGCACTAGAAATACAAGGTCAACAAAAAGAAAAGATTGCGCTTTTAGAAGCCCAAATTAAAAACATCCAGGAAAATACTGAGACCAAGGTCAAAGAAGCCATCTCTCAAAATGAGTTAGCTCATAACCAAGCCCTAACAACCAAAGATCAACAAATTACGGCGCTTGAAAAGGACATGATTCAAATTAAGAGTGAGCTGGCTAATCAAGCTAAAACTCAGGAGCTAGAAGTTGTCACAGTTAAAAATGACTATGAGGCTAAGTTAAAGGCGGCCAACGAACAAGTTGAGTTTTATAAGGACTTTAAAGCGCGCCAGTCTACCAAGGAAATTGGGGAAAGCTTAGAAGAATACGCTCATCAGGAATTTAACAAGATTCGGCCCTATGCCTTTCCTAATGCCTATTTTGAAAAAGATAATGAGGTATCGCGTCAAAGTGGATCTAAAGGGGATTTTATTTTCCGTGATTATCAAAATGGCTTGGAGTTTATCTCAATCATGTTTGATATGAAAAATGAAGCTGATACAACTGCGGCTAAGCATAAAAATGCTGATTTTTTCAAAGAGTTAGATAAAGATCGCCGGGAAAAAAAGACTGAATATGCCGTTTTGGTTTCAATGCTAGAAGCTGATAGTGACTACTATAATACGGGAATCGTGCAGGTGAGTGATTACGAAAAAATGTATGTTATTCGTCCTCAGTTCTTTATTCAATTTATTGGAATTTTGCGTAATGCGGCCTTAAATTCAGTTTCTTACCAGCAGGAACTAGCAGCCATGCGCGAGCAAAACTTAGACATTACTCACTTTGAAGATAATATTGAAAAATTCAAGGTTGGTTTTTCTAAAAATTACACTTCGTATTCCAAAAATGTACAAGAGGCTTTGAAGAGTATTGATAAATCAATTGCTCGAATGGAAGATGTTAAGAAGCAATTAACAACTTCTGAAAATCAATTACGCTTAGCCAATAATAAGTTAGATGACGTCAGTGTTAAAAAACTAACCCGAGGTAATCCAACCATGCAGGCTAAGTTTGCCAGCCTTAAGTCGCAAGAAGAGCGTTGATGACTCATTAGGAAAAATTAAAGGAAAAATTATGACTGAAAAAAAGCATTCATTACAAGATATTATTTTGATTTTACAGGAGTTTTGGGCTAGCCGAGGAGCTAACCTAATGCAAGCCTACGATAATGAAGTCGGCGCTGGTACCCAAAGTCCCTATACTTTCTTACGGGCCAATGGACCAGAACCTTGGCATGCTGCCTATGTACAGCCATCGCGTCGACCAGCCGATGGTCGTTATGGTGACAATCCGAACCGTTTGTTCCAACATCATCAATTCCAAGTGGTGATGAAGCCTTCGCCTGATGATATTCAAGAACTTTATCTGGCTTCTTTGGAAGCGTTGGGAATTGATCCGTTAGAACATGATATCCGTTTTGTTGAGGATAACTGGGAAAACCCTTCAATGGGGGCTGCTGGGATTGGTTGGGAAGTATGGTTGGATGGAATGGAAGTTACCCAATTTACCTACTTCCAACAGGTCGGTGGTATCGAAGTGGATTCTGTTACTGCCGAAATTACCTATGGATTAGAACGTTTGGCATCTTACATCCAAGATGTGCCTACGGTTTATGACTTGGAGTGGGGCCATGGTGTTTTGTATGGTGATATTTTCAAAGAGCCAGAATATGAGCATTCTAAGTATGCTTTTGAAGAATCTAATCAAGACATGCTTTTACGCCATTTTGATGATTATGAAGGCGAGGCAACTCGTTTGTTGGATCTAGGTCTAGTTCACCCAGCCTATGACTATATTTTAAAGTCATCGCATACCTTTAATTTACTAGATGCCCGTGGAACGGTTTCAGTCACTGAACGTGCTGGTTACCTGCACCGTATTCGGACCATGGCTCGTAAAGTTTCTAAAGTCTTTATTGAAGAACGAGCAAAGTTGGGCTTTCCTTTATTAAAGGATCAAGATTTACGTGAAAAGTATTTGGGCAGTCATGGAAAGTACACCCGTCAGGAGAATAACTAATGGCAACATTTATATTAGAAATCGGCTTAGAAGAAGTACCGGCACATTTGGTAACTAGTTCAGAAGCGCAATTATTACAGCGAGTTCGTGATTTTATGGCTGACCATCGTTTGTCATACGGTCAATTAAAGGGCCTGTCAACACCTCGACGTTTGGCAGTCCAAATCACCGACCTAGCTGCTGAATCAGAAAGTATCAGTGAAGAAAAACGTGGGCCAGCCATTGAGCGGGCTAAGGATGCTGAGGGTAATTGGTCTAAAGCAGCCCAGGGTTTTGCTCGCGGACAGGGTACAATGCCAGAAAACTTAACGCAGCGTGACGGCTATGTCTGGTTTAATAAAGTTTTGCCTGGCGAACCAGCGGCTGATATTTTGGCTAAGTTGGGTGATGAAGTGGTCATGCAAATGAAATTTACCACTTACATGAAGTGGGGAAACCATGACTTCTTGTATGTTCGACCAATTCGCTGGTTAGTAGCCATGTTGGACCGGCAAGTGATTGATTTCTCGGTTTTGGATGTTAAGACTGGTAATACCACTCGTGGACACCGCTTCTTGTCCGATGGTGACGTAGTTATTCCAACTGCTAATGACTATCAACAAAGCTTGGAGCAGGCTTTTGTTTTGGCGGATGCTTCAGTTCGTAAGCAAAAGATTATGGCTCAATTAACAGCCATTGCTCAAGAAAATCACTGGCAACTAGATTTGGATTCAAAAGCAGCTCAAGATTTGCTAGAAGAAGTGAATAATATTGTGGAGTGGCCCACCGCCTTTGCCGGTAACTTTGCGGATAAGTACCTGGCCCTACCAAAGGAAGTTTTGATTACTTCTATGCGCGAACACCAGCGTTTCTTCTTTGTGATTGATCAAGCCGGAGAATTGCTACCACACTTCCTTTCTGTCCGTAATGGGAACGACCAGCATCTTGATAATGTGATTGCTGGAAATGAAAAGGTGCTAGTAGCTCGTTTGGAAGATGCTGAGTTCTTCTACCAAGAAGATCAGCAAAAGACGATTGCTGATTACATGGAACGGGTTAAGAAATTGGTCTTCCATGAAAAGATTGGTACAGTCTATGAGCACATGCAACGGGTTGGCCAATTAGCTGCTATGTTAGCTCAACATTTGCAACTATCTGAGGATGAAACCAAAGCCTTGCAGCGTGCTGCTCAAATTTATAAGTTTGATTTGATGACCGGTATGGTCGGTGAATTTGATGAATTACAGGGCATTATGGGTGAACACTATGCCAACCTCTTTGGCGAAGAAGCCGCCGTGGGACAGGCAATTCGCGAACACTACCTACCTATTGCAGCTGATGGCGTGGTGGCTCAAAGTAACGTTGGGGCAGTGTTGGCACTGGCTGATAAGCTGGATGCCATTGTGACCTTCTTTGCAGCTGATATGGTACCAACTGGATCAAATGATCCTTACGGGTTGCGTCGAGCAGCCAGTGGAATTGTCCGGACTTTAGAAAGTAAGGGCTGGCAGTTGGATCTATTGGCAATTTTGAGTAAATATAAGCAAAATAATTTGCCAGTGGCTGATACTAATTTGGAAAAAGTGATTGACTTTATGACTGATCGCTTGCGCAAACAGGCCTTGGATCAAGGTATTCGGGCTGATATTGTTTCAGCTGGAACGGCTAATGTTGTTACAGGTAACTTTGTTTATGTCGCTGATCGTACTCAGGTGTTAAGCCAACATGCCGATGATGCGAACTTTAGGGCTGTCATTGAAGCTTTGACCCGTGTTAGTCGTTTGGCAGCTAAGCAAGCTAGCGATGCAGCAGTTGAGCCAGACTTATTAGTTAATGATGCTGAAAAGCAGTTGTACCAGGCAACTAAGGAGCTTAATCTCAAGGATTTGACTCAGACTGGTGCGCAGGCCTTGTATGAAGCCTTGGCTGCTTTGCAGGCACCAATTGCCGCCTATTTTGAAGCAACAATGGTTAATGATGATGACCAGGCCATTCGGGCTAACCGTTATGCTCAGTTAAATCAAATTAGTCGTTTGATTGCCGGTATGGGTGACTTGGAAGAAATCGTAATCAAGTAAGGCTTTGACCGTACTATTTATTGGCACAAGTATCACCTTGTGCCTTTTTCATGTAAAATAGAAGCAGGATTAAACTTTAAACAGACGGAGCAAGTATGGCAGAAATTAAGATTGACCAACTCAAAGAGCGACAAAAGCGGATCCGGAATTTCTCGATTGTGGCCCACATTGATCATGGGAAATCAACTATCGCTGACCGAATTTTGGAGCAAACACATACAGTGGCTGAACGCGATATGCAACAGCAATTGCTCGATACCATGGATTTAGAACGGGAACGCGGGATCACCATTAAGTTAAATGCCGTTGAAGTTCATTACGATGCCAACGATGGGCAAACCTATATTTTTCATTTGATTGATACCCCCGGGCACGTTGATTTTTCCTATGAGGTGTCACGTTCTTTGGCTGCCGCGGAAGGGGCAATTTTAGTCGTCGATGCCTCTCAGGGAGTCGAAGCCCAGACCTTAGCCAATGTTTACTTGGCCCTTGATAATGAACTAGAAATTTTACCAGTTATTAATAAGATTGACTTGCCAGCAGCTGACCCGCAAAAAGTCCAAAAAGAAATTGAAGACGTGATTGGCATTGATGCTTCTGGAGCAGTCATGGTTTCGGCTAAGCAGGGAATTGGTATTCCGGAATTATTGGAACGGATTGTTAGTGATTTTCCTGCACCAGAAGGTGATTTGGAAGCACCATTGCGGGCTTTAATATTTGATTCCCAGTATGATTCTTACCGGGGCGTGGTGGTCAATATCCGGGTTCGAGAGGGTGTGGTTAAGCCTGGCGACCGGATTAAGATGATGAACACCGGTGCTGAATATGAGGTTACGGAAGTCGGGGTCATGTCACCGAATGCCCAAAAGCGTGATTATCTAATGGCTGGTGATGTTGGCTACCTGACGGCTTCGATTAAGGATATTCACACGACCCATTCCGGTGATACAATCACCTCGGTTCAAAATCCCGCCCAAGAAGCTTTGCCGGGTTATCAACCGATGACCCCGATGGTCTACTCGGGGTTGTATCCATCTGATAACGCCCGTTATGGTGATTTGCGCGAAGCTTTGGAGAAGTTACAGTTAAATGATGCGGCTTTGACCTTTGAGCCGGAAACATCCCAGGCCCTAGGATTTGGTTATCGTGTTGGTTTCTTAGGCCTCTTGCACATGGATGTCATTCAGGAACGACTCGAACGTGAATTTGATTTGGACCTAGTTACCACGGCACCTTCGGTTACTTACCGAGTGAAAACAGTCGATGGGGAAGTATTATCGATTGAAAACCCATCGGAATTACCAGAATCACAACAAATCAAAGAGATTGAAGAACCCTATATTCACGCTCAAATCATGGTACCTAACGAATATGTCGGATCAGTCATGGAGCTTGCTCAGCGTAAACGGGGCGAATTTGATACCTTAGAATATTTGGATGAAAACCGGGTTAACGTTAAATATTACATGCCGTTATCGGAAATTATTTTTAACTTCTTTGACAAGTTGAAGTCAAATACGCGTGGTTATGCCTCACTAGATTACGATTTAGCTGGTTATCGACCATCTGATTTGGTTAAGATTGATATTCTTCTAAATGGCAGTAAGGTCGATGCCTTGAGCTTTATCGTCCATCGTGACTTTGCCGTTGAACGGGGGCGGATTATTACGGCCAAGTTAAAGGAAATTATTCCCCGGCAAAACTTTGAAATTCCAGTTCAAGCCGCAATTGGTAACAAAATATTGGCCCGGACAAACATCAAGGCTTATCGTAAGGATGTTACCGCTAAAATCCATACGGGAGATCCAGACCGACGAGCTAAATTGTTGGATAAACAAAAGCGTGGGAAAGCCCGAATGAAGGATGTTGGTACCGTAAGTGTGCCACAAGAAGCCTTTATGGCAGTTTTGAAAACCGATGATGATGAAAAATTTGCTCGTGGTAATTAAATTAATTACTGAATTTAAAATAGCTAGAGGAGAAATAGCATGTCAATTCTGACACCATTTAAAAATTTAATGCAGCGCTTCCAACCCAAGATGATGGCGGTTGGAATTAACCATAATGCTGAGCTGTCTGAAAAAGATGCCTTCATTAGCCGTCAAATTCCAAAGCCTAAGCCAGCCGAAGGAGAATTATTAGTTAAAATTAGTGCTAGTTCGGTTAATCCGATTGATATTAAAACGCGGGTAAATTATCACTTAGATGGTATTTTTAAAGTATTAGGTTTAGACGCCGTTGGTGAAGTTGAAGCTCTTGGTAAAAACGTTGATGATTTTGTGGTTGGCGACCAGGTCTTTTATACTGGAACGCAACCTCAAATTGGAACTAATGCTCAATATCAAGTGATTAAAGCAGCCTTGGTGGCTCATGCCCCACGTGAATTATCAGCCAGTCAAGCAGCCGCTATGCCACTGACATCGATTACGGCCTATGATATTTTGCATCAAGCTTTTGGTTTGACCGTGGAACGGGACAGTGTCCAAGATAAAACATTATTGATTATTAATGGTGCGGGTGGCGTTGGATCAATTTTAATTCAATTGGCCAAATACATCGGTTTGACAGTTATCGCTACGGCAGGTAATAAAGAATCAAGAGCTTGGGAAGAAGGCTTAGGTGCCGACCATGTTTTGGACTATCATGAAGATTTGGCCGGACAATTGAGTAAATTGGGTTATCCCAAAGTTGATTATATTGCCAACTTACAAGATACGGATGCCTATTGGGATTTGATGGTGAATACCATTAAGCCCTTTGGTCGTATTGCTGGCATTGTAACTAATACGAAGCCAGTTGATATTGGGGCTTTGAAAGAAATTGGCGCTCAATTTACATGGGTCTTTATCCTAGCTCGTGGTAACTTCAATCATAATTTGCAGGAACAGGGCGATATTTTAACAAAGATTGCCACCTTACTGGATGAAGGTGAGTTGAAGTCAACGGCTACTAAGTTCTACCAAGGACTTAGTGTTGAGTCTTTAAAGCAGGCTACTAAAATTGTTGAAGGCCATCATACTCTGGGTAAGGTTGTGATTGACTATCAAGAGGATGAGCAATGACTTGGGTTGCGCTAACCTATCATGTACCAGTCGATAGTGCTGAGCTGGTGGCTGATGCTTTAGTTAGTAATGGTGCTACGGGTGTTGAGTTAGCTGATCAAGAACAGACGGTTGATTTAACGGTTTATTTGGAAGAAAATGATGATTTTAGGCAAAATTATCAAAAATTTGACCAAGCCTTAAAGAACCTGCAAGCAACAGGCCTATTCTTACCGGAAATTACGCCCAGTCAAAGGCAATTGGAGCCCAGTGATTGGGAAAACAACTGGAAAGAATACTACCATGCTAGTCGGATTACTCGGCAGTTAACGGTAGTGCCGGCCTGGGAAGATTATCAACGGCAACAAAGTGATGAAAAATTAATTATCATGGATCCAGAGACCGCCTTTGGTACCGGTACACATCCGACCACTTCTTTGATGTTACAAGTTGTCGAGACGATTGTGCGTGGTGGTGAAAAAGTACTTGATGTCGGGACTGGCTCAGGAGTTTTGGCGATTGCTGCTAAATTATTAGGGGTCGATTACGTTTTAGGGACTGATATTGACCAAGCGGCCGTGACAACGGCACAACAGAATTTAAACCTTAATCCAGTAGCACAAGATGTTGATTTAGTAGTATCTGATTTATTAAAGCAAGTACCTGATTATGATTTTGACATCATTATGGCCAATATTTTAGCTGATGTAATTGAACCACTGATTCCCCAGGCCAAGGAGCATCTAGTTGCTGGGGGATATTTCTTAGTTTCTGGTATTTATGAAGACCAGGCGGCAATGATTGAAAAGAACCTCCTAAATCAAGGATTCAAGATGGTTGAACGCTTAAATCGAGGTCCGTGGTACGCTTACATTACCCAAAAGGAAGGCTAGTCGTGCAACGTTATTTCTTAAATCAAACGCTCGATACTAATCAATTTGAATTGGTAAAGGATACTGATACTTACCAACATTTTGGTCGAGTGTTACGCGCTAAAGTTGGCAGTCAGGCTGAGTTTGTGGATCAACAACAGCGTTTAGTGGTTGCTAAGGTTGATTCAATCGATGCTGAAAAAATGGCCTTGACCATTGTCAAAGAGTTGCATCAGCAGGTCGAACTACCGGTGGCAGTCACTTTGGTGGTGTCTCCTTTAAAAAACGATCGTTCGGATTGGCTCGTACAAAAAGCAACCGAGCTAGGTGTTAGTCGGATTGTTTTTACTAGAATGGCTCGTTCGGTGGTCGACTGGCAAAAACAAGCGGCAAAAAAACAAGTTCGACTGGAAAAAATTGCTTTGGCGGCTGCCCAACAGTCTCACCGCTTAGTAGTCGCTAAAATTGACTTACTAAAAGTGGAACAGGCTTTGCAAATTAAAGCCGATATGGCTTTAGTCGCTTGGGAAGAGTCGGCTAAAGAGGGCGAAAGTAGTCGTTTTGTCCAAGAAATTAGTACTTTAAAAACTGGTCAATCACTGTGCCTGTGGTTTGGTCCTGAAGGGGGATTGAGCTCATATGAAATCCAGCAGTTGGTGCAGGCTGATTATAAGCCGGTTGGCCTCGGTCCTCGAATTTTACGGGCTGAAACTGCCCCAATTTATGCCTTGTCAGGTATCAGCGTTTTGACGGAATTACAATAATCCGGCAATTTAATTTGGCATTTTAAGGAAGTAGATCTTCATGAAAAAAATTTTACGCCGTTTTGAAATACAGCAGTTATTCTTAATGATTATTTTGGCCTATGGCTTACCTCAATTAGGAGATTGGTTGGGTTGGTATGGGGTAACCCCGATTGTATGGATTTTCTTTATCCTAAACGGTGGTTATGCTCTGTACTTTGGTTGGCAAATTCGCAAGCATGGTCTATCGCCGCTGTGGTTGGTAGTTCAGCCTTTAATTTTTGCCTTACTAACCACACTGTTATTGAATTTAGTTTCAAATCAATATGGTTATTACTTTAGTTTATTTTACTTAATTTTGAGTCTATTTACTTTCTTGCGTGATACACGCGATGATCCGGATGAAAATTTTGTATCAGTTGAAAATGGTTTTCACGATTTAGGCAATTGATTTTACGGCGCGAATTGACGCGCCCTTTTCTGTTACACTAAAAAGAGTATTAATACGCAAGCATTCCAAGGAGGAAACACATTGATTACAGTAGCTGACATGTCCTTTAGTTTTTCAGGTCATAAGTTGTATCAAGACGTTAATTTAAAACTAACCCCAGGGCATACATATGGGATTATTGGGGCCAATGGTGCCGGTAAATCTACCTTTTTAAAATTGCTACAGGGCCAGTTGGAACCAACATCAGGAACTATTAATATTGGCGAAGGGGAGCGAATGTCCTCCTTGCAACAGGATCACTTCGCCTTTGACGAATTTACGGTCATGGATACAGTTTTGCAAGGACATAAGCGTCTTTATGAAGTGAAGAGTTCAATGGATGCCATTTACGCTAAACCTGATTTTAGTGATGAGGATGGGGTTCAAGTGGCCCACTTAAGCGCGGAATTTGAGGAACTAGATGGTTGGAACGCTGAAGCCGAAGCCGCTCAAATGCTAACCAAGTTAGGCATCAATGACCAACAGCAACAGTCACTAATGAGCGAATTGACTGAAAACGATAAGATTAAGGTGCTCCTAGCCCAAGCTTTGTTTGGTAATCCTGATATTTTGATTTTAGATGAGCCGACTAATGGATTGGATGTCCAAACGATTACCTGGTTGGAGGATTTCTTGGCTGATTTTCCTAACTTGGTCATTGTGGTTTCCCACGATCGTCACTTCTTAAATGTCGTATCAACTAACATTTTGGATGTTGATTTTGGTAAGATTACGCCCTTTGTTGGTAACTATGATTTCTGGCGGGAATCATCTGAACTGGCTCAGCGTTTGGCCGGTCAACAAAATGCCAAAAAAGAAGAACAAATTAAGCAGTTGCAGGAATTCGTGGCCCGTTTTTCAGCTAATGCTTCTAAGTCTAAACAAGCAACTGCCCGTAAAAAACAGTTAGATAAAATTACTCTGGATGATATTAAGCCTTCATCGCGAAAGTATCCCTACATTAATTTTGAAATTAATCGGGAATTGGGAAATGACTTAATTCGGTTGGAAGGAGTTTCTAAAACCATTGATGGCCAAAAGATTTTAGATAACATTAATTTCATTGGCCGTCCCGGGGATAAAATTGCAATTTTATCTCGGTCAGATTTGGCTAGTACCACTTTGATGAAAATTATTGCCGGTGAAATGGCACCCGATGAGGGAACTGTGACTTGGGGTGTTACGACTAGTCGCTCATACATTGCCAAAGATTTAAACGATAACTTTGATAAGCAAGATGCAGTCGTTTTGGATTGGTTGCGCGACTTTGCTGAAGAAGAGCAAAAGGACAATACTTCATTGCGCGGCATGTTGGGTCAAATGTTGTTTAAGGGTGATGATGCCCTAAAAGAAATCAGTGTCCTATCTGGTGGTGAAAAAGTTCGCATTGTTTTGGCTAAAATGATGCTACTTAAGGCCAACGTTTTGCTAATGGATGATCCAACTAACCACTTAGATTTGGAATCAATTCAATCCCTAAACGATGCGGTGAAGTCCTTTAAGGGTTCAATTATTATGACTTCTCACGATCATGAATTCCTGGAAACGACCGTCAATCACGTGGTCGAAGTTTCCGCTAAGGGCTGTGTTGATCGACTTGATACAACTTATGATGAATTTATTAACAGTGAAAGTATTCAAGAAAAAGTCGCTCAACTTTATTAAGCACAAAGGAGTCTGAGATGCAGGTAGGTATTGATCAAATCGCTTTTTATACACCTGATTATGTCTTAAATTTAACTGACTTAGCTCAGGCCCGGGGTGTTGATCCTGATAAATTTAAGATTGGTATCGGGCAAGACTGGCAGGCCGTGGTTCCTAACTATGAAGATGTTGTGACCATGGCGGTTAATGCCAGCCGACAAATTATAAATGAAGACAACGGTCATCAAATTGATGAAGTGATTTTTGCCACGGAATCGGGCATTGATAATTCCAAATCAGCAGCAATTTACTTAAAAAAGTTGTTGGAACTCCCCGATGATTTACGGACGATTGAAGTTAAACAGGCTTGTTACGGTGGAACTTACGCTTTAATGAGTGCGCGAGACTATGTGACCTTGCATCCAGACCGTAAAGTTTTGGTGGTCGCTGCTGATATTGCTCGCTATGGTTTAAATACCGCTGGGGAAGTCACCCAGGGGGCCGGGGCCATTGCCATGTTGGTCAGTGCTGATCCGCAATTAGCCGTGATTAATAATGATTCGGTCTTTATGAGCCGCGAAGTAGCTGATTTTTGGCGTCCCTTAGACTCGGATACGGCCCTAGTAGACGGCCATTTATCAACGGAAATTTATCTGACGATGTTTGTTGAGCTATGGCAAAAGTATTGTCAAAAAAATAAGCAAACAATTGCCGATGTGGCCGCTTTTGCCTTTCATTTACCCTATACTAAAATGGGTAAAAAGGCCTTGAATCAAATTATCGACCAAGCCTCGGTTGATCAGCAAGAATCTTTAACTAAACGTTTGTTGGCCAGTCAACAATATAGTCGCCAGGTTGGTAATTTATATACTGGTTCGGTGTATTTGAGTTTACTATCGCTTTTGGCCCATGATGATAGTTTACAGGCCGGTGATCAAGTCAATTTATTTAGTTTTGGATCAGGAGCCGAAGCAGAACTATTTAGTTTGACCCTTCAACCTGATTATCAAGCTTTGATTAATGCCACCGTCCTTGATTATCAATTGGTTAAACGGCAACGTTTGAGTGTGGTTGAGTATGAAAAAGTGTTTAAATCACAGTTATATGATTCTCATCAAGATCAAAAATCAGCAGCCCTAGATGACCGCTCAACTTGCCAATTTTTCGGTTGGCGAGCGGGTCAACGACTTTATCGCTAGAATGTTATTGTAGGTAGTTTGGATTTAATAAAGGAGTATGGTTATGACTAAAAATATTTATTTAGCAGGTCCTTTTTTTGACGAAGAGCAGATCGATCGGGTTAGCCGATTGGAAACGCTGTTAGCTTCACATCCACAAATTGGGGAAGTTTTTTCACCTCGTAAACATCAGCATGAAGAATATGAAATGTTTAGTCCGGCTTGGCAGACGGTAACCTACCAAGGAGATGTCCAGGCCATTGATGAGGCAGATGTCGTTGTGGCAATCGTTGATTATGTCGATGATCAGGTTGATTCTGGAACAGCATGGGAAATCGGGTATGCCCATGCAACTGGACATCCAATTATTTTGTTTAAGGAAAAGCCTGGTTCAGTTAACTTGATGTTAGGGAAATCCTTGACAGCCTTTTTGACGCAAGAAAGTCAGTTGGCAGAATATGATTTTGATCAATTAACAAGCATTCCGTATGACGGAGAAATGTTTTAAAGAGCAGAGGAGTAGAAAGAATGATTAAAGCAGTAGTGACTGTAGTTGGTAAAGATAAGGCGGGGATTGTTGCTGGCGTAGCTCAGACTTTGGCCCAAGAAGGAGCTAACATTTTAGACATGGCCCAAACGATTATGGACACAACTTTTACCATGTCAATGTTAGTTGCTTTACCCCAAGCCAATGATTTTAACGCTATGCAACAGGCTTTAGAAACTACCGGTCAACAATTGGGTGTGACTATCCATGTTCAGCGGGAAGAAATTTTTGATGCAATGGCACGAGTTTAGGCGGTAACCCATGGATACAAAGCAAATACGTGAAACAATTCAAATGGTTGCCGAAGATCATTTGGATATTCGAACAGTAACAATGGGAATTTCCCTGCTAGATACGGTGGGAGCTGATGTCAACGACACAGCTGAACGAGTCTATCAAAAGATTACCAAGTATGCCCAACACTTAGTCGCCGTTGCCCAACAAATTGAACGGGAATATGGGATTCCCATCACTAACAAGCGAATTAGTGTTACACCGATTTCTTTGATTGCTGGTTCAGCTAATGAAGAAGAAATTTTGGTCTTAGCCCACGCCTTAGACCGGGCGGCTAAAGAAGTTGGCGTGGACTTTATTGGGGGCTATTCAGCCTTAGTTCAAAAAGGCTTTTCCCATGGTGATTTGGCCTTGATTAAGTCGCTACCGCGCGCTTTGACTGAGACTGACTTGGTCATGTCTAGCGTCAACATTGGTTCATCTAAGGCCGGTATTAATTTAGACGCCATTAAATTAATGGGTGAAACGATTAAAAACATCACGGATAAATCCGATACAGCCAATGCTAAGATGGTGGTTTTTGCGAACGCCGTGGAAGATAATCCCTTCATGGCGGGTGCTTTTCACGGAGTCAGTGAACCGGATGTGGTGATTAATGTCGGTGTTTCTGGACCGGGAGTGGTTAAACGAGCCTTAACGCAGGTTAAGGGCCAACCAATTGATGTGGTCACCGAGACCATCAAGCAAACAGCCTTTAAGATTACCCGTGTTGGGCAATTTGTGGGGAGCTTGGCAGCACAGCGTTTACAGGTACCCTTTGGCATTGTGGATTTGAGTTTGGCACCAACCCCAGCCCGGGGTGATTCTGTGGCTGAAATTCTAGAAGAAATTGGACTAGAGCAAGTCGGCACCCATGGCACGACCGCAACTTTGATGTTGTTAAATGATGCCGTTAAAAAGGGCGGGGTCATGGCTTCCCAACAAGTTGGTGGGCTTTCTGGGGCCTTTATCCCAGTTTCTGAAGATGCAGGGATGATTGACGCGGCCGTAGCAGGAACGCTTTCCCTAGCCAAATTAGAAGCAATGACGTCAGTTTGTTCAGTTGGATTAGACATGATTGCTGTACCTGGTGATACGCCAGCTACGACCATTAGTGCCATTATTGCTGATGAAGCGGCGATTGGGGTGCAAAATAATAAAACCACGGCTGTCCGCTTGCTACCAACTAACGGTACCAAGGTGGGTGACATGGTTGATTACGGTGGTTTATTAGGAACTGCGCCGGTTATGCCAGTGATCGAAAAGTCGAGTGCTGATTTTATCAATCGTGGCGGTCATATTCCAGCACCAATTCATTCATTTAAAAATTAAACACAAAAAAACGGCTTAGTTTAGCCGTTTTTTTATGAATTATTTTACCGATTTATTCTTTGGGGAATAAGCGTAACGATCATTACGCACGTAAACACGCTTATTTTTGTCCAATTGTAGGGGATAGTGTTTTGGCACAAAGGCCTCGCCACGCTTCGCAGCGACACGGGCATCACGAGTGTTTAAAATGTTATCGCGAAAGTGATTTAAAGATCCAGCAAACTTACTTTGAATATCAAGAATAAAATGACGTAAAGTATCGGCTGTTGATGAAACTGGTAAGTTCATAATTGACCTCCTTGGGTTACTTCTTCCCTTAACTATAGCGGTTTAAAGCACAGAAAGGCGGGTCTTTTACAAATCATAAGGAACTTTACTAGTTCTTAACATTTAGCATGTTAAAAAGTTATAATAAAAGACATGTCACGAAATTTAGAAAAATTATATGCCGAATATTTAACTGCTGAACGGCAATATTCACCACAAACGGTTAAGGCCTATCTAACTGATATTGGCCATTTTAAAGATTATTTGCATCAGAATGGTGGTTTTACTAGCTTTCAAGCGGTGCAAAATTTAGACGTGCGGGTCTATTTAGCGAGCCTCTATGAAGCTCAGCAGGCCCGGACTACGATTGCTCGAAAGGTCAGTAGTTTAAGGACTTTTTATCAGTTTTTATTAAATCGGCAATACGTGACCGATAATCCTTTTAGTCAGGTCGCTTTAAAAAAGCATCAAGATCACTTACCGGAGTTTTTTTATGAAAGTGAGTTAGATGAGCTCTTTGCAGTGGCCTATAATCATGACCAACACCCCCTTTGGCAACGAGATGCTGCCTTACTAGAATTTTTTTATGCAACTGGAGCGCGAGTAGCAGAAGTTGCTCAGCTAGAAATTAATCAAATCGATTTTAGTCAGCGGCTAGTCTTACTTCATGGAAAAGGACAACGTGATCGTTATGTACCCTTTGGTCATTTTGCCCAGCAAGCCCTTCAGCAGTATTTAAACCAGTTACGGCCAGAATTATTACAAGGACAACAACATAATTATGTCTTTGTGAATCAACGGGGTAAACCTTTAACTACCGCTGGTATTAGTTATATTTTGCAACAATTGATGAAAAAAACTAGTCTGACCGGGAAAATTCATCCCCACATGCTCCGTCATAGTTTTGCCACGCATTTACTCAATTATGGCGCTGATATGCGAACTGTACAAGAACTATTAGGGCATGTTAATTTATCGACGACTCAGATTTATACCCACGTTTCTCGGGCCAGTTTGCAAGAAAATTACCGCAATTTTTTTCCCCGGGCAAAACGATAAATTTTTGCAATTGTTTTCAAACGGTAACAATAGTAAAATTAAAACATGATTATTTTAGAGAATAATAACTTACAAGTAAAAATCAACGAAGAGGGAGCCGAGTTAACCAGCGTCTGGAATAAAGCGGCTCAATTAGAATATATTTGGGTTGGGGATCCTAAATATTGGGGCCGGCATGCACCGAACTTATTTCCAATCGTGGGTCGTTTACGAGGTGACCAGTTTGTAGTCGACGGTGAAACTTATTACATGAATCAACATGGTTTCGCCCGCAATATGCGGTTTGATGTTGTTGAACAAAGCGAGCAAGAAGTTGTCTTGCGTTTGACTGATAATGAGTCGACTTTGCGGATTTATCCCTTTAAATTCCGTTTTGATGTGCGGTTTATCTTAACTGATAATGATGAGGTTAAGGTGGATTACATTGTTCATAATCCAGATGAGAAGGAAACCCTCTTCTTTAGCGTTGGGGGGCACCCAGCCTTTAATCTACCACTTGATGGTGGTAAATTTTCAGATTATTATTTGTCAATTGAACCTGAAATTGTTTACGATCGAGTTCGGTTGGTAGGACCATATTCTAATCCTAATTTACCAACGCCATTTAATGCTAATATTCCTTTGCGTTTACGTCAGGAAGATTATCATGATGATGCGATTGTCTTAAAGCTTGATCGTCAGCGGACTAGTTTTTTGTTGGCCCGTTTGGCTAACCAGCATGGCATGAAGATGACAGTTGAAAATGCCCAATTCCTAGGGATTTGGACCCCAGCTGGGAAAGAGGCACCTTTCATTGCCATTGAGCCATGGTGGGGGATTGCTGATACAGTTGATGCGACTGGGAATTTCAAGGAGAAATTTGGTGTCAATGTCTTGGCAGCCGGGGATACCTTCGAAGGTTCTTACAGCATGACTTTCTTCTAGGAAGACTAAAAAATGACTTGAATTTTAAATTCAAGTCATTTTTTGTATGGTTATTGTTGCTGGGCCTTAATGGCTGCGATTTTGTCAGCAATCCGTTGACCATAATCGGCGTCAACTTGCTTAAACAAATTAATTTGACGTTCTTGGGTTGCAAGATCATCAATGTAACCTAATGAATCGGCAATCCCTTGCGTTAGAATCTCTTTTTGATCCTCAGTCATCAAATTGTACAAGGCAGCTGGTTGAGAGAAGTAATCCTGGTCGTAGGCGGGGTAATTGCCAGTTTTACCGGATACTTCATCTCCAGCAATGTCACCGCGATGATCTTCGACCGGACCACCCTTGGTGTTTGGCTCATAGACAACGGAATCACCACCATTGTCATTAGTAGTCATGTAGCCATCACGTTCGTAGGTATCAACATTGACGCCAGCCTTTGGTCGGTTAACCGGAATATCTTGATAGTTGGCTCCGAGACGATAGCGTTGGGTATCGTTATAAGAGAATAAACGACCCTGGAGTAACTTATCTAATGAAGGTTCGATTCCAGGCACTAGGTTAGCCGGGGACATGGCCGCTTGTTCGACATCGCGGAAGAAGTTACCCGGGTTGTGGTCCAGCACAAATTGTCCAATTTCAATCAAAGGATAATCGTGTTGAGAAACAACCTTGGTTACATCAAAGATATCGTATTTATAATTCAAACCTTCTTCATAAGGAATAATTTGAACTTTAACGGTCCAAGATGGATAGTCACCATTTTCAATGGCATCAAACATTTGGTGGCGGTGCCAGTCAGTATCTTTGGCCATCATGGCTGTGGCATCTTCAGGGGATAGATTTTTAATGCCATGGTTGGACTTGAAATGGTATTTAACCCAGAATTGTTCGCCCTGTGCGTTAACCCATTTGAAAGTGTGAGAACCATAACCGTGCATGTAACCGTAGCCATAAGGGAAACCACGATCGGAAAATAGGGTCGTTAATTGGTGCAAACTTTCGGGTGAGTTAGACCAGAAATCCCATTGCATATTGTCGTCACGTAAACCAGTTTTTGGTTCACGCTTTTGGGAATGAATAAAGTCGGGGAACTTCAACGGGTCATTAATAAAGAAAACTGGCGTATTGTTACCGACGATGTCATAGTTTCCTTCGTTAGTGTAGAAACGAACGGCAAAACCGTGAACATCTCGAGCCGTATCGGGATAACCTTTTTCACCAGCCACTGATGAGAAGCGGGCAAAGGTGTCAGTGACCTTACCTTCTCCGTTTAAGAAATCGGCCTTGGTGTAGGCTGACATATCTTTGGTCAGGGTAAAATGTCCCATGGCACCGGAACCTTTAGCATGAACAACTCGTTCGGGGATACGTTCACGATCAAAGTGAGCTAATTTTTCAATTAATTGGTAATCCTGTAAAAGCAGGGGGCCACGTTCGCCGGCTGATAAGCTGTGCTGATTGTTAGCAAAGGGATGACCGCTGCGAGTTGTTAGTTTTCTATCGGACATGTAAAACTCCTTTTGGTATAGTTGTGAATGCCTATAATTTATCACTTGATAAATGAATTAGCAAGTTTTTTATAAAATATCTGATAATTAATTCTAAGAACATCCTTGACAAATCATGAAATTTAAATTAAAGTATACTCATAAATAAATTTAAGGAAACTTTTATGACCATTATGACCTCACAACACAATAGTTATTTTTACTTCTGGTTTATGTAGCGCCGTCGCTCAATGCGTCGGTAATACGATGCACTGAGCGACCAGAAGTTTTTGAGGTTAGGTCACTGGGTGTTAGCAAACAATACTTAGTGACTTTTTATTTTTCCGCCGGACCGGCGGGGGTGAGAATCGTGCTAAGGATTGTGCTAGCACGGTTCTTTTTTCGTTAGGAGGTAGTTAGCGTGATAATTAGAGAGAAAGGAGGGCTGAGCGGATGTTGTACGGCTTATTAGCACATCCAGCGGGACATTCTAAATCCCCTAAAATGCAAAATGCTATGATGCAAGCGAGCGACTTGCCTGCTCACTATGAGGCTTTTGATGTAGATCCTAATCAGTTGGCGGTTGCCATAGCTGGGTTAAAAGCCTTAGGGGCTGGTGGTTTTAATGTTTCAACCCCCTTTAAAGCAGCTGTTATTCCTTATTTGGATCAAGTATCTCCGTTAGCCCAGCGGTTACAGGCAGTTAATACAGTAAAAATTGAAGCGGGACGTCTGATTGGCACCAGTACCGATGGAGATGGCTTTTGGAAGAGTTTACCGCAAGGACAAGTCAAGCAGCGAGTAGTGATTTTAGGAACTGGTGGCGCCGCTCGTGCCGTGATTGCTAGTGCTAAGGAGTATGGGGTTACTAGCCTAACTGTTTTCAACCGTCGGCATACAGATTGGCTGCAACGACAAGAGGCCTTAGCTAAATTAAATCCCCAGGCTCAATTAATGGATATTGTTGATGAGAAATTATTGCAAGAAGCCCTGTCTCAGGCTGACTTATTGATTAATGCCACCACGGTTGGGATGGATGGTGACGACTGTTTATTGACTACTACCATGCTCAATTATTTACCAGCTTCAGCCTATGTGGTTGATATGATTTATCGCAATGCCCGTACTAAATTGCTACAACTAGCGCAAGCGCGCGGATTAAAGACCCAAAATGGCTTACCCATGTTGGTGGGTCAGGGAGCTTTGAGTTTTGAATATTGGTTTAATCGTCCGGCTGACCGGAAATTGATGAAAAAAGAAATTGAGGAATAAATTATGATTATTGTTGCAAAAAATGAAGCTGCTGCTCAAGAAATTGCCCAAAAGTTGGATCAACATGATCCAATTCACCCAGTGTTTGTTCACCAAAACCGAGTAGCTTTAGCCGGTATTAAAAACATTAGTGCAGCTGATCAGCAGGCAATTGCCGATCAAGTTGAAGAAATTATTGAGAACCATCATTCCGCCATTAAATCTTCACGGGCCTTCCATCCAGAAGATACCATTATTAAAACCAAGCACAGTGTTATCGGCGGTAAGCATTTTGTCTTAATGGCTGGACCGGATTCAATTGAATCACCCGAACATGTT
This sequence comes from Convivina intestini, assembly GCF_003096575.1. Classification (GTDB taxonomy): domain Bacteria; phylum Bacillota; class Bacilli; order Lactobacillales; family Lactobacillaceae; genus Convivina; species Convivina intestini. The sequence continues at coordinate 84,576 of NZ_QEKT01000001.1, forward strand.
TTGGAAATGGGACAAGATGTAAAGGCTGCTGGGGCAACTATTCTACGTGGTGGGGCCTTCAAGCCGCGGACATCCCCTTATTCTTACCAAGGAAATGGCGAAGCAGGGCTTAAAGCTCATCGGGCTGCTGCCGATGCTTTAGAAATGGATATGGTTACTGAAATTTTGGATACTCGGGATGTTGATTTAGTTGATCAATATACTGATATTTTCCAAGTCGGTACTCGAAATATGCAAAACTTCGCCTTGCTAAAGGCTTTAGGACAAAAGCGCAAGCCAGTGGTCTTAAAGCGCGGTATGTCGGCCACCATTGATGATTTATTAAATGCAGCTGAATATATTGCTGCTGGTGGAAATGATCAAATTATGTTGATGGAACGTGGTATTCGTACTTTTGACAGTAAATATACGCGTAATACCTTTGATGTTGGCGCTATTCCAGTTTTGCAAAAGTTGACTCACTACCCAATTATCGCTGATACTTCGCATGCCGCTGGACACAGCGAATTTGTAACGCCATTGGCTCAGGCCGCTGTTGCCGCTGGTGCTCAAGGTTTGATGACTGAAATTCACAATGATCCTAGCCATGCCTTTGTTGATGGTGCCCAAGCTTTAACACCAGCTCAATACCAGGTATTGGCGACAACCGTACGAAAGATTCACGAGGTGATTGCATGACCACGGTCAAAGTAAAATTGACTCATAAAAATTATGATGTAAAGATTGAAAAGGGATTACACCAAGCAATTGGTGAGCAGGTCCGCTCAGTTTGGCAGCCACGTAAGGTGGTACTTATTACGGATAGTAATGTTGGCCCCCTTTATTTAAGCAGTGCTCAAGGACAGCTAGAAAAAGCTGGTTTTGAAGTTTTACCAGTTGAAGTACCCGCTGGTGAAGCTTCAAAATCCTTAACCAAAGTTGGTGAAATTATCAGCCAGATGGCCCAGGCTGGTTTTACCCGGCAAGACGGGGTGATTTCCCTTGGGGGCGGTATGGTTGGCGATTTATCCGGCGTGGTGGCCTCTTTGTACATGCGCGGCATCGCCTTTATCCAAATTGCAACCTCCCTAACAGCTCAAGTTGATTCCTCAGTCGGTGGTAAAACAGCCGTCAACCTCGGTGAAACTAAAAATATTGCCGGTACCTTCTATCAACCGGACTTAGTTTTGGTTGATAGTGATTATCTAGATACTTTGACGGATCGTGATTTGGTTGAGGGTTATGGGGAAGTTGCTAAAACTTCAGCCTTGGAGGGACAGGATTTCTTTAATTTCACTGGTAAAATTCGTTCCGTCCAAGACATTCGTGACCATGCGCCTGAACTCTCCGAACGCTCAATTGCTTATAAGGCTAAGGTGGTAATGGGCGATGAAAAAGAGGCCGGCCAACGTCAATTTTTGAACTTCGGTCATACTTTTGGCCATGCCATTGAATTACTTTCCCATGGCAGTTTACGACATGGTGAGGCGGTGGCAATTGGCATGGTGACTGTTACGCGTGTTTTTGAAGCCGAAGGGATTAGTCCGGAGGGACTCACCCAAGCTTTAATTGACCGTTTGCAGGCTGTTGGTTTGCCAATTAGTTCTGACCTAGTCGGAACGCCCTTATTTTTCCAGCACATGATTAATGATAAAAAGAATCGAGGCGGGGTGATTAATATGGTAGCTTTGGCCCAAGTTGGCCAACCAATCATTGTCCCCAAGCCTTTAGATGAAATTCGCTCGATGATTTAAAAATTAGAAAGAGGACTTATGCGATATATTACAGCTGGTGAAAGCCATGGACCTGAAGAAATTGCTGTTATCGAAGGTATTCCGGCCGGTTTGCACCTGAGTCAAGCTGATGTAGATGCTCAATTGGCTCGTCGTCAACACGGTTATGGCCGGGGTGAACGGCAAAAAATAGAAACTGATCGGGTAACTTTTTTAACCGGGGTTCGGCACCAATCTACTTTAGGATCACCAATTACTTTAAATGTTCATAATGATGACCATAATAATTGGTCCAAAATTATGGCGCCAGATGAACCTGCCAGTGCTGAAAATACGCTCCGTAAGGTATTACGGCCGCGTCCTGGACATGCCGACTTAGTTGGTGGGATGAAATACCGTCATCAAGAAGATTTACGGAATGTTTTGGAAAGGTCTTCGGCCCGTGAAACCACTATGCGGGTGGCCGTTGGGGCAGTTGCCAAAAAGTTATTAGCTGAAATTGGCGTAGATGTGCATGGTTTTGTGGTCAATGTTGGGCCGGCCTACTCAGATTTGAATACCTTGACCCAGTACAAAGACTTAGAAGAATTACGTCAGGTGACGGAAGGATTTGCGACTCGGGCTTTAGATGCTCAAGCTGATCAGGCCATCCAGCAGGTGATTGATCAGGCCAAATCCGATGCCAACACTGTGGGTGGACAGGTGCAAGTGATGGCCACTGGCATACTAGTCGGCTTGGGTTCCTATGTTTCCGCCGATGAAAAGTTAGATGCTAAAATTGCCCGAGCAATTGTCGGCATTAACGCTTTTAAGGGGGTCCAGTTTGGGGATGCTTTTAATAATGCCGATAAATTTGGTGATCAAATTATGGATGAAATTTATTGGAGTCAAGAACGTGGTTTTTATCGTGGTTCCGATAATTTGGGTGGTTTTGAAGGCGGCATGACGACCGGCGAACCAATCATTGTTCGTGGTGTGGTTAAACCGATTCCGACCTTGTATCGGCCCATGCAGTCAGTGGATATTGACAGTCATGAAAATCATAAGGCTTCGATTGAACGCTCAGATACCACCGCAGTGACTGCAGCGGCGGTGATTGCGGAAGCCATGGTCGCTATTGAGTTGGCTAAGGCAGTTTTGGATAAATTTGATGCCGATAATATTGAGCGCATGAAAGAACAAGTTCAACAGTATCGCCAAGAAATTAAAGAATTTTAAGTCAAAGTAGCTTCGGCTACGTACATATAATTTAGTAAAGGAAAGTCAATATGATTAAATTACAGTCAGCACCAATCAGCGGTTTGCAGGGAGAATTAATGGTTCCCGGAGATAAGTCGATTTCCCATCGAGCCTTAATGTTTGGGGCAATTGCCCAAGGACAAACAGTGGTAGACCGTTTTTTGGCCTCAGCTGATGTTTATCATACGATGGGTGTTTTACAAAACTTAGGAGTGCAAATTAAAGAACAAGGCGACCAATTAATCATTGAAGGACGCGGGTTAGAACATTTTCATGCTCCCAAAACTGCTTTAGATATGGGAAATTCGGGTACTTCCACGCGTTTACTAATGGGATTACTCGCTAAGCAGCCCTTTGATATGCCTTTTTTTGGCGATGAGTCGCTATCTAAAAGGCCTTTAAAACGGGTTAGCCAACCGTTACAGGCCATGGGTGCTCATTTTCAGTTAACCGATGGTGATTATTTACCTGGAATAATCCAAGCTAATAATCAGTTACAAGGAATCCACTATGAAATGCCGGTTGCTTCGGCCCAGGTTAAAAGTGCTTTGATTTTTGCTGGTATGCAGGCTGAGGGCACCACCACGATTGTGTCACCGCTGGCTTCACGGGATCATACCGAGCGAATGCTCCAAAAATTTGGTGGTCGTATTGAACTCGATGGCAATACAATTCGAATTGAAAAACAGCCCTTATTACAGGGGCAACATGTGGTTGTGCCAGCCGATATTTCTAGTGCAGCCTTCTTTATGGTAGCGGCTTTGATTACGCCAAATTCTAATATTACCTTAAAAGGTGTTGGCATTAATCCTACTCGGGATGGTATTTTACGATTATTAAAAAAGATGGGCGCTAACATTGAGATGGTTAATCGGCATGATGACCAAGAGCCAGTAGCCGATTTGATTATTAAGTATCAGCCATTGCATGGTATTGAAATTACTGCTGCTGATATTCCGGCAACGGTTGATGAGCTACCAATTTTAGCTTTGGCAGCCAGTCAGGCCCAAGGGAAAACGACCATCAGTGGGGCCCAAGAATTACGTGTCAAAGAGACTGATCGGATTGACGCCGTAGTGCGCGTTTTGTCCCGACTGGGCGTGTCAGTTTCTGAAAAGCCGGATGGGATGGTAATTGAGGGCGGTAAGCCGCTAGTTGCCCATGATCAAGCCGTGGCCTTGTCATCAAATGGCGATCATCGCATTGCCATGATGATTGCTGTGGCGGCCTTAATTACTAAGGGGGAAGTGACCCTGATTGACGAAGATGCGATGGCTATTTCTTATCCTACTTTTATGGCAGATTTAGCGCAATTAATGCCTAACGAGGAAATCAAATGAACGTTGTGATTGTAGGACTAGGTGAAATGGGGGCCTCCTTGGCCTGTGATTTACGCCAAAGTCCGCAGATAAAATTAATAGGGGTTGATCGAAATGCGGTTAGTTTAGCCTATGCTCGTAAAACTGGTTTGGTAGACGAAACTAGTCAGGATTTGGCGACAGTTGCTGCCCAGGCTGATTTGATTATTTTAGCGACGCCAGTTGACAGTATTGAAAAAATGATTGCCCAATTAGGACAGTTGCCTTTAAAAGCAACGGTAATTGTCACTGATGCTGGCTCAACCAAACGTGCTATTATGGCTCAGGCTCGGCAATTTTTGTTACCAAAAGGGATTACCTTTATCGGCGGGCATGCCATGGCCGGCAGTCATTTAGCAGGTGTTCAGGCTGCTAAAACTGGCATGTATCGCCAAGCACCATATTTTTTAATGCCAGCAGATGAGCAGGCAGCTAGCCGAGTGGGCGATTTAAAAGATATTTTAGCGCCCACCGGAGCCAATTTTATTACCATGTCAGTTGACGAACATGATGATTTAATGGCGGTTATTTCAGATAACCCCCACGTAATTGCCTTTGCTCTGATGAATAGTGCCGTTAATGATTTGGGCAAGAGTCAAGACTTTGGCCAATATGTGGCGGGCGGTTTTAAGGATATGACTCGGATTGCGGCCAGTAATCCGCAACTGTGGTCAGATATTTTATTGAGTAATCAAAAGGCAGTTTTAAACAATTTAACTAGCTTTCGACAAGCCTTGGATCAATTTCAAAGAGCGATTGAAGCTAGTGATGAAACAGCGTTACTGCAATTAATTAGTCGGGCCCAAACGAGTCGACAAAATTTATTAATAAAGCGAGAAAATAATGATTAAAGAACCGGATACCTTAATGTTAATTGGTTTCATGGGAGCCGGAAAAACAACTGTTGGCCGTGAAATTGCCCGTCAACATCATTCTAAGTTTTTAGATTTAGATCAAGAGATTGAACGGGCAGCGGGGATGTCGATTGCTCAAATTTTTCAAAAACATGATGAAAATTACTTTCGTCGCTTAGAAACCCAAGTGTTAAGTCAAGTTCAAACCTTTAATGGGGTGGTGGCAACCGGTGGTGGTGTGGTGGAACGGGCTGAAAATCGTGAAATCTTAAAAAATTCACCAGCCACTCTCGTTTATTTACATGGTAACTTGGAAAGTACGATTAGTCGTTTGTTGGCGGAAGGGCAACGACCACTTTTACAGGAAAAATCAACCGCCGATTTCTTCCAACTTTGGGAAGCACGGGATCCTAAATACCAAGAAGTGGCTAATTTCACTGTAGAAACAGTTGGAAAAACGCCACAAAGAATTGCGGCTGAAATCGTAGCGCTTTTTAGTGCCAATGAAGATGAATTAGCTTTTTTGGCCTTGCGATCGCAAATTGATGCCTTTGATCGGCAACTATTTGACATTATTTCAAAACGGATGGAAGTCGTGTTAGCAGTGGCTAATTACAAGAAAAAAGTCGGTATGTCCGTTTCTCAACCGACTCGGATGTCTAATATGCGGGCCGCTTTGAAGGTTGACTACGCCAAAAATCCTAATATTTCCGACGAATTTATTGATGAATTAATGACTATTTTGTTAGAAACCGCCATGAAACGTGAAGACGAAGAGATGCAGCGGGGGTGAAGCCATGCGACTACATACTTTGGGACCGGTCGGTACGGATTCACAGCGGGCGGCTCAATATTATCAAACTAATCAAGAAATTATTTTACACAGTAGTTTTGAAGAAATTCTAACCAATTTAGCTGACTATCAGGGCGAAGAAATTTTGCTACCGGTGGCCTTTAAATCGCAGCAGGTTCCCGGTTTAAATTTTGCAGACTTTAACTACTTGGAGTGGCAACGTGCTAAAATTAAAACGGCTTTTGTGTTACCACTTTTGCCCTTAATTGTTTTGGAAAATCTTAATCATCGCAAGCAAATTGCCATCATTCATGCAGCGACTGAAGGCTTAATGAAGCGCTACTTACAATCGGTTGATTTAGATAATGTTTGGGGACCTTCGGTTGTTTTTGCTCCTAGTAAACCCGTGGCCTTTGAACGTTTTGTGGCCGATCAAGATTGGTTTTCAATCGTATCGTTAAACCAGTATGAAAATAGTGATTTAGTTGACGATGATCATTACCAAGTTCGACAAACCCTCCGTCCTGAGATGGTCTGGGTTGTCTATGAAATAAAGTAGGATAAAATGAATTTACGTGAATTATTGAAGCTTCCTCCCGCTAACCGACCAGTCATTGCTGTGCCCATGACCTTGGGCCCCCAGGATAAATTTTCACCCTTTGCTCGGGAATTAGCTACGCAAAATCCAGATGTCGTCGAATGGCGAGCTGATTATATCGTCGATGAATTTAGTCAGGAAGTGATTTGGCAGCAAGTCAAAGCCGGAGCTCAGCAAGAGTTAGCTCAGAAAAATGTTTCTAAATTAACCGAAGCCAAAATGCTGTCGGAACTAGAATCCGCACGGCAGGAATTTTTAACGAATTGGCCAGCGATGCAACGTGAAATTATTAAAGAAATTGTTAGTAATGTCTTTGATACGGTTGGTCAATATCCGGTTATTTTGACCTATCGGACTAAGAGTCAGGGCGGCCAAGGAGAGTTTAATGAGTTAGAGTATGTGACCTTCATCATGGCTGCCTTACAAACTGGTTTTCCATTTGCAGCCATCGACTTAGAAGATACTTTGGAAAGTGGTTTGAAGGAAAAGATTATTCAGGCTGCCAAAGCACGTGAGATTCCAGTGTTACTTTCTTATCATGATTGGCAGACCACACCAGTTAATCTAGAAAAGGTCATTCAATATTTGGCGGATCAACCAGTTCAAATTGTTAAACTAGCTGTAATGCCCCAAGTAGCAGCTGATGTTGATCGCTTGCTGAATGCAACAGCCGCCATGGCTCCCGTGATTAGTCAGCCTTTAGTGACAATGGCGATGGGACCATTTGGTGAAAAAAGCCGTATTGAAGGATATAAGTATGGTTCGCAGATGACTTTTGCTACTTTATCGAGCCAGTACAGTTCTGCACCTGGTCAATTGACCGTGGCGCAACTATTGCAGGCTTGGCAGTAAGCATGTTATAATACTTCTTGACCAACTGGGTAGTATCTATCTACCTACCCGTCACTCTTCGGAGTGGCGTTTTTTTTGGCTGAATTTCAATAATATTTATATAAATTAAATATTATTGAAATTTATATTCAATTATATTAAAATAAAATAAATAATATTAAAGAGGAGCTGTGCTTTGTGGTTTTGGGATTTAGCAGAAGAAGATCAAGAATTTATTAAGCAGTTAACTCTGGCTTCAGGTTCCTTAAAGGAATTAGCTAAGATTTATGGCGTTAGTTATCCAACCGTGCGGTTAAGATTAAATCGGATTATTGACAAGATAAGATTAACTGAAAAAGACACGAATAATTTTGAAAGCAAAATAATGCAATTAGTTATTGATGAGAAAATTTCTTTAGATATTGCTAAAGAAATTATTGAGAAGTATCGAGAGGAAGAAAATGTCTGATATAAAAAATGTGATTATTGCAGCGATAGCCGTGGGAATTTTAAGCTTATTGGAACGTTATCTTCCGCGATGGTTTGGCTCACTTCCTTGTCTTGCTTTCCTTATTTACATGATTTATATCATGGTAAGCAGGGGACCGTCTTGGACAGGATTGCTAGTATTAGTTCTGGGAGAAGGTCTGCTGCTTTCGATTTGGGTTGAAGCATTAGTTGCCCGTAAAAAGAAAGAGAATCTGGCAATCGAAAAAATGAAAGCTAAAGATTTACAGAGATAAATAAGAGAGACCCAAAGGGTCTCTCTTATTTGTTACGAATACTATCAATGTATTGAATCATGGCCGCCTTAATATCGTCAGCAATTTTTTCTTGGTAACTTTCCTTTTGAATGTATGAAAAGTCTTTTTTACTATTCATAAACCCAAGTTCTAATAATACTGCTGGTCGGCTGATATCTTTAATCACCAGATAGGGCATGGTTTCATAACCACGATTTTCAAGCGGGAGGTTATTAAGATGTTCATTAAGTACTTGAACCAGGGGGCGAGAATTTTCATTGTAATAATACTGTGAAATTCCGCTAGCCGAATTGTTGCTGTCAGAAGAATCAAAGTGGAATGAAATTTGGGCATCAGCTTTTTCACTCTCAGCCATTCTAGGAATATGAAGTAGAGGAACCACGACATCAGTGGAACGTACCATTAGCACCCGAGCCCCCGTTGATTCTAAAACTTTTTTAGTAACTGTAGCAGTAGCTAAGGTATAGTTTTTTTCATAATGCTTGCCATCAATTGATAAAGCCCCAGTATCAGAACCACCATGGCCAGGATCTAAAACAATGGTAGCCTCACTCATGGATTGTACGGTTTTTAGGTGGGTGTTATTGGCTACCCAACTAGCAACCCACCCACTTTGATTTTTATCGCCGCGCTTAACCTTCCACCAGCCATGTTTTTTTTCTAAAACGACTAATTTAGTACCACTTTTCAAACTGGTTGTTTGCGCGTAGCTAATACCAGGACCAGTTCGCAAAGGAACTTGATCAGGCCGAGTAGTTAGCTGGTTTTGATTAAGCAAAGAAGTAATTAAAACGCAGACCAACAATAGGAAACTACCGGTAACAGTCAGACCAATTCGATTGTTTGTGAACCATCTCAGCATTGTAAAAAGTTCCTAATTTTCTTGATGTTCGATGTGGGTTGGCGTTAAGCAATTGTTTGGAGTTTACCACGAATTTCAGCAAGGCTTTGATAATTTTTCTTATCTAATTCGTTGGCTAATTCGCCCTCTAGTCGTTCAAAAACAGGGGTGTCTTCAACCATCAATTGTGTACCAACTTCAACTAAATCAGCACCACATAAAACTAAATCATATACGTCACGACCGGATGTTACGCCCCCAGTACCGATAATTTTGATACTTTCATTAAGACGCTCACGCAAGGCCCGAACGTTAGCTAAAGCGGTAGCCTTGACCAAGCTGCCACCGAGACCACCAAAGCCTCCCTTAGGTTTAATGACCACCGTATCAGTGTGAGGATCAATGGCTAAACCATTGCCAATTGAGTTGATGGTATTAACAAAGGCCAGAGGGAAATCATTTAAAACAGCGGCAATCATATCAAAATGAACCATGTCAAAATAGGGTGGTAATTTAACACCCAGTGGCTTAGTAAAGAAGGCAAAAACCTCAGTTAAAATAGCCCGTGTGGCTTCAAAGTCATAGGCAGTTTGCGGCTTACCGGGCACATTAGGGCAAGAAAGATTTAGTTCAACCAAACCATTAAAATCAGATTGTTCCAATTCCATTAGCATCGCTAAATTATCGTCTTTGGTTAGGCCAGCAACTGAAAAGAAAACGGGTTTGTCGGTTTGTTTATTGAGAACATAATCCAAGTAATAAGCAAATCCTTCGTTGGGTAGGCCCATTGAATTAATCGAGCCTAGTTCCTCAGGGAGCTGATAATAGCGGGGACTGGGATTGCCAGGACGTACCATGGGCGTAGCCGATTTTGTGACAACACTACCGCTGTATGGGCTGGCTAGAACCTGATCTAATTCAGCAGTTGTTTGACATTTAACTCCTGCGGCATTTAATAAAATATGGTTAAAGTGAAAATTGGCAATCTGCCCCGTTAAATCCATTGAAAACTCTCCTTATAAATCTGATCAACACATGTTATTAACCATTATAGCAGGCTAGTAATTATCTGTAGGAGAAATTGGTAGTTTAATTTCCCTAGTCGGCATTAGAAAATATCGCTATAATAGATGCTATGAAACAATTTCGAGTTGAAAATTTAACAAGTACTTACGGTGAAAAAACACTATTTGATCACATTTCTTTTTTAATCAGCGAAGGTGATCGGATTGGTTTAGTTGGTGTTAACGGCAGTGGGAAAACTTCTCTTTTAAATGCCTTAGCAGGTAGCCAACCGGCTGATCAGGGTCAAATAGTTGTTCAAAATGACTATAATATCGGCTATTTACGTCAGAATCCGTCATTAGATGGCGAACAGTTGGTGATGGATGCAGTTTTTGCAGGTAATCAACCGGTTTTTAAAACAATTCGGTACTACCAACAGGCCTTGGAAGAATTTAGTCAGAATCCAGAGGATCAGCAAATTGGGCAAAAATTTGAACGGGCTCAAAGTGCTATGGATCGTGATGATGCTTGGACGGCGGAGTCTCAAATTAAGACTATTTTAACGCAGTTACATATGCCTGACTTAAATCGAAAAATTAAAGAATTATCGGGTGGTCAAAGAAAACGAGTCGGTTTGGCTCAAATTTTAATTGAAGAACCGGATTTGTTAATTTTGGACGAGCCAACCAACCATTTGGATTTTGATTCAATTGCTTGGTTAGAAAAATATTTGGCCAACTATCGTGGGGCAGTTTTGACTGTTACGCATGATCGCTATTTCTTAGATGCGGTTGCTAATCGTATTTTTGAACTTTCTTTTGGAAAATTATATGAGTATCAGGGGAACTACCAGGACTATGTTACTGGTAAAGCAGAGCGGGTTCAGGCTGAACAGGTTAGCCAGCATAAAAAAGAACAGTTATATCAGCGTGAATTAGCTTGGATGAAAAAATCAGCTCGGGCCCGAACAACTAAGCAAAAAGGTCGTGAAAAAGCTTTTGCAAAGTTAGAGGCGGGGATGGACGATCTCCAAGTTGATGAAGATGTTACGCTATCGCTTGGGCAGCAACGCTTGGGTAAAAAAGTTTTGATAATGGAAGATGCGAATCTAGCCTTTGGTAATCATCAGATTTTAAAAGATTTCAACCTTCGTTTGGGTGCTGGTGAACGGATTGGGATTACTGGGGCTAATGGCGCTGGTAAGTCCACCTTTTTAAATGTCATTGCTGGCCGTATCCCGTTGACTTCTGGGATAATTGAGTTGGGTGAAACCGTTAAAATGGCCTACTACACTCAGACGACTGAGCCCATTCCAGAAGATAAACGAGTGATTGAGTATTTAACAGACGTCGCCAGTTCGGTTACTGATAAAGATGGGAATCAACTTTCGGTTTCAGAATTATTAGAACAATTTTTGTTTCCTCCTTTTATGCATGGCACGTTAATTCGTAAGCTCTCCGGCGGTGAAAAACGGCGTTTGTATTTGCTGAAACTGCTTTTAGAACAGCCAAATTTTTTGCTTCTTGATGAGCCGACGAATGATTTAGATATTGGCACTTTGACGATTTTAGAAGATTTTTTGGCTGATTTTGCTGGGACAGTTATTACCGTTTCCCATGATCGCTACTTCCTAGATAAAGTAGCACGGCAGTTATATATATTTACTGGAAATGGCATAATTGAACGTTATGATGGCTTATTTAGCCAATACTTAGCGCAAAACGGTAGTACAATTAATCAACCAATTGCTCAAAATGATCAGCCAGCGCCCATTAAAGTTAAAAAACCTAAAAAACAAGTGGTTCAAAAATTAACTTATAAAGAAAAGGAAGAATGGGCTACCATTGAGAATGAAATTGCTCAATTGGAAGAAAATGCCGCAACTTTGACCGAACAAATGGCTCAAGAGGGTAGTAATTATACTAAAGTGATTGAAATTGAAAGCCAATTAAATCAAGTTAATCAGACTTTAGAAGAAAAAATGGATCGTTGGGCCTATTTAAGTGAAATTGTTGAAAAACAATCTTAACGATTTATATAAATTAAATGAAGCCTGCTCGTATGATACTGCGAGGAGGTTTTTTTATGATTTTAAAACAATTTTTATTAGCATTACGATTAACGCCAGGGATTGGTAAAGAGCGGGCAAATAAAGTAATCCATGCCATTGAAAAGGGCTACGCGCCGACCAAATACCCTTGGAATTTTGAAGACTTGTGTCACATTATTGAACTAACTAAGCCGACCAAGGCAAGCAGACTGGCTGATTTTAAGAATGGCTATTTGACAGCTTTGAATCAAGCCCAGCAATTCAAAAGTTCTTACCTAAGTTATTTTGATGATGATTATCCCGAGCGGTTGCGACAAATTTATCAACCACCGCTAATTTTGTTTTATCAAGGCCATTTAGATGCTTTGAAGCTTCCCAGTTTATCAGTGGTCGGTACTCGAAGTGCAAGTCCCTACAGTTTGAATGTGCTACGGACTTTCTTACCTAAAATAGTTGGTACTGGGGTGGCAATTGTTTCCGGTCTAGCCAAGGGAGTGGATGTGATGGCTCATCAGATTACCTTTAGTCAACAAGGTGTTCCAATTGCTGTAATAGGTACTGGCATTGATGTCACCTATCCGGCTAATCATCATTCTTTACAAAAACAAATTGGCCAGCAGGGTCTATTGTTAAGTGAATATCCGCCAAATACCGGTCCGCAACGAGCGCATTTTCCCGACCGAAATCGAATTATTGCAGGCCTATCTTCAGCCACTTTGGTAATTGAAGCCAAACGTCACTCAGGCTCTTTAATTACGGCTAATTCGGCTTTACAAAATAATCGCCAGGTGTTAGCGATACCGGGTTCGATTTTTTCCACTGAGTCTCAGGGAACAAATGAACTAATTAAGGCTGGTGCTTTGCCCGTAACGAAACTCAGTGATATTATGGAGGTGATTACTCCACTGATTTGAGAAGGATGGCTTATGTATTTAAAACGTTTTGTGCAGTTATTTGTTGTTTTTTTTGTAACAATTGTTTTATCAGAATGGTTAGCAAGTGTCCTAAAACTGAACAGTTTAGGAATTAGGATTATTTTTGTGACTATCATTGGTTACTTATTATTAACGATTCCACTGACAATTTTAACTATTTTAAAAAATCAACGTAAATTTGGTAAAAATGATTCAGCATCAGCTCAAGTGACCCATTTTCGTGAATTATTACAAAATGGGTCAAATTTAATTGCTCTAGCAACTGTCAATCAAGCTGGACAGTTAGCCACTAGCGTGATTACCTTCAAAGAAGCTCATAATAATGATAATGTTTTATACTTAGTGTCTGATTGGCAAAGTACTCGAGTAAAAAACTTGCAGGCCAATTCCACAGCAGCCTTTACAACTTGGTATGATGACAAAACTGGGCAACGGATTAGTTCTAACCAGCTGACTATTAAAGTTTTAACCGAACAAGAAGCTGAGATTGAAATCAAGCATCATCCTGAAATTTTAGACTTAGCTGAAAATGCTCGTAAACAGGCGGTTATTAAGATTACGCTACAGTCTGTCTTGGTTGAATCTTTTCAGCGCCAGCCCGAAATTATTAAATGGTCGTAAAATTGATTTTGGAAAATCTATCAGTTTAGCAGAGACTTTGATAAAATAATTAAGCGTTTTACAGTCGTGTGCTATAATGCCCCTATTATTTAAAATTGTGAGGATTAGACCTTGGTAGAAGCAAAAGCTACTAAAAAAACTTCAAAGCGTAAAAGTACCAAAAAACGCAATCAGAAAAAATTAGTCATTGTTGAGAGTCCATCCAAGGCTAAAACCATTGAAAAATACTTAGGTAGTGGTTATAAAGTGGTAGCCAGTATTGGGCACGTGCGTGACTTGCCTAAATCTACCTTAGGTGTTGACGTTGATAATGATTATGAGCCTCGTTACATTAACATTCGTGGAAAAGGCCCAGTTATTAAGGATTTGCGTAAAGCTGCTAAGGGTGCTAAAGCTGTCTACCTGGCATCCGATCCGGATCGTGAAGGGGAAGCCATTGCCTGGCACTTACAACATATACTCGATTTAGACCCTACGAATGCTAATCGAGTCGTTTTTAATGAAATTACCAAAGACACGGTTAAAAATGCCTTTAAAACGCCTCGAACAATTAATCAAGATTTGGTTGATGCCCAACAAGCACGACGCATTATTGATCGCTTAGTTGGTTATTCCATTTCGCCAATTCTTTGGAAAACGGTTAAACGTGGCTTATCGGCTGGACGAGTTCAATCGGTGGCTTTAGGACTAATTCTAGCTCGTGAGCGTGAAATTCAAGCTTTTGAACCAGAAGAATATTGGACGCTTGATTCAGAATTTAAAAAGGGACGCTCCAAGTTCAAGTCTACTTTTTATGGCTTTGACGGTAAGAAACAGCCCTTGCCAGACAATGCTAGTATTCAAGCAGTTCTTAAGCGGTTAGATAAAGATGCTGACTTTAATATTACTCAGGTAACTAGTAAGGAGCGTAAGCGACAGCCTCAGCCACCATTTACGACCTCGACGATGCAGCAAACGGCCAATAATCAGTTGAAGTTTAGAACACGGAAAACAATGATGACCGCCCAACAGCTTTATGAAGGGGTTAACTTAGGACGTGGTTTAGGGCAAGTTGGACTAATTACCTATATGCGTACTGATTCGACCCGTTTATCTTCTCAAGCTAAAAATGCTGCTGCTCAATATATTCATAATGAGTGGGGGGAGGAATATTCTCGCCACAAACCGGTTGAAGCAGCTTTGCAAGAAGGGGCTCAAGATGCCCACGAAGCAATTCGACCAACGGATGTTAATCGTACGCCGGCTAGCATTAAGGATAAGTTAACCCCCGACCAATTTAAGCTGTATTCTTTGATTTGGTCACGGTTTGTTGCTAGTTTAATGACTCCTGAAATTTTAGATACAATGGCCGTTACCATTGAACAAAATGGTGTACTTTTTCATGCCAACGGTTCTAAAACTAAGTTTCCAGGATTCACTAAGGCTTATCCTGCTGCCAAAGAAAAGGATAATGCCTTACCAGCTTTAGCAGTTGGAGATGTAGTTGGGTTAGCTAAAAGTGATCCTCAACAGCACTTTACAATGCCACCAGCTCGTTACACGGAAGCGGCTTTGATTAAGGCCTTAGAAGAAAACGGAGTTGGACGTCCTTCAACTTATGCGCCGACTTTGGATACTATTCAACGGCGTAACTATGTCCGTATTGATGCTCGTAAGTTCGTACCAACTGAGTTGGGAGAGATTGTTCAAAATATAGTTGAAGATAAATTCCCAGATATTACCAATACTAAATTCACTGCTCAAGTTGAACATGAGTTAGATGAAATTGAAGTCGGGGATGAGCAATGGGTACCGGTTGTTGACACATTCTATCGACCTTTTAGTAAGGAAGTTCAAAGCGCTGAAGAAACTTTGGAAAAAATTACCATGCATGATGAGTTGGCCGAGCAAGACTGTGAAGTCTGTGGCGCACCAATGCTAGTTAAAATGGGTCGCTACGGTAAGTTTTATGCTTGTTCTCGTTTCCCAGATTGTCGAAATACCAAGGCCATCGTGCAAGAAATTGGCTTGGCTTGTCCTAAGTGTAAAAAGGGGCAAGTGGTTGAACGAAAGACCAAGCGTGGCCGTCGCTTTTATGGTTGCTCGCGGTATCCTGATTGTGATTTTGTCTCTTGGGATAAGCCCACCGAAGCGACTTTACCAGATGGAACTACTCCTAAAAAAGAAGGAGATGACCAACATGAAACAGCGGGTAAAGCTAAGTAATTGAAAAATTTTTATGATTAAAAATCAGACACCTAAAATATTAACGATTGCTGGATCTGATAGTTTAGCTGGTGGTGGGGTACAAGCTGATTTAGCAACTTTTAACGAATACGGTCTATTTGGCTTAACAGCGATTACTAGTATTGCCACGATAACCGCAACTGATTTCAAAGTTTTTCCAGTCGATACTGATGTTTTAGCAAGACAACTAGATTCCATTCGATTGGTTGATCAGTTGGCGGCGGTAAAAGTTGGCCTGTTAGTTAATTTAGACCAAGTAAAATTAGTGGTTGAGTTTTTAAAGCAGTTGACTATACCAATTGTCATTGACCCAGTCTTAGCGGTTAAAGAAGGCGACTATCAACAACAACAAGTATTTATTGACTTTTATCGGACTAATTTATTACCGCTGGCAGACATAATTACCCCTAATATTAGTGAGGCTCAGTTGCTAACTAATGTAACAACGATTAATAACAAGGCAGATTTAATAGCAGTCAATCAGCAGTTACAGGCTTTAGGCATAACTAATGTTTTCACCAAAGGGGGGCAAAGGTTAGCGGGGAAAATGGCCTTAGATTTGTGGTCTAGCCCTGATGGGAATCGCTTTTTTGAAAAACCAAAGCTAGATTTCTTAGCTGATGTTAACGGTTCGGGCTGTACTTTATCCGCAGCAATTGCGGCTGGTTTAGCCCGAGGCCTGACAATGGAACAGGCGCTTAAAAGGGCTAAAGATTTTGTTTGGGCAGCTATTAATCATAGTGTTACCTTGGGTGATCAATTAACGGGTAATAGTGTTTGGCCAGCTGGTCAACGTTGGGAAAACAAGATACAGTAATGTATTAAAGCAACGGGGAATCCTGTTGTTTTTTATTAGGATGGAATAAATGAAAAGCTTCACAATCGATGCTCAGCCAGATACAATTAATCAATTGGTACAACATTTGGATCAAGATGAGAATAGCTTCTTTTTCGCCAGTCCCAATAATCAAATTAAAATATTTGCCTTTGGTTGCCAAAAATCATGGTCTAACTGGCAAGATATTGATAATTTTCACTATCCGTTAATTGTTGGTGGACAAGATTTTGATACGGATAGGTCGATTACACCAAGTCAAATGTCAAGTTATTGGTTTGCACCGCAAATCAGTATTACTTGGGAAAATGACCAGTTAAAAGTGAAGAGCATTGATGCGATTAATTGGGGTAGCTGGCTAGCGTCAGTACACACTAATACGGAAATTAAAAATCAGATTTTAAGTGTTAGTGATGAATCTGATTGGCTTGAACGAGCTAATCAGTTGATTGATATTTTAAAAAATGACCAAGAGTTAAAAAAGGTTGTGTTTGGCCGGCAGCGATTGATAGCATTATCTGAACCAATGACGATTAGGCAGCTATGGACCCGATTAATTGAGCAAGAACAGTCTTATCGGATTGTACTAAAACAAAAGCAGCATTATTTTGTTTCCCTAACGCCCGAGCGCTTATTATCAGTTGAAGATGGCCAGGTCCAAACTGCAGCTTTAGCCGGCACAGCAGCACGTAACGATGATTATCAAGATGAGCAAAAGATAGCTGATCGGTTGCTAAAAAGTAGTAAAGATCGTCAGGAACATGATTACGTAACCCAACATATTGTCAACAGGCTGGCTCCATTGGTAGTGCAATGTCATTATTCAACTACTCCTAGAATTTTATTCACATCGCAATTGCTACATTTATATACGCCAATTCAAGCGACCATATTACCGAGAGTTAATTTCTTAACCTTAGCTCAAGCACTGCATCCAACACCGGCTTTAGCCGGGCTACCACAGCAAAGCGCCTTAGCGTATTTACGGGTACATGAACGAGAACCTCGAGGACTTTTCGGGGGAGCCTTGGGTTATTTTACAAATAAAAATCAAGGAGAACTAGCAGTTGGTATCCGTTCTATGGTGATTTCAGGTCGTCAGATTCAATTATTTGCAGGGGCCGGTATTTTAGCTCAATCCCAAGCCCAAAGCGAATGGCAAGAGACCCAAGCAAAATTTTTGACGATGGAAAGTATGATTCACGAGGTGATTTCTAAATGACAGCTGATCGGTTAACCTTTAATACAAAACATTTAATTTCAGCACTCGTAACGGCCGGCGTGAAAAATTTTGTTATTTCACCGGGATCGCGGAGCACACCGATTGCACTGTTAATTGCCGAGTATGCTCAATATGACGCCACAATTCATTATTGGGTTGATGTAGATGAGCGATCGGCGGCTTTTTTTGCGTTAGGATTAGCCAAAGGATCACAGCAACCCGTTGTTTTATTAGCCACTTCGGGCACGGCTGTTTTGGAATATCTCCCGGCGGTGGCCGAAGCACAGGTGTCGGAAATACCTTTAATTTTGTTGACGGCTAACCGACCGCAGGAATTACAGAATCTGGGTGCTGCACAAACTATCCCTCAAATTGAACCATTTACGGTTTATGCCAAAAATCAGCTGAGTTTAGCCTTACAGGATGACGAACCAGGGGTCACCGAGTATATTGATTTTAAGGTGCAAGCGTTGGTCCATGAAGCTTGGCGTACACCAGCTGGTCCGGTTCAAATTGATTTACCTTTGCGAAAACCACTTCTACCGGATATGGGTAAGGCGCCAATTGAACCGGTTCAGCCTTTGACGTATGCAGCTATGAGTAAAAGAACGCTAGGGAGTCCCCACTCACTAACCGCTTACCGACGAATTATGATTTTAGCTGGACCGAATGTGACGGAAGATTATCAAGATCAGTTGTGGCAATTTGCCCAAGCATATAGCATTCCGGTTTGGACTGATATTTTAAGTCGAGTTCGGACGCCTAAAAGTTTGTATGGGTTGAATGACTGGTTAGCTGATGATAAATTAGACTCAAAATATTTACCAGATTTGGTCCTCCGCTTTGGGAAAACGCCGATTTCACCTAATTTATTATCATGGTTAAAACAAAAAGCAATTCCAATTTGGCAAATTGGAATGCCAGCTGATTTAGATTACACTCGCCAGAGTCAACGCTGTTTTGAAATGTCACCATCTGAATTTTTAAATAGCGTAGCCTGTGTTCAAAGTAATGAACAACAAGCTTTTCATGCTCGTTGGCAAGCCTTGAAACCAAATAAGGGGACCTCACGGGCCAGCAATTTAATTTCTTGCTTGGATCAAACTGTTAAGCCTGATCAGGCTATTTTTGTTGCCAATAGTCTATCAATTCGACAGATGGATACTTATTTTTCCGGTAAAAATAGTCATAAAATTTATGCTAATCGTGGTGTGAATGGTATTGATGGGATAATTTCATCCGCCCTTGGTTTATCAGTTAGTCAAAAACCGCACCGAAGTATTTTATTAACGGGAGACTTGTCCTTTTTTCATGATATGAATGGGTTGATGATGGCAAAAAAATATCAGTTGCCATTAGATATTATTATCATGAACAATAATGGAGGTGGGATTTTTGCCGGTCTACCACAGGCGCAGTGTAAACAGTATTTTACAGAACTTTTCGCAACTCCTTTAAATTTAGACTTTCAAGCCATTGCTCAAGTGTACGATTTACCGTATACTGCCGTGCAGAATGTAGCTCAGTTGCCACAATTATTAAATCAACCGGTTACGGCCGGTCCACAATTAATTTTGTATGAAAGTGATACCTATTAAGGGGAAAACAGTTTGATGACTGAAATTATTTTGAATGTTAGAGAGTATCCCTATCATTTTTATTACCAGCAAAATAGTTCTACTAAGGTCAATTGGCTTTTTTTACATGGATTTATGGGTAATCATCATGACTTCGATCAAATATTGGACTATTTACCAGGCACCGTTTGGACAGTTGATTTACTGGGATTTGGCAACCAAGCACCGTTAGTGCCACGAAAGCGATTAAGTATGGAAAGTCAAATCATTGATTTTGAAATTATTTTTCAGCATTTTAACTGGCAAAACTTGAATGTAGTCGGTTATTCAATGGGTGGTCGTTTAGCTCTTGGTTTAGCACAATCACATTTAGCTGATTTTATCAATTGTTTGGTTTTGGAAAGTAGTACGGCGGGGCTTGATTCTGCCCAAAGGCGACAAGAACGTCAATTACAAGATGAACAACGGGCCAACGCCTTACTAGCAGATTACCGCCAGTTTGTTCAAAATTGGCGGCAGTTACCACTTTTTGCCAGTCAAAAATTATTGCCAGTGCGCCAGCAGGTGCAAATTCAGCATGAACGTCTAAATCAAAAACCTGAAAATATGGCTAATTCTTTACGGATGATGGGGACTGGTAGTCAACCCAATTTTTGGCCTAAGTTAAAACAGTTAAAGCTTTTCACAGGCTTAATTGTTGGTGAAAATGATTTTAAATTTCTAAAAATTGCTCAAAAATTATCAGTAAGCATACCCGATGCTGAATTGTCAGTTGTTAAAAATGCCGGTCATAATGTCCATCTAGAACAACCAGGTGTTTATCAGGAGATTTTACAACAATTATGTATCAAATCCAGAGTATCCGATTGATACCGGTAGCCTTACCGTTGCTTAATCACTTTGTAACCGCTCAAGCGCAGTTAGTAAAACGACCACTAACGCTAGTAGAAATGACCGTTTGGGATACAAGTGCTAACACGATGGTAACTGGTTACGGTGAGGTGCAATCTTTTAGTACGCCCAATTACGCTTCAGAAACTCAAAATAGTAGTCTTGGGGCGATTGAAAAATGGTTGGGGCCACATTTATTAGGAAAATCAATTGTTAGTCCACAAGAATTTGAAACTCAGTTAGAGCAAAAGATTCCTTACTATTCTTTTGCCAAAGCCGGATTAGCTTTGGCTTTTTGGGACTGCATTGGTAAATTAAAGAAACAATCATTAGCTCAAATGTTGGGTGGACAGTCATCAACGGTAGCCGTTGGGATAGCAATTGGACAACAAGATACCTGGACAAATACCACTGAGGCAGTCATTAGTGCGATTGAAGAAGGTTACAGCCGAATTAAATTAAAAATTTCTGGCCAGGACTGGCACCTGAATGAGTTAATTGAATTAATTAATCACTTTCCGAATCAAAATTTTTCACTAGATGCCAATGCCTCCTTGTCTTGGGAGCAGGGGATAGCTTTACAAAAGTTACCCCAAAATGTAAATTTTGTCGAACAACCTTTTGCCAATGGGGATTTCATTGAGCATGCTCATTTACAAAAGAAACTTACAATACCTCTGAGTTTAGACGAAAGTGTTAACCAGCTTACGGATGTTAGAACGATGATTGCTTGTCATTCTGCTCAACTCTTAACGCTAAAAATAGGAAAAATTGGTGGATTGTTAGCTGCTCAAAAAGCCATTGAACTTCTTAAACAATCGCAATTGCAAGCCTGGGTGGGCGGCATGTTTACCAGTGGCCTGGGGCGCAGTGCTGATTTAGCATTAGCCAGTTGTCTTCCTAATGCCTACCCAGCTGATATTTCAGATACGAATCGTTACTTCCAATATGATTTAATCCAAGAAAAGCTGACAGTTCAGCAAGGTAACATCGCAGTTCCTCAAAAACCTGGACTTGGTATTAGGATTAACTGGCGTAATGTTAGCAAGGCTCAATGTAGTAGTGAAATTAAAATTAATGGTACATAAAAAAGCCTTTGACATGATTGTCAAAGACTCATTTAATTAAACTGCTTACGATACTGTACCGCTGTTAGACCGGCTTGTTGTTTAAAAACCGTATTGAAATATGAAAGATTAGGTATACCAACTTTAAGGCCAATTGCAGCCACAGATAGGTTGGTATTTTTTAAAAATTCAGTCGCGTGAAACATGCGGATATGCAGTAGATAGTTTTGTGGTGTTTCATCCGTTTCTAATAGGAAGCTACGATGTAAGACGCCAGTACTAGTATGAAAAATTTGACTGAGTTCTTCCAAGGTAATCCGCTTGGCATAGTTACTAACTAAGTAGGACTTTACATTGAGTACAAAACTAGCCCTTTCATCTAGCTGCCCAAATGGGTGACAATCTGGACAAGGAATGAATCCATGAATAAGTGATTCATCCGGGGTTTTGAAGATTTCAATATCTTTTCGAGTGAATTGCTTTGGTCGTAGGCAGCCTGGACAACATACACGATGATCGGTAGTTACACCGTATAAAAATTGATTGTTGTAGCTGGCATCATGTTCATTAATCGCTTGCCAACGCTTTTTGGTTAGAGAATACATGTTCAGCTTTACCTTCATTTCGTTAGACAAATATACGTCAGAAAGTTATATCACAAATCAAATACTGACACTATTATACTTCTCTCATATTTTAAATGGTGCTTTGTGTTCAAAATTTTATTCAGGTAAAATAGGGATGGTTTAGTATCTCAATATCCAGTGCACTAGAAGGGATTCCACTACATGACATCCGAAAATATTAGTCAAGCTGAGCAAGGTTTGGCAGCATTAAGTTTGGGACAAATTGATCAAGCACAATTATTTTTTGATCAGGCCTTGCAAGTTGATGACGACGATATGGTTTATAGTCTGGCTGAAGAATTAGCTGGTCGTGGCTTTTTAGATCAAGCGCAAAAAATATATCAACATCTGTTAACAAAATATCCAGAAGAAGATCAATTGAAAACAGCCTTGGCTGAAATCGCGATTGAAGACGATCAAACGGAACTAGCTCAGGAATATTTAGCTAATATTAACCCGAATTCGTCTAGTTATGTACCAGCTTTGATGATTAAAGCAGATTTGTATCAGGCCGAAGGATTGGTCGAATCAGCTCAGCACTGCTTACAACAAGCTGAACAACTGGCACCAAAAGAAACAGTGGTTCAATTTGCTTTGGCTGAATTTTACTATACGACTGCTCAATATCGTTTAGCGATTAATTATTATCGTAGTTTGTTATTGGCGGGAGAACGATATCTAAATGGCATTGATTTAGCAAGCCGAATTGCCTTGGCCTATGCTGCCATTGGTAATTATGACAATGCAATTGGTTATTTAGAACAAATTAAGCCCGAGCTAATGTCTTTAGACACTAAGTTCCAATTGGCCTTGTTGTACTATCAAAGTCACCGTGATGACGAAGCCATCAAACTCTTTGAAGAAATTCTTATCGAAGATAGTCAGTATAGTTCCGTTTATCCTTATTTGGGTCAAGCTTATGAACAAGCGGGTGAAATTGAAAAGGCTTATCAAAATTATCAACTAGGTTTAGCTGCCGATCAAACTAACGTTCAACTTTATCGTCAAGCTGGAAAGGTCGCCCAACAACTAGGAGATTTCGATGCTGCCGAAGCTGATTTTCAAGCCGCGCTAGCCATTGATGATCAAGAAAGTGCCAATTACCTCTTACTAGCTAATTTTAAAATGGCCCAAGGAGAGTATCAGGCCGTTATTGATCTTATTGAACAAGCTCAGGACAAGGAGTTGGTTGATCCAAACTTCTATTGGATTCTCGCCTTAGCTTATCAAAAATTAGATAATTATAAGCAGGCGCAAACTTATTGGGATCAGGCTTTAGAGGCTAAATTAAATCGTCCTGAATTTTTACTAGATTTAGCGAGTTGGTATCATGAACAGGGACAACTGAATCAAGAGCGGTTAACCTTAGAACATTATCTAGAACAAGCGCCCGATGACTATGAGGTGCAGGATCGTTTGAGTGGTTTACTTTTAGATGACTAACAATCTAAAACTTGCTAAGATAGATTGTGATGATAGATGTTCTAGGAGTACTAAAAATAAATGAAAATTGATCAATTTCCCAGTCAAATGGCTGAAGCCCGACCAATATTACAAAAAATAGAAGACGCTGGTTACGAAGCCTTTTTTGTGGGTGGCGCAGTGCGGGATATGATTCTAGGAGATACAATTCATGACGTGGATATTGCTAGTTCAGCATTTCCACAAGAAATTAAGATGATTTTTGAAAACACCGTCGATACCGGTATTCAACATGGCACAGTGATGGTGTTAGATCATCATATTGGTTACGAAGTTACGACTTTTCGAACAGAATCCACCTATACTGATTATCGCAGACCTGATGAAGTTACTTTTGTTCGTAGTCTTAGTGAAGATTTAAAACGCCGCGACTTTACTATCAACGCTCTGGCCTTAAAAGCTAATGGCGAAGTAGTCGATTTATTTGACGGTTTAACTGACTTAAAAAATGGTTTAATTCGTGCGGTTGGAAACCCCGAAGAACGTTTTAATGAAGATGCCTTGCGGATTATGCGCGCAATTCGTTTTAGTGCCCAATTAGATTTTGCCATTGAAAATCAAACTAAAACTGCCTTAACAGATTTAGCACCCAATCTAACAAAGATAGCAGTAGAGAGAATTCAAGTCGAATTTGAAAAAATGCTCTTGAGTCCCGCAGCTAGTCGGGGTTTGCAACAGGCTTTGGATAGCCATTTGTTAGCCTACCTACCAGGTGGAGTTGGTCACTGGCCATTGACGACCTGGCAGGAGATTTTAACGATTCTAAATCGTTTACAAATCAGTCAGGCGGCAATTGCTTGGATCAATCTTTTAGTACCTTCACCAGTCAAAGAGCAAGATATTGCCAGTTTTTTACGAGAATGGAAATTAAGTCGCGCAGTGATTAAGACGGCGCAAGCGCTAGTCCCCATTTTAAGAGGCAAGGTTTCCTTGGATGCCTGGCATCTTTATCAAGTTGAAGCATACCAAGAACAATTAATTGAAGGTATGCATTCGTTAGGCTTTACTAAGGATAAAATTGAGTTAGTGCAACAAATCTTTGAACAATTGCCCATTCGAAATGCTCGACAAATGGCGCTTAGCGGTCAAGAATTGATGCAAAGTGGTGTGGTTAAACCGGGTCCTGAGATGGGGAAACTACTACAACACTTGGAAAAAGCAGTTGTTACCGGTGAAATCCCTAACCAGCAAGCAGCACTATTAGCCTATGTCAGACAGGAGAAACGAAATGACTGAAATTAAGATGGTTTGGGCTGAAGATGAGCAACATGGGATTGGTAAAAATGGTCAAGTCCCTTGGGATTTACCAGCCGATCGGGCGCTATTTAAAAAAGAAACTTTGCACTCAACCATGATTATGGGGCGTAAAACTTGGGATAGTATCGGGCGTCCATTACCACAACGGCAGAGTGTGGTAGTGACCCAACAACCGGACTTTTCTACCAACTGTAAGGATGTAGTTGTATGCCACGATTTAGCGGATGTATTAAAGTACATTCAATCAATCAGTGGTTTGGTGACCGTAATTGGTGGCGCACAAATTTATAAAATGATGATGCCCTATGCTACACAACTAGTGGTGACCAGAGTTACTGGTGATTTTGCTGGTGATACTTGGGTTGAACCAGTTGATTTAGATGTATTTGATTTGACTAAAAGTCAATCGGAAGAACAAAATGGCATTGAATTTAAGATAATGTATTATCAACGTAAGGGTAAATGAGGATTATAAAAGATGGTAAAAGTAGCAATTGTAACTGATTCGGCGGCTCGCTTAACGGCGGAAGAAATAAAAGAATATGATATTCATATTGTGCCCTTAACGGTTCAAATTGATGGCACGGTCTATGAAGATGGCGTTACGATTCATCCAGAAGAATTTTTGGAGAAAATGGCGCAAAGTAGTACTTTGCCACAAACCTCGCAACCTTCAATTGGTGCCTTTAAAGAAACGTATGACAAAATTTATCAGGAGCATCCTGAAGCTGAAATTTTAAGTTTACATCTATCATCGGGTCTTTCTGGAACAGTTGGCGCTGCTCAACAGGCAGGCTCACTTACTAAGGCTGATGTAACTACTTTTGATACACTTTTGGCTGATCGCAGTGAAGGTTTTGTTGTTTTGGCTGCTGCTAAGGCTGCTAAAGCTGGGGAAGATATGGACACAGTAGTAGCTGCTGCCACCACTGCTCGAAGTGAGTCACATATCTACTTGAGTTTTCGATCATTGACTAACATGGTTGCCGGTGGACGATTAAGTAAGACCCAGGGATTAATTGGTAATCTATTAAATATTAAAGTCGGTGCTTTTGTTGATGCCCAAGGAAAAGTAGATGTTATGCTCAAGGGCCGTGGCATGAAAACGATTGCTAAATTTAATGACGAAGTAATTGAGAAAATGAAGGGCTACACTGAGATGCTAGAAATTGGTATTTCGCATGCTGGGGTAGCGGAAGAAGCACAAGCTTTGGCTGATCGTTTGAATCAAATTTGGCCTGATATCAACATTTTGATTTCAACCACGACCCCGATTGTTTCAACCCATACGGGATTAGGTGCTTTAGCCATTTTGTATCGTGCCCGTTAACTTACCCAACACTAAGTTGAGGTAAAAAGGAAGTGAATTATGAAGAAAAAATCAGCACTTTGGTTTTGGTTATTTTGGCTATTGATTGTAGGTTTGGTTGCTGGCGGTTGCTACTCAGCTTATTTGGCTTTTTCACCGTCAAAGGTTAGTTTGAGTCAACCTAGTAAAAATACTGCGGCAACGTTTGATATTAATTTAAATCGAGATCAAGTTAATGCATTAGCTAGCAGCTACCTCCAGGATTCTGGTAATGGTGATTTTACCTTTGTTGCTAATCAAAGCAATGTTGTTTTATCCGGTAAATTAAGTATTTTGGGACAAAATATTGATGCTAAAATGGCGATGATGCCCGAAGCAACTAACGATGGTAATATTGTTTTAAAAGCTCAATCTATTTCTTTGGGGCAGATTTCCCTACCAGTCAATGTAGCAATGGGCTATATCAAACAAATGTATAATGGACCAAGTTACGTCCAATTCCAGCCTAATCAAGAAAAAATTATTATCGATTTGAATAAGGCAACGCAAAATCAAAATATGCGCTTTAAGGCTACTAAAATTGATTTGAATCAAGGCCAGTTCCAATTTGTGGGTGAGGTTGTTAATGGCAAAAAGTAATCGTAGTTTTTATGATTGGTTGATGACTAACCGCAATCCTGTTGCTGCTGATGAAATTCAACAGTTTGCTAATAACGCTTTTTTGGATTCAACTTTTCCTAAGCAAAGTGTTGATTTTGAAGAAATATCACATTATTTAGAAGAGGATAGCTCATATTTAATGAGTATGACCACCTTTGATGAAGCTTGGCAACATTTTCAAGCCGCCCGCTAGAAAGGAGAAATATGGCTCAAATTATTCAATGGTTCCCCGGACATATGGCCAAGGCCATGCGATTAATGCGTGAAAACTTATCTTTAGTTGATATTGTTTTTGAATTGATTGATGCTCGCTTACCAGCCAGTTCACGTAATCCGGAACTAGAGAAATTAATCGGTCAAAAACCGCGATTATTAATTATGACTAAGGCCGATTTAGCTGATCCTATCCAGACTAAATTATGGGCGCAGCACTTTCGTCAAGCTGGTCATCAAGTACTTGTTTTAGATAGTCGTGATCCTAAGACTCCTCAAACGGTTACTAAGGCTGCTCGCCAAGCGCTTAGTCAGCAGCGGGAAGATCAACTTGCTAAGGGAATTTATGATCAACCAATTCGAGCGATGCTGTCTGGTATCCCTAATGTCGGTAAATCAACTTTATTGAATCATTTAGTGATGAAAAATGTGGCGCCAACGGCCAATAAACCGGGTGTCACTAAGAAAATCGCTTGGTTAAAAACGCCGACTAAATTAGAATTATTGGATTCTCCCGGGGTACTCTGGCCCAAGTTTGAAGATCAAACAGTGGGCATGAAGTTAGCGGTATCTGGAGCTGTTAAAGACACTTTATTTTCTAAGGATGATGCCGCCTTATATTTAATCCAGTTTTATCGACAGTACCATTTAGAAGAGTTGGTACAACGTTATCATTTGAATTCGGACTTAAATGACCTTAGTGATGTGGAAGTTTTGCTAGCCATTACCGAAAGATTAGGCTTTAAAGATGATTATGATAAGGCCAGTGAGCGTTTGCTAAACGACCTGCGTAAGGGAAAGTTGGGTCGTTATACTTTGGATATTTACCATGACTGAGACAATTGCTGATATCAAAGCTGCTCTAACTACTATTGGGTCTAGTGATGCTCGACTTGAATTATGGGCGCAAGATTCTCGTAAAGGTGTGCGCCAATTGGTTGAACGCTATCAGCGGCAGCAGATTAAATTACAAGCTAAAATTGAGCATTTTCATCATCGTTTCGACTTTGAACAGAGGTACTGGGAAAATGGCTATACCAATATTGCTGGCATAGATGAGGTAGGTCGTGGGCCCTTAGCAGGTCCAGTGGTGGCTGCAGCAGTCATTTTAAAACATGACTTTAATTTAATTGATGTGATTGATTCCAAACAATTATCGGCCCATCAGCGACTTGAATTAGATCAAAAAATTCGTCAGCAGGCTTTAGCCATTGGTATTGCTCAAGTTGATGCCGATGTCATTGATCAAGTAAATATTTATCAGGCTAGTCGTCAGGCGATGTTATTAGCAGTTCAGCAACTTAATCCCCAGCCACAAGCTTTATTAATTGATGCCATGCAAATTGATAGTCCTTTGGCTCAAGAATCACTAATCAAAGGCGATGCCCGTAGTAATTCAATTGCCGCAGCCAGTATTATTGCTAAGGTTAGTCGTGATCAGTTAATGGCTGATTATGCTAAAAAATACCCCGGTTATGGGTTTGAGCATAATGCTGGTTACGGAACCGCAGAACATTTAGCAGCAATTAAGCAGCAGGGGATTTGTCCCATTCATCGGCGTACCTTTGCGCCGATTAAAGACTGGATTGCTACACCATAAAATTATTCAGCATAAACTCCACGATAGGAAGGATTATTCTATGAATCCCGTTCATCTTTCACCGCGTTTAGAAGCAGTGGCCAACTATGTCCCTCAGGAGGCTTATTTAGCCGATATTGGCTCTGACCATGCCTATTTACCAGCCCACTTATTGGTCGGTCGTCAGATTAAATATGCTTTAGCTGGCGAAGTAGCTGTGGGTCCTTTGGCCAATGTCCAAAGTGAAATTATTCAACAAAATTTACAGGGACAATTGATTGCTCGTTTGGCCAACGGTTTAGATGCAGTACAAACTAGTGATCAAATTAATACTGTGGTGATTGCTGGTATGGGCGGCCTGCTGATTCGGGATATTTTAGATCGTGATTGGCAAAAAAATGGTCAAAGGCAATTCCAAACCTTGATTTTACAGCCTAATACGGAAGAGGCTGCTGTACGTAGATGGCTTATCAACCATCAGTACCAAGTCAAAGCTGAAAAAATAGTCCAAGAGGGTAAGCATTTTTATGAAATTATTGTGGCTCAGCCTGGTTTTCAGGAATTAGGTATCTTTGACCTACAATTTGGTCCCTTTTTACGCCGGCAAGCAGGCCCAGTTTTTTCGGCTAAGTGGCTGGCAGAACTACAGCGTATTAATCTCATTTTAGATCGTTTAGTAGCTGCTCAGAAGGGGGAGAGTGTCACCTATAAGGAATGGCAGGCTCAGAAAAATAAGATTCAAGAGGTACTTAAATAATGGTTAAGGTACAAACATTAATTCAACAAATTGAAGCCTTTGCCCCCAAAGACTTAGCAGAAAAGGGAGATCCAGTAGGCTTGCAAATTGGTGACCCGCAACAAGAGATTCATAAGGTAATGACCACTTTGGATGTGCGACCAGAAACTGTCCAAGAGGCAATTGAACAAAAGGTTGATTTTATTTGGGCCCATCATGAAGCGATGTTTTTCCCAGCCCGTAATTTGGATTTAAGTAACCCTCAAAACAAGATGTATGCGGATTTACTACGGCATGACATTGTTGTTTATGCCAGCCATACTAATTTGGATGCCGCTGCTGGGGGGATGAATGATTGGTTGGGCAGTATTTTTGGGTTACAAGACTTACAACCATTATTGCCTAATCCAGATGGGCAAAGTGGTTTAGGGCGAATTGGCATTTTAAAAGAGGATCTCACGGTTAGTCAATTAGCTCAAAAGGTTAAACAGGCCTGCCAAGTAGCTGAAGTACGTGTCATTACAAATGATTTAGATCGTCGGTTACATACAGTTGCGCTTTTGGCGGGCGATGGCGGCCGCTATTGGTTTAAGGCTCAAGAATTAGGCGCTGACGCCTATATTACAGCTGATCTTTATTACCATGTCGGACATGATATTTTGGCTAATGATTTTGTGGTAATTGATCCGGACCATCATATGGAAGCTTTGGCAAAGAAACCGATGGCAACTTTGGTACGTGACTGGCAACCTGATTTAAGTGTTTATGAAAGTCAAGTTAATACCGATCCGTACCGTTATATTTAGTGATTTTTAAGTGAGGGGAATCATATGACTAACAAATATTCAGCATTATCTGAGCGATTTTTAAATTATGTACGAGTTGATACACGTTCTGATGAAGATGCCACAAAACGACCCTCATCTGATAAAGAAGTGGCCTTTTTAAGGAAGTTAGCTCAAGAATTAGCGACGATTGGTTTATCAGATATTCAAACCATGTCAGATGGTTATGTCTTTGCTAAGTTGCCAGCTAGTCCAGGATTAGAAAATGTACCCAACATCGGTTTCATTGCCCACGTTGATACAGCTGATTTTAACAGCGAAAATATTCAGCCGCAAATTGTTGAAAATTATGATGGTAAAAGTATTATTCCATTGGGAACGACAGCTTATCAATTGGATCCAGCTGTTTTCCCTTCTCTAAATAAGTACCAAGGACATACCCTAATCACCACGGATGGGACGACTCTTTTAGGGGCTGATGATAAAGCTGGTGTGGCTGAAATTATTACGGCCATTGAATATCTAATTAATCACCCTGATATCCAGCATGGACCAGTTTCACTAGCTTTTGGACCAGATGAAGAGATCGGTACTGGGGCTGATCATTTTGATACGAAGGCCTTTGGGGCTGATTTTGCTTACACGGTTGACGGCGGCCCATTGGGGGAATTAGAGTGGGAAACCTTTAACGCTGCTTCTGCCAAACTGCATATTCAAGGACAAAATGTTCATCCGGGTACTGCTAAAGGCGCCATGATCAATGCTAACCAAGTGGCGATGGATTTTCATGCACAATTACCAGTTCATGACCGTCCCGAAGAAACTAGTGGTCGGGAAGGTTTTTGGCATTTGATTGAAATGAGTGGTACGCCTGATGAAGCTAACCTAACTTATATTATTCGTGATCATGACCGTCAAAAATTTGAGAGTCGTAAGGACCAGTTAATTGCCATTGCTGACCAATTTAATGCTAAGTTTGGCCAAGATCGTTTAACTTTAACAATCCAAGATCAGTATTACAACATGGGAGATATTCTTAAAGAAAATATGGCCCCCGTAGAGCTGGCAGAACAAGCCATGCAAGCTTTATCGATTAAGCCAATCATCGAACCAATCCGTGGCGGAACCGATGGCTCTAAGATTTCTTTCTTAGGGTTACCAACGCCAAACTTATTTGCTGGTGGGGAAAACATGCACGGCCGTTTTGAATATGTTTCCTTAGAAGTTATGGAAGCGGCTACAGATGTGATTTTAAAGATTATTGAGCTAGCTCGTTAATCAAAAAAAGACATGCCACTGGAGTGACATGCCTTTTTAATTTAATTTTTTGCTTTACTTTTCTCAGCTATTGCTGAACCAGAAACCGCTGGAATAGCGATAATGGCTAGCTCGCCAACAACAACAGCAATCACTGCGACCACGATGGGATCATAGATAGCTGATGTCATTTGTGACACGATGTAACCAACAATTTCACCAAAAATTGCGGCCCAAAAAGCGACTGTTAAGTATTTCATCATCATTCACCCCTTTGCTATCAATCATGATACGCTTTTTTTATAATTCCGCAATGGTGATACAAATATTGGGGGCGATTACGGTATAATGAAGCCAAATAAGGCACAGTAGGAGGGACAATGTACGCACCCTTACAAATATTTTCAAGTTATAGTTTGTTAAAAAATCCAAATACGATTGACCAAATCCTAATCCAAGCGCATCAACAGGGATATCAGGCGGTTACTTTAGCTGATTGGAACGTTTTATATGGCGCAGTTGAATTTTATCAAAAGGCTCAGAGAATAGGCGTTAAACCAGTTTTGGGTTTAACCTTGCAGGTTAATGGCTTAATTAATACAGCCACGTTATTTCCAATTTTATTAACCGCTTTAACTGATAAAGGCTATCAGAATTTGATGTGGCTTTCATCAGCCAAAATGACGGCAGTTGACCAGCAACTATCCCTCAGTAAAATTGCTCAACACCTTGAAGGGATTGCGATAACTTTGCCACCCAACAGTGAGCTAGTCCAGTTAATTTTAGCTGGTGATAGTCATTTGGCCCAGTACTGGCAGAAATTACTAGGATTAGTAAATCCAAATCAATTATATCTGGGGCTAAATCCACGTATGGCTGCTCAGACCCAAGAGCAACTGGCTGACTTTGCCCATGAATATGCGATACCGGTAATTGCTTTAGACCAAATTGATTATTTACAAGCCCAAGATGCTTTTAGCCAAGAAGTTTTACGAGCCATTGCTAGTAATAGTAAAC
Source organism: Convivina intestini (assembly GCF_003096575.1). Lineage (GTDB taxonomy): Bacteria > Bacillota > Bacilli > Lactobacillales > Lactobacillaceae > Convivina > Convivina intestini. The sequence goes on from NZ_QEKT01000001.1 coordinate 116,916, forward strand.
TGGATAATTTATCTTTTTTGGCGCGCCAAGGCGGTCAAAATATTTTATTACCTCTAGAAGAGATTAGGCAGTCCTATCAAGCGAGTGCAATTTTACAAACTGCCTATGCCAATAATGAACGATTGATTGATCAGGCCCAAGTAAGCTTGAATTTTCAGGCAACTAGTTTACCAAAGTTCCAAAGCCCAGCTGGAATGGATAGTGGTCGCTATTTACGTCAATTAGCACAGCAGGGGTTGGTTGAAAAATTAGCGAATTCTAATCAAAATCTTAACACAGACTTATATCAAAAACGGCTAGATCATGAGCTAGCCGTTATTGAAAAACTAGGTTTTAGTGATTATTTTTTAATTGTTTGGGATATTTTAAATTTTGCGCACACTCATAATATTCAAACCGGACCAGGTCGAGGATCGGCGGCTGGTTCCTTGGTGGCCTACTGTCTGGCAATTACCGATGTTGATCCGCTGGCCTTTGATTTACTATTTGAACGATTTTTAAACCCAGAACGAGCGCAAATGCCAGATATCGATATCGATTGGCCGGATAATCGCCGCGAAGAAGTTTTAATTTATTTGCACGAGAAATACGGTCAACGCAATTTTGCGCAAATTATTACCTTTGGAACCTTAGCTGCAAAACAAGCTCTACGTGATACCGGTCGGGTTTTTGATTTGAATACTCGTCAGTTAAGCCAGTTGTCTGGTGCCATTCCGCCCGGTAAAAATGGTCGGAAAGTTTCCCTCTTGGAAGCCTGGCAAAGTGAGCCGCAGTTAAAAGCTCTAATTGATAAAATTGATAATGGCCCCCTATTATTTAAGACCGCTCAACAATTAGAGGGGTTGCCCCGCAATTATTCAACTCATGCGGCCGGAGTGGTGTTAAGTGATCGGCCACTGGTGGAAACCCTCCCAGTTCAGTTGGGTAGTGATGAGCGGTTGTTAACGCAATTTGAAAAGGGGCCAGTCGAACAACTCGGTCTATTAAAAATTGATATTTTAGGACTAACTAATTTAACCATTCTAAGTCAGGCCTTAGCTTTGGCTAAGCCGAATTTACCCGATAATTTTGATATTAAAAAGATTCCCTTAAATGATCCGCAAACTTTGGCTTTATTTGTTGCCGGTGATACTAGCGGTGTTTTCCAATTTGAATCACGGGGTATTCGCAATGTTTTGCGCCAACTAGCCCCCAAAGATTTTGAACAGGTAGTGGCCGTCAATGCCCTTTATCGTCCAGGACCTAGTCAAAATATCCATTCCTTTATCCAACGACGACATGGCCGCGAAAAAATTGAAATTTTAGATGATAGTTTGACCGATATTTTAGCCCCAACCTTTGGCATTATTATTTATCAAGAACAGGTAATGCGGGTTGCTGAAGCATATGCGGGCTTTACTTTGGGACAAGCCGATGTTTTACGGAGTGCTATGTCTAAGAAAAAGTTAGCTCAAATGGAGAGCATGAAGGTGCTCTTTATTAAAGGGGCTGTGCAAAAGGGACATCCCCAAACCGAAGCAGAAAAAATCTTTTCCTACATCGACGAGTTTGCTAACTATGGCTTTAACCGTTCGCATGCCGTTGCCTATACGAAGTTAGCCTTTGAACTGGCCTATTTAAAGGCCCACTATCCCTTAACTTTCTACACGGCCTTACTAAACGCTAATTTAAACAATACCGAAAAAATTAGGCAGTATATTTTAGAGGCTAAACGTGCTGGGATTCAAGTTCAGGGACCAAATGTTAATTCATCTGAGCGCTTTTGGACTTGTTCGGCTGCAGGGTTGCGAATGGGTTTGCACGCTGTTCATGGCTTACGCTCGGATTTCATTACCAGTCTATTGGCTGAACGGGAGGAGCACGGGGCCTTTCAAACGGTTCAATCCTTTATTCGCCGCTTACCAGAAAAATTACGTAAATTAGAAACTTTTAATCAATTAGTTTATGCCGGGGCTCTAGATAATTTTGGTTATAATCGTGCCGAATTATTAGCTAATTTACCAGACTTGGTAGCCGGGGCGGATTTTGGCGATTTAATCTTACAAGAAACTAAAATCCGACGAATGGCAGATTTGCCCTTGTTAGAGAAGTTAAATCAGGAAAAGGCCGTAATTGGTCTTAATCTATCAGGACATCCGCTTGATGCTTATCAAGGCCTGATTGCGGATCAAAAAATACCTAGTATTAATCAAATTACCCAGCCCAATCAAACCGTCCAAGTGATTGGCTTAATTGATCAAATTAAAACAATTCGCACTAAAAAAGGGCAGGATATGGCCTTTTTAACGCTAAGTGATCAAACTGGCAATATCAGTGTCACTTTATTTCCACAACTTTATGGCCGGCTGGCTGATCAGCTTAAAGTAGCCCAAGTGGTGCAGGTCATTGGTAAAAGTCAAGAACGTCAAGATATTGTTTTGGTCGCTAATCAATTGATTTATCCAACGAAACAGGCTAAACCAACAGCAATGGAACAGGGGACTTGGTTTTTGCGAATTGATGCAGCCCATGCACAGTCAAACATTCAAGGACAATTATCTCAATTGCTCAAAAAATATCACGGAGATTGTCCAGTTGTGCTCTATTGGGCCCAATCTAATCAGAAACAAGCACTAAATCAAACTTATTGGTTAACTAGCCAAGCAGCAGTAAAGCGTGACTTAATCGGACTTTTAGGAAAAGAAAATGTTATTTTTCAGAAAAAAGGCTAAATTCTACCTTGTAGAATTTTCGTGAAATGTTTACAATAAGACAAGGAAGTGCTTGCAAGAGCAAGTAACCTAGATATCAAAGGAGCTATTTACCCATGAAAAAGACGAAAATCGTCTCAACGCTTGGTCCTTCATCAACTGATGTGGATACAATTGTTAAGTTAATTGAAGCCGGTGCCAACGTGTTCCGTTTCAATTTCTCCCACGGTGATCACGAAGAACACTTGGGTCGTATGAACGCAGTTGCCGAAGCTGAAAAGATTACCGGTAAGACTGTTGGTCGTTTGTTAGATACTAAGGGAGCCGAGATTCGTACTACTGTCCAAGCTGATGGTAAGATTGAGTTTAATACTGGAGATGTTCTCCGTATCTCAATGGACGACAGCTTGCAGGGAACTAAGGAAAAGATTGCGGTTACTTATCCAGGTCTTTACGATGACGTTAAGGTTGGCGGCCAAGTATTGTTTGATGATGGTTTGCTAGCTACAACTGTTACTGAAAAAGACGACGCAAACAAGGAATTAGTTGTTCGTGTTGAAAACCACGGTATTTTGGGTTCACGTAAGGGTGTTAACGCCCCTGGTGTGTCAATCAACTTGCCTGGTATTACTGAAAAGGATGCCGATGACATCCGCTTTGGTTTGGATCACGAAATCAACTATATCGCGGCTTCATTTGTTCGTAAGCCAGAAGATATTTTGGACATCCGTGCTTTGCTAAAAGAAAAGCACATGGAACACGTACAGATCATTCCTAAGATCGAGTCACAAGAAGGTATTGACAATCTTGATGCTATCTTGGATGTTTCGGATGGTTTGATGGTTCCTCGTGGTGACATGGGTGTTGAAGTGCCCGCTCAAAACGTTCCTTTGATTCAAAAGGAAATGATTCGTAAGATGAACGAGCGTGGTTTGCCAGTTATCACTGCCACTCAAATGTTGGACTCAATGGAAGAAAACCCACGTCCTACACGTGCCGAAGTTTCCGATGTTGCCAACGCTGTCTTTGATGGTACTGATGCAACTATGTTGTCTGGTGAATCAGCTAACGGTGACTACCCAGTCGAAGCTGTTGCTACTATGGCTGCCATTGATGAAAAGGCTGAAACTGCTTTGCGTGTCGATGGCCGTGAGCAGTTACTACACTTTGTCGAAGAAGATGCAACTGAATCAGTTGCTGCTTCAGTTGCCCACATCGCTCAAGATGTAAACGCTAAGTTGATTGTTGTTTCAACTAAGTCAGGATACTCAGCACGTATCGTTTCTAAGTTCCGCCCAACTGCTAACATTTTGGCAGTGACTTACTCAGAACGTGTACAACGTGGTTTGACTTTGAACTACGGTGTTGTGCCAGTTGTCTACGATGCTCCTGAAACAATTGATGAAATGCTTGAATTGTCAAAGCGCGCCGCTAAGGAACAAGGACTTGTTCAAAGTGGTGACAAGATTGTGGTTGTCGCTGGTGTACCAATGAACCAGTCTGGTACAACTAACATGTTGTCAGTACAAACAATTTAATTCATTTTTAAAAACCGGCAAATAGCCGGTTTTTTTATACATATTTTTTAGAATTATCTAAGACGCATCAAGACATTGGCGGGGTTTGTGTTAAAATTGGTAGAGTATGAATTTATTCGAGGTAACTATTTTTGGCAGAACAAACAAGTAAGAACTTCACCTTTGAAAATATTGAACAGCAAACCAAATTATCAGGGACAAATGAGGCCTTTCTAAAGTTGATTGAAGAGGCCTTGTCGGTTCAATTACTTAGTCGTGGCAATATGCTCGCCATTGAGGGAAAAGCAAGCGACGTACAATTGGCCTACCAAGTAGTGGGCGCTTTAGTTACTTTAATTAAACGCCAAATTAACATTAGTCAAGCTGATGTGGTTAGTGCCACTAATATGGCTCAACGAGGAACCTTAGAATACTTTGGCGACCTTTACACTGAGGTATTAATTCGCGATCAAAAAGGACGCTCAGTTCGGGTTAAAAATTTTGGTCAACGACAATATGTTCAGTCGATTCGAAAAAATGATGTAACTTTTGGTATCGGTCCAGCTGGAACTGGAAAAACTTTTTTGGCTGTTGTGATGGCAATTACTGCCTTACGACGGGGCGAAGTCGAGCGGATTATTATTACTCGACCAGCGGTTGAAGCTGGTGAATCGTTGGGATTTTTGCCGGGAGACTTAAAAGAAAAAGTCGACCCCTATATGCGACCAATCTATGATGCCATGAATACCTTAATTGGTAGTGAACATACCCAACGATTAGTCGAGCGGGGTGTAATTGAAATTGCGCCGCTAGCCTATATGCGTGGTCGAACCCTGGATGATGCCTTTATTATCCTCGATGAGGCCCAAAATACGACTAATCAACAAATGAAAATGTTCCTAACCCGATTAGGGTTTAGTTCGAAAATGATTGTGAATGGTGATATTTCGCAAATTGATTTGCCCCGTGGCGCTAAGTCAGGCTTGATTGCGGCGCAACGGATTCTAAAAAATATAGATCATATTAATTTTATTAACTTTAGTAGTGTTGATGTTGTACGGCATCCGGTCGTTGGTCAAATTGTCAACGCGTATGAAGCAGCTGATAACCGGTTAGCTGAATTAAAGAAGGAGCAAACTCGAGATGGACTTAGCCATAATTGATCAAAGTAAGCCTGGCGTAAGCCAGTACCATCGTGATTTAGTAAAATGTGTCTTGGAATATGCCGGACAATATATGGAATTACCTGACAATACTGAGATGTCGGTAACCTTTATGAATAACGATGAAATCCATCGTTATAACCGTGAATATCGTAATATTGATAAGCCTACCGACGTTATCAGTTTTGCTATTGAAGATGATGATGATGATTTCCCCCTGTTACCGGATGAAGAAATGGGTGAGGATTTAGCTAAAAATATTGGAGATATCTTAGTTTCAGTTGATATTATTGCCCAACAGGCTGAATATTTAGGGCATAGTTTTGAAAGAGAATTAGGCTTTCTAGTTGTCCATGGTTTCTTGCATCTCAATGGTTATGACCATATGTTAGGAGACGCCGAAGAAAAAGAAATGTTTGATCTACAAAGGAATATTTTGGATAGCTATGGCCTCAGAAGATAAAGATAAGCAACCGCAAGTTACCCGCAATCATAATTTTGCCATGGCCTTAAAAAATGCTCTTCATGGTATTTTGGTAGTGGTATTACGAGAACGTAATATGCGGATTCATATTATTTCGGCCTTTATGATTTTACTGGCTGGACTTTATTGTGGTTTACGACGATCGGATTGGTTATGGGTGACGATTGGGGTTTTTCTAGTTATTTATAGTGAATTCTTAAATACGATTGTTGAATCGATTGTCGACTTGATAGTCGGTCGCCGTTACCATGTTTTAGCCGGCTTAGCCAAAGATTTGGCCGCTGGCTTAGTGCTAGTAGCAGTAGGCGTTGAGATGATTATTCTATTAATCATTTTTGAACCATATGTATATCATTTGCTTTGGCACTAAAAAATAAGAAAAGTTGAATTATAAAGGAGTATGAAAGAGTATGGCATCCAAAGAGACTAACGGGGATCCCCGGGGGATCCCCGCGTATCTCGTAATATTAATTTTGGGCGAGCGTTAAAGACCGCGCTCCATGGAATTGGTTCGGTTATTAAAAATGAACGGGCAATGCGTTTACATTTATTTTGCGCCACGGTTTTTATCTTAGCTGGTGTTTATTTTGGCCTGTCCCGTTCAGAGTGGATTTGGTTGATTATTGTTATTTTCTGGGTTTTTTATTGTGAATTTTTAAATACGGCGATTGAGTTAATTGTCGATTTAATTGTTGAAAAAAAGTATCATCCGATTGCCGGTTTAGCTAAGGATGTGGGTGGTGGGATCGTCGATTTGGCGATGTTCATGGGTTTGATTGTCGTTGCTTTTATTTTCCAACCCCATATCTGGCATCAATTAGGCTGGAGCACCCAGTTGGTCGCTACTTTGTTGCATTAATTGAAAGGTAAATTGTATGGTTAAAGAAGGTTTTAAGTCCGGTTTTGTGGCTATTATTGGTCGTCCTAACGTAGGAAAGTCCACCCTATTAAATCGGATTGTTGGTGAAAAGATTGCCATCATGTCTGATAAAGCGCAAACAACGCGTAATAAGATTCAAGGGATTTACACAACTGATGATGCTCAGGTCGTTTTTATCGATACGCCCGGCGTTCATAAGCCACAAAATTCTTTAGGGGATTTTATGGTGAAATCAGCTTTTTCGGCTTTGCATGAAGCTGATGCCATTTGGTTTGTGGTTGATGCTAGTCAAGAGCGTGGGCGTGGTGATAATTTTATTATTGACCGCTTAAAAGAAGTAAAGTCAACACCGATTTATTTGATTATTAATAAGATTGATTTGCTTCCAAAAGACCAATTATTTGAAGTGATTAATTCGTATCAAGAAGATGCACCGCAATGGGCCGAAGTCTTTCCAATTTCAGCGACTGAAGGTGATAATGTCCCTGAATTATTAGATGGGGTCATTGATCAGCTAGAAGAAGGCCCACAGTACTTTGATTTTGATCAGCTAACGGATCATCCCGAACGATTTATCATTAGCGAATTAATTCGTGAAAAGGTATTGCAGTTGACCCAGCAGGAAGTGCCTCATTCCGTCGCTGTGGTGATCGATCAAATTGAACAAGAAGAAGGCGATAAAGTTCATATTCAGGCTTCGATTATCGTTGAACGACCAACTCAAAAAAATATCGTCATTGGTAAACAAGGCCAAATGATCAAACAGATTGGTATTCGAGCTCGTAAAGATATTGAACGATTATTAGGTAGTAAGGTCTTTTTGGAAACTTGGGTTAAAGTTGAGCCACGTTGGCGGGATCGCCCCCAAGCATTGCAATCCATGGGGTATCGACCAGAGGATTATTAATCAAGTAGCCTGAAGATGGAGTAGGCTGAATGGCAATTATTCAAGGGATTATTTTATATACCCGTCCATATAAAGAACGTGACCTATTAGTGCGCATGCTAACTGAAAAGGCTGGTTTGCGGACTTTTTTTGCACGTGGCGCTAAAAAAAATAATTCCCCCTTAGCCGCTGCCACCCAACCCTACACCAAGTTTACTTTTGATGGTCAATTACCAAAAAATAATCAAGGCCTAGGTTTTATTAACAGTGTTCAGGGCAGTACTTTTTATCGAAAAATTACTGAAGATGTCGGGATTAGTGCTTATGTGGCCCTAATCGTTAAGTTAATTGATGCCAGTTTTGAAGAGGGGATACCACTGCCGGACTGGTATCAAGAACTAACAGTAGCCTTAGAAAAACTGAATGCTGGTTTAGATCCCCAAATTATAGCTAATATTTTTGAAATTAAGTTATTAACGCCCTTAGGGGTGGCTCCTAATTGGCGGGCTGATCCTTTGGATGGCCAAATGACGGGTATTTTTGATTATTCGGAAAAATATAATGGGATTCTCGGTCAAAATCACTTTAATTTAGATGATAATCGCCTACATTTGGATCAGAAAACCATCTATTATTTACGTCAGTTTAGCCAAATTGACTTGGCTCAAATTCATGAAATTAAGCTTTCTCCGGCGACTAAAAGAAGCTTACAGCGGGTGATTGATTATATTTATGAAAAGCAAGTTGGTCTGGTCCCAAGGGAAAAACATTTTATTCAGCAAATGGCTACCTGGCAGGTAGCAGCGCAAAAATTAGCACAACAAAGGAAACAACAATGAAAAAGATTTTGGTACTACATACGGGCGGTACAATTGCCATGCACGCTGATGCCACTGGCGATGTCCAACCAGATGAAATTAATCCGCTGAATGCCGTGCAAATCGAATTGCCAGAAGTCGAGCTGCAAGTTGAAAATATTTTTAATATCCCCAGCGAACATATCGGCCCTATTCATATGCTACAAATTCAACAACGGATTCTAGCAGCTGGTCATGATTTTGATGGCGTGGTTGTCACCCATGGGACGGATACGCTGGAGGAAACGTCTTTTTTCCTAGATAGTACGCTAGATGTTGACTTTCCAATTGTGATGACGGGCGCTATGCGCTCATCCAATGAACTTGGGGCGGATGGTTTATATAACTATCAGTCAGCCATTCGGGTGGCCATTGATGATCAATCGGTTAACCGCGGGGTCATGGTGGTCATGAATGATGAGATTCATGCTGCTCGTTTTGTGACCAAGACGCATACAACTAATGTGGCAACTTTTGCCTCACCGATTAGTGGTGTGATGGGGATTATTACTAAGCGCCGGATTATTTATTTATATGAACTACCAGCGCATACCATTTATCCGATTAGTATGGTGAATAAGGATATTCCAGTCATTAAAGCTTACGCCGGTATGGACGGAAAATTGTTAGAATTACTGGCGGCTACTAATGTCGACGGTATTATCATTGAGGCTCTGGGTGCTGGTAATTTGGGAGAAGATGCCGCTCGGGGAGTTGGCTATTTACTATCACGCAATATTCCTGTCGTGATTGTTTCCCGTAGTTTCAAAGGCATTGCTGAACCGGTCTATGATTATTTAGGTGGCGGTGTTCAATTAGAACGGGCGGGAGCCATTTTTGCTTCGAGTGTCAATGGGCAAAAAGCTCGGTTAAAGCTGTTGATTGGGTTGGAAAATAATCTTAGTCCGCAAGAACTAAATAAATATTTGCAGGAATTTTAAAAGCGTGGATTCGTTAAGATCCACGCTTTTTTACTGAAATAAATTGTGATAGATTGCTTGAACAGCTTCGGCGGCCAGCTCAGGCTGAATGCCCAGCATAATGGAAATTTCGCTAGCTCCTTGGTTAACCATCTGTAAACTAATACCAGCTTCCTTCAATGGTGTGACAATATCAGTCATAGCCCCAACCCGGTTTCGCATACCTTCCCCAACAATCATGATGATGCCATAATTGGGGATCCATCGTAGTTCATCGGGCTGTACTTGCTCTTGAATCGCAGCTAGTACATGATCAATTTGTTCTTGGTTAGTTAGTGATTTATCCAGAATGATCGTTAAATCATCAATTCCAGAGGGCATATGCTCATAAGAAAGACCATACTGGCTTAATATTTCTAAAATTTGCCGGGTAAAGTCTTTGTTTAAGAGATAGCGGTGTAAATAGATGGCGGCAAACCGATTGGAATTAGCAATGCCTGTCACTGGCCGTGTATTTTGAATAGCCTGGCGCGGTAATATCATGGTACCGGGATCATTTGGTCGGTTCGTATTTTTAATATTAATCGGAATTTGACCTTGGATGGCTGGAATGATTGCTTCATCATGGAAAACAGCAAAGCCGGCATAGGAAAGCTCCCGCATTTCATCATAGGTCATTTGAGCAATTGCTTGGGGATGATCCACTAACTTAGGATTAGCCGCGTATATGGCGCTAACATCTGTGAAGTTTTCATAAAGATCAGCTTGGAAGGCGCGGGCCATGATAGCTCCAGTAATATCAGAGCCGCCCCGGGAAAATGTAGCCATATCACCATTTTTGGTATAGCCAAAAAATCCAGGAACAATTAGACGTTCTCCGACTGCTAGTTCAAATTCAGCCATAGCCTGGTACGAGTCTTCTAGTAAGGTGGCATTACGAGGATTGTCATCGACCAAAAAGCCCAGCGTTCTAGGATCAACGAAACGAGCTGGTAGGCCTTGATGCGTAAAGGCTTTTGCAATTAACTGGGCGTTAAGGTATTCACCGTGGGCACAAAAAGCCGCGAAAAGGTAATCAAAAGAGCGGTAGTGCTTTTGGGCTAAATGATCGATTTGTTGATCAATATCGGCTAAATCAATCTCGTTTAGTTCAAAATATTCGCCAATTTCGTGGTAACGGTTTTTGATTTGTTGGACAATATCACGATAATCACGGTCAGTAATGACAGCTTGGGCGTACTCAATTAGTAGATCCGTTACCTTAATGTCGTCTTCTTGCCGCTTGCCGGGGGCCGAAACGACGATAATTTGGCGCTGAGGGTCAGCTGATACAATTTCAAATACCCGTTTTAGTTGAGGGCCATCGGCTAGGGATGAACCACCAAATTTGGCAACTTTCATGATTTACTCCTTATGTTGAATTACTAGACCGTCAAAATCGGGTACTAAAGCCACGATTTCGCCCGGTAAATCTAATGCTTGTAGGCGTGTGATTAACGCTTGTGTCTGCTGGCCAGTTGTTAAAGTCACCGTTGTCGGACCGGCACCAGATAGATAAGTACCATAAATACCTAATTCGTGTGCTACTTGACGAATGGTGCCCAAATGGGGGACTAGGCTAGCCCGAGCTTGTTCGTGAAATTGATCAGCTTCCATGAGTCGACGAGCTTGCTCAATATTACCGGCCTGCCAACTGGCAATCATAACATTGGCCACAGCACTAGCGGCGACAGCTTGTGGCAGGGCTAATTCGGTAGCTAAAGCGGCCCGGGCATCGGCAGTCTTTAAAGGATAGTTAGGAATAAAGGTGACCAAACTGAAGTCTTGGGGGAGGGTTAAAGGCGCTTGGTAGACATTTTTTTGGTCATAATAAGCGGCGACACCACCACCTAACAGGGCTGGGGCAACATTGTCTGGATGACCCTCTAGCTGGGTAGCGGCTAATAGCATGTCAGCTTGACTGAGTGCCAACTGACCTAACTCATTGGCTAAAGCAATGCCGGCTAGAATGGCCGATGAAGAAGAGCCTAAACCACGTGCTAGTGGAATATCTGAACTGACCATTAAATGATGAGCTGGTAAGTTAGGTGCTAGTTTTTGAGCAATTTGGACAATTAAATTATTATGATTATAAGGAACGCTATCGCCGAAGGGATGATCCACTACCCATTTAGAACTGGGCGCCAAGACTTGGACCTTTAAATAACGACTAACGGCTAGGCCTAATGAATCAAAACCAGGTCCTAAATTAGCGCTACTAGCTGGTACTTGAATAGTAAATTGCAAGTTCATATCCTCACTTTTTCATAAACTTAATTGAAATTCATTTTTACTTTAACAAAAAGCACTAGTAAACATAAATAAAAAATTTATTTATGGTATACTCATTAATTTTTAACTTTATCACATCCCTCATAAAAACAAAATACTTTGTTATAATTAGATTTAACCCTGTAGGACTTGAAAAGGAGAAATGCTAATGCGCTATGTATCAACTCGTGGGCAAGCCCCAGCTGTCAGTGCTAGTCAAGCTATTTTAGCTGGTATTGCACCGGATGGTGGGCTATATGTGCCGGAACAATGGCCTCAAATTAGTCTGGACTGGCAAGAGCTTGCCAACCAGTCCTACCAAGAAATTGCAGAACTGATTTTAGCTGCTTTTCTAGATGACTTTACCCCGATGGAAATTCAGTCAGTCGTCCAAGCGGCTTATGGAGCGCAATGGGATAGTAGTAAAATTGTGAATCTGCATCAAACCGGAAACCTTCACTACATGGAGCTCTTCCACGGACCAACTTTGGCCTTTAAAGACGTTGCCTTACAAGCCTTACCACATCTATTGACAACCGCTGCTGCTAAGCAAGGCAATCATGACAAAATCGTCATTTTAACAGCGACCTCTGGTGATACGGGAACAGCTGCTATGAGTGGGTTTGGGGATGTTGATCAAACTGAAATTTTGGTCTTTTATCCTGAAATTGGTGTCAGTGATATTCAACGGCAACAAATGCAAACAGAGCCAGCTGCTAACGCGCATGTAACGGCTATCACCGGTAACTTTGATGATGCCCAGCGGGCTGTTAAATCCCTCTTAGGTCAAAAAGAACTCCATGAGCGTTTGGCCCAACATCAGCTGCGCTTTTCATCAGCCAACTCGATTAATATTGGCCGGTTGATTCCACAAATCGTTTATTATATCTATGCTTATGCGCAATTAGTTAAACAAGGACAAATTGAAGCCGGCCAGATGGTTGATATTGCCGTACCAACTGGTAATTTTGGGAATATCTTAGCGGCCTATTATGCTAGCCAAATTGGCCTACCTGTCAATGAGTTTACCGTCGCCTCTAATGAAAACAATGTGCTAACTGACTTCTTTAATACTGGTCGTTATGATCGGCGACGGGATTTTAAGGTTACTAGTGCTCCGGCGATGGACATCTTGGTTTCTAGTAACTTAGAACGACTGATTTATTTTGCTAGTGGTCAAAATAGCCAAGAAGTTGCTGAGTATATGCAAGCCTTGGATGAAAATGGTTTTTATCAGCTTAAGGGTACTACCCAAGCTAATTTGAGTCATTTTAAGGCTGGTTATGCTAATGAAGAACAAATTAAAGCTACGATTCACAATACTTTCCAACAAGACGATTATTTATTAGATCCGCATACAGCTGTGGGACGTTTTGTAATCGGCCAACATAGTGATTTGAAGCGACCAACCTTACTAGCCGCAACTGCTAGTCCCTATAAGTTCCCCCAGGCAGTCTTAACAGCGCTGGATCAACCGGACGCTGGTGGACAAGCCGGCTTAGTAGCCTTAGCAACTTGTACCAATTCAAAAATTCCGGCCCAGATTCAAAGTCTATTTGATCAACCAATTTTGCATAAGCAGGTGATTGAGCCTGATCAAATTCAAGCCACTATTAATCAATTACTTTTCTAACTCAAACTAAAAAGAACGAGGTGAATAATGTCATATCAAGATCAAGATCCACTAGTATGGAGTGCCATTCAACAAGAAGCTGCTCGTCAAAATCGTAATATTGAATTAATTGCTTCGGAAAATTTTGCTTCTCAGGGTGTCCGGGCGGCGCAAGGTTCAGTTTTGACCAATAAATATGCTGAGGGTTATCCCTATAAACGCTACTACGGTGGAACTGAATACGTCGATGTGATTGAACAAGTCGCGATTGATCGCTTAAAGGCCTTATTCGGCGCTGAATATGCCAACGTTCAGCCTCATTCAGGTTCCCAGGCTAATGCCGCAGCCTATATGGCCTTTTTAAAGCCTGGTGATAAGATTTTAGGTATGGATTTAGATGCTGGGGGACATTTGACTCATGGGGCTAAGGTTAGTTTTTCTGGGAAAATCTATGAGTCTCATACTTATGGTGTTGATTCTGATAGTGAACGGCTAGACTATGATGATATTGCTCGCATTGCCCGCCAAGTTAAGCCACAAATGATTGTCGCTGGTGCCTCGGCCTATTCACGTATTATTGATTTCCAAAAGTTCCGTGACATTGCTGATGAAGTGGGGGCCTACTTGATGGTCGATATGGCCCATATTGCTGGTTTAGTTGCGGCTGGCTTACATCCTAATCCCGTTGGCATTGCTGATGTTGTGACTTCGACAACCCATAAAACCTTACGGGGACCACGTGGTGGTATTATTTTGTCCCAAGAAAAGTACGCTAAACAGCTTAATTCAGCTATTTTCCCCGGTTCGCAAGGTGGACCTTTGGAACATGTGGTTGCTGCTAAGGCCGTGGCTTTTGGGGAAGCTTTGCAACCAAGTTTTAAAGACTATGCCCAGCAAGTGATTACTAATGCCCAGGCTATGGCCGATGTCTTTAGTGCCAGTGCGGATATTCGTGTGGTAACAGGTGGGACGGATAATCATCTCTTTAATTTGGATTTGACGCAGACGGGTCTTAATGGAAAACAAACGCAAGAATTGTTAGATTCGGTTTCAATTACGACTAATAAGGAAGCTTTGCCAAATGAACAATTGAGTCCCTTTGTGACCTCTGGTATTCGCATTGGAACTCCAGCAATTACCACTCGTGGTTTTAACGAACAAGATGCTCAGCAAGTGGCTCACTTTATTGAACAAGCTATCCATCAACACGATGATTCCCAAGCACTTAAAGCCATTAAGCAACAGGTTGAGATTCTGTCCATGGCCCACCGTTTTGCTTGATTACGATGGTGCAATTGGATAAAAAGGACTGGCGCTTAAAGCAAAAAGAGCGTTTAAAAAGTTATCAAGGAACTCATCGTAGGCAAGAAGAAGCGGTTTTACGACAGCAGCTGTTACAAATGGTCAGCTGGAAAACAGCTCAACGAGTGGCTTTGACGCTTAGTTTGCCCTTTGAATTGGACACTCAGCCCTTAATTAATGCGGCTTGGCAGGCTGGTAAGCAAGTGGTTGTTCCCCAAATTAAACACCAAACGATGGTTTTTGTAGAAATTACGCCACAGACTAGCTACCAAGCAGGGCCTATGGGTATCTTAGAACCCTGTGATGCAACCATTGTTCAGTCGGAGACCATTGACTTAGTCGTTACCCCTGGTTTGGCCTTTACCAAAACTGGGAAACGATTAGGATTTGGGGCTGGTTACTATGACCGCTTTCTAGTAAATTATGCGGGACCAACTGTTGCCTTAGCCTTAAGTTGCCAAATTGTACTAGATTTACCGCAAGATAAATATGATCAAAGAATTATGACAATTCTTTTTGATGACCACTGCTAAAAACAGTGGTTTTTTTAACTTGCTTATACGAACAAATGTTCGTATAATGAAAAGGTCATGGGGGTACATATTATGGTTGATCCATTTCAAGCGGTTTATGCGCAAGAAAAACGTCGTGTTATTTTTTTTGATTGATTCTAAAAGTTTTTATGCCAGTGTGGAGTGTGTTGAACGGATGCTTAATCCGCTCCGAGTAGTGCTAGTAGTCATGTCACATCAAGAAAATCAGAGTGGCGGTTTAGTTTTGGCGGCTTCACCCATGGCCAAAAAGCAATTAGGAATTAGCAATGTAACTCGCCAAAAAGATGTGCCAGATGTACCGGGCCTAATTAAAGCTGAGCCCCGTATGAATTTGTATATTCAAAAGAATTTAGTAATTAACGACATATATCGACAGTATGTCGATGATGAACATCTGCTGCCGTATTCTATTGATGAAGTTATTTTAGATATGACCGAGTTTTGGCATCTTTTCGGCAATAGCCCAGCGGCAGTGGCTCGCCGAATTCAAACCGAAGTCCTCCAGAAAACGGGTATTTATTTATCAGTCGGGATTGGGGATAGTCCAGTATTGGCGAAGTTAGCTTTAGATTTAGATGCTAAATCAGCACCCCATTTACTAGCCCAGTGGCATTATGAAGATGTTCCGAGACGATTATGGCCAATTCAAGATTTTGGTAGGGTATGGGGCATTGGCCATCAAACGGCAAAGAAGTTACAGACTTGGGGCATTCAATCAATGGGCGATCTGGCTGCTATGAACCCTTATCAATTGCGAGAGCGAATGGGGCTCATGGGCGAACAATTATATGCCACTGCCTGGGGGATTGACCGCTCTGAGTTAACAGCGGCAGTGGTGAGCCATCATCGCTCTTATAGTAATTCGCAAGTGTTACCGCATGATTATCATCAATTAAGTCAGGTACAGATTGTCTTACAAGAAATGGCTGATCAAGTTGCTAGTCGTATTCGGGCGCAAAAGTTGGTCACTGGCCGGGTGAGTATTTATTTAGGGGCGGCTAACCAGGGCGTTAAATTTTATAATCGGCACGATCGACGCCATAATATCCATCAATCTTTAAATATTAGGCCGACTAATAGTAGTCAGATTTTGATGAGTATCCTAAATCAACTACTGCAAAAGGTTTGGACAGGGCAGCCAGTGCGCTATTTGGGCGTTTCTTTTAGTGATTTACAGGATCAATCTCACCAACAATTGGATTTGTTCCAAGGCTATGAAAATGATCTTAATCAAAATCATTTGGATACTGCGATTGATCAAATTCGTCAGCGCTTTGGCAATGGCGCCTTACTACGAGGCCTTTCTTTAGCAGAAGGGGGAACAGCGATTGCTCGAGCTAATTTAGTTGGCGGTCATAACGGAGGTAACGCTTATGAATAAGGAACAGTTAGTACGGGTTAAAAACTACTTTGAAAACGATTATCGTGAGCGTGGCAAGGTAAAGTGGAATGGCTTTTTTCTCTCTGATCATACCCTGCAAATGAAAAAGCATCAGCAAGAGTCCGTGATTGACTCTACTGAAATGACCTTATCAACGATTATTCAGCTTAGCCAACACGCGTGGGCAAATCATCACCTAGTTACGGTCCAAAGTAATAGTCAAAATTTAGATGGGCAGTTTTTACCACCGGTGACGGGTTTGATTGAGGAAATGACCAATCAAACCATTCAAATTACTGGGCAAATTTTGAATTGGGATGAGGTTTTAAATATTGTGGAGAGGTAGAATATGACACTTAATCAAATCATTAATCAATTGGCAGGCAGCCTTCAGCCAGTAAATCACAGCGAACCAAATACCATATATGAAATTCACATTATTAATCAGCGTTATAGCCAGCAACTTAACGTCTTTTTTGAGTGGCATCGTTTAGGACGAGCAACGATTTCCCGTCAAATTGGCACCATCCCTTATGACCATCTCTTAGATCTAGATCAGATTGCCCAGAAATTAACCGAAGAGACCCAGATGAGCGTTTTGATTGATTAATGATTTAAAATAACTGCTGATTAGAATTGACATTTTTCTTTAATTTTGTTTTAATAAAACTATCAAATATATAAGAGGCGCAAGATGTATAACTATTCAGCTAATTACACAGAAATTATTATCAGCATTATTATCCCGTAGGGTAGGTGCTGATACTTTGTGGTGCCTATCATGATTCTTAGTGATAGGCAGCTGATGGTATAGAGAAGAGACCAGCTGCAAATTTTGCAGCTGGTCTCTTTCTTTGTTTCTGGCTTTTTAACAGTTTTGATAATTGGACAGTAATACGAACAGAAATTATGAGGAATGTAAAATGGAAAAACAAAAATTAACCCGTAAGCAATTATTATTGGTTACGTCTTTAATCTTTGGGATGTTTTTTGGGGCGGGAAACTTGATTTTCCCAGTTCAATTGGGACAATTGGCAGGTCATAATTGGTTATTGGCTGTCCTTGGCTTTCTACTGACTGGTGCATTAATGCCATTTTTAGCAATGTTAGCAGTGAGTATGACTAATAGTAAAAGTGTTTATGATTTGGCCGCGCCCGTCGCCCCGTGGTTTGGCACGGTGGTCTTAGTAGCGATTCACTTTACAATTGGTCCCTTATCGGGCACGCCAAGAACAGCAGCTACGGCGTTTGCAATGGGCGTTAGTCCCTTTGTGGCTCCACAGTATCAGCAGGGGATGATGCTAATATTCTCGGCTATATTCTTTGGGTTAGCCTATGTCTTAACAGTTAAACAAGCAGGCTTAACCAAATGGGTGGGTAAGTACTTAAATCCTTTATTTTTAATCGTTTTGGGCGTTGTTTTGGTACTAGCTTTAATATTGCCGATGGGAAATTTTAATCAAACGGTGTCGGCTACGTATCAACAGAATGCTGGTTTTCAAGGGGTTTTAGATGGATATAATACAATGGACGGTTTGGCTTTATTGGCGCTAGCTGTGTCGGTTGTCTATGCTGTTCGTGGTATGGGCTTTCATGGTCAGGCTGTTTCCAAAGTACTAGCAAAAGCTGGATTTTTGAGTATTGTTTTGGAATCTTTGCTTTATGTTGCTTTGGTTTTGTTGGGCGTATCTAGTCTTGGTCAGTTTAAGCCCGCTGAAAACGGTGGCGCAGCATTTAGTCAAATCGTGACCCATTATATGGGCAACTTTGGTGTTCTAATAACAGGTGTTATAGTAACCTTAGCGGTTTTTACAACCGCCATGGGATTGTTTGTTTCCTTTGCCCAAGATTTGAACCGTGTCTTCCCCAAGGTAAGCTACCTATGGTGGTTACGCGTCATTGCCTTTGGCTCCTTTGTAACGGCAAATGCAGGCTTGACGAATATTGTCAAATGGACTGTTCCGGTTTTGATGTTACTATATCCCTATGCTTTAGCTTTGATTGCCTTATCATTGCTTAGTCCTTGGATTAAGCAATCTCCTACTATTTATCGTGCGGTGATGGGGTTTGTAACGCTACCCGCTTTTTTGGATGCTTTTGCCAGCTCACCCGTTGCTGGATGGGCACCGATGGCAGACTTAGTTGCCAGCTATCATCAGCATTTACCTTTGGCTGCCGATGGATTTGGTTGGGTATTGCCGGCACTTTTGGGTGGACTAGTTGGTCTAACTTGGCAACGAGCTCAGCAAGTTCAATTGCTAAAGGATGTAGATGGTATAGCAGATCAGGTTTTAGATTAAAATATAATAAAAAAGGTGCAGAATCATGTCAATTTATTACTCAAATTTCGGTCAAACAATTCGTTTTAATGATCTTAGTCGCCAACTAAGTCAGTTAATCATGGGCTTAGAAGTAGAAATGCATCGAGTTAATCGGCAGGATGGTCATTTATCAAATCGAGTATATCCTACCAGTTTGGGCGACCCCGTCCAACATCATGCCATTAAAAATGATTTTGGTTATACCCAGATGGAGGTCATTACGCCAGCTAATGTTAATGTCTTTGCGAGTTTAGATATGTTGGCTGCCCTAAATGATACAGTCCGAAAAAATTTGGCCGCCGATGAATCGTTGTGGTTATATTCTATGCCACCAGTATTAAATCCTGGACGGACTGAATTTAAAATTGCTCCGGCTGATCCAGTTAAAACCGCCTACATGGAAACCGTAGTTGCCCGGCGTGATATTGCTCGTTCAATTACTAGTGGTGTTCATATTAACCTAGGTTTGGCTTTAGATGTCTTGCATTATGTTTATCATCAATTTTTTGAAGATCAATATCAAAATGAAGTTGACTTTACCAATTCACTCTACATGAAAATTGCCCAGGGCTTGATGCATTATCGTTGGGTTTTCACACTTTTATTTGGTGAGGCGCCAGTAGCTGATGCTAGTTTTTATGAAGGACGTGATTCCTTACAGGGCTATGTCCGTTCAGTACGTAGTTCTAGTTATGGTTTTGGCAATGGTGTTACGGGATCATATCAAGATGTGGATAGCTACATTGCCAAGGTTAAAGAAGATGTCGCCTTGGGTGATTTAATTGCTGAGCGGGAATTTTATGACGTGGTCCGACTCAAGGGACAGGATGAATTAGCTGATTTGGCCACGAAGGGTGTGCAGTATTTGGAGTTGAGGATGTTAGACCTGGATGCCCTATCTAAAACTGGGGTTAGTGAGGTAATGGTCCAGTTCACGGAATTATTGTTTGTTTATTTGATGATGACTGAATCAGTAGTACCTGATGGTCATGATGTGGATGAGTTTTTGCAAGAAAGTCGACAAAGAAATGAAAGCGTTGCTCTGGAAGATCCTTTTAATGTTTCTAAGTATCAAGCTGAGGCCTTATCCTTGCTAAGCAATTTAGAAGAATTTGCCTATGACAATCGCTTTAAGGCGGATTGGCTACCGGAGTTACGACGGCGTTTAACCGATCCACTCGAAAGTCCAGCAGCCAAGCTGATTACCTTTTTAACTGATGATTTTTACCAGGGCATGTTAGCTCTTTCTAACCAGCGTCAAGTCGGCCAATTACGCTTAAGAGGCTTAGCTGGTTTTAGCGACTTACCGCTAACCGAACAAAAACAGTTACAGGCAGAATTAGTAGCCCACGGGGATGTAAATGTTGTTAACCGTCGGTTGGGCACTTTCTTTGTCCAAATTCAAGGGCAAGAATACCTACTATCAAAGAAGGGTTTATTTCAAAAGAATGAGTAATAAATTAGATTATTGACATTTAAAACGAGATTTGATTTAATATAAATAATTTATAAAAGAGGAAATTATTATGATTAAGTCAGCATCTATCAATTTAACAGTGAGTGTCAGTTCCGTTACCCATTAGGTAGGAGCTGATTCTTGTGTTGCCTACCATTATTTACTTAATGATAGGCAGCTGACTTATGAATTCCTAAAACCCAGCTGCAATCGTGTAGCTGGGTTTTTTATTTTCTTAATGTAACGCTCAAGGAGTATGGTGCTATGCTTAATCGATATTCTTTACTTGGAAAAATTATTCACTCACAAAACACGAACCAATTTATGCAGCAACTGTCTTTTGGCATTGAAGTTGAAGGCCATCGAATTAATCGCCAAACAGGTCATTTATCAAGGGCTAAATATCCGCTTCAATTGGGGAATCCAGTGCAACACCAAGCGATTCGTAATGACTTTGGCGATACGCAGGTTGAGGTCATTACACCAAGTGGACCAGATTTGGAAGCTAATTTAGATTTATTAACCGCTTTTAATGACGTTCTTCGTAAAAATTTAGCTGCTGATGAAGCCTTGTGGCTCTACTCCATGCCACCATACTTATCAGCAGATCGACATGAATTTAGGATTGCACCGGCTGACGAATATAAGAGCAACTATATGCAAACTGTAGCAAAACGTCGTGATATTGCTCGGACTTTGATTAGCGGAATCCATATTAATTTAGGATTACCCCTAGCATTAATGGCCGATATTTATCAGGCTGATTTTACAGATCAATTTACTTCATCAATTGATTTTATCAATGCCGTTTATATCAAGCTGGCCCAAGGTTTTATGGCATATCGTTGGCTATTTACGCTACTTTTTGGCGAATCTCCCTGGGCTGACCAGAGTTTTTATGCAAATCAAGAAAAAAGTTTAAAGCATTTAGTACGTTCGGTGCGTAATTCTAGTTATGGATTTGGTAATGGCGTTTATGGTTCGTATCAATCCGTTGATAGTTATATCCAAAAAATAAAGGATGATGTGCAGCAAGGCGATTTAATTGCGGAACGAGAATTTTATGACGTGGTTCGTCTAAAAGGTCCAGAAAATTTGGATGATTTAGCCCGTACAGGCGTCCAATATTTAGAATTACGTACATTTGACTTGGATCCGTTAAACAAGACTGGCGTATCAGCTCTAACGGTTAAATTTACGAGACTATTTTTTATTTATTTACTGATGAATCCTGCGGTTATCTCGGATCAAAAATCGGCTGATCAGTTTTTATTGGTCAGCCGACAAAAGAATGAAGAGGTTGCCTTAGAAAATCCGCTTCAGGTTTCAGCCTGTCAAAGAGAAGCATTAGCACTTTTGGATGATTTAATCAGCTTTACCCAGGTAGAAAACATATCAGCCGATTGGTTACGCGATTTACGTCGTCGTTTAACCGATCCGGCCCAAATGCCGGCTGTTCAATTAGTAGCACAGTTGCCCGCTGATATTTATACTGGTCTGGTCCAGCTGGCTGATAATCGTCAACGGGTTCAGTGTCAAATACCAGCCTTAAATGGTTTTGCTGATTTATCACCAATGGTAAGTAATCACTTACGTCAAGCGATTGAAGCGCATGGACAAATTAAAATTGTTGATCGTAAACAGGGAGTCTTTACTTTAAAAAAAAATACCTTAACCAAAAATGGATTATTCCATGACTAAGTAAAAAACCGCTCTGTTTTAAAAGAGCGGTTTTTTACTGACTAATGAAATCATCAGGAAAATTCTTTAAACCATTTTCAGCCTTTTTCATTTGATATTCTTCAACCGTGATAGCTCCTTGGCTTAACAATTGCTGTAATTCATGGAGCTCTCGTAGTTGACTTTGGCTGGCCAGACTAGGATTAGCATAGCGTTGCTTACTGCCTTGGTCCCACCACTTAACTCGGTTCATCTCATTTTCTCCGTTTTTCATTTATTATAACTGAAAAAAGAACTAAATCTAATTTAGTTCTTTTGATCGTTAAACAATATCTAAATGTAAATCATTTTCTTTACTTCGCCCAAGCTGCCGTAAAAGTCGATAGAATAATAGACTTAAGACGGCCGGAAGGACTGCCCCAAAGACCATTGTTAATAATAAGGCCCGTGGATTAGTTAATAGGGCGATAGGGGCGATGAAGCCATTTAATCCCAAACCAGAAATTGCGTAGGGGACCTTCAATTGGAAAAAGCCAACTGCTAAAGTTGCCGAAAAACCAGCAATCACAGCGGGGCCTAACCACAACCAGTAATTTTTAAGTAAGTTAGGGAATTGAACCTTAGGGGTTACCACAAATTGAGCAAAACGAGCGCCCCAGTCATTTTGGGTCCAACTCATCGCAGTAAACATCACAAATCCTGCTGTAGTACCAACCATGGCGGCTCCTGCTGAAAGGGGATCAAGCATGACCGCGATTGCTAAGGCGGCCGAAGATGCTGGTGTCATTAAAAATAGGAACCAGAAGACACCCACGATAAAGGCCCCTAAGAAAGGATTGACCTGCATGGTTTCAGCTAATTTTTCAGAAACCCAATTCAACATTGGGGTAGTAAAGGAGGCAAAGAATAGACCGGTTAAAGCACCTAGTAAAGTGGCACCAAAGGGGACTAACATCATATCAAACTTAGTTCGACCGGATAACCAGTTTCCAACTAAGACAGCAACGATGGCAGCCAAGATAGCTGAAATTGGTTGTCCGCTGGTCATCACTAGCGAGCCAGCCGGTTGATTGGCCAACCAGCCTGTGGCAGTTTTAGTACCTACAACAATAGCAGGTGAAAAGTAAACGGCATTGGAGCCGACAGTAGCAGAAATGAGGGCGGCCCCAGTTGTTAAAACATTGGCCCGCATGGCAATGGCAATCCCAACACCTAAAGCAGGCGCTAACATTTTTTGCCCCATCAAGCCGGCCTGGACTAGCGGTTGGAAATGAACCCAACTACCGACGGATGCCAGTAATAGTCCCATTCCTAGCACGGATAGAATTGAATAAGAAATTCCCTGTGATACCTCGTAGACAATTTCTGATTTAGTCTGTGGTCGAACTTTTGCTGTATTTTCCATAATTCTCTCCTATCTGTTATGACGGACCAACAAAAAAGACGCCTAAGTGGCGTCAAAATTAATTTTTACGAAAAAAATTATCAGCCAGCTTAGTAATTTTTGAGCTGGCACTCTAAAATTGACCAGCTATTTGTCAAATAATAATGACAATTTGGCTGATCACGATGATTTGATTCAATTGTGATGTTGAAATCGTTTTCATAATCTATCTCCTAAATCAATGTAATTATCTTAACTTAATTAAAAAACAATGTCAATAAGATAATATTTCGAAGAGAAATTATTAATTTAACATGTGCAATTATTGAGCTTATAGGCGTCGTATGGTGCTACAATGAGCTCGTAGCAAAAGAAATAAAAAAGAAATATGAGGTATTTCCTAATGACAGCAAAGAAGACTGTTGCAGCAAGTGTTGCTATGTTGAAGGTTTTGGAATCATGGGGTATCGGACATGTGTACGGTTATCCGGGTGGTTCATTTAACTCAACGATGGCCGCTCTTGATCTTCAAAAGGACCATATCCAGTACATTCAGGTTCGCCATGAGCAAGTTGGTGCTTTGGCTGCCGCGGCGGATGCTAAGTTAACTGGCAAAATTGGTGTAGCTTTTGGTTCAGCTGGACCTGGGGCAACGAACTTGCTGACTGGTCTATATGATGCGCGTGAGGATCATGCTCCAGTTCTAGCCTTGGTTGGTCAAACACCAAGTAAGGTAATGAACTATAATTTCTTCTAAGAATTTAATGAAGGCCCTATGTTTGATGATGTTTCGGTTTATAACCGAACTGTTATGACGCCTGAAAGCTTGCCGCACGTTGTTGACCAAGCCATTCGTGAAGCTTATAAGCACCAGGGCGTGGCCGTTGTGATTATTCCAAATGATTTTGGTTACGTGCAAATTCCAGATGAAATTTATTCATCACATTCAGAAACTGATAACAAGCCAGAACCACAACCAGTAGCCACGGATGCCGAAGTTGATGCTTTCTTGGCTAAGGTTGCCCAAAGCAAGCGCCCAGTCATCCATGTTGGTCGTGGTATTAAGGCCGGTGGTGAAAAGCTTGCCGAGTTGTCTAAGAAGTTGCAAATTCCATTGGTAATGACTGGTTTGGCAAAGGGCATGATTCCAGACGATTATGAAGGAAACATTGGTTTTGCTAACCGTGCTGCCTCTAAGGCTGCTGATGAAATTATGGCCGCTGCCGATTTGTTGATTACTATCGGTGCTGATTTCCCATTTGCGAACTTAATTTACCAAACGCACCAATTTGAATTTATTCAAGTTGACAACGATCGGGTAGAGTTGGGTCGCCATCACAATCTTGATATGGGTATTTGGTCGGATGCAACGGCCTTTGTTGAAAAGGCTTTGGAACGCAGTGAAGCGCAACCAGCGCGTCCATTCTTCCAGGCTGCCGTAGCCGACATGAAGAATTGGCAAGAATATCTGACAATGTTGGAGAATCGCGAATCTGATCCACTTCAATTTGAAGCGATTTACAAGCAAATTAATGAAGTTGCTGATGACGATGCCATTTTCTCGATTGATGTTGGGGATAACATTATTAACAGCTTCCGTCATTTGCACTTGACCCCTAAGAACAAATGGGTCATTTCAGCCCTCTTTGCTTCAATGGGTAGTGGTATTCCAGGCGCTTTGGCTGCTAAGTTGAGTTTCCCAGATCGTCAAGCCTTTAACATTGCTGGTGATGGTGCTTTCTCAATGGTCATGCAGGATTTGTTGACGGAAAAGAAGTACAACTTGCCAATCATTAACATCGTTACTTCTAACACCACTTTGAACTTTATTAAAAGTGAGCAAGATGATTTGCCAATGCACCATTCTGGTATTGATTTGGCTGATCAAGACTTTGCCATGATTGCTAAGGGAATGGGTGTTGAATCAGTAACAGTTACTAAGTCAGCTGATTTGCCAGCCGCCTTTGAAAAGGCTTTGGCGGTCACTAAGGCTGGTAAGCCATTCTTGATTGATGCTAAGATTACGGCTAAGCGTGATTTGCCAGTTGAAGAGTTGATTTTGACTCCTACTGCTGACGGCATTACCGAGACTGTTAATCCAAACTATAACCAAAACTTGGATTTGCAACAGCCAGCCAACTTACGCGACTTCTTGGATAGTTATGACGGCCAGAGTTTGAAGCCAGTCACTGAATTCTTTGAAGAATATGGCGTTAAGTTTTAATTAGAATGAAGTTGAAAAACCTGTAGTCCGAATGGATTACAGGTTTTTTATTATGGTTTAATTTAATTTTACTTGTTTTTGAATTGTCACATCATCTAGCTGGTGCAATTGATTTAGTACTGCTGGAATAAAATTCGCCGGTTGGCTAGGGGTTTCTTTCCCAGCCAATTCACCAGCTAGGCCAAAGATACCGGTGGCCCAACTTAGACTATTGAGTGAATTTTCAATTGCTAAAGCGACGCCTAAAATGCCATCTAGCATATCACCGCTACCGACATTAGTCTGAAAATAGGGATGTCCATTAGCGACGGTTTGGACAATATTACCATCGGAAATATAATCAGTTGGCCCGGTTAAAACACTGAAAGTGTGGTAACGTTGAGCTACTTTTTGAGCAATTAAGCTAAGTTGGGATAAATCACCCTGGCCAGCATCAATACCTTGGCTATGCCAATCGATTTCAGCCAAGTAGGCTAGCTCGCCAGCATTTCCTCGAATGGCTGTAAAATTAACTGCCGCACTTAATTGTTGAAAGGCTTGCCGTCGAACCTTAGTCACGGCAACTGCAACGGGGTCAACGACGACCGGAATACCTAGTCGATTAGCGACCTGGCCGGCTTCAATTGCTTGGCTTAAACTATGCTCATTCACCGATCCAAGATTAATAACCAGTGCCTGGGCGATACTTAGTAAATCTTTAGTTTCTTCGATATCAGTAAACATAATTGGTGAGCCACCAAAAAAACTGATGGCATCGGCGACGCGTTGCTGGGTAACGGTGTTAGAAATGTTGAGCACAATTGGATTTTGCTGGCGGACAGTATTGATTGATAACATTTTTAAGACTCCTTTAGTTTGCTGATGTCTTGTGTTAGTTGGGAACTATTAAAGATTGCCGATATAACAGCTAGGCCATCTACGCCGGTGGTACGAATTGCGCAAGCATTATCCGGGTGAATGCCTCCAATGGCGACGATGGGTTTATCGGTTAGCTGAACTACATTTTTGAGACCGTCCAGACCAATCGGTGTTTTTATTTTAGTCTTACTGCGCGTGCTATAGACTGGTCCAACTCCTAAATAATCAAGTTGATTTAAGAGGTCTGTTGCCGGTAATTCCTGTTGATCATGGACTGATAGGCCTAAAATTAAATTGCTAACTTCCGGTAAAATATCCATTAAGGGCACGTCACTTTGTCCTAAATGCAGACCGTCAGCTCCGATTTTCTGGGCTAACTGCCAGTCATCATCAACAATTAATGGAATTTGGTATTGTTGGGTAATTTTACGGACCTGATGCCCTAAATTAATTTTTTCCTCTTTGCTGAGAGTACTGCCATCTTTTTCACGATATTGAAAAGCGGTAATCCCCAATTGACAAGCTTGTTCGAGGATTTCTAAGAAGCGGATTTGATTACCGGCTACGTTTTGACTACCTCCAACTAAATAGAGGTTTAGCATTTCTGGTTTAAATTTGTACATTAGTATCCTCTGCTCCCCAATGGTTTAATGGGCCATGTCCATGACCGACTATAATTTCATCTTGTAGAATAGTATTTAAAAATGATTTAGCAGTTTGCAGGGCGTCAATTAATTCTTGCCCTTTAGCTAATTGCGAAACGACTACTGAAGAAAAGGTATCGCCAGTGCCATGTGTTCGACGGGTATTGACCCAGTCACCAGTTAAGGTTAATTGGCGGCCATCAGCTAGTAAAACGAAGTCATGATTGGCTTGATTGGTCAAATGACCACCCTTTATGACCACGTTTTTGGCGCCCATCGCTTGGATTTCGGCACAGGCTTGCCAAATGGCATCCTCGTTGGCTAGTTCTTGATTTACTATTACTTGTGCTTCGGGCAGGTTTGGCGTAATTAAATCAGCTAGAGGAAGTAAGTCTTGGATTAAGGTATCAATGGCTGCATCGGTTAGTAGCTTAGCACCACCTTTAGCAACCATGACTGGATCGACGACTAAGGGTCCGAAATGATATTTTTGTAAGTTTTCAGCTACACAGGCTACTCGTTGCTGATCAAACAGGGCACCAGTTTTAACGGCCCGAATGGTAAAATCACTGGCAACAGACTGAAACTGTTGATCAATAATGGCAGTTGGTAAGGGCAGAGCAGCTTGAACGCCCAGTGTATTTTGAGCAGTCACGCCAGTGACCACGCCCGTGGCAAAAACATGGCACATCTGCATGGTTTTGATATCAGCCATCATACCGGCTCCGCCTCCGGAATCAGTGCCGGCAATGGTTAATACTTCAGGGACATTTTTTACCATGAAAAGGGCTCCTTTTCGGCCGCACTTAAGACTTGCTTAAAACGCCAGTCTTCTTGATAATAGGCTTGCTGCCAAAATTGCCACTCCAGCTCACAGCTTTTTAAGAAATACTGGGTGGCGGTTTTTAGTTCATCTGCAGTTGCTTTGTTAGCTAGTTGATCAATGAATTGAAAAATTGTTTCAGTGGTCGTCGAACTGTCAGCATAAAAATTAATCCATTCTTGATAAGGATTGTCGCTAGTTGAAGTAACCGTTAAATGCTGTCCGATTTCTAGATAAGTCCAAGGGCAGGGTTGCAGGGCAGCTAAAATATTTAGTAGACTACCAGTTTGTCCGGCCCGGAGCATATGTGATTGGTAGAGATAGGCTTTGGGTGAGGGGATGGCATTTTTAAGTTCTGCATAATTAAGCTGAGCCGCTTGACATAGAATTTGATGCGCTTTACTTTCTTGATCCATTAAAAAACTAATTTGTTCATTGAAAAATTGCGCAAATTTTCGTTCTTGACTACAGGCAATGGCGTGACCATAAATACGAACAAACTCATCCAAATATTGATAATCTTGCTGTACATAAAAAGTGACGGCATTTTGGGGTAATTGTCCGTTTTTAATTCCCTCAACGAAGGGATGATCCAAAATTTCTTTTAGAATTGGTTGCGCCTTTTGAATCAAGTACTCTGAGTATTGCATAAGTCCTCCAGATAATATTTGTCCAGATTAGGAGAAATAAAAAGGCACCCACAAGACTAACTTGGGGTGCCTACACGTTACCAATTAAAAAAACTATCAGTGTATCCGTGCCACGTTCCTACGCTAGTGCTAACTAGAATCAGGTTCAATGGGTATCATCTCAGCCAAATTGGCACCCCAGTGGACAAATATCTTATTAAATTTTTACAGCTAATGGCTGCGACCTCAGTCTAGCATAAGGATTTACAGCTTGTCTACTAAATCTAATTATTAAAATAAAATGATAAAAACTTGACTTTTCTCATAATTTAGCTATACTAAGAATCAATTCATAAACAAAAGGCGAAAATAAGAGCTGTTCCTTGATTGAAAACATAGAGAGTATTGGGGTGGTGGAACAATACAAGCAGATCAACGGGTAACCATCACTCTTTAGCAGGCAAACCGAATCAAGTAAGTTTGCTCGGCTGCGACCGTTATCCTGCCAGCGTATCGCTTCGTGCTGTACGTGAAGACTCAACCATTAACGGTTGCAGTGAAATAAGGTGGTACCGCGCTTTAGCGCCCTTATCTTTTCTACTTATGTAGCGGAGATGGGGCGCTTTTTGTTTATAAAAAATATGAAATGGAGCACAAAATTATGACTCAAACTCAATTAACAGCAAATGAAGAGAAGTTAGCCCAGGCCCTTTACCAGGCCTATACCAGTCAGGTGGCTCTAGACATGGCTGAATGGGAAGATTTAGTCCAAGATGATGCAGCAGCTTACCGGGTACAAGCACGTTTAATGGATTTAAAAGGACAGCAGGTTGGGGGTTATAAGGTCAGCTTAACTAGTCAGCAAACCCAGGATATGTTTGATTCAAAGGAGCCACTCTTTGGCGCCCAGGTAGCCCAGCATTTTGTACCTTCTCCTGCTAAACTTTCCTTAAAACACGATTTAATGGATCCCTTGGCCGAAGTTGAACTGGTCTTTAAGGCCAAGGAGCCACTTTTGCCTACCGATACTTTAGCTGATTTGGCTCGTAAAACTACGGTGGCACCTGGTGTTGAGGTGCCAGATGCTCGCTTTAGTGATTGGTTCCCATCTTTATCTAAATACTTAGTGATGGCCGATGCGGCTGTTGGTGGTTATGTTGTCTATGGTACCGAACGGGAAACAAATGATTTCAGTATGTCAGATCTAACTGAAGTTACGACGACCCTTTCTCACGATGGTCAAGAAGTAGCCCAAGGTAGTTCGGCTGAAGTACTAGGTAACCCACTTAATTCTTTACAATGGTTGGTTAAAAAGTTAGCTGAGCAAGGCAAAGAATTATCCGCTGGACAGCGGGTATCATCCGGTACCTTCCTTCTACCGCCACACTTAACTGCTGGGGAGTGGCAGGCTAGTTTTAATCATGGTTTCTCGGATGTAACCTTAACAGTTGAATAGTTATGATTAATGGCTTACCTTTGAAATTTTAGAGGTTAAGCTTTTTTATGGCATTTTGCTCGCAAAAATAAAATAAAAATTCTCATATAAGTCAAGTTTTTCCAACTATTACTAAAAATCTGGTAGAATGTACTCATACAGGAAAGAAATCTTAACAAAAAGTTAATAATTAACTTGTTTCTTCTCTAAAAAGGAGCAGTGATGGGAAAACATATGAAACATGCCAATCAGCCATCATTTGATGGTCTAAATACAAAAACAAAGTTTGCCTTGGGATTGCTTTCGGTTACTGGTGTAACGGGAATTGGTTTATTTGGACAAAATCAACTAGCCTCAGCCGATACGGTTACGCCAACAGCGGTTGCTAACCAAGCTCAAACTGTTAGTGCGCCAGCTACTGCAACGCCGTCTAACCAGACCGTCCAGAAGGATGAAAAAAGCAAGGTGCCTAGTCCTAGTTTGGATCAGGCCGTTAAAAATGCTCAAGATGCCGGCTTGAAAACGCAAGAAGTTCCTGGTAAAAACTTTCCGGGTCGAATTGATGATTATAGTAATTTGGTCAAACAAGCCGATGCTGATTATCAACAACAAGTCGATACAATTAATCAGCAGGTTAGCCAGAAACAACAAAATACGGCTGATCAAAAGGCAACGCAAGAGTCAAATGCTACTATTCATGATGCTGCTCAAGCAGCCCAAGATCAAGGTGTTGATGTGATCAAGGATGCCAATCAATCACAGCAAACTATTGCTGATGTTCAAAAGGATGCTGCCGCTCAAGTTAAGCAAATTGATGCTGCTACTGAACAGCAAAAGCAACAAAATCAAGCGACAACTAAGTTAAATGAAGCTGTCAGTGATGCGAACGCTGAGGTCAATAAGGCTGTTAGTGAAGCCAAAGATGCTGGTGTTATTTTAAAGCCAACTGATAATAAAAAAGACTTTACTTTGGCCGATTTGCAAGCTGATAAAGAACAACAGCTTAATCAGTTGAGAAATGCACAAGATAAGCAAGTACTGGCTCAAAAAGAGTACGAAGCTGCTTTGGAAAAAGTAAATACTACTAATAAAGCCAATGAAGATGCTTATAACAAGGCCCAAGAAGCTTATACGGCTGCTAAGAAAAAGAATGCTGAGATGAAAGCTGCTTATGACAAGGCTGTTGCTGATTACGATGCCAAGAAGGCCGAATTAATCGCTAAGACCCATGAAAAGGGTTACGCTAGTGAATTATTGACGCAAGCTTTGCATTTGGGATCAGAAGAGCAGGCTAAGTCGGATATCACTTATACTGGAAATGTTACTAAGCCAGTTGACAGTGATGCACCTAACAAGCAACCAGGCTATTACAAGACTAATTTAAGTAAGGGCGACACGATCACAGTTTCCTATACTAACTTGTCCAATTCTAGTTACCGTGATCAAAAGATTAGTAAAATTGTTCGTACCTTTACCTATGGTGAAAATGTTAATAACGAACCAATTGAAATGTACATTGGTAAGAACCCTGTCTTAAACGTTTGGTACAACAGTTCTGTGAACCATGCCCATGCGGGTAACGAAGTTAAGGATGCTTACAAGCGCCAAGTTATTGAAACTGAAACATTCTTTGACCAAGATGGTAAGCAAATTACTTTTGATAAGGATGCCGTTATCACCGTTGGTTCATTGAATAACTGGAGTGAGGATGCTAATAAGAGCCACATTGAAAAAGTGCGGATCGAGGATGCTCGTTTCATTCCAATTACCGGCGGTAGCATCAGTGATCAAGGTTCTGGTTGGGCTTTTGCCAGCAAGGATAACAGTACCGCTGATTCAAATTGGGATGACATTTCTAGCAAGGACTTCTACGTTGGATCAGCAATTTATCAGTTGAATACCGGGGCTTCGGCCATTAAGTCAACTTTGGAAACTGATTCTGGACCAATGGACACTAATCCATTTACTTGGGCACAGAGTAGTACTTTCGTGCCGGTTGGTACTTTGCCAGCTGAACCAGTGGCTCCTAGCTATGAACCAGAAGTTGAGCCAAAGGCACCGGAAAAGTTGCCGGAACCAGTTAAGCCAACGGCCATTCAGAGCGAGTATCATCTTTATGACGAAGCAGCAGCCAAGGATCCAATCTCGGTTCATTACCACGAAAATGATTTAGTTAAAAAGGAAGACAAGACGGTCGACTACCACTACAACACAGTTGAAATTAAGGATACTAGCTCCGAATCAGCTTCTACGTCTACTTCAACTTCTAATTCAGAAAGTAAAATTAATTCTGAATCTGGTAAGGAATCTACGTCTAAGGCAGGGTCAGAATCTACTTCAACTTCAGCCTCTAAGGCAGCATCTGATTCTACTTCAACCTCTAAAGCTGCATCGGATTCAAGTTCGGCATCCAAAGCAGCATCTGATTCTGCTTCAACATCCAAGGCTGCATCTGATTCTACTTCAGCCTCTAAGGCAGCGTCAGATTCAACTTCAACCTCTAAGGATGCTTCGGGTGCAAGTTCAACTTCTACCCATGATTCAATTTCTAATTCGATTTCTAAGAATACTTCAACTTCAGCTTCGACTCATGCGTCAACTTCTAATTCGATTTCGGACCATGAATCAAGTTCTGAATCAGAAAATAATTCGATTTCCACTTCGACCCACCAGTCGATTTCTGGATCAGTATCAGCCCATGATTCAATTTCAAATTCAACATCGGCTAGTCATTCAGCCTCAACTTCAGTAAGTGATTCCAAGGCTGCCTCAACTTCGGCTTCGGCATCAGCTTCAATCTCAAATGACCAGTCTAAGAGTGATTCACATAATGCTTCAACGTCGAAGTCACAAGCAGATTCTACCTCAGCAAGTGCGTCAGGTTCAGATTCCAAGAAAGCCTCAACTTCAGCATCAGCCTCGACTTCAACGTCAAATGAGAAGTCTAAGAGTGATTCACACAATGCGTCGACTTCCAAGGCTGCATCGGATTCTGTCTCAGGAAGTACTTCGGCCTCAGACTCAAAGAATGCGTCGACTTCAGCTTCATCTGCTGCATCAACATCAAGTGACCATTCTAAAGCGGCCTCAACTAGTGGTTCGATTTCCACATCGAACTATCCATCTACTTCAGCGCAACAGTCGACTTCTGATTCACAATTCCATTCATTATCTGACTCATTGTCAACTTCTAACTCACAGGTTCGTTCTGAATCAGCAGCTAGTGTGAATGGTTTGACTTCAGAAAGCACGATTGCTCCTAAGCCCCTTTGGGATACAGATGTATCTGCCCAACCAAGGCAGACGAGTGCTAAGGCTAAGACTTTACCAAAGACTGGTCAAACGAGTCAGCAGCAATCGCACAGTACTGATGTAGCCTTCTTCTTAGGTCTTAGTGCTGGTGTTGGCGCACTTGGTTTGATGGGTCGCCGTCGTCAAGATCAATAATTTATTAAAAAGTATTGACAAAGCATTAAATACAAATTAGAATATAGCTAATTTAATCGTCCAATAAACCGATGAGATGGAGATCAAACCAATTGTGCACGCACAGGGAGCCCGGGATACTGAGAGCTGGGACGAACGCAAATTGGCAAATGGACCATCGAGGGTCTGCTGAAAGCATTATTGCAAGTAGGTTAGAACGTAATGACATACGTCAGTTGTCAGGCCTGTGTTAGCAGGCTGTGGAGAGTGGTTATCGAAAGGTAACTGAAAACAGGTGGCACCGCGGGAAAACCGTCCTGATTTTGTGAAAGCAATTTCTGGGCGGTTTTTTGTGTATATGTAAAAGTGAGGAAAAATTATGACAAATGATCAACGTTACTTTGGCCAATATGGTGGTCAGTTTATTCCAGAGTTACTAATGCCGGCAGTTAACGAAGTAGCAGAAGCTTTTCATCACTATCGTCAGGATCCAGCTTTTCAAGCGGAACTCAAAGATTTATTGATTAATTATGCCAATCGGCCTTCCTTGCTTTATCATGCTAAGAATATGTCTAAGGATTTAGGCGGAGCACAGATTTACCTTAAACGTGAAGATTTAAACCATACCGGTGCTCATAAAATTAACAATGTCTTGGGCCAAGCTTTGATTGCTAAAAAAATGGGCAAGACCCGTTTGATTGCCGAAACAGGTGCTGGTCAACACGGGGTTGCCACAGCTACGGCGGCTGCGCTCTTTGACATGGAATGTGAGATTTTCATGGGTAAAGAAGATACTGATCGCCAGGCCTTAAATGTGTATCGAATGGAACTGTTGGGCGCCAAGGTTAACGCCGTCACAACCGGGACACAGGTTCTAAAAGATGCCGTAAATGCGACTTTCCAAGATTGGACCCAGCGAATTGATGACACTTTCTATGTCTTGGGATCGGCAGTTGGCCCTTATCCTTTCCCTGAAATGGTGAAGTATTTCCAGTCAGTTATTAGTGAAGAGGCTCGCCAGCAGTTCTTAGATCAAACTGGTCGCTTACCAGATGCTGTCTTAGCCTGTGTCGGTGGTGGTTCTAATGCGATTGGTTCCTTTGCTAATTTTGTCGATGATCCCGAAGTTCAGTTGATTGGGGTCGAAGCCGCTGGTAAGGGAGTTGATACTGATCAAACTGCGGCCACGATGGCCCGAGGTTCAATTGGGATTTTCCATGGGATGAAGTCAGAATTCTTACAGTCATCTGATGGACAAATTGATCCAGTTTATAGTATTTCGGCGGGACTAGATTATCCCGGAATTGGTCCAGAACATGCCTACTTACGGGACATTGATCGAGCCCAGTATGTACCGGCTACCGATGATGAGGCCGTGGAAGCCTTTGAATATATTGCTAAACAAGAAGGAATTATCGCTGCCATTGAAAGTTCTCACGCCTTGGCCTATGCCATGAAATTAGCGCCAACCATGCGCCCTGATCAACAGATTATGGTGACCTTGAGTGGCCGTGGGGATAAGGATGTTGCTGCCATTGCTCGCTACAAAGGAGTTGACCTACATGAGTAAAATGCAAGCTGCTTTAAAAACTTTATCGCTGCGTCAAGATTTGAGTGCTCAAATGGCTCAAGACGTTATGAATGAAATTATGTCAGGTCAAGCTTCAGACATTGAAATTGCTGCTTATTTGATGGGCTTGGCAGTCAAGAATGAATCGATTCCAGAAATTACTGGTTCAGCCCAGGCTATGATTGACCATAGTATTAAGATTCCAGCCGAATTACAGGCCATGGATATTGTCGGCACTGGTGGCGATATGTCCAACACTTTTAATATTTCGACAACGGCTAGTTTTATTGTTTCAGCCGCCGGCGTTCCGGTAGTCAAACATGGTAACCGGGCAGCGAGTTCCAAGTCGGGGACCGCTGATGCGTTAGAAGCCTTGGGTATCAATATTGACCTCAATCCCGATCAAGCCACTCAAGTCCTTAAGGAAGTTGGTCAAACGTTCTTATTTGCCCGGACTTATCATCCAGCCATGAAATATGTCGCTAATGTTCGTAAGGCCCTTGGTTTCCGAACAGTCTTTAATGTTTTGGGTCCTTTGGTCAATCCGACTCGGCCGCAGAGCATGCTGATGGGTGTTTACTCTAAGCATCTGTTAGTACCACTGGCCCACGTTTTAAATGAATTGGGAGTTAAAAATGCTATTTTGGTTAATGGACAAGACGGATTAGATGAAGTTACCCTGACAACTAAAACGGATATGGCAATTTTGCGAAATGGTCAGGTTAGTGAAACGGTCTTTGATCCAACGGAATTTGGTTTTAAAACTTGTGATTTGACCGAATTGCAAGGGGGCGAGCCAGCCGATAATGCCCAGATTACTAAGGCCATTCTGACTGGTAAATTAGCTGGTCCAAAGACTGATATTGTCCTGATTAACGCTGCCATGGCTCTGTTAGCTGACCAGAAAGTAGCTAATTTTAAAGAAGGTTTGGCCTTAGCCCAGGACTTGCTCCATGATGGTTCGGCCTATCAGCAATTAGCTAAACTACGGACGGCGACCAAGGAGGCCTGAAATGATTTTAGATGACCTAGTAGCTGCTACTAAAAAAAATATGGCTCGGCGCCAAGAACAAGTGTCTTTGGCTGATTTAAAGGCTCAGATTGAACAAGCTGCCGATCAAAGACCAGCCTTGGTGTTGAATCAAAAGTTAGCCCAAGCACCAATTACAGTCATTTCTGAAATTAAGCAGGCTTCACCATCCAAGGGGCAAATCGTTCCTCGTGAAGCCTTTGATTATCGGCAAATTGCTCGTGACTATACGCAGGCCAAAGTCGACATGATTTCGGTCTTAACCGAAGAAGAGTATTTTAAGGGTTCCCTAGATATTTTAAAGGCTGTTGTGGCTACAACCGATGTCCCTGTATTGCGGAAGGATTTTACCATTGATCCTTACATGATTTATGAAGCTAAAGCGGCTGGCGCTAGTGCAATTTTGCTAATTGTAGCGATTTTATCCGATCAGCAGCTAACCGATTATTTGGCTTTGGCGCAAGAATTAGGCTTATCGGCAATTGTCGAAGCCCATGACCAAGACGAAATTCAACGAGCAGTGCAAGCGGGGGCGGAAATTATTGGCGTGAATAATCGTAATCTGAAGGACTTTACGGTTGATTTTGGCAATACACAACGGCTCCGTGAAAACATTCCAGCCGATATTGCGGTAATTTCTGAATCGGGGATTCAAAGCCGTAGCGACGTGTTGCAGCTAGAGCAAGCCGGCATTAACGGGATTTTAGTTGGTGAAACTTTTATGAGAGCACCCGATAAGGTGGCTGAAATTAATCGTTTACGAGGCTTTAGCCATGACCAAGATTAAACTCTGTGGTAATTTTCGTTTGGCTGATGTGGCTTATTTAAATCAAGTTCAACCTGATTTTGCTGGGATTATTTTGGCGCCAGGTCATCGTCGTAGTGTCGATCGTGACTTGGCAAAAGCCATGCGACGGGACTTAGATCCTAAAATTCCATTAGTTGGGGTGTTTGTTAACCAAGATTTAGCTGAAATTTTAGCTTATCAGGGCATCATTCAATATGTGCAGTTGCATGGCCAAGAAGATGAACGCATGGTCGCTCAGCTACAAGCAGCTGGATTACCGGTTATTCAAGTCATGCAACCTGGCCAGCAGGTTACGACTCAGGCCGATTACCGTTTAGTTGATGCCGGTGCTGGTAGTGGTCAAAATTTTGATTGGCAGTTATTAGAAGACAGTCCAACGCCAACCATTTTGGCTGGGGGTTTGAACGTCGATAATTTAGCGACGGCTATTGCCCAAACGCAACCAGCAGTCGTTGATATATCTTCAGGAAGTGAAGTGGCCGGTCTCAAGGACTTAGCTACTATGCAACGCTTAGTACAAATAGTAAGGGAGTTATCATGAAATCATTAACCCAAACATTACAAGACAAGGGCAACTTTATCGGCTTTACCGTCGTTGGTGACCCTGATTTTGATCATACCGTTGAGTATGTGGTCGATATGGCTCAAGCCGGCGCTGATGTGGTCGAGCTGGGGATTGCCTTTAGTGATCCGAGTGCCGATGGCCCAACCATTTTAAGCGCTGATCAACGGGCATTAAATAACGGCTCAACGACTGCTAAAGTTTTTGAAACGGTCGCTAAGATTCGCCAAAAAACGGATGTACCTTTAGTATTTTTAACCTATACCAATATTGTATTTAAATACGGTTATGAAAAATTTCTGGCTCAAATGCAGGCCTTTGATGTCCAGGGAATCATTTTGCCGGATTTGCCACTTGAAGAGCAGGGCGAGTTCCTGGCATTGGCTAAGCAGTATGAACGAGATTTAATTCAGTTAGTAACCAGTCAGTCGGGAGAGCGTTTGCCAGCTATTTTGAAAAATGCCTCTGGTTTTGTCTATGTGGTCTCTTCGCTAGGAATCACAGGTACGCGACAAAAGCTTTCCAACGAAGCCAATCAATTAATTGAGCAGATTCGCCAGTACAGTGATATTCCGGTGGCGGTTGGTTTTGGGATTAGCCAAGTTGAGCAAGCGCGTCAGTTCCCAGCAGCCAACGCCATCATTGTTGGTTCAGCGATTGTTGATATCATCGCCCATCATCCCCACGATGCCGGCCCTTATTTGACTGAATTCATTACCAAAATGAAAGAGGCTCAAAATGCGTAAAGTAAAAATCATTGACGCTGATACGACCACGGTGGTTAGTGCCTATTTCCGCCTACGTGGGAAGCACAGTTTCATGCTAGAATCGATGGGCCATCAAGCCGAATCATCCCGTTATTCGGTAATTGCTTTGGACCCAGTGCACGAATTTGAATCAACGGGACAGACGGTAGTCATTGACGGTCAAACCCAGACTACCGATGATCCACTGCAGGCCTTACAAGAACTGGTCGTTCATCAGGATGAACCAATTGAAGGTTTGCCATTTCAAGGTGGGGCGATTGGCTATGTTGGTTTTGATACAATTGCCGTTTATGAAAAATTAGGGAAGCAGCCAGCTAATGACTTGAGCATGCCTGATACCCATCTTTTCTTATATGAAACCTTTGTCGTTTTTGATCATCAAGCTCAAACCATGACCCTTGTGGCCGATAATGTTTATTCTGGTCGGACGGATTTGGACCAGGTCATTGAAAACTTGGAAGTTAAGTTGCATCAGGTTAGTCCCGCTGAGGTCCTGCCAGTCCATTTGCATGAGCTAAAACCAAAATCTAATCTGACCTCGGAACAGTTTGAAGCGATTGTCGAACGGGCTAAGGAATTGATTACTGACGGAGATATGTTCCAAATCGTACCATCGCAACGATTCTCTTTTGATTTCGTTGACCAACCCTTTGATTTTTATCGTCAATTACGACGGTCAAATCCATCCCCCTATATGTATTTTCTAGATTATGGTGATTACCAGATTATTGGGGCTTCACCAGAGAGTTTGGTAACGGTCCGCGGCGATGTCGTCACGACTAATCCGATTGCGGGCACCCGTAAACGCAGTGCTGATCCAATTGTTGACCAGCAAATGGCTGATGACTTGCTTAGCAATGAAAAGGAATTAGCTGAACATCGCATGCTAGTTGATCTGGGGCGCAATGATATTGGTAAGGTTAGTGAATATGGTTCCGTGCAGGTCACTCGTTTGCTGGATATTGAAAAATACCGTTATGTCATGCATTTGGTGTCCGAAGTCCAAGGGAAATTAAAGGCCGATACACCAGCAATTGCCGCTTTAAAGGCAACTTTGCCGGCTGGTACCGTGTCGGGTGCGCCTAAGGTTCGTGCTTTGCAACGGTTGTATGAGATGGAACCTGTTAAACGCGGTGTTTACGCTGGTGCAGTTGGTTATTTGTCCCAGGATAATCAAATGGACTTTGCCATTGGTATTCGAACAATGATTGTCAAGGATAAGAAGGGTTACGTGCAAGCTGGTGCCGGAATTGTTTATGACTCAGTTGCGGCTAATGAATATCAAGAAACGCTTAATAAGGCCCGAGCCTTGTTGCATGTTGGAGGTTTATCATGATTTTACTGGTAGATAATTACGATTCTTTTACCTATAATTTGGCCCAAATTGTCGGTCAGTTAACGGAAGTTCAAGTATTACGCAATGATGATCCAGAATTAGAGGCTGTTGCCCAACAGGCCGATGGGATTATTTTTTCGCCAGGTCCAGGTTCACCGGACCAAGCCGGCCAGATGGAAGCGCTGATTAAAGAACACGCCGAAGATAAACCGATGTTAGGCATTTGTCTGGGTCATCAAGCAATTGGCGAAGTCTTTGGCGGTCAGGTCGCCCATGCTCCTGAGATTCGTCACGGGAAGATGTCGCAGATGAAGACTAGTCAGTCTAAGTTGTTTGATGAAGCGCCAGATGTTGACATCATGCGTTATCATTCCTTGATTGTTGATAAAGACCACTTGCCCGCTCATTTCAAAGTGACGGGCGTCGCCACTGATGATGGGGAAGTGATGGCTATTGAGCATGATAGCTTGCCAATTTATGGGGTACAATTCCACCCAGAATCAATCGGCACACCAGCTGGTCAGGAAATGATTAAGCGTTTTGTGGCAGAGATTGAGGGGAAGTAAAAACCAGCCGAGGGGCTGGTTTTTTGGTTGGAAGGCATTTGAATAAATAAAATGAAATCAAAATTCGTATAATCCATTATGGAAGTTAAAAACATGATTTTACACATTATTTTTAAGATATTCTATCTACCACCGTTACCATGGAGTGTTTTTAAATTACTCCATGGTGCTTCGTACTTATTAGGAGCTTTTGGCGTTATAATTGCAACTTTTACGTATACTAAAACGCAAAGACGAAATAATTTAGCGGATACAATATCTATTAAAAAATACACGATGGAAGTTAGTCGCTCTTTTTTAAATCAAATATCTGAATTAAAAATAATTCAACAGGATATCAATTTGGATTTAGAACACTTTGAAAAATCAAATAATTTTAAAAGGCCATTTAACAATAAAATATATACAATTCTAGTTGAAAAGAAGATATCACTGAGCCTAGAGCATGGTTTATTTTATTATTTTGAGTATTTGGATAATGTTATTAGTTCCATTTATTATCAGTTAGTAGATGAAGCTATGATAGAAGAATTAATGAAAAATACAATTTTTGATATCATCAATGAGAACTATGAATTTTTTATTTTTCTTCAAGATAGTGGAAGGCTAACTTTTTTAGCTAAAATATATAAACAGTGGCAAATGAAACAGATAAGTTAATTAACTCGTGCTATAATTCAAGAAAAGAGGAGGTTATTATATGGTAAATAATTCAACTCGTCAAAAGCAAATTGGCGCTAAGCTAAAAGAAAAAGATTTAGATAAAATGCTACAACAATTAAAGCGTCAAAATAAAATTGATCTTGAAAGGGTCAGTCTTTTAAACGGATTTCAGTACATGAAGCGTTCGTGAAGAAAAGCTATTAATAAGTTATATTCCAGAAACTAAAAACAGCCCGTTGTCGGTATTTGATCGACAACGGGCTGTTTATTTTTTAATTGGTTATTTTTCGGTTAGACTGCACTGTGACTGTGGTGAACCTACAAGAGTAAATCGTAACGGTCTTTGCCGCTTTATTAACGGTGTATACCACGCGATGCTGACTATTAATCCGTCTAGAATAGAAGCCGGCAACAGGTGGTGTTAATTTTTCAAAAGAATGACTGGGTTGATAGGGATTATCCACTAGTACTTGCTTAATTTCCATAAAAGATTGGCAGAGAGGACTCTTTAAAATCTTTTTCAAGTCAGTTTTGGCGGATGATTTAATTTCAACTTGCCAATTACTGCTCATCATTAATCTCAGCAATCATTTGATCTAGATTAATTGATTCGTCTTGTTCACGATTGAGTGTATCTTGTAGCTGACCATTTAAAATCAATGCCATGGTCTCTTGCATAGCGTCGTAGTCAGCCTTACCCATTAGTACCGCACTACGAGAATCATCTGAACCGGCAATAATAATCGGCTGAGAATCTTGATTTGTATCCTTAATGAGTGAAAAAAGATTAGTGCGTGCTTTCGTAGGATTGATAATTTTCTCCATAGTGATACCTCGCTTATGTTTTTATTATGTACGTACGGGATAATGTACGTCAATTTTTTTAGTGATACTGTATGTTATGGATAGTGACAAATACCTGTTGAAAACAGATATACTACTAATAAGTAATATTACGTAAAAGAGTGGAAGAATAATTAATGAATAATTTAAATTTACCAATTTTTCAAAAAAATGATGTAAATATCGCAACTGAAGTTTCTTTAGTATGGTCAATTGCCAATACTTTACGGGGTG
This sequence comes from Convivina intestini, assembly GCF_003096575.1. Lineage (GTDB taxonomy): Bacteria > Bacillota > Bacilli > Lactobacillales > Lactobacillaceae > Convivina > Convivina intestini. The sequence goes on from NZ_QEKT01000001.1 coordinate 158,731, forward strand.
CCTATCGTGCTGACAAATATCGTGATGTCATTATTCCTATGTTTGTGCTTGCTCGCTTGGAAGCAGCTTTACTGCCCACTAAAGATGCAGTATTGACAGCCTATGATAAGGATAAGAATACACCAAGACAAATATTAGAGCATATCTCGGGCTACAAGTACTACAATACAAGTCGCTTTACCCTAACCAATCTTTTGGGCGATCCAGATAACATTAGGACTAATTTTGAAAGTTATTTAGAGGGCTACTCACCACGAGTTCAAGATATCTTAAAAAATCTAAAATTTTCTGAACAGATTGCAACCCTTAGTGATAAAGGACGTCTATATGGCGTGATTAAGAAGTTTTCTGAGTTAGTTCCTAAATTGTCACCCAGTGCTGTGGATACAATTAAAATGGGTTACATGTTTGAAGATATTATCCGCCGCTTTTCTGAAAATGAGGAAGCTGGTTCCCATTACACGCCTCGTGAAGTAATTGGCTTGATGGTTAACCTACTCTTAGCTGGCGCTAATAATGATTTGTTTAGGGATAACAAAGAAATTAAAATTTTAGATGTGGCGGCCGGTACAGGTGGAATGTTGGCTACTAGTAAGTCATACATTGAACAATTAAATAATAAGGTAAATATTCGGTTGTTTGGGCAAGAATACCTCGATGAAACCTATGGTATTGGTAAGGCGGATATGTTAATTCGTCAGGATGATTCTGATAATTTCGTGAATGTTGACACACTTAAAGATCCCGATCCATTTCAAGATATTGATATGAGCTTTGTAATTGCTAATCCACCATTTGGTCAAAGTTGGGGTGGTAAGGATGCCGATGACGGAGTTGAAGCAGCGGTTAAAAAGGACCATGAATTATGGGTGGCCACTGACGGACGAGAAGGCCGCTTTGTTGATACGCCAACCAGTGGGGATGCACAATGGTTGTTCCATTTGCATGCCCTGAAAAAATTAGATAAAACGGGTCGTGCGGCGATTATTTCTAATGGTTCACCACTATTTTCAGGTGGTACAACTTCTGGTGAGAGTCAGATACGGCGTTATATTTTAGAAAATGATTTGTTAGAAACAATTGTTGCCCTACCCGGTCAGTTCTTTTATAACACTGGTATTTCAATTTATATCTGGCTTTACAATAAAAACAAACCAGCTGAACGTCAAAATAAGGTGCAATTCATCGATGCGACCAATGAATTTGTACCCTTACGCAAGTCATTGGGACAAAAGCGGCGTGAATTATCGGATGAAAATATTGCTGATATTGTTAAGTGGTATCAAGCTAATACTGAAAATAAACATGTCAAAATTTTTGATACAAATGAATTTGTGTATAAAGAGTATACAGTTATGCAGCCCTTGCAACGACGTGGTGCCATTAATGATGAAACAATTGAAAATGTGAAAGGTATCCAGTTCTTTACCAAGCTTTTTGATGAAGTCAAATATAACGAATTGATGGAAATTGAACCACGCAATGCTAAGCAAGAAAAGACGGTGCGCAAGTTAGAAGACGGTAAAGCAATGCAGCAAGCTCTGATTGCAACGTTTCAAGAAGCTAAATCTGAAAAAACTTATGATGACTTTGAAGAGTTTTCGGCTATGCTCCAAACGCTCTTGTCAGACTTTAAATTAACGCCAGCTAACCGTAACGCAATGGCCTTGGCTATGAGTGAAATGGATAAAACGGCTAAAGTCATTACGACTAAGAAAAAAGATAAGATGGGTGAAATTGCGGATGGAGTTGTCTATGATAAGACGACCAAGGATACAGAAATTATCAAATTATCTGAAAACGTTGATGAATATTTTGAACGCGAAGTATATCCGCATGTGCCGGATGCCCATTATTGGGATGAAAATAAAACTGGTGCTGAAATTCCATTTACTCGTTACTTTTATGAGTATAAGGCCCCCGAAAAAGCAGAAGTCCTTCTAAAGGAATTCCAAGACTTGGAAGCTCAATTGCAAACGTTACTGGAGGAATTGAAATGACAAAGTCAATGAAACCTAGTGGTGTTGAATGGATTGGTGAAATTCCTAGTGATTGGGAAATTACTAAAATTAAATATTTTACCTATATGAAAGGCCGTATAGGATGGCAAGGATTAAAGGCAGAAGAATTTACAGAAAAAGGACCGTATCTAGTTACGGGAACAGACTTTAAAAATGGCCGTGTTAATTGGGATACTTCCTATCATATTTCAAATATAAGATATGATGAAGCTCCCGAAATACAGTTAAAGAAAGGAGATTTACTAGTTACTAAAGATGGTACAGTAGGAAAACTAGCATTTATTGATATTTTGCCCAATAAGGCTTCTTTAAATAGCCATTTATTAGTAATGCGTCCTTTGCACAATAGGTATATAAATTTGTTTTTATATTATGTGTTGAGTTCACTTGAATTTGAAAATTATTTTTCATTAGTTTCTAGTGGTAGTACTATGAGTTCTCTTTCTCAAGAAAAAATGGGGGAATTTAGATTTGCTTTACCAAGTCTAAAAGAGCAAGAGAAGATAGTTTCGTTTCTAGACGAAAAAATATCAAAACTTGATGAAGCTAAACGCTTACTAAATGAACAAATTGAGAAGTTGAAAGAATATCGTAAGAGCGTGATTTATCAAGCTGTCACAAAGGGATTAGATCCAACAGTTGAGATGAAAGATTCTGGCGTTGAGTGGATTGGTGAGGTGCCGAAGGGGTGGGAGGTAAAAAGATTTAAATATCTTTATGAAAATGCTAATACAGGTATATCCATTACAAAAAATGATTGGGATAAAAATGGAAATCAGTTAATTTATACAGCTGGTCAATTACCAATTAAGGGGGATTTTAAATTTTTTCCCAATAATAAATTGACTACAAATCTTGATATTTTAGTTGCAAGAAATGGTGCGGGATCAATCCAAATTCCAAAAAACAACTCTTTGTATACAGATCATGTAATTAGATTTAGTCTTTTATCTTCTGTAAACCGATTATTTACATTCTATGTATTAAAAGTTGGAATGGAAAAGATTGTCTCAGAACAAATCGATGTTTCACTTAAAACTTTAAACAAATCTGAATGGGATGGGTTAAAAATGGCGGTTCCCAGTAGTGAGGAACAAATTAGTATTGTCGATAATTTGACTAGGAAAATTTGTATAGTCGATAGAATTATACGAAATAAAGAATTGCAAGTTACGGTACTTACTAGGCAAAAAAACACCTTAATCTATAGCTATGTTACGGGAAAAAAGCAGGTGAAATAATGTTTTTTGGAACAAAATGGAGTTTTAAATTTTCGTATTTTTGGACTTCAATGATTCCAGCGTATATTATCTTCATTCTACGAATTTTTTCGGAGTTAAGTGACACTGTACTAAAAATATATTGGCCGATTGGATCCCAAAGAACTATATTTATTTTACGGGAGTTACAGTGGGTAGTACTGTACATTTTTACTATAATATCTGTGATATCTATATTTGTTTTGTTTCACTTTATAAAGATAAAAAGAAATAAAATTAAAGCTACACGAATTATAGAAATTAATTTTAATGATTTTGATAAAACACCTTATAAAAATGGACAATCTAATATTTTATGTGTAGAAACTCATGGGTTTTATAAAGTGAACCCTAATTTAATAGGTTACCTATTAGGTACAGTATTTAGTTCAGGAACTCTTTCTTTTTCATGGTCTAATTCAATTTTAATTAAAATTTTGATTTTTTTTATTGTTCAATTATTAATTTGGCTGTATGTAATGAATAGTAGTGATGCCGTACCAAATATCATTTTGGTACTAATGAAACAAGATACTATAGTAATAGAAGATAAGTATTGGATATTAATGAATCGGAAAGATCTTATGTATCGATTAACAGGTATAAAAAGAATTGTCCCGTTTGCATCCACGGATACAAGAAATCGTTTATATGTGGTACAGGAGAATAATAATGCAAAAGATTAAAAATATTTTTTTAGTTGCATGGAAAAGTAGAAATTTTTTTGACAATCATGAAGACCCTATTGGTAGTGTTCAATTACCTGAACAAAATGATGAATTTGATTCTGTATGGAATGATACAAAATTTGGAGAATATACTTCTTTTGAAGAAGCTCAAAGTAAGCTTGGGAGATTTAGTGGAGGTATTATTAAGGAAGCTACTCCATATCAAATCAATATTAGTCAGCGGGAAGAAACATTTTTTCAAGAAGAATTTAATTTATTAACTGATATAAAAAAAGTTACCAGTTTATCAACCCCTAGTGGAGAAAAATTAAATTCTACGGGTGATTTGGATGGATATCGATTTTATGTTATTGAATCACAAAATGATAAAGGAATAACTGTATATCATTTTGCCAGATTTATTCCTAGATACCATGTATTAAAAAATAAAAATTTATTACAGACACAACCTGTGCAGTATCCAGATGTTATAAATCCCAATAGGTCATCTTTTTCTTTAGAAGATTTAATTTTAATAGAACCGTTAATTTTTGCGTCCGCAATCTACAATGAAGAAGCTGATACACCAACAATACAGTTGTTTGTACACAATCCGAGTTCCTACGAAAAAGCATTTAATTTAAAAGATTCTTATTTTAAATACGCGAAGAGTAAATTTAAACAATTTGCTGACTCGAATCCAGATAAAAAAAGAACAATTTCTATTGATAACATTCCTGTTAGTTGGGACAATAATCAATTTAATCCAGATGAATTTTTCAACAATAAAAATGTAAATATTGCTAAAAAATTTGCGAGAGATATTGATGACGATAAACAATATCCTATTGAAAATATAGTCAAAGCTAATAATAAGTTACAAAGTAGTTTAAAAAACATGCATAGGCCACTTAAAGTTTCATATGATAAAAATCAAAAGCCAGTTGAATTATATGTGTCCGAAGAATCTGTAGGAACATTAGCAGCAATTTTAGATGGTCAAATTTGGACAAATGAAATTCACGAAGAAACACAAGCAAATCTTTAAGATAATAGATCTATGGAGGAGGATTACATGCCATTACCCAACATCAAAGAACGTTACGACTTCCAACAATGGATTTTATCTGACTTAGTTGAGAAAAATGGATTTGAAAAGCGTTCATCTAAAAAGTATGATTCTCGGCTTGCCATGGATCCGGAGTTACTTTGGGAATTTCTAGTCAATACCCAAGAAAAAACGATTGATAAACTCCTCAAGAAGTTCAAAAAAGAAACCATTCTTAATATGATTAATCAAGAAATCATTAAAGGTGGCTTTTTGTATAGCTTAAAAAATGGCGTTTTTCTAGAAAATCAGAAGCTTGACCTAATGTTTCATACGCTGGCCACTTCATTTAATGAGAAAGCTAACCAGCTCTATGACTTCAATCATTTATCGGTGATGGAAGAGGTTAACTATGAGCATGAAGACCGCATTGATTTAGTTATTTTTTTGAACGGTTTAGCTTTATTTGCCCTTGAATTAAAATTCAATGCTAATGGTCAAAGTGTCCAAGATGCAATGCGTCAATTAAAAAAGCGCAATTCCAAAAACCGCTTATTCCAATTTAATAAAGGTGTATTAGCAAGTTTTGCGGTAGATACCTTAGAAGTCTTTGTAACAACGCAACTGAAAGGGGCAGATACTTATTTTCTACCTTTTAACATTGGTAAAGGAGACGGAATTGATCAAGGTGCCGGAAATCCGCACAATGAAGAGGGACCGGATACAAGCTACTTATGGCAAAATGTCTTTACCAAAGAAAGCATTTTCCAATTAATTGAGCGATTCATTTTCTTAAAAGTAGACCCTAAAAAACCTAGTAAAAAAGATTTAATATTCCCACGATATCAGCAAAGGCGAGCGGTCTCACGCGTTTTAGATGATATGCGCCTTAACCACACTGAAAGTAATTACCTAATTCAACATTCTGCTGGTTCAGGAAAAACCAATACAATTGCCTGGCTAGCTCATAGCTTGGCCAGTCTTCACGATGCACAAAATCAACCTGTTGTCGACACAGTTTTAATCGTTACTGATCGAATTGTGGTTGACCGTCAACTACAAGAAGCTGTTTCAGCCATCAATCATCAGCAAGATTTAATTAAAGTGATGGGGGATAAGGCAACCTCCAGTGATTTAGCGGATGCCCTGGCTAGTAATACTAAAATTATTGCTACTACAATTCATAAATTTGCCCAAATTAATAAATCTGATTGGATGACTGCCGGACCAACCGCTGATAAAAATTTTGCTATTTTAATTGATGAGGCGCACAGTTCAACGACTGGTTCCTATATGAGTGCCGTTAGCCAAGTATTAACTGAAACGGATGTTGCCGATGGTAGCATTGATGAAGTCCAAGAGGTTTCAACTGGTGATGTAATTGAACAAGAAATTGCCCGTACGGGAAAACAAGATAATGTTTCGATTATCGCCTTTACAGCCACACCAAAAGCTACAACCTTACAGTTATTTGGAACGACAACAGAAGATGGTATTGGTAAAGAGCCATTTGATGTGTACTCTATGAAACAAGCCATCGAAGAAGGTTTCATACTAGATGTTTTAAATAACTATGTCACTTATGAAACTTATTATAAGCTCAATAAATCGATTGAAGCTGATCCGGAATTTAAGTCTACAATTGCTAAACGTAGAATTGCTAAGTTCGTTGAATTATCAGATGAGAATATTAAAGGTAAGGTTGAAATTATCATGGATCACTTTGTGACCCACGATATTATGGCTGAGCTTGGTGGCAATGGAAAAGCCATGATTGTAACTTCTGGACGAGAAGCAGCCGTTAAGTATCAGCAAGCCTTTAAGCGCTACATGAAGGAACATCATATCACTAGTATTGAAGCCATTATTGCTTTTTCTGGTAAAGTTGATTTATATAATCAAGAATTTACTGAAGCAGGCATGAACGGATTTAGTGAAGAGAACCTTAAGGATAAATTTGATAGTGAGCAGTACCAAGTGTTAATTGTGGCTAATAAGTACCAAACTGGTTTTGACCAACCCAAATTAGTAGCCATGTATGTTGATAAGAAATTAAGAGATGTTGCTGCTGTACAAACTTTGTCACGATTGAACCGGATTGTTAAGGGCTATAATAAGAAGACTTTTATTTTAGATTTTAAAAACTCTTATGATGACATTAATAAGTCTTTTGCACCTTACTACCATAAAACGGTTCTATCAGAAACTATTTCCCCTGCTGATATTTTAGAATTAGAGCGCAAAATTGATAGTTATGAAATTTTAGATAGTGACATAGTTCATGAATTTAATAATTTTTTGTATCAACCTAAACGTAATAGTCGAGATAAACAGAAGATGACTGCTTTATTGAATCAAGGTTATGCCAGTGTGCAACGATTTGACGAACAGGAACAATTGAATATTAAAAAAGATATTCGTAGTTTCATTAGAATGTATACTTTCTTAATTCAAGCCACTGCTTATCAAAACGAAGTTCTGCACGAAAAATATAACTATCTTCAATCACTAGTTAAGATGATTGATGTACGTTTGGGTAATGATGATTTCACCATTGCCGATAAGATTGTCGTTGATTATATGCGACATAAGCAAACTGGAGAATTTCATGTAGCTGAAATGCCTGCTGAATATCAGATTAAACTTAATAAACCAAGTGTTAGTGATATTTCAGAGGATCAAGAGAAAAAACTTTCTGAAATTATCGAAGAAATTAATGAACAACTTGAATTAAATATTGATGGTACAGTCGGCGTCACGGGAGCAATTGCTGTCAGGGAATTGATGAAGAAGAATCAAAAGCTGAAGCAATCAGCACAGGTTAATTCACGAGATGATTTTAAATTCACTTTCAATGATGAAATTGATACGGCTCTAACTGATGGTTATGCTCAGAATCAAGATTTCTTCCGAGTACTGTTAAACAATAATGAATTCAAGAAGCGCGTTGCGCAGGTGTTTGTTGATGATGTTTACAATAGTTTAAAAGAAAAAGTTTAGTTCCTCATGCTAAAACCGACCGCTTGGTCGGTTTTTCTTCCTTTTCAGATAACGCTTACATTTTTCACAAATTTATCACCTAAAACCGCTCAAAAGTGGCATAATAAACCTAGAAGTTCTCTCATTAAATTGTGAGAAAAGCAAGGAGATTAATTATGACCGTAGTTGAAGAATTAACAAAAGTGGTCGGTGAGCATCATATTGTGACCGACCCAGCCAAGTCGTTGCGTTACCGGAAAGGCTACCGCAGTGGTCGGGGGGATGCCTTGGCAGTTGTTCTACCAGGAACGCTGATGGAACTATGGCAGGTATTAAAAGTCCTACACGACAACAATATCATTATCATTATGCAGGCATCCAACACTAGTTTAACTGAGGGTTCCATTCCAGCCCCTGGTTACGATCGTGACTGTGTGGTGGTGAATGGAACTCGGATTAAAGGTGTTCAGTTGCTTAACCAGGGCAAGGAAGTTTTGGCTTTTCCTGGGACAACCTTGTACAAACTGGAAAACACACTAAAAACGGTGAATCGTGAACCTCACTCAGTGATTGGTTCCTCTAATTTAGGGGCCTCGGTCATTGGTGGTATCAACAACAATTCCGGTGGGGCTTTGATTCAACGTGGACCAGCCTATACTGAATTGTCTTTATACGCTCAAATTGACCAGAACGATGAACTCCACCTGGTTAACCACCTAGGAATTGATTTGGGTAGCACCCCTGAAGAAATTATTACTAATTTAGAAAACCGTAATTTCGATACGGAACACGTTGCCGACAGTACTGAACGTGTTGGTCATAACCGCGACTATGAAAAGCGAGTGCGTGACATCGATGCCGACACGCCAACCCGCTACAACGCAGACCCCGAGGAACTTTATGAAGTCTCTGGTTCATCAGGTAAGTTAGCTGCCTTTGCTGTTCGTTTGGACACTTTCCCTAAGGCCAAAGATTATCAGATGTTCTACTTGGGGACCAACGATCCTGCTGTCTTTGAGCGTTTGCGTCGTCACATCCTATCCGAGTTTAAAAACTTGCCAGTTTCTGGTGAGTACATGCACAAGGTGGCCTATGACATGGCTAAGAAATATGGTAAGGATTCCTTGATTGTGATTGACACAATCGGTACCAATGCCTTGCCTTACTTATTTGGCATGAAGTCAACCACTGAGCGAATTCTGGACCACATTCCAACCTTTAAGCCTTATTTCCCTGACCGAGTTTTGCAACATTTGGGTCAAATTTTCCCCAACCAGTTGCCAAAGCGGATGGACGAATTTGCTGAAAAGTATGATCACTACCTGCAGTTGAAAATGGCTGGTGATGGGGTTGAAGAGGCTCGTGAATTCTTGAAGTCATTCTTTGAAAACGAAGAAGGGGACTACTTCGAGGCTACCCCTAAGGAAGCCGAGCGTGTTGCCACCCATCGTTATGTCACCGCTGGGGTGGCGATTCGTTATTCAGAAGTTTTCCAAGATGACAAAATCGAAATCTTACCTTTGGATATTGCCTTGCCACGAAATGAGTTTGACTGGTTCGAGCATTTGCCAAAGGAAATCGAAGACAAGATTGAATACAAGATTTACTATGGTCACTTCTTAGACCACGTTATGCATCAAGATTACATCTTGAAGAAGGGTGTTAAAGCTCACGATGTTAAGGTTGAGATGTTGAAATTGTTGGATGAAAGGAATGCCATTTATCCAGCTGAACACAACGTCGGCCACCTGTACCACGCTGCACCAGCTTTGGTTGAACACTACAAGCGTAATGACCCAACCAACAGCTTTAACCCTGGAATTGGTTTAACGACCATGGAAAAGTATTGGGGTAAGTTTTAAGTTTAAAAACGGCCGATTGGTCGTTTTTTTCTTATACCAATTTGAAATTTCCTGCCTAAAAGTTCATAATGGCCTATACAAAATTAATGCTCATCGCCTTGATTTTAACGTCATTATTTAAAGGAAATCACTCATGGAATTTGAAAAAGTAGTTATGAATCGGCACGCTAGTCGGGCCTTTACTGATCAAAAAATTGATTCAACTGTTCTAGAAAATATCATCCGCTTGGCCCAAAAAGCACCTTCCTGGGTCAATAGTCAGCCGGTTCAAGTCCGAATTGCTACCGGTACCACCTTAGAAAAAATGCGACAAGACCATGCTCAGTTGAACCAAGATACGAGTGTTCATACTGATTCTGTGATTCCGTACCGTCCTAAAAACGAATGGGACGATCGCTCACAGGCTAATATGAATGCCTGGTTTGAGGGCAACATTGAACATGTCGGCATTGACTGGCGCCTATTAACCACAGCGGCAGCCGATGAAATGTACCAAGCACAGGCGGTGGTATACCTATCGTTACCGCAAGACTATTCCGAGTGGTCGCTAATTGATTTGGGTGCCTTTAGTCAAAATATCATGTTGGCTGCAGCTGATCAGGGACTCGGTTCCTTACCAGCCTTTGAATTTGTGAAATATGCTGATGCTTTACGTACTAACCTACAGCTACCCAATGATCAGGTACCTATTTTAGGAATCGGTCTAGGGTATATTGATGAGGCCGCTGCTATTAATAAAATTCAAGCTGACCGTGTTTCAATAGACCAAATTTTAACGATTTTAAAGTAGGAAAGAAGGATATTGATGAAAGATACAATTTTTATTAAAGCTGGTCGGGTAGAAATCCAAGAGGTTGCAAAACCTGAAATCCAGGCCGATGATGATGTAATTATTCGAGTTTTAATGGCCTGTGTTTGTGGTTCTGATTTATGGGCCTATCGTGGTTTGGACGACAAAACTACTAATTCCCAAAACGGTGGTCATGAAGCCATTGGCATTGTGGAGGCAACTGGATCAGCAATTGATACGGTAAAGGCTGGTGATTTTGTGATTGCGCCATTTGATCATGGTTGTGGCCACTGTGCCGCTTGTTTGGCAGGCTATGAGGGTAGCTGTCTATCTCATTCTGATAATTATTCGTCAGGTAATCAGGCTGAATATATCCGTTACCAACATGGGAATTGGGCGCTGGTCAAGATTCCAGGTCAACCGGCCGACTACACTGCCGGTATGATTAAGTCTTTCTTAACTTTAGCGGACGTGATGCCGACTGGCTATCATGGGGCTCGAACTGCGCGAGTTGGTAAAGGCGATACGGCGGTAGTTATCGGTGACGGGGCCGTTGGCCTTTGTGGCGTAATTGCGGCTAAAATGCGAGGCGCTAGGCGAATTATTGCCATGAGCCGCCATGAAGATCGTCAAAAATTAGCGTTGGCCTTTGGTGCAACTGATATTATTGCCCAACGTGGCGATGAAGCCATTCAGCAAGTAATGTCTATGACCAATGGGGCTGGTGCGGATGCAGTTTTGGAGTGTGTCGGTACTGAGGAATCAACCGCTACGGCCTTTGCTATCGCCCGGCCAGGAGCTACAGTTGGACGGGTTGGTTTGCCACATGGCAAGGATCAAAACTTAGCTACAACCTTTAGAAGAAACGTTTCCATTGCTGGTGGACCGGCTTCGGTTACCACCTATGATAAAAAAATATTGTTACAGGCAGTTTTGAATGGCGAAATTAACCCTGGAAAAGTCTTCACTCAGTCCTTTGCTTTAGCTGATATTAATAGTGCCTATCAAGCCATGGTAAAACGCGAAGCAATTAAATCAGCAGTGATTGTGAGCCCTACTGAATTACCAGTTATGTAGAAAAATTATGACTAAAAAAATACTAATTGTTTTAACGAACATGCCAACCTATGGCCAAGCTGATGATGCTACTGGTCTATGGTTAGGCGAGGCAACTGAATTTATTGATGAATTTCGTGACAGTGATGTTACCTTTGACTATGTCAGTCCGCATGGCGGTTATGTACCGGTTGATCCTCGCAGTCTAAAGTTTGCTGATGAAAATATTTTTGGTTATTATCGATCAAGTGATTTTCAAAATCGAGCGCTACGCAATTCCAAACGCCCAGCTGAAATTAATCCAGCTGATTATGTTGCGATTTACTATACCGGCGGACATGGCGTTATGTGGGATTTCCCTCATGATAATGGTCTAGCTCAAATCGCCCAAACAATTTACCAGCAGGGCGGTTATTTATCCTCAGTTTGTCACGGAATCGCTGGCTTATTTTTCTTACAAAATGACCAGGGACACCCCTTGATTGCTGGTAAGAAAATTACCGGTTTTACCACCACCGAAGAATATTTAAGTGGTAAATTCAAAAAAATTCCCTTTTGGAATGAAAAGGTTGCCCAAGAACAGGGGGCTAGTTTTAAAAAGGCTCGGGCCTACAAACCCTTTGCCATCCAAGATGGACGGATTATTACCGGACAGAATCCATTTTCACCACGACAAACAGCTCGCTTACTGCGCGCTGCTATCCAATAAAAAAAGCCACCGCAAGGTGGCTTTTATAGTATGTCCATGATTTCATCAAGGGTATGAACTTCGTAAGTAGGGTCAATATTTTCTGGTGTGGAGGTACCGTGATGGTTAATCCACAAGGTAGCGATACCGTAATTATTACCACCCAGCACATCAGTATAGAGACCATCACCAATCATTACGGTGTTGTCTAAGGTCATTTCAGGATTATCTTGGAAAATTTGATCAAAGAAGCTAGCTTGAGGTTTTTTGCTACCCATTTCCTCAGAAATATAAATCTGATCAAAATAACGTTCAATATCGGTCTTTTTCAAGCGCATCCGTTGAAGTTCAGCCTGTCCGTTGGTACCGGCAATCAAAGTATACTTACGACCTAATTCATTTAAAATATGCTTAGCATGGGGAAGAATCCGGTAATTATGCAAAATCATGTCATAATACTTGGCTTCCAAATCCATCCCGCTACCTTCTAGGTTCAAGGCCTTCAAGGTTTTAGTGAAACGAACTTCAAAAATTTCGTTGCGGGGAATTTTTCCCATTTCATACTGGCCCCAAAGCTTATGATTGATCCCACGGTAGGTGTCAATAGCTTTCGTCAGGTCATCGTCAGTTAAGCCTAGCCCTGCAAAGATTCGTCGAATATTGACAGCTTCACCGCCCGAGAAGTCTAAGACAGTGTCATCCAAATCAAAAATTAAATATTTATACACGGTTGTTACCACCCTAAAATTTTTACAATTCTAGTATTAGTTTACCATGTCTAGACTGATTAGGTTAAGAGTGTAGGATAACGTAATCGACTGTACGAATGGCCGATAAATCCTTACCGCCGGCATAGGAAATCGAAGATTGTAAGTCTTCTTTAATTTCAGTCAAAGTATCGGTGATTGGACCACGGTAGGGTACTAGTAACTGACGGCCTTCAACATTGTGGCTAGAACCCTTTTGAACAGCTGAAGCAGAACCCCAGTATTTTTTATACTTTTTATTGTTTTCTTCAACAACTTCACCAGGTGATTCCAAATGACCGGCTAGACGAGAGCCAATCATGACCATGGTTGCGCCAAAACGAATTGACTTGGCAATATCACCGTTTTCTCGAATACCACCATCCGCAATGATAGGCTTGGTAGCGCCCTTAGCACACCATTTCAAGGCCGCTAATTGCCAACCACCAGTACCAAAACCAGTCTTTAACTTGGTAATGCAAGCCTTCCCTGGACCAATACCAATCTTAGTAGCATCAGCACCAGCGGCTTCGATTTCCTTAACGGCTTGAGGAGTCCCTAAGTTACCAACAATTAAGAAGGTAGCAGGGAGCTTTTCTTTAATGTAGTGAATCATGGCAATCACAAATTCAGAGTGCCCATGAGCCACATCAATCGTAATATATTCTGGGACCAAATTTTTAGCAGCCAAATCATCAATTAATTGATACTCAGTTTTAGTAATTCCGACACTAATAGAAGCAAATAAATCTTTGGCATGCATGTCGGCCACAAAATTTAAACGTTCAGTCGGCTTAAAACGATGCATGACATAGAAATAATCGTTACTGGCAAACCAAGTAGCCAATGATTCATCAATCACGGTCTCCATATTGGCCGCCACTAGGGGAAGTTTAAACTTACGAGCGCCTAATGTGACGCTGGTATCAGCTTCACGTCGACTTTCGATGATACATTTGTTTGGAATCAGTTGAACGTCATCATAATCAAATACTTGCATTAAAATTCCCCTTTATTTTTGAGCGCTTATTCAGTAACATCCCAAACGTTTTTTAAGACGTGGGTTTGTTCACGATCTGGACCAACCGCAAAGGTGTCTAATGGTAAGTCGACTAATTCACTTACACGCTCCAAGTAATGGCGGGCATTAACTGGCAAATCATCAAGGGTTTGGCAGTCAGTAATGTCTTCATCCCAGCCAGGTAGCTCTTCATAAACTGGCTTACAACGAGCTAATTCACGATTGCTAGCAGGATAGTAATCGATTAATTGGCCATCTAATTCGTATTGGGTAGCAATCTTAATAGTTTTTAGGCCACTTAAGACATCCAAACAATTCAATGAAAGATAGGTCAAACCAGAAACCCGCTTAGCATGGCGCAAAACCACAGCATCAAGCCAGCCAATTCGACGGGGACGCTTGGTTACCACCCCGTATTCATGGGCAACTTTACGGATATGGCTACCGATTTCATCAAATAGTTCGGTTGGGAAAGGACCATCTCCAACTCGGGAAGTATAGGCCTTACATACACCAATAACTTGGTTAATCCGATTAGGGCCAATACCAATTCCGGTTACTGCACCACCGGCAATTGGATTAGAAGATGTGACATAGGGATAGGTTCCGTGATCAACATCTAACATCACACCCTGGGCGCCTTCGAAAAGGACTTTTTTATTTTGATCCAAGGCTTCATTAATTAAATAGGAAGTATCGGTTACAAAAGGCTTCATCCGTTGACCAAATTCTAAGTATTGGTCATAAATTGGCTGAAATTCTAATGGTTCTTCATCAAATAATTTAGTTAACTGTAAATTCTTAATTTTTAAAGCTTGGTGTAATTTTTCGGCCAGGCTTTCTGGATCCAAGAGGTCAGCAACCCGAATACCAATTCGCTCCAACTTATCCATGTAAGCTGGGCCAATTCCCTTGTGAGTTGTGCCAATTTGGTTGTCCTTTAGTCTCTCTTGAAGGGCATCAAATTGAATGTGGTAGGGCATGATGACTTGCGCCCGGCTAGAGATTCGAAGGTTCTTAGGGTTTACGCCGTTTTGTGTCAAATAATCAAGTTCGGCAAAGAGGGTCGCGGGATTAATCACGACACCATTTCCGATAACATTGGTAACTTGGGGTAGGAAAATCCCCGAAGGAATTAACTGTACGTGTAATTTTTTACCATCGATGACCAGCGTATGGCCTGCATTGTCTCCACCGGAGTAGCGAACCACAAAATCAGCTTGGCGACTAAGGAAATCAGTAATCTTTCCCTTACCTTCGTCACCCCATTGGCTTCCGACAATTACAATTGACGACATATATTTACCTCATATCTACTATTTTTCTTTTTTGAACCAAATGAATTGTAAAGGTTTTTATAAAAGAAAGCAAGTTAAACCCTAATAATATTCGTTTTTAATTCTTTTAAAATCTAATAAAAGCTAATATTTTATACTTATATTGTACATTGTTCGTGTTTTTCTTGATAACTTTACACAAGCGCCCTAGTTTGGTAAATTAATAAGATATAGAAGGGAAGAAAAATATGCAAATAAAAAAGGGACAGTGGAGTGGCATTCTTTTAGCCTTGCTACTTTCATTGGTGGCAATGGCTCTAGCGAATTATTTGCCACAAATTGGCGCGGAAGGATTGGCCATGTTAATGGGAATTCTGTTAGGGAATACCATATTTAGTGGAGAAAAATATAATAGTGGTGTTAAATGGGCCGAAAAATACCCGATTGAAATTGGTATTGCCTTATTGGGAGCAACTTTGACGCTTAAAACGATTGCTAAGTTGGGCTGGCAAGGAATCGGTTTCATTATCCTTAATATGATTTTGGTCATTACGATTGTATATGCTTTGGGTAAATATATTTTCAAAGTCGATATTGCTGATCGATTATTGATGGGAGCTGGTAACGCGGTTTGTGGTAGTAGTGCCATTGCAGCGGTGGCCCCAGCGATTGGGGCACGAGATAATGACCGTCGGACAGCCGTGGCGACAGTATCGCTAACCGGGATGTTGCTACTATTAACACTACCCGGTTTAAGTCAGTGGATTTTTGGTCAAAATAACCTTCTGATTGGGGCCTTAATTGGTGGCACGGTTCAATCGGTCGGGCAAGTAGTCGGAACGGCAGCCTTGGTTAATAATCAAGTAACTACTTATGCGACCCTGTTTAAGTTACTGCGGGTGATTATGTTGGCTTTAGTCGTAGTCGGTATGGCTTATTGGGCTCGTAAAACTAACCATGACGAAGAAGGTGCGACCGGTAAGGCAAAAATCACGTTCCTGCCTTGGTATATTCAAGCTTTCATTGTGTTAATTTTAATTAATTCTTTTGTCAGTTTGCCCGAGCCAATCCATCAAATATGCCACACAGTTACTTCTTTCTTTGGAGTTGTGAATTTGGCCGCCATCGGGCTTAATCTAAAATGGTCAACCATTCAAAAGAGTGGCGTGAAATTTATTTCTTATGGGGCCTTGGTCGGTGCTATTCAAGTTATCTTGGCGTTGATTCTAATCTTTGTTTTCTTTAAATAAAAAGGAGCGCACCCATGGGTACGCTCTTTTAGATTGGTAAATATTGTTGATAGGATGGGTTTATGACTCCTGCTGACTTAAATACTGATAAATTTTATCCGATAGTTTGCCTAAAGCTGATACTTGGTCGGTATTGGTAATCAAGACAATATAAGTTTTTCCGGTATGGGTAAAGGTATTGATGGTGTTGAAACCACCCAAAATGCCATGGCTAGAGTAACTGCTAGGGTTAACATAAAAACCCATGCCATAAGTTGAACGACTGCCGGGATCAAACATTTTAGCTCGTTCTTGCTCGTTTAATAGGTCGCCTTGCATCAAAGCCTTATCAAAGCGATACACATCAACGGCATTGGTATACATATCACCGGCACCAAATAACTCTGACAAATAAGGAATCCGAGCTGGATTTAAATTACCATCTTTGGTGCGGTAGCTGGTTGTCAAATGATTGATCTTTTTATTACTAGGATTAAAGCCGGAATCAACCATGCCACTCGGATTAAAAATGTTTTTTTGGACGTAATCAGCCAAATTCTGCTTGCTAACCATCTCGACAATATAGGCTAAAATGGCATAATTACTGTCGGAGTACCGCCATGAACCGGGTTCCGGGTTAGGATTGGCGTCCATGATTTGATGAACTAATTCTTTAGGGGTAACGCTTTTGCCATTCTCTTTTAATTCATTTAAACCACTAGTGTGATTTAGTAAATTCTTTAAAGTAATGTTGGCGCCGTTTGGAAAATCAGAAAAGTAATGACTAACCGGTTGGTCTACTTTTAATTTGCCATGCTGTTCCAGCTGAAGGACGGCGGTGGCAATCACTGACTTTTGCGCTGAGCCAATATAGTAACGGTCACTGATTTGGTTGTCCTGTTTCTCTTTTTGGTCCGCATAACCATAGGCTTGATTTAACACAATTTTATCGCGTCGATAAACTAGCGCTACGCCAGAAAATTTTTCACTTTTCAGTAAGTCGGAAAGTCCTTTATTATCAACCTTAGCCAGTTGTTGCTTGGTGGTTGAAGATTTACTGGTGGACGAATTAGGGCTAGACCCCAATTTGCTAATTAGCAAGACCAGCACGAGAACTATTGTTAAAACGGAGCCAATTATGGGTAATATGTATCGATAAATCATTGTGATTTCCTATTATTTCAAATTTTATACATTTAAGTCCCAGTATACTACAATTCAAGTCGAGATAAATTCACAAGCTAACTAGCTGTTGTTTTGACTAGTTGCTGACTTTAAGTACATAATCATGTACAATATAAATACAAATGGAGGTGCATTCATGACCATTGCCTTAACTCAAAGTGATTTTCGCGAACATATTAAAGACTATCTAGATCGAGTAACCGATGATAATGAAACGGTTTATATTGCGCGCACGAATGGTCGGACTGCGACCGTAATTAGCCAAGAAAAATTAAATTGGTTGGAAAAGGCTGTTTCGGCTCGGGAAGATTCTTTAGATTATGCCATCGCTCGAGACCAGTTGATTCAGCAGGGGGTAATTGCAGATGATACTCAGGCGGTTGAATCAGATGATACTTACTGGAACCAATTCAAATGAAATTCAAGCCTCGTAAAACTTTTGAACATGATTTAAAACGCTTGGCCAAACTGGATAGTAGCATTGTTGATGAGGTCCGGGAAGCGATTGATATCTTGTTAGAAGCCGGTCGTTTGCCAGAAGAATTTGGCGATCACCCTCTACAACGCCGTTGGAGCGGGTATCAGGAATTTCATCTACGTGATACACCCAAGGGAACTAACCCCAATGATATCAATGATGTTTTAGTTGTTTATCGTTGGGACTACGATGAATTAATTCTAGTCGGTGTGCGAGTTGGTTCTCATCAAACCTTATTTAATAACGCTAATCAAAAATATAAATAACCACGATACAAGTCGATTTGATTTGTATCGTTTTTATTTTGGAAAAATACTTTGCATATTTCATTGCATATAGTACTATCTGTTGTATAGTACTATATATAATATATTTAGGGAGCAAAAAATGGCACTAAAAATACCCACGCTAGTTTTGGATGCGGTAGTACTGCAAATTTTAGACCGAGGTGAATTGTATGGCTATCTAATTTCCAAAGAAATCCAAGAAATTACCCATATTTCGGATTCGACTACTTATCCAGTTTTACGCCGGTTAGAAAAAGCAGAATTACTAGAAACTCACACAGTTATCTTTGAAGAACGCAGTCGGAAATACTACAAGATAACTGACCAGGGAAGGGTTCGCTTAAAAGAGTTAAAGCAAGATTGGCACGAATTTGCCACTCAGATTAATAGTATTTTGGGAGAATAATATGAAGTATTTAGAGGATTTAAAGCGACATTTGAAGGAACTACCGCAGTCCGAGCAGGACAATATCATTAATTATTATCAGGAATATATCGAAGATGCTGGTTTTAACGAAGATGAATTGGTTACTAAATTAGGTAATCCGAAAAATCTTGCTCAAAAATTAAAGTTTGATTATTTTATGGATAACGATTTACACGATGATCGACAAAGCGAACCAGTAAAACATAAAGATGTTCGGGTACTCTGGATTGTTATTTTGGGGATTCTTTCTTTGCCAATTTCTATTCCTATTCTGATAACACTTATTTTTGTACCTTTGATAATACTTGTGACATTGATTTTTACAGTTATAGTAGTTTCGATTAGTTTAATTTTTGCTAGTTTAGTAACAATAGTTAGCGGGCTAGCAATAATCAGTCAATCTCTTTGGGGTGGACTATTTTATGTGGGAATCGGCCTAGCTATTGGCGGCTTAATGACTGTTATTCTGTCTTTTATGCCAACAGTCATCAAACTAATTTCTTCATTAAGCCTAAAAATTGCCAAATATTTACAAACCAAGTTTAAAAAAGAGGGGTCTAGCAAATGAAAAAAGTTGTGATTGTAGGTTTAGCCACTAGTTTAATTGGTATCATCATGGCCACAACCGCCTTTTATGTGGCTCGGCCAGGAAATATTGCCTGGGAAAATGGTAAATTTGTATACGGTCAAAATCATAAAAATAAGCTAACAACACTTGCCCTACCATCAGAGGTAAGTACGGAGCAGATTAAAAATATAAACCTATCAGTCGCAAATACTGACGTAGTTGTCAAACATGGACAAGCTTTTAAAATAGAATCAAATGATTCCCAGTTGAAAACACCACTTATTTTTAATGAAGAATCAGGAACTTTATCACTTCAATCTAAATCTACTAAAAATAGTAATCTAAAAATTAATATCACTGGTTTTTATGATAACTCTCCACAAGTTATCATTACCATTCCCAATGGTTTTGATGACAAAAATATTTCAATTAGCAGTACTTCTGGAGATATTCATTTATCTCATAGTAAACTTGCAGTCGTGACTTTAAATAGTCAAGAAGGTGACATTATGCTATACAGTAATACCATGAAAACTGCAAACATTTCTGATAATAATGGCGACATCGTTGTGAAATCTGAGATAACAGAGGGCGGTAAAATTTCCAATAATAATGGTGATATTCATTTTAGTGGTAGCAACTTACCACCATACTCAGTCAAAACAATTAAAGGGGAATTTATGACTGATAAGAATAAAAGTGATAATACTGGAAATGCGACATTATTCATTGATAATAACAATGGCGATGTTTCCATGTCTTAAATAGTAAAAACCAACTACTTCATGCAATGTAGTTGGTTTTTTGCTATTTAGTTAGACTGATTTTTTTGCCTTGTTATGAAGTAGAAAGGAATGGCTACAACTAAAGCCCCCAGACCCCACAGTACATTGGAGGTTTGAATATGAAATAACAACCATCCAGAGGTAAGCAAGGCTAATATGGGTACCAAAGGACCAAATGGGATTTTAAAGGAATGCCCAACTTGTTGTTTGGTGCGACGGAATACTAGAACAGCTAAACAAGTCGGAATATACTGGGCAAAACGTGAAACCGCACTGATTTGTGCCAGAGCAGTAAAAGTGCCAGAATAAGCGATTATTAAGGAGATACAAGTTGAAACAATGATGGCGACATAAGGGGCCTGACGACGATTTGTTTTAGCTAAAATGGCCGGCATCATTTTCTGTTCAGCTAAAGCAACGCCCGAACGCGGCGTGATAAAAGAGGACGCAACACAGATTCCGCCAACGGAAAGAATCATTCCTAGTGAAATTAACATACCACCCCAAGGACCAACCAACTTTTCAAAGACTGATTTTAATGGCACAGCAGTCTTGGCCAAATCAGGGCCTAATACTCCGATACTAACTATCATGATGGCGATATAAGTGATTGCGACACATAGTAAAGAGAGCACCAAGGCTTTTGGTAGATTCTTTTTAGCATTATCCATTTCGCCGGCAATTACGACCACGCCCTCAAAACCGGTAAAAATGTAAAAGAGGGTAATAGCGGCTGTAGCAAAGTTACTAGTGTGGGTTAAATTTGGTATGAAAAAAGGATGGAAATTACTGCCATTGATGAAAAATAAGCCCACGATGATTACTAATAAAATCGGAACAATTTTACCGACTGTGACAACATTGTTAATTAGGGTTGTTAAACGGACACCGCTGATATTTAAAATCATTAGAGCAATGGCCAAAATGGTTACTATAATATTTTTAGCCATTGGGTGAGCTAAGGGAGGGAAAAATCCACTTAAAGCTATTGCGAAGGCAACGTACATGGTTCCTTCGGCAATAATACGAATGGCCCAGGTAACAAAGCCGACTTCATAACCGACAAAATTACCAAAAGCTGCTTTGGCATATAGATAAGGTCCCCCAGTTTTACTAAAAAAACTAGCACATTCAGCAAAACATAGGGCAATGACAAAGGCCAGTAAGGCATCAAAAAGCAATACGATAATACTTGCCGGACCAAATAGTTTCATTCCTACATTTGGTAGTAAAAAAATACCAGATCCAATAATGGCATTTACACCTAAAAGAACGATACTCCAAAATCCTATTTTGTGATGTTTAATAGAGTTTTTATTCATATAATCTCCTTTTTTCTCACCAAATTATAATTAAAGAGTATATATTAAATAAATTTAAAAAACCACTACATTTTTTATCATGTAGTGGTTTTTGCTTTTAATGTTGTATGAAGAGTGTAATCAGGACAATGGCTCCTAGAATGATTCGATACCATCCAAATGGCTTGAAATCGTGTGATTGTACGAATTTCATCAACCATTTTATGGTTATAATCGCAACTACAAACGATACTATCGTTCCGGTCGCCAAAATTAGCATTTGTTCGCCGGTGAAGGTATTACCCTTCAGTAGGAATTTACCAATTTTAAGAATTGAAACCCCAAACATGGTTGGAATGGCCAAGAAAAAACTGAATTCGGTCGCAATGTAACGACTAGCTCCTAGAATAATAGCGCCTAGAATGGTAGCTCCCGAACGGCTAGTTCCTGGAACAATTGATAGCGCTTGGAAGGCCCCGATAAATAGGGCGGTTTTGTAACCAATTGAGCTAAAATTTATAAATTGTGGCTTTTTATTACGGTACAAATTCTCAATGACGATGAACAAAATACCATACAAAATCAGCATGCTTGCTACCACCAATGGTGTATGTAGATGTTCGTCCATCCAGTCATTTAGTGGTAGACCAATAATGACTGATGGTAAACAAGCAATGGCCACTTTAAACCATAATGACCAGGTCTGTGACTTTTCAGTTGTCGTTTTTTTAGGACTGAATGGATTTAATTTGTTGAAGTATAGAATAATCACGGCCAAAATGGCACCAAATTGAATGACATACTCAAACATCGACATAAAGTCAGCGTTTTGATTAATTTTGACAAATTGACTAACTAAATCAATATGGCCAGTGGAACTAATTGGAAGAAATTCGGTAATTCCTTCAACGATACCAATAATAATGGCCTTTAAAATATCTAACATTATTTAAATTCTCCTAAAGTAACAGTGTTTTCCAATTGTTTTGTTGCTGACTCATAAAGAGTAGCAAAGACTGAGTCATTTAATTCTTTTTCAATGTAACCGTCTAATGTATTAGCCATTGTATCTGCTCCATAATTTTACTTATGTTTAATATAATACTATTCAATTATTGATATAAAAAGGAATTTATAAATGATAATTCAAAATAACAATTCGGATGGCAGAAAAAAGACCGGCTCTCTTAATAACCGGTCAGGGGGTATCACTGGTGGAACCTAATGGTTCAATTAAAGAATCAAGCCAGCACTTGGCTAAGGAACTCAAAGCCAATGAATTACATTTAGCAACTTTCGATAATATATATTATGTAAACTAAAATATATTTTTTGCAGATATCATCACCCTTAACGTAATATCGATTTTTTAACGCTTTCCTCAAAGTATTTTATAATTCTCAAGTATTTCTTTGTAAAAAATAGTTCTCAGATAAAAATTGATCTAAATAGGTATTTCAGACTATAGTAAAATTAGTTGAACCTTAAACTTAAAAAATGGAGTAAAAATTGATAATGGAAAAGTTTACGGGCAAAAGTCACCGCATCAAAACAGACAGAATTACAGAATTTATTTCAGAACGTTCCTCGTTTACAAAAAATTTACGACAATATGGATGAGGAAAAACAAAAAAACGTCAGCCGACTTGTTGTCGATTTTTTTGCAGAAACATCATATAAAGATCTGAAAACTAGAAAAACTGAAATGGAAATGCTTGGACCAAGTATTTTTTCCCTTGTTACTTCGCAAAGTATACAGAAAACTGCGGACACAATTAAGGATCAAGACACCGAACAACAACTACAAATATTTAAAAATTTATTTAAGGATTTGGAAATGAATCAAGCTTGGCGTATTCAGCAAACATTGCAAGATCGCCTTGGTGTTATACGAGCTTTGGAAAATGCACAAGAACAAAAAGAAAAGGAAAAAACTTTTGAGAACAGCCTAGCTAAGAACGCTTGGCTTATAAACCCATACTGGGACAATAAACGCATTGACAACCAAAAAATCACTCAGCAAAAATATTATAAGTTTAGTTTACCCAATAACCCCAATGAAAAGATAACTGGTTTTTCAGATATCTTGGTTTATGTATCTGAAGAGAGTTTTCCTGTGATTGTTGAAGTTAAACGAGAAACAAGTACCACATACTCCACGCCTAATGCTATGGCTCTGATTGCACAAATTGATAAATACCGCGAAGGCCTTTTTAACGCTGCACCAGCCCACCATAAAGAATCACACAGGGCTGGTGAAATAAAAGCTGTAGTAGTGGTAGGAGATGAAGCATTGGAAAAATGGATGGATCGGAATCAACTCAGTAAATTCGATGATAATCATATTGAAGTTAAAACATTCAACAACCTGATTGAAAACGCACGGTCTCTTTACGATAACCAATTTGAAATTATTGATAAAGAAAACAACAATAATTAGTAATAAAGCCTTTAATTTATCCATCTACTGATGTTGTGAAGATTAGATAGTCTCCCACGTAAGATGATGAATTTAAAGGCTTTTTACAGTATCTCATTGATTTTAAATACGCAAAAGTGATGGAATTATTACCTATCGTCGATTATATAGGTCGTAAACATCCCAAACAACTATTAATCGTTTATCATTATCTTTACAAATAATTTTGCCAATTTTTAACTAGCTATCTATCGGTGATCATAAAAAGTATTAAGTAAGATTTAGTTCCCTAATTGCTTTCGCAATTTTTTCGCTAAAAATTGGAGGCACGGCGTTGCCGATTTGAATAAATGCAGCGGTTCGAGAATTTTCAAAATAGAAATCGTCACTGAAACCTTGAATTCGTGCAGCTTCACGCAATGTAATTGAACGATTTTGGTCAATATCCGGATGAATATAATGATGTCCATCCTTCGCTATATGTGCAACTATGGTATGTGAAGGACGATTATAATCTAACGCCTTATAACGGTCTAAAAATTTATCTTGATGTTTGTGTGTTTTCAATCGTTCTGATAGCTCATTGTATTTCATATTATGGCCTTCGTGCTTTGACTTAACCACTTCCTTATAAATTTTTAGATCGTTTATATTATTTGCTCGTGCGATATTTTGGGTCAGAGGTGTTCTAGAATCCAAACGATAATGTAAAGCAACATATTCAGTCGGTTTTTTATTGTATACATTATTTTGTGAGCCTGCCTTAACGAATGGTAAATCACTTAATGCTTTTTCAAGACTAACTTCGGGTTCTTGAAATGATTCCAAAGTTGAAAAAAAGATTCAATGAGAGATTCGTGTCCTAAAGGGACCCCAAATATGATTATGCGTTCTCTCGACTGTGGAACGCCATAATTCTTAGTATTTTCAATACGGTATCCTAAAGAATAACCGGCTTCATTAAATTCTTTAATTATTTTAGCTAAAAGTGGTTCCCCATCAGCGTCTTTAAAACTTAGTAACCCTTTAACATTTTCGAATACAAAAAAATCTGGGGAGTAGCGCTCTAAAAAGTCAATATAGTAACGATACAAATAAATTCTGCCATCCGTTGCTTTTTTATGTGCATTCTGTGCACGCCCAATAGTGCTGAAAGCTTGACATGGTGGACCACCAATAACACCACGAACTTGTTCTTTACCGAGTAATACATCAAATTTATTTAAAATTGTTTGAATCGTCTCATCATTAATTTCTGCATTTATAGAACGATGTAAAACTTCTTGCGGCACGTAAGATAATAGCTGTATTTTAGTGATTTCTTGGTTTAAAAATTTATAGTACAAGTCTAGATTATTATTTTTTTCAGCCAATGATATGCATCACGCAATTTTAAAGTTTGGATGGCAGCTTTTTCTTTTTCCACATGACCTATAATATCAAAATCAGACCTAAACCCTTCCGTTAGTCCGCCAGCTCCAGAAAACAGGTCAATAATTTTTTTCTTAACCATATTAAGAATCGTCTCCCTATAAAGATAATAGACTATTATTCTCTTTTAAATGAATGTATTAATCACTGATTATTTCAAAAGATTTCATCAAATACTCATTAACTTCATCCCAAATTGCTTTAAGTTGCTCAAATTTTGGCCAATTATCCGAACTATGCATTAATAAATTTAGATTTTCTATCATTTTAATTTGATCAATCCTAGTCATCGCATTTGCAACCGAGTCAGTACTTTCTAGTTTGTCATTGTCAGATAGAATTGTGAGCATTTTCTTGTACTTTTTTTATACTTTTCGTTAGAAATTTGTTTTTCATTCTCATTTGATGATTTTTTTTAAATCCATAACGTTGTTGCGGTAGATTCGATTAACGCACGAAGTAGAAGTCCTTGAGTTAAAATAAATCTATCGTCATCTTTTTCAGCTGAAGCTAAATCCATTTCATCACGTAATCTACGTAATTTTGAACCAACAGAATCGGGTACACTAAAATTGTTAGGTATCAATTCTTTATAAACGCTATGATTAGCTTGATAAGTATGTGTTAATTTTGCACGTTCTTCAATTAATTTTTTTTTAGTTTTAGAAGAAATATTATTATCCTCGGATTCTAATGCTTTGGCAAATTCTTGAATACTTTTTTATCTGCCGGTGTCGCATTTGTAGAGTTTAATACTTCTTTAGCAGCGTTTACTTCATTCATTTCTTTTTTTGCTTTTTCTGCTTTTTTACCTGCTCTTTGTTTACGCCACATTCCTTGAATGGAAAGAATTGCCGGCGGTCTCATGGGCGGTGTTCCCGAAGAATTATTTTGCCGAGGTGTTTTGCTAGGGGCATTTTTAACCTATGTTATCAAATACGATTATACTTACAAAAAATTAATCTTATCGATTGTAAGCTCCAGTGCTATTTTTGGCCTCCTGCATTTCACTAACCTAACCCATGCTCCTTTTCCTCTCACAGTTATGCAAGTCATTATTTCAATTTTGGGTGGCCTTACTTTTGCCTTTATTTACGTACAAACTGGTAGCATTTGGTATGCCGTTGCCGTTCATTTTACGAATAATTTTCTAAGAGCTCCTAATACAGGCATTGATTCATCAATACAAACCGCTGCCCTAGCAATTTTTGGTTATTTCACAATATTAGTAGTGGTATATTTTCTCTGGTATGATCGTAAACATACACCACAATTAGTGAAAAACATTAAGCAGTCATTGAATTAAACATTCTATTGTTTTAAGCAAAAGGGACCGAAAATATATTCGGTCCCTTTTATTTCTAACCAACAAATTGAATACACCACTTACTTGATTATAGTGGTCAAGATTGTATTTTAAAATGTTTCTTTGTTTTTAAAACCAAATCGGGATGTTGCTGCAAATAGTTTTGAATTAACCTTGTTAGTGGAATTTTTCCACGATGAAGGACCTTTCCCTGAGCAAAAATAGGATTGCCTGCGCCAGTAGCCCGATAGTTATTTATTGCCACAGAGTATGTTTTACTAGGATTAAAGGGCAGCCCTCGGATGCTGTTAACAGTTACACGCTCCCCTAAAGAATGATTTAGATGAAATTCATAATTCAAACCAGCCCAAAGATCGTAATTATAATCTTCTTGCTTAGGAAAATGATAGCGGTCACTAACTTTTATTTCCCCGTTTTCTAAGGTAAAATAACCAGCATTTACTTCAAGGGCTTCTTTAATCTGTTTACCTGTCATAGCGACGGTTACCAGGGTGTTGGGAAAGGGATAGTTGGCTAACAGTTGGCGACGGGTAACAATTTTATGGAATCCAGGCATTTCATCGTTAAAAAGCGCAGTTGCAGCAAGGTCAGCACCAGTTGCAGCAAGTTGTACCTGGTTAATTAAATCCACAAAAGGGTGTCCGGTTCTACGAACTTGGGCGACATCAGTCAAAACTATATCAGTAGCTAATTGTCCAATTGGTTGATCTAGCCAATTATCTAGCTCAGTTCGTATGTGGGTCAGTTTTTTACTAAGTTGAGCGTTGGCTGGCCAATTGGCTGTTTTAATTAAGCGCGATTGGGCTGGTTCAATATGACCTAAATCAAGCGTTAACTGGCCAATGGCTTCTGCTCGATAGCCCGGTTGGCTAATGGGAATTTGCTGGTATGTATTGGCTATTAATCGATGTTGATGCCCGGTTATGATGGCCGAAACACCAGAAATATTTAGTAATTCATTGCCTTGATTTTCTCCGGTCTCTTCCTCTAATATCTGATTATTTACTAAATCTCGGCTGAACCCACCGTGATAAGCCAGTACAATTTCGTCGACCTGTGATGCTAGCTCGGTTACAAGCCGTCTGGCAATTAAAACTGGATCAGCGAAATGAAGGTTAGTAATGTTTTCTGGTTTTTCCCAACGCGGAATCGCTTTAGTAGTTAAACCAATGATGGCCACTCGATAACCCTTTTTTTCAAAAATTTTAAATGGCTGGCCAATAAACGGCTGCCCAGTTGTACTGTCTAATATATTAGCATTTAGCAGTGTTTTATCATTTTTAAAAATATTAGTTAAGTAATCACGGCCATAGTTAAACTCGTGGTTCCCTAATACACGTACATCATATCCAATTGCTTTTGGAATTGTTTCAAACAAATTGGCTTGGTCTGTTGCACATTCAGCGATATACGTCGTTAAGGGAGATCCTTGAATAAAGTCCCCATTTTCAATTTTTAAGACCCAGTCTCCTTGAGCTTGGGCTAGACTGTCCACTACCGCCATAGCTGAAGCTGCGCGCAAAAGGCCATCGGAACGAATTTGTCCCTTTTTAATAAAATCATCGTCCCACCAAAAACCATGGGTATCTGACGTCGATAACAGTTGTAATTTCATCTGCGTCTCCAATCAAAAAGTAGAGCATATTTTTTACACCTACGCTTTATTACTTCAATAAGTTTTGCCGAATAGCACCGGATACCCAATCAATAACTGTAACCATCACAATAATACCAATTAAAATAATACCAACACGCGACCACCAACGAGTAGAAAGGGCGAAAATCAAAGGAGCCCCAACCCCACCAGCACCGACAATTCCCAAAATGGAGGCTGACCGAACAGCGATTTCAAAGCGATACAAGGTATAGTTGATAAATTCAGGAACCATTGCTGGTAAGGTTGCCCAGTTCAATGTATCTATACGACTACCCCCAGCTGCAATAACTGCCTCTTCGGGCCCACGATTTAAGTTTTCGATTCCTTCCGAAAATAGTTTACCCATCATACCAATCGAATGAACTCCCATAGCTAAAACCCCAGCAAAAGCACCTGGCCCAACTGCTTTAATAAACATAATGGCCAAAACTAGTTCTGGAAATACTCGAATAATAGTTAGAATTAACTTCCCAGTAGTTGAACGAAGCGAAAAACCTTTGGTGACTTTGGCTGCCCAAAAAGCAAATGGAACAGCAATAATGGCCGATACAATCGTTCCTAAAAAGGCAATGGCCAAGGTTTCCAATAAGGCTGAGGTTAAATCTTCACCATGCCCACTATAAACAAAAGACCAATCTGGATGGCATAATCCAGACAGGATGGCGCCTAAAATTTGACCAGCTGAATCCTTAATTCCTGTAAATTGAATTCCTGAGAAAGCCCAGGCAATAATCACCATGGCCAGTGTTACCACTAAATAAGGCCGAATATGCTGATATAAAGAACGTTTTCTAGTAATCACGATAAGGCCTCCCGGGTTTTATTAGATAGAACATCGACCAATATAACTACTACCAAAATACCTAAGATGACTACGGCAGTTCGATCATAACGGAAAGTTTCCAGGGTTGTGTTCAAATACAAACCAATTCCACCAGCTCCTAGATAACCCAGTACGGCTGAAGAACGCACGTTAATTTCTAAGGTATATAGGACAAAAGATAAATATTGGTTTAAAACCTGGGGTATCACGGCAAAAACAACGATTTGGGTGTGATTACCACCAGCAGCCCTCATAGCTTCGATAGGTCCCTGGTCAATCGTCTCAATGGCTTCATATAATAATTTAAACATCATCCCAAACGAAAAGACGGACAAAGCACCTACTCCAGATAAAACACCAATTCCAACAACGGCAACAAACAGCGCCGCTAAAAGCATTTCTGGAATTGAACGAATCAAGTTCATGATAAAACGAACCGTAAAACGAACAAAAGGGTTACGCACAATATTTTTTGCCGCCAGTAGCGCAACTGGAATGGCAATCAAGCCGCCAATTACTGTTCCAACAATAGCCATTTGAACAGTTTGTAAGAGCGGGGTGATGATGCTGGGTAAAAAGGACCAATCTGGATGGGCCATTTTAACGAAAAGATCAAAGAACTGCTCAGAAGAAAAATCTTGTCCTACTTCAGTTATTCGTGCAGATAAAATTAAGGCAAAGTTAAGCAAGAGAAAAATAATATAGCCTTTAACATGCCATTCCTTGATAAAAGGACGTTTAGGGATTGTTTGGTTCATCATCTGCCTCCCCATTGTCGCTAAGGTCCCCGGCTTCACGATAAATTTCCTTAAAATCACGTTTATCCACATCTTCAATGAATTTATCGTAAACGATTCGACCGTTTTTCAAACCCACGATACGGCTAGCATATTTTAAAGCTAAGCCAATAGAATGAACATTTAGGACAATCGTTATCCCATCTTCTTCGTTGAGACGTTTCAAATCATTCATTACCAGCTTTGTTGTTTTAGGATCTAAACCAGATACGGGTTCGTCAGCTAAGATGACCGACGGCTCTTGCATCATTGCCCGAGCAATACCAACTCGTTGTTGCTGTCCACCAGAAAGATCTTTGGCTTTTACATAATATTTGTCTAACAGGTTAACTCGCTTTAAATTAGCCACGGCCATTGCCTTGTCTTCTTTAGTAAAAATTCCAAAAGCTGACTTCCAGGCAGGATAATACCCCACCCGTCCAGACATAACATTACGATATACGGATGATGTTTTCACTAAATTATAATTTTGAAAAATCATCGCCACTGAACGGCGTAATTTATGTAATTTATTTCCTGAAGCGTTCGTGATATCTTCACCGTTAATTAAAATTGTTCCAGTACTAACATCATGCAAACGATTAATGGCACGCAGTAAAGTGGATTTACCAGATCCGGAAAGGCCAACAATCATAACAAATTCCCCGTGATTAAATGTCAAGTTAATATCTTCCAAGCCAACCGTGCCATTTGAATAAATTTTTGAGACATCAGATAAGATGATGTTACCCTTGTTTGTAGTCATATATTCCTCTTAGTCCTACTCTTTCTGGTACTAGTGTCATTAACGAATCCGTTCCATTAATTTGTTGTGACTGCGAACCGTGTCAAAATTACTATCGTTGGAATCGGCAACTCCTTGCCATGCATAGACGTCATGTAGAACTTTCTTTCCGTCCGGTGTCGTGGCAATTTCCTTCATGGCCTGTTTAATTTTATGAGAATCCGATGCTGTAATGTCCTTTCGAAGAGTCACCGTATCATTTGGAATAGCAGAAGTCGTATACAAAATGCGGGTTTTATCAAATACATCTGGACGATCCTTTTTCAAAACATTACGGGCATCTCCGAAAATGAAGGTCGCATCCGTGTCTCCCTTTAAGACCGCCAATACCCCTTGATCATGCCCTTTAACTTGTACCAATGTTGATTCTTTGGTGATATTAATGCCTTTTTGATTCAATTCAACAGCTGGAAAAACGTAACCGGCAGTCGAAGTTGGCCCCTGGACGGCAATTTTCTTCCCTTTTAAATCTTTGGCAGTCTTAATATTGGAATCCTTACCCACAATGACTATTGCATGATACCGATCCGTCAATTTTCCAGTCGAATCACCAGTATTATCATCTTTGATACCAAAGCGAGTTGACTGTAAAATTACATTAGCCCCATATTCTCGATGGGCTGTTACATAGGCATCTGGTGATAGAAAGCCCATGTCAACTTTTTTAGAACCCATAGCTTCAATGACTGAATTCGTATCGGTTGAAAGGGAAACATGAACCGGAATACCGAGTTGCTGGCTAAGTAATTGTTCCAGCGGCTTTGCCTTAGCTAACAAAGTCTCTGACTGAATGGATGGAACAAATTGAATATTAAGCTCTTTTAAATCCATCCCGTTATGCGCATGGTTATTCGCTGAATTTGATTTACCATCACTGGCGGTGAGGGTGAAAAAGACGGTCATGGCAATGATGTAGATAATCAATCCAACAAGGAATTTTTTCATTGTTCTCCTTCTCCTGATAGGGCTAACCATACGCGTGAAAACATATGATTTAAACATTTTAGATTTTTAACACTATAATAGTATCGCCTATTTTTTGATAACATTCAATTGTTCTTTTACAGAAAAAAGCAAATAAACACGAACATTTATCATAAAATTTAATTATATATATAAATATACGAACATTGTAACAAAAATATTATTTATTAGTTTTTAAATTACAACACCGTCTTTCGTTTTTAATAAATAAAAAACCTACTCTCTTTGAGTAGGTTTACTAAAATACTAATTTGTCCTTGCTTCTTTAAATATTTACCAAATGACCCTTCTTGTCTTTGGCAATTAAATAATAAACTGTAGCCGCAATCGACCAGGCCCACACAATATGTCCAAAGAACTCTGAAAAGTGTTCATCAAATGGTTGATTCCATGGGGCTGGGACTGTTCCAAAAGCCGGCATCAAAACAACATGCCACACAATCCATAAAACAATACCATAAGCAGCACCCTGCCATAAGCCAACACTAGGCCAATACTGAGATACAAAGACATATAAAATTGAAAAAGCAATGGCGAAAGAAAAATGCAAAATCAATGTGAACCAAAATACCTTTTGATCTTGTGAGAAGTAAACATATGATTCAACTAATTTCTTGGGAATCCCCATTTGCATGGCCATATGTTGCGGTGGATTAATTAAATTACGGGCAATGGTACGTGGTGGAAAGATAGCTTCCCACCCAATTTTTACCATCCCAGAAATCATTCCAGCGATTAGACCGAACCAAACACTTTTAACGATAATTTCTTTTAAGTTAGCTTGTGGCTTAGTTAAAGAAAACATAACAATCTCCTGTAATGTGAATTTTTGTACAATAAAGAGTATAGTCTTTTATTCCTGAATAATCAATAAATATTAAATTACTTAAACTCAGGCTTAAAACCCACAAAAGAGCGCTTGCGATAAGTCTGTTTAGCCAGTTTACCAGAAACATGATAATTGCTTCCCCGTTTACTGCGGGCTTCAAAGGCAATCGTTTCCCCCTGTAAGAGTTGGGCAACTTCTGTTGGCGTGAATTTATGCCCTGAAAATTCAGCAGTAAAGGAAATTTCTTGCCCCTGCCATTGACCCGTTACTTTGTCTTTCGTCTTTGCAGGTGCCCTTTTAGCTTTCTTGGGTTCACCCAACTGCCCCACCAAAAGTTGGGCATTGGCCTCCATTACCGGAATATCATGAGCAACTGTTTTAACAATTGAGTCTAACGCCTGATCAGCGCTCATTTCAAACTTACCAACCTGATCAAAAATATCAAAAACTCGTTTCGTTATTTTGGGATGAGCTAACCAAGTTCCTTGAGCCATAATGGCGACAGCCTTCCCATCCGTTGTTAAATCAATTTTTCCTTTTTTATCGATGATATAGGCGTTTTTACCACTAGATAGCTCCCCATAAGTACTAGTTCGAGTAGCTCCGGTACCAATATTATTTTTCTCAAGAAAAGTTTTGAGCCATTTCCAGGTTGGCGCTGTTGGTTTAGGATTTTGTCCTTCATGAATCAGTGGTTTGGCCTGCTTACCCAATTGTTTAATCGTTGGATTATCGTCTGATTCATTATCCTGGTCTTGATAAACAGCCTTCCAGCCCATTGAAATTGGTATATTCAACGTAGTTTTAAATGTTGGATATTCAACAATTGATCCTTTAATTTGCTGGTAACGATAGTCTGGAGCAAACATGGCTAAGAAATTCTTAGCCAATATTTCATAAATTCGCTTAGCCGAAGGACCGTATTTACTGATGGAATCCAAACTAGCTGGCACCTTAGTACCAGGCCGATTAGCTCCGTGGGCGCCCTCTTCTTTGACATGAGAAGCACGGGGCTGCCGGTGGGTTAATAAACTTGTATCAGTACCTACTAATTGCGCAATATCATCAATCAACGGGACCATGTCGTTAAATTGCTCCGGTGTGATGGTCTTATCTTCGGTACGTGGATAAGAAACAAACTGCGCTTCGTAAAGCTTTTGATAAGTTGATAACACTTCTTTGGCCTTATAACCCTCTTTGGCTAAGATGGCCGACAAGGAAGATAAATCCAACAATTTCGGTGGCTTGCTTGTTTTTTCCGTTATCGAATCTTGTTTTACATTGACAGTATCCGGATAGGATTCCGATTTTGCCAAAGCTTCTTTCGTTGGATAACGAAATGGTACTGACTCTTGCTTAGCCTCGACCGGTCGAGCATAGATATTTCCTTGATTATCTTTAAATCGATATTCAAAAAATGGAATTTTTTGATAATTTTTAATGGCTTCGAGTTGCTGATAGATTTTAAGTAACATGGCTGACTTCAGACGACCTTGCCGTGAAACTAGGAAATAGCCCTCTTTTTTAGTCAAAGTCGTGGCCGCTCGGGTTAGCTGCATAGAAGCGAAATCCCATTTGTTACGAGTTAATCCCTTTTGGTAAGCGCCGTGCTTTTCCTTGCTTTCAATTGCCACTAAGTGGTTTAGGGCTTTCACAATACTTTTTTGACTCTCATCAGCAAAATTGGCTCGAAAAACCGGTCCCTGCCATTTGATGGCATCAATGGCTTCCCAGGCTAATAAATTTCCCTCTCCTGACGGGTCGGTATCCGTAGCAATCACTAAGGCATCAGCACTTTTAGCCTGAGTCTTTAATTAATCAACTAGACTTTTTGTACTTTCTAATTTTTTACTACGAGGATTCCAAGCTCTAATATATGTACGTTTCCAAGCTAAATCATGTAAATCCCATGGTAAATCTTGTAGTTTCCAGGACTTATATTTGGCTTTTAAGTCGACTGGTACCTGATCAGCTGGTTCTTTTAGGGTCATAACATGCCCGCGTAAATTCGCGAGTTCATAATCATAGTCACTAATTTGTCCCTTCGCACCACCCAGTGCTTTTTCAAAATTACGTTTGGCACTCGGTTTTTCGGTAATAATTAGATACTTCGGCACGATACGCTCCTTTGATGGCTTGATATGAAGCTTTTACTCATTTACTATAGCATAAAAAGGCGTTGAAACACTTGTATATGGGCTTTTAACGCCTTTCAAGTATAAATTTACACCGTATATAATTTCACTGGGCTATTAAAATTATTTTCTAATTAAGTTCATAGCCTAAACTTTTTATTTTTTCTAAATTAGCTTTTTTCAAACGCAGATAGACCAAATCGCCTGGACGTAACACTAAGTCACCACTTGGAATCAAAACTTCATCACTGCGTTTTACCAGAGTAATCAACGCTTTGGGTGGTAATGGCAAATCTTGCACTAGGCAGTCTTCCATCAATCCTCCCGCCAATACCGGTATTTCGATTGTGACAAGATCATTAATCGATAATTGTTGATTTTTATTTTTTAATAATCGTTGTAAAAGCGAAGTATAGATTGGCGCCCCATTTAATATGTCAACGACTAAATAAGCGATTAGACTAACCAGCGCTAGCGGTAAAATGTGGGTTATACTACCGACCATTTCAACGATTAAAATAATGGCTGTGAAGGGCGCCTTTCCAATACAAGCAAAATAAGCTGCCATACCAATTACAATGAAATTAACCATATAGGTAGCCGGTATCCAGCCCAACATAATAAAAATCTGACCCATTAATGCGCCATTTAAAGCTCCTAAAGTTAAAATAGGCAGGAAAATACCACCTGGCAAACCGGATCCATAACTGACCATTTAGAAGATAAAGCGTAAAGTCACTAAACCAAATAGTAAAGGTAAACTAAATGACATTTTTTGTAGGGATAAAATAATACCATTTCCCCCACCTAAAATATTTGGCCAAAATATTCCGACTGGTATGATTAATATCAACGGAATTAGACCATACCAATATTTGGGTAATTTTAATTTGCTATAGGTGGTCAAACTGAATAAAAGTGTTTTTTGATAAAGAAATCCTAAAACTCCGAGTATAATCCCTAAAATGACGAGGAGACCGTATAACTTTACTGGAAAAATAGGCAAATACCCTAATGCTAAAACTGGTTTTTGACCAAAAACAACCGTCGATACGAAATCAGCCACACTGGCTGCTACTAAAGCGCCTACCCAAACAAAGGGTGAAATGCTGTGATAAATTTCTTCCAAGACAAACATGACCCCGGCTAAAGGAGCATTGAAGGCAGCAGATAAGCCAGCTGCTGCACCACTAGCAATGAAAGTTTTAGAGCGATTATGACTTAAATTTAAGGACTGCGCTAGTCCCTGCCCAATCGAAGATCCTAATTGAATGGAAGGTCCTTCCCGTCCAAGCATTAGACCACTGCCAATTGCTAAAATACCAGCAATGAATTTACGCCATAAAGTTGACCACCAGTCAGCCTTGATATCCCCCATTAACTGTCCTTCAACTTGAGGGATACCGGATCCTGAAATATTGGGTTCCTTTTTTAGTAAAGCAGCCACGATTAGACCAATCAATAGATTGAAAACCAAAACTAACAGTAGGGCTGTTAAATGACCATGGCTTACAGCAATATAAAGAGTCTGAAAAAAATACAATCCTTTTTCAATGGAAAAGCGAAATAAACTGACCACTAAACCAGTGAATAAGCCAATTATGGTGGCATAGACAACAATTGATAATTTATCGGTTTTTAATTGAAAATGTTTTTTTATCATAATTTTAGTATACAACCCTTATCAGCTAACCAAAAATAAAAAGACTTCCAAATGGAAGTCTTTTTAAATTACTATCTTAAATTAATTACTGACGGTAAACGTATGAGTAAGGGTTACCGTTAGCCTTAGCGTAGGCGTCATAGTTATGTTCACTTACCGCACTGTTGGCGGCGCCACCAGTAGAATAATCAGTAGAGATTTCCTTGGCACCATTACCGTTAGCGTCATCACTTTGGCTGATAACCATTACATGACCAGCAGCTCCGGCTGATTGACCCTTTTGACCCCAGACAACAATGTCACCACGTTGAGCATTCCAACCTTGGTTTTCAGCAATCAACTTGTAGCCGTTTGAAGTAAGATAACCATGCAAGCTATCCGTATTATATAGATAAGCAGGCTTAGAACCACCAGCTTCGTAGATAGCTTCAGTCATTGAACCAGAGCAATCAGCAGTTCCATCAGATCCATTACGTGAACCGTTCATTGAATAAGTCAACTTACCTTGATTATTAGTAAACCAGTTGACAACCTTTTCGCTATTTACACCGCTTTGTTGTGAACTAGGTGTTTGAACAGTGGGTTGTGGTTGAGCAGCAGCTTGACTCGTTGCCTGTGATGGTTGTTGCGTTTGAACTTGAACAGCTTGGCTTTGAGTTGCTTGTGGATGAGAAACTACTTGTTCAGAAACAAGATTAGTTTGGCTCTGGCTTGTTGAACTAGTTACGCTGATGCCATGGTTTTGACTTTCAACTTGGCTAGTTGAGGCTGGTTGCACTTGCGCAGCAGCACTTTGACTCTGAACTGTTGAAGTAGCAGCTTGACTAGTAACTTGTGATACCAAACCTTGAGTTGGCTGATTAGTCGTGCTAACCGGGTTCATGTCATGAGCGGCTGCATCAACAGTCGGATAAGGAGTCTGTTCGTTAGTAGGTCCTTGTTCAGGGGTTGGTACAGCTTGCATAGCTGGATCAGTACTAATAATTGGCTCGCCAGCACTGTAAGTTTGTGTTGCTTGAGGAGTAGGGAAAGCTGTTGCAGCAACACCCTCAATCTTCAATTCTTGACCAGCATAGATCAAGTTGGCATCTTGAATGTGGTTAGCAGCAACCAGGTCAGCTGTCTTCACATCAAAAGCTTCAGCGATTGCGTTCAAAGTGTCACCACTTTGAATCTTATAAGTCTTTGTCGTTGCGTTAAAAGTCTGACCCTTCTTAGAAGAAATCGTATTGGCACTGTTACTTTGCCAATCAGCAGCTTGAGCACTTTGTTGTGCTGACAAGCCCATCATTCCTAGCAAAAGCATCGACGACATAATCTTAGAGGTACGGTGTTTAGGTTGGTTATTTACGTTGTTATTTTTTGACATTGAAAACGTCTCCCAAATATTTAGTTCTGATTCAATTTTAATACACTACTTGATAATACGAACTCTAATGCTCGAATCCAATTCTAACATAGGTTTATTCTAACATAATATTAAGAAATTCTTAAGTAATGTAGGCAAGTTTAATCAGGTGATAAAAATTATTCTTTAAAAAAATCCTGAAAAAGACAGGATTTTTAGTGAATTAAATTACAAAGCAGTGATGAAAGTTAATAATCCGAACAAAATACCTGGCATGTTAGCAAAGGCAACTGGTACATCTCGTGGATTTTTAAACAAGCCATAAACGGTCCACAAAGTACAATTAAGAGCCGCAACTAGCGGCTGAAGTGGTTCCGCCTTATGCCCGGCTAAGTTAGCCTGGATCTGTGGTATGTATGAAACGTACATCATAACTGCCAACACAGTCGCCACCCAACTTAAGTATTTAATAAATGTTTGTAATTTCATATTTGTTCACTCCTTTACAAAGTAAATGATACTCACTTGAGAAGTTGATAACAATACAAAATGATTACAATTATTTTAAAGTATTACATTTTATGAAATTTTAAATAATTTGTTAAATGATTTTGGGCTTCTTCGATACTATATTTATTAGGATTCAATGGTACAAGCTGTCCCTGATTGTCGAAAAATTGTCCGGTTACATGCGCCAACGACTCATCTAAAGCTAAAAACCGTCCTACTGGTACCGTCTTTTGCATAAGCTGTTGGGTATAAGGCATTAAGTTACTTTGAATATCACCAGGAAAGAAACTGTTAACTGTCGTGTCGTTATTAGCCAGGATTTTACTCAATAAAATTGTTAATAAAGTTTTATGGGTTAATAACCAGCTCGCCCGTTGCATTGTTGTGCCTTGCTGCTCACAGATTGGCAGATTTTGGATTGCCATTGGATTACCAGAGACGATTAAGACTCGACCGTGCCTCAGTAATGAGCCTAATGCCATGGTAAAGGCATAATGAGCGCGTAAGTTAATTGAAATATTATTTTCGGTATTTTTAGGCCAAATACCGGCACTATTGATTAAGACATCCACTTTTCCCCATAATTGTTCAATAGATTCTTTAATATTTTGACAATCATTTTCAGTGCTCAAATCTCCCGCGAGAAAATGAGCATGGCTGCCAAGTATATTTTGGGCTGCTTGTCCCCGGCGATGATCTCGGCCAATAATAATGATGTTATTATCTTGAACTAAGTCTTTAGCAATGGCGTAACCCACCCCGGATGTGCCACCAGTGATGACGATATTTTTCATTATTGCCCCTTTTATATCTATATATAGCGATATGTATTATAAAAACTAAAAATAAACAGCGCTACAAATCACACTGAATATTCTTACCTAAATTTTGAATCATTGATTCATTTCGACGATAATAGGTCCACTTGCCATGCCGTTCTGTCTGCACTAAATCTACTTGCACTAATATTTTTAAATAATTTGAAATAGTGGATTGAGATAAGCCGGAACGAGTAACGATTGAAGAACCACAAATACCGCCAAAATGTTGCAGCATATATCGGATATTTTCAACCGGTACATCAGTAAATTCAACTTCTGGGTTTTTTAGCCAAGCTAAAATATCAATTCGCGTCTGATTAGCTAAGGCTTTAAATATATTTTCATCTAACTTCATGTTCTTATTATATCGTTATTTAGCGATATGTAAATACTTAATGTTTATCCCAGCCAGTTAAAGTTACCTTGCCAATCATTTTACCTGTTTCAACATCAGCATGGGCTTTTCGTAGATTAGCAGCATTAATGGGCTGATAGTGTTTCGTTTGAATTGAAACCAGTTTTTCTTGATCATAAAGTTGGGCTAAATGATTTAAAATTTCGTGTTGGGAAATCATGCTATCGAGTTGATAGTAGGACTTACTGTACATCCACTCCCAGGCAAAGGTTACCCTTTTTTTAGTCAATTTCTGCAAATCAATCAACCGGTGATTTTCCGTAGTTGCGGCAACGTGGCCATCCGGTTTAATTAACTCCGCAATTTCATGCCAATGAGCATCCAAATTGTTTAAATTCAAAATATAATCCACATATGGCATCTCTTTAGTTCTAATTTGATTAACTAAATTTTGATGGTGATCAACGACTTGGTCAGCGCCAAGCTTTTTAACCCAAGCAATGGAATCAGGACGAGAAGCAGTAGCAATGACTTTAAGGCCGGCTAGCTTTGCTAATTGGACAGCCATAGAACCGACACCACCGGCCCCGTTAATGATTAGAATGGTCTGATTATGATTATTCCAGCCAACTTTCAACTGTTCAAATAGTGATTCATAAGCAGTTAGACCCACTAGAGGGATAGCCGCTGCTTGTTGGTCATTTAGGGACTCAGGCGCAAAACCAACAATTCGCTCATCAACAACTTGTTGCTGAGAATCACTACCACTCCGTTTAAAATCACCGGCATACCATACCCGATCCCCAATTTTAAAGAGTTTAACCTGCTCTCCGACTGCTAGAACACGGCCAACTGCATCCCAGCCAATAACCTTTGGATGGGCTAAAGATGTAGCTCGACCACTTTTTCGAACATAAGTATCTACTGGATTGACCGACACGCCATCCACTGCGACTAATAAATCATGGGGCTTTAACGTTGGCTCATCAATTGAAATATCTTGAAAACTATTTTCATTAGAAATTGGTAAATGTTGGTAAAACCCAACTGCTTGTATTTTTGTCATTTTATGGCACCTCTTTGTACTTAGGTTAGACCAGTCGCAATTCAAAAAGAAGACGTGAATTTAAAAACACCGGGTGCACTTAAATTCACCCTAAAATTTTTATTTAACAATGATAAAATTAGGCTTACTACGAGTTTATTGAGGTTTATATGCGTAAAATTTATGATTGTGATCCTGGCTGTCCAGTTCAAAACACCCTACAATTTATCGCGGGTAAGTGGAAGAGCGTTATCTTATATCATCTATTTCAGGCAGGAGTACTGCGTTTTTCCGAATTACAGCGTAAACTCCCCTACGTTTCTAAACGAATGTTAGCTAAACAACTAGCTGAATTAGAAGCTGATGGTCTGATTATTAAGAGGATTTATCCCGTGATCCCAGTAAAAACCGAGTACCGCTTGAGTGACTTCGGTCAGAGTTTTCAACCCGTGATTTTGGCCATGGAAGCTTGGGGAGACAATTACATAAAAAAGCCATACCCAGCTTCATCGAAATGAACTAGCCATGACTTTTGTTGTTAGTATTTTAATCAGACAATTTGGAGTGTTTAATGCCATAAGCAAAGTAAACTATCAAGCCAATGCACAACCAGATGGCCACTGAAATTTTAGTTGCATCCGGTAACATGATAATAAAGTAAATACTTGCCAAACCAGCAAAGACTGGCAAAACTGGATACCAAGGCATTT
The DNA here is from genome assembly GCF_003096575.1 of Convivina intestini. GTDB lineage: Bacteria > Bacillota > Bacilli > Lactobacillales > Lactobacillaceae > Convivina > Convivina intestini. The sequence continues at coordinate 200,044 of NZ_QEKT01000001.1, forward strand.
TAAAACCTGTATTGGTAATGTCATTGCGTTTTCTTAGGGGGATAATACCAAATGACATCCCGGCAAAGGCCAATAAGGTTCCTGCATTAATCAGTGAAGCTAATTGCTCCAGCGGAACCACCCCAGCAAAGAAGGCTTGAACAATAAGGGCAATTATAATAGCGTTTTTAGGCACCTTGTATTTAGGATCAATTTTACCCATTTTACCTGATAATAATCCGTCGCGACCTAGGGCGTAAACTAAGCGTGAACCGCCAAAGAACATCGTTAGCATGGCAGTAAAAATACCAAAAAGTGCACCAACGGTAATGACTTTATTCCAACCATCCAAGTGTACCAAATGTAGCGCATACGCCGCTGGGTCATCAACATTTAACTGTGTATATGGCACCATACCGACCAATACCAGTGAAAAGACAACATATAAAATTACAGCAATAATAACAGTCCCTAAAATACCACGGATGATATTTTTCTGCGGATTGATTGTTTCGGCTGAATTAGAAGCTAAGGCATCAAAACCAATAAAGGCAAAGAAAACCGTTGCTGCAGCCGTTGAAATACCACCTAATCCTAACCATGAACTATGGAATTCTGCTGGATAAAAGGGCACATAGTTACTTGATTTAATATAGAAAACACCCAAACCAATAAACAATAAAATAATCGCAATTTTAACAATGACTGCTGTATTTTCAACTTTTTTAGATAACTCCGATCCACGCGCAACAATAAAGGCAATGACTAAGATAATTAACACCGCAGTAATATTAATCACTCCTCCGTCCATGGGACCACTTTGCAACGCCTTTGGTAAGTGAACGCCGATAGCATCTAAAATATTATTGTTAAAGTATGCTGCAAATCCAGTTGCTTCGGCCGATACAGCTAAGAAATACTCTAAAATTAAAGCCCAACCTAACATCCAGCCGATAATTTCTCCATAAACAACGGTAGCAAAGGAATAGGCTGAACCGGCAATGGGCATGGCCGAGGAGAACTCAGCGTACGCCATCCCCACAATACCAGACAATAACGCCGCAATTAAAAAGGCAATGGCTACGGCAGGACCTGCGTGTTGAGCAGCCTCATGTCCCGGTAAAATAAAGATTCCGGTCCCAATCACTGCGCCAATCCCAAGACCAATTAAATCCCAAGGACCAAGTGTTCGCTTTAGTTGTGAATCAGCTTTTAAATAATTACTAACTGACTCCTTACGAAATATTCTACTTATCATTTTCTTCCCTCATAATTTCTTTTTGGAACTTAATTATGGTATCAAGGGTAGTTTGATTAGTAAAATTAATCTTTTTAATAAATACATTAGGAATAATAATCAAATGAACCGTTTTTTTGTTTTTCAAAAAATAATCGAAACTGGTAGCTTTACTAAAGCTGCTAAAGAACTGGGCTATACTCAATCAGCCATTAGCCAAACTGTTGCTAATTTGGAGAAAGAATTTGATTTAGCCTTATTAAAACGTTCACGTAAAGGTATTAATTTAACCCCAGCTGGACAGAAATTATACCCAGAGTTTCAAAAAATAACCCGACAATATTTTGACATGAAAGAAGTGGCCGACCACCTCAAGGGGCTTGAAACTGGGACTGTACGAATCGGCGCCAGCAATAGTATTTCCCGTTATTGGTTACCAAATTTAATCAAGGGTTTTGAAGACCAATATCCACACGTTCACTTCACCTTATATCAGGGCGATTACGATGAAATTAAAGCTGATATTTTAGCCGGACGGGTGGACTTTGGCTTTTTAAAACAAACTTTAAATGGTGGCTTAAAAACCATCCCACTTAAAAAAGAACGCCTACTGGCCGTAATGGCTGCCAGCCATCCCCTTGCCCAGCAAAAAGTCGTTAGTTTACAAGATTTAACACAGCAGTCACACAATATCATTTTAATTCCGGAGGGTTCTCATAGCGATGTCACCCTGGCCTTTGATCAAATTGGGGTTAATCCTCACATTAAAGACCAAATACAAGATGATTATACGGTCATGGCTATGGTTGAAGCTGGTCTGGGGGTCAGTCTTGTGTCAGAATTAATGGTCGGTAATTCTGATTTTAAAATTGCCCACGCTGCAACGGTTCCTGAAATCGTTCAATCAATTGAAATCGCCTACCTTAACCAGAGCAACCTATCGATTGCCAGTAAAAATTTTATCAACTATGTTGTTGCTCGAAAAGAACAATTACCTTAAAAAGACTAACTACCACAATATGTGATAATTAGTCTTTTTACTTAATTTTAAGTAAGTCAGTAGTTGCTTGAACTAAATAATCAGGGTTTTCGGCTTTCAAACTGGCCGCATCATGCGCACCCCAGGTTACCCCACAGGTATGAATATAGGCGGCCTTGCCCATCTGCAAGTCAAAAATGGCATCCCCAATCATAATTGATTCTGCTGGATTTAGCTGCCATTTATCTAAAACAGCCAAAACACCATCTGGCGCAGGTTTAAAGGCCGTGACCATATCTGATCCTAGAACGTCCTGGAAGTATTCAGCAATTCCGAGACTTTGTAAATTTCTCATTAAGGAATCTGACCGCTTACTAGAAACAACAAAAAGTTGTTTTCCTTCAGCTACTAGCTGCGCTAAGGTCGATTGCATACCATCAAATAAGGTAATATGTTCGTCTTCAAACTCACGATAATATTGTCGAAAAGCATTTAACAGTGCCTCAAACTCAGTATCGGTAAAACGATGTTCCCCAGCCATCTCTTTAAATGATACTTCAATGGGAATGCCCATATAATAGTTAATTTGGTCGGTGGTTGGTGCAGCTAGGCCAACTTTTTGAAAGGCCGCTTTGGTTGCTAATTGGGCTGCTTCTTCTGAATCAGCCAGTGTACCATCAAAATCGAATAAGTAATTTTCCATTATGAACTCCCAAGATTTGATAATCCTAGTTTAAACCAAAAAAGTGAATGTAAAAAGTCACGACTAGAATGGCAGGTAACATATTAGCAACCTTAATTTTTAAATTCAATAGCATGTTAACACCAATCAAGGTAATAAGCGTTCCACCCACTAGTGAAATACCGACAATCATTGGCGTTGTGAGCAAAGGTTTAATAAAAATAGCTAGTAAAGTAATGCCACCTTCAACAACAAGAATCCCAATGGCCGCAAAGCAACAACCTAAACCGTAAGTGGCAGCAAATAGCAAAATTATAATAAAATCAATCGATGCTTTGGTAAAAAGTAAGGAGGGATAAACCATCTTGCAAAGCGCCCACAATAGCAAAGCCACCGATACAAACTGTCAAACTGGATAAGACAAAACCTTCACTGAACTTGGAAGTGGAACCTCGGCTAAAAATCCCCGATAACCAGTGTCCGAAAGCATTTAAGCCGCGGTCAATGTCAATTAACTCCCCTATTATTGTGCCAAGGGCTAAGGAAACGATGAGGGACATTGCTCCAACGGTTGTGAATTCACCATTTTTAAATATCAGCATTTTGCTAAGGGTGCCGGCTATTCCAATGAAAATAACACCTAACCCCATTGCTTGTAGGACAGTTTCTTGAACTTTTTGGGGTATCAATCTTTGAAAAAAATAGCCAATGATACCAGCCAAGACAATGGCACCGGCATTAACAATAGTCCCTAATCCCATCATTTTAAAATATCTCCCGCAACTAATTAATTCATTTTATTTTCATTAACACATTGCGTAATGAAGAGCTCATGAATACTACTATCTTCTGATAATTCCGGATGAAAAGCCGTTACCATAACATTCTTTTGCCGGGCGGCAATAATTCGATTATCAAAGGTTTTACCCAATATCTCCACCTCAGGACCCACTGTCTCTAAGTACGGCGCGCGAATAAAAATACCCGGAAAAGGATGATCAAGGCCAGTTATTGTAATATTTTCTTCAAAACTATCAATTTGGCGGCCAAAGCCATTCCGTTGAACCTGCCCATCTAACCCGTTTAAGGCATCATCTTGAGTTAATAATACTAAGCCGGCACAGGTGCCCAAGACTGGCATTCCTGCTAGAATTTTATCTTTCAAAACCGAAAGCATACTGGCTTTAGCTAGCAATTTTTTAATGGTCGTGCTTTCTCCACCAGGAATTACGAGACCATCAAGGTCAATTAAATCAGTAACGCCTTTGACCAACTGAACATCGACACCACAATCAGCCAGCATCTGCTCATGCTCACTAACGGCTCCCTGTAATGCTAATACACCTATTTTCATAAATCTCCTAATGTTGGCCACGAGGAGCCATTTTGTCATGTTGGTCTAGACTAAGCGCATCAATGCCTTTCATCGGTTTACCCAAATTCTTAGAAACCTCTGCAATCAATCGATAATCGGTTGGATGGGCCGTTGCCGTGACGATTGCCTTGGCAAATTTAGCTGGATTTTCTGATTTGAAAATTCCTGACCCTACGAAAACACCATCGGCACCCAGATTCATCATCAAGGCTGCATCAGCTGGCGTAGAAACACCACCGGCGGCAAAGTTAACCACTGGTAGCTTTCCCTGTTCATGAATTTCTTGCACCAGATTCAATGGAACCTGTAGTTCACGGGCCATGTCCATTAAGTGTTCTGATTTTGTAGCGACGATTTGACGGATTTGTTGATTAACTTTTTGCATATGACGCACGGCTTCAACGATATCGCCAGTCCCTGGTTCTCCCTTGGTTCGCAACATTGAAGCTCCCTCAGCAATCCGACGTAAGGCTTCTCCTAAATTACGACAACCACAGACAAAGGGCACCTGATATTCGTTTTTATCAATGTGATAAACGTCATCGGCTGGCGTTAAAACTTCACTTTCATCAATGTAATCAACTCCGATACTCTCTAAAATACGAGCTTCAGCAATGTGTCCAATTCGGACTTTAGCCATTACAGGAATACTAACAGCGGCCATAATTTCTTCAATCATCGCTGGATCAGACATCCGGGCGACACCACCAGCAGCACGAATGTCTGATGGCACTCGTTCTAAGGCCATTACGGCGACAGCCCCTGCTGCTTCAGCGATTCTAGCTTGTTCTACATTGGCAACGTCCATGATAACGCCACCTTTTTGCATCTGGGCCATGCCTCGTTTAATTCGTTGTGATCCAGTTTCTCTCATGTATTAATTCATCCTTTCACATTCACATATATTTATCTATTGTAAAGATATAAATGAGAAAAGTAAACGTCTGTAAATAAGTATAAATAGGATTTTATTTAAAATTTAGTGATATTAAAATGACATTTACTCATATAAGGCTCATAATTAATTATTTTCATTACGCTGACCACTTAGTTATTTCTAGATAACCATTTAGTTAATTTTGCTTGAGGAGTTTCTTAAAAATTAATAAGTTAATGACATAAGGGAGAATCAGTATGTTATTAAAAACTATTAATTTAAGCAAAAAATATGGCCAAAAAGTAGCGGTCGATTCAATTAATTTAAGTGTCCCATCTGGCAGTTTTACCGCCCTACTAGGTCCCAACGGTGCTGGTAAATCGACAACCCTAAAAATGTTAATTGGTATCTTAGATCCGACTAGCGGTCAGGTTATTTATAGAGACAATATTAAAGTTGGCGTCGTTTTTCAAAACAGTGTTTTAGATGATGATTTAACTGTTAAAGAAAATCTAAATTTAAGAGCTCAACTGTATAAGAAACCTGCAACAAAATATATACCAGTGCTGGTAAAGAAATTGGGACTAACTAATTTTCTCAACCAAAACTACGGCACCTTATCCGGTGGTCAAAAACGACGTGTCAATATTGCTCGAGCCTTATTAAATCAGCCAGATATTCTATTTTTAGATGAACCGACCACTGGATTAGATATTCAAACCCGATTAGCTATTTGGCAACTGCTCCAACAACTTCAAGAAATCCAAGGCTTAACAATCATCCTAACAACCCATTATTTGGATGAAGCTAATTATGCTGATCAGATTTATATTATTGATCACGGTCAAATGATTGTCCAAGGTTCGGCTGAAGACATTCGGCAACAGTACAGTCATAATCAACTAATTTTATTTACTAATCAGGCTGAAAGGATTGCCCAATCTTTATCAGATGATATATCGGTCAAATTGATTAATCAGAATGAAGTCCAATTTACCACAGAGAGCGCCAGCCAGGCATTAAATATTTTAAATCAATACCAATCTATCATTACTAATTTTGAATATCATCCTGGTTCTCTGGATGACGCTTTTGTTAACTTAACGGGAAAGGATATACGCTAATGTTAGCCATGATTAACAGAAATCTTTTGCTTTACTTCAGAGACCGCAGTGGTGTGATTTTATCCCTAATGGGTGCCTTAATCTCTTTTATTTTATATATTATCTTTTTAAAAAATAATATGGTCGATGGTTGGTCTAAAATTAAAGATGTCAAACAAATGCTAGATATGTGGCTGATTGGCGGGACGCTGTCCATTACAGGTATTACCACTACGTTTGCTGGATTAACCCAAATGGTAAAAGATCGTGAGCAGCAGGTTTACCAAGATATTTTATTAACAGACATTAGCCCCATAAAGATACAATTAAGTTATATTTCTAGCTCCACCTTCATTGGCATAATCATGCAAGGATTGATGTTATTGATTATGGTCGTCTATTTTACACTGACTGATACATTCAATTTTCCCTGGCAAAAGAGCTTTAGTATGGCTGGATTAATAATGTTAAGTTCCCTTTTGGCCAGTTTAATGAATGCTATTTTGGTTAATTTTATTCATAACCAAGCTAATTTAAGCAAAGTCTCCACCTTGATTGGTACCAGTGCCGGTTTCTTAGTTGGCAGTTACATCCCCATCGGCCTCTTACCCGATTTCGCCCAAACAATGATGAAGTTAACACCTGGAACTTACGTTGCCTCCCTCTATCGGCAGGTCCTAATGAATGATACGTTAACCGAAATTTTTAGTAACAACATTAATCAACAAAATAATTTTAGTGCATACATGGGTGTGCAAATCCAGTGGTCAAAATTATTGACTTTTAATCAAACATTGGCGGTAGTGGTCATGATTACTTTAATGAGTTTGCTGATGTTAACTGGTTTAACAATGAAGTTTTCACTGAAAATAAATAAAAGAGTAGCTCGTTGAGTTGAGCTACTCTTTTACTGTTCTTCCTTTTTTTCGATTGATTTTTTCAAATGCAATTTCTCAGTAACATTCGAGGATACCTTAGCAGTCACATCAACAACATGTTGAATATTTGCTTGGTTCTTAGCCTTTTTTAAAGCTTTTTCTTCGGCCAATTTTTCAGCTAGTACTTGGCTAGCTTGAATCGTTTGCTCATCAGCATAATACATTTTAATAAAAGTTTTCGGATCAACATTGGCGCCACCATGAGGCATCATACGTACAACATGATTCGCCAGGACATCTGCATATTTAGCATCAGAGGTTAGCTTTACTAGAGAATACTTAAAATCGTAATCTTGTAAAATTGATTCAGCTTCACTAACTGGTAGGGAGCGAACATCCGGTAATTTTACGTAATGGCTGCGTTTTTCTAGTTCTCGATTTGCGATTTTAGCAGCTTCATCAAGGGCAACTGATGTTAAAGCTCCTTTGCCAATACCCTTCATCAACTTATCAAATGTTCCCATAGTAGTACTCCTTCATTCCTTTTCTTAAATTATACAGGATTGTGGCTAAAAACATGCAAATAAAACATAGCCTATAGTGAAGACAGCAAGTCTTCAAATTGAATGTTTGCATAAAGGAGAATAAATATGCAGAAAAAATATAAGTATCTGATAGTCACAATTGTTAGCATTGTCCTTACGATTTTAAGTCTAGAACTCTTAGCCGAAAATAATCACGAACTCCCCTACTATCAGGATGAGGGCAATCATGTTGTTTTATCTGACAAGGTTAATAAATTGTCATCAGGTAAACAAAAAGATGAAATGTTTAAGCTGGCACGAGAAGCACTGAAAAAGGCGATTAATAACGATTCCAAGATTAAGTGGGAAAACTTGGAAGACAAGAACCTATACATTGAAAAAGTTAACCAAGCGCATCAATACTACTTTGGGTACACTGTACAATCCACATCACCAGCAGTAGTTAGAATTCGCTACAATATGCTCATTGAAATTAATAAAGATGATAGTCGCGCTGAGCAAAAAGATTTACAAGTGTTAGACATGAAGATGGCTCTGGAATAATAGTGGCAGAAAATAGCAAAATATTTGCTATTTTTTTCAATTAAAAAGCCAACCTCAGTCAGCTTTTCAAAATCATATCAAATCAATCTTATCCAAATCCACCACGGCAATTACCGGCAGATTTCTAAAGGAATTATTATAATCCATGCCGTACCCGACTAAGAACTCATCGGGGACCTCTAGACCGGCATAATCAACTTCAAAGTCGACCACCCGGGCGGCTTTTTTATCGGCCAAAGCGACCGTAGTCACACTGGCAGCGCCCTTCAACTCAAAGTAATCGTTCAACCACTGCATGGTCCGACCTGAGTCAATAATTTCATCAACAACGACGACATCGCGACCGGTTAAGTCCATGCTGACATCGTGGACGACTTTAACCTGACCGGTGGAAGAGTCACCGGAATAGCTTTTAACATCAATAAAGTCAAAATCCACATCTAAAGGCATTTTGCGTAATAAATCCGTGGCAAAAATCACGCCACCTTTTAGCACAGCAATGAAAACTGGCCGTTGCTTATGATCGGCAAATTCTTCGGTCAATTCGTTGGCTACCCGTTGCACTTGGGCCTGAATATCAGTTTCAGTTGCTAACACACCTTTAATCGCTGGATGGTTAATTAATGATCTCATGCTAAGCCTACTCTCTTGAAAATTTCATCGACATGGCGCAAATGGTAATGATAATCAAAAGCGTCATCAATTTCTTCCTTGGTTAACTTCGAAGTGATGGTTGGATCAGCATCAACCAAATCTCGGAACATAATTTGCTCATCCCATGACCGAGCTGTCAACGGTTGGACTGTATCATAGGCGGCTTCTCGGGACATCCCCGCATCAATCAAACTCAGCAAGAGTCGTTGTGAATAAATCAAACCATAAGTGCGATTCATGTTTTTGCGCATCGTTTCTGGAAAAACACCCAAATTATTCAAAATACCGGTGTGACGGTTCAACATGTAATCCAAGAGGCTAGTCGCATCGGGCAACATAATTCGTTCAGCCGAAGAATGGGAAATATCTCGCTCGTGCCAGAGGGTCACGTCCTCTAACGCAGTGACGGCATAGCCCCGTAGCACCCGGGCCAAACCAGTAATGTTTTCATCACCAATCGGGTTCCGCTTATGTGGCATAGCCGATGAACCTTTTTGTCCCTTAGCAAAACCTTCTTCAACTTCATGAATTTCTGAACGCTGCAAAGAACGAATTTCAGTCGCTAATTCTTCCATTTGGGTGCCAATTAAGGCAATCGTTTGAATGTAATCAGCATGTAAATCTCGAGGCAAAACTTGAGATCCAATCGGTTGCGCCGTTAGTCCCAATTCTTGCATGGCTACCGCTTCAACTTCTGGTGGCACATTGGCAAAAGTACCCACGGCACCCGATAACTTACCAGTTTCAACTTCAGCCGCAACTCGGTCAAAACGCTCAATTGCCCGAGTTGCAGAAGCGTAGAAACGAGCCATCTTTAACCCAAAGGTTGTTGGCTCAGCGTGCACACCGTGCGTCCGCCCCATCATAACCGTATCTTTGTAGGCCAAGGCTAAACGCTTAATCGCCTCACGCCATTCCTGCAAATCTGCCTTGATGACCTGATTAGCCTGACGCAAACGCAGGGCCTGGGCAGTATCAACTACATCAGTCGAAGTTAGACCATAGTGAATCCATTTGCGTTCTTCACCCAAGGATTCGGAGACATTACGAGTAAAAGCGACCACATCGTGGCGGGTTGATTGCTCAATTTCAGCAATTCGGTCGATGTCAAAACTGGCCTTAGCTCGAATCTGAGCCAAATCTTCAGCCGGAACATGTCCGACAGCTACCCAACCAGCAATTACGGCAATTTCAACGTCAAGCCAGCTCTGATATTGGTTCTCTAAGGACCAAATTTGGCGCAGCTCGGGACGAGAATAACGTTCTAGCATTGTTTACTTCCTTATCTAGTGCTCTCTTCTGTACTATAACCAGTATAACAGCTAAATTATGAATTTTATTCGTTATTTATTACCTAATCTAAAATATATTTAAACAATTAGCGCAAAACACGAACATTAATCCAACAACATTCGTTTTGGCGTTACCACATAACGGCTAATAACCCAAGCTAACAAATACAAAACAGCAATCGCTAAAAAGACATCTTGATAAGGTAATTTCCAACCATGAACAATCAGACTGGCTAATTGATTCCCGGTTAAACCAGCAGCAGCCCAGGCGGTGAGGGCCAGACCATGAATTTTAGAGATTGCCCGCATACCAAAGCGATCAGCCAATAGCGGAGGTAAGGCTGAAAATCCCCCACCGTAACCAGCATTAATTGAAAAGAAAGCGATAACAATCACGATTGGCAGGAAATTATTGTAATTAGGAATCGTAAACGATAGGAGGGAAACCACTAGAGACAAGATGAAAATAATTTGATAGATGCTATTGCGATCCTTTAAATTGTCTGACCAAGTGGCAAAACCAATTCGTCCGGCGGCGTTAAAGAAAGCATCAATACTGATAATGGTGGTCATGGCTGCTAGAGAAAAAACCAACGACCCTGATGAACTTTTAAGTCCCATTAAAATATCTTTTTCCTGAGAAATGATGGCCAAACCAGCTGTGATATTTAAATAAAACATCAACCAAATGCCAATAAAATTTCGATTCTTGAAGAAGGACCAGGGTTTAAAAGCTTGTTTGAGTGGCACTTCCACCCAACCAGCTGGTTTTTGAATTAACCACCAGCCAATTAACATCAAAATAGCAAAGACAAAACCTAAAATCACAAACATTTGCCAGAGGCCAAAAGTTAACTGCAAGCTAACCATAATTGGTGAAAAAATCATCTTAGCTAGCCCAAAACCGGCTACGGCCAGACCAGTACCTAGGCCCTTATTTTCTTTAAACCACAGCATCAAATTTTTCACAGGGGTCAGGTAACCAATCCCTAGGCCAATCCCCATAATCACCCCGTAAAAAAGATAAATACCAATCAGGGATTTTTGCTGAATACTAACCCCAGTGCCAATCATCCCCACCGTAAAGAAAAAAGTGGCTAGTAAGGCCGATTTTTTAATATCTTTTTCGACAAAGTGGCCTAATAAAGCCGCTGATAAACCTAAAAACAAAATTGCCAAGGAGAAGGCCCATTCAACATTGGCCACTGAAGCACTAATTTGACTAGCAATCGCCTGTTTGAAAACACTCCAGGCATAAACAGTGCCAATACAACCATGAATTAATAAGGCAGGTAAAGCAGCGCGAATCCAACGATTTTCCATGTGAGTTACTCTCCTAGTCTGGTTGGTCTAGCAGTATTTGCACTAATTAAAATAGTCCAGTGATGCGACCGTTTTCGTCAATATCAATATCTAAAGCAGCCGGATGTTTTGGTAGACCGGGCATGGTTAGAACCGAACCGGTCAATGCTACAAGAAAACCAGCCCCTAATTTTGGAATAAATTCACGAATATGAATGGTGAAATCTTCTGGTCGAGCTAGTTGCTTAGCATCGTCAGACAAAGAATACTGCGTTTTAGCCATGATAATTGGCAACTTATCCCAACCTCGTTGCTGGAATTCAGCGAGCTGGCGCTGGGCTTGTGCGGATAATTCAAAACCAGCACCGCCATAAATTGTTTGCACAATGGCATTGAGTTTGTCTTCCACTGAGTCTTGCTCTTGGTAAAGTGGCGTAAAGTTACTTTCTTTTGCGGTAGCATCAATTACGGCTTGGGCTAATTCTTGAGCACCAGCCCCACCTTGTCCCCAAACGTTAGCGACATAGGCCTGAGCGCCATGTTCTTGTACATAGTCTTGGATTAACTGCATTTCAGCTGGTGTATCGGCCGTAAATTGATTAATAGCAACAAGTACTGGGACACCATAGCGTTGCATGGCGGCTAAATGTTGGCCCAAATTTTCTAGCCCAGCTGCTAAGGCGGTTAAATTTTCCTCGTTTAAGTTAGCTAAAGCGACCCCGCCGTGATGTTTGAGGGCCCGAACGGTGGCGACAATCACAATTGTATCAGGCGTTTTACCCAATAGAGGCACTTTGACATCGAGAAACTTTTCACCACCCAAGTCAGCACCAAAACCAGCCTCGGTCACGGCATAATCAGCTAGTTGGAGAGCCGTTTTAGTGGCTAAAATTGAATTGGTTCCTTGGGCGATATTGGCAAAAGGTCCGCCGTGAATAATCGCCGGTGTGTGGGCTAACGTTTGCACTAGATTAGGCTTAATCGCATCTTTGAGTAGGACGGTTAAGGCGCCGGCTACTCCTAAATCATCAACGGTTACGGGTTCTTCATCATAGGTATAAGCCACCACAATTTTTTTAATCCGGGCTTTTAAGTCCATTAAGCTAGTCGAAAGTGTCAAAATCGCCATTAGTTCGGAAGCCACCGTGATGTCAAAGCCATCAGTGCGAGGGACTCCTGACTTAGGGCCACCCATACCAATCACCGTATTGCGCAAGGCCCGGTCATTAATATCGAGGACTCGTTTCCAAATAATTCGTCGCGGATCAATGTTGAGCGGATTCCCCTGTTGCAAACTATTATCCAGCAGGGCTGCCAAAGTATCATGAGCCGAAGTTAGAGCATGAAAATCTCCCGTAAAATGTAGATTAATATCGGCCATGGGTACGACTTGAGCCTGACCACCACCGGTAGCACCACCCTTTAACCCCATAACGGGTCCTAAGGAAGGCTCTCGTAAGGCAATCATCGTTTTTTTACCGGCCATGGCCAAAGCATCAGCTAAACCAACTGTTACCGTGGACTTCCCTTCTCCAGCGGGCGTAGGGTTAATTGAGGTCACTAAGATTAATTTACCTAAATCCTGGGAACGCTTAACCTGCGGATCCAAATTAATTTTAGCTTTATCGTAACCATATGGTGCCAATTCATGTTCTTTAATTCCAGCAGCTTGAGCAATTTTTTGAATCGGCCAAACTTCTGCTGCTTGTGCAATTTCAATGTCTGTTTGCATAATTTCCCCTTTTTATGTCAAAGATGATTTAGGTCAGCTTGATAGCCAATGTCATGGCGATAGTCTAACGCTGTGTCGATTACACTTAGTTTACGATAAACCTCTGCTTGTGCCAAACTAGTTGTTTGCGCATGAGCAACAACCGTAGCAATCCGACCACCAGCCGCTCGCCCATCTTTAACACCGGCATAATTAATTGTTAAAGGAGCTACTTGCACTACTGTTGGTACTAGGGCACCAGTCTGGGGAGCATTAGGATAACCCGGTGCAACTAAGACCACGCCCAAATAGATGGCTTTTTGTTGCCAGTCGGACTGCCCTACTTTGCCATCAAGCAGATCCATAATAAGCGTATAAAAATCACCCTGATACTGGGGTAACACAACTTGGGCTTCAGGATCACCAAAACGCACGTTGTATTCAATGACCTTGGGGCCAGTTGTAGTCCACATCACCCCAGTGTACAAGACACCAACAAAGGGCGTATTTTCACTTTGCATAGCCGCCAAAATGGGCGTGACTAGTTGATCAATGGCCATTTGCTTTTGAGCAGGACTGACCCAGGTTAATGGACTATAAGCGCCCATCCCCCCAGTATTTGGACCTAAATCATGATCGAAACGACGTTTGTGGTCTTGGGCTAAAGGGGTATGAACCACCTTTCCGTCTTTACCAACCAGAGAAAAAATGGAAAATTCTACGCCCTTTAAAAATTCTTCGATAACCAAGGTAGCCTGCGGGTCTTTTGTAAAAATATCTTTGAGATAATCCTGATACTGTTGCTCATTGGCAAAAATACTGACGCCTTTACCTAAAGCAAGACCGTCTAATTTAGCTACTAAGGGGAAACCAAATTTAGCTGGGAGAGCTGTAGCTGCGTCTAATGAATGGACCGTTTTTGACCGAGCAGTGGGAATATTGTATTTAGTTAATAAGTCTTTAGCAAAAGATTTGGAACCTTCCAGCTGGGAAGCGGCTTGGCTAGGACCAAAAACAGCTAAGCCAGCCTGCTCAAATTCATCCACAATTCCCAGCGTCAGAGGAGCTTCACTGCCGACAAAGGTCAAATCAATTTGTTGATCTAAAGCCAATTGCCGAAGGGCTATCAAATCTGTAACCGGAATGGGTACTATTTTTAAATCAGTATCCGTCATGCCATCGTTGCCAGGAGCAACGATCACTTGGTCAACCTGTGGACTCTTTAGAAAAGTTTGGGCTAAAGCGTGTTCCCGTGCTCCTGAACCAACTATCAGTACTTTTTTCATATTTTCCCCGTTGTCTTAGTGCTTAAAGTGGCGATTACCAGTAAAGACCAGGGCCACACCGAGTTCATTGGCTTTATCAATTGAATCTTGGTCCTTAATTGATCCACCCGGCTCAACAATTGCCTGAATCCCGTGTTGGGCAGCATATTCGACTGAATCAGCCATTGGGAAGAAGGCATCCGAAGCCAAAACGGCATTTTCAAAGCCAGCTTTAGCTTGAGCCTTATTAATAGCGTAGACAACTGAGTCAATTCGATTCGGCTGACCGGCGCCAATGCCTAATGTTTGCCCATTTTGAGCAACCAAAATTGCATTTGACTTAACATGTTTTACGGCTTTTTGGGCAAAAAGCATGCTGGCTAACTGCTCTGAAGTCGGTTGAACCTTGGAAACGACCTGCCAATTTTCCGATAATTCAGCGACCAAATCACGTTCTTGAACCAAGACACCACCTAAGACCGAGGTTACCTCCAGTTCTTGTGGAATTTGATTGGTAAATGGCAACGTTAGCAGACGCAAATTTTTCTTAGCAGCCAAGATTTCATAAGCTTCCGGGGTAAAACTGGGTGCAATAATGATTTCTAGAAAAATACTATGCATTTTCGCCGCTGTTTGCGCATCAACTTCACGATTTAAAGCGACAATCCCACCAAAAATGGAGACATCATCGGCGGCAAAGGCCTTATCCCAAGCCTCTTCAATGGTTTGGCCCTGACCAATTCCAGCTGGATTCATATGTTTTACGGTCACGACGGTTGTTTCGGGATATTCGGCAATAATACGCAAGGCTGCATCCGCATCGCGAATATTATTATAGGAAAGCTGTTTACCATGCAAAATATCAGCCTGTAGGATTGAATAGTTTTCTGGTAGAGCATCCGTATAAGCGGCCGCTTGCTGCTGGGCATTTTCGCCATAACGAAGGTCCCCAAACTTATCATATGGCAAGGTTAGGCTAGCGGGGAACTCACTATCCGTCAAATAATTGGCAATCAAAGCATCATAGGCAGCCGTATGTTGGAAAACCTTGGCCGCTAATTGTTGCCGAAAATTTTGGTCTACTGTTCCCTGACTAATTTTTTCAATAACAATCTCATAGTCTTTGGGGTCAATAATTGGCAATACGGCTGTAAAATTCTTAGCCGCAGAACGTAACATAGAAGGACCACCAATATCAATATTTTCAATCGCCTGTTCTTGAGTCACGGCCGGTTTTTGAATCATTTCTTTAAAAGGGTACAAATTCACAACCACTAAATCGATTGGTTTAATGTCAAATTCGGCTAATTTTTCCATATGTTCTGGTAAATCGCGTCGAGCTAAAATACCAGCATGAACACGGGGATGCAAGGTCTTAACCCGCCCATCTAACATCTCAGGGAAATTGGTTACTTCATCAATTGGTATAACTGGAATTTTAGCTTCGGCTAAAGTGCGATAGGTCCCACCCGTCGAAACTAATTCATAGCCTAACTCAACTAACTTTTGCGCAAAAGGTACCAAACCACTTTTATCAGAAACACTTAATAATGCTCGACTCATTTTGTAAACACTCCTTTTTCTAATAATGCTGCTAAGACTTGTGGGTATAACTGATGCTCAACTTGATGAATTCGATTTTCCAAATCACTCAGTTGGTCGTCGGGATGACGAATCACTGTTTGCTGGGCGATAATTTGCCCTGTATCAACCCCATCGTCAACAAAATGGACGGTCACTCCGGTTTGACTAACACCGGCTTGATAGGCATCTAAAATACTTTGCCGACCAGGAAAAGCTGGTAAGAGGGCGGGATGGAGATTGATGATTTTACCAGCATAGGCATGAACCATTGTAGGAGATAAAATCCGCATATAACCGGCTAATAAAATTCCTTGAACCTGATCATGAGCTAACTGGTCTAAAATCGCTGCTTCAGCCGCCCTTTTACTGGAATATTGTCGATAATCTACCAGTCGCGCTGGTAAGTTCCACTTAGCAGCAATTGCCAAGGCCCCGGCTTGGCGTTGATCGACAATAACTCGCACAATTTGTGCCGGTAAATCTCTTTGAATAATGGCTGTTTGTAAAGCGTCTAAATTAGTGCCCTGCCCTGAGGCAAAGACCGCCAGACGAACTTTATTTACCATGGCGCCACCCCACTCCAGGTTACGCGTTCATGTTTTTTAGGAACCATTTCGCCAATGACATAAGCTGTTTGTTGTGATTCTGTTAGATTATGCAGCACCTCCTCCACCTGCTGTTTTTTAACAATTAATACCATGCCCAAACCATTATTAAAGGTTAAAAGCATATCTTGCAGGCTCAATTCTCCAGCACTTTGTACGGTATGAAAGATGGTTGGAATAGGCCAAGTACCCCAATTAAGTTGGGCAGTTAAATTATCCCCATAAGCTCGAGGTAGGTTTTCCACTAGACCCCCACCGGTAATGTGAGCAATCCCGGTCACTAAGTGCTGATTAATTAACGGCCAAACCGCGCTACTATAAAGGGCGGTGGGTTTTAGTAATGATTCTTGTAATGCCGGTGCTAGGTTTTGAAAATCGGCTTCAGTTTTCAGTTTTAAGACTGAACGTACTAAAGAATAACCATTGGAATGCAGGCCAGTTGAGGGCAAACCAATTAAAACATCCCCTGCCCTGACATTTTGAGCTTGGAGTAACTCTTGTTCTTCAGCTACCCCGACTGCAAAAGCAGCTAAATCATAATGATGCGGGGCATATAAACCGGGCAGCTCAGCACTTTCACCACCAATCAAAGCCATCCCCGTTGCCTTGGCTGCTTGGGCGATTCCGGTCACAATTTCAGCTACCACTGCTGGTCGCATTTTATCAAGTGCTAGGTAATCCAACATAAAGGCCGGTTTTGCTCCTTGAGCTAAGATATCGTTAGCCACCATGGCAACCAAATCTTGACCAATCGTGTCATGCTTATGAGCGGCAATGGCCAAGAGTAATTTAGTACCAACTCCGTCAGCACCCGCAACTAGGACTGGATTCCGGTAATCAGAACCCAGTGAAAACATAGCGCCAAAGCCACCGAGTCCATTTAAAACGTTAGGCGTAAAGGTATCTTCTACCGCAGCTTGCATTAATTGAACCGCAGTTTGACCGGCTTGAATATCAACTCCCGCTGCCTGATAGGCGTTTTCTTGCGTCAACTTTGGGCCTCCTTTAATTTGTTACTCATAGTTTTGTGATTGGAAAACATTAATGCTTCGTTTTTCAGCGAGATTACCTGTGAGGGCTGGTAGGTTTGACTTGGTTCTGGTGCAAAATCAACCTTCCCTTCAGCCAATGCTTGTGCTAATTCCGGCTGATAATCATACATGGGACTGGGATAGTGGCCGTCAAAATAGGCCGTCGTGAGGCCACTCCCGTTGCCAGTAAAGGGTAAATCAATCGCTTTAATCAAGGCCTCTACCGACAAAAAGCCCAATGAGTCCGCACCAATTTTGTGACACATTTGCTCTAAGGAGTAATTAGCCCCGAGCAATTCCGCCGTAGTTTGCATATCAATCCCGTAAAAGGCCGGAAATTTTAAAATTGGACTAGCAATTCGCACATGGACTTCTTTAGCCCCAGCTGCCTTTAACATGCGCACAATATACATGGAGGTGGTTCCACGAACAATCGAATCATCAACTAAAACAATTTTCTTACCGGCCACAACTTCCCTGACTGCACTAAGCTTCATTCTTACTGCTCGTTCCCGTTTATCCTGCGTTGGTTCAATAAAAGTACGGGCAATATATTGATTTTTGACTAGACCCATTTCATTGGGCAATCCGGCAGCTTGCGCATACCCGGCCGCTGCTAATAAGCTTGAATTAGGCACGCCAACGACCATATCAGCCCTCGGTACTGGCTGTTCCTGAGCTAAGGCCTGGCCCATTTTTTTACGGGCCTGGTAAACACTCACACCATATATTTTTGAATCAGGTCGGGCAAAATAGATATATTCCATGGAGTCGATATTTAGGGTTGTTTTATCGGTAAAATGGTCAATCAACAGACCATCGTTATTAATCGTAATCAACTCACCTGGTTGAACATCTCGAATAAATTTGGCACCCACAACATCTAAAGCCGCAGTTTCAGAAGTAACTACGTAAGCCCCTGTGGGCATTTGACCAATCACAAAGGGTCGAAAACCGTGTGGATCTAAAGCTGCATACAGCCCATGGGAGGTCATTAAAATATAGGCAAAACCACCTCGTAATTGATTAAGAGAGGCTTTTAATTTATCCGTAAAATTGGTCTGGAGGGCACTTTTTAACAAATGCAAAAGGATTTCTGAATCAGAGGAAGTATTAAAGCTTGTCCCTTGCGCCTCTAAAGCAGCTCGAAGCGATAAAGCATTGGTTAAATTACCGTTATGCGCTAATGCGACCGGCATTTGATCATCCCCCACGGTTATCATAAAGGGCTGAATGTTTTCTAAGCCATGTGAACCAGCCGTGGCATAACGAACATGGCCAATCGCACTAGTCCCCTGCAAAGCTGCCATTCGTTGGGGGTCACTAAAGACATCACTGAGCAGACCTAAACCGCGTTCACGTTTAAATTGACCAGCTTGGTTCACAACAATGCCAGCGCCTTCCTGACCACGATGTTGTAAAGCGTGCAATCCATAATAAGTTTGTTGGGCAGCATCAGCTTGCTGCCAAATACCGAAAATACCACATTCTTCATTTAGGCCGTGAAGGCCTTCGGCACTGTAACCACTGGTTTTTCCTAGTCCTTTAGTTGCCATGTGATACTCTCCTGATAAATTTTTTGCAGCTCGGCTCGTGATAGATGTACGGTTTCTTCGCTAGTTACAAGCGCTAAATCATCACCATCCACTACCGTTCCAAGGTACTGGGCTTGCTTACCGGCTAAGGCCTCAAAGTCTGACTGGCATCGGGCTGGTACGGTCACAAGAAAACGCCCAGCTGTTTCAGAAAACAAATATTTCGTTGGTGACTGCGTTTGGATTTTAAAGCCTAAATGACCGGTAAAACTAGCTTCTAACAGAGCAACTGCCAATCCCCCCTCAGCTAAATCATGGGCACTGGCAAGATAGCCAGCTTGATTAGCCTGCATAACTAATTTCTGAACGGCCAATTCGTCTTCTGCATTAAAGTCAAACAATTGGCCTTCAATTTTACCGGTCTGCATTTTTTGAATTTCAGCCCCGTTAAAGCTGTCTTTGGTTGTCCCAATGAGATAAATTCGATCACCTGAATTTTTAAAACCGATTGTCAAAGCCTGCGCTACATCTGCCAATAAGCCCACCATACCAATCATCGGGGTCGGATAGATTGGTTGCCCGTCGGTTTCGTTATAAAGAGAAACATTGCCAGAAATAACCGGTGTGTTCAAGCGTTTAGCCATACTATTAATACCTGCTACCGCTTGTTCCAGTTCGTAATAGACTTCTGGATTATCAGGTGAACCAAAGTTTAAACAGTCGGTAATGCCAATTGGTAAAGCGCCGGTTGCTACAATGTTTCGAGCTGCTTCGGCTACGGCCATTTGGCCGCCTTTTTTCGGATCTAAATAGAGATAACGACCATTGACGTCAGTTGTCATGGCGAGGGCTTTTTTAGTACCCCGAATTCTAACCAAACTAGCATCGCCACCAGGCTTAATCACTGTGTCCGCCCGTACCATCGAATCAAAATGACGGAAAAGTGAGGCTTTAGAAGCAATGGTAGCTTGACCGATTAGTTTTTTAATCGTGGACTTTAAATCACTCACATCAGGTTGATACTGATTTTTAGTTAAATATTCCAAACGTTTTGGCTTTTGTGCCGTTAACTTTGGTTCGAGTGGATGGGTCAAGAAGCGCAGGGGTAAATCAGCTACAACCTTGTCTTGGAAATTCAAAACATAACGGCCATTATCAGTGACAGTACCAATCACTTGGGCATCAAGATTATTTTGGCGGAATAGTTCTAAAATTTTGTCTTCTTGGCCGGCTTTCACAACTAAAAGCATTCTTTCTTGCGATTCTGAAAGCATCAATTCGTAGGGAATCATCCCGGCTTCTCGCTGAGGAACCAAATCCAAATTTAATTCAATACCCATGCCAGCTTTATCGGCCATTTCAGCACTAGACGATAATAAACCGGCCGCTCCCATATCTTGAATGCCAACAATGATATCGGCATAGTCACGAATAGCCGTTAAAGTTGTATCCATGACTAATTTTTCTAAGAAAGGGTCGCCAACTTGGACAGCCGCTCGGTCAGCTTTTTCCTGACTGGAAAATTCAGCCGAAGCAAAGGAGGCCCCATTCATACCATCGCGACCAGTCTTGGCCCCAACATAAATAATGGCATTTCCCACACCTTTAGCTTGACCAACCTGCATCGTAGCTTGGTCCATCAAACCCACGGCCATAACATTTACCAAGGGATTACCAGCATAAACATCATCAAAGGCAATTTCTCCGCCAACGGTGGGAATGCCAATTGCATTGCCATAGCCCGCAATGCCGGCCACAATCCCATCAACCAAATGTTTGGTATGGGCATTATCTAGTTCACCAAACCACAAAGAATCTAAGACGGCAATCGGCTGTGCTCCCATGGAAAAAATATCACGCAAAATCCCACCAACACCGGTTGCTGCTCCTTCATAGGGTTCCACAAAACTAGGATGATTATGACTTTCAGCCTTAAAAACGACGGCCTGATGATCTCCAATGTCTAAAATACCAGCCCCTTCACCTGGGCCTTGTAGCACGCGCTCATTTTGTGACCAAAATTTACGTAGCACGGCCTTTGATTTTTTATAGGAAACGTGTTCTGACCACATTCCTGAAAAAATACCAGTCTCAGTGAAATTTGGTAGGCGGTCTAGTTCAGTCACAATTAATTGATATTCTTTCTCGGTTAATCCCCACTCTAGGTATAATTTTGAATCATGAATTTGCTGCGGCGTTAGCTCTTTCAACCCACTGGTCGTCATCTTATTTCCTTCCTACTGCCATACTCAAAGTCTGTAAAATGCTTTTGAAAAACGGCTGGCCAGCCGTATTCCCGGTAATGGCATCCACCGCCCGCTCTGGGTGGGGCATCATACCAAAAACATTACCAGCTAAATTGGTTATTCCAGCAATGTCAGCCACCGAACCATTAGGATTGTCGGCGTAGCGGAAAATAATTTGATGATTGGCTTCCATTTGGGCTAACGTTGCTGAATCAACATAGTAATTCCCCTCTCCGTGAGCGATTGGTATTTTAATTCGTGAATCGTTATAGGCATTGGTATAGGCCGTCTCGGGATTATCAATTAATAAATCAACCTCATCGCAGATAAAACCAGGTTGGGCATTACCAAACAACTGGCCTGGTAACAGACCGGCTTCAGTCAAAATCTGGAAGCCATTACAAATACCGACCACAATCTTGCCGTCTGCAGCGGCTTGGCTAACAGCCGCCATAACTGGCGCAAAACGAGCAATCGCACCACTTCTTAAATAATCCCCATAAGAAAAACCACCGGGCAAGAAGATTGCGTCATAGTTTGACAGGTCGGTGGTTTGAGCAGAAACCACCGTAGGTTCAAAGTTCAAATCGGCTAAGGCATGAAATAAATCTAAATCGCAATTGGATCCTGGAAAAGTAATCACAGCTGCCTTCATGACTGCACCTCATCATCATTTGAAACAAGTTCAAAGCGGTAGGTTTCGGTATTTTGATTGATTAGCAAGGCGTCCGTAAAGTCGGCTACCTCATTTTTGGCGGCGGCTACATTGGGCGCCGCCAAGTTAACTTCAAAGTATTTACCCTGCGTGACACTAGTGATACCCTGATAATTCATTCGTTGTAAAGCGGCCTGTATCACTTCTCCTTGGGGATCAACGATGGATGGTTTGTAAGTCACATAAATTTTTGCCGTGTACATAATTTTCCTCCTAAATGACTTGCTCTAAACGACGCAACACTTCGCGATAGCCAACGGTCACATCACCAGTGTGCTGACGAAAAACGTCTTTATCTAAAGAATGGCCTGTTTGCTGATCAATCAACCGCATGTTATCCGGCGATAGTTCATCAGCCAAAATGATTGTCCCTGCCGTATTTCTGCCAAATTCCAACTTAAAATCAACTAAGCGAATCCCGACTTGTTCAAACAATTGCCCTAGTAAATCATTAATAATTTGTGCTTGTTGCCTTAGCACTGCTAACTCGTCAGGGCTGGCAAAGCCCAAGGCCAAAATTTGTGAATCATTAATAAAAGGGTCATCTAAAGCATCTGATTTATAATAAAACTCTTGCACCACCGGATGTAATGGCATTTGATTCGGTACAGCAAAGTGACTAACAAAGTGACCAGCAGCAAAATTACGACTAACAACTTCAATTGGTATCATTTGCAAAGCCTGTACCAATTCATCCGTTTGAGAAACGGTTTTTAAATAATGTTGCGCAACTCCATGTTTTTCTAAGTAGGTAAAGAGTAAATGACTGATTTTGCTATTGATTTCCCCCTTACCAATAATGGTTTCTTTAACTTTGCCATTGAGGGCGGTAGCCTGATCTAGATAATGAATCCAAAGAATATCCGGCTGGTTGGTTAAATAAACTTGCTTCGCCTTCCCCTCATACTTCAAATTTCCCTGTTCAATCACTGCATTATCATAGTTCGTCTTGGTCATGTGCTTGCCCCCACTGTTCTAAAGCTTTAATGGCTGAATCGCCAATGACTGTAATATGCCCCATCTTACGCTGAGGTCGAATAGTTCCTTTGCCATAGTCATGAAAATGCCACTCCGGATGATCAACTAAAGCTTGTCGGGCCGCGATTATATCCTCTCCTAAAAGATTCAGCATCATCGCCGGTTGCTCCTGGGTAATCGGTGGTAGCGTTAAACCAGTGATACTGCGAATATGGCCTTCAAATTGTGAAATATTGCAAGCTTCAATCGTATAGTGGCCGGAATTATGAGGGCGTGGCGCCAATTCATTAACCCAAATTTCTTGCTCAGTAACAAATAATTCAATGCCCAACACACCCCGTAAATTCAAGGCCGCCGCAATTTTGTGAGCTAAACTTTCAATTTTTTGTGCCTGAGTATCACTAATGGCAGCCGGAGCATAACTGCGATGCAAAATATGATTCTGATGAAAATTTTGAGCAATCGGCCAAGTCGTCAATTTTCCTTGGGCATCACGAGTAACCATGATGCTGAGCTCTTGGTCAAAGGCGACTCGCGCTTCTAAAATCAACTCTCCCGCTGGAAAATCCGATAGTAATCGCTGCGCATCGGAAGCATCATTAACGTTCCACTGGCCATGCCCGTCATAACCACCATGGCTGGTTTTTAAAATCGCTGGATAACCAATCTGCGCTAGCGCTGTTTTAAAATCGGCCTTAGAATTTACCGCTTGAAAATCAGTTACTGCTACCTGGGCAACTTCTTTAATAAAGGTCTTTTCGGCAATCCGATTGCTCGTAATCTCCAGCAATCTCTCTCCTTGAGGAATGGGTCGGGTAACTGTTTGTAAAGTCTCAATGGATACGTTTTCAAATTCATAGGTTAAGAGGTCGCTGGCCTGGGCTAGGGATGCCACAGCTTTAGCATCATCATAGGCAGCGACAATTTGAAAGTCGGCAACCTGTCCAGCTGAACAGGCTTGGTCGGGATCTAAAATACCAATTTTATAACCCATACTTTTGGCCGCTAAGGCCATCATTTGCCCTAATTGTCCCCCACCAATAATCCCGATGGTCGTTGGCGGTAAAATAGGTCCCGTCATTTTAGTTCCTCCTCACTGGCCATGGCCACTTGTCGGTCCGCTACTCGTTTACTATTTAATTTTTTTAATAAAACTGGATCCTGTAGTGCTAAAATCTGCGCCGCCAGTAAGGCTGCGTTAGTGGCCCCGGCAGTGCCAATAGCGACCGTAGCTACTGGTACACCAGCAGGCATTTGTACAATTGACAAGAGTGAATCCAAACCGTTCAGGGCTCGCGATTGAATTGGCACCCCAATGACAGGTAAATTCGTATTCGCCGCCAACATTCCTGGTAAATGGGCGGCACCACCAGCTCCAGCTATGATGACTTGCAAACCCTGCTTCTGTGCACTTTGGCTATAACTTTGTAATTCAATCGGCATTCGATGGGCTGAGATGACATGTTTTTCATAAGCAATCCCGAGCGCCTCTAGTTGCTGCGCAGCAAGTTTCATTGTGGGCCAATCACTTTTAGACCCCATAATTAGGCCAACATCTGCCATATCACCCTCCATTGTTCGGCTTTTATACAAAATAACGATTTCAAATCATTCTATGTTCGATTTACGTATCATTCTAACAGAATAAATTTGATAATGTTCGCTATTTATCTAATAAAATTCTTAAAATCCAAAAAAATAACCATAAAATCCGGACAATCAGCCAGATTTCATGGTTTTCAATCGTATTAAATTCTAATTTTATTCAACGTCGCCCTAATAAAATTAATTAAAAATAAGCCTTCACAAACAAATCCACAGCTAAAGCAATCGCCGCCAGTGAAATCACGATTTTAAGTAATCTTTCAGGTAGACGGCGAACAATTCGAGGGCCAATCCAGCCCCCGATAAATAGGCCAATTCCCAAAGGAACCATTAAGCTCCAATAGATATGGGATGACAGAATGTAGATAATGGTGGCAACGAGGTTGGCACAACCCAATGATAGATTTTTTAAAGCATTATAAGATGCAAAAGACATGGTCGTTGTGGCTGATAAAATGGCCAATAATAAAACGCCCCCAGCTGCACCAAAGTAGCCACAGTAAACACCGACTAGTAAAATGCCGATTGAAACAACGAATTGATACAGTGGATGCTGATCATCATTTTCAATTGATTCACGATTGGCTGAGGCTGGCCGGTTATGATTTGATTTATTAATCTGGGATAGTAAAAGTAACCCGGCAACCAAGACAAAAAAAGGCACAATTTTTTCAAAAGTCGTTGCCGGTGCTGATAGTAATAACCAAGCCCCAAGGATTGACCCACCAACTGTAAAGGGTAAAATTTTGATAATATCGGCACGATGATTACCCAATTCCTTACGGGAGGAAACCGTCGTCCCCAAGCCAGTCATGACTAAGGCAGCGGTATTGGTAACATTGGCATAAATTGGTGGCACCCCCACTGCTAGCAAGGCTGGATAAGAAATTAAGGAGGCTAATCCCGCTGTGGAAGAAACAATGCCAGCTAGAATGCCCATTGGAATTAAAAAAAGAAAATGTTGCCAGTATTCAGTCATAATCAAATCCACCCTCGATTAAAAAATAATTACTTTTTATTGTATCATTGCCAGTTTAATCAATTTCTCAAGATTATATAAAAAAAACACAAGCTATGAGAAAACTTGTGTTCCTATGGTTATACAGAAATCAATTGTTGGTTAGCGTCATTGCCCAGATAAGCCGGATACTTAGTCGGTGTGACTACTAAATCCCCCTGACCTAAGACATGGTCGGTCACCATCGTGGTTGAATGACCATCTATTTTTAGTAACAAAGAGGGAGCAAAAGACTTATTATGCAAATAAGCGGTTACGACAAATTCATTATTATTGGGATCCTGATTTGGTATTACGTAATGGGCATAAGTAAAGTCAGGACTATTTTTAGGAATATTTGATACTAACACTAAACCATTTCCATTTAGCGGTTGATAGTGACCATTAATGCCATCTTCAGATACAAAACCGAGCATATAAATTGGGTACTGATCAGCATCATTACCATGCACATGCACATCGCTACTAGCCATGCGGTCGCCACGCGTATCCGTAAAGAGATACCACTTATTTTGAAAATGAATCAAATTAGGCCGTTCTAATTCATCGTTAACTGCATTGGCCGTCACCAAGGGCTTCATCACTTCCTTAACCGTAAAATCAGGATTTAAACTCATAATGCCAATCGCAGCATTGGCCAAATACGTTAATTGGTATTCCTTAGAACCAGTACTTTGAATCAAACGTTGGCGTTCTTTTACGAAAGCCTCTTTATCACTAGTGTAATAAGCCTGATTATAAAAATTATCCAAGCCCTGATTACCGTTGCTTGTACTGGTATTGCCCTCAAACACTAGATAATACTGATTATTATCAAATACTAAATGAGGATCTCTTAAACAATAATCGTCCCAAACTGAACCAGCAAAACCGGCCATATTATCTTGATTTTGGTATAGCTTGCCATCCCCAGCGTATAGCGAACGATGATCAGTAGTTTTACTATGGTTAATAAACAAGCCATTTGCCCAACTATTGTTTTTGGGATCGATGGTAATTTGAGCTGTGGTTAGGACCTGTCCGCCCGGTGTCATCAAGTGGGTATGGTTCGTATAAAATACCCGCAAGGTATTATCATCGGGATTTAACATGATTGTTGAACCAGACCATTCGGCCTGCATGTATTTCAAATACGGATCATCAGCGACTGCTCCTTCACCAAATTGATTAAAGAGATAACCTAGATAAGTCCAGGAATTAGTTCCCGTTGGATGCCCATCAATTGGTTGGGAAAATAATCCCATTTTAGCGGATATGCCCCCTGCGGGTGCAGTTAAACCGATAACTAGATGATAGCCATGAAAGTTAGCCAGGGTCCCGTCTGGATTTTGAACCGGCCAAGAGTCCCAAACATTCAACGGTTCTTGACGACCAGTTATTGGTCGTCTTAAAACAGCATCTTCTAACTCTTGATTAAGACTTTTACTAACTGGGCGTGGGGCTTGATACTGAGGATTATTGACGTTTTGACTAATGCTTTGTAGATTTTCACGGGTCAGATGACCAATCCCATAATCGTCATAATAAACCTGTCGACTTTTCGTTGTCGCCTGCACATCAACCCAGCCGATGCTACTTGGTGTGAATTGAAACGGCAAACGCCCATTAGAAGCATGCCCCAAACTGACTAAGGCCACGTTATAATCATCAATTTGTCCCAAAGTTTGGTTAGAATACGCATCAACGTACACGGGTGTATCTTTTTGGACATAATCCAGAGAATAAATTGATTCATTCATGGGGCTATTATCATCAACGATTTTGGTATTGACTGCTCCCAACGTTTGTAGGGATTGCTGTCCCTGCTGCCAAATATTGCCGATAATAAGCGGCATCGTTTGAAGTAAAGAATCTTTAGTGGGTCCCATGGCATTCGGGGAATCCATATCTGGAGAATTCCACTCATTAAGGGGCAAGAGCAAGGCCGGTCCGAGGGCCTCCACGATATTGCTCATAATATCCCACCAGTTTAAATTAGCTAATGTTTGGGCGAATGGAGCAATGACCGCCTGCTAAGCATTCATTAATTCAACTTGGTTGGTTAAATCATCAATAGTAGAATCAGCTGCTGGACCATTTTGCGACTTATTATCTACCGGTGGTACAGTGTCGACTGAACTAGGGGTTGGGCTTGAAGGTTGGTCAGACGATGGATTATCAGTTGGCACCTGGCTTATGGTTTGCGGTTCAGGATCAACCGGTACTTGCTTTCCCTGAACCGGGTTAGTTGGCTGGTCAGTCTTATCAGCCAACGTTACTTGCATGACTTGTGCAGGGTTAGCGACCCCTGCTGACTCATTGGCCGCAACCTTGGTGTTAGCCATGGTCAACTGTAATCCGACTGTCATCGTGCAAATCATAGTTGTAGTCAACCAACGCCGACGAATGGAAAAAAATTGGTCTGGTTTTTTATTTTGAAACATACATTAATCTTTCTATACCGATAAAATTACTTTCGAACAGATTGTTTTAGTATAGCAAAATATAGGAATGAATATGAAAAAACTGTCCTAAAATAGACAGTTTTCGGCTTAATCTACTTTATAAATAAGTTTCAATGGCTTGATCAGTATGATGCCAGCTCGATAAACGCACATACATCAATAAATTTTCATAGTATTTTTTGTTGTCCGGATTTAACTTTTCCCGTAAAAAATTATTACTCTCAATCATGTCATTAACATTCATCTACTTATTGCTCCTCTATCAATTTATTGACAATTTGAGCTAAAAATTGCCATTCTTGTACGAATTCCTGTCGAGCTGCTTGGCCATCCAGTGTAATATTATAATACTTACGATCTGGACCATTTTCAGACGGCTGCATCTTTCCAACGAGATAATGTCGTTTTTCCATGGCCGCTAGTAAGGGATAGATGGTCCCTTTGGGGATGTTATCTAAGCCATACTGATTTAACTGGGTACTGATACCATAGCCATAATCAGGCTGTTTAGCTAAAATCATCAGCATAACCCCTTGCAAAATCCCCTTTAACATTTGACTGGATATATTGGGTTGCATTGTATTCACCTCTACTATGTTTAACCAACTACCAGTATAAAATATTTCAGCTAGTTTGTAAAACATACTAGCTAATAATAAAAAAACTAGCTTTCTAAAATTTAGAAAAGCTAGTCTTATATTTAGCCAAACCAACGGCCAGTCATCACATTTAACCCATCCTGGGTGTAAATTTCAATCACATCGTGATCAACCATAAGGAGTAATTGGTCAACCTTTCCCTGCATTTGGCGATGACCAATTTCACCGGATTCCCACTGACGACGCTCAAAATGGAGAATGGCGCCCCGCTTTTTTAATTCGGCATTGTGTCCCAATTTTAAAGTCCAGTCAGCGGCCGTATCAATGGTATATTGGCCTGGCTTTAAGCTATCTTCAAAGTTAGTCAACGGTTTTGGATCTAAGATTTCTACAATTGGTTGCTGGACCAATTTTTGCTCAGCATTCAAATGCAATTCTCGTGGCAAACTCAATGTGTGTACCCAATTTTGCTTAGCGATCGTTGGTACTTCAGCCTCACGCTTGGGTGGCATCATGCCTACCCAGCCCCACATAATTTTACGATGATTAGGCGCCAACATGGTCTGCGGTGCATAAAATTCAAAGCCCTCATCGACTTCATTAAAGTCACCTTGTACTTCAAAACGTGCCTTTTCTTCGTCAAAATGACCGACTACATAGCCAGTGTTATGGATATTTTGAAAACGATGTTGCATTAAATCCGCAGGTAATCCCTGCGGTGAAAACATCAAAACCTGTTTACCATCGAACTCGATTAAATCTGGACATTCGAGCATATAGCCGCGAATATCAGAAAGTTGCTCCCCTAACAAAGAACCCTTAAAGGTCCACTCAGTTAAATCAGCTGACTCGTAAATAATAATATCGCCAATTTGATTGTCATGTTGCGCACCCAAAATTAAGAAATAGTGGCCATTTTTTCCTTGCCAAACCATCGGATCGCGCACATCTTTGGTAAAACCTTCCGGATGAGGGAAAAGCTGCCCTAATTTTTCAAAATGAATGCCGTCATCACTAACAGCCCACATTTGTGTTGATTTAACACTTTGCCCCTGGCCATTACGTACATTCCCGGTATAAAAAAGATATAAACGATCATCTTTTACCAAAGCGGTCCCAGAATAAATACCAGCGCTGTCTAAATCTGGCATAGATGGTTTTAAAGCTGGCTCAACTCGTTGCCAAGTCTGCAAATCATCCGAAATGAAGTGCCCCCACTCCTTGTATTTATGGTTACAGCCCTTCGGATTCCATTGATAAAAAACATGATATTTACCTTTGAAGTACACTAAGCCATTCGGATCATTTAATAGACCAAATTCTGGATACAAATGGTTTGCTTCATAAGCTGTGGGATCATTTTTTACTAACATAGGAAACTCCTTTTAGGACTTGGCTTCAGCCTCTTTGGGGATGGCCGTTAAAATAACTTGATCAGTAGCGACTTGACGACCGAATTGCTGATTGGCAACGACACGGTCAAATTCATTCGTATTGGTAATTATTACCATAGTTGTGACCGGATAACCAGCTGCTTGAATAACTTTAGTATCAAAAGTACCTAACAAATCCCCTTTTTTAACGTGCTGTCCTTGACTAACCTGACTTTCAAAGCCCTTACCAGCCAAGTTAACGGTATCTATCCCGACGTGAATCAAAACCTCCACACCCTCATCTGTTTTCATACCATAAGCATGTTTGGTACCGTAGGCAACGGTAATTTCACCATCGGCCGGTGCAATAATTTGATTACCGCTAGGCTCAATGGCAATACCAGTACCCATCATACCCGTCGAGAAAACTGGATCCTTAACGGTAGTAATGTCAATCAATTCACCAGCAACTGGTGCATCAATCAAATAACCAGCTTGACTTTTTACTGACTCTTGATTCGCATCATCAACTGGCGTACTAGTAGCGTCGGTTGTTGAAGCTGTTTGACCATTAATGACAGCCATGTGTTGACGGCCATAAACCAAAGTAATACTAAAAGCTAGGGCAAAACTAACTGCAATTGCTAAGAAGAAACCAATCCACTTAGTTGGCGGGATTGCAATAAAGCCAATCACGCCGGCCGGTCCCAAGGACGATGACAAAACGTGGAAAATCCCCATCACCAAACTAGCTACCCCTGAAGCACCAAGAGCAATGAAGAATGGGAACTTATACTTCAAATTAACCCCGAACAAGGCCGGTTCGGTAATTCCTAACATAGCTGAGGCACCGGCTGAAGATGAAAGTGCCCGTAATTTTTCATTCCCTTTGCCTAAGAAGTACATGGCAAAAGTTGCTGCTCCCTGGGCAACGTTAGCACAGGTCGCAATTGGAAAAATAAAATCACCACCGGTTTTTGAAATATTAGCTAGTAATTGAGTTTCAATAGCTGGGAAACTTTGGTGTAACCCGGTAATAACAATGGCTGAATAAAATGAACCAAAGATAGCATACCCAATAAATCCAAAAGTCGTAACCATCCAAGTTAACCCATCAGTTAGGCCGTTAGAAACAACTCGCAAAACTGGTCCAACAATGGTAAAGGTGACAAAACCAGTAATTAAAATTGCTAACATGGGGGTGAAGGTAAAGTCGACCGCACCCTTTAAGTGCTTATGGAAAAACTTTTCCAAGGTGGCCAAAATAAAGGCTACCCCAATCACCGGCAAAACCTGTCCTTGATAACCGGCTTGAGCCACATGCAGACCGAATAAATCCCAAGTGGGCATTTTACCACTGGCCATCACTTCCGCCACTTTGTAGCCATTAACCAAATCAGGCATTACCAACATCATGCCGGCTGCGGCACCTAAAATTTCACTACCACCAAAACGCCGTGTAGCTGTAATCCCAATCAAAATTGGCAAAAAGGCAAATGGTGCGGCAGCCATCAAGTTGACCATCTGAGCCAATCCCGTAATTTGGGGATACATCGCTACCAAAGATTTCGTGCCAAAAATACCAGCAGCGGTTAACACGTTATTTAAGGCCATTAACAAACCACCAGCAACCAAGGCCGGAATTAATGGCACAAAGATGTCAGATAGGACCTTAATCAAGGCCATAATGGGGTTGGGCTTACCATTTTGAGCGGCAATTTTCTTCAAGTCATCGGTTGTCGCTGATTTAACGCCAGTCAACTTAACAAATTCGTCATAGACCTTATTAACATCTCCGGGTCCAACAATAATTTGATATTGCCCATCGGCATTAAAAGTCCCCTTCAAATCAGGATCATCATCAAGGGCCTGTTGATCGATGTTTTTTACATCCTTAAGTACCAAACGCAGTCGCGTGGCACAGTGTGCGGCGGCCACAACGTTCTCGGGATGGACAGCTGTGGCAATCCGCTGCGCTACCTCGTTATGCTTCATATTCCTCTCCTTTACATATCCGGTCTTCAGGAACCGGTTCTAGTTTCATTCTTAGTGTAACCGCTTACAATAAAATTCGCAAGTTTTTTTATTATTGCAAGGCAATATTCTGATATGATAAAGCTATTATGGAAAAGAAAGTTACGATTCAAGACATTGCCCGTCAGGCCGAAGTAGCCAAAAGTACGGTTTCTCGTTATTTAAATGGAGGCTCAGTTAGTCCCCAAACGCGACGTAAAATTGATGAGATTGTCCGTAAAAATCAATATATTCCCAATACCTTTGCCCAAGGGTTAAAACAGGAAAAGAATCGCACGATCGGTGTGATTGTGCCTCGACTAGACTCAATGGCTCAGGTAGAGATGTTACGTGGATTAGATTCAGCTAATCAAAACGATACTTTTTTGATTGCCAATATTTATCAAGACCCAATTCGGGAGTTAGCGGCAATTAAGAAGTTCATTGCCCAAAAAGTAGCTGGTCTAATCATTTTAACGGCCAATCTAACCGATGAAATCCGCCAGACGCTGCTTGATGCTGATATCCCAGTCGTTTTACAGGGACAAGATGAACCAGATTTTGCCCGGGTAATGATGGATGACCAACAGGCTGGAAAGGTGGTTGGCCAATATATTCAGACCTTAGCACCCAAAAATGTTTTAATTCTAAACGTCGATTCAAAACTAGATTGGGCGGTTGGTTATGAACGTTTTCAGGGCCTAAAGGCTGCTCTAGCCAATATTCCTCATCAAGAGATTATCACGACTTTTAAACGGCAAACCGCAAAATTAGATGCCGCTAAAGCAATGAGTCAACAACATTACGACTTGGTAATTGGTGCTACCGATGCAATTGCTGTGGGTGCCATGCAGGCTGGTTTTGAATTAAATCAACAGTCCTACTACCTCGGCTTTGGTCAATCAGTTTATAGCGAAATTGTGTCCCCAGAATTAACCAGCTTTGAATTTAATTTCTTTGAAACTGGCGAACAGATTTATGACCTCTTCCAAAAAATTCGTAACGAAGCTAATATCCGGCCACTGAAGATTGTAATTCCTGGTCAATTAATTAGACGAGCTTCAACCAAAAAATAAAAAAAATGATAGCTTACGCTATCATTTTTTATTTATAGAGCTGTAAGAGCAGTAATCAGGCCTAAAACCACGCCTAAAGCATTGGGGATAATCAAAATGTAATCCTTTTTGGGAGAATTCGTTAACCCGTATAAGACCCAAATCAAACAGGAAATCGCAGCAACCAAAGGCTGATAAGGTTGCGCTTTATCTCCAGCTAAGTTTGAAAAAATTTGTGGAATATAAGCCAAAAAAACAAAAATTCCGATGAAGGCTCCAATGGAACCAATGACGACGTGAAACTTATCTTTCATTTGTGTAAATTTCCAATCATGTTACGTTTTTAATATACCCATCCATTATAACAGATTTTGAGAAAGAAAGCGTTTTCTATTTAATTGGATTTTAACCGGTCAATTCGTCCATCAACCACTTCAATCTTCTCATCCCGTACAAAAATACGAACCTCATCACTGCCATCTTCCATGGCATAGACAATTTCTTGTGGAGTTGTCAACTGCTGAATAACATTATCCGCAATTGTACCGACTTCTTGACCAAAAACAGGCTGTGTAAGCGCATCAAATTGATTATCAAGGTCTAACGTTAACTTTTCTTTTTCATCTTCTGTACTTTTTTGATAATTTTCAGCATGACTTCGAACTTTTTTAGCCGCTTTAAATGGCAAATGACCAGCAACTTCGGTCAATTTATTGAAAGCACCATCCGTGACATCACCGAGACTGTCCATCTTGGTAACCATTGTCAACGCTTTTTCTACTATAGGGGTACGAACCTTTTCAACATAAGTTTTAGCATTATTTACAAAACTTAATTCGTACTGTTCCTTAAAGGCATTTACTCGTTCTTCAATTACAGCCGAATCTTCACCACGTTTCACCATTGAAGCAATAATCGTTAAACGTACCAACCATGATAACGAATCAGCATAATAGGCCACTTTAAAGAACTGCATGTAATCACTGGCAGCTACTTTTTGCATCATAGCCTTCACCCGACCTTGATCATTAAATCCCTTAACCTTGAGCAAATCAGTTACATCACTTTGATCTAACAAAATTTTATACTGATGATAAACATTTTGGGCATCATTAGCCATTGTCGCTAATTCGTTTAAATTAGCATCTGAAATATTGGTCTGCTTGGTAATCGCCTTGATTCGTTCATCGATTGTCAGCAACTGCCCCATTTTTTCAGCATGCATAATGTCGACTACTGCGTTTAATTTATCAGTAATGACATCCAATTTTTCATTAATCTCTTGGAATTGTTCTTTAACGACCATTGTAGTCATCATAATTAAGGGAACAGCTGGATTACTAACAGTCCCCGCCACGGTAATTCCATTTACAGGTGTAAAACCACTATGCCCTATAATTTTACCGCCAACACTTTTAACAGCAGTTCCAACACCACCATTATTAAAATGCATAAGGGCTGTAGGATCCATAGCATTTGTAAACAATTGTTGCCCAATATCTGTAGTCATTGCCACCGTTTGAGTTAAATTTGCCGAAGCAAATGCGCCTGCTACGCCTAGAGTACCGTCAGCCAATACTTCACGATATTTGCCTTGCTCTAATTCAGCGGGTTGTGTACGCATTAAATTAAGTTCATCGCCAACCGTGTTTCTTAAAATTAAAGCATCTAATTGATTTATTTGTGGTTGATTTTCCATAATCTTCTCCTAAAATTGTAATCAATAACTATACAATTATCACATAAAACAAAATCAATTATCATTTCAATTTAATATTTCACATAAGTACTTTTAATTAAAATTTGATAATCTTTCAAATTAAAAAGCGAAGTAGTAACTAATGTCCACTTCACATTTAATGACGTATTTTATTTAATTAAAACAAGAATGGTATGAGACGGACAAAATCTTGGATGTAATGCGCATAAATACCACCACGTAAAGAATTAGTACTTCTCCAAAGCATAGTAAATGGGTATCTTCCTAGTCCCACTGCTAAAACTATACCAAAGTTACCTTGATATGCTGGCAGGTGAAGGAACATAAAAATAATACATCCAATTAGATTAGCAATTGTCCAAGACCAAAAAAAAGATATATTTTTAAAATAACAATAATTCAAAATTGGCAAAGTAAAAGCCGCCATAATTAATTCTTCACCTGGAATTTGAACAACTAACATCAAAATAGTTAACCAACGGTCTAGTTTATCTGCTTGATGTAGTTCAGTGAAAATATTATGTGTAGCAAGCGGAGTATGAAAACCAACAATCAAAACTCCAATCACAACAATAATTATCAAATTTGATAATACAAAACCCCAGATTACCCGAAGAACAGAACCTTTTTTCATTGGTGCTAAAAGTTTTTTTAAAGAATCAAGGCCATAGATCAATATTAATGACAATAAACCGCCGATTGTCATAAATACGGGTGAACAATAAAATTGATAATCAACAATAAGATCAGGCCAGGGACTAATTAGCTGTCCAACCGAAAATATGGCAAACAATAACCCCAACAACCAACGTTGCCAACTTAAAATTTTTAACTTTTCCATCCATATACACTCTCTATTAACCAATGCCTCTCTTAATTGTACAAAACAACTCTATAATTATGACATAGCAATCCACCAATTAAAATAATAATATACTATTTTCACATTCTTTCATACTTCCCCGCCTCAAAATCCAACAACCACTTCTTTCGTTCCAATCCACCAGCATAACCGGTTAAAGAACCGTCAGAACCGACAATCCGATGACAAGGCACAATCAATAAAATTGGATTATGGCCAACAGCCCCACCGACTGCCTGGCTAAAATTTTTAGGTTCTGATACATCGGCCTGCAAAGCCTGGGAGATATCACCATAACTAATACGCTTTCCATAAGGTACTTGAGCAACCACCGCTAAGACTCGTTGGCGAAAATTAGTGACTGCCAAGTCTAAAGGGACGACAACCGCATTAGGATCTTCTCCAGCAAAATATAAATCTAACCATTGAATTGCTGCTTTAATTGGTCTAGTTAACTGCCGGGCTTCGACAATTTCCTGCCCTTCCTTTTGATCAACAAAATACAAACTAGTTAAATAATCCCCCTTACTGGTCATACCAATTGTCCCCAGTGGTGATTCATACTCGTAATACGCCATCTTATCTCCAAAATAAAAACTCCAGTTAAACTGGAGCTTTATTCATTAATCTTACAACTTAGTAAAGTCGACTACCTTACGACCGGTAATCTTACTGTTCTTCATGTCATCAATGGCATCGTTTAGATCAGCAAAGTCAATCGTTTCAACAATTGGCTTTACCTTACCTTCAGCACCAAATTGGAAGGCTTCCTTCAAATCTTCACGGGTTCCAACCAATGAGCCACGAACTTCAATACCATCCAAAACCGTCTTCGCAATGTTCAAGGACATGTCTCCTTGAGGAAGGGCAACAGCCACCAGCTTACCCTTGGTTCGCAAAACGTTAACTGCTTGTGAAAAGGCCGCATCATTGACGGCAGTAACTTGGGCGTTGTGGACCCCACCAGTTGCTTCGTTAATCTTAGCTACCACATCATCAGTATGGTAATTAGCCAAAACTTCAGCTCCAGCAGCCTTGGCCGCTGCTAACTTATCAGGATTACCATCAGCTACGGCTACATGGGCATTAAAGACATTATGTGCATACTGGACAGCCAAGTTTCCCAAACCACCAGCACCGTGAACTGATACCCACTGACCAGGCTTGGTTTCCCCAACCTTTAAGGCCTTATACATGGTTACGCCGGCACAAGTGATTGAAGTAGCTTCGACTGGATCTAAGCCTTCAGGTACCTTAACGGCATATTTAGCGTCGACAACGGCTTGCTGAGACATAGCCCCATCAATGGTATAGCCTGAGTTCAAAGCTTTACGACAGAAAGTTTCATTACCGGTTACACAGTAATCACAAACACCACAACCAGAATAGAACCAGGCAATCGATACCCGATCGCCAATCTTCAAGTACTGATCAGCACCTTCACCCAGCTTAGAAACAATTCCAACACCCTCATGGCCAATTACGCGGCGGAAGTTACCATTGCGCTGTCCTAGTGTGTTTGGATCCCCAAAATCACCTGCGGCACAATGCAAATCTGTGTGACACAAACCTACGTATTCAAGATCAACTAAGGCATCTCCAAAGCCTAAAGCTCGGGGTTGCCAGTCATCAATTAAGTCAACGTAACCGTCATTTTTACTTCTTACTACA
Organism: Convivina intestini; assembly: GCF_003096575.1. Classification (GTDB taxonomy): domain Bacteria; phylum Bacillota; class Bacilli; order Lactobacillales; family Lactobacillaceae; genus Convivina; species Convivina intestini. The sequence continues at coordinate 237,520 of NZ_QEKT01000001.1, forward strand.
GCTGCCTTCATGTCTAAATACCTCTTCCTTTACATTTTTTACAAGCTCATTATAGGCTTTTTATGTGACAATGTAAACAAAGATGATTAACGATTTGATTGCTGCACAATCTTCATCAAAAGACCCGTCACCGCCGCCGTAACGACGGCCGCCAAGACGCCTTCCGCCAGACCGTTAGTAAAGACAATTCCCAAAATAAATTGATCAATATGTTGTAAAGTTTGCCCTAAGGCTTGGGCATATTGGTGCCGGAAAAGCAGTTCAATCAAGCCCATGACCATGATGGTATCCATAAAAGAGGCAATAAAACCAGTCAGAACCAAAGACAGCGTTTGCTTTTGCTGACCGAAAATACGCCCGAGGCCTTTAAAGATATAAGCAGGCACAACCCCAATAATAACCCGAGGCACAATGGCGATAATGACCGCCAACCAGCTCCCGTGATTTGTACCAATAACTGGCACAAAGGGTGAAAAAATAAAGCCCAAAATAGTCGGTGCCACGGTGGAATGAATTAAACTAGCTAGGCCAAAAACCAAGCCCAAAAAAGCGCCTCGCTTAGGTCCCAGTAAAATCCCACCAATAATAACCGGAATGTGAATAGTGGTCGCATTAATAGGCCCCACCGGCACTAGTCCCAAGGGGGTAAAACTCAATAAAATAATAATCGCCGCAAAAATGGCGGTTACTACCATCGATTGAATATTTTTAGATTTTTGCATTTGATGCTCCCGAATTTTTATCTAATAAATTCTAGAATAACAAATTAGCAATTAAGAACACAAGTTGCTAATTTTTGATAATAAAAACCACTGAATTAGTCAGTGGTTGCTGGATATTGTATTAAAGCTTCCTTTAAGACTTGTAAGGTGGATGTGTAATACGCCACACCGTAATCATAAGTTATTTTTTGAACCGGCGTCATCCCCTGCTCTTGCCACAGCGCTAGTTGGGAAGTTAACCGAGCCATTTTTGCCTCTTTGCGCTGAATTTCTTCTTGAATAAAAGCATGAATATCAGCATCACTAAGGTATTGGCTAAAGTAAAGGCGCATTAAGAAATCGGATTTAAAGGTTTCATCATCAGTCGGCATTACAACGGCCTTTTGAAAAGCAGTTTGTCCAGCAGGCGTGATGGCAAAAATGTTTTTATTGGGCTTACCAGTTTGAGTAATTTGCTGGCTAGTTACCAAACCATCCTGACTTAATTTCTTCAAAGTTGGATAAATCATACCATAACTACCATCGAAAAAATGGGCCAACTGATTTTGTAAGATGTCGTTTATTTCATAACCAGTATGTGGACCACCAGCTAAAATCCCCAAAATTATTTCGCGTCCCTTTAGTGCCATTTTTTACCCCCCCCTGAACTTTCTAAAAAATTATACACTATTTTCTTTTTAAAAAGAGCGCAACTAGCCCACCCGAGAGTGCAAATGGTAAGGAAACCAAATACAATTTTTCAAAAGCCTGCCGTAAATAAGTTTGCGTATGCTCTTCGATAGCAGTTATGCAATTAGCTAAGGGATTGGGTAATTGGCTAGTATCACTTTTGGTAAATTTTGTTGCTTCTAATTTATGCTCGACTTCAGCTAATATATGTTGACTTGCCGCTGTAGGAAGCGCTAGTTGGGCCACAGATACTTGAGCATAATGGCGACTGTTGGTCCGGGCAGTATCTAAATTGGCGTATAATCCGGTCACAAAGATTGCTACAGCTAACATAATCCCTACCTGTCGTAATACACCAGTAACACTTTGAGAAGCAGTCAATAATCGACCTTGTAAATGTCCGGCCGCAATCACTAGAATCGGGCCAGTTACGATTCCATAACCCATGCCAACCGTAAACCCAGCCCAAATTGACTGACTCTGACTGGTCAAAGCGGTGTGTCCTAACCAATAAAAACCGGTTGCCATCATAATAAAACCAAACACTAATATATATTTACCAGAAATACGATTCAAAGCAAAACCGGCAATGGGTGAAAAGATAAAAATAGCCAGTGAAATCGGTGCGACTAATAAGGCTGCGTGTAAGGAATCATAGCCAGTAATATTAGTAAAATAAGTTGGCAAAATAACAGTTGTTGCTACCAAAAACAGATTGCTCAAGACCACAACGACTGCCGCAATTGAAAAATTACGATCCTTGAATAATGACAGCGGTACCATCGGATTACTGCTCTTACTCTCAACCAGTAAAAAGAGTGCAAAAGCTAGTAGACAAATTGCAAAACAGGTCACTGTTGGCACTGATAACCAACCCCAACTACTTCCTTGCATCATTCCTAACGATAAAGTTGTCAAGGTAATAATACTCAAAATTGCCCCAGTGGCATCTAAGGATTGCCGGGGCTCTTTAGCTTGGTGCAAATTCAAATTTAGTAGACCCAGAATCAACATCACAATCGTAATGGGCACATTGATTAAGAAAATCCACCGCCACGAAAGAAACTGGGTAACCAAGCCACCAACAGTTGGGCCTAAAGCCGCCGCCAAGCCCTGCGTGATACCAAGTAAAGCAATGATAGCAGTCCGCTGCTTCACATCAACTAACTTAATACCCAAAGTCATTGATAAAGGAAATACTAAAGCTGCCCCCATACTCTGAATTGCTCGTTCAACTAATAAAACAGTTAAACTATTTGCTAAAGCCGAAAGGGTTGAACCAAGACCAAATAAGGCCACGCCAATTAGAAAACCCCGATGGGTCCCAAAAATTTCCGCCAAACGAGTTAAAGGAATCGTTAAAGCCGCAAAAATAATAAGATAAACATTCAAAGCCCAGGATAAATCATCTAAACCAACACCCAGATGCTGACTGATATTGGGCAAACTCACATTCATAATGGTGGTATCCAGCATACAAATAAAAATACCGAGGACACAAAGTGTAATCAAAATTCCCTTTTTCATTTGATTATGCTCCTTTTATATTAATATTATTAATATAAACAATATGAATATAATAGTCAAATAAAAGGCATAAAAAAAGCGATCCTTTAATCGCTTTGTAATATTTAGTAAAAACCAGCACTTTGAGCAGCCCGCCAACCGTCTATAATTTGGTCACTATGATAATAGGCCTGCGTTACAAACCAAATGGCCAATAAGATTAGCAAAAACTTTCTGGCTGAATGCCAATTAATTAATACTTTTCCTTTTAACTGACTAGTCCAAGCCCAGGTAACCAAGAGTGCTACCCAAAAATTATTATCAAACTGATTTAAAAGCGTATCTCGCGTGGCAATATTCATGATTACTTGATACGAAAGTAAGGTTAACCAAGTCAAGCCAAAGAATTTCAAATCAAAGTATCGATCATCTCTTTGCAAATAGTGACTGAATTTCTCCCTGTTCATAGTAAACCTCCTGAAAGCGCTTTCTATAACCAGATTATAAACCTTTCAGCCTCACGCATCAAACATATTCCCGATACCACTTAAAAATATCTTCAACTTCCTGAGTTGGTAAATAACGATATCGTAACCGCAAAACCTGATTACCGCTCCGAACACTGACAATCAAATTGGCTCGTTTAGTCCAAACCATTAATAATGAAGCATCGACTGACATACTTTGAATCTCATGCCAGCCAATCAGGACAGTATCATTGGTTAATTGACGAGCTGTTCTCAAAGCTAAATGGCCATCATCATACCGATTAATCCCAGTATAGTAGCCCTTATACCAACCAAAGATAATCGCTAAGATGATCAATGGCATCAAGGCTATCCAGTACCAAAAGCCGTGATAAAAAATTGCCACAGCCATAGCTACAATCCCCACCCCGACTAAGGCATTACGAACAAACAACCAAGAAGTATACCAATCACCCGTTTTAATAGTTGGTGCTTGTTCAGGCGTATAGTCTAAGAATTCTTTTAACACTGAATAGACCTTATCTTGACTAATAACCGGAATCAAAGTCACCCGCTTTTGTTCATCACTTTTAGTTGCATCAGCGATCAAATCTAATTCAACGGTCACTAAACCAAAAATTTGACGGAAAATATTTTGACGAATATGAATTGATTGAATCCGATTAATGGATACATGGAGAATACTTTTTTGAATCAAACCTCTTTTCACAGTTAACAAATTATCTTGACGAATAACCGTGAAACCATACAAACGCAACAATACTCGGGCCAAATTAACAACCATTAAGCCCAATATAATGACATTTAAGACGATTAAAATTGGCACTAATCCATAATGATTCACATGGTCAACAACCGTATCACTAGCATTGCTGAGAATGTCCATCAAGCCTAAATGGTTAGATATAACTAAAACAAATAAAAATTGGCCCAAAATGTCGGGATTTGTCATGGCATAAAGTGCTAACTCTTTAAAACCAATCTTATACTCGGCTGCCTTTTTTACTTCTTCTTCAACTGGTTCTGCAGGCAACTGGGCTAAATCAGTTGGTTCAGAACTGTTAAAATCTAATAACATCCGAACTACATTCGATACAGCTAAAAGCGTCACCTCCCCTTGATCCTTTTCTTTCGCTCCGGTATCAACAATCAAAGTTTCCACCCCAAATGGTTCTAAGAAAAACCACTGACGCCGTTGTAAATTTTGAATTTGTTGGTATGGAATGTGCCGTTGCTGTTTGATGATGACCCCAGAATTCACAATTAATTCCTTATCGGTCATTTCGTAAGTGAAGCAATAATAGTCTAAGCAAGCCCATAAAATCAGCACTACCGGCAATATAAGCCATATTTGCCAGTACTGGCGCAAAAATACGAAACCCAACACAGCCGGTAAGAAATCACGAAACAAAAAGCCTACTTTGATTAATAAAGCAAACGGATGTAGATGTTGCTTATTGATCATTACGGGCCTCCCGTGCTAGGGTCATAACTTGATCTTTTAAAGTCAGCGCTTGCTCGTGACTCAAGGCCTCAATAGTGTGGTTGGAACCACCCGTGGCCACCGTTATACGGTATAACTGTTGAAAACGTAACAAAGGACCTTGCTGTAAATCAACATTTTGCACTCGGGCAATTGGAATCGCACTAAAGCGACGCCAGAAAAATCCTTTTTTAATTTCAACTTCAGTGGGATAAACAGCATATTGATAAACCGCATAACGATAAGGAATTAAGGCTAATTCCACCACAAAAATTACTAGCGATAGCACGACCCAAAATACGATCCCCCAGTCGGGTAACCACGGCCACCACAAATGCTGAGCGAGCAGATAGGCTCCTAGAATTAATAGATTAACTATCAAATGAATGATACTCATCATAAACCAAATACGTTTAATTGATTTTGGAAGGTGCTGCATCTTCTCTCCTTAGTGAACACTTTTATTTTTTTCACAATCAATAAACATTTTACTATAGCTGTTCCAATAAGAACACTTTTTCACAAAAAAAGACCAACAATTGGTCTTTAATTTACGTTGAATCGATTTTATTTATTTTTTTGGTTGTTTAACCTTCCAAAAGGCTAGAATAACAGCAGCTTGGGCGGCAAGTGCAGCAATGATTCCCGCAATACCCAAATTAGTACTAGCATCATTATTACCAGTTTTTGGCAAAGTACTCTGACCACTGGTCGTTATTGTTGGCGTACTTGCTGCTTGCTGATTTGTCAAAGATTCCGACTGATCATAAGTACCTGCCTGACTAAACCGATTATCATCATTCAAGCTGGTCATTTGAGCACTTGTACTAGTTAATCCAGCCCGGTTATTATTTTTCGAATTGGCATGTGATAGCTGATTACCGATTTGATTAGGTTCAACGTTTGTACCACTCGTCCCAGTCATTGGTTCTTGCTGAGTTCCAGTCCGGTTTGGGCCGCCACCCTGTCCCTGACCGCCCATCGGTGGCCTACCATTACCTAAACCAGCCATGGGACCACCTTCTCCAGTCATACCTGAACCGCCACCTTGACCGGCAACTACATCAGTCGTAGTGCCATTCACAGATACCTGATAAGTTTGCCCAGCAGTTAATCCCGGCATTGATAGATTGAGATAAGTAGCTGCTTGCGGGGCCGAAAGTTGTTTAAGGGTCTGACCATTTTGAGCAACAGTGATGGTATCGCCAGCACTTACCTGACCAATTTTGACATAACTTTGGCTAGATGTCTGGGCATTGGGTGTCCCTTCTGTACCAGTACCACCCCAAAGCACTGTGCCACCAGTAAAACTAATCGTCCCATCGCCATCAATTGCACCATTATCTGGGGTTGAATCAATCATGGAAATTACGTTTCCACCAGCAATATTAATATCACCATTGGAATCCAAGCCATCCCCACCACCATGCAAAATCAAGTTACCACCATTAATATTAATGGCCTGCGGGTCCGTCGAACCCGCATCGTACTTGGTCTGATCAAGTTGGGCATTAATAATATCATCACTAGCATTCAAGTTTAAGTTGCCACCATTGATGGTAACAATTTCACCCTCTAACGCTTCATATGACTTAGTCACATTTAAATTACCAGAATCAACGGTTAAGGTGCCATCGGCAGAAATCCCATTCATGGTTGAACTGATGTTCAAAGTGCCATCCCCGTTTGAGATAAGATTACCATTGGCATAAATGGCCCCATTTGGATTAATTGTATCTAAACTCTCTTCGTTTTCTACTGGCACAGAAGTTGTAATTGTATTAGTGCCAAGCGAGGTAATCGTCAAATTACCAAATTGTTTAGCATTGATAACTGCACCTAACTGATTAGTTAAGTCCACGTTATTCAAAACTATCGTAACAGCGGCATCCACAGGGGCATTGACCACAATCTGAGCATCGGCAGCACTGCCAGATACCTGATAAGTACCTGCCTGGTTAATCGTAACGGTATGGTCTTGAACGCTGGCCTGATTAGTATCAACTTGGGTTTGACCTTGGTTGAACGTAATATTAGTTTGATTACTTATTGAATCGGCATTTATAGTAGTTGAATTCGATGTAGCAGTGCTAGCTTCAGAAGCTATTTGTGTCACGGTTGATTCAGTTGAACTTACTGTTAGGGACTGTTGACTGGTTGAATCAAGTCCGTTTATTGCCACCTGACTACTGGTACTTTGTACCTGGTTAAGCTCGCTTTGGCTGGTGCTAGTTTGGTTTTGACTAGTCGTACTTTGATCAGTTTGACTAGTGGCTGTGCTACTATTTGCGGTCCTTGTCATTTTTACGCTCGGCGTACTAGTATCGGCATTGGCCTGGAGATCTAACTGACTTAAGCCACCGATAACTGCTACTGTTGCAGCCGCAAATAACCACTGCTTACCAGCCTTGTACATTTTGTAATTACGTGTCTTTGAATTAGTGTTTAGGGATGATGTCATTTAATCGTCCTCGCTTTTTTAATTTTTTATTTTTAATTGCCACTTGATTAATTATCTTGGGCATGTATTTATAATAAAAATTTAAAGTAAAAAAACGATTAAGTGAAAATGAAATCAAAATTAAAAACTAGTCAAACGCGCTCTGAGTTTGTTTTAAAATCTGTAATTTTTCCCATTGATTAAGGTAGGTGCGTTTTTTCAATACTTGGTAATCATTAGCCATGATTTTATCTAAGATACCGCGATAGATGTTACTGGCTAAGGCCAAGACTTTACCGGTTTGCGCGTCGTGTAATTGTGCTATCAAAATGGGTAATTGGTCGTAGTCATTTTGGGCTCGCTGAGCTTCATCAGCTAATAATTTGCGCAAATTTGGTGTAACATCCCGAGCCAATAGATCTTTTGGTTTGACATGGTACTGCGCTAATAAATCATTGGGTAGGTAAACTCGGCCGGCTTGTGCATCTTCTTTTACATCCCGCAAAATATTAGTTAATTGCATGGCCTGTCCAATCTTAATGACCACTTTCGAATCATAGGTCAATTGGTTTTCCGTTAAAATTGGCATTAACATCAAACCGACCGTCCCAGCAACCTGGTAGCAATACTGATCTAAATCTGCCTGGGTATTGATTGGCAAACACGCCCAGTCGTGCTGCTGGCCAGCCCACATATCGTCTAACCAGCTAAATTTAATCTCATACAAATCAAAAATTAAACGCAATGCCTGCCAGAGGGGCTTTTTCGGAGTATCTCCCTTTTTAAAAGCGCCCCATTCTTGGGTTAATATTTGGTAAGCCTGCTCATCATGGGCATCGACGGCATCATCTAATTCACGCAAAAAATGATAAAGCACATAGACACTTAAGGCTTGATGTTTGGGTAATCGCGAGAAGGCAAAATAAAAAGAACTGGAAGTTTTTTGAATACTAGTCCGACTGGGTTCAAAAAGATTAGCATGTTGTAAAATTACTTGCGCTCGGTCCGTACTATTCACTAAGTGACCTCGACTTCCCCGCTGGTAATGGTAAATCACGCATGACTTCTTTGGCCGCCAATTCACCTGAAGTTAAGACAATCGGTACCCCGGCACCCGGATGCGCACTTGCGCCAGCAAAATAGAGTTTTTGAGCATAGGGATACTTATTATGTGGCCGGAAATAATTGCTTTGCAGCAAGGTTGGCTTCAATCCAAACGTTGCCCCATAAGCCGAATTAAACTCGGACTTAAAATCATTGGGGGTATAAATTTGTTGATAGTCGATATGTTCAAGCAAGTCAGGCAGATCTAGCTCACTGGCAAGACGGCTAAAGACTTTCTGAATAAAGTCTTTAGTCTGCTGTTCATTCCAATCATCAAAATCCTTCAAATTAGGGACCGGTGCCAAAACATAAAGAGAGGAATGACCATTAGGTGCCATGGAGTCGTCAATCTTACTTGGATAATAGGCATAGAATGAAGGATCATCAGGTAAAATACCCTTTTCTAATTCATCAATATTTTTAAAGAAATCCTCAGCCATCCGCAAATTATGAACATTTAAATGCTCATATTGACGATCAAGCCCTAGATAAATCACCATGCAAGAGATGGCATAATCCATTTGATTAATCTTTTCAACTTGATAGCGCCGTGGCTTAACCCCGGCTTTATCTGGAATTAGATGATTCATCGCATATGGAAAATCAGCATTCATCACGACGGCATCATAATCATGCTTAACCCCGCCAATCATGACCCCATCCGCATTTTTATTGGTAAAGGTCACTGATTCAATCGCTGTATTAAGATGAATTTGACCGCCTAATTCTTTAAATCGGCGTTCCAGCGCCTGCGCATAGGAATACATACCACCCTGAATGTACCAAACCCCATATAGGAGCTCGATCATAGGAATGATGTTATAAATTGATGGTCCATTAAAGGGAGAAATCCCAATATAAAGGGTTTGAAAGGCTAGTAATTTCACCAAATCTTCAGATTCTAGATATTTTTTCAACGATTGATAGGACGATGAAAAAGTTTTTAAGCGAAAGGCCTGAATCAGTGTTTTAGGATTCCAAAAATCCCAAGGACTCCGAAAGGAGCGGGCAATAAAATGATCTTTGGCTAAATCATAGCGCTGATAAATATCACTTAAATAGGCTAAGAATCCGGCCATATCTTGACTAGAAACGCCTTCATAAGTTTTGGTAATATCAACTAAATCTGAAGATAAGGGACGGTCCTTTTTACCCGCCAAATAGACGTCCATAAAGGGATTCAAACGACTCATTTGAAAATAATCGTCTGGATTAACCCCACTATCACTAAAAACCTGACGATATATTTCTGGCATCATAACAATTGTGGGTCCGACATCAAAACGGTATTTACCTGTATCAATGCGCCCCATTTTACCACCAATGTAGCTATTTTTTTCAAATAAATCGACCTGATAGCCGGCTGCTTGCAAATATATAGCAGCCGATAATCCACCTACTCCAGCACCGACAACGGCTAATTTAGTCATCAAAATCCTCCTTTTCAATGAAAGTTTACCTTCATATAATAGCATATTCACTATATAGAAATTTTTTACGAAAAAAATAAAAAAACGTGCCTCAACACGTTTTCTAGATTACTTATCAAAAACTAATCCATGACCTCTTTGACGGCCATTTTTAACTAAACGTTCAACATTAAAAATTTCTTTCATTTGGTTGGGACTAAACCAACCTGAATTTTCAGCTAACTCATGTAGCGACTGCCCATTTTTTAGTGATTGTTTAGCCAATTCAGCAGCCTTTTGATATCCAACCAAGGGTACCATGGCAGTTGCAAAGCTAATCGAAAAATGAATATCAGCCTGAAGCTGTTCCTTATTAGCTACCAGGCCTTCGATGGCATTCACCCTAAAAGTTGCCATGACAGCAGTTAAATGTTCAATTCCCGTAAATAAACTCTTAAAAATAATTGGTTCAAAGGCATTTAGTTCTAACTGTCCGCCCGCCACAGCAGCAGTAATCGTTGCATCAAAGCCGATTACCTCAAAGGCCACTTGACTAACAACTTCTGGAATCACTGGATTAACCTTACCTGGCATGATTGACGACCCTGCCTGTTTGGCCGGTAGATTAATCTCATGTAACCCGGACCGGGGACCAGAACTCATTAAGCGCAAATCAGCAGCGAACTTAGATAAATTAGTAGCTAAGCTTTTCAAGGCCGCCGACAGGGCCAAAAAACTATCTAAATTAGAAGTGGCATCAAATAAATCTTCAGCTTGCCGTAGCGGTAGACCAGTAATTTCAACCAAATTATCAATCATATGTTCTTGATAATATTGACTGACATTAATTCCTGATCCAATCGCCGAACCACCTAAGTTTAAGGTATAAAGGCCGGCTTGTGCCTGGCCAAGCCGTTGTAAATCTCGCTTTAAAGCAACCAACCAGGCGTGGAAGGTATTACCTAAAGTCATTGGCACAGCATCTTGTAGCTGTGTCCGGCCCATTTTATAGTTTTGGGCATTCAGCTCAGCCTGTTGTGCCAAAGCGTCGATTAAAGCCTCTAATTCAGTCAACAAGGGCTGTAAATTACGAATTAAGGCAATTTTACCCGCACTCGGATAAGTATCATTAGTACTCTGACCCATATTCACATGATCATTAGGATGTATCCGCTGGTAGGCACCCTTAGGTTCATCTAGTAAGGATAAAGCTACGTTAGCAACTACCTCATTGGCATTCATGTTAGTGCTAGTACCCGCACCACCTTGAATATCACCAATTGGAAAATCAGCTGAATCAATTGGCTGATCTAACAATTTTTGACAGGCGTGTTGAATTACCTGACCAATATCACTAGCTAAAGTACCACCCGCGACATTAGTCTTAGCCGCAGCCTGCTTGATTTCAATCAAGGCCGCTATTAAAGCTGGCTTAGTAGTTGTCTGAGAAATAGGAAAGTTATTCAAAGCCCGCTGGGTATGAATACCGTATCGAGCCTCATCCGGAACGGCTAACGAGCCCAGTGAATCCGTTTCAATGCGCATATAATATCTCCTTGGTTGTCAGATATTATACGCTCCTTAATCGGGACATCTCAAAAACAAGTTAGCTTTTATGACATTTTTATTTTTTGATTTTCATTAGGCTGATGATATATAGCACCACAAACCAAACCACCGCTAACAAAGTAGTAATTGTGGTTGCCGGGGTAAAGAGTAAAATCATGAAAATCATGAACAAAAAGGCAATAGTTAGCCAGTTTAAATAAGGGGCAAAAGGTAAACGGAAGTAGTGCTTACCCTTTTGGTAATTTTTAGATTGACGGAACTTGAGGTGGGTAATCATCAGACTACCATAGATGACCAAGAAAGTGGCTGAAGCCGTGGCCGTCACCAAACTAAAGGCATCGTTAGGGAAAATATAGTTCAGAATAATAACTAAACCGATTAATAGGGCTGAAAAATTAATCGCCCGCATCGGAATGGCATGTTTATTTAACTTAGAGAAAGGCCCCTGCCCCTCTGACAGAGAATATAACATCCGACCAGTCGTAAAGAGCGAACTATTTAAAGACGAAGCCGCAGCCGTTAAGACCACAAAATTAATAATTCCAGCGGCACTAGTAATGCCAATTCCGGAAAACACCTGGACGAAAGGGGACATATTACCACTGTAGTCACTCCAAGGTTGAATTGTCATAATCGCGGCTAAAGCACCAATATAGAAAATCAAGATTCGAACCACAATTGAATTAACGGCCTTAGGAATCGTTTCCAAAGGATCTTTAGTTTCGGCCGCAGTAATACCGACAAATTCAACCCCTAAAAAGGCGAAGAAGGCCATCTGAAAGGCTGCTAAGAGTTCATGACCATGATGGGCAATTAACCCATGACTCCATAGCGTAGAAAAATGAGTTACGCCAACTGAGGTTTTAACCTGGAAGGTCGCCATTACAAAACCGACCACAATCATGGCAATAATGGCCGTGATCTTAATCATTGAAAACCAAAATTCAGTTTCACCAAAAGCCTCAACCGCTGTGACATTAATGAAATACAAAATTGCTAAAAAGGCCAATTCCCAAATCCAGATGGGCGTATTAGGAAACCAAAAATGCATATAATTACCAATGGCCGTTAACTCCGCCATGGCGATAATAATCCAGCCTAGCCAGTAGGTCCAGCCTAAAATAAAGCCCGCTCGGGGTCCTAGGTACTCCTCCATAAAATCAATGAAAACTGGTTTTGAGGAATCCGATACTAAGAGCTCTCCCAAAGCACGCATCATGGCAAAAATAAAGAAACCAGTGATGATATAGATCAAAAGGATTGCTGGGCCCGCCTTTTGGATGGAATCACCAGCTCCCAAGAAAAGGCCAGTTCCGATTGTCCCACCCAGGGCAATCATACTGACATGTCGTTTTGATAAATTTCGGGCTAATTGTTGTTCAGCCATAAGTACTCTCCAATATTTGTATTTATTACTCTTTTTAGCTTATACTGCTAGATACAATAAGTAAAACTCATTTTTTTCAATTTAAAGTGAATATTTTTCAAGTAAAGGATTTTTATGAAAACTTCTTCTTATGAAATTTTTGCGGCAGTCGCCGAGTTATCCTCCTTTCAAAAGGCCGCTCAACGTTTAAATGTCACGCCCAGTGCGGTTAGCCACGCTATCAGTCAGTTAGAAAGTCGACTGGGTTTAGCTTTGATTATTCGTAATCGCTCGGAAATGTCACTGACACAAGATGCTCAGGCGCTTTTACCAATTGTCGAGCGTCTGTTAAATGAGGAACGCCAGATACTAAATTTAGCGGATCATTTGAGCGGCCTGCGAGGCGGTAAAATTACAATCGGAGCCTTTAGCAGTGTCTGCATTAATTGGCTTCCCGGCATTATTCGTGATTTCTCGCAAGAATATCCCGATATTGAAATTGCCATTGTACAAGCTAGTTTTGCCGAAATCCAACGAGATGTTCGGTTGGGAAAAATTGATATCGGCTTTACTACCCTACCGGTGACCGACTCATTGGCCGTTTTCCCACTAATAAAAGACGAAATTCAATGTGTCACGCAAGAAGATTTTACGCCACTCAATGGCCACTCAATTAGTAAGCAAGATTTAATCAATCAGCATTTTATTTTGCAAAAAAGCGATTATGATCAAGATACCAAGGCGGCTTTGGATTATTACAATGTTCATTTAAATGCTATTAATTTCTCGATTGATGATCAATCGATTATTGCCCTAGTCGAAGCTGGTTTAGGATTGGGGATTTTACCAAAATTAGCCCTGAAAAAATTGTCTGGAAATGTTCGCGTCTACCCCTTTGAAAAATCTTATTATCGAGAATTGGGCCTAATTATTAACCACAGTCAATTAGCCGTACCAGCTGTAGCAGCGATGAAAAAAACAATTTTAAATAATATCAACGCACAATAAAAGGACCTACCAAATAATGGTAAGTCCTTTTAACTTAGTTAGATGCTAAGGCATCAATGGTGTTTAAATGCGCTGCTTGTCGAGAAGGTACATAACTAGCAATCCAAGCAATCAAGATGCTCATGATTGCCGCTAGAATAATATCTCCAGTTGAAATCTGGACGATATTGTAACTAATCATACTGTACAAGGCTGCGTTCATCGCTACTTGAATTAACAAGGCCATGACAATTGCCAAAACAGCGGCGATTATCCCCATTAGGAGGGCTTCATTAGTAAAGAGTGAACGAATGTCTTTGGCCCGAGCACCCAGTGCTCGTAGTACCCCAATTTCTTGGGTACGTTCAGCCACTGACATATAGGTCGTCACAATAATCATGATGGCTGAAACAATCAAGGAAATACCAGCAATCGCTGCCAAAACCTTTGAGGCTAAACTCGTAATCGTATTAATTTGCGTCAAAGTATCGCCAACCGATTGAACATTAAAGATTTGGTGCTTATTAGCATCCTGTAACTTCTTAATGTCTTGCGTTACCTGTTTAACATTTGTTGTCGCATCAACATGGACGGGCACCGAATTGTAAGCCGTTTGTCCACCAGCGTTAACTAATTGATTCTTGATAGTTTCGGCCGTGGTAGCATTAATACCACTGTTAGCCTTAGTGATGCCGACCACCTTAGCAGTTCCAGTAACAGCAACGGCGTTACCCACTTTATCGGTTACGGAATAATTGATAGTTACTGTTTGACCAATGACTGACTTCCAATTGCTATTAATTTTTTTAGCAAAGGACTGGTCAATCACGATCTCACCGTCCTTAGTTGGCTTATGTCCAGCTTTAATCATGTTATCTTGAAAGGCTGGTGTCCAAGTCAAAATCGAACCACTCTTCTTTTGTTCGCCGACCGCAAAGCTAACCCCGCTAAACTGATAGCCAGGGTAAACCTTGCTCACATGATTAATCTTGGAAAGCTTAGCGATATTTTCATCACTGATGACCGTGGCATTATAGTCGTCTTGTAGGGCTTGTGAAAGTGCATTTTGCTCATCTTCATCAGATGCATTATTGTCGGTTGAAATTCGTTTGGTAACAGTTGGATAATTGGGATTAATAGTGTCTGTAACCTGTTTACTAATATATCCCTTCACCCCACTACCAAGGCCTAAGAAGAGAATCACCGCCCCTAGGCCAATGGCCGATCCTAAAATAATTAAGAAGTTTTGGAGCTTTTTGAATTTCAAGTGGTCAAAGGCCATGTCCCAAAGGGTCCGACGGGATAGTGGCCGGGACTTAACCCCGCGATTACGTTCATATTGATGGGAAGAATATGGTTGCTTAAGATCTTCAATCTGATCAATATGGCCATCTTCCATATGCACAATCCGAGTACCATAATTGGCTACATCTTGTGAATGGGTAACAACAATCACTAACTTACCCTCACGAGCAATTTGGTCCAGTAATTCCAAAACTTCATTGGTATTACCGGAATCCAAAGCACCCGTTGGTTCATCAGCAATCATAATATCTGGATCACCTGCCAAGGCTCGGGCAATCGCTACTCGTTGCTTTTGCCCCCCTGATAGTTGCGATGGATACTTATTGATATGTTCTTCTAAGCCAACCTTTTTCAAAAGTTCAATCGCTTGTTGCTTACGTTGGCTACGTGACATGGTGGTCATGTTCAACGATGTTTCGACATTTTCTAGATTAGTTTGGTAGTTAATCAAGTTGAAACTTTGAAAAATATAACCAATTGTCTTGCGACGATAAAGGTCTAAGGCTTTTTCTTGCTCATGATCAAGGACTTTTCCGTCAACCGTCACCGTGCCACTAAAACGACGATCTAGCCCACCGATGATATTCATTAAAGTAGTTTTACCACCACCCGATTCACCTAGAATCGAAACAAATTCACCTTTATTAAAGGATAGATTGATTCCCTTTAAAACTGGAAATTCTTCACGACCCAAAAAATATGATTTATATATGTCTTGAAGCTCCAAAAATGCCATGTATATTTCGCCTCCTATTGGCTAAAAATCCGCGTCTTAACAGACCTGAAAGGTGCTGTCCATATGTCTGCTACTATACGTACAACCAACCAGAAAGTCAACTTAAACAGGCATATCTTGTTACTTTCTTGACATGTTTAACCGATATAAAAAAGCCCTTTGCAGGACTTTTAAAGATTCATTATTTAGGTAAGTATTCAGAACGGTCATCCCAGCTATCCACACTATCGGCAAAAGCCTGTTGACGATGTGGCGTATGCCAGGCAAAGTCTTCATACCAAAGGCTACGTTTTTCTTGGTTGAGTCGTTGAATAGCCAACATTTCAGCCTCAGATAATTCAAATTCATCCAGCATGGTATTAGCGATAATCCGCTCTTCGTGGACTGATTTTGGAATAGTAATTAAGCCCATTTGATAGTCAAAACGCAAAATTACTTGAGCACTCGTCTTATCATGCTTTTGAGCAATTTCTAGAATGGTTGGATCGTTGAGGGCTTGCCCACCACCCAGTGGTGACCAGGCTTCCATGGACATACCAATAGCATTCATGTAGCTTATTAATTCCGCTTCTTGTACCAAAGGATTGAACTCCATTTGGTTGACCTGGGGCATAATATCAGTATGATCCAACAAGTCTTGCAAGCGACTAATATCAAAATTAGAAACCCCAATTGCCCGCACCCGACCTTCACGGTAAAGCTTTTCCATAGCCCGCCAAGTATCAATATATTTACCATCGACTGGCCAATGAATTAGATACAAATCCAAATAAGTTAGGCGTAATTCTTTTAACTGCTCCTCAAAAGCACGTAAGGTTGATTCATAACCCTGGTCGCCATTGTAAACTTTAGTCGTAATAAACAAATCCTTGCGATTAAGGTGATTGTCTTTTAACGCTTTTTGAATACCAGCGCCAACACCTGGCTGATTTCCATACTGTTTGGCGGTATCAATTAAACGATAACCATTGCTGATTGCACTTTGAACCGCATTAGAAGCTTCCGTGTTGGAACTCTTCCAAACGCCCAATCCTAAGACCGGAATTTCCACACCATTGCTAAGTGTCATTGTTTGGTTTAATACGCGTTCTACCATAATTACCATCCTTTCACTGCATCAAACGTTACGTTCAGTATAAGACATGAATGACCGACTTTCAAACTATTTCCTAATGTCCCAGTGACCAACCACCGTCAATGGGTACGACGACCCCATTTAAATAGTCAGCTTGTGGACTCGTTAGATATAAGGTCAAATCGGCTACCTCTTGAGGCTTGGCCCAACGACGAGCAGGCGTTTGAGCAGCAACTTGGCGAGCCATATCACCCGTACCCGCAAAATCGGCCGCATTCATCGGAGTTTCAATGGCTCCTGGGGCGATCGCATTGGCATGAATCCCCTGACTAGCATAGTCGAGCGCCAGCTGTTTAGTATAACCGACAATGGCATGTTTACTGGTAGTGTAGGCTGCCCCACCACCGCCAGCAATCAAACCAGCAATAGAAGCCATATTGATAATATGACCGCGCTGCTGAGCTAACATTCCTGGTAGACAGGCATTGGTCAGTAAATACATAGGGGTAACATTCGTTGCCCAGACGTCCTGCCATAACTGCCAATCAGTGGCTAAAGTCGGTTGAAAACCATCTAATATTCCGGCAGTATTTAAGAGAATATCAAAGGTGCGTTCCGCCACCAATTCAGCCCCTAAAGACTGCAACTGCTGATGGTTACGTAAATCAATTTGAATCACATGTAGGTTGGGGTGACTGAGCGCAATCGGCTGCTGATCTAATGCCCAAACCTGAGCCCCAGCCGATAAATAAGTCTTTAATTGAGAAAAACCGATGCCAGATGCGGCACCGGTTAATAAAATATTTTGATTTTGATAATTTTGTTCGATCATTTGCTAAGATTTACCACTTTGCTCAAGGCGAAGATAACAATACCACCAACGATTAGGGAAGCCAATTCACCGGGAAGGACCATCAAGTAAAAGGATAACCACTGCCCTAAAATGTTAGCATGTACATCTGCTGGGGCACTGGCACCGGCCGCATGGATATTAAATGCAAAGGTAAATTCGGCGGCCAAAATAGCCATACCAATCGTCGAAACAATCAGGGTACTAATGGCTAACTTGGCTAAGGTACCTTTAACTGAACGGCTAAAATAATAAGTTAAACTAGTCATGATAACTGTTCCCAAGGTACCAAAGACCCAGTCAATCCAACCAAGGGGTGATAGGAAGTTAGAAATTAATACCCCCAGTCCCAAAGCTACTATATAGCGCTTATTCCAAGCTGCCAAATGGTTTAATCCCTCTGATAAACGGAGTTGAACGGGGCCAAAGCTAAACGGCGCTACTACGGTGGTAATGGCTACGTATAAAGCGGCCACAATTGCTGTTACTGTTAAATTATAGGTCTGTGAACGACCCTGTTCCTGAGAATTCATACTTTTCTCTCCTAGTTTTTTTAGAGCGGGATGGTTGATGAACCGCTGAATTTTAGTCTAGCATAGGCCCATAAGAAAAACCACGGATTGGCGTGGTTTTCTAAAATTACTATTAATCTTCGTCCATAAAGTCCTTTAAGTGCTTAGAACGACTTGGGTGGCGTAACTTCCGCAAAGCTTTTGCTTCAATTTGGCGAATACGCTCACGGGTAACACCAAATACTCGGCCGACTTCTTCCAAAGTACGCGTCCGACCATCTTCCAAACCAAAACGAAGACGCAAAACGTTTTCTTCTCGGTCTGTTAAAGTATCTAGGACTGATTCTAATTGTTCGCGCAACATTTCGTAGGCGGCTGAATCGGCCGGCGAAACGGCTTCATTATCTTCAATAAAATCACCCAAATGTGAATCATCCTCTTCACCGATTGGGGTTTCTAGAGAAACAGGTTCTTGCGCAATTTTAAGAATTTCCCGAACCTTGTCAGCGGTCAAATCCATTTCGGCACCAATTTCTTCTGGCATCGGTTCACGACCCAAATCCTGCAGTAATTGACGCTGGATTCGGATTAACTTGTTAATTGTTTCGACCATATGGACCGGCACACGGATGGTCCGGGCTTGATCAGCAATGGCACGAGTGATGGCTTGACGAATCCACCAAGTGGCATATGTTGAAAACTTAAATCCCTTAGTATAGTCGAACTTATCAACGGCCTTCATCAAGCCCATGTTTCCTTCTTGAATCAAATCCAAGAACTGCATGCCACGCCCAACATAACGCTTAGCAATCGACACCACCAAACGTAAGTTGGCTTCGGCTAATTCTTGTTTAGCTTCTAGATCGCCAGCTTCAATTCGCTTGGACAGTTCAATTTCTTCGTCACCTTTTAACAGGCTAACTCGACCAATTTCTTTTAAATACATCCGCACTGGGTCATTAATCTTAATCCCAGCCGTATTTTCAGCGGACTCTAATTCTTCCTTGGATGGCTTATTTTGCTTGGCTTTCAGCACTTCTGGAGCAGGATCACCAGACTCATCAACAATGGCGACTCCGGCATCTTCCACCTTTTCCATCAAACGTTCAATGTTTTCCCCATCCAAATGGAAAGGTTCAGCAATTCGTTGCGAAAGTTCCTTATATACAATCTGCTTAGCTGGCTTGAATTCTTTCAATAATTCTCGCACTTGCTTTTCATAGGCCGCACTTTTAATGGGGCCAGACTTTTTTGCGGTATGATGACTAACCTTACGACCCGCTTCAGCAGCCTCTTCTGGCGACTTCCCTTCAGCTAAGGCTAAAAGTTCAGCTTTCCGGGCGCGGCCATTAAAGGCGATTCCCTGCTCATTTAGGTAGTCTTTAATTTCTGAAATTTTACTTGAACTTGAAATTTTTGCCATACTATCTCCTATCCTGTTGCATCTGACGCTTTAGGTTAATTAACTCGGTTGAAAGCTGAATTAACTTGCTATCATCATGCTGCTGTTTAGCTAAGCGAATCGCTTGCGTCAACTCATTTACCTTATGTTCATAAGGGGCTTCTCGCATTACCACCCGAAGGTAGTCCTGAACAGCATCCCGTTCCACCGCTAAATCACCAAATTCTCGTTCAATAGCCATGATTTTTTGATTTAATGCCGGTTTTTGAATAAAGTCCATAAACTTTGCTAAATCAAATTCCGAACCAACATTTTGCTGATAAACTTCAATCAACATCATAATTAATTGATAATCGGAATGTACAAAGGCAAAACCGGCTTGAGATTTCACGTAGCTCATCATCGCCGGCGATTTAATCATCGCCATGATTAATCCCCGTTCGGCTAGTTCAATCCGACTAAGGGAAGAACCCGGTAGATAAGCATTTAAATCAGGTTCAACCGGTATATGAGGTGGCGGAATTAAGCCAGATCCTTGGGTTTCTTGGCGAATTTTAGGGATTGTTGTGGTCGCTAACTGTTGCTGCAAGGCACCTTTATCCGTACCAAATTCCTCACTCAAGCGACTAAGTTGAATATCCTGTTCAACCGGACTAGCCTGTTTTAAAATCACCATGACTTCCTTTAAGAAGTCTAAATATTGAGCTTGGTTGGAAAGATTTCGTCCCGTCCGAGCAGCACTAACTAAGAATTCAACGGGCGTTAGGACTCCTTGCTGGAGCGAATTTTGTAGCGCAGGCAAACCTCGTTGTAGCCGCATTTCGTCCGGATCCAAATTATCCGGTAAAACAATAACACCCACTTCGATTTCAGGTGCTTCTTGATCAATTAGGGTAATGCTGCGCTTAGCTGCATTCTGACCAGCTTGATCACCATCGTAAACTAGTAAAACTTTTTTAGCCAAGCGCTTAATTTGGCGAACATGGTCACTGGTTAGCGCAGTCCCCATTGTGGCCACCCCAATTGCTGGGTCAAGCATATTGACGGACATGACATCCATGAAACCCTCTAAAATCATGGCCGTGCTAGCTTGGCGAATATTGTTTTTAACTTGATCAAAGTTATATAAAAGCTGTCCTTTATTGAAAAATTCACTTTCAGGACTGTTCATATACTTAATCGGATTCTTAGCGTCTAAGGCTCGTCCGGAAAAACCAACTACCTGACCGCTGGCATTAGCAATCGGCCAGACAATTCGATTGGCAAAACGATCGCGACTTTGACCAGCCTCGTTAGTTAAAAACAGATTCGAATCGTTTTGTAGTTGTGGACTAAGTTCTTGTTCCTTTGCATAAGAAAGCAAAACATTATCACCAGGAACAAAGCCAATCCCATATTGACGGATTAGTTCGTCGTCCACTCCACGTTGCTCATGCAGGTAGGCTAAGGCTTGTTCGCCCGCCGTGGTGTTGAGCAAAATATGCTGATACAGACGCTGAGCTGCTGAGTACAACTGATAAATCGCCGTGAAACGTTGTTCTCGCGGACTTTCAGCCTGACTCTGATAACGTGGATCGAGGGTTATCCCCGCCGCTTGGGCCAAAGACTCAATCGCAGCAGGATAAGTTAAATTTTCCTTTTCCATTAGGAAGGAAAAAATCGTCCCTGACCGACCGCAAGAAAAGCAGTGAAACACCTGCTTCTTCTCGTCGACGAACAAAGAAGGCCGTCGGTCCTCATGAAATGGGCACGATCCATTCCACTCCTTACCACGTTTAACTAATTGGGTATACTGCCCAATTAAATCAACAATATTCGTCTTTTGCCGAACTTCATCAATGACAGTCTGCGGAATACGTTGTGCCATATCAGTTGCCCCCATCTAAAAACAAAGGCCGCAAACAGAAAGTCCGCGACCTACTTTAATTACTTTTAACATTCTACTTGGATATTAATACTTTGTCAAGCCCTCTAAAAATTAAAAAATCGCTTTATATCAGTAATTAAGAGGATTAATTTTTTGAGTATAATAATATTATGTAAACTTAAGCCATCAATAATACTATTTTTAAATCATAAAAAATAACGCCCAAAGGCGTTACGAGATAACACTTAGTTATTTTTCAGCACTATTAATCTGTTCGGCAATATTATCAAGATTATTATAGTCAAAATCCATGAAATCCTTAGAATCCACCGGAAAATGTTCTTGGAAAGTTTCAAAGGCCTGTAAGCCTAATTCGGCCTGATTAATCTGAAAATCAAGTACATGTCCGCCAAATGAATGATCATCACTAATAAAATGGTAATGAAAACCTCCCACAGCAACACCATGGTATAGCTTGGGACTGTAATGGCCAATCATCTTGCCGGAAATATTTTGGGCGACAAAAATTGCCTGTTCCTTAGAAGCTTCAAGGAGCGTCGAATATGGTTTTTCTTGTTTACATACGGCACGAACTTTTAAATATTTGAAAGTTCCTTCTAACGCAAATGAGTAAAAAATATTTTGCCAAGGTTTTTCCTTAGAAATTCTTTCTAAAGTTTGATCCTTATCTAAACCTGAATAAGTCGCTACTTTGTCATAATTTGCGAAATGAACTGTCGCAAAAGGCACTTTATCAGTAGGTTGTAATTTATTTACTTTCCCAGAAGATGTTACTTGGTAAACGATGCCATCCAAAATAATTAATTCACCATCTAAGCCATCTCCGGTACCAATACCAGTATTACCATGCTGTAGTAATTGTGAAACAGGTAGCGTACCAGAAAATAAACCAGCAGTCAAGTCCGCGAGGGTTGAATGCTGGTATAATGTCGTTGTATCCATTGTTGTTGCGTCACTTTCTTAAAATAATTAGGAGGACTAATTTTGGAAAATAAAGAAATGAACGGTGCCGAAGCACTCGTACAATCAATGATTAACCAAGGAATCCAATACTGTTTTGGTATTCCAGGTGCCAAGGTGGATTTATTGTTTGAAACACTGCAATACCACAAGGATCCACGAGCTCCTGAGTTGATTGTAACACGCCACGAGCAAAATGCTATCTTTATGGCAGCGGCGATCGGTCGGCTAACTGGTAAACCTGGTGTAGCCCTTGTTACTTCAGGCCCTGGTGTGACAAACTTAACAACCGGTCTACTCACTGCTACCAGTGAAGGTGATCCACTAATTGCCTTAGGTGGACAGGTTCCTCAAGATGATTTAAACCGGGCAACCCACCAAGCCGTTAACAGTGCTAACTTGCTAAAAGAAGTCACCAAAAGCAGTGTCGAAGTTGAAGATGCTAATAACGTTTCTGAAGTCTTCACGAATGCTTACCAAACTGCGATTTCACCCAAGCAAGGCGCCACGTTCATTTCCCTACCGCAAAATGTTCTCGCTCAAGAAGTCAACCGGCCGGTATTGAACCCCTTAACTGAAGTCGATTACGGTCAACCTAGTCCAAGTATTTTAAATAACATCACCGAAAAAATTAAGGCCGCCAAAGCTCCTGTAATTTTAGCGGGAATGCGTGCTTCCAGTCCTGAAAATACAGCGGCTTTACGCGCTTTAATTGACCAATTTGCCCTTCCTGTCGTTGAGACTTTCCAAGGGGCCGGTGCCGTATCTAAAACCCAACTCAACAAGTTCTTTGGCCGAATTGGGCTCTTCAAAAACCAATTAGGTGATTCAGTCCTCCGTGATAGTGATTTAATTTTGACTGTTGGTTACGATCCAGTTGAGTATGAGCCTCGCAATTGGAATAATGATGCTACCCCAATCATCTGTATTGATGAAGTTCAGGCCGAATTGTCCAATGATTTCCAGCCCAAACTAAAAATTCAAAGTAGTATTGCTGAAACCTTAATCGCCATTAAAGAATCGCTACCAACGAAGCCTGATTTTGATACCAGCCGACAAGCGGAATTAGATGATTTGCGGGCTAAGTATGCCGCTATTGATGATGACAATTACCGCGACTATTTAGCTAAGCCTGCCGAACAAGATAAGCTAAATCCCCTTCAAATTTTGGAAACCCTCCAAAACAAGGTCAACGATGATACCACTGTAACTGTTGATATTGGTAGTCACTATATTTGGATGGCGCGGTATTTCGAATCATATAACCCCCGGACATTACTTTTTAGTAATGGGATGCAAACACTGGGCGTGGCCCTTCCTTGGGCGATTAGCGCCTCATTGATCCGGCCAGAGCAAAAGATTGTTTCAATTGCAGGTGATGGTGGTTTCCTATTTTCTGGACAGGATTTAGAGACGGCCGTTCGATTGAAATCAAATATTGTCCAATTGATTTGGAACGATTCACACTACGACATGGTTCGTTTCCAAGAAATTGCCAAATATGGTAAAGATTCTGGAGTTGACTTCAACAATATTAACTATGCCAAAATTGCAGATGGCTATGGCGCTACCGGCATTCGGGTCAACAGTTTAATGGAATTCAAGGATGCTTTAGATCGAGCCTTTGAAATTGACGGCCCAGTCGTAATTGACATTCCAGTTGACTATTCTAACAACATCAAATTAAAGACATCTAAGTTACTTTAATAGTAAACAATGTGCACTAAAAAGCATGAACTCGAATTATTTTTCGAATTCATGCTTTTTTCTAGCTTAATTATTGAAATAGGTTACCAAACTTGGTCATCATCGTTTTTTGCGATTCTGCATCCAACTCTTGAATGGCTAGTTTTAAATTCTTAACCCGATCTGAACCGGTTAAGTTTCCATGGCTAGCATCCGCTTCCAACTGATTTCCTAAGGTTTCAATTTTTTGTAACAATATGCTTTTAGCCGTTGTACTTAAGGCTTTATTTTCCAAGCCATACCGGGTCACAACCAATACATTAGTACGGCCACTCTTAATAATTATATCATCACTGGACTGCAAACGTTTTGGAGTCTCACGATGATAAATTTCAATCGTGTCCCCAGGATTAATCCTAAAGACATTATCACCAACAGTTGCACTTTGGCCTTTTAGAGTTGTTTGATAAATAACTTGTCCCTGGGCATCCTTGACAGTTATCTTGATATAATCCCCATCAATATACTCATGTGGCTTATCATTAACAACATTAAAGTGCGCTACACCAGTACTTAAATCAGTCGTCAAAGTCGCTGCTGTACGATCAGCATAGCCTCTAAAGTCAATCATTTGATTTAATAATTGGCTACGCGATTGAACTTGGAAATTCAAATTGAAGCTGTTATTGGCTTCTTTGATCACAACATACTTTTGCGTCGTAAAAATATGATCAGTTTTATCGCCAACTAGACTCACCGCATATACACCGTTAGGGACTTGGCTAAAGGTGACTTGATTGCCAGTAATTGTCTGACTAGCGACCACTTGATCACCATCTTTAAGCACCAATTCTTGTCCTTGGAGTTCAGTTAATTGATTACCGACTAAATTAACCGTTAGGTTCCCATGCAGGCCAAGTGTTTGGATATCCTTATTTTGGACTAATTCAAAGTTAGAATTAATCAAGATATTCGGATCCAAAAGTTCCCGAGCAGCCTTCAAACTAGCAGCTGGAACAACATCAATCAAATGAGCCACCGGATGATAACCTTGAGCACGATTACGATCGGCTTGATCAGCGTTTAATTTTAGCCCCCAGTTTTCTAAGACTGGTGTGAAATCTTGCTGACTATAATCACTATAGTATTGATTAAGTAAGTCCGGCAGTGGGTAGTGTTGGGGATCAAAGCCAGGCTGAGCAGCTAATTCACGATAGCCTTGATAAAGCTTGGTATGGGCGCCATTACCGGCCTTTTGACGAAGCATGGTTAGCAAGATTAATTTTTGACGGTAGTCCATTGGGTCATAGAGATGACTAGTATTCAACCACTTGGCATCCATCTCAGCTTCGACTCTGTCACGATTTCCAAAATCAAAGAGCCAGCCGACTTGATCAGCTTTTTTACCATACTTGTCATACTCATATTGCACACAGAACAAATTGTTAGAAACTTCGCGAGTATACATCCCCTGGTCATCAAAGCCAGTTTGATAACCGTGCGCTATTTCGTGCAAAGTACCCCAATGGGCAACATCCCCGGCCCATGTTTTTTCAGCAGGACCATGCAAAT
The DNA here is from genome assembly GCF_003096575.1 of Convivina intestini. Taxonomy (GTDB): domain Bacteria; phylum Bacillota; class Bacilli; order Lactobacillales; family Lactobacillaceae; genus Convivina; species Convivina intestini. The sequence goes on from NZ_QEKT01000001.1 coordinate 263,249, forward strand.
ACATATCAATGAATTTGGCATGTTGAGCAGTCCAACGAGGACCATAGTAGGCAAAACCAACACCACTAGCATCAGCTTTAATGAAGTAACGGTTTTGACTATTACGATTTACAGCTGAAGAGTTATCAAAACCTGCAATTTCATTATATTTGGTAAAAATACCTTCGTAATAGTCAATTAGTGAATCTAAACTGTCGAAACCGGCACTTTTCTTTAGTAGATCATAATTTACCATGGGTACCATCATTTGGAACGATTTACTTTTAATCAAGCCATATTCAGCCTGATTTTGCTGCCATGTTTGGAAGAATGCCGCTGAATCTTGGCCATGCTGATAGATTGGCAGTGGTTTCTGGTTACTTGGCGATACAATTTCATATTCAATCTTGGCCCCGTTACCACCCAAAGGTGTTTCAATGAAAGGTACAAAATTATCGTTTGCTGTTATTGTTACCCAATCACTACCAATGCTGGCCTGCTGCTCAACTCCACTGTCATCACCCAGGAGACGCAAAGTTAGTTTGTTTTTAAAGTTTGGGTCGACTTGGCGAATACGAATACTATTACCCTTACCAAGAATAATACCCAAATCCTGACGATCATGATCTTGACCCTTACTAATTCCAGCATCGGTAACCCAAGTTGGATTTACAATACTAAAGATATCCTGCTGCTTGATTTTATTTTTTTCACTTTCAGAAGCACTTTGGCTAGCAGTGGTACTAGTACTGATTGATTGACTAAGTGTATTACTTTGGGAGTGACTAGTTGAAATTATCAAACTAATCGACTGACTTCCTACAGTACTTTGTGAATCACTGGTACTGTTAGTTGCCGACATTTGCCCACTAACACTAGTAGAGGTACTGAAAACTACGCTTGCTGATGTGCTGGCACTCTTTGCTGTAGACACACTGGCCGATTGGATCAACGATGCGCTTTGAACGACACTTAAACTAGTGGACTGGCTAACAACTGCACTTGCTGATTCACTGGTGCTTTGAGTTAGGGAGTTTGCAGTACTGGTGCTAATCGAATTGCTAACACTTTGGTCAACTAAACTTTGAGAGTCACTGGCGCTCTTCGTTGCAGAGTTGCTGGTTGATTCACTTAGTACATTGCTATCAGACTCACTAGTACTTTTAACTAGGGAACTTGCAGTACTGGTGCTAGTTGAATCGCTGGTACTTTTAGTTGCAGAGGTACTGGTTGATTCACTCAACGCAGTACTTTGACTAACTGATCCGCTAAGCACAACACTGGTTGAACTGCTCATACTCTTCGTTGCAGAAATGCTGATTGATTCGCTTAGTACAGTGCTATCAGATTCACTAGTACTTTTAACGACCGAATTTAAAATACTAGTGCTAGTTGAATCGCTAACACTTTGGTTAATCAAGCTTTCAGATTCACTGGTGCTTTTAACTAGCGAATTTGCAGTACTAGTACTAGTTGAATCGCTAATACTTTGGTCAACTAAACTTTGAGAATCGCTGGTGCTTTTAACTAGGGAGTTTGCAGTACTGGTGCTAGTTGAATTGCTAACACTTTGGTTAGTCAAGCTTTCAGATTCGCTAGTGCTTTTGATTGCAGAAGTACTGGTTGACTCGCTTAGTACATTGCTATCAGACTCACTAGTACTTTTAACTGTAGAATTTACAGTACTAATGCTAGTTGAACCGCTAACACTTTGGTTAATCAAGCTTTCAGATTCGCTAGTGCTTTTAGTTGCAGAAACGCTAGTTGACACAGCGCTATCAGAGTCACTGGTGCTTTCAGATGTAGACGTACTAGTCCACTGACTTAGTGAAATGCTTTGAGTAGCACTTAAACTGGTAGATTGACTGGTCACAAGACTTACCGAATCACTCGCACTTTCAGTTACGGAACCCTCAGTACTTTCACTCAAACTTTTACTCTGAACGTCACTGATACTCTTAGCTGTGGAACTACTTTTTGATTCACTAGCGCTTTTAACTTCCGAATTTACAAGACTAGTGCTAGTTGACTCGCTAACACTCTGGTCAGCCACACTTTGAGAATCACTAGTACTTTTAACGGTCGAATTTACAAAACTAGTGCTAGTTGAACCACTGACACTTTGGTCAACTAAACTTTGAGAGTCACTGGCGCTTTTCGTTGCTGAAGCGCTGATTAATTCACTCAGAGTTGTACTTGCAGAATCACTGGCACTTTTAGTATCCGAATTTTGAACACTAGTACTAATTGATTCACTGGTAATGAGACTTCCAGAATCACTAATGCTCCGGTTTACTGAATCACTGCGCCCGACACTGGCACTCACAGAATGACTACCAACTAAACTCTCAGACTCACTGGCACTCTTAACTGCCGCAGAGTTAACACTATCACTCAGCGACTGGCTAATTGCCATACTTTTCGAATCACTGAGACGCTTCAACTCTGAAACATTAATACTTTGTAATTGGCTCTGCGACAAACTATTACTATCAGTGATTGATAGCGATTCACTGTCACTTACTAACCGACTTTGAGACAAACTGTATGAATTAGACGTCGAAGAAACTAAGCTGGCACTAACTGAATCAACTACGCTTGTTTCTACTGACTTATATTCAGAATTACTTTGACTTTCTTGAGTACTAAAACGATCAGCCTGGCTAGTCGAAGCAGCCCCACTGGCTAATGTAGAATTAGCTAAACTAAGACTAATTGATTGCGAATCAACCGTGTTTTGACTATTCGATGGACTCGTTGGATTAATTGCACTAGTTGATGTACTTGGCTGTTGGCTGGTACTGTCTGCCGGTGCCACACTTTGACTGACTGAAATACTTGGCTGTTGACTAGTACTATCTGCCGGTGCCACGCTTTGACTGACTGAAATACTTGGCTGTTGGCTAGTACTGTCAATCGGTGCCACGCTCTGACTTACCGAAATACTTGGCTGTTGGCTGCTACTGTCAATCGGTGCCACACTTTGACTGACTGAAATACTTGGCTGTTGACTTGTGGGTCTCGAGATCGATTGACTAGCACTTACAATTGGGTTGGTTGAAGCACTAAAACTAGTTGGATAACTAGGTGTTACGGTTGTACTAACCGGATTAATACCCGACAACGTAGTTGAGGGAGTGGCTTGGCCAACCCTACCTTCATAAGCTGAACTATTGGTTGTCGAATTTTGATCAGGATGAATTAGTGATCGCTTATGGCCATCGCTATAACTCAATACTTTATGCTGCTGCCCCAAAGTATAACCAGCCCAAATTAAATCTCGGTTTGGGATTTGATAACGCTGTACTAAATCATCAACTGAAAGATGATAGGCTGTAGCGATTGTTGTTAAGGTATCTCCCCAGCAAACCACATAATTATCCATATCAGTCTGCTTATTTTGGCTAGCAATTTGCTGCTGAACCTGGTTTAGAGAATTAGCTTGCCAATAATGGCTATCATAACTCTGCAAAGGAGCTAAATTAGTCCCACTTGTTGCGGCACTAGCCTGCGCCGACATGATAACACCAGTTGCTGACGCCGCAACTAAGGTGTTGACCAGCAAACTACCGACTTTAATAAGTTTCCATCGTTTTTCCATTAAGACCTCCCACAAGGTGCATATAAATCCTAGACCAAAATAATTCTAAATGGGCTTTAACTAGCAACCATTATACCATGGTATTTTTAACAAATTGTAATAAAAATGTTAATAACCGAAACATTTACATTCTTATTTTCATAAATTAAACCATTGTTCATATTGATATTTACAGTATTAAACCACTACCCATAAACATTACAACGATACCAATTTTAATAATTCACAATAAAAAAAGTAGACCAATATCAGTCTACTTTGCTTTAATTCGCTATTACCCGCGGCCGCCTTGAAAATTAGCATAAAGGGTCATACCACCATCAACAAACAGGGTCGTTCCGGTAACGTACTTGGCTTGATCAGAAGCCAGCCAAGCAGCTGCATCAGCAACATCCTCAGGATCTCCGATTTTTTCCATTGGAATCATCGACTGAGTTAGTGCATATTGTTTAGGATCAGCAAATTTTTCGGCATTAATTGCTGTGTTAATTGCGCCGGGAGCAATTGCATTAACTCGAATTTGCTGTGGGGCGTATTCCATGGCAATTGTTTCCGTAAACAACTTCACACCACCCTTAGCAGTTGCATAACTGGCAAAGGTAGGCCAGGGAATTTGTTGGTGAACCGAAGACATATTAATAATGTTACCGGTCTGTTTTTTAGATAACCAGTAATTTAAAGCTGCCTTGGCGCCCATGAAAACACCGGTCAGGTTGACATCCAAAACCTTATTCCATTCAGCCAAACTGACTTCATGAGTCGGCTTTTGAATTTCCATACCTGCATTATTGACCCAAACATCGAGTCCACCAAAATTTTTGATGGCTGCATCTAGTAACGCCTGTACACCCTCTTCTTTAGAAATATCAGCCTGAACTGCGACCGCTTGCCCACCATTAGCTTGGATATCAGCCACGGCATCATGGGCTCCCTGAGGATCATCATGATAGTTAATGACTAATTTCATGTGTTCTTGCGCATATCGATGGGCAATCGCCCGACCAATTCCTCTGGAACCACCGGTGATTACCGCCACTTTTTGATTTAAATCTGTATACATAAACATGCCTCCTAGCAGATACTTCTACTGCTAAACCGAATTTATCATAGCACAGCGCCACTACTGATTACCTTAAAGTAAATATATTTTATGACAGATTAAACTGAATAGTTTGCACAATCATCTGAGCTGCTCGGCGATCATAATCATCCCCACTCCGCGGACAAACATTAGTTAACCAACGTTCCCCTTCGTTTAACTGACTGAAGACAAATAAACTCTCAACTAACTGATTATCTTTGTTAAAAATCTGATAGTGTTCATTAATGTGCGGACAGGCCAGGTCAATCTTTTGACCATTCACTTTTAGTATTCGATGCGTTAGCCATCCCTCTACTAACAAATTTTTAATTAAAGGATTGTCACTGTCAGCTAAATTACGACTTGGTTGCCGAGCTTCAAGTAGGTAATTAGCACTAAACTTGTCATTGGCAGTTAGACTAGAGAAGGCCTGAAATTTTCCACTAGTTATTTCAACTTCCATTTTAGGTGGTAATAATTCCACGACCCCAGCCCTAATTAAAGCTGATAATTGCTCCAGCCGAAAACTGGGCGCTCCTGAAATTAAGAAAGTAAAATGACGGGCAAAACCTGTTAAAAATTGATTTTTAAAATTATCATCACTAATAACTGGATCAATATAGATATCACGAATCGTATTGTAAAGACCCCGAATCGCATCCAACCCAGTTAATAGAAGTCCATGACGACTACCACGATTAGCATCGAACGTCACCTGATCTAACCAGTTCAAAGCTTGAGATTGGTAGTTACCATCGGTAACGTTTTGCAATGGGTTCAAAACTGCCGACCAGTCTAACGGTTGTAAATTATATATAGTTGGCAGGCCAGCTTGGGCCATAAAATCTTTTTCAAACTGGACACAGTCAAAATCGCCTTTTATTTCAAGTTGACGTTTATAATAAGCCAACTCTACTTCTAAACGAACTAGTTGATCAAAGGCTTGATAATAAGTACACCCTCTTGTAGCTGCCCAGCTCTTAACTCCTTCAACCGACAAAAAGCGTCCCTGTCTTTCACTATCCGGTCCGTCCTGATTTAATGGACGCGGGTAATGAGGTAACCCATTGCGAGAACCAACAATCAAATGCTGTTCTTTTCCACTAGATTGGTATTGTAGTAAATTTTCATGATCGCGGTAAAAATCACCTTGCCAATGTGCTAAAAATTGTGCCAAAATATCATAAAAATTTAATCCCAATCCACGTATAATCACATTTTCCCCATCTGGTATATTTGCAATTAATTCTGTAGGCATTTGGACATTTGGTACTTGATAAACTAAGTTATTTCGTTGGGCACCTTCAAGCAAAGTCTTAGTCTGACCACGCAATTTTTCTCGACCGCTATTAATGGTAACAACTACCTGGTCAAAATTTTCCTGATGCGATTCCCAGCTTAACCGCCACTGCCCGTCTTGTTGCTCAATTTTAGAAACTAAGTTTTTTTCTACCTTTAGCTGCTCAGTAACTGGTAAAGTTTGAAAACAAAATTGAAGATAAGCGCCAAACAAACGACGAGTTGGATAACCATTAGCAACTAACCCGCGCAGATCTTGAACTAAGTCATCACTAATAGCTGATTCACTTTTAATAAAATCCTCGGCTTGTTCTTGACTCCATTCAAACAAATTAGGCACAAAATCAAATTCCTGCACTTGTTCAGCTGGCGTATTCATTATTAAATTAGCTGATTGGTCAGTCTGCCACGTTTGTCCGCCAATGGAAAAGGGATCAAACAGTTTAACCTGAGCCTTTGGCAATTGAGCTAAAATCTGTTGGGCAATCAAAAGCCCCCGGGGACCTGCACCAATTATTGCTATTTTCATCATGTGGCTCCTAACTATTTAGACGTTTAAAATATTCAGTATTTACACTAATAATTATAGTTTCTTTAATTATAAAAAACACAATTAAGATTGGTCTACTTGTTATATTACTAATTTAGAATTATGATTTAAGCAGTACTGTAATATTTAGTTTTTGCGTAAAAGAAAATGAGGGACCTCAAATGGAACACTTTAAACTATATAAATCTGGCAAACAATGGGTGGTTGCTGGTCTTAGTTTGGCCAATGTTGCCTTACTAATCAGCCTAAATCCAACTCCGGTAGCCGCGGACGTAACGTCAAATAACAGCATCACTACAATTCAGAACAATAACAGTCAAAGCAGTGAGTCTCAACCACAATCTCAAGATATTTCGACTTCAACTGCTGCTACCATCACTGAAAGTCAATCGGTCAATTCAACCCAAACCAGTACTGCTAGCTCTGAATCGACGCCATCGCAATCAACCACTAGTATTGCCGATAGCAACGCTGCTAGTCAAACTAACGATATCAACCAGTGGATGCCTGATACCAAGTTACAAAAAGAAGTTGCCCGCCAATTGAAAAGCTCGCAATTTACCCAAGAACAGATGCAACAACTGACGGATTTGAATCTCCGAGCCAGTGATATCAATAATTTAACTGGTTTACAATATGCAACGAATTTAAAGACGTTAGATATTAGTTTTGATAAAATCAGCGATCTCACTCCGTTAACTAACTTACATCAATTAGAAAAGTTAGCCTTTAACCTTAATAAAACTGATCATTTACCTGATTTAGCTGTATTAAAAAATCTAACCAATCTAAAAGACTTATCTCTGGCTGGCAATAACTATGGTAGCCAAGCCGAACAATTACAAATTATTAGTAATTTGACCGGACTAGAATCACTCGACCTCCAAGATACAAAATTAACCGCCGTACCTGATTTAACAAAACTAACGCAGTTACATCGCTTAAGTTTGATGTCCAACAAAATTGCTGATTTGAGTCCTTTAAGTCAGCTAACGCAACTTACCAGTCTAAAAGTTTCCAAGAATACTTTCAAAAGTATTGATCCTCTGGCCAGTTTAACGAACCTACAAGAACTTCGAATTGGTTTAAACCAAATTCAAGATGTTTCCGCCTTGAAAAACATGCCCAATTTAACCAATTTATCACTCAGTCAGACTAATGTTGATAATGAGAGTTTAAAGGTTGTTGGACAGCTGTCCAAACTAGACACATTGGCTTTAGACTTCAATTACAAGATTTCAGATTTAACACCACTAGCTAATCTATCTCAACTAAAAGTTCTTTATTTAGATAAAAATAGCATCATTAAATTAGACCCACTGGCTAATTTAACCCATTTACAAGAGCTAACTCTCAGTAACAATCAGATCCAAGATTTAACACCGTTGAAAAACTTGACCGAATTACAAACCTTAAATCTTTTAAAAAATCAAGTAACTGATTTGAGTCCTTTACAGAATCTAAACCAGCTACAAAGTTTAAACGTTCGTAATCAGAATCTAACCTTGCCCGAATTCACCCTGTTAAACGGTCAAAAACATATTCAAACAATCCCCATTAAGGATATCAATGGTCAAATTATTACCTTAGTACCAGCCAATGATACTAAAGCGACTGTTGGCCCAGATAATAAAATTATTTACGACAATATTGCTAAGTCACAAGATGCCCACTTTTCTTGGACTAATGCTAAAGGAGCAAATAGCCTAACTCAACGTTTTACTGGCACAATTACCCAACCGATCCAAATAAAATCTAGTTCGGATAATCAAACTAAAACGGTCAAATTAGCTGTTTTGAAGGGCGATGGCAGCAACCAAACTTCGGTAGCCAGTAACTTTATTAGCCCTCTTGCTCAATTGACTGATTTAGGCGATCAAAAGTATCAATTGGATATTACGGTTACTGTCCCTGAAAGTTACGGTACTGACAGCATCACCTTCCAAAATGGTGAAAAAATTCAAACCAACCAGGTCGGGCAACAATATATTATCGTTTATCGTTTCCCACTAACTAGTCAGGATGTCCAAAGTAGTAACTTGTACGAAAATATGCACGTTAATATTACAAGTATCGGTTATAACCATGAATATGGTGTTTATTTCAAACTTGGATCAGATGATACCCCGTCAAGTGACAGCACTTCCACTAGCGCCACACCAGATAGTACCTCCACCAAGAGTGAATCGACTAGTGCCGCACCGGACAGCACTTCGACTAGTGTGACTCCTGACAGTACTTCCACTAAGAGCGAATCAACTAGTGTCACACCAGATAGTACTTCCACCAATAGTGAGTCAACTAGTGCAACGCCAGATAGTACTTCTACCAAGAGTGAATCGACTAGTGTGACTCCTGACAGTACTTCGACTACGAGTGAATCTACTAGTGCCGCACCAGACAGTACTTCTACCAAGAGTGAATCGACTAGTGCCGCACCAGATAGTACCTCGACCAACAGCCAATCGACTAGTGTGACGCCGGACAGTACTTCCACTAAGAGCGAATCAACCAGCGCCACACCAGACAGTACTTCCACTAAGAGCGAATCGGCTAGTGCAACACCAGATAGTACTTCGACTAAAAGTCAGTCAACCAGCGTAACGCCGAACAGTACTTCAACTAAGAGTGAATCGTCTAGTGTGACGCCGGACAGTACTTCAACTAAGAGCGAATCGACTAGTGCAACACCAGATAGTACTTCGACTAAAAGTCAGTCAACCAGCGTAACGCCGAACAGCACTTCAACTAAGAGTGAATCGTCTAGTGTGACGCCGGACAGTACTTCAACTAAGAGTGAATCGTCTAGTGTGACGCCGGACAGTACTTCCACTAAGAGCGAATCAACTAGTGCAGCACCAGACAGCACTTCTACTAAAAGCGAATCGACTAGTGCAACACCAGATAGTACTTCCACTAGTAAGTCAACCAATTCTACTTCTAATAAAAATCGACCAGATGCTGATTCAACTGATTCCACATCTAATAACAGCTCGACAAGCACTTCCACGACTAGTCAATCGACCGGTTCAACATCTCATAAAGCTCGTCCGGATGCCGATTCAACTGATTCTCAATCAGGTAGTAACTCAACCAGCACAGCATCTGAAAGTCACTCTGCTACCAGCCAGTCAGCAACTTCGACACCTAGCAAAAATCGACCAGATACCGATTCAACTGATGACACATCCGGTAGTATTTCAACTAGCATGTCAGCAACTGGTACTGCTACTAAGCCTTCAACTCAGCGCAGCAACACTGAGTATAGTTCCGTTAATTCAGCAAACCAAACTAAATCAGCTTTACCTAAAACAAGTCAACCTTCTTCAACAACTAACACTGCTGGTTTGTTAGCCCTAGCTGGAGTTAATGCCGCCCTGTTCTTTGGTATTAAGAAAAATAAACATTAATTACGAGAAACGTTAGTCACACACGACTAGCGTTTTTTATTGAGAATATGATTCTACGATATAATTAAAGTATAAAACAGCACGCTAATTGGAGAATCATCATAAAAAAGATTACCATCATTTTAGCTATTACATCTTGGTTATTGGCTTCGTTTACACTAATCCAGGCATACTTGACAGATAACCTACTATCTTTATTGCCTATTTATGCTTACAACAGTCCACAAGGACTATTGGGTTGGTCATTAACCGTGGCAATCATTTTTTCGATATTAAGTATTGTTTTAAAACAACCTAAAAAATAATAAGGAAATCAAATTGCAAAATAGTCAAAATACAACCCATTTATTTTTCAAGTTCTATTCCTCACAATGTGGTATAGTTTTTAACGGTAAATAATACCGCAAACAACTTTGGAGAATAACAGCTATCCTGATTTTGTTGACCATTCCCCGTCAGCAACCATTATTTTTAATTTATCTATAATCACTAGATGCCGGTATTAATGAGGAACTACTTGACCGTGGTATTGTTTTGGCTACCCTATTAATTTTATTTAAAAACAGTTCCAACCCAAAAGCGCAATTGCTGTGGCCCATCATTATTTCCTCACTAATTTTTGGACTATCACATTTTATGAATTTAAGCCGGCAAGATCCACTATCAACATTATTTCAAGTCACGTCCGTATCAGGTATCGGATTTTTATTGGATTTTATCTACCTTAGAACCCATAATATTTTCTAGCAATATACTACCATTTTTTCATTGATGCCTATCTTGGCCTAATTTCAAAATTTGATAGCTTAGATTCTGGTAATCCGATCATCACAATGGAAATGATTCCTTTAGAATCACTAGGTCCCTGATTCATATAATTATTGAGGTTAGTGTCGGCCTCTTCCTCATTCATAAGCAACTAAAAAGTCGCAGTTAATTAACCACGACTTTTTTTATTCAATCAATTCACATCTAGCATTAACTGCTTAATCTTAGGGATAAATAGCGCTAGGATAACAGCTAGTAGGACACATAATCCACCAAAACTACTAAAGTAAGCAACCTCATGTTGTGGACTGTACAGTTTAACAAACTGGGCATTTAGGGCTGAACCAGCGGTACTGCTCAAAAACCACATGGCCATCATTTGTGCCATGAAGGCTTTAGGTGCCAGTTTTGTTGTCACTGACAAGCCAACTGGAGAAATCAGCATCTCGCCGATAATGACCAAAGCCCATGAGCCAATTAACCACAATGGTGATACTTTGACGGCGGTACCATATAAAGTCCCTGGCAGGGCCATTAACAAAAATGACAAGCCCGCAAAAACCAATCCCACCGAAAATTTAGTCGGCGTTGAGGGCTGTTTTTTACCCCAACGTTGCCACAAAATGGCAAAGGGCGCACTATAAAGCATAATAAACAAAGGATTTAAGGATTGAAACATCGCCGGTGTCACCAGGCTAAAAGTATGACTATAATCAATTCGATCAGCTGCAAAGGTTGCTAAAATAATTGACCCCTGCTCTTCAATCGCCCAAAAGAGCGTCGCCGCAATGAACAGCGGAATGTAGGCAATTACTCGGGACCGCTCAATTTTGGATACCTTAGCACTAGTAATCATCCAAACAAAATACGAAATTGGTAGCAAGACGCTAACCAAGGTTAATAAATTAATAAAATCAGTAATTGAATCCATCTTATTGACAATCATCAAGACGACAACCATAATCGTCACAGCCACACCAGCACTAATTTTTAGCGCCAAGGGCTTAACCTCTTCAGGTTTCACTGGATCAGGAGCAATATCTGATATCTGAGCTAAATTCTTGTGCCCCAAAACTAGTTGCACCAATCCAACAAACATACCAATTGCTGCTAATGAAAAGGCCAAATGGAAACCATATTGATTTTGCGTCCAGCCGACCAAAATTGGTGCGATAAAAGCCCCTAGATTAATCCCGAAGACAAAAATTGAAAAACCAGCATCACGCCGCGAATCATCTTTAGCATACAAAGAACCAACCATCGAAGAAACGTTCGGTTTTAACAAGCCCGTTCCGGCAATAATGAAAATCATCGAGCCAAATAATCCTAGAGCTCCAGCCGGTAATGATAGGCAAATATGCCCCACCATAATGGCCACGCCACCAATTAGTACCGTTCGATACTCACCCAAAAAGCGATCAGCAATAAAGCCTCCGGCAACTGAGGAAAGATAAACTAACGAGGCATAAATGGCCATGATCGAAGCAGCCGTTGGTTTATCAATCGCTAATTGGCCCGTATCCATCAAATGCCAGAGGTAAAAGAGCAAAATTGCCCGCATACCGTAGTAACTAAAACGCTCCCACATTTCAGTTTGAAATAAATTCTTTAATCCCCAAGGCTGTCCTAGAAAGGTTTTCTGATTTACTTCTGTTCGCTGCTCATTCATAATCATATCTCCACAATGTTAAATTATCTAATAATTATACTCGTAATTCACACATAAAGTTAATCATTTTATCAGATTGGTCTAGTCTTATTTTTAGATAAAAAGAGACCCTAAAACTTCATTCAGGGTCTCTCAACGTTTATACTAATTTTAAATAGAGTAAGGCCAAATGAGATGCAGCCCCATCGGTTCGCGTTAGGGCATCATCAATGCTAACCCACTTTTGATCACGGATATCTTCATCATGATCAAAGTGCCGATCCACCAGTTGATAATGTCCGTCAACCAAATGGGCTAGGTAGATATTGCTAAATTCAGATAGGATGCCGTTAGACAAACTTACTCGGTCAACACTATGCAAAAATTCTGATTCAATTAAATAACCAGTTTCTTCGGCTAATTCTCGTTGAGCCGTAACGGCAGGCGCTTCTTGACTATTCACCCGACCAGCCGGTAAGGACCAAGAAAAACTGGCAATCGGCGCTCGGAATTCATTTACAATTAGCACTTGCCGAGCTTCATTAATTAAGGCGATAGTAATTGAATCACTAGTAATAATACTCTGTCGTTTAATTGGTTCGCGCTGATTTTCTAAATCAATGACTTGGTCCTTAACTTCAAAGACTGCTCCTTGATAAACAGTTTTATCCTTTAAAATTCGCATCGTTTCCCTCTGTTAGTTAGCTAGCTTTGATTTTTCATTGACTGAAGATTGTAAATGCTTTTGACTGAGCCAGGAAATCCCCGCTACCACTGAGTTAATAATGTAGTAGACATATTTCGCCACATTAGCCCAATTTTTAAGGGTAATTGCTTTGCCCAATTGTGCCAAATTATAAATGGCCCAAAACGACCATTGCGATGGTAATTTAAGTACATTTAAAACATTAGCCACTAATGATAATGAAAAGGTGACTGAAGCAAAATAGTACAAAAGATTTAACGGTCAATGAGCCAACCATACATAGGCGATCCAATTTAAGCCAAAACCCGTCACAAAGGCTGCTAAAATCAAGCCAAACAAGAAGGCACCAAAATTTTTTCGATGGCCAAAGCTTCCCTGATACTTCTTAGCCCAATTCTGGCCCGCCTGCCAATTAAGGTAAACAGAGACTGGATAGGTAATAATCGCACCAACATTTCCTAAAAGAAAATCAATTAACCCGGAAAAAATAGTGTTAATCCAACCCACCAGGTTACCAGTATTATTAACCTTGGCAACCAGCCGGGTCGACATAACTGAAGCAATTGATGAACAAGTTGAAACAATCCCGATTAGTGGGAGCTGATACCACCAGGCTGTTTGCCCTTTAAAAACCCAGGAAGCACTGAGTGGCGTGCGATAGTAGCCCATCACCCCAACTGTTGTTAGGATAATCAAAATTCCAACCAAGTCGAACCATTTTGACTCGGCAATTCGCTTAAATTTCGTGTTATACATGATTTTCTCCTTATTGTTTTTATCGTCCCGTGTTCGGAAGCAACGGACGGTATTGAGGGGATTTTCCCTTCAAAATCATTAGTGTTTATTATAGCTAAAAATTAAGACGATGCAGTATTAATTTTTAAGAAAATAAAAATAGGAAAACTAGCACACCTAGTCTCCCTATTTTTTACTGCCAGCGATTACGCTTGGATGAGAACAAGAACAATATAATCAACCAAATTTCACCAAAAATTGGTAAGAATTGAATGAAAATCCACCAGCCAGAATGATCAGAATCGTGCAAACGACGGACCATTACCGATAAGTTACCCAACCAAACTACTAGGGCAATTACCTTGGCGACTAAATTGACACTTAAATCAGTCAAATTATAGATGGTTTCAATGGAGTGACCAGAGGTCTTCGTGACAATACTGATTAAAAGACCACCGAGGAAATAGTTAATAATGGTAGGCCACCAGAAATCACTCCGGGATGCAGTGCCCGAAAAGTTCAAAATATTCTGCCAAAATCTCCGATATGATTCAATCAAAAGAAGGCTCCTTTGTCAGCTTTTAACGTCGATCATGTTTGGACGTATCATGTAAATTTTTTGAAAGTTTTTAGCTGGCATTCCCCATAAATACATAATTAAAAAGGTTAAAATGAGAATCTATTAATTTTGATTTCATGTCCTTTTGAATCATTGTAAAATGGAAATATCGCCAATTGCGAGTAACTCTAGCAAAATGATACTACAAGTACCTATCAAAAATTATATGAAATATAAAAACAAATATTTTTTCAAAATCATCTTAATATTAATTGCTCTAATAACCATTATTCTAACGGGACTTTTTGTTCATTCTACTGAGCCCAAGCAGGCTAAATATCAACCCGATACCGGTCGTTATGAAAACCAAATCGTCACAAATGTTGCTGATACTTTTCAGGATATTGACAGCATTACCTTTAAGAACTATAAAATTTCAGCTATGAATCCCAGTCTAATTGAAGTCACGATTGCCATCAATGACGAGCAAACGCCCGAACGACTATTGACCTACTCGATTGTCCCCTATGACGAGCAACCCCATTTAACCAAGTACCAACAATTACCCACTAACAAAGGTAAAAGCAATCGGGATCGAATCAAAGTTCAAAATACTTTTGAATAAAAAGCGTGCATTCATTTTTATTCCAGAGTAAATTCTAATTTAACTGGATTATGATCAGCATACCGGAAATCCGTATCAATGTCAGTCGCCGTTGCTTTAACGTTATTGGAAACAAAGAAGCCATCACAAATCGTCATATAGTTAACCTTGGGATCATACTTCATTTCAGCGCCACGAACGGTTGGTACCGTTTCGCGGTTTTGTGCTTTAACCATGGTAATGCCTTCTGGTAACATGCTCTGATCAATATCTGAAACCCATTCGGGACGTTTTTCACCGTTAGCAAAATGCATAATCATATCTTGACCAAGGGCAAAATTGAAATCACCACCCACAATCACATAATTACCAGCTTGATACTCTTTTTCCATGATGCCATTTAATAGCTTCATCTGAGCCTTACGCATTTTGCCACCCTTATCATAGGCCGACATATGACTGTTGATCATGACCAAATCTTTTCCATCTTTAACTGGCATGCGCATTACGGAAAAACAGCGATCTAAATCAACAAACTTTGAAATAAATGAACTGCTAACCGGATACTTACGTCGCTCAGCATTATCAATTTGATAACGGCTCAGGCTAAGTAAACCAGAATTGGCAATCCCATGGGGATCGTATATTGGTACCGCAATAAAGGCGGTATGGAAGTTCACCGCAAAAGTACTGGCATAATGATTAAATGCCTGTTCCAACATGCTGACCTGGGGGACATGCTTACTACGAGTTGAATTTGTATCAATCTCCTGGAAAAACATGAAATCTGCATTTTGCGCCTTCATGGTATCAATAACACCATTGGTCGAATCTAAGACCGCCTGCTTAGAAATAGCGGTTCCTCGATGTCCCTTGACTTTGGTACCATCTTTTAACTCACCTGTATCCATGAAGAAATCAAAATCATGATTATAGGCACCAAAGCCAACATTATAAGTTGTAGCCGTATACTGTTTTCCTAGTTGTAGCTGGCTACTTTGATTGTTATGAACCGTTAACTGTTTATGATCGGCAATTCGATAGTAATTAGCCTGCATATAGCAGCCATAAGCAAAATAAGAATAATCAATAGAGCTACTAAAGCCCCTATACCAATTCCTATTTTCTTTAAGATTTTCATTATGCAGTTTCCTTTCTAGTAAAACATAACAATATTAAACCAAAATCAAAGATAAACCAATTAAAATATCATAAGAGCAACTATTTAACATTAAATTTATATTTTTTATCAAATAAAAAGCCCGGCATTCACTACCGAACCGCTTATTTATTTTATGTGAAAAAACAACTTAGCCATTTTGTTTTCTGTGTTCATTCCATAGTAAGAATCTTTGTACAGTTTTGCCAACTAACCAATAAACTGGGAAAGTCGATAAAATCAGTGGGCAGTAAATTAACGCCAAGTGCCAATCGAAGATATTCACAAATGAGAATGGTCGATGCAAAACCGTGAAGACCACCACAGTCGCTACCGCACAGGCAGCCAACATGAAAATTTTATATGAATTGTATGGTTTTGATACCGATAACAAGACATTAAAGGAAACCACAGCAATCAGAATCGAGGACATGGTAGCAGTAGTGTTATAGTCTAACCCCATTAACTTTGAAAGTAACGTCAAAAAGAGGTTATACAAAACAACACTAATAGCTGCTGGCGCAGCCACCGACAAAGTTGAGTGCATAAAGTTACCACTTACCCGTTGAAAATTAGGTTCCAAAGCTAAGAAGAACGATGGAATCGCAACTAAGACCGCCGAAATTGGTGTTAAATTAATTGGAATAATTGGGTAATCCAACATTAAACACAAATAGATGATGGAAAGCAAAACCGAATAAATCGTTTTAACCAAGTACATCGAAGCAACCCGCTGAATATTATTGATAACCCGACGTCCTTCATTAAGAACCCCAGTCATTGCTTCAAAATTAGAATCTAACAAGACGAACTCAGCAATCGAACTAGCGGCTTCAGAACCACTAGCCATGGCCACACTACAATCAGCTTGCCGTAGCGCCGGCACATCATTAACCCCATCCCCGGTCATGGCTACCGTGTGGTGTTGCTCTTGTAATGCCATAATCAAATGCTTCTTTTGCTCGGGTGTCACTCGGCCAAAAACAGTGTTTTCACGAGTTAAGGCGACAAAATCAGCATTTTCGCCAACTTTACTCATATCGACATAGCTATCAGCATTCTTAATTTTAGCTCGTTGCGCAATACTAGCAACTGTGGCTGGATTATCACCAGAAATCACTTTTAGGGTTACATCTTGATCCTTGAAAAAGGCAAAGGTATCGACGGCTCGGGGACGTAATTCATCAGTAATTAAGACCAAACCCATTAAAGTCATTGCTGGCAAAGGATGACTCAATCCCGCTGCACTTTTGGCAATTACCAAAACTCGATAACCCTGGTGAGTATAATTTTCAGCCTGCTTGGCCAACTGGTCTGGCAAACCATCTGGGAAAACAAATTCTGGGGCTCCCAGAACAAGTCCCTGACCGCCAACGACAATACCAGACCATTTATAGGCTGAATCAAAGGGAAATGAAGCTTCTACCGGTTGACTTTTAAAATCAGGTACGGCATCTTTTAAAGCTAGCGCAGTTTCATTATCATCGTTTAGGGCATAAACAATCTGCGCAGCAGCCTGTTTAACTTGATCTTTGGTGAATGAATCAGCAGTGATAATATCGGCCAATTTTAATTTACCACTGGTAATGGTTCCTGTTTTATCTAGACACAAAACATCTACTCGGGCCAAGGATTCAATCGCTGGCAGCGAACGAACGAGTACCCGCTTTTGCGCTAAATTCCGTGCAGAAACTGCTAAAGCTACATTGGTCAATAGGACCAATCCCTCGGGAATCATCCCTAACATGGCGGCACTGGCACTCAAAATTGCACGGTTATAGTCTCCCCGTTTAAGCATCGAAACCATAAAGAGCGTAATTCCTAAAGGAATCAAAATATAGGTTAATACTTGGATAATCCGATTAATCGTTTTGAGTAATTGACTATTGTTTTTCTTCTCTTTTTTAACGGAAAGCGCAATTTTAGAAACCGACGTATCTTTTCCAACCGCAGTAACTTCCATAAAAGCTTTTCCAGATAGGATAAAGGAACCTGAAAATACCTGGTCACCGTCTCCTTTTTCAATTGGAATTGATTCACCAGTTAACTGGCTTTCATCACAGCTTAAGCCATCAGTAATTGTGATTTTTCCGTCGACTGGAACCTGGTCGCCTCGGCGGAGAACAATCACATCACCTAAAACAATTTGTGATTGATCAATTTCATCTTCTTGACCATCACGGATAACCTTGGTTTTAGCTGTCGCTACTAAGGATAGCTTATCAATTTGGTGTTTACTACGTATTTCTTGGAAAGTACCGATGACAGTATTAATTACCGCAATGAACAAAAACAATAAATTACTTAAACGTCCGGTGGTAATAATTAAAATACCAATGACAAAATTGACGACGTTAAACAAGGTCAAAGTATTATCTTGAATAATCTGTCGTACTGTCCGAGTTAACGGTTTTAAAGGTAAATTATGGTGGCCTGCATCAAACTGGGCCTGTACTTCTGCTTGGGTTAACCCCATCGGTTTTTTTGTCATTAGTTCTCCATTGCGTCAGGTCAATCAAATCCTGTGATATGACTGATACCATAACGATTAAATTATTAATTTACATATGGTTTTATTCTACTAAATTTCATCTTTAAAATCAGGTATTTTACTCAAATAACTTAGAAACTTATGAGTTTATTTTCATAATAAAAAACCCTAAAAGGGTTTCTTAAAATTTAGGCGTGATTCCAAGCTTTATTAGCATCAAACCAGACAATCCCCACTCCTTGAGGGTAGTCAATCCCGATGGCATTGCTAGCGGTGTCATACTTAATAATATTGCCACGCTGATATTGAGCCTTAAACTTAACCTGATCACCAACCTTGAAACTATTGGAACCATTGGTGTTTTCCAAAAGTACGGTTGGAATACCATTGTCAGTCCAGTCAAATGGATCGGCAGTCAATTCACTAATCCGAACCTGTTGCAGTCCATTGACATTTTGCACTTCATTGACAGTCATAGTTCCTTCCAAAACATAGTGATTGCCTGCCTCTTGGAATTTCTCAATGCTAGTAGTTACTGCCTTGTGCAAGTTCCCACCAGTTGTCGAAATGCCACTACCATTAAAGAGAGACGGATTATAAAGAATTGAACCGTCAAATTGACCAGTTACACCGGCAAAAGTGGCTGAACTAGTCCATTGCCACATGCCGTTTTCACCATGACGTAAATCAGATGAGCTTGGATAGTATGGGTATTGTGCCATCCATACTCGGTCATTACCAACGAAACTCAAGTTAATGCCCGTTTCCTTTTGGTAAGTTGGATTTAGATAAATGGCGGTATTGTGATAGCCACGGTCCTTTAATGTTTGGTTAAAGTTAGCAGCATCAGCTGTCACAGTTGATGATTTAGTGTCATTTTCTTCCAAGTCATTAATCATCAAGGTGTCTTTGTTCAAACCGTATTTATCAGCTGCATCGGCAAAGTAACTGGCTTCATTGTGAGCCATTTGACCACTATTGTAATGCGAATAATGGTAAGCCCCTACTGCTAAACCAGCAGCTTGGGCATTCTGAATTTGCTCTTGGGCATATGGATTTTGATAATTGGTACTTTCCGTTAGCTTAACAATGACCGCCTTAACCCCTTGCTCTTTCATTCGAGTAAAGTCTTGCACACTCAAATGTCCGTTATGGGAGGAAATATCAACAACATCAATGGCTGGTGTTGAACGGTGATTTTTAATATCAGCTAATGAGGCTGAAACAGAACTACGATAATCATTGACCGCTGCTTGGGATTCCTGTTGATGCTTTTGTTGATCAGCAGCACTAAGACTAGTACTTTCAGAACTCTTTTGCGAAGCCCACTTAACATCAGCTTGACTTTGACTGATTGAATCTAATTGTGATTGTTGCTGGCTAGCACTTTGACTAACACTCAATGAGGCTTGTTGACTAGCAGCAGTACTTTGGTTCATTGAATCAGCTTGAGTTTGCTTTTCAGAAGCCTGTTGGCTGGCAGCAGCACTCTGATTCATTGAATCAGCTTGAGTCTGCTTTTCAGAAGCCTGTTGACTAGCAGCAGCACTCTGGTTCATTGAATCAGTTTGAGTTTGCTTTTCAGAAGCCTGTTGGCTAGCAGCAGTACTTTGGTTCATTGAATCAGCTTGAGTTTGCTTTTCAGAAGCCTGTTGGCTAGCAGCAGCGCTTTGAGAATTGGCTGCTTGACTATTGGAATCAACAATACCGGTACTTTGTGATTTTGAATCAACCTTAGTAGAAGAATCTGAAACAACCTGTGATGGTTGAGTTGATGTCTGTGTGCTTTCTGTAGAATGGTCAGGTTGCGCTGGTTTTAAGGATTGACTAACAGACTCTTGCGACTTGGTTGAAGATTGATTACTCTGAGTACTTTCACTCTGTGCGCTAGTTGATGTTTGAACACTATTAGTATTCGTCGTGGTTGATTGCGACTCTACTTGAGGCTGGGTAGCTTGGCTATTTACGGTTGTTTGGGGGCTAACCGTGTCGGCAGTTGGTACAACCGTATTGCCCATCACATGATTACCAGTATTAGCAACTGTCCGTGGTAATGCTACCGCCACAGTAGTCCCTGGCTTAGTAGCATTTGCCACTGTCATACTAGTATGCGTCAACTTAGCTTGAAAGGCTGCCTGTTGTCCTAAAGTATAACCAGCAAAGATTAAATCTGGATTAGTCAAGTGATAGCGAGTAACTAAGGTGTTGGTATCAACTCCATAGGCCAAAGCAATGGCATTGAGTGTATCGCCCCACTGTACCACATAATGGTCCATGTCATGGCGCATCCCCTGAGCATCAATACTCGTTTGAATTTGCTCAGTAGAATTAACATGCCAAAATTGGTTATTAACCATAGCTTCCCCATGATTGTCTTTAGTGGTCGCCTGGGCCACATTGGCCCCTAAAGGTGCTACAGCAGCTAAGACGGAGAAGGCTGCTCCGATATTAACTAAGTATTTTCCAGCTTTAGCTAAATGCCACTTTGTATTTTTTGAATGTTTCATATGTAATTTTTCTCCTTACTCCAACACACATTTTAAAATCAATTATAGCAGACTTAGAACAAAGTAAAATTTAATTCTAATAAATCTATTATAAATCAACTAAAATGGTAATTATTATACAATTTCATCTCTAAATTCTTGCAAAAATTTTTGCATGTAATCAGTCCGGCGGATGGCTTCTTGGTAACCAGCTTTCGTATTCATCAAATCCTTTAATTTTAAAAGCTTTTCATAAAAGTGATTAATACTGGTACTGGGATGGTTACGATAAGCCGCTTTATCTTGAATCTCAATCGGGGAAATTTCAGGGTCATAAATTACTTGCTGATGCGCCCCACCATAAGCAAAAGCGCGCGCAATCCCAATTGCTCCGATGGCATCTAATCGATCAGCATCCTGCACACATTGTCCAATTAAAGAAAGGGGCTGCTTTTGTCCTAGATTGGCCGAAAATGACATGTGCTCAATGATGTATAAAATTTCAGCTTGGTTTACCTCGCTAATTCCCTCTTGATCCAGTAAACTTTTCACTTCTACAATAGCCTGATTTGGATCAACGACTAATTTATCATCGATAGTATCATGCAAATAAGCCGCCAAAATTAGTATTTCCCGATTATCTACTTGGTCTTGAGTTTGTTCTTGTTGATATAGCCTAAGGGCCAAATTGACCACCCGCTGAGCATGCCAATAATCATGCCCCGTAACATCTCCATCCATTTTTTGATGAACAAACTTTTGAATATGACTTAATTGCATGCTGACTCCTTAAAATAAATATCGCGATGTAAACTACATTTAGGATTAAAAGCGCTCTGACAAGACGGACAAACCCCAGTGACATATTGGTTATAATTCATTAATTGCTGACAAACACCGCATAACACTGGTAAATCGTTAGGATCACAAGCAACAAATAAATGATCTGCTAAGGCATTGTGGCATTGATAGCAGGCATAATATTGTTGACACTGCGTACATTTTAAAGCCGCAATATCATTAGCCTGATGATAATGGTGACAGCGTCCCTGTTGATCTAAATCTAAACCATAAATTGTTTTATCCATTCTTATGCCTCAATTACCTGTCAAAAATCGTACAGTAACTACCTGGTCATCGAACTTAATTAAATTTTCAAGCCCGATAGCTTATGATACGTATTGAAAAAATCTTATTCACAGGTTAACTTTACCAAACTGATTCTAGTAAAAAAAGCCAGGAAAAATTCCTGACTTTTTACTATTGACCGTCCCATTCAATATCATAGACCGTCGCTTGTCGTAAATTAATACCTTGATGGTGGGCATAACGCCACCAATCATACATCTGAACAAACTGTAAATAATAAGGATGGGCAATTGCCATGCCATTAAAAATATCTTTAGAACGGCTAAAAGCACGCCTCGTTAAAATTGGGTGGCGCCAAAACAGCGGTAGTAAGGCCAAGCTAGCGCGACGATCAGATTTCAAAGAAACCCCTTCTCCACGCCAAAAATTGGCATTTAACAGCACTAAACCACTGGTTCCGCGGGGATTAATGTCAATGAAATATAATCCTTGATCTGCATCACTTTCAATAAGATCAGCACCAATCAACCCCGTATAATTAGTTGACCGCATTAATTTAGCAAATTCAGCTAGAATATCCGGCCGTTGCTGGTCAGCAAAATAGACACTGGATGATCCCCGGAAATTAAAGGCCTTATCGTAGACGATGCCCGCTTGGATTTCCCCATCTTGAGCGACAACAGTTATACACCATTCCTTACCCGTAATTTTTTCCTGGTAAAAATAAGGCTGTGCTTGATCTGCTTCACCAACACCGGTAAATCGTGAATAATCATTTTTAATAATTCGATTCGGTCCTGGTTCGTTAAAACTTTTAGGAACCCGTAAACCTGCTTCCTGTAATAATTCACCATATTTACGTTTGTGGTGTAATTGACTAATAATGGAAAAATCACCAGCAAACAATGGCACAATCAACTCTTGGCGCTGGCGACTAAGCCAAAAAGTTTCTTCATTACTAGGTAAAATCCAATCAATATCATGTTTTTTAACAATCGCATTAATATCAGCAATATATTGATCAGTTTGGAAGCGACAAGGTGCGGTGGTTTCAAAGCCTTCTAATTTTTGAAAATGACGACCTAAGGCAAAATCAACACTATCAGTAGCCCAAACCTTAAAACCAGCTTCTACCAATTGGTCCATCAAGGCTACCGCAATTGGCGCCCGCGCACCCGTTACTAATACTCGTGATCCTTGGACCCGCATTACACCTTCCCTTTCTGTTTTTCCCGAATAATTTTACGCCGTTTACCATTTTTAAAATCATAATGATAAGCGACAAAATTCACTGCCGGCACCTCTAAATGATGTGTTTGCAAGAATTTAATCAAATTATCCATAACTGCTTTTTGATAGGCTTCATCTTCAAGGGCAATTGTTAAATGGTGTGGATCTTGCTGGATAATTTGATAGTTTTGAATATTGGCATTAGCCTCCAAAACAACCTTTCGCAAGAAATCTGGAAAAACTTTTTGGCTTCCTTGACTATTTTCTTGAGCAAAAATCAACAAATCATCTTCACGCCCAATAATCCGTTCTAGCGCTAAGTAAGGCGATCCACAAGGACAGGGCGTCACTTTTTCTTGTAAAACATCATTTAAACGGTAACGAATTAAAGGTTGTGAATGTCGATAAAAATCAGTAATGATTGGAGCAAACAAATGCTGCTCTTCATCAATGACATCTTTTTCAACTAATAAATTATCTTCATTAAGATGCAAAGTTCCATAAGGACAGGTTGCGCCTAAAAATCCCTCAGTGGCTTGGTAAACTTGATGAATGATTTGACCGGTTTCTTTTTCCAACCAGTTTTTATCTTCTGGTTCCAAGGTTTCGGCAATTGAAATAATCTTTTTAAAGCTAAAGTCAAGCTTGTGCTCTTGATAGTAACGAACAATTTCTAACAACATCGTTGGTGGCGCTATTAAGATCGTGGCATCAAAAGGAACTAAGTCGACCAAGTTTTTTTGTGGATCACGCATTAAATCAAAAAATTTGAATTTTAAAAAACGGGAACCAGTAGACTCATATAAATTATTATTAGCCCGCATAAAAAAGGCTACTCGCTCTTGTTGCTTTGGTATTTTAGGCAGCAATTTACCAATAATAGCCCCGGCCCACAGTCCGCGTTCCCGTTGACTAGTAATAAAAACGCCTTGATTACCTGAGGTCCCAGTCGACAAGCCGACACTAATCCCGGGTCTGATTTCATCGTCAAACTGCCGCGTATCTTCTTGATGGCGGGCAAAATTACGAGTCTGATCAAAATCCAACCCCAGCGTGTTCACTTGATTAAAGTTGCCCATCCAATGCGCTTTATCACTAATTGGAATTTGTGACCAGGGGCCATTTTTATAAGCCGAATAGTAATGATCAGCAGGTAACCACTTTAATAAACGTTGCAAACGACGCTGTTGCACCTTCTCTAGTTGAGCTCGAGAACGCAAATGTTTCATATCCCAGCGCGTTTTAGTATAAGAACCCAAAAAATCAAAAATTAAAACCATTGACTCTCCCTACTTTCATGCGCTAATAAAACTTTAACCCCCTGCTGATGATAATCATGCACCTTTTGAATACTTTTTTGATACAGTGGCCATGAATACATCATCATGTGTGCTAATTTAGCTGGGCCATTATCTGGGTCTTGGACCTCAGCTTGACTCCATGCAGCATCAGCGGCTAGTAAAATCTCCTGTTGGGATTGTTGATCCTTAAATTTCAAGCCAAACATAGCCCGACTATGACCAGATAATTCAACTAATTCCAAACTATCGGGTCCCAATAGTCCGGCTGGTGCAGCTACTTGAATAGCTTCACCAAGCTTAGTAACCGGTTCCAGAAGATACTTCAAGTATCCGTGACGAACTTGGGTAGCCCCCTTGAGCTTTTGAGCGTAATCCAATTCGGCTGGTTCAATTAAAATTTGACTCTGCGAAAAGGCTCGCAAATCACCAACATGATCGGCATGCAAATGTGACAAAATAATAATTTTAATATCAGTCGGTTCAATACCATGTTCTTTTAGTTGAGCAATCACACTCTGCTTCTCTTGCATTTTCACTGGCGTAACCCACCGATAAAAACGAGCTGGAAAATGCCGTGTTGCTGTCAAAAATTCCTTACTATAACCGGTATCAACCATGATATAACCCAAATCATCATGATGGAGTAAAAAAGCTAAGGCTGGAATTTTTTTGATTTTTAAACTTTTATGATGCCGGTTAATCACAAAACTAGGAGCAATCGTAAAACCGGTATCTAAAATAGCTACTAATTTAACTTTGCTGGGCATCGACAAACTCCTGAATTCCTTGATTAGTTGTCTTAATCGGCTGATAGTTCAATAATTCTTGAGCCTTATTAATTGACAAAGTTTGCGTATGGCCTAAAACACTGGCCACATACCGCGTAATCTGTGGCGCTTTTCGGGTGGCAATCATCCGGTGGATAGCTTCATCAAGCGCTCCAGCGGTAAAAAGCAGACCAAAGGGAATCGGTTTAATTTTTAAGGGCACATTCAAGCGGTTAGTTAAGTAAACTAATATTTCATGCATATTACGTGGTTGACCATCCGTAATATTATAAATCTGATTTAAAGCGGCCGGATTATTGGTTTCTAAGGCTAATCGAATCGATTCAACCACATTCGAAACATTGGTAACATCAATCCATTGCGACTTACCATAGTTGGGTAAAGGAATTCCCCCCTGGGCATTACGATCCAAAAGAGGCTTTAAAATCGTCTCATCATTTGGTCCGAAAATAGCTCGAGGACGAATAATAATATAAGGGATGGGGTTTGCCATGACTAATTGGTCGGCCTCGGCCTTAGTTTGGGCATAGTAATTCGCAAACTTTTTAGGCAAGGGATAATCTTCAGTAATCATATGAGCGGTTTCGTAATGAAAATAAACTGAAGGCGATGAAATTTGGATAAAGCGTTTAACCTGAGCTAAATCAGCTACCATCAACATGTTAGCCGTCCCGACCACATTAGCTTCATAGAACCATTCTTTGGGACCCCAATATTCTGAGCGGGCCGCACCATGTACGATGGCATCTGGCGCTATATCCACCAAAGTTTGAATTTGGGCTGAAGATAATTGCGCCAAATCCATTGGTAAAAAAGTAATCCCGTACTGCTCCACTAATTGCTGCCCTATCGTCTGGTTTCGACCAATTCCATAGATTTCATATTTTTGTGCTAAATCGGCAACAAATTGACGTCCTAATAAACCAGTTACGCCTGTTAGTAGAATTTTTTTCATATTAGTACTCAAAAATTAACCCTTGCATGGTCAAACCAGCAGCCGTTCCAATCAACAAAACCTTATCCCCACGTTTGATATCACCACGGTCAATGGCTGTAGCTAAAGTAGTTGGAATTGAAGCGGAAACCATATTTCCATGATCTTCAATAATTGAATAAAATTTATCGTCTGGAATCCCAAGGTGCTTTTTCATAATTTTCATGGCTAAACCACTTGCTTGATGAGGAACAACCATGTCGATGTCCTTTAAGTCCAAGCCAGCTTCTTGAAGTAATTCATCCACAAAATCAGGCACTTTACGCATTGCTAAGCGGAAAGTAGCTTGCCCATCCATGTGGAACATAAAATCAGTCTTAGGTTGTTGTGCATAAACCTTAGGTGGAATAGCACTACCACCACCACGAATTTCAGTGTCGTGGGCACCGCTACCATAAGTTGCCATTTTATTGGCTAATACATGAACTGCCTGATGATCATCCACGCCCAAAATAGCAGCCGCTGAACCATCACCAAATAGCAAAGCATTCTTAGGTTCATCAAAATTTAATGACAGTGAGGGCAAATCGGTGCTGACGATACCAACTCGTTGATACTTACCTAAACTAATCATATTGGCCATCAAATCAAAAGCTGTAACAAAGCTAATGCAAGTTGCGTTAATATCAAAGGCTGGAATACCAGCAGCTTCCTCTCCATAAGCTGCTTGTAATAACGGTGCTGTCGCCGGAATAGCTTGGCTAGGCACCGCTGAAGCACAGATAATAACGTCTAAGTCAGTAATCTTAAGATCAGCACGTTGTAGCGCTTGATCTAAAGAGGCTTTGGCAAGGCGAATTCCTTCATCATTCACCCCTTCCACGGTTGTATGACGCCGTGAATGGATACCAGTAACTCGTTCTGCCCACTTAGGATCAACGCCCATACGCTCGGCTAAATCCTTGGTGTAAACAATGTTATCTGGCTCTGCCAGGCCCATACTGATCAATGTTGCTGTTTGTGTCATTTGTTTCTCTCCTCGTGTCATAGACAGTATTTATCGTTATGTATGAAAACATGCCGACTAATTAAACTTACCGAAGTTTCCTTTATAACGCAACTATGCTACAAATATAACGCATATTTGCTACAAAAATAACAAATATCGGTCATAAAAAAACCAGGAAAATATTCCTGGTTTTTACGAGTATTATCGAATTTCAGCTGGATATTCAACGTGATGCCAAGGTTGATCGAAAAGAATTTCCCGTAATTTTTGATCTGAGACATGTTGACCATCAACAGATAATTTATAAATACGACGACTTTGAATTTCTTTAATGGCAGCATCTTGATACATTTGAGCCTGTCGAATCGCATAATCAACCAATGAATCATCGACAATCATCGCCTCTAATTGAGCTGAAAGGGTTGTTGCTGGATTGACAACCCGCTGATACAACTCTTTTAACGTTCTTTGCACATTAACCGATAGCCCCACATCGGCCACAAACTCTTGAAGTTTATCCATGAAATCTAAGGCTTGGGTCTGATAGCTAGTCATCGAAGTGGCAGGTTCCAAAGCGACTTGTTCATTCATTTCTTCAGCTAATTGCTGAGAATGGGCATCCCAGGTGCTTTCCGTCATCATAAAGTACATCACCAATAACCGTACGAAACGAATCGTCGAATCACGAATGCCAATTGAAGAAGTTGGATCCAGATCCAACATTCTTAGCTCCAAATAATCCAAGCCCCGCTCAGCCATTCCTGCTAGTCCACCAACAGATTTTAAACGAATCGGACCATGAAATTCCGATTCCCCTTGAATCTGTCCTGATTCAATCGCAGCCAAAATCGCCTTTTCATAAGCAGCGACACTGGTATAATCGCCTCGAAATTCACTAAAAAGGCCAAAATCACGCGAGGAACGTAAAGAGCGGACTGGATGATCCGGTCGAGTGTCAGTATAGTAGTTTTTTTCGGTGATGGGTGCGGCCCCAAACAAATAGGTCAATAGCCAACGATACTGGACAAAGCCGTGGACCACCTTATCAAACATGGCATTTTTGAATTTAGCCGGTGTATCGTATTCGTCTTTCAAATAGGCAAACAAAGACTCGGTCAGCGCATCATCAAAACTTAGATTAATGTGTACCCCAGTCGGTACGGAACGACGGATATCATGACGACTCAACCAGTTCCGATAGTACTCGGCTTTTTCAGGGGTAACGTGTGAAATCTCCAAAGTACTTAAATCTTCGGGCAAAATCGGTGGCATTGATAGCGGCCAAAGCAAGTCATCATCTTGACTCAACGAAGCCCGTAAAGTATGATTTAAAGCCGTCAAATCACGTACCGCTTCAGCTGAATTATCCGCTGTTGGGGTAATCAACTCACTTTGACTATTCAAAAAATCGTTTTTAATATGTCGGTTTTGCTTTTGGTCCCCCAGTTCTTCTGGAAAATCATGGGTTGTTAGACGCCCATCTTTTTCCACCCGATGCATTTCGACTTCCAGGCCCATTCGCACATCCATCATGGTCGCCTCTAAGTCTTGATTTAAAATTAGCTTTCCAATTTCTCCTAGCATCTTTCTATCCTCTTGCTTGTATTCTGACAATTAAATTATCAACCATATCGTCCTCTTACTCCATCGAAAACGAGTTTTATGAGATAATTAGATTATAGTATATTGGGTTCTATAAAGGAATACTAATGATATTTTAATTTTATTGTTATTTTACTTGACAAAAATAAATCTGTACCATAACATAATAGCTAATAAATATTAGATTTTTTTAATATGAAAAACTATGATTGGAAATTTTAGTTAAATTTGTTTTCACAGAAAAGCTGGATGTTAACTCGTGAGAACCGGCCAAACAAATTAACTAGATCGTGCCCATGAGTTGACCCCTGAAACGATTAGGGGGTTCCGGTGACTAGCCCGTTATGCTAAAAGTTTTTTAACTTTATAAGCTAAAAGTGTGATTACTTTTAGAAATTGAGGTGGTACCACGTTATCGACGTCCTCTTGGATTGAATTATCCAAGAGGGCGTTTTTTATTTTCAGAAAGCGAAGGATCCATGATGTATAGCAAACGACGACGGGGCTTCCCCGATATAACTTAACAATATACAAACAATCTACTAATCCATATAAAACAAGGAGCTCATGATGAAAATCGCCCTCGTTGGCATCACCGGCTACGCCGGGATGCAACTTTACCAATTATTACAAAATCATCCGAATGTGACCCAAATTAACATTTATCAGCATGACTTATCACAAAAAACACCCCTGTGGCAGGTAAACAATCGGTTAGATCACCAGCACCTAGCTATGGCCCTCCCCTATGATAGTCAGCAGATTATGGCTGATAATGACGTGCTATTTTTAGCAACAAGTGCCGGGATTGCCACCCAATTAGCGCAGCCCTTTTTAGACCAAGATTTTCCGGTAATTGATCTATCCGGCGATTTTCGTTTGAAAGAGCCTGAAACTTATCAAAAGTGGTATCACAAAACCGGCCCAACCAGCCAAAATTTGGCCCATTCCTACTACGGCTTGGCTGATTTAAATCAAAATCATCAACAGCACTACATCGCTAATCCTGGTTGCTATGCCACAGCTACTTTATTAGGCTTAGCCCCCTTGGTCCAAGCCGATTTAATCTATCCCGATAGCATTATCGTTGATGCTAAATCTGGCTTATCCGGTGCTGGTAAAAGTTTAAGCACTTCATCCCATTATTTGCGGGCCAATGAAAATATGCAGGTCTATAAAGCTAATCAACACCAGCATATTCCTGAAATTTTAGCGCAACTACAAGCCTGGAATCCAACAATTCCCCACCTACAATTTATGACCTCCCTAATCCCCATTGACCGTGGCATTATGGCTTCAATTTATACCAAGGTAAAACCCGGAATTGGCCAAGCAGACATTCAGCAAGCCTATCAAAAGCAGTATCAAGCAGCGCCTTTTATTAATCTTTTAGATGAAGATTTACCAGATATTAAGAGCGTGGTTGGCAGTAATAATTGTAATATCGGCCTTGCTTTTAATGAAAAAACCGGCTACCTCTTAACCGTTTCAGTCATTGATAACATGCTCAAAGGTGCCGCCGGCCAAGCTATTCAAAATATGAACCAATTCTTTCATTTAAATGATACAAGCGGATTACCGCTCCATCCCAATACTTTTTAGGAGAAACATTATGGAAATTAAATTTACTTGGCCACAAGGCTTTCAATCTGGTGCCACCCATGCTGGCTTTAAAGCTGACCAACAACTGGATTTTGGCTGGCTGGTTTCTGATGTCCCAGCAGTCGCCGCTGGCGTATACACTAAAAACCAATTTCAAGCAGCACCCACTCAATATACTAGGAGCCTGATTCAAAAAGGACAAACTTTACAAGCTCTTGTGATTAATAGTGGTAATGCTAATTCTTTTACTGGGCAACCTGGTTTAGATAATGCGGCTCAAAGTGGTCACTTAGTCGCTGAAAAACTCAATATCAGTTCTGATTTAGTGGGAGTTGCCTCAACTGGTGTTATTGGTAAGCAAATGCCGATGGATAAGTTTAAGGATGGCCTTGCAAAACTCACACTAACGTCCCAATCGCAGCTCCCCGAAGCCATTCTTACCACTGATACCCATAGTAAAAAGACTTGTCATGCGTTAACCATTGACGGAAAAACAGTCACGATAACTGGTTTTGCCAAGGGCTCAGGTATGATTCATCCCAATATGGGTACCACGCTTGGCTTCATTGCCACGGATGCTAAGATTGAAGGCTCATTACTCCAAGATTTACTACGGGAACTAATTCAAAGCTCTTTTAATCAAATTACCGTCGATGGCTGCATGTCCACCAACGATATGGTAGTGGTGTTAGCCAATGGTCAAGCACAAAATCAAACACTAACCGCCAAACATCCTGAATTTGTTAGCTTCAAAAAAGCCTTGCAAACAGTTTTAATTAATTTGGCAAAAATGGTCGCAGCTGATGGTGAGGGGGCCAACAAATTAATTGAAGCCCAGGTCCAAAATGCGGCCAATCCAGTCGAAGCTAATCAAGTTGCCAAGGCAATTGTGGGCTCGAATTTAATTAAGGCCATGCTGTTTGGCGAAGATGGCAATTGGGGACGAATCGTCCAAGCCATTGGCCAAACCCAAGCCCAATTAAATCCCAACCAATTGGACATCCAAATTGGTGGCATCCCCTTAGTCAAAAACAGTTTGACTGTTCCGGTTGACCAAGCAGCCCTTCACCAAATCTTAGCCACTGATAAGATTATCATTACTGTCAATCTACATTGTGGTGAGGCACAAGGTATGGCCTGGGGTTGTGATTTAACCTATCAATACGTTGAAATCAACGCCGCCTATGAGGGATAAAACGATGATTATCATTAAAATCGGTGGCAATGCCATCCATCAACTTACCGAGGACTTTTTTAAACAAATCCAGATTTGGCTGGACCAAGAAAAACAAATCATTATTGTCCATGGTGGTGGTCAACTAATTACTGCCACTAGTCAATTTTTTAATCTACCAGTGCAAAAAATTGATGGCATTCGTAAAACTTCACCAGCTGAAATGTTACTTACCCAGGGACTTTTATCAAATGTCATCCAGCCCTATTTTGCTCAATTATTTCAACAACATGGCATCAACTGCCAGCCCCTAAACTTTAACGGCTATACCCTCTTACAAGGTCAATATTTGGACCAAAGTCAATATGGCCAAGTCGGCCAAGTAACCAGTATTAAAACTCAGCTATTGGCACAAAGTCCAACTAACAGCGTAATCTTGATTAATTCACTGGTCCAAACACCCCAAGGGCAACTGCTAAACGTCAATGCTGATCAGGCCGCCCAAGCTCTGGCAGTGCTAACGCAGGCACAAGAATTAATTTTACTGACTGACGTTCCTGGTATTTTAGTTGACCAAGAGGTTCAAACTCAGTTAACGCCAGCCTTAGCCCAGCAATTTATGCAAGAAGGACAAATTACCGGTGGCATGATTCCTAAAATTAAAGCGGCTTTAGCCAGTTTAAAAGATGGTGTCCACCAAATTACAATTACCGACCAGCTTAATCATCCTGGTACGACGATTACTCATTAAAAATAACGGAGGAATTCTTATATGAATGCAACCATGTCAACCTACCAACGCTTTCCCATCGAACTTATCGGTGGTCATGATTTCCACTTAATTGATCAAAATGGTAAGAGCTATGTTGATTTGACCGCTGGAATCGGGGTTTGTAACTTTGGCTATAGTAACTGTGCTATTCAACAAGCAGCAGCTCAACAAATTAGCCAATTATGGCATATTTCCAATCTTTATCAAAATCCTTTAGCCGAAGAAGTCGCTGAATTACTCTGTCCGGCTGATTACCAAGCTTTCTTCTGTAATTCCGGTACCGAAGCCAACGAAGCAGCCCTTAAACTAGCCTTTAAAGTCGCTTCCGATAAATCAACAAAGCAGCCAAAAGAAATTGTAGCCTTTAATTATGGCTTCCATGGCCGGACAATCGGCTCCCTGTCCGTAACCGGCTATCCCCACATTCAAGAAGGTTTTGACCCACTGCTCCCCCACGTGAAGATGGTTGATTATAATCAGGAACAGGCCTTAACGGCTATTAATGAAAATACGGCGGCTGTTATTTTAGAAGTCATCCAAGGCGAAGGTGGTGTCAATGTCGGTCATCAGCAGTGGTTACAAGCCGTCCAAGCCCAATGTCAAGCAACTCAGACCCTACTAATCGTTGACGAGGTACAGACGGGCATGGGTCGGACCGGCTATCAATTTGCCTATCAACAATTTGGCCTGGAGCCTGATATTATCACAGTGGCCAAGGGGCTTGCCAATGGTTTACCAGTCGGGGCAATGTTAGCTAAAAAAAATGTCGCAAAACACTTTAAAATTGGTAACCACGGGACTACTTTTGGTGGTA
Source organism: Convivina intestini (assembly GCF_003096575.1). Taxonomy (GTDB): domain Bacteria; phylum Bacillota; class Bacilli; order Lactobacillales; family Lactobacillaceae; genus Convivina; species Convivina intestini. The sequence continues at coordinate 296,640 of NZ_QEKT01000001.1, forward strand.
ACTTAGTCGCTATGGCGGCGGCAAAGGAAGTTTTGCAGCAGCTAACCCCTACTTTTTTAACCAGTGTACAAGCTAAAGGGGCATTTTTAATGAAGCTATTAGAGCAGGAAATCGCCCCCCTTGCCCAAGTAAAGGCGGTTAGTGGCGCTGGTTTAATGATTGGCATTCATCTGACTGAAGAAGTGCCGGTTAATCAGGTGATTACTTCCCTCCAAAAGGCTGGTTACCTGACCCTATCAGCTCGGGGGAACACGCTCCGGCTCCTACCACCTCTGGTAATCGATGAAAGCCATCTAAAGCAAGCAGTTGAGGCAATTAAGCTTGCGATTGCAACGCAACCATAATAAAAATCCCCGTTAGCTAGGATGTTAACGAGGATTTTTTTGATTTATTTTACAATGGTCCGCTTTTTATCCGATAAATTCAGAATAATAACCAGAACAAACAAAATCAAGGTAACCAGAAAAACCGCATGCATACCCGACAATACTGCCTGGGCTAAGACATCAAAGTTTTTACCAACCATGGTGCTGCCGTGATTATTACTGCTAATGAATTGATTTACCATATTTTCACTAATTGTAGGTTGCTGGAAAATCTCGTGATGAATGGTTAAATTAAATATCAAACCAAAAATACCAGTCGCAATCGTTTGTCCCAACGTTCTGCCTAAGGTAATCATGGAAGAAGCTGTGCCGAGGTCTTTTTGTGATACCACATGCTGGGCAATTAGAGTGTTCATTGTAATCACAATTCCCAAGACAAAACCGGTCACACCAGAAATAACATAGAATAAGTACTCTGGAAAATTAATCGAAGCAAAGACCAGCGGTAAGTAGGTCAAAGCCATCACAATGATTAAAGGCAAAGCAATATATTTAGGAGCAAATTTTTCAACTAAACTCCCCACCAAAAATGAGGAAAGTAGCCACAAAATCGGACTAGGCGTCACAGCCAACCCCGCCAGCGAGGGGCTAGCATGATAAAGTGATTGGAACCACATTGGAAAATAAGTTTGAAAACCAATTTGAATAGCACTGAGCGCCAAGGTGGTAAAAATTTGAACCAAAAATAATTGATTCCCAAATAAATTCAGGGGCACGATGGGATCAATGGCCTGCTGTTCGACTTTTATTAAAACCAGTGTAGCTAGTAGAATTACTAACGTTAAAAAGGCCATTAAAACCCAATTAATTTTAGAAACTGATAAGCCTTGAAATAACAACAAGACCGATACCAGTAAAATGGACAGACTAGCAATGCCTAAAAAATCCATTTTCGACTTTTGATGAATTAGTTTTGAATCATGGTAAGTAGTAAAAATAATTAAAAAGACAATCACCCCAAGGGGTACATTAATAAAAAATACCCAGTGCCAGCCCAAATTATCGACAATATAGCCACCCATCAGAGGCCCAAGTAATGCCGAAATTCCCCAAGCGTATTGTTGAGCGCCAACATCTTAGACCGTTCTTGGTAGGTGAATAAATCAGCAATCATCGTAAAGGTAATCGGCATAATGGCTCCGGCACCCAATCCTTGAATCGCTCGAAAGAGAATCAAACTTAACATATTACCGGCTAGTCCACACAGAGCCGAACCAGTTGTAAAAAAGACTAAACCAATTAAAAAAACTGGTTTTCGGCCAATTTGATCGGATAGTTTACCATATATCGGCGTCGTCAAGGCCGTAGTTAAGAGATACATGGCAAATATCCAACTTTGATAGGATAACCCATTTAAATTACTAACAATCGTGGGCAACGCAGTCGTAATAATCGTCGTTTCCACGGAGGTCATAAAGGTCGCAATTAAAATAGCCGTTAGTATAAGATTTCTGGTAAACCCCTTTTTTATGTTCATTTTCTCTCCTTTTTATTTCTATAATTATCGAACTAAAGGGTAAAAATAAAAGATTCATAAAGAATCTAAGAATCCGGGTAAATATTGATTAAAAGTTTCCTGATTTAAAGATAGATACTTACTTTGTGCTTCTTTTCTCGTGTTCGTTAATCCGACTGCTCTAAGGGCTTTAAAGTGATAAGAGACTGTGGATTTACTAATAGCCAGCTTGGCACCGACTTCCCCACAAGTCATTTCGCGATTACTAGCCTGTAGAGTGCGAATTATTTTTAAGCGATTGGCATCCGATAAAGTTTTAAATATTTCAGCTCTTTTTTGATCTTCTAGTTCGATTTCCATAGAACTAGTGTATCACTTTTAACTTCAGCAAAATAGATAAACAAAAAATAAAATTTTTATTCATACATATTATTTTTCATGTCCCAAAGGTGATATTCCCGCTCCTAGACCAGCTCCTGTCCTCAAAAGCCCTGCTATTAAAATTATCCAAATCATCGAAACGCCTTGATTTAACAATAAACCACCAAACCATGATCCAATCGGAATAGAGGCATAAGAAATCATTCTGGTAATGGCAACGACTCGACCTAATTGCTCACGAGGGACAGTCCGTTGACGAAGTGTGAAATAAGTAATGACATTAATCGTGCCAAAAAAACTAATGAACCCTAAAACAATACCAATATAAATATAATTTGTATTAACTAATAGCAGGAGCGTACTTAATCCCGCTAGTGTAGTACTTATTGACAGGAGTAAACCGGCATGATAGCGTTCAACAATCAACGTACTAACCGGACCGGCTAACAATGCCCCAACTCCACCCAAAGACAAAGCAATCGTGGCATCTACCAGTGGATATCCCAAGTCTTTGGTCATATAAAAAATATAGTTGGCTTCAAACATGTTGAGAGCAAAATTGGTAACAAAAAACATCAAAGAACCACTAAAAATAACTTTTTGATGAAAACTATATTTAGCCCCAGCTAAAATATCATTTTTAATGTTTGCCAGTGTAATTTGCTTTTTATGTGATTCCTTTATTTTAGGTAAGCCATATAAAATACAAGCAGATACGATAAAAGAACCAATTTCAAACCAAAGTGCATTTAGCCCACCTAATAACATCACAATGCTGCCACCAACTAACGGCCCCATAATAGTTAAGGTGTTATCAATCGTTTGAATGACTGCATTTGCTTTAACGTAATCATCCCGATTGATAATCTCTGGAATGATACTTTGAAAACTTGGATGAACTAATGGATCAACTGAGGCTAATAAAAATATTGCTAGATACAGGAATGTAAAGTTGATATTCACAACATTCAAAGTAAATAATAAAAAGTAACTAAATATTGCGGCCAAGATATTACCAACAATTAATATTTTTCTTTTCGAATAATTATCAGCTAGCACACCACCAATCAATGAAAATAGAACCCATGGTATAAAAGAAATACCAAAAGCCGTAGCCGCATGATAGGCTGAACCCGTTTTTTCCAAAATAATAATTGGTAAAGCAAGACGATACATCCAATCGCCTAAGTTAGAGACTAAAAAGCTTAACCAGAGCGAGTAAAAAGAAAAATTTTTTGCTGGTGTTGGATATAAATTAAATAATAGTTGTTTCATCTTTAGATTACCTTTTTAAATAAGTGGTTTTTACTGAATCACCTCATGTTAAAATATTTGTAATCAAATGGTTAATAATGTGCATATAGGTAAAATTATGGTTGAAATTGGGGAAGTTTTTAATACATTTAGAAAAGGGAAAAATATTACCTTGAAGGAAGCCAGTAGAGGGATTGTTTCATATACTTTTTTATCTAAATTTGAAAGAGGCTTGACTGATATTTCTTTCATGCATCTGTTAGAACTACTGGATAGAATTAATGTTCAGCTTTCCGAATTTGAATTTTTATATCAAAAATTAAATTCTTACACAAATGATTTGCTGCCAACACTACAAAGAGCCTATCAATCATCTGATTTTGACTCTTTAAATGATCACCTACGTCTATGGCAAAATAAATCTGATAAATTTTCAAAACTACAAGTAATCCAAATTAAAATGATGTTAACAACTCTAGACAAGGGGACTATTACCGCAAAAGAAATAAAGATTTTACAAAATTATTTTCAAAGCATTACCAACTGGACTTTTTTTGAACTATACCTTTTCGGGCATGCCATTCCCTTTCTTGAAAAAGAGTTCATGTTAAATCTGTTTCAAGAACTTCATAAAAAGGCCATTTTGTATGACCAATTTAGATATGATAGTTTCTCAATGCTATTTTATATTTACAATAATATGATTTTACACATGCTGGAAAAACAGAATTCGACCGTTGCAAAACAACTCCTTGATAGACTAGCTTTTTACTTTAAAGATCAAGAAAGAGACTACTATCATCGAGCCCGCCTATTCAATTTACAGGGATTAACTTTATACCTCAGCGGGAATAAAAAAGAGGGCTTAAAGTTAATAAAAAAGTCTAATTTAATTACTTACTTAGCACAGGATAATAACGATTTTCTGTCAAATGAAAAAGCTTATCTATCAAAATTTTTAAGCCAAGACGAAATACAAAAAGTATTTGATTTGGAATTGATATAACATGCAAAAAACTTAAATAAAGAATGCTCCTGAGATTGAATTTTTCAGATCTCAGGAGCATTCTTTATTTATTAAACTGTATGCTTAAGTTCCTCATATATAGTCATCTTCATCATCATTTGATAATTGAACTTGACTATCCTCGCTGATGACGAGCACGGAAGTCACTCAAGGACACACCTTCACCAAAATTCCGCTCAACCTTATTTAATTCTGATAACAGCCGAATTGATGCTTGTGTACGAGCCCATTCTTCGGAGTTAACCAAGATCACTACTGAAGTCCCATTTTTGGTGAAATTAATCGCCATACCGGGTTCTAAGCCGTCAAACATCCCACTGTTTTGACGCAAGGCTGATAATGGCATTGTCTTATCCATGATGATTTTCTCCTCTTTGTATTATTAGTTTATTATAAAATTCTGTTGTAAATTTGCAGCAAAAAATGATGGCTAGAATATATATATCTAAGCAACAGGTCAATTCACGTTTTTAAATAATGTATATCGGCATCAAAAAACAACTCCATTTACATAACATCACTGGAAAAACACAAAAGCCACTTAATCAAATTAAGTGACTTTTACTCTCTATAATAAATCTAAATTCCCTAAAGTCGCTGCCATAATAGCCATAATAGATGGTTTCCGGTTTTCAGCCTGTTGGAAATGACGAGCTTGTGCCCCCTTAAAGACGGCATCACTCATTTCAATTCCTGTGTTCCCTACCAAATCAGGATATTCTTGATGCAAGTCTTGGGCTACCTGGGTTTGATTATCATGATAAGCCGGTAGGCAGTGCATGGTAATCAAATCGTGGCCATAGTGCTTTGATTTTTGTAACAGGGTCTCGTTAATTTGGTATGGCATCAGCGCTTCTAGTCGTTCCTGCCAATTATTTTCACCCATGCTGACAAAGACATCACTGTAAAATACATTAGCATCAGCGGCGCCTTGATCCAAGTCATCAGTAATCAAAATCTGACTACCGGCTGCTTGAGCGTATTCCTGGGCCAACTTAACAGTATCTTGATCCGGTTGTAAGCTTTGTGGGGCAATAATATTGACATTAATACCCACCATAGCACCGGCCACCAAGAGTGAGCGAGCTACGTTATTACGACCATCCCCAACATAGGCCAGCGTAATCTCATTATCCAACTGACCAAACTCACCTTGCAAGGTCATAAAATCAGCAATCATCTGAGTCGGATGCCATTGATCACTCAAGGCATTCCAAACTGGGGCGTGTTTGCCACGCGTGTCGTAGGCATCAGCGGCCATCTCTTCAATATCGGCCTGACCAAAGCCTCGATAGGCAATCCCATCGGCGACCCCGGCCAAGACATGGGCTGTATCGGCAACGGATTCTTTCTTACCAAATTGGCTCGAGGTAGGGTCCAAAAAGACTGTGTTAGCCCCCATTTCTTGGGCTCCTAGCTCAAAGGCCAAACGGGTCCGCGTTGAATTTTTGGCGAAAAGTAAAATAACATTTTTTCCCTTTAAAAAGGGTTGTAAAGTCTGATTCTGTTCCGCAGTTTTAATTTCTTGACCAAATTCAACCAAGGCTTTTAGTTGTTCCGGTGTAAAATCAATTTCCTTGAGATAGGATTTCCCTTGAAAACTGGCTAGTATTTGTTTATCCATTCTGTCTTATCCCTTCGTCCGTTGGTCTAAAATGGCTTGGTCGCGCTGACTTTCCTTAATAACATTAGCCACCGCTGTACCACCCAAGGAAGTCCGCCGGTCAACGGCTACCTTCGGATCGAGCACTTGATAAACATCGGCTTCAATCTTGTCCGAATGTTCCTGTAATTCAGTCAATGACATAGCCGTCAAAGAACGCTTTTCCTGCAAGCCTTTGAGCACCAAAGCCCCAACAATAGCATGGGCCTGCCGGAAGGGAATCCCCTTATTGGCTAAATAATCAGCTAATTCAGTGGCATTGGAGAAATCATTTTCCAAGGAAGCGGCCATCTTTTCTGGATGAATTTTCAAAGTAGCCAGCATGCCATTAAAGACCTTCAAAGCCGCTAAAATCGTATCCATGACTGCAAAAGTCCCGGCCTTATCTTCTTGCATGTCCTTATTGTAGGCCAAAGGCAAGCCTTTCATGACCGTCAAGAGACCCATCAAGTTCCCATAAACCATCCCCGACTTACCCCGAATTAATTCAGCAAAATCAGCATTCTTTTTCTGAGGCATGATGGATGAACCGGTTGAGAAAGTATCATCGAGTTCGACATAATTAAATTCATAAGATGACCACAAAATTAACTCTTCGGCCATCCGTGATAGATGCATAATCAAAATCGAAGCATTACTCAAAAATTCTAGGGCAAAATCTCGGTCAGAAACCGCATCTAAACTATTGTGATAAATTGCATCAAAGCCTAATTCATGAGCCACGACCTGCCGGTTAATCGGAAAAGTCGTACCAGCCAAGGCTGCCGCACCTAAAGGCAACATATCAGTATGCTTTTGGTTAAATTCAAACCGTTCATAATCCCGTTGGAACATTTCAAAATAGGCTAACAAGTAGTGCCCATAACTAATTGGCTGGGCATGTTGCATATGGGTGTAACCCGGCATAATCACCGCAGCATTGTCTTTAGCTAGTTTCACCAAAGTGCTTTGTAGGGTGGTCAATTCCGACATCACCGCCGGCAAACGATGCTTCACCCAGAGATGAAAATCAGTAGCAACCTGGTCATTTCGAGACCGAGCAGTGTGCAATTTACCGGCTACTGGACCGATTTTTTCCGTTAGCAAGGCTTCCATGTTCAAATGGATATCTTCATTTTTTACGGTAAAAGTTAATTGACCAGCGGCTAATTCTTCCTGTAATTCTTGCAAACCAGCTGCGATAGCTTGGGCATCAGCAGGCGGAATAATCCCCTCTTGACCTAGCATTTTGACATGGGCCAGCGAGCCTTCCAAATCTTCAGCGGCCATTTGATAATCAAAACCAATCGATGCACCAAATTCATCGACCCATTCCGCTGCCTCACCGGTGAAACGACCACCCCACAATTTATCACTCATATTTTAATCCTCCAGCTTGTCCGAGTGGACGTGATTAACTTGCTCGTAAACCATGGTTGGCAAACTCCACAACTTGATAAAGCCAGCCGCTGCGATCTGGTCAAAGCTATCAGCGGCAGTATAAGTCGCCAATTGCTCGTTATACAGTGAGTTGTGTTCTGACTGCCGAGCTACAGCTTGAACCGAACCCTTGTACAACTTCAACTTTACCTTTCCATTAACGACCGCTTGCGTCGTAACCACAAAGGACATCAGGGCATCGAACAAAGGTGAAATCCACATACCGTTATAAATCAAATCAGTAATTTGGTGCTCCACGATTGGCTTATAGTGGGCTACATCCCGCTCCAAGGTCAAATCTTCTAAGTCCTTGTGAGCGGTCATAATTACCGCAGCAGCGGGCGCTTCATAAACTTCACGCGACTTAATCCCCACCAACCGGTTTTCAATTTTATCAATCCGGCCAATTCCATGCTTGCCGGCAATAACATTTAATTCTTGAATCAAAACACTTAATTTCATAGCTTGACCATCAATAGCAACTGGCAAGCCATTTTCAAAGTCCAAATCAATAAATTGAGCCTCATCGGGCGCATCTTGTGGATCAACCGTCATTCCCCAAGCGTCATCAGGCGCTTGATTCCAAGGGTTTTCCAAAATACCAGCTTCATTAGCCCGGCCCCATAAGTTAGCATCAATTGAGTAAGGAGAAGCCTTACCGATTGGTACTGGTACCCCGTGGTCCTTAGCGTAGTCGATTTCTTCTTCCCGCGACCAGTGAAAATCACGAATTGGCGCTTCAATTGCTAAATTCGGATCAAGGGCATGGATGGCTGCTTCAAAACGCACTTGATCATTTCCCTTTCCCGTTGATCCATGGGCAATGGCATGGGCATCATTTTCATGAGCAATTTCGACTAATTTTTTAATAATTAATGGCCGAGACAGAGCTGATACCAAGGGATAACTGCCTTCATACAAAGCATTAGATAAAATAACTGGAGCGACGTATTCATCAGCAAATTCATCTTTGGCGTCGATCACAATTGACTCAATCGCACCAACAGCCAAGCCCTTTTTCTGGATGGCATCCAAATCCTTACCGCCTTGACCGACATCCAGGACTACGGCAATCACGTCATAACCCTTATCCATCAACCATGGAATCGCCACGGAAGTGTCCAAACCACCGGAATAAGCCAATACAATCTTTTCTTTCGTACTTGTTGTCATAATATTTCTCCTTTATTTTTACCTGTTAGATAGTTAATACTTTTTGAATAAAGTCCTGAGTCTTAGCCTCTTTAGGATGATTAAAGAGTTCATCTGGCGTATTTTTTTCTTGAATCACGCCATCAGCCATGAACCAAATTTGATCGGCCACTTTACGAGCAAAATTCATTTCGTGGGTCACAATCACCATGGTCATTTTTTCATTAGCTAACTCTTTAATCACCGCTAATACCTCGCCAACCATTTCTGGATCTAAGGCACTGGTAGGTTCATCAAAGAGCATGACTTGGGGATGCATGGCCAAAGCACGGGCGATGGCCACCCGCTGTTTTTGACCGCCGGATAAACTATCCGGATAAGCCGCCGCTTTTTCAGCCAGACCGACACGGGTTAAATATTGCATGGCCGTCGTCTCAGCCTCTTGTTCATCCATTTGCTTTACACGCATCGGCGCTAATTTAATATTTTCCAAAACGGTCATATTGGGGAAAAGATTAAAACTCTGAAAGACCATCCCAATTTCTTCGCCCAGCTGTGATAAATCTTGGGCAGTAGCCTGAGTTAAATCCTTATCTTGGAAGTAAACCGCGCCACTAGTTGGCTTTTCCAACTGATTGATACAGCGTAACAAAGTACTTTTTCCTGACCCGGATGGACCAATTAAGGCAATTACCTCACTAGGTTGAACCTCGCCATTGATATCCTTTAGCACCAGGTTATCTTGGTACTTTTTTTGTAAGTGTTCAATTTTAATTAATGGCTCATTCATACTTCATCTTCCTCTCTAGGTAATTCAAGCCCCGAGTTAGGGCGAAGGTCATGAGGAAGTAAACCACCATAACCACAATAATGGGTGCGACGCCCCGATAAGTATCAGCCCGGACAACGTTTAATTCATAAACTAGGTCGGTTACCCCGATAATGGAAACAATCGAACTTTCCTTAATAATAGCAATGAATTCATTACCCAAGGCCGGCCAAATATTTTTAAAGGCCTGTGGTAAAATCACAAACCGCATGGCATCTTTGTGGCTCAAACCAAGGCTTTGACTGGCTTCGCGCTGACCCTTGTCCACTGATAAGATACCACCCCGAATAATTTCACTAATATAAGCGGCACTGTTTAAAGTGACGGCGATGATACCGGCCGTTAGCGCTGGCAAGTTAACCACCACACCCAGTCCAAAGTAGACTAACAAGACCTGCACCATCATTGGGGTTCCCCGGACAATTTCAATATAGCTAATTGCCGGCCAACTCAAAATCTTAAAATGACTCATCTTCATCAAGGCCAAAACAACACCCAGGATGACACCACCCATCACGGCCAAGATTGAGATTAGTAAGGTGTACTGGAAGCCCTTAAAGAAGTAATTCCAGTAGTGCAACATGGAAGTATCAACCGTATTGGTCTTCATATCCTTAGCCGCATCTTTCATATACTTACTAATCAAATGCTCTTTTTTAATTTGGTCAATCGACTGGTTCATAGCTGCAACCAAACTAGTACTACCTTTGGGTGCGGCGATGGCTGTACCAGTTTCATCACTACTCAAATCGTAATCGGATTGGAACATGACCAAATCTGGATCATTTTGGATATAAGCTTCGGCAACTGGCTTTTCAACCCCCATTGCTTCAATCTTATTGGTCTTCAAAGCTAAGACTAAGTCCGACCCCTTATCCATACCAACTAGCTTACTCTTGGTATACCGTTGCTTGGCTAAATTGTATTGCAAGGTCCCAGTCTGGGTACCAATTGTATGACCATTTAACTGCTTAGCGCTCTTAAGCTGCTTATATTTGGCCTTTGTAACCAAGAAAGCTTGGCCGCCGTTGTAATAAATATTAGAAAAATCAACACTTTGTTTACGTTCCGGCGTTGGGTTAATGCCCCCGATGGCGATATCCGCTTTACCAGTTTCTACCGCCACCAAGACTGAACTAAAACTCATATTTTCAATCTCTAATTTAACACCCAAATCTTTGGCAATTTTTTTAATGATGTCGATATCCAGACCGACATCTTCTTCCCCCTGACCATGATTAACTTGAAATTCAAAAGGAGGATAGTCGGGTGACAAGGCCACCCGTAAGACACCCTGATCTTTAATTTTTTGCAAACTATCGTCATCGGCACTGGCTGAGGTCGATGTAAATACTCCCAACATTACACCAGCCACCATCACGGCCAATATTTTCTTAAGACACTGCTGCCATCCTTGCATATCTTTTCCTCTCTTTGCTGGCGCTATTAATAACAAAAAAGCGTCCTTTAGTTCTATGAACTAAAGGACGCCTGGACGCGGTACCACCTTATTTGTGCCATTAAATAATGACACCTCTCACAATCTAACAATTGTTGGCTCGGTAATGGGAGCATCCATTATGTGTTTGACACATACACTCATAAGAGACGTTCAACTTTCTAACAAGAATGTTTCGCACTAACCAACATTTCACTGGCTTGTCTGAGAAGTCTACTACTTCTTAATCAACGTTTTATTATTAATTACTCATTATATTACCACGTTTTTTTCAGATTACAAGTACTTTCTTAAAAAGAATTCATTATGCAAAAGGATTCCAATAACGACCTTGATTAATCACCATTAGACCAATTCCCAAGGCTAAGAATCCTAGCGCTAATATTAAGGCAATGGTATCTAATTTACCAAAGGATTGTTCATAGTACCAAGACCGTTTTTTCCCCTTACCAAAGCGCCGTAATTCCATGGCCTGGGTAACTTCATCAATTTGATCCAAAGTAGAAAAGATTAAAGTGGTTAAGATTCGAACCACTCCGGTAATCTTTTGTGTCCAGGATGATTTTTTGGAAATGTTATAGCCACGAGCCTCTTGGACCTTTTTAATCATGAAAAATTGCCGCTGCGTATTAGGGATATACCGTAAAGTAATCGTAACGGCATAGGCTACCGAATACGGCACCCCAATCCGATTTAAACCGGCTGAAAATTGACTGGGATTAGTGGTAAATAAGAAAATCAAGGCTAGTGGCAAACTGAACAAATACTTTAACAAAACCATGGCCTCATAGAGTAGCTGCTCTTGGGTCAAAGCATAAGGCCCACTGCCCAAAATCAGGTGTTGACTACCAAATAAATGCACCCCGTACTGGGGGGAAAAAACATAGATCAAAATCAAATTCAACAGGGCAAAAATAACTGTCAAAATCACAATCACTCGAATCCGCTGCCAACTAATGCGAGCTTGCCATAAGCCCAACAAGGCCACTACCGTTAAGAGCAGTAAATACCGGATATCAAAACTCAGCACGCCACTAATCGTTAATAGTAAGAAAATAATTAACTTCGCACTGCCAGTTAGACGATGAAAGACGGTTTGTCCGGTTTGATAACCAAATAAATTATCCACGTTTTCCCCCCTTTCCCACGGTTACACCCAAACGTTGGGCCAAAATATAGTCAGTTGGCTGACATAAATCAGCGAGGGCTACGACCTCTTGATTAGCTAACAGTTCTCCCGGGGTTGTATCAGCGATTAGTTTTCCCTGATGTAAAGCCAGGACACGACTGGTCCATTCTTGCATAATATTGACATCATGGGTCACCATCACAATCGTCATCCCCGCCTGATTTAACTTTTGTAGCAGGGTCATTAATTGCTGAGCGTGTTGAAAATCTTGACCAGCCGTTGGTTCATCTAAAATCAAAATTTTAGGCTGCAAAATGGCAACACTTAAAATTGATAAACGCTTTTTTTGACCGAAACTCAAAACATTAACTGGCCAATTGCGAATCTCATATAAGTTGGCCCATTTTAAATATCGCTGAACTTCAGCGGTAATATCCTCAGTAGCCATACCACGTAGTCGTAATCCAGCCGCAACTTCATCAAAGACCGTTGTTTCAATCAACATTTCGACCGGATTTTGGGCGACATAACCGATATAATCGGCCCGTTCCTTCAAAGTCAACTGATTCAAATCTACTTCAGGCTCCTGATTTAAACTAATTTCACCCGTTTGAACTGGTAAAAACCCAGCTAGTAAACGACTTAAAGTTGACTTTCCAGCGCCGTTTGAACCCACCAAGGATAACCATTCTCCTTGGTATAAAGTGAAGTTAATGTCGGTAAAAACAGCCTGATTATGATATTGATAGCTTAAATTTTTAACAGTGAGAATCGGACTAGTTGTATCGTTTGACTGACTAACTTGATGGGCTAGACCCCGTTCCAGATAACTTTTCAGATCAGGACCAGTCATTTTTTGAACATCATCAATCGCTTCTAACTGATCTATAGGATAACCTAAATCTTGTAAAGATTGAATGTACTTGGGAGTAGCTAACCCATAATTTGGCAAGATTGACCTTTTCAGTAATTCGACTGTCGAGCCTTGGTAGGCAATTTTTCCTTCTTGGAGGACCACGACTTGATCGACAGCATGACGCAAAACGTCCTCAACCCGATGTTCAATAATCACAACGGTTAATCCTAGCTCCGCCTGTAATTCATCCAACAGAGTCAACATGGCCTGCCCACTAGCTGGATCCAAACTAGCTAAGGGTTCATCAAAGAGCAAGATAGGACTGTCACCGGCCAAAACCCCAGCCATGGCGACGCGCTGTTTTTGACCACCGGATAAAACTTGCGGTGCTAAATCTAATAATTCTTCCAAACGCAAACGCTTTGCCCATTCTTGCACCTTGGCGACCAACTGGTCATGGCTATCGTTATCATTTTCCAAGACAAAAGCAATATCTTCAGCGACCGTCATCCCGACAAACTGGGTATCTGGATTTTGCAAGACTGTCCCAATCTTCAAGGAACGCTCAAAAATACTATCCTTATTACTCAACTGGCCATCAATGTATATCTCACCCTGGACTTTACCAGGCTGTGAATTTGGAATAACACCATTCAGCAAAGCCGCCAGGGTACTTTTCCCGGAACCCGAAGGACCAACAATCAGTGTCCGACTGCCCTTTGGAATCGTCAGGGAAATATTTTCCAGCGTGGGATTTTGCTGAACATCGTATTTGAAAGTAACTCCTTTAAATTCTAATGCCGCTGCTACCATCGTTTTTCCCTTCGTGCGTTCTTTGCTCAATCCTCTTTGACCAGGTGGCCTTTTTGAACTTTATTTTTCGTATAGATTCCTAATAAAGCAGTTCCAATAACAGCCGTTGAAATAATGTTAATCACAGTACTCAATAATCCCTGGACAATCACCTTGTTGGCTGGTTCGCTATAGATGAAGATATCAAGGATTGGCGCGACAACCGTCCAAGCAATAATATTGGCTATCGCCTGTCCTAGGTTGAAATACCAGGCCTTACGTGTTGTTAATTTTCCCTCTAATAGTTGGGCTTTTTTAATTAACAAACCAAAAATTAGAGCATAAATACCGTCCGCAATCACCCAGGACCACCAAATTGAACCATAAGAAATCGCATCGTTTAGGCTATGGCCAATGACTGCGACCAGAAAACCAACCAAAGGGCCAAAAATGACGGTTAAGAGCGATAACCACGATTGAGCGACATTGACTTGGGTATTGGGAATCCCAGTGGGAATGGCAATAAATTTAAAAAGAATGAGAAATACGGCAGCCCCGATACCAATTGCGACGACACTCCGAGTCGAAAGTTTATTTTTCTTCATACATATTGCTCCTTTTCGATTTCAATTGTCCAGTTTTGACCAGCTGAAACATGATTTTCACCGGCAAAACTCCCCATGCGAATCGCTACGCCTAAAGTATAAACGGAATTAATGTAGAGAAGAGATTCTCCAGGCTTAACATCAGCAAAAGTCTTGACGTATGGGATCACTTCTTCATGTTGCAAGACGTTTTGATGATAAACCCGAATCCGATAAGTTTGACCGTACTGAGCCTTTAATTCATCATCCCACAATTCTTGACTGATATTGGTCCAAAGCGAACCGAAATTAACATCAGTAATATCAATATTGGCTTTCAAGACCCCATCGCTTACCTGCGGTAGATTCAACGGTAAGGTAACAATCTTTTCGACCGGCAAGGCTTCGCCAATTTCTTCAAATTGAATTTGTCCAGCAGCCAAACGAGCCCCATTATAAACGTAGATATCACGACCGTGAAAGGTTGAAGACTTTTCTGAACCCGGTAAACGGTCAATTGATTCATCAATTACCCGTACTGCCTCAATGCCGTACAAGTTATTTAGATGAGTCAAAGTGCCGTTATCAGGAGTTACGACAAAGTGACCAGTTTTTAATTTCGCCACCAAAGACAGACGCTTGGAACCAACGCCTGGATCAACTACTGATACAAATACAGTCCCTGGACGCCAGTATTTAACCGTCTGGGCTAGACGGAAGGAAGCTTCAAAAATATTAAAGGGGGTAATCCCATGCGTTAAATCAGCCACTTGTAGGTTGTGGTCAACTTGGTCAGCCACCCCATACATGGTTGAAACTGCCCCATCATTTAAACCAAAGTCGGTTTGTAATACTACGTGTTTTGCCATCTTTTTTCTCCTCATTGCTCTTCCTTGATAATTATAACCAATAAAAAACCCGAGGACTTCTAGAAGAAATCCCCGGGACGAATATGGTCGCGTTACCACCCAGTTTTAAAGTGACATCACTGCCACCCACTCATTAAGTACAGCTTTACAGCGATACCTGTCCGCGATAACGGGCGTTCCCGAGTTCTGCTTGCTGCACTATCGCAACTCACAAAACTAAAAGCTCCAAGACCATTTTCTAAGATGTCAGTTGGCTGAATTGCACCAGTCATCAGCTCGCTAGGCAACTTTCATCAAATACTTATCTTTTCTTCACTTAAATAATATAATTATGATAAAACACTTATTTTACTTTGTCAAACAATTTGTGAAAATCAAATCATTTCTAAGTGCAAAGCCCCCGGCTTAATCCAGCCAATCTGACGCATAATCCGATAGGTAATAAAGGAAACCACCACTGGAATCGCTACGCCACAGGCCATATAGGCAATAAACATGCTCATACTCTTACCGAATAAAGCTAAAGGAACAATGAAGGAGTTAAAGCCAATCCCGGCCATAGCAAAGGGTACCGAAACATGAAACATGATGGTAGCCATCGGTGCGGCAATCGCTGCGCCAATCATTGGCGGAATTAATAACATGGGATTTTTAATAATGTTGGGGAACTGAATTTTAGGGGTCACAATCCCTTGGGCAATCGTTGCCCCAATCTTATTTTCTTGAAAGGACATCGCTGGATAACTAACAAAGACTGCTGTGGTACCAATCAAAATTGCACCCGATGCGGCTGGAGAAGTCACCCCTGTGGCCCCGATTGCAACTGCTAAAGCAGCGGCTGAAGCCGGTGTCATCGTCATGGCGCCAAAGGCCATCGCCACACAAGCAGTTCCTAAAATCGGATTAACATTCACGCTAGCAGTAATCATCTCCCCCATGCTAACCAAGATGGGTCTTGTAACAATTGCTAAATAATAACCGGAAACCGTCCCAACAATCGTTGTTAAAGCCGGGACAATCACCATGTCCAAGGGTGTTTTCCCACTTAACCAGTTCCCAAACAAAACAGCAATCAAGCCGGCCATCACCGCTGAAATCGGCTGTCCGGTGGTCATAATCGCTGATCCTGGGATCTGAGTACCCGCAAAACCAGTTGCCGTTACGGCTTTTAGGCTTTGGCTAGTGAAAAAAACCGCGTTGGCGCCAACTGTTGAAGCGGCCATGGCTGAAAACATAACCATGGTATTAGACTTCATTTGGGAGGCAATCGCCGCACCAAAGGCCGCTGGCAACATTATTTTAGTAATGGCGCCCAGTTGAATCATTGGCGCCCAGTGAATAAAACCGGCGATGGTTTGGAGCAACAAGCCCATCCCCAAAGTGACCAAAATGGCATTGGAAACGGCGGCTGAAACGTTATAAACGATTTCACGCACTGATTCTTTTTTAGGGGCCACGGAGCCAATGGCAGCCTTAGTCGCCTCTTCAAAGTCCTTAATATCAATGTTGTCAGTTACTGGTTGTCGTGTATTATCCATCTGATGCTCCTTTTTCTTACCCTTACCATGAAAAAAGCCCTAACAAGCGAACTTGTTAGGGCAAAAAATTTAAGCTACCTAACCAGTTGCTAAGAATTGAATTCCTAGCAACCGGCACAAAAACCAACTTACTAGGAGTTACCGAGCAAGCTGAGCAAGAGGTTGATTGACTTAGTTGATGACACTACTTTAAATGTTGACATGACAATTCCTCCTGCTGGTTTTTTATGATGGTTTTATTATATAAATTAGATTTTAATTAGTCAATACTTATTTTTTAATTTTATTCTCATAATAAAAAACGTACCGACTTTGTCGATACGTTCGGACTGCGAAAAAAATTCGCAAACACTTTCCTTGGCCAAAGCCATCAGATCTGTGTCGCCCTTGTTTCCTTTACAAGGGCGACACAGATCTGATGATTATTAAATTCTAACAAATCGTATCACCCCCTTTCCTAGAATAAAGATATTATACACCATAATAACGATTGAAAGATTATAAATCGTGGTAGAAGTACATACGATTTATTTAGTTCATAATTTGTGCATTGTATGTAAAAGACATAAAATAAAAATAATGTACTATGAAACTTTTTTAAACTTAATATCCAATTGACTGATTGACACTAAAAGCTGTTGGGAGAAAACATGTGAAACAAGATGAACGTAAAGTTCTAGGTATCTTAGCAATTGTATTTGGTGGCATTGCCTTAGCTCTATCATGGATTCCGATTATCAATAATATTGCTTTTTTATTTGGTATTGTTGGTCTAGTACTAGGTGTTATTTCTTTATTCATTAATCGCAAGAATAAAAAAATACTGGCAATTATTGGAGCATCACTATCTATAATTTCCATATTAATTGTTTTAGGAACCCAGTCTACATATTCAAAGGCAATTGATAAGGCAACTGGAATCTCAACGACAGAAACAGCAAAAGATAATACGAGTAAAAAATCTGATTGGTCCTTTACAGGGAATACTTACAACGCCGGAAACTTAAAACTAAAATTCGGAAAATCCGAGATTATTGATGGTATTGGTGATAATAATCCAAAAGTATTAGTTTTACATGCCGATATGACAAATATATCCGATAAAGAGATGGATGCAGATGGAATTTATGCGACAGTTCATGCATATCAAAAAACGGATAAACAAAATAAAACTCTGAATCCCGGCTTACCTAAATTCAGCAATGATGGTAAACAACCATTTGAAGAAGAACAGAATAATTTACATAACAAATTATTACCAGGTAAAACTGTTCCAGTTGTCGTAATTTTTGAATTGGATAATGATAGTACAGTGACTGTTAAATTCAGTAACGATTCATTTAAAGATATCGGATCAAAAACCTACGAAGTGAAATAAATTAGCCCTACTGGGCGTACATACAACTACTAAACACCAATATTTTAGTTATAATTAAGAAACACCTTATCTCACCCCAAAAGGAAAAAACTCATGCTAATCTTTAAAAAACAAAACAACATCGAACTCCGCACATTCAAGGATATTCGATCGGTTACCATCACATTTGAAGATGGTAGTCAAAAGGAATTCAGCAATGCCGAACTAGCTAAAACAGCTTTGATTGATGAAAATTGGACTTCGGTCACCATTAATAGCAAAACGACACTTACTAGCAAAGAGTGGCTGTGCGATACGATTTAATCCATTAAAATAATATGAAAAAACTCTATTATTCGCTCGTTTTTACTCTGGCACTCATTTCCATTCTACTGGCAATTTTAGATATCACTAACATCATTAATATTGCTCATTATCCTTTTGTCATCGTTGATCGGGTCATCTTACTTTTTTTCTGGATTGACTATATCGTACGATTTACCAAAGCGCAAAACAAATGGACTTTTGTTAAAGCCAATATTTTTGATTTAATCGCCATCATCCCCTATGATTCATTATTTACTGTTTTTCGGATTGCTCGAACCGTACGGCTCCTAAAATTATTAAAACTAGTTAGAATTGTTGGCTTTACCAAACGTATTCAAAATAATTTTAAGAAATTTATCAATACCAACGGTTTCATCTACTTGGTTATAACGGCTCTGATAATTATTCTTTTAGGGGCCGGTATATACTCAGTGGCCGAAAACGCTAACTATGCCGATGCTCTTTGGTGGGCCATCGCCACAACCACGACCGTTGGTTACGGCGATATCTCGCCCCACACTGAAATTGGTAAAGCTGTAGCAGTCGTCTTAATGATTGTTGGTATCGGCCTCATCGGAAGTATCACCAGCACGATTACTTCCTTTTTTGTTAATTCTGAAAACGATGACACACTAACACAAATCAACGAAAGGCTGGTTCACATAGAAAATATGTTAAATAAGCAAACCTCTCAAAATCATGACAGCTGTACTATTAGTTACAATGAGCTAATAAAACTCAAACAACTCTTAAACGATGGTGTTATCACCAAAGAAGATTTTGAAACCAAGAAAAATCAAATTTTAGGTGTATGAATCATCCTCTAGCTACCCAAAAAACGCCCTAACTAGGGCGTTTTTTTATATTTTGATATTCAGTCACTAAGCGATAGCGTTGAATTTTGCCACTGGCCGTTCTGGGCCAATCATTTGAATATTCAACAAAATCATGTGGCACCTTGTAGTGGGCCAACTGTTCTCGGCCATAATTTCTTAAGTCAGCCACCGATAAAAAGGCGTCTGACTTAAATTTAACCAGGGCCACTGGTACACTGCCCCACTGGGTATCTGGCACACCGACTACTACCATGTCTTCAATTTCTGGCAAGTGGCGATAGACGGCTTCAATCTCTTGGGGGAAAACATTTTCCCCACCGGATGAGATCATATCCCCCTGCCGGCCTTTAATATAGATAAAACCCTCATCATCCTGCCAGCCTAAATCACCAGTTTTAAACCAACCATCATCAAAACTAGCCTGATATTTGTCAGCTTGATTCAAATAACCAACCGCAATATTAGGCGCTTTGACTTCTAATTGACCAAGCCCCTCACTGTCTTGTTGAACAATCCTTAAACTAACCGGAAACAGCGGCTTACCAACCGAACCTAATTTAGCGGCTGCATCCTTGGGGTTCAGGGCAATAATTTGCGAAGCCGTTTCAGTCATACCATAACACTGAGTAATGGAGATACCACGAGTTTGACTAGCCACCAAGGTCACTTGTTTAACTGGGCCACCACCAAGCAAAACCTGACGGAAACTTGCTGGATAAGCCTGATTCCTTGGTAAATCCGCCAACATTTTTTCAAACATGACGGGTACCAGAGAAATAATCGACCCTCGGCCAGCTAGCAAATCCGCATTAATCTGATGGGCATCAAAGTGATCATATAATCGAACCGGTATGCCGTAAATTAAGGAGCGCATCATAATCGAAAAACCACTAATATGAAAAATTGGTACAGCTGCCAACCAACAGTCGTCTGGTAACAATCCTAAGTTCAACACCGACCCCATGGCTGAATAAAAATGATTGCCAAAACTTTGTTCCACCCCCTTAGGACGGCCAGTCGTCCCGGAAGTAAACATAATGGAAGTAACCTGGTCCTCCTTGAAATCAGCTAAAATCTCTGCCGGCTGGCCCGCTAATTGGCTCAGATAATGAAAAGTAAACTGCTGCGTATTACTTAAATCCAGCTCAAAAGCATCATCTTGAACAATTTGAGTCAGTTGCGCCTGATCAATCTGATCTTCTAGTTCCGGTTTAGCCAAACGACGGTTTAACAAAACCAACTGCCGACCTAACTGTTGTAGGGCCAAAATTGTAACATAACCTGCCAGACAATTCGTGGTCAAGACCCCCACGCGCCGATTATCATCTAAAATAGTCATTAATTGCTGAGCCCGTTTAATCACGATTTGTTCTAACTGAGCAAAGGTATATTGTTTATTTTCAGCAATCAAAGCGAGTTGATTCGGTTTTAAATCAGCCTGTTTATGTAACCAGTTTTCCATGAATATTTCCTAACTAAAAAATCCCCGCCACATTGGTCAGAGATTCTAATATCACGCTTTTAAGGGAAGGTTGGGAATTGACCAAAATCAGGATCACGCTTTTCCAAAAAGGCATTCCGGCCCTCTTTCCCCTCATCAGTGGTGTAAAAGAGCATGGTGGCATCCCCGGCCAATTGCTGCAAACCGGCCACGCCGTCCGTATCAGCGTTCATCGCGGCCTTGATAAAGCGCAAGGCCGTGGGCGACTTTTTCAATAATTTGTTAGCCCACTCCAGGGTGGCTGTTTCGACTTCAGCCAATGGCACCACGCGATTAATCCACCCCATTTCCAAAGCTTCTTGAGCTGAGTAGAATTCATCTAAGAACCAAACCTCTTTGGCCCGCTTGTGCCCAATCACTCGAGCCAAGTAAGCTGACCCATAACCGGCATCAAAGGAACCAACCATCGGACCGGTTTGACCAAATTGAGCGTTATCAGCAGCCACTGTCAAATCACATACCAACTGCAAAACATTGCCACCACCAACCGACCAGCCACGTACCATGGCAATCACGGGCTTAGGAATAATTCGAATAAGGCGTTGTAGATCCAAAACGTTCAACCGCGGAATTTGATCAGGTCCTAAGTAACCACCGTTACCCCGAATTGACTGATCGCCACCAGAAGAAAAGGCCAAATCACCGGCACCAGTCAAAATAATAACACCAATACTGGCGTCATCCCGACAAACAGTAAAGGCATCAATCATTTCAGCTACCGTTACTGGCGTAAAGGCATTGCGCTTTTCCGGACGATTAATCGTAATTTTGGCAATCTTATCGGTCCGCTCAAATAAAATTTCGGCATATTCTTTAATCGGTGTCCATTCAACCGTGGTCATTGTTTGTCCTCACTTTTGCGTTAATTTTCAAAGAAAGTTAATATAATTAATAATAGTTTTATTCTAACATTTTTCATTAAAGCATGTTTAAATGGGCGCTCAACCCTAGAAAGAGAAAAATATGTCTGTTGCCATTGCTCTAGGTATTAAAATTATTCAAGTCAGTCCCAAATTAGTTGAACTGCAATTACCAATCACGAACGCCGTCCAACAGCCCTACGGCGTGGTTCATGGCGGGATTAACGCCCTCCTAGCCGAAGAAGCCGCTAGTTTGGGCGCTAATGCTGTTTTACAGGAAGATCAACGCACTAAGGAAGCCGCCGTTGGCGTTGACTTAAACGTTAGCCAACTCCAAGCCGTGCGCCAAGGTATTTTGGTCGCCCAAGCCACCCCATTGCATTTAGGCCATCGACTCCAAACCTGGCAGGTTAAAATTTATGAACAAGACAGTCAAATCACGACCGCCTTTGCCACTCTGCGCTTAACTAGTCAAACCATTCGCCAATAAGAAAAGCCCTTCGATTGAAGGGCTTTTACTAGTTTTGATTCAATTTTAGCAAGTACTTACGCACAATCCACTTCCGCAATTCTTCCAACAAAATCAAAGGAATTGGAATCGCTAGCAGAAATAACCACTCCTGTAAACCTAGCGCATGAGTATTAAAGACTGACTGTAAGAATGGTAAGTAAATAATTAACGCAATTAAGACAATTTCAAAGAGAATCCCAGTAATAATGTGCCGATTACTGAAAATACCAATCTTGAAAACCGAGGTATATTTAGTCCGCGCATTAATGGCCGCCGCTACCTGACAAAAGACAATCGCGGCTAGCGTAATTGTGGTTGCTTCAGCATAAACAGCGCCAGAACTAGCCAAAGCCTGTTGTGGCCAACCATAAGCATAGTTAACAAAGAAATAAGCCGCCGCTGATATCAAAGAAGCCGTCAAACCATATAGGGCAAAGGCCTTCCAGATAATTGATTTATTAAGCAAATGGGCTGAACGAGAACGAGGTGGTTGTTGCATAACGCCTGGTTCACTCTTTTCGGAGCCAAGCCCTAGCGCCGGCAGCATATCGGTTCCTAAATCAATAGTTAAAATCTGCATAACCGTCAAAGGTAACGGAATCAAACCACCCGAAAAGAGGAACAACACGGATGGAAAAGCTTCAGGGACATTACTATTCAAAATATAGAGCAAAAACTTTTGAATATTACTATAGACAGTCCGCCCCTCTTCAATCGCAGCAATGATTGAAGCAAAGTTATCATCGGTTAAAATCATATCCGCCGCATCTTTGGCCACATCTGTGCCAGTGGCCCCCATGGCAATCCCGATATCGGCCTGCTTTAAGGCGGGGGCATCGTTGACCCCATCGCCAGTTGAAGCCACAATTTCACCATTAGCCTGATTGGCCTTAACAATTCGATATTTCTGCTCAGGAGCAACCCGAGCAAAGATAACTTCACCCTTAACGGCCTGACGCAAATCCTCATCTGACATGGCCGTTAACTCATCACCCGTAATTACACGGGCCTGATCAGAAACTAAACCAATTTTAACCGCAATACTCTTCGCCGTAATTGGTCCATCCCCAGTGACCATTATAATTCGAATCTGAGCTTGATGGGCTTTTTTTACGGCTTCATAAATTTCTGGTCGAGGTGGATCAGCCATAATGGTTAGACCGACAAAGGTTAAATCTTTTTCAGTGTTGGCAATGGTACAATCAGCCAGATTTTGACTAGTATCAGCGGGTAAATCACGCACTGCAATCGCTAAAGCCCGCAAACCCTGGGCCGCATATTGTTCATTGGCGGCCTGAATTTTTTGGATATCATCAGCCGTGATAGGCCGCACCTGTCCATCAACTAAAATCGATTGACTAATGGCCAAGATACCATCCAAAGCCCCCTTGGTATACAGGGTTAATTTTCCATTGCTAGCTTGGTTAATCGTTGACATTCGTTTACGATCCGAATCAAAAACCAAGGTTTTGAGCCGTGGATTAGCATCTTTAAGAGTGGCGCTAGCCAGCTGATATTTTTCAGTTAAGATAACCAAGCCAGCTTCAGTAGGCGTCCCTACAATTTGAGCCTGTCCACCGGGTTGATTAGTTGGCTTAACCGTTGTTTCATTATTTAAGGCAATCGCCTGCATTAACAAATCTAAATCTGCATTTTGTCCCGGTTTTACAACTTGTCCTTGAGCCAATACTTGACCATTGTTCACATATCCTTCACCACTAACCGTATAAACCTGATCGGGCAACCAAATGTGATTAATAGTCATTTGATTTTGCGTTAAAGTACCGGTTTTATCCGAAGCAATGACCGTCGTCTCTCCCAAGGTTTCCACGCTATTCAAATTTTTAACCAGCGCATGCTTTTTGGCCATCCGTTGAACACCCTGGGCCAAAGAAAGGGTAACTGTTGGTAGCAGGCCTTCGGGAATAAAGGCCACAACCATACCCAAGGCAAAAATAAAGGACTGGACGACTGGATAATGAACGATAAAGATGGCCGCTAAGAAGAAGGAAACGCCTATCAAGATGGCAATCACGGATAATTGACGAGTCAAGCGGTTTAACTCTAATTCCAAGGGTGATGGTTTAGCTGCTTGGCTTTGTGTCAAACGGGCAATCTTACCAAATTCAGTATTCATCCCCGTCTTTAAAGCAACAGCTTGCGCACTGCCAGAACTGGCCACGGTACCGGCAAAAATAATGTTATCTTCATCAAAGCGGCCAGCGCCACGATGATAGGTCGCTTTTTTATCACGCAAATCAGACTCACCAGTCAAGGCCGATTCATCCACTTGAAAAGAATCAGAACTAATAATCCGAGCATCTGCTGAAATACTATTTCCAGCCGCAATCACTAAAAGATCTCCCGGTACAATGTCAGCCGTATCAATTTGCACCGACTTACCAGCCCGAATAACGGTCGCCTGAGTGGGTAACATTTTTTTCAAAGCGTCCGAAGCTTTTTGAGCTTGATTCTCCTGCCAGTAGCTAAAAAGTCCATTAATAATATTAACCGCCCAAATGGCAATTCCTAATTCTGGCATCTTGGCAAAAATCGCAATAAGGCCACTGACCCAGAGCAAGCCGGCCATCAGACTCGTGAAATTTTTAAAAAATTTCCATAGACGATTACCGGTTTTAGCCGCTGTAATCACATTGGGACCGTATTTACTGCGCTGTTGCTGGACCTGATTAGCATTTAAACCAGTAGGGCTACTATCGACTGCTTGATAAAATTCGTCTAAAGATAACTGAGCGAGTTGATCATTAGTTTTGTTTTCTTCGACCATCACATTAATCTCTTTCTACTTTATTACCAATCTTTACCTCCATTTTAATACTTTAGCTTGTGAATGAAAATTTAATCTAAAAATAAAAAAACAGCCGCAGCTGTTTTTCGTTTTAATGCATCAGGGCAACTAAGATTCCCGAAACCACCAGTACCAAGGCACCACCAATTCGGTTTCCCATCTGGGCAAAGGCAATCAAGTTCATTCGGTCAGAAGCCGCCAAAACTGAAACGTTTCCTGTTCCACCCATACTGTTGTTAGCAAGACCAGCGGCAATCACTGACTCAACTGGGTATAGGCCAAAGAGCTTACCCAAGAAACCACTAGCAAGTGAAATAGTAATAATACTAGTCAAGCAAAGAACCACAAACTGCCAGTTCAAGGCGCTCATTAACTGGTGAACGTCCAACAAGGATAGTCCAACCCCAGTCAACAAGGCATGGGTCATGTTCTTAACAATTAGTTGACCAAACATAACAGTGGCATCTTCATAGTACTTAGGCAAAATACCAGCCGCCTTAGCTAGCACAATCAACAAGATAATAAAGGCATAGGCGTTAACACCAGGCACGACCTTATTCAAAATTGTACCCAACATAAAGAAAGAAATTGAAACCATCATTCCAACACCCATCTGCATGTAATCAGGTACCAATTCAGCAGCTGGCTTCTTTTGCTGACTTTCTAGGTCATTTAGGATTTCCCCGTGACCGTTGTACTTGCTGTTAGCAAACAACTTAGAAATTAAACCAGCACTGATAATGGCCAACAAGTTACCCAAAACAACGGCTGGGAAAAGTTGTGACAAAATACCATTAGCTGAAACGCCCAAGGCCTTGGCATAAATACCTGACATAGGCACGATTCCAGCACCAACACCACCAGACATAATTGGCAATGATACGTACAAAATCGAGTGGTTAAAGCCAGCACCGATTAACATTCCCACTAATCCGACTACCAATCCAGTCACGGCCATTGAAATAAAGGCCACTGGCAGGAATCGAACCGCAGCTTTTAGCAATTCCTTACGATCCATTTTGAAAATTGAAGAAGCAATTAATGAGACGATATATAGCCCCAAGAAATCCATCTTATTAACAAAGGTTGAGGCTGTAACGACCACTGAATGCGGTACAACCCCTGTGGTGGCCAAAATAGCAGCCCCTAGGATGGTGAAAACCGCCCCACCACCTAGATAAGAACGAAAGATTGGTAAGTTCGCTCCCAAGTAGTACAAAATGTGTCCCATTAATACTAGGGCAAAAATTGCCCCAATCATGGTCTTGGGTAAGACATTATATCTAATCGCAATAATGAGCAATACACCCATCAAGAAATATGCAACTAGACCAATGCCACTGACCCGAATTTTATCCCATTTGCTCAAAAGCGCCTTAAACCCGCTCTGAGCCTCCTGATTATCCGTCATGTTTTCCTCCTAATGACACAGCATATAAGTTATACACGTCGCTCATTTTATCACATAAATGTGCAAAAAAGAACTTAAAAAAGCAACTATTATAACTTTTTTAACTGTAAAAATTTAACCACTTCTTCATTAAAAATCGCTGGACACTCTAAATGAATCAAATGCCCACTAGTTGGTACTACCACAATCGCCGAATCGCTATTTAACAAGGGTTTAATCGCCTCTTGATAGCCAACCGGCCACAAGGGAGATTGCCCCCCTACCATAAATAACTGAGGTAGCGTCACATCATACAAGCTACCACGCCAATCCTGACACAAATGGTTCACTAGCAGCGGATAAACCAAGTCTTCATTGAAAGGATGCAATTTTTTTTGTTCAATCAATTGCTTTTTCAAATCAGCTGCAACTGGCAAGGCGGTCATTTTATGATGCATGATAGTTGGCCCCAACAGTGGTAAATTTTCCCAACTGATATCAAACAAGCCATTTGGCCAATCTGGCGTATTTAATAATTGCGGTGATTCGTCCACTGCCACGACTGCTTGAACCTTAGTTTCCCCAAATAGCGAAAGATAGGCCCAAATAATACTGGCTCCCATTGAATGGCCAATCAAAACCACCTGGTCTAGTCCCAGGTAGGTTATCAATTCTTCTAAATCCGCAGCCAAGCGGCTAATTCGCAGATTTTTACTGGTTCGTGTTGATTGTCCATGACTACGCCAGTCCATTGTCACCACTCGATAACCCTGTTGACTAAAAAATTCGACCTGCTCCTGCCATTCCAACTGGGTACCAGAAAAACCAGCACCGAAAATTAAAGTTGTTCCCGTCCCACCGGTATCTTGATAGGCCAAGGATACGCCATCGTTTGTTTTAAAAAACATCACACTACTCCTTGTAAACGAGCCAAAAAGATGGTTAAGACCAAAGTATCGGCAGCCCCACCGAGGCTCAAATTCCGTTTAATAAAATCTTGATCTAGATTGGCTAAGAAGGTACGACCAGATTCACGCTGACTGCCTCCTAAAGCAAAATATTCAGCCGACCATGCCTGCATTTTGGCTAAAATTGCTGGACTCCCAGCTCTTTTTATTAGCGTTGAATCAGCTAATTGACCGGCGATTAACATTAAGGTATCCAGATAACGTTGATTATCACTACCACTTGCCTGGCCTAAAAATGGTAACGCTAATTCAAAGACCATCGGAAAAGCCTGGGCCGCCTCTCCTCGAATACCGGTCAATTGATAACGCTGATATTGCTGCTGCCCTGCCGTCAAATCTTCTTGATTAGCTAAGCCCTTTTGCAAATCAACAGTTAATAAATTAGCGGTCATTGCTTGAATAATCTGACGTAGTCGATCGGCACGACTGGGGCCATTTTTAGTAACTTGAGCCAAGGCCGCCACCATAATACCTAAGGAAAAAATTAAACCTTTATGGGTATTAACGCCCTTCGTTGCTAAATACATCGCCTGCTCCGCCCGTATACCAGCCTGGCGGACTTGTTCAAATAAAATCGTTAAATCCATTCCTTGAAAATTCTGTCCTAGCTCAAAGGCTCGTACAAAGTACGGTCTTAAGGCCAGACTACTATCAATAAAGGTAAAAGCCGTCATATCCTGATGGGCACCATTGCTGGCTGGATCAACCAGTCCAGGTTTAGGCGTCACCGTAACTTCATCCAATAAGGCCGCCAAAGCCGCATTGATGACTGTAGCTTTTCCCCAGTTAAATAGATAGAAGTTCTCTTGGTAGTAATTAGCATAAAGGCCATTAATGACCTGGTAAGCATCCATCAAGGAATGACGCTGGGCCTTAATACAACTTTTAGCCTCTTGATCACAAATCAAACAAGTCCGTGGCGCAAAGCCCAAATCTTGACGTGATAGTTGATATTTTTCATCTTTTCCGGCCATCAGGTCCACATCAAACAAACGTCCCAGTGGAAAATCATCTTCAAATTTGATGGTCAATTGTTTGAGCTGGGATAGGTCACCGGCAACCACCAAAAAGGCTTCCGGACCGGTAGTTAAAGCATTTTCCATCCGACTATGTTCAATCACTTGGCCGGTTAATTGACTCAGTAAAACTCGCCACCCGGTTTGAAAAATACGTGCCAAATAATCGTTATTTTTAATCGGACCCGGAATATTTAACTTAAAACTGATGACCACCTTATTAGGATAGCGTTGTTCTAATTGGTTTTGATAATGACTCCGCTTTTCACGCTGTAATAAAACAGCGCTTAAATCAGTGGATTGGCCCTTTAAGAAAATATTCATAAGCATCCTATAAAATTATGTACCCAGGCCAGTAAATGGCCCGGCTGTTGCATCAATAACAATTAATCTTTGACTTGCTTAATGACATCAATCAAAGTACCATCACGATATTCTGCCAAAGCAACTACTCGGTCAGTAAACTGCAATGGTTCTGGGGTTCCCACAATCTTTTGAGCCCGTTCTTGCAATTCTTCAATCGTATAGATTGGCAAACCAGGTACCTTGGAAAGCGCTTCAATTAAGTCAGTACGCTTAGGGTTAATCGCCAAACCAATTTCAGTCACAACGACATCAATTGAATCACCTGGTGTGATGACAGTTGTCACATCTGGCACGATAGTAGCAATTCGACCACGAACCAATGGCGCTGAAATAATCGTCAACTTGGCGGTAGCAGCATCTTGGTGACCACCAATGGCCCCACGAATGACTCCGTCAGAACCAGACATAACGTTAACATTGAACTTGGTGTCAATTTCCAAAGCGGACAAAATAGCAACGTCCAACTTATCGACCATTGCCCCCTTGTTAGCTGGATCAGCGTACCAAGAAGCATCAATTTCTTGTTGATTAGGGTTAGACTTCATTGAAAAGGCAGCGCCCTTATCAAAGTCTTGGACATCCATAATCTTTTTAACAAGACCTTCTTCTAACAAATCAATGGTTGGCTTGGTAATACCACCCAAAGCAAAGGAAGCTGTAATGTGATTATCCAACATGGCTTGGCGCAAGAAACGCGTAACCGCCAAAGCTGCTCCACCAGAACCAGTCTGGAAGGAGAAACCTTCCTTAAAGTATGGTGAATGAATGATGACATCATTGACCATCTTAGCAATCTGGAGTTCCTTAGGATCCTTGGTGAAACGAGTTGCCCCGGAACCAATCTTGTCTGGATCACCAACTTTGTCCACTTTAACGACATAATCAACTTGCGTTTGCTTAATTGAGGCTGGGGTATTTGGATAAGGCTTCAAATCATCAGTAATCAAAACCAAAGTATTGGCATATTGGGCATCCATCAAAGCATAACCCAAAGAACCAAAGGCCGTTTCACCATTCATACCGTTAGCATTTCCCATTTCATCGGCATTTGGTACACCCAAGAAAGCCACGTCAATCTTAATGTCACCATTTTCAATGGCCCGAGCACGACCACCGTGCGAACGGAAAATTACGGGGTTCTTCAAGGCGCCGTGAGAGACAACATCTCCCAAACTACCACGCATTCCTGAAGAAGTAATGTTGGTAACAACCCCCTTTTCAATCGCTTCAACCACAATGTCATTCATAACATTGGTCAAAGAAGAAGGCGCTAGCGTTAGATCCTTCAAACCATGGTCAATAATACTGCGCATGACCATGTTGAAGACAAAGTCTCCTTCACGGAAATGGTGGTGGAATGAAATCGTCATGCCATCGCGGACAGTCTCTTCCACAATTTTATCAATTGATTCCACAACCTTACTTGGACCAGTAGTTGCTCGAACTTTTGGCGCTACGCGTTGGTTGACTTGGTGACCATATTCAACGCTTTCAAAGGGCTTGTAACCAGTGCTGGCTAAAATTTCATCTGGTATTTCGCGATTCACTTTATTTTTCAATGTAGTTTCCCTCCGAATCCACTAAATTGTTAGCCTTAGCTAACCGCATTACACGTTCTGCCCGCAAAACGACTGGTCGATCAACCATCTGACCATTCATAGCAATTACACCAGAACCCTTACGACGGGCTTCTTCAATGGCAGCAATCACGTTTTGAGCGTTCAAAATTTCCTTGGCAGTTGGTTGATAAACTTCGTTAACCATCGCGATTTGGCGAGGGTTAATCAAGGACTTACCATCAAAACCAAGTTGGTGAATCAAGCGCGTTTCACGATAGAATCCTTCCGTATCATCCAAATTAGTAAAGACCGTATCAAAGGCAGCAATGCCAGCTGCTCGGGCAGCATGCAAAATGACATTACGAGCATAAAGCAATTCTTGACCGTCAGGGTAACGGTGAGTCTTCATGTCAGTAGTGTAATCCTCAGCTGATAGGGCGATACCAATCATCCGATCTGAAGCAGCCGCAATTTCATTGGCGTTGACCACACCTTGAGCTGATTCAATCGCTGCCATCAAGTGAGTTGAACCAACTTCACGACCGAATTCCTTTTCGGCAGATTCAACTAGTCGCTCTAATTCTTTAATCATTTCAGCGGATTCAACCTTTGGCAAACGGATAACATCAATATTAGCCTTAACCATGGCCTTAATATCATTTTGATAGAAAGGTGTGTCCAAGCCGTTGATTCGAACGACCAATTCAGCATTACCGTAATCAACAGTTTTTAAGGCTTCATAAACTAGATAGCGGGCAGCGTCTTTTTCGGTAATTGACACAGCATCTTCCAAATCAAACATGATTGAATCAGCACCGAAAATTCCAGCATCTTTGACCATGGCCGGGTTATTACCGGGCACAAACATCATTGTCCGACGTAAACGTTCTTCAGCAACCATTAAATCACCTTCCAATCTGGCTCATCAGCCATGTCCAAGGCCCGTTGCACAACCGTGATTGCTCGAGCCTTAACCACCATATCCAAGGCCCCTTTGTCAACGACTTTAACCTTGGCATCATGGATATCATAGGTATTTAATACATCAGTAATGGTGGCTTGAATAGCCTTTCCAAACTGTTTAGCGACATCAGAAACCAAATCAAATTCTAAGCCATTACTACCTTGGCTCAGCATAATTTGGATATCTGAGGATTCTAATGTTCCCGCCATAGCGGTTTTCTTAATTTCCATTAATCTGCTGTCCTTTCTCAATTCGCGCCTGTAATTGGGCTAAGTGTCCGGTGATAAATTGCCCAGTGGTAGCTGGTACAAGGTTTTCCCAACCAGCTTGATTGCCCTGAGCAATGGCCTGCCGAACGTCCCGAGCGGAGACAATTACTTGCTTGTCATCTGCTTGCAAACGAGGCACGATAATCACTTCAACTGCCGGTGGCAATTCTTTTTGCAGGGTTTCGTTATAAATATTGGTCGTATGCGATTGTGGTTCACTGCCCAGATAACGACGATTAATCCGTAAAGCCGGCGCAATCTTATTTTTAAACAATCGCGCATCTAAAGTAGTCTGATAGCCAATCACTTGGTCAGGATTCTTGATGAAATACGATGGAAAACTCAAGAAACTCACCATATAATCGCCGCCGTTAACTACGACTACATTTGGTAAATCAGCACAACCAGCAGCAACTAAGTCCATTCGTTCTTGGGTTGTAAAGAGCGAAGCATCCTGATTGACCACAAAAACATAAACAAAATCGTTGGCTTGAGCGGCCTGTTCAACTAAGTAGCGATGTCCCCTGGTAAAGGGATTAGCATTCATCACAATACTAGCAATATTTCGATCCGGTTGGGGTGCTTTCGGTAAGTTAGCTAAGTAATCATCAATATTGGGCGTTCCCCGTTCTAATATGACTCCGGTTGAACTATCCGCTAGACTTTTAAAGCCAACGTGTTCAAAACTAACCCGATATTCCGGCTTGGTGAAAACAAAAGCATGAAAGCGACCCCATTGGGCCATTTGATTTAATAAGGCTGTAATCAAAGTATTAAAGCGAGCGCCCTTTTGGTCACTACCCTTATCACAGACTGCGACATATTTGATTACTTCGTTGGCAATTGAACCTGTACCCACCAAGTTATCGACCTCGTCGTACATCCCCAAAGTGATTTCAATTTGGGCTAACTCCTCGGGCGCAAAATTATCAACCCCGCGAGCAGTTAAAAAATCTTCCCAGACCTTTTTAAACCGTGATTGCTGCAAATAAATTGGCCGAATAACTGCTGTCATAACTAATTAACCTTGAGCCTTAGCGTAATCAACCACTTTTTGGCTAACCGCAGCCACCACGCCTTCGCTAAAGACACCAGGAACGATATCATCTGCTGTAGGATTTTGAACCAAGTCGGCCAAACCTTGCGCAACATTGACTTCCAAATCCATGTCAACATGCTTCAAGTCGGTCTCTAACAGTCCCTTGAACAAGCCAGGGAATACCAAAACGTTGTTAACTTGGTTAGGCCACTGTGATGAACCAGTTGCCACTACGGCTGCGCCACCAGCTTTTGCCTCTTCTGGCAAAATTTCGGGTACGGGATTGGCCAAGGCAAACACAATCGCTTGATCAGCCATTTGGGCCACTTGCTCACTAGTCAAAACATTGGCATCCGACAAACCAATGAAAACGTCTTGTCCAGCAATCACTTCATCCAAAGTGGATCCTGGTGTTTGAACAACTTCTTGTGCAATTTGACGTTGGAATTCGTTATAACGCATATCATCAATATGCACGACCCCATGGATATCAACCAAGGTCAACTTTTTAGCACCAGCAGCTAACAAAATCTTAGCTGTGGCAACACCAGCGGCCCCCATTCCATTAATTAAAATGTTCATATCACTGAGATGCTTACCAACCACCTTCGCCGCATTAATTAAGGCAGCCAAAACAACAATGGCAGTTCCGGTTTGGTCATCGTGATAAACCGGGATATCCAATTCTTCGCTCAAACGCTTTTCAATGTTAAATACCCGTGGTGCTGCAATATCTTCCAAATGGATTCCCGCAAAAGAAGGCGCCATATTTTTAACAGTGTTCACAAATTCATCTTCACTAACCTGATCCAAAGCCATTGGAATGGCATCCACGTTGGCAAAGTTCTTGTAAATCAGTGCCTTTCCTTCCACAATTGGCAAACCAGCCGCTGGTCCAATGTTTCCTAGGCCCAAGACAGCTGATCCATCAGTGATGATTGGAATCAACTTCCCACTCATGGTATAAAGCTTCTTTTTTTGAGGATCAGCAGCAATTAACTTTGCTAAACCAGCCACTCCAGGAGTATAGGCCTCTCCTAAATCAGTATTGGTCTTAATATCGAATTCGGATTTGATGTCCAAAACCCCTTGATGAGCGGCGTGAATATTAAGGACTTCGTCCATATCTACCATGCATTATCTCCTTACTTTTTTCTAATCAATGTAACCTGCTTCACAATTATTATTTTAGTTGGATTGCTACCAAAAGTAAAGCTAAGTCTTTGAAAAATTAGATTAAATTATCTTATTTTTTAAAAATTAAAATAAATTTAGCTAAATTAAGCCCCCCAAAGGTAAAATCCGCATTAGCGATTAAGTGACTTATATCACTTTCTTTTTGCTTGTTAAAAAATGTTAGTTTATACTACTTAATAGATGAATTTAACGGGATGGAGATTCTTACATGGTAACCACTAATGTCCTAGCTCAAATCGCTGAGGACTACTATTTAAACAAAAAGTCTTTTGGTCAAATTGCCGAAAAATATGACCTCAGCCGCTATCTAATTAATAAATATCTCAATGAGGCAGTCAAAACTGGCGTGGTGAAGATTGAAATCACCGCCCTAGCCAGCCGTAATCCTCAACTTGAGCAAGTTTTTAAAGAGGAATTCCCGCAAACCAATTGCTATATCATCCAAGATAGCGCTACTTCAACGGCTACCGAGGAATCCCTATCTAAGTATGCTGCTAA
This sequence comes from Convivina intestini, assembly GCF_003096575.1. GTDB lineage: Bacteria > Bacillota > Bacilli > Lactobacillales > Lactobacillaceae > Convivina > Convivina intestini. The sequence continues at coordinate 330,901 of NZ_QEKT01000001.1, forward strand.
CCTCTTAGTCAAGCATTTACTCGATAATGACCATATTGTTGGGGCTGCTTGGGGGGATACCATGCTTAGCCTGGTCGAAAGTATTAGTACCGCGCCATTGGATCAGATAAAGTTCACCCAATTTATCGGCGATAATATGAAATACAATTCGATGGCCGGTGCCATGCCAATTGTCGAAAAAGCGGCTAAAAAAGTCGGCGGTGAGTTCCTAACTTTGCCAGCGCCGCTGTATTTAGCTAATGATGACTTGCGCCAAAACCTGACCCAGGAACCTTCTTTAGCCAATACGCTCAACATGGCCGCTAAAATGGATACCCTCATCACTGGGATTGGCACCTTGGGATCCTTACAGTCAATTCCAATTTGGCGCGACCATTTAGACCAACTTTTCCCTAATATAGCCAGCAAGCAAATTGTCGGTATGATTTATGGTCGGCCCTTTGATAACCAGGGACGGATTCTTAATCCAAACCAAGATAAGGTTTTTGGCCTGTCACTTGATCGCATTTTACAAGTGCCTAAGCGAATTTGTCTGGTTCGCAGTAAATCCAAGTCCCAAGCAACCCTGGGCGCTTTACGGGCTGGCCTCGTCACTGACTTAATTTTTAGCGAGTCACTGGCCTACCGGATTTTAAATGAAAATGATTATAGTTAAAAGCCGTTCAAATTAATTGAACGGCTTTTTTAGTAGATATGAAATAAAATAATGCTAATGGGCCAAACTAGGCTAACTACAACAATGATAAGCCAACCAAAAGGACGGTATGGATATAAACGATAATGAGACCGCTGGCCTCCTTCTTGAAAACCGCGGGCCGTCATCGCCATTGCTAGGCTTTCCGACCAAATTAAAGCTTGAATAATCGCTTTAAAATACAAGGTTGGCGAAAGAATTGATAAGGCCTGTCCCCGCATCAAGCCGGCCGCTCGAATACTTTGTAAGGCCTGTTTAAAACGAGGAATAAAACTTACTGCCCCTAAAATACCATAGACAAAGGTCGTCGACAGTCGTAAATTTTGCTCCAAAGAGGCCATTAATTCGTAGACATCTAATCGGTAACTAAACCAAGCACCGACATAGACAAAAGTTAAAATTCGACTGGCCATAACGCCACCAAAATGAAGATTTTGGCTGGCTGTTCCGGAACCGTACAGGTAAAAGGATAAAAACGTACCAATCATGGGGATTGCCGCCAAGAGTAAATAACCCAGCAGCCGTTTTACCGAAATCCGACGCCATAATAGTGAGAGAACACTTAAAAATACTAGCAAGAGATTGGCCCAAATCGACTGCGTAAAGGCCACTTCCAATGAAATAATCAAGGAAAATATAAAACGCTGCGTCAAATTCATGACCTTACCTCCTGACTATCGTTTAATTGTCCCGGCGTAAATACCAGATGATAATCCAAAATTGGGACTAAGGGCTGGATTTGGTGTGAAATAATTACTAATGACAAGTGGCAGTCCTTTTGCACAGTATCAATTAGGCTAACTAAGATTTGGGCACTCTTTACATCTAGTCCCGCCAAGGGTTCATCTAACAATAAAACATTCGGAGACATGATCAACATCAAAAGAACTTGTAGCTTTTTTTGTTGTCCACCTGAAAGAACATAAACCGATTGGCCACGATGGTTATCCAGTTGTAAGGTCGTTAAAACCTGATCCACTCTTTCCTGGGTCCAATAGTTTTTTTGATTAGAATGAGCTAGTACTTGCTTAATTTCTTCTTGAACCGTAATGGTTAAAAACTGCTCCCGGGCATTTTGGAAAACTAAGGCCACCTGTTTAAAATATTTTTTACGAGCAATTTTACTGACCAATTGTTGCTGATAAAATAACTCTCCTTGGTAGGGTTGTAATTTAGCTAAGGCCTTTAATAGGGTCGACTTTCCGACGCCATTGGGGCCAGTAATCAGACTGACTGCATTGGCAGCTATTTGTCCCTGATAATTTTCTAAGAGGCCCTGCCCCCCACTGCTCAGATTAAAAGCATTAAAGGTAAATAGTTCTGCCGATACCTGTGGTTTTGCTAAATGATAACTTTGAGACTGCCAGGCAAAATTTTCCCATTGTTTGGGCTCTTGCCATACTAACTGACGGTCTTTTAGCTGATATAAATTCGTAATCAGCGGTAGATAGCCTTGGGCATCGTGATCTGAAACCAAAATAGCATAACCCTCTTGAACCAATTCTTTTAAAAGAAGTTGTAATTCTGCCCGAGCCTTGGTATCAACGGCTGCAAAAGGTTCGTCTAACAGTAGATATTTAGCACCTAAGGCTAAGGTCTCTACTAGGGCAATTTTCTGGAGTTCTCCGCCCGATAATGTGATAAAGGAACGATGATAAAAATCAGCCATACCAACCTTATCTAAGGCCCAGGTAATTCGTCGGTCAATCTCTTCCGCCGGTAAAGCTAGATTTTCTAAAGCAAAGATTAATTCCTCGGAAACCGTCGGCATGGCAAACTGTTCATCTGGGTGTTGAAAAAGTAAGGCAACTTTTTCAGCCCGTTGATTAGCCGGTAATTGACTGACCGAAACTTGATCCAAGGTGATTTGTCCGTTAACTTGCCCGCCAAACTGCGGATATAGACCAGCCATGGCCTTCAAAAGGGTGGATTTGCCACTCCCTGAAGGTCCCATTAGGAGCGTGAATTCTCCCACAGACAAGGAAAAATCCAAGTTGTCAATAATCACAGTTTGATCATAAGCAAGGGTTAGCTGCTGGGTTACTAAAGCCATAACTTTCCTCTTTGATCATTCTTTATCGCTTTTTTAAAATTTGTGACCGTTCCAAAAGGTTCACAATCCAATAAACCAACACGCCCGCAAAAATAAAGATTGAGATAAAGCGGGCGATAAATAGGATCAAAAGCATGGACCAACTATAGTGCAGGTAGCCACTTTTAATCATTGACCAGGCAAAGGTGACAATCGTTCCCGTCAAAGTTGACAACCATAAACCAGTTTTCCAATTGCGATAGCCAGTTAAAGCAAAGCCTAATTCTGAACCGACCCCTTGAATCACACCAGACAACAAGGTGCTAACCCCAAAGGTCCCACCTAAAAGCATTTCACCAGCGGCACCCAATAGTTCCCCTAAGACATCGGCTCCAACTCGCCGTAGCAAATAACTGGCTAAGGGACCGGCCATCATCCAAGGACCTAAAGTTAATTCGTCATTGAGCGGCTGTAAACCAACGGCTCCTAAAAGCACGCCGGTAACCTGATACACTGAATCCATTAGCCAGTAAATCAAACCAAAGGCAATCCCAATTAAGGCTAACCAAATAACCTCTTGTAAATGCCAGCTCGTTGACTTTGTTTCTTGTTGCATGTTCATTCCCTCCATTTTGCAAGAGGAACCACTGTGGTTAACATAAAAACCACTGATTCCGTGCTAAAGAACACAGAAACCAGTGGTTTTTCATCCAGATTGCTATCTTCCTTCGCAGGTATTAACCTGACAGGTTCGATGGGTATAATCTCAACCAAAAGTGGTACCCCAGATATTATTTAACTTTTTTATCATACAATAAGTTATTTTAAATTACAAATTATTAGTCCCATAAAAATTTGATAACTGCTTGATCAACCGTACTATTTTCGTGGAGTTGGCTATGCTGGGCCTGTTTGCCCTTAATTAGTAATTCCCGGTATGAGTGAACCTGATCGCCCAATAAATATTTCAAAGACTGGGAAGAGACATTGGTAACACTGCCATCTGAGTGGCTGCCGTCTTCTAAATCACCATAAATATTTAATACATCAACAGTCGTCATATCAAAATTTTGACGATGATCTAGTAAATACTGATAATAGGATTTAATCAGCTCTGGACGTCCGTCTGCAGCTAGTTGATTTGAATTAGCTGGATCATCCATGGCACGAATCCCATTAAAATGCCCGGCAATCGCCACATATTTATTTAATTGTGGTAACTGTCGCTGCTGACCATAATCAGCTAGATAATACATCAGTGTCAAATTGCCCATGGAATGGGCCACCACATTGAATTTTTTAAAGTGATAACGTCCCTGTAAGCTGGTCATTACTTGATGAAAATTAGCAGCATTATGATGAAAATCGGAATTACGATTATCTTCATAGACTACCTGAATCACTGGTTTTTTCACCCCGGCTGACCAATTCCCCTCAAATTCAACCTCGCCATTTTTATTTACTCGGGCAATTAACACTCGCTGCACACCGGGTTGCTTTTGGGCCGCAGCAATCATATTTTTAGCTGAGTTATAAGTACCGCCATAGCCATGCAAATAAAAGGTTGGGACCGTATCAGCTGGTCTAGGGGTTAGTTCTTTTACTTGATCTTTGGGATGATAAAAACAAATCAAAGCACCCAACCCAATGATTGTAAGACCCAATCCCAGCCAGCAATAACGCCACCAATGTAATTTTTTAGTCATCATTTTATCCTCTTTGTATTGTAACTCCCATTATATCCTAATTAAACAGCCAGAAAAAAAGACCCCGCAGGGCCTTTTCACTAGTTAGCACTAACTGATTTATAAATTGAAATATCAGCTTGATTTTGTGGATCTTTCAGACCAGTCACATTTTCAATCTGGAAGCGAGGTCGTTGTTTAACTTCAGTAAAGATTTTACCGATATAAATACCAACAACACCAATTGCGATTAGATTAATCCCCCCCAGAAGCCAAATCGAAATCATCAAAGACGACCAGCCACTTTGGGGATTACCGAATAATTTTTCAAAAATGGTATAGATAATTTCAATACCGGCTACCCCAACCACTAAAACACCTAAATCAAAGAGGAAGCGAATTGGTTTAACGCTGAAACTAGTAATACCATCAATGGCAAAGGTCAACATTTTTTTCAACGGATATTTTGATTGACCAGCTTGGCGTTTACCACGTTCATAGGTCACCTCAGTGGATGGATAGCCTAACAAAGGTACCATTGCCCGTAAGAAGAGATTACGCTCAGGTAACTTCATCAAAGCTGCGACCGAAGTCTTACTCATCAACCGGAAATCGGCATGGTTAGGAATTAAATCAACCCCTAACCAAGCAGCAACCTTATAGAAGGCCAGTGCGGTATTGCGCTTAAACCAAGTATCGGTTTGACGACTGGAGCGAACCGCATAAACAATTTCATAGCCTTCATGGTATTTAGCGACCATTTGCCCGATAATTTCTGGATTATCTTGTAAATCAGCATCCAAGGTAATCACAATGTCCGCCAACTTACTGGCTTCAGACATCCCCGCTAATAGTGCCGGTTGATGACCGAAATTACGGGAAAGTTTTACCCCAATAATGTCCGAATTAGTAGCTTCATACTCATTGACTAAGGCCCAGGTGCGGTCTTTAGAACCATCATCAACAATCATGATAAAGCTATCAGCCGTAATGGCGCCACTCTTGACCAATTCCGAACGAATGATTCTTAATTTAGTCAACGTAATTTTTAAGACTTCTTGTTCATTATAGGCCGGTAAAATCAATCCTAAACGGGGAACTTTTTGTCTGATAATCATAGATGAACCTACCTTTCTAAATTGTAGCAGCCCTATTTAGCTTCTGATAAATCATATAGGGTTGTCGATGCCTGCATGCCGCCCTTAGCGCTGTTACTACTGGTTGACTGACTATTATTGTAATTAACTTTTTTACCGTTAGCTTCAACCCAGACGATAATTTTACCAATTTGTCCAGTGGAAGACTTGGAATGACCCCCACTAATAAAGTAACGAACTTGACCACTAGCAACCAATTGCTTAAATTGCGTCAAAGTCATCGTTGGATCGGTACCATTATAGCCACCAATGGCCATCACCGCTTTTTTAGATTTGATAATGTAACCTGAGGCCGAATTTGAATCCGCAGTAGCTGCCAGATACTTGGCCTGCCCTTGATGATCTTCTAAATAGCTAAGTAACTTGGTATCAACACTGCTACCCATCATATCTTGGCTGCCAGACTTAGCTAATAGCGATGGTCCAGCAAATGGAATCGCTGCTGAGTTATGAGCAATAGTTGGGGTTAGCGCCCACCAACCAGCCAATACCGTCACAACCAGTGCTGACAAAATAATCTTTACTCGGTGTAACTTTTGACTTGGTAACCACCACCAAGTCGATAAACCAAGGGCTACGATCATCAGGATAACTGCAATCACTGGGTAATAAGACCAAGCATAGTATGCCTGTAAGGCCACAGTTGATAAGATACCAGTTGTAATAATTCCTTTAGCCCAAATAGCCTTTTGACTACCTGCTGGCAGCAGTTTCTTAACAGCAACTACGCCAATGGCCGTCAATGCCGCAATGGCTGGCGCTAACATAATGGTGTAATAGGGGTGGAAGAAACCAGCTACGGAGAAGAAGCCGTAGATTGGTACTAACCAACCAGTCCAAAGAAGTACTTCTTTTTGCTGATCAGTAAACTGATACCATTTATTTTTACGATTACGGAAGGCAAACCAACCGCTTAGACCACCAATAATTGATAGTGGTAAGAACCAACCGATTTGTGATCCCAAATCAGCTTGGAAGAGTCGGAATGGACCAGCAGAACCGATGGCAAAGGCATTACCAATCCCACCAGCACCGCCACCCTTAGCATTCTTACCAGGACCACCAGTTTTACCATTAGCGCCACCAGGACCAGCATTAGTTGGCTTTTGACCGCCCGCTCCAGTTGGTGCACCAGTCGGCTTTTGCCCATTTCCACCAGGTTGGCCCCCATTGGTTCCAGGGCCGCCCGCTGGCATCTGACCAGCTTGTCCAGTAGGTGCTGTCATTTCGGCATTTTGAGTATTGCTATTTGACTTACTGTTCTTTTTAGTAGTGGTGCCCATTCCTGGAAAGGCACCGCCTTTACCAGTTGACTGCCCTAAGAGACGCTCCGTCCCGTTATAGCCAAAGGCCAATTCCAGCAAAGAATTACTTTGTGAACTACCAACATAGGGACGATTGTCCTTACTTACCGAATCCACGGCAGTTGGATAAGCCAGGGTGAAAATTGCTAAGGAAGCAAAACCAGCTACTAACCAGGTTAACTTCTTTTTCCAAGGAACCTTGATGGCCAACCAGTAATACAGCACCATGGCCGGCAAAATCATAAAGGCCTGCAACATTTTAATGTTAAAACTAATTCCAACTAGGGCAAAACTGAGTAAGATCAACCAGAAATTTTTCTTGGATACCGCCCGGCTCAAGATATAAACCGCTAAGAGTAAGGCAAAAATTAAGATAGCATCCATGTTATTGGTACGATTATTGGCCACTACCGTTGGCGTAATAGCTAATAACAAGGCGCCAATTCGACCAGCCCAGGGACCAAATTTAGGCGTCAACAATTGGTACATTAAATAGACGGAACCTATACCAGCTAAGACGCTGGGTAGGACAATTGACCAGCCATGTATCCCAAAAATTTTAGCTGAAATGGCCATGAACCACAGCGCTACCGGCGGCTTATCGACGGTAATAAAACCGGCTGGATCAAAGGCGCCATACCAGAAGTTATGCCAGCTTTGCGTCATCGACGTAATCGCGGCGGTGTAATAACTATTGGCATTGCCAGCATCCCAAATCCCCCAACCAAATAAAAATGCACTGAGGACCAGAATGCCGATTAAATACCAATCAAGCTTTCTGTTTCTATTCATGTTTTAGTGCCTCCATCAATTAATGTTGTAAGTTTACAAAGGAAGCATTAAAAATTAATTAAGTAAAAATAAGTTGAAAATTAAAAAAAACCAGCCGAAGCTGGTTTCATAGACTTTTTTATTAGGCTTGACTAGCTGCTGCAATTGCTACTGAAGAAATATAGTTAATTGGCTGGTCAAAGTTAGGCTGGAAGAAGAAATCAGTCATGGCTAACTGATCAATCGTCATCTTATTTTCAATGGCTAATGAAACCACGTTAGCAGCCTGACTAATATCGTGTTTGGATAAGAAAGCACCCCCAACGATACGACGAGTTTCTACCTCCCATGTCAAAGAAGCAGTCACCTTATCGGTGGTCAACATGAAATTAGGCCGGTAGTCTTCTTGAATAGTAACGGTCTGAGTTTTAACACCCTTTTTAACGGCACTGGCCTGATTCAGCCCAGTAGAGGCATAGGCCAAACCATAAAGTTCCACGGCCGAAGTTGCTTGAGTTCCCTGATAGGCAACCGTTGGTTTAACGATGTTCCGGCCCACCAAAATTCCTTGACGCACGGCATTGGTGGCCAATGGGATATAATCGTGTTCCTGCGTTGGATTGTAAAAGACAGTGCTAGCATCCCCTGCCGCAAAGACATCAGCGACATTCGTTTGCATATACTGATCTGTAACAATCGCCCCATTACCCAGCATATCCACTTGCCCTTCAAAGAGGCTAGTATTAGGCACAAAGCCAATACTTAAAATCGCAATATCAGCGGTATAAGAGCCCTTATCAGTTGTCACGGTAATACCTTGGTCACTTTCTTCAAAGCGCTCAACCCGTTGTCCCAAGGCCAATTCCACGCCGTGCTCTTGATAGGCCTTAGCAAAAACATCTGAATAGGTTTCATCAGTATTGTTTGCCAAAACACGATCCAAAGCATCAATCAACGTTACCTGCTTATCGTTGACCGAAAGTTGTTCAGCTAATTCGGCCCCGATATACCCGGCACCAATCACAATCGCACTCTTAATATATTCGCTAACCTTTTTCAAAGCATTGGCATCGGCCCAATTTTTAGCCAGGTAAACTTTGTCACTGTCAATGCCAGGCAAATTAGGTTTAACAGCTTTGGAACCAGTAGTAATTACGATCTTATCGAAGCTTTCTTCAGTTTGTTCACCACTTTGTAAGTCTTTAATAGTCAAAGCTTTGTCAGCTAAATCAGCCTTTTCCACCAAGGTGTGCATATGCACGTGCAAACCCTGTTTTGCTAAAGACTCTGGTGATTCATAAAACATCCGGTCTGGACTTGAAACGTGATTCCCAACCCACAGGGCAATTCCACAGGAAAGAAAAGACACCGTATCGTTTTTTTCATAAATATGAACTTCAGCATTCGGATTTTGAGCTAAAACTTCCTTAGCGGCAAAAACACCGGCATGGGTACTACCAATAATCGCAACTTTCATTTTGAACTCCTTCATATGATCAACTACGGAATAACTGAACCGACCAGATTGCTAATGAAAATATGAGCAATCTCTACGATAGTTATATCACACTTCTTTGCATGTGGCTATATTGATGCTGTCCAATCATTAATTGACCAACTGTTTCAAATCCAACCCGCTCATACAAACGCTGAGCCTTAGGATTTTGATCATCAACATTTAAACCAACCACTGGTAAATCAGCTGCTTGAGCTAATTGGTCACTAGCAGCCAATAACTGACCACCTATTCCCTTACCACGGGCAGTCTCAGCCACCACCAACGAATCTAAATACCATTCATTGGGATAAACCTCTGAATCAGGAAAAACTAATTCATCAATCCCATACTTTTCTAACAAAAATTGTTGAAAGGTTTGATCTAAAATTGGTTCGTCTTGGGCTGGATATCCAAACATAACCCCCAGTACTTCACCATTTTCCACGGCTACTTGGGCTCTTTGATAGCTGCAACGACTGTTAGGATCTGCTATAGCAACCTGATATAACAAATCTTGTATTTCCTGGTTAGATAATTGACTAAGTAAGGGTAACTCCATATCCTTAAAAATCGTCATTTCTAAAGCAATAATGGCCTGCTGATCAGCGATGGTGGCTGGTCGAATTTGCATGAGTGCTCCTTATCATTTGATAAAATAAAAAACGTACCCGAAGATACGTTTGTGTAAAATCAATTATTTAACAGCATCCTTCAAAGCCTTACCTGGCTTGAATGCTGGTACCTTTGATGCTGGAATTTGGATTTCTTCCTTAGTTTGTGGGTTACGTCCCTTACGGGCAGCGCGCTCACGTACTTCGAAGTTTCCAAAACCAATCAATTGAACCTTTTCACCCTTTTGAAGGGCTTCTTCAATTGAGCTCAATACAGCTGCAACTGCCTTGTCGGCATCCTTCTTAGTCAATCCAGTCTTCATTGCAACTGAATCAATTAACTCTTGCTTATTTGCCATTCCTTTTCTCCTATAAGAAAATATTTTTTATTTCGTCACTAGAATTAATCGTATCCCAGCTCATGAAAGGCATAGCTATACCGTCCATAGAAATAGGATAGCACAGGCAACGTTGAATGTGTACCCCTTTTGCCTAATCTAACGGCTTTTTACGCTAATTTTCATGAAAATTTAACTAATTATTTACGTTGCCGAATAATTAATTTCAACGGTGTCCCAGAAAAATCAAATGAAGAACGGATCTGATTTTCTAGAAAACGTTGATATGAAAAATGCATCAACTCTGGATCATTTACAAAAATAACAAAAGTTGGTGGTGCGATGGCTACCTGGGTAGCATAGTAAACTCGTAAACGGCGACCGTTATCGGTCGGTGTAGGATTAATAGCAATTGCATCCATCAAGACATCATTCAAATGTGATGAAGGTATCCGCTTTTGATGGTTAGCATTCACGTCCAAAATCATCTGTGGTAATCGATCTAACCGCTGCCCAGTCTTAGCCGAGACAAAGACAATTGGCGCATAATCTAAGAACTTAAAGTCTTGGCGAATTAAGTTCTCAAAATCCGTCATCGTATGGGTGTCTTTGTCAATCGCATCCCACTTATTAACCACAATAATCAAAGCTTTTCCAGCCTCATGGGCATAGCCAGCGACATGCTTATCTTGCTCTTGTATGCCTGTTTCAGCATCCAAGACCATTAGCACCACTTGACTATCATCAATAGCCTTCATGGCCCGCATAACTGCGTAACGTTCAGTATTTTCGTAGACCTTACCACGCTTACGAATACCAGCCGTATCAACCATGACAAATTCATCATCGTCATTAGTAACAAAACGGGTATCAATGGCATCACGAGTGGTTCCTTGAATGTTGGATACAATCATGCGGTCTTCACCCAAAATGGCATTAACAATTGAAGATTTACCGACGTTAGGACGACCAATAATACTAAAGCGAACTGCCGGATCATCTTGTTCAGCGGCTTCATCAGGAAAATGAGCAACAACGTCATCTAAGACATCTCCCAATCCCAAACCGTGCGAACCAGAAACTGGATGAGGTTCACCCATACCTAGAGCATAGAAGTCATAAACTTCACTCCGCATTTCCGGGTTATCCACCTTGTTAACAGCTAAAACCACTGGTTTTTCGCACTTATACAACATTTTAGCCACGACTTCATCGTCGTGGGTTAGACCTTCTCGCCCAGATACGACCATCAAAATAACATCGGCCTCATCAATGGCCAAATCCACTTGAGCCCGAATTTCGGTTAAAAATGGTGCATCGCCTAATTCAATTCCACCGGTGTCAATCAAACGAAAATCGTAATTTAACCATTCAGCGTGCGCGTACAGACGGTCTCGCGTCACTCCTGGTTGGTCTTCAACAATGGCAATTCGATCGCCCACGATTCGATTAAATAAAGTCGATTTACCAACATTAGGACGGCCGACAACGGCTACTATTGGTGATGACATGTTCTTACCTCACAATTTCAAGAAAAAAGGGACTGGATACCCAGCCCCTTTGAAAAATAACTTACAGCTTGTCGCCGAAAATGTCGCCTAAGGTTGCAGCACCATCGTCATCTTGTTGGTATGCAGCTACGTCGGCACGTGAAGCACGGTTACTTTGTTCTTCACGGTTGTTATCAGCAGGCTTTTCTTCCAAAGCCTTCATTGAAAGTGAAATCCGCTCTTCAGCAGGCTTTACATCCAATACTTGAACCTTAACCTTGTCACCTGACTTCAACACATCAGCTGGATTTTCAATCCGCTTGTGTGAAATCTGGGAAACGTGAACTAATCCTTCGATACCAGGGAAGATTTCAACGAAAGCACCGAAATCCTTAACCCGCTTTACAGTACCTTCTAAGACAGTACCAGCTGGGGCCTTTTCAGCAACTTCATCCCATGGTCCTGGTTGAGTAGCCTTGATTGACAATGAGATACGACCACGGTCGCTATCCAAAGCCAAAATCTTAACTTGAACAGTTTCACCCTTTGACAAAACATCAGCTGGGTTCTTAACACGGTCGTGAGAAATCTCAGAAACGTGAACCAAACCGTCAACACCACCAAGATCAACGAAGGCACCAAAGTCAGTCAAACGAGCAACCTTACCTTCAACAACTTCGCCAACTTCCAAACGGTTGAATGCTTCAGCCAACTTTTCGGCACGTTCTTGAGCAGCAACTGCCTTACGAGACAAAATCAAACGAGCCTTGGCTGGATCGATTTCAATAACTTCGGCCTTAATGTCTTCACCCTTGAATTGGTTCAAGTCTGAAATAAAGCGTTCAGCAACCATTGATGCAGGTACGAATCCACGCACACCGTTAACATCAACAATCAAACCACCACGGACAGCGTTCAATACCTTGGCATCAACAACATCGCCTTCGCCAAAGCTAAGCTTTTCCCAAGCCTTGCGAGCTTCCAAACGCTTCTTTGATAGAAGGTATGAAACACCTTCCTTATCGCTAGTTACGTTAGAAATTACTACAGTTTCGATTGTATCTCCGACCTTCAAGTTGTCGGCCAAGCTGACGTTACGATCGTCAGAGTACTCACGCGCTGGCACAACTCCTTCTTCACCGGTATGCAGACCGATCACTGCCTGATTATCGTTATCAATGGCCAAAACCTCACCTGTAACGACATCTCCTACCTTGATTTGATCAGCACTTTCAAGAGCTGCTAATAGCTCGTTGTTTGTATCACTCATGACGTCAAACGTCCTCCTACATTTACACTTATAAGGATATTCTAACAAACTCCGGCTAATTTGCATAGGGTAAATATAAAAACCACCTTAACTGTCTTGGTGGTTTTTAATGATTTGACTAATTGTAGCCACTACCTGTTCAATACTTTGACCAGTCGTATCAACGACTTGGGCGTCTTGAGCCTTGGTAAGTGGACTAATCTCGCGGTGTGAATCTAAGTAATCGCGCTGTTCAATTTCTTTTTTAAGGGTTGGTAAATCAGCCGCAATCCCACGAGCTTGATTTTCCTTGTAACGACGTTGAGCGCGTTCATCAACACTGGCGATCAAATAAATTTTAACCTGGGCTTGGGGTAAAACAGTCGTGCCAATGTCACGCCCATCCATCACCACACCTCCCGCTTGGGCTAACTGTTGTTGTCGGCCAACCAAATCTTGACGGACAGCTGCATAAGCAGCAACTTGGGAAACATGATTGGTAATCTCGCGTGACCGGATGGCTTCAGTGACTTCTTGACCATTAAGGAAGACGTGTTGCACTGGACTCCCCGGCTTAAACTCAATCTGTACCTGTGGCAATAAGGCGACAACGGCTGCTTCATCTTGATAGTCAATCCCAGCCAGCTTTGCAGCTAAGGTAATGGCCCGATACATGGCCCCAGTATCAACATAAATATAGTGAAAGTTGTGGGCTAAAATTTTAGCAATGGTTGATTTACCAGCTGAGGCTGGGCCATCAATGGCAACTTGAAAATTTTGTGCAATTTCTGTCATTATGACTTACTTCACCCTCAATGCTTGACCAGCATACTGACTATAGTTGTTAGCATTCAAACCAGGATTCAAACTAATTACTTGCTGAGTTGTCGTACCGTGTGAAACCGCAAAGTTGTACAAGGTCTGATTTTGTGCTAAGACGGCTGTATTACCAGTGGCAGCCTGACTGCTACTGGTACTTTGACTAGGCTGTTGACTGCTTGGCTGTGCACTTTCAGACATAGTGCTACTACTGTGTTCACTAGCAGCCGACGGTTGACTACTACTTTGGCTAGTGGTACTGCTTTTAGCAGAACTAGAAGAACTAGTTGATTCTGCTTTAGAAGAGGACGATTCCTTCTTACTGCTACTGTTTTTACTGGCACTGGGGCTAGGACGATTGCTGATGAGACCATAAATTGGCGCACTAGAAAGAAGTACTAGCGATACCATCACCAAAAACACGATTAAACGAGCATGGCCCTTCTTTTGATGAGCATCTTGTTTTGCAGCTTGCTTGTGTTCGGCTTTATCACGCAAACTCTTATTACGCAAACTACGGCTCATTGGTTGTTGATCTTCATTCATCAATTTAGCCTCCAATTAATTCCTAAAAACAGTTTACCATAGGGATTAACTAGAAAATGATAACCTTTTCTTAAGATTTGAAACGATTCTTAAATGGTGCGACAAGAATCAATACAAAATAAGATACCCCTGACCAAAATAACCCTTCAACCAGATTAAATGGCAACACCATCCCCCACAGATAGGTTTTGGTACCGATAAATTTACTAATATCAAAATGCGCAAATTCACTATACAAAGGCATAGCAATCGTTACATTGACTAGCAAAGCTACGACCGTCATGGCAAGCGTACTAACTACTAGGGCTAGTAGTTTACGTCCTTGTTGTTTGCCAAAATCAAATTCTGGCAAACAAAGTTTCAAGCCAATAATAAAAGTTAAGGCAACGGCCAAATTAACCGGCAAGCCAATATAAGTATTAACCCCACCATTTAACAGGAAAACTTTTAAAATCGTTCTTAAAACCAGCACCCAAACGGCACTGGTAAAATCTAACCAATAAAGGGCAATCACAACCGGAATAATCGAAAATTCAATTTTCAAAAACGATGCCCCCGGTATTAGTGAAAACTGCGGGAAAATCATTAAGGCAAACGAGATTGTTGCCAAAATACTGATAAGCGTGATTTGCTTAGTGCGAAGATGTTGCATGATAATTCCTCCTGAAATCTTGTGCGGACAATAAAAAAACTGCCTTTCGTCTTCAGGGTTCACGAAAAGCAGCACAAAATGGGCTTTAACTTCTTTATACCCGACTTTACGGTCGGCTCTGGATTCTCACCAGATCAGCTACATTAGTAGGTCGCGGGCTTATCATGACTGCATCACCGCCGGTTAGGACTTTCACCTGACCCCGAAGTTATTGAAATTATTAATATTCTATCACAAAAAGTAGTTATTTTCGACGTAAATTACGATAATTTCCTTCTTTAAGACGCTTAATTTCATCATGCTTTAGTGGTCGATATTCACCAGGCTGCAGACCAACTAAATCTAAAAAGGCATAACGCTGCCGAGTTAGTTTAATAACCGGAAGCCCGACCTTCGCTAACATTTCCTTCACCTGATGATTACGACCTTCATGAATGGTAATGGTAATCATACTGGTGTTTTTCGTGTGATCCCAGCGACTAATCGCCACCTTAGCTGGAGCCGTCTTACGACCATCAATAACCACTCCTTGGCGTAAAGGCTGAATCTGTTCTTCACTAGCCAAACCCTTGACCTTGGCTAAATAGGCTTTGTTTACCCGTTTTTTAGGGTGCATCAACTCGTTAGCCAAAGTACCATCATTGGTTAAGAGCAAAGCCCCAGTCGTATCATAGTCTAAACGGCCAACCGAATAAACCCGCTGGCTAACATCGCTTAATAAATCCACTACTGTATGGCGGTTCTTTTCATCGTGATTGGTCGTCACGACACCACGAGGCTTATTAAGTAGATAGTAGACCAACTTTTCCCGTCCTTCAATTGGCACGCCATCCACGCTAACATGGTCATGGGGGCCAACCTTAGTTCCTAAAGTTCGCACAGTTTCCTGATTAACTTCAACTCGGCCAGTTGTAATTAATTCTTCAGCCCCACGGCGAGAAGCCAAGCCAGCCTGGGCAATCACTTTTTGCAGTCGTTCTTTTCCTTCATCCATGCTTATGAGTCCTCTTCCTTTTCTGTTGGATTACCAGGCACTTCTACCGCACTAGCTTCAAACAAATCCTGTGGATCGAGTTGACTATCAGCCAAATTTAATTCAGTAATATCTGGTAAATCAGGCAAATCTGCTAGATTTTCTAAGCCAAAATAATCTAAAAATTCAGGCGTGGTCACATACTCGAGCGGCCGCCCAATTTCATCTCGTCGACCACCCACGGCAATCAAGCGATATAGTAACAATTTTTGCAAGGTCCCAGCCGAAGACACCCCACGGATTTGTTCAATTTCTACTCGGGTGGCCGGTTGTTGATAAGCAATAATGACCAAGGTTTCCAATTGTGGTTGGGTCAATTTATCGTTGACCGGTGAAACAAAGAGTCGATTCACCACCGAGCCTAAAGCTGGTTTAGTTACTAGCACATAACGCTCTTGATCCAAACGTAAGCTCAGGCCACTTTCAACTTGATTATAGCGTTGTTCCAGCTGTTCGAGTAAATGCGGCATAGCCGCGCGATCAAAGCCGGTCGCTTGGGCCAAATCATTCATACTAAGTCCTTCATCTCCAGCTACAAATAAAAGGGCTTCTAATTGACTAAGATTGTTCATTGATTATCACTTTAATTAAGATTTCTGCTTGACGATTGCTTTGTGACAGCGCTATTTCACCAGATTTAGCCAGCTCCAACAAGGCCAAAAATAAGACCAATAAAAAATCACGCTCGTATATATCAGCCAACAGCTGATCTAAACTTAGGGCTTGATTGGGATGAGCTTGGGCTAAACGCTGACGTAAGGTATCAATTCCCTCACCAATGGTATAAGTTTCTTTTTGAATTTGACGGTGCTGCGGTATTTTAGCTTTTTGACGATTTAAAATACTATCAAAAGCTAACTGCAAATCAATTAGGGTCAAACCCGGGGTTAAATGAATTTCCTTTTGTTGGTTGGCATCCGTTAACTGAGTTGGTCGGGTAAAGGCATGTTGCTCTTGGGCTACCCGTTCTTGAAAAAAATCACTGGCCGCTTGGTAGCGATGGTAGACCAATAGACGGTCAACCAGCTCTTGACGCGGGTCCTGGTAGTCATCTTCCAGCTCATCAACGGCCGCCGGGCGCGGTAACAAATCAATTGATTTTAAACGAATTAAATTGGCCGCCATGACTAAATATTCACTGGCAACATCTAATTCCATTGATTTTTGAACTCGAATAAAATCTAGATATTGCTGTGTAATTTGGGCAATTGGTAAGTCAAAAATATTCATCTTATTTTTTTTAATAAGATGTAATAACAGGTCCAGTGGTCCCTCAAAATCAGTTAATTTAATTGTCAGGCTGGTGCTTGCGATGATGCTTGCCTCCAGTGTTGAACTAACTTTTGAGTTGCCAAACTGCCCATGATAAAGCTGTCCTGATTTAAATGCTGTAAATTATCCAACATTTGAAAATAATGTTCTTGTGAACGGACACCGGGAGTCAAAATAATATGCCGAACTAAAAGTAATTCGGGATTAATTTGTTCAACTCCCAGCAGGCCTTGAATCTGACTTTGAGGATTTTCTTGCCAGACATATAAAGTCCGCGAAGACTTTTGATATTCGGCTAATTCGACATTTAAATGCGCGATTTCCTTTAGGCCGGGTAATAGTGAAAACAAACCCATAACCATTTTTTCATCATCTTGACGTGATTTAATCAGCATAAAAACTCCTAGGCGCGTGGATGAAATTCATCGTAGACCTGACTTAAATGTTTCTTTGAAATATGAGTATAAATCTGGGTCGTCGAAATATCGGAATGTCCTAATAGTTCTTGAACAATTCGCAAATCAGCGCCATTTTCCAGTAAATGGGTGGCAAAAGAATGACGGAGGGTGTGGGGGGAAATGTCTTTATTAATACCAGCTAGTAGTACTAACTTCTTAATAATTTTCCAAACACCTTGACGACTCAGTTGGCGACCATGGTCGTTTAAAAAAACGTAATCACTCTCGCCTTTTTTTAGTAATTGCGGGCGACTCTTGGCAAAATACTGTTTTAACCAATCCATAGCCAGATCACCAATGGGGATAATTCGCTCCTTGTCACCCTTTCCCAGCGTCTGAATTAGCCCTAAATCCAAATGTAAGTCGCCCATTTTTAGATTGGTCAACTCACTAACCCGTAACCCACTAGCATACATCACTTCCAGTAGGGTTCGATTTCGTAAACCTAAAGGACTGGTCACCACGGGGGCTTGAAAAAGTTGATCAATCTCATCAATGGTTAAAACAGCTGGTAAAGTAGCGGCTTTTTTAGGTGGCTTAACTTTGTCCATCGGATTATGACTGAGAACATTTTCGGCCTGAAGATAGGCAAAAAATTTGCGCAAGGTACTAACCATGTGCGCCACACTACTAGTAGAAGCCCCCTTGGTCTTTAAATGATTTAACCAATCTAAAATAACCAAATAATCAATTTGCTGGGGAGTGATCTTTTGGGTTGATAAATAAAGTAAAAAGTGCCGTAAATCTTGCCGGTAACTCTTAATCGTATTAACCGACAACCCCCGCTCAATTTGAATGTAGCGCAGATAATCCACTACTTGATCATTCAGGGTTTCCATCCTTGACCACCAACCTCGTTCCTTCTGGAACCTGTTCAATCAATCCCTGCTTATAAAGACGACCTAGGGCCCGCTTAAATTGCGCTTTACTAAAGCCAAACTGGGCTCGGATAGCCTCTGGATTACTCTTATCGTTGAAAGGTAGGAAATGATCAGCCTTACGTTGTAACTGCAATAACAAAAAGCGAGCATCCTCATCCATCACTTGATAAGCCAAGGGTTTCAGTGAAAGGTTTAAGACACCTTGTTCGTTAACGCCGATGATACGAGCTTCCACCTGCTCTCCTAAACGAGGTTCACTATCCCGCTGTGATGGATGAATGAAACCTAAATAGCATTCAGGTGTAATAACCAAGGTGCCGGCCATCTTATTACGATACACTGTGGCCTTGGTTTTGTGATTTTCTTTGACTTGTGGATTAGCTCGCCGCGCAACCGACTGGACAATATCAGCTTGGGCAATTTCACCCCACAAAAGACCTTTATGATCTTCTTTTAGGGATAGTAACAGCCGATCACCCTTTTGAGGCCACAGAGTCTTGATTGTAGGTAAATCATCCAAAGAAACCACAATATCTTTGTTTGGTAAACCAATATCCACGAAGATACCCAAATCGTGCCGGTTGGCAACCACCGTGCCCCAGGCGTATCGGTCCTTTTGAACCGCTGGAATGGTCTTACTAATTTGTAATTGGTGATTTTGGTTACGGTAAGCAAAGCCAGTCACCCAACCACCTAATTTCAATGGCTTTTGTAACTCAACTTTTTCAATTTGATAAGTTAATCCATCTACTTGAGCGAAAAAATACTCATCATTTTGATCCGTAACTTGCGCCTTGATCGTACTTCCAATAATTGGCGTCATGCAAAATTTCCTTTATTCCTTCAACTAATCTGCAAACTTACTTGGCTAGCTCTGCTAACAGTGTTTTAACCCGGTCGGCTACTACTTTTCCATCGGCACGGCCCTTAACTTGACCAGAAACAATGCCCATTACCTTACCCATGTCACTAGGACCAGTAGCGCCACTTTGCTTGATGGCTGCCTGCACAATTTCGGTAATCTCATTATCATCTAGCTGCTTTGGCATGTAGCGACTCAGCAAATCAAGTTCTTTTTGGGTCTTGTCGGCTAAATCTTGGCGTTGTCCGTCAATAAATTCTTGCAGTGAATCCTTACGCTGTTTAACTTCTCGGGCAATCACGGCCAACTCTTCATCCCGATTAAGATCATCTTTTTTAAGTTGAATCTTTTCATTCATCACCGCTGACTTTAACTGGCGGATTACTGAAAGAAGGTCTTTTTCTTGGGCCTTCATGGCTACTTTCATATCATTTTGTAACTGGTTTAAAAGAGACATACATTGCTCACTTTCCGATATTTATATACTCAGTCTACCACGACTGCTAAAGAAAAAACGCCACCAACGTGACGTTTTTAATCGAATTAACGATTCTTCTTCTTTTTGTTGCGCTTACGAGCAGCTTCTGACTTTAA
This sequence comes from Convivina intestini, assembly GCF_003096575.1. Taxonomy (GTDB): domain Bacteria; phylum Bacillota; class Bacilli; order Lactobacillales; family Lactobacillaceae; genus Convivina; species Convivina intestini. The sequence continues at coordinate 350,847 of NZ_QEKT01000001.1, forward strand.
CTTACGCTCTACAGAAGGCTTAATGTAAAATTCACGCTTACGGTATTCTTGGAGAGTTCCGTCTTTTGAAACACCACGCTTAAAACGACGCAATGCATCATCCAAAGATTCATTCTTACGAACAATAACCTTGGCCATGTCGATCCCTCCCTTCCAGCACTGTATTTCGCTAACACGACATGCAATATAACGAAGTTTATTATCTCAAATAAAAGACCATTCGTCAACCAAAAAATCACTAGGCTTCCGGTACGTGGAAGCGACCTCCAGTTGACTCAACCTTCCAACCACTGTAAAAAGCATGCGGATCAACCGCTTGAATGGCTTCTCGTAATTCTGGTAGCTCATACTGAGTAACAACTGTAAATAAAATTGCTCGTTCCTGACCAGTATAACCACCCTGCGCATTATCAACAACAGTTACCCCGTGCTGCATTTTACACTGAATGGCCTCAACCATCTCTTGGGGTTTGGTCGTAACAATCATTTCTTGCATCTGTTGCTGACGGGTGAAGAAAAAGTCAATTAATTGGGCACTAATAAAGACCCCAATAATGGAATATAGGGCGTACTTCCAGCCATAAGTTACACCGGCGCCCACCATAATAAGCGCATTGAACGCCAAATTAACCGAACCAATTTTATAGCCTAAATGCCGCTTGACAATCATGCCAATAATATCAAGGCCACCTGTCCCAACCCCACAGCGAAGAGCCGTTCCTACCGCCATTCCGTTTAAGGCTCCTCCAAAAATCGCATTAATCAAAGGATCTGGTGTTAAAACGGTGTTGGTAGAAAATAGTGGTACTAAGAGTGCACTAAGTAAAACGGCCCCAGTGGTAAAAATCGCAAATCGACGTGACAATTGAATCCAAGCCAAGACCAAAAGCGGTAAATTGGTCAAGGCCAAAGCCCAGGCAATGGGGATTTGATTATTGGTTAAAGTAGACAATAACTGGGCAAAGCCGGTAAAACCAGACGAATAGACGTGCCCAGGCAACCAAAAATAGTTCATAGCTACCGCTAAGACGACCGCATAAAAGATAGCCCCAGCAATTTGCCGTAAATAAAAGTGCTTCAATGAATTCCGTAAATATTTCGTAATCATAAATTTTTATCCCATTCTACCAAGCTAATGATTAGTTGGGATTATTTTTCATCTCTTGGCGTTTCGGCTGGTTCAACTTCAAGCCCTAGTTCTGCTAATTGCTTAAAATCAACCGCTGTTGGTGCTTGCGTCATTGGCTCAGTAGCACGCGAATTCTTTGGAAAGGCAATGACCTCTCGAATGTTATCCTGACCAGCCAACAACATTGCTAAGCGATCCAACCCTAAGGCAATTCCACCCATTGGTGGGAAACCATACTCCATTCCTTCAAGTAAGAAGCCAAAGGCCTCTTGCGCCTTTTCAGGGGTAAAGCCAAGCGCTTTAAGCATCTTTTCTTGAATATCCATCCGGTGGATACGAATAGAACCAGACCCTAATTCATACCCGTTCAAAACCAAATCATAACTTTGCGCATGCGCTTGGTGTGGGTCTTCTCCCTCATCCAAGTAGTGCAGATCTTCTTCGTTAGGCATAGTAAAGGGATGGTGAGCAGCAATCCAGCGACCGAAATCTTCTGAATATTCAAATAATGGCCAATCAACAATCCAGGCAAAACGCCATGGACGATCAGTGGCAATTAAGTTGAGATCAGCAGCTGTTTGACGCCGTAGGTAATCCAATGATGCTGCCACAATATCTTGACGGCCAGCCCCAAAGAGAATCAAATCTCCGCTTTTAGCACCACTCAAAGTCAAAATTTCTTGGGCCTGCTCATCATTAAAGAACTTGGCAATTGGTCCATTAAGGCCATCATCAGTGACTTTCAACCAGGCCAAACCTTTGGCACCAAAACGTTCGATATACTTAGTAAGTTTATCGATATCTTTTCGAGAGTAGTGTTCGGCACCACCTGGAACAGCCAAAGCCTTGACTACCCCACCCTTTTGAATGGTTTGCGCAAAGACACCGAAATCAACATCAGCCATCATGCTGCTAAGGTCTTTAATTTCGTAAGCAATTCGTAAATCAGGCTTGTCAGTTCCAAAACGGTCCATCGACTCTTGCCAGGTCAAAATTTGGATATGGTCAATGTCAAGATCAAAATCAACCACGTCTTTCATGATTTGTTTAACCCATTGACTGACCAAATTTTGAATTTGTTCAGCTGACATAAAGCTAGTTTCTAAGTCCAACTGAGTAAATTCAGGTTGACGATCACCACGCAAATCTTCATCACGGAAACAACGGGCAATTTGGAAGTAACGATCAAAGCCGGCGCCCATCAATAGTTGCTTAAAAAGTTGTGGTGACTGAGGCAAAGCATAAAACGATCCCGGAAATACTCGTGAAGGTACTAAATAATCACGAGCTCCTTCTGGGGTAGACTTAGCCAGATAAGGCGTTTCAATGTTAATGAAATCATGCTCATCCATAAAGCGCATAGCACTAGCCATCAACTTTGAACGGATACGTAAGTTTTTTTGCATTTCTGGCCGACGCAAATCCAGATAACGATACTGCAACTTTAATTCTTCGTTAGCATTAACGCCATCTTCAATATAAAAAGGTGGGGTCTTAGAGCTAGCTAAAATTTCAGCTTCTTGGACTTCAATTTCAATTTGGCCAGAAGCCAGTTTCGTATTGATTTGGTCATCAGCCCGTCTAACAACTTTTCCAGTAACTGCCAAAACGTATTCACTGCGAGCTTCTTGGGCAATTGCCAAGGCTTGTGGATGCTTAGCATTAAAAGTTAATTGTACGATTCCTTCTCGGTCACGCAGGTCAATAAAGACCAACTCACCAAAATTGCGGCGCTTTTGCACCCAACCAGTCAATGTTACTGTCTGATCTAAATAACTCTCGTTTACTAATCCAGCGTATGTTGTCCGTTCCATTTTCATTCTCCTTGACTGGCTGCTTGCATAATTGTTGGTACAGCTTGTGTCAGTTCATTCAAACTAATTTCGTGTTGTTGTCCGCTTGCCATATTCTTTAAGGCAACAACACCCTTTTCTAGTTCACTTGCCCCAATGGTAATCACAAAGCGAGCCCCCGTGCGATTGGCACTCTTAAACTGTGCCTTGGCCGAGCGATCTAGATAATCACGTTGGGCCTTATATCCCAAATGACGTAACTGCTGGGTCACTGCCAGGCTAGCAACCTGGGCTTCATCACCAATGTTTACGACATAGAAGTCAACGTCAGCTTGATCAGCTGGCAGCTGGCCTTGAGCAGCTAACAAGCTTATGAGGCGTTCAACGCCAATTGCAAAACCAACCCCAGGCGTTGCCGGACCACCAAATTCTTCAACCAAACCAGAATAACGACCACCCCCAGCAATCGTTGCTGCACCACTAAGGCTTTCATCATTAGTCATAATTTCAAAAATAGTGTCATTATAATAATCTAAACCACGTACCATGCTGCTATCAATTTCATAACTGATATTTAATTGATCAAGTAAGGCTTGTACGGCCTGCCAATGCTCAACTGACGCTGGTGAAAGGAAATCTAAAATAGAAGGGGCTTGGGCCACGATGGCTTGATCTTGAGGAGCCTTAGAATCCAATACGCGCAATGGGTTCTTTTCCAAACGAGTTTGTGAATCGCTGGAAAGTTCATCAAAATGGGGCTTTAAGTAGTCAATTAACGCCTGACGATATTGAGCGCGGGACTGAGCATCACCAAGCGAATTAATGGCTACCGTTAGGTTTTTTAAGCCAAGATTTTTTAGATAATCAACCACCATCGCAATCATTTCAACATCTAAAGCAGGTGAGTCAGAACCAAAGGCCTCTGCCCCAATTTGATGGAATTGACGGAAACGCCCGGCTTGAGGACGCTCGTAGCGAAACATTGGTCCCATGTAAAAGACCTTATAAGGCTTTTCATGTTCTGGTCCATATAGCTTATTTTCACAATAAGCCCGCACTACGCCGGCAGTTCCTTCAGGGCGCAAAGCCATATGTCGATCACCCTTGTCATGAAAATCATACATTTCCTTGGTAACGACATCCGATGTATCCCCAGCCGAACGAGCAAAAACCTCAAAATTTTCAAAAATTGGTGTACGAATCTCACCAAAACCATAACGATCAAATAATGTCCGGGCTACGGCCTCAATTTTTTGCCACTGATACACTTGATCTGGCAGAATATCGGCTGTTCCTTTAGGACGTTGAAAAGTTGTTTTTGCCATAAATTTACTTGTACGTTAATCGTACCCTCCGCTTTATCATTAACCAAATAAAAAGCACCCCCAACGACTAAGTCGTTAAGGGTGCTTTTGCACGGTACCACCTTAAATTCAGTGTTAGACAACACTCTCAAGTTGCTTAACGCGCAACTCACGATCAATTTAATGATGTATACCTCTAAGGTGTCAAAACTACGCCGTTGCCTCATTTTCATCAGCCATGAGGTTTCTAACTGTCAAAACGTAACCTTATCCTTGTCATTGGTTTTATTATGGTTACATCATAACTAGAAGACTAGCAACTGTCAAGCCAGATTTTAATTAACTAAGGAGCTAGCGGGATTTGAACCCGCACACCGCCATACGACGGCTCGACGGATTTCGAGTCCGCTGCAGTACCAGATTGTGCCATAGCTCCACAAGGGGTAGTTCTCTACCCGTTATAAAAATTAGTTAGAAGATGCCTTACGGCGTTTAGCAGCCTTTTCACGCTCAGCAGTGTTCAAAATAGCCTTACGGATACGAACGTTCTCTGGGGTTACTTCGACATACTCGTCATCGTTCAAGAATTCCAAAGATGCTTCCAAGTTCATAGTACGTGGTGTCTTGATTGAAGCAGTTTGGTCCTTGTTAGAAGAACGAACGTTAGACTGTGGCTTTGCCTTAGTAACGTTAACGGAAATATCGTTATCACGAGCATTCATACCAACAATCATACCTTCATAAACATCCACTCCAGCAGGAATGAACATTTGTCCACGGTCTTCAACACCCATGATGGCATAGTTAGTAGTTTGACCTTGCGTAATTGAAACCAAAGCGCCGTTACGACGGCCAGGTTCCCAATTGCGAACCATTGGACGGTATTCAGCATAAGTATGGTTGTAGATACCATAACCATGGGTTGCAGTCATAAATTCAGTTGAGTAACCAATCAAACCACGTGAAGGTGCCATATACATCAAACGGGTCTGGCCATTGCCAACTGATTCCATGTTTTGCATTTCACCCTTACGTTGGTTCAAAGAATCAATAACCGCTGAAGCATATTCATCAGGAGTATCAATTTGAATTGATTCGTAAGGTTCGCAAGTTTCGCCATCGATATCACGGAAGATAACCTGTGGACGAGAAGCTTGCAATTCGAAGCCTTCACGACGCATTGTTTCGATCAAGATTGAAAGGTGCAATTCACCACGTCCAGAAACTAACCAAGCACCAGCTTGACCGGTATCTTCAACACGCAAAGAAACATCAGTATGCAATTCACGGCGCAAACGATCATCAATTTGACGAGCAGTTACAAACTTACCTTCACGACCAGCAAAGGGACTGTCATTTTGACGGAAAGTCATTTGCAAAGTAGGTTCATCAATACGTAACAAAGGTAGGGCTTCGGGATGCTGTGGATCAGCAACCGTTTCACCAACGGAAATATCTTCCATTCCTGAAACCGCAATCAAATCTCCAGCCTTAGCCTCTTTGATATCAACTTGGTCCAAGCCGATGAAACCAGCCAACTTAGTAACACGGAAACTTTGTGTTGAACCGTCAAGCTTCAAAACTTCAACGTTGTCTCCAACCTTGATTGTTCCACGCTTAACACGACCAATACCAATACGACCAACGAAGTCGTTATAGTCCAACATGGCAACTTGGAATTGCAAAGGTTCATCAGAGTTATCCACTGGGGCTGGCACTGTCTTAAAGACTGTGTCAAAGATTGGCTTCATTGTGTGTTCTTGCGTCGCTACATCAGGATCGTAAGAACTAGTTCCGTTCATAGCTGAAGCAAAGATAACTGGGAAGTCCAAATCATCATCATCAGCACCCAATTCAATGAACAAATCCAAAACTTCATCGACAACTTCTTGAGGACGGGCACCAGGACGGTCAACCTTGTTGACGATTACGATTGGTGTCAAGTGTTGCTCGAAGGCCTTTTTCAAAACGAAACGAGTCTGAGGCATCGTTCCTTCAAAGGCGTCAACAACCAACAAAACACCATCAACCATTCCCATGATACGCTCAACTTCTCCACCGAAATCGGCGTGACCAGGAGTATCCAAGATGTTGATTTGCTTATCACCAACTCGAACAGCAGTATTCTTTGAAAGAATCGTAATACCACGTTCTTTTTCGATATCATTGGTATCCATAACACGGTCCCCAAGGGCCTCTTCCTTACGGGCATCCAATGTATCTGATTGCTTTAACATTTCATTAACCAACGTCGTCTTTCCATGGTCGACGTGGGCAATAATAGCGATATTACGAATATCTTCGCGAAGTTTTGCCAATTTCCTAGTGCTCCTTTAATGTTGATACTACTCACATTAAAAGCTAGGGAAAACGGATTCCCTAGCCCTTCAACATCGTTACAATTTCATGATGTGTACTGTCAGTAGCAATTAATACTGTGTTTGATGATAGCATATTCAGCGCTTGTCCGTCAAGATTAGTGACGATAAATCCCAAGCCTTCCGCTAAAACTCGACCAGCAGCCACATCCCAAGGCATTAATTTTGAAAAATAACCATTAACCTGTCCTTTTAATAAATATGAAAAGGTAATGCCAGCTGAACCAATCACCCGAAAGGCTAAGGCCTTTTGTGCTAGGGTCTTATAACCATAATCGCCGGCAACCAAGCGACGCCCACTGAGCATGAGAATACTTTGTGACAACTGCAGGTCAGGACTGGCTGATAATTGTTGCTGATTGATTTGAACGCCGATGGCCGGTCCCCCGTGATAGATATCATTGCCCATCACATCAGCAATCCAACCTAGCAAGGGTTGCCCATCCCGATATAGGGCAACCATGATGGCAAAGTCAGTATGTTCATGAACAAAATTCATCGTACCGTCAATGGGATCAACAAACCAGACATCTCCCTCCATATCCAGCGGATGATCACCAAAACCCTCTTCACTGATGATTTTGGCTTCTGGATTAAAAGTTCGAATCTTTTGATCAAGCCAACGCTCATTTTCCCGATCAACATTGGTGACTAAATTACGAGTATCTCCATCCTTATGTTGAACATCTAAATGGCTTTGAACTAGTCCCTGAGCTTGATGCATCAACTCTTCTAACCAGTGGCACACCATTTGATCAATAGCCTTTAATTCTTTGAGGTCACTATCTGTCATAGGTGTAATTGCTTTCGGGTGGTTTGTTGGGCTTGTTTAATCGTTTGGTAAATACTGTAGCCGGTTTGTTGGGCTAAATCACGATCAAACGCTTTTTGTTCACTTTTAGCCGGGATTACCTGGCAAAAGGCCTGATAATCAGCCAATATTTTCTGACAGTCAACCCCTGCTTCATGAGCAATGAGCACATCATCAACCAAAGTCGACACGGCAATAATATCGGCAGTTGTCCAATTGCCATCAATTGGTAGTTGATAATTATTCATCGCGCTCCTCCTTCTTTTTAGCCGCCTCAGCCTTAGTGGCTGCTATTTTTTGTTGTTCGGCAAATTTAGCAAAGCCAAGACTGCGTGACCGGCTATTTTGATAATTGGCCAAATAGTTGTGATAAACCTCCTGTCGCTGGGCTAAGGGTATTTCTTGCCAAGCATACACGTCACGGGGACCACCTTTTTTGACAATGTCCAAGTACTGACCCGGCTGTTGTTTATCAAATACATCCGGTTCATAAGGCCATTGTTGGGTAGCCCTTTGACGCAATTGCGCATCTGATGGGTGTTCAATATCCAAACGCCAATGACTTTTATGATGCACCTGACCAAAATTAAATGATTCTGTATTGGCAATAATCGACAGTTCATATTGGCCATAGTGGTCCGGTTGACTATCGATTAAACCATTATCCAACTTTTTTAAGACATCCCATTGGGTGACAAAATCGCCTCGAACTAAATCAATAATAAACTCAGCATGCTTACTTTTTGCCGTTACTTGAACTTTAAAATTATTCGGATAAATGAAACGGCCCTGATAACGATTGTGATAGGTAGCATCGGTTTGATAGTCAAGGGCTAAGCCATAGTAAGTTTGGTAATTTAGTAATTTTTGATAGTCATTGCCACCAGGAAAATTTTCCCGAATATAGTTAATATTTTGTCGATCAATCCAGTAGCGCAAAAGATGAATTTGCTGAGCTAGGAGCGCTAGCTCCCCCTCCCCTTGAGCATAATCAGCCAAAGTCTGTGATTTAAATACCTGTTGGATATCTTGACATAGGAGCACTAAGAAAGGAGCATGGGGCGCTAACTGGGCATCAAAGTGATAAGCCCCTTGTATTTGCAAGAAGTGGTACTGATCGATTTTAGCTCCTAATTGCCCCAACAACATTTGAAGCCGCTGAACTGGTCCTTTTTGACTAGCTTGGTACATCTGCGTATAAAATTCACTACCGATAGCATGAATTTGATGCCACATGTGGGCTTTTTGTTTTTCAATCTGTTCTAATGAAGTCAGCTTTTGCTGATACAAGTACTGGGCCGCCTTGCATTGACTGGCTTGATCCCATCCATCCTTTGACAAAAGCTGGACTTCTTTGTCACTAAACTGAATTGATCCGCGATATTTATCTAACAACCAGCTAAAAGTCATTTTTTATTCTCCACTCAACTGTCTTAATTACTCAATCTCTATTCTAGCAAGCAAGCGTTATTTTCTCCATCTTCAAAAGGATATTTCAACATCAACATTGGCAAAAAGCTAAGTTTTGATATACTAGGATAAGATTTTACTTGAAGGAGAACAGTATGAAAGTCCGTTTTACCATGGATAAAATAACCCGTGACGGGAACCCCGTTTTACGGGAAATCAGTCAGGCCGTCCCCTTCCCTCTAAGTGACGAAAATCGTCAATTAGCCCAGGATATGATGACCTATTTAGAAGTTTCCCAGGATGATGAGGCTAACGAAAAATATGGACTTCGTCCAGGAGTTGGCCTGGCTGCCCCGCAGGTTGGCTATGCCCTTCAAATGGCAGCGGTCTTGATTCCGGCACAAAACCCGCAAGAAAGTGACGAGGAGCCTTACTTTAAGGGCGTCATTTTTAATCCAGTCATTGTTAGTGAAACCGTCCAACGAGGAGCCTTAAACGTTGGTGAAGGTTGTCTATCAGTTGATGAAGATGTTCCTGGTTTTGTCCCCCGTTCCAATCGAATTACCGTTCGCTATCAAGACGAAGAGGGTCAAAGTCAAACCATTAAATTACGAGGCTATCCAGCGATTGTCTTCCAGCATGAAATTGATCATCTCCATGGACATTTATACTATGATCATATCAATCAAAATGACCCTTGGCATGTTGACGATCAAACTAAATATATTGAATAAAAAAGCAATCCAGCTGGATTGCTTTTTTACTTGCTTATAAATCAAAAATTGACTTCTTCTTACTACGCTTCATGTTGGAAGCGCTGGCAAACTCTTCTAGGGCATTCTTTTGATCCTTATTTAGGCGCGTTGGAACCACCACATTGACCACCACAAACTGGTCTCCATGACCACTACCATGTAGGCGAGGAGCGCCCTTGCCCCCTAAGCGGAAACGCCGACCATTTTGCGTACCAGCCGGAATTTTTAGCTTAACATCGCCATGAACAGTTTTGACGTCAATCTCATCACCTAAGGCAGCACTGACAAAACTAATGTCTTGTTGCAAATAGATGTCAGCTCCATCACGTTCAAAGCCTTCAGATGAAGCCCCAACTGAGAAGACAACGTACAAATCACCTTGAGGACCGCCATTAACACCGGCTTCTCCTTGACCATTCAAACGCATTTGTTGACCAGTTTCGACACCAGCTGGAACTTTTACCTTAACTTCATGTTGCTGGCCTTGACCATCGGCTTCACGACTATATTTAATTGTTTTTTCTGTTCCAAAGATAGCTTCATCAAAGGTCAAATGCATCCGGTACTGTAAGTCCCGTCCTTTACGAGGAGCATTGGGATCAAAACCACCACCAAACATTTGACTAAAGATATCACCCAAGTCAGAAAAGTCGCTAAAGCCACCCTGTCCACCTTGGAAGCCGCCAAATCCTTGACCTCCGAAACCACCTTGGGCACCAGCAGCACCAAATTGATCATACTGGGAACGCTTTTGAGGATTTCCTAAAGTCTCAAAAGCTTCTTGAATATCTTTATACTTATCTTCAGCCCCAGGTTCGTGGTTCAAATCTGGATGATATTTTTTAGAGAGCTTACGATAAGCTTTTTTAATTTCATCCTGACTAGCATTTTTATCGACCCCTAAACGCTCATAAAATTCAGTATTATTCACCAGGATACTCCTTTTCTTATTAAACTATGTACACAAACCGCCCCCATGGACGGTTTGTTTTACTAATTATTACTTTTTATTCTTGTCATCTGGGTTAACTTCTTCGAAGTCGCCATCAACAGTATTGTCATCCTTTGGTTGAGCCTGACCGTCTTGTTGTGGAGCAGCCTGTTGATACAACTTAGCAGCTAATTCACTAGCAGCCTTAGTCAAATCTTCAGTCTTAGCCTTCAAATCTGTCAAATCAGCATCTTCAGCTTGGGCATCTTCTTTAGCCTTCTTCAAAGCTTCCAAGGCATCTTGGGTAGCCTTCTTATCAGCGTCAGGAAGCTTGTCGCCAACTTCTTCCAAAGTCTTTTCAGTTTGGAAAATTAATTGGTCAGCGTTGTTGCGCGTATCAACAGCATCCTTCTTCTTAGCATCGGCTTCTTCATTGGCCTTAGCGTCGTTCATCATCTTTTCGATTTCTTCATCTGACAAACCACCAGCAGCTTGGATGGTAATCTTTTGTTCCTTTTGAGTACCCAAATCCTTGGCTGAAACGTTCACAATCCCGTTCCGATCAATATCAAAGGTAACTTCAATTTGAGGAACCCCACGTGGAGCAGCTGGAATATCTGCTAATTGGAAACGACCCAAAGTCTTGTTGTCAGCAGCCATTGAGCGCTCACCTTGCAAGACATGGATATCAACGGCTGGTTGATTATCAGCAGCAGTTGAAAATACCTGTGACTTAGAAGTTGGGATTGTCGTATTACGTTCAATCAACTTAGTGAAGACACCACCCATGGTTTCAATACCAAGTGATAATGGGGTAACATCAAGCAAAACCACGTCCTTAACATCACCAGAGATAACACCACCTTGAACCGCAGCACCCAAGGCAACCGCTTCATCAGGATTAATTGAGTGGTTAGGCTCTTTACCAGTCAATTTCTTAACAGATTCTTGCACAGCAGGAATACGAGTTGAACCACCGTTTAAGATTACTTCATCAATATCAGAGAATGATAGGCCAGCATCCTTTAAGGCGTTCAAAACTGGTTGCTCAGCCTTCTTAACCAAATCAGCAGTCAATTCGTTGAACTTAGCACGGGTCAAAGTCGTTTGCAAGTGCAATGGACCTTCACTACCAGAAGCAATAAATGGCAAATCAATTTGAGCTTCGTTAGCAGAAGACAAAGTCTTCTTAGCTGTTTCAGCAGCATCCTTCAAACGTTGCAAAGCTAACTTGTCATCACGCAAGTCAATGCCGTTGTCAGCCTTAAATTGCTCAGCTAGGTAATCAATAACCTTGTTATCAAAGTTATCTCCACCAAGATGAGTGTCTCCATTAGTTGACAAAACTTCAAAGACACCATCACCTAATTCAAGGACAGAAACATCAAAAGTTCCACCACCCAAGTCATAAACCAAAATCTTTTCATCACGATCTAACTTGTCAAGACCATAGGCCAATGATGCAGCTGTTGGTTCATTGATAATACGTTCAACTTCCAAACCAGCAATCTTACCAGCATCCTTAGTTGCTTGACGCTGAGCATCGTTAAAGTAGGCAGGTACAGTAATAACGGCCTTATCAACAGTTTCACCCAAGTAGTCTTCAGCATATCCCTTAATATATTGCAAAATCATTGCTGAAATTTCTTGTGGTGTGTATTCTTTATCGTTAGCCTTAACCTTGTAACCTGCCTCCCCCATGTGAGACTTGATTGAGCTAACAGTATCTGGGTTAGTAATGGCTTGACGCTTAGCGACATCACCAACTTGAATTTCGCCGTTCTTAAATGAAACGACTGAAGGGGTTGTACGGCCACCATCAGGGTTAGTGATAATCTTAGGCTTACCACCCTCTAAGACAGCAACTGCAGAATTTGTTGTTCCTAAATCAATACCAATAATCTTGGACATAAAATTACAACTTCCTTTTCTTATAAAATTTAAACATTCATTAGCTTTTTAAGGTGTGGTGCCTCATTGGGCTGATTCACCAAGTTCATTACTTTGTTGCCACAACCACCATGGCTGGACGGATAACACGATCATGTAACAAGTAACCCTTTTGCAATACTCGAGCCACTTGATCAGCTTCAACATCATCGACTTCGTCAGCACTCACGCTTTGAATTCCTTGCATGGTATTAGGATCAAACTCTTCGCCGACCTTACCGGTTTCAGTAATACCGTTATCAGTTAAGGCTTGACGCAGGGTTTTAAGAGTCATCTCAACCCCTTTTTTAATTTGAAGAGCAATTTCATCTTCAGCATCTTCAACCGCTAAAGCGCGTTCCAAATTATCCACTACGGGTACAACTGCTGTTGCTAAGCGTTGTCCGTCATACTTACGGATATTTGAAATTTCACGGGCGTTCCGCTGTTGAATGTTTTGCACTTCAGCTTGACTGCGTAACAACTGATCTTCTAATTCTCCCACTTGTTTTTCTAACTGGGCAATTTGATCATCAGCTTCAATTGCAACTTGGTCTTGATTAGCAGCTTGGGCAGTCTCTTCAGCCTGCTTAGTCTCAGCTGTTTGACCATTATCCTGATCTTGTTTTAATTCTTGATCAGTTTGAACTTGTTCTTTGTCCTCTTTTGCCACTGAAACGTCCTCCTGAATTTGTTATACGTAATCTAACATCTTTTGTGTTAAAGCTTGACCAAATATATTTAAAATTAAAGCATTTTGGGCATAAGGCATACGAACCGGCCCCACCAAAATGATTATGCCTTGGTCTTGTTGACCAATTGAGAAATGCCGGCTTAAGACGCTATAAGCATCTAATAAATCCTCGCCGATCTCACTACCAACTTTAATTGAAATGCCAGCACCAGATGACCGAGCTAAATGTCGCAAGGCTTGCGGTGAATCTAGCAATTCCAACAATCGACGAGCCTTGGTCAAATCGTCGAAACGATTTTCAGTCAACTCCAAGACGTTTAATCGTCCACCAACATGAACGTGTTCTTCAATAGATTGAGCTAAAACCTCACCGAACAATTGTAAGAAGGCAGCTGGACTTTGAATTTCACGGGTTAACTGAATTGGTAACTCACCCGAATTCATCATCGTCAGCACTTCTTTAACCGGTCGACCAACCATTTGGGCATTAATATAAGCAACCATATTGGTTAGTGAATCAGCATGTAGACCTTGCGGTAACTTAAAAGTTTGACTGGTCACTTTACCGTAGTTGGTCACCAAGACCGCAATTAATTGTCGGCCTTCCAGCGGAATCAATTGGAAACTAGAAATTTTCAAATCCACATAAGGTGGTTTCAAAATCAAAGCCGTACAATTGGTTAGCTCCGACAAACGTTTCGCCGTTTCATCCAGGAAATCATCAATTTCATGAAAATTACCACTTAAGCTGGTTAATAATCGTTCAATATCGTTTTGACTAACCGAGCGGCTAATCATTAAGTTATCAAGATAATAACGATACCCAGCAACTGAAGGCACTCGACCAGCCGAAGTGTGTAACTTACGAATCAAATCGGCTTCTTCTAGAACCGCCATCTCATTACGAATGGTGGCTGGACTAACTTTAATATTAAGTTGTTCTTGTAACTTTTTTGATCCGACAGCATGGGCCGTTTGCGTATACTGATAAACAATCGCTCCTAAAATCAACTTTTGCCGTTCAGTTAACATCAACTTCCCACCTTTCGGTTTAGCACTCACATTATTCGACTGCCAATAACTATATTATACTGAATCTTTTTTATTTTGCAAGACTTTTAGCACTCTTTTTTTTAAGTGCTAAAAAGCAGTTAACGGCTTAATCGTTAACTGCTATTAAAAGGGCTTGCGCCTGGGCTTTATCTCGATGGAGTTGCTCGACCAATTCATCCGCACTGGCAAATTTTTCTTCACCACGTAAGTAGGCAATCCATTGAATTTGAACTAACTCACCATAAACCTGGTCATTAAAATCAAAAATATTGATTTCGACCGTAATCGGCCGTTCCGCTTCAAAAGTGATATTACGGCCAATGCTAGCCATCCCCTGATACCACCGTTCATTAATTTGAATTTTAACCGCGTATACCCCAATGGTTGGTAACCACTCAGCTTCTGGTGTTGCGATATTAACGGTCGGATATCCTAAAGTTCTTCCGCGAGCATCTCCATGCACCACCAAACCACTCGTTTGATGATAGCGTCCTAAATCGGCCGCTGCATCAGCTACTCGACCCGCTAATAAGGCTTGCCTAATCCGACTTGAAGAAACTTTACCAACATCATTTAGAGCTGGCACAACAGCCACTTCAAAGCGATTTCGACTATAAATCGCCAAATGTTGCATATCAGCGTGTTGGCTGGCTAAACCATACAAATGGTCAAAACCAGCCACAACTATCGCTGGATTAAGTTGCATCAAAACTTGATCGACAAAATTTTGCGGACTTTGGACAGCTAAATGAGAGGTTAATTGTAGGCAGTAAACCTGCTCTACCCCTAGTTGACTCAGTAAAGCGGTCTTTTGTGGTAAAGGCGTTAAATACCGAAGAGGCAAGGCCATCTTTTTAAAAACTGCCTCAGGATAAGGATTGTAAGTTAAGACCACCAAGGGCAAATGTCGTTCTTGGGCTAGTTTGGCGGCCGTTTGAATCACCGCCTGGTGTCCACGATGAACACCATCAAAAAAGCCCATCGCAATGACGGTCTTTTGAGCCAAAGGCTTAAAATTTTTAAGCGGAAAATGTAAATGCGTTACTTGTGCTAACATAGTTCACCGATTTGAAAAAACATACCGCGAGCGCCAAAGCGCCTGCTCTGAATCGTATTGATAAACAGCTTTAAGCTGTCCTTGATAGTATAGCTGAAGATAGCCGCTCTGATTAATCGGCCAATCTGAAATTTTTTGTCCATTAGAAACCGCAAACCATTCGGACTGCTCTAGTTCCTTAATTGGCCAATCTAAGATTTGATTAATTGGTACAATCCGCTCAACAACTTGCGCCACTGGTAAAGCTAACAGCTCATCCAAGGGACTGGCCTGACTTAAATCAAAGCAACTCCCACTGATACGAGTCAAGCGCGTCATGGTTGCTGGTAAATTAAGAAACTCTCCAACATCGCTGGCTAAGGTCCGAATGTAAGTTCCCTTAGAAACTTGCGCTTGAAAATCAAAACTTTGATAACGGCCATCAAATTCTGGTTGACTAGTTCGTTTGAAATCATAAATATAAGCAGAGCGGGTGGGCCGTTCTACCGGCTCATTGGCACGGGCATATTCATACAACCGTCGACCAGCCACTTTAACCGCCGAATACAGCGGTGGAATCTGGGTGATTTGTCCGCGAAAATGGGCAAGCGCCTGATCAATGTCATCAACCGGCAACGGGCTGGTTAGCGCCTGTTCTCTAATGATGGTTCCCTCGCGATCCTCAGTTTCAGTTTGAAAGCCAAGGGTAATTTCCCCCTGATAAGTCTTTGGACGACTTTGTAAAACATCGATTAATTTAGTCGCTTTACCTAAAGCTAAGACCAAAACACCATCAACACTAGGATCTAGTGTCCCCGCGTGGCCAATCTTTTTTTGACCTAAACGGCGTCGCAAACGGGCAACAACATCAAAAGAAGTCATGCCAACCGGCTTATTTACAACTAAGATACCATCAACCATTTTGTCACCCATTTGTTCGTAATGCAGTCACATACTGACTAATTCTAGTCAGACCGTCCTTAACATCTTCATCACTAGCCGCATAGGACAGACGAATATAGGCTTGACTACTTGGGAGGCCACCAAAACATTCACCAGGAATAACCGCTACTTTAGCAACTTGAGCCATTTTTAAAGCAAACTGATGGCCATCGGTCCCCATATCAGCCGGTAACTTAGCAAAGATATAAAAAGCCCCAGCTGGTTTAGCAATTGTAAAACCAAGTCCTTCTAAAATTTCAACCATGTAATCTCGCCGTTTTTGATAGGTGCCCTTCATCATATTGATTCGGTCATCATCTTCAACCATGGCCATCTGCGCTGCATCTTGGATAAAAGTCGGAATGGCAAAGGCTAGCGCGCCATGCACCTTCTGCATTTCAGTAATCGTAGCTTCTGGCCCTAAGATAAAACCAACCCGATACCCGGTCATCGCATGTGACTTTGAAAGACCGTTTAACAGAATCGTTTGCTCTGGTAGTATTTCTGCCATAGAAACATGCTGTCCCTGATAAGTTAATTCAGAGTAAATTTCATCTGAGATAACCCAGATCTGATGTTTTTTAAATACCTCAGCCAGTGCCTCTAATTCTGAACGATCATAGGTTACCCCAGTCGGATTATTGGGATAATTGAGCAAAATCGCTTTAACTGGTACCCGGGCCTGTTCAATAGCAGTTTCTACCTGTTGAGGTGTTAATTTGAATTCATGTACTGCCGTATCAATACTGATACAAACCCCATGCGCTAAATCTAACGATGAAAAATAAGGGCCATAAGCAGGTTCGGGTACCAATAAGCCATCCCCTGGGGCTAAGAGAGTTTGGAAAATCACATTAATGGCCTCAGTTACACCAGAAGTAACAATCACTTGATCTTTACTTTGATAGTTAAGATGATAACGTCGATTAAAATAATCAACCACCGCCTGCCGTAAAGGTGATTCCCCCTGGCTTTCGGCATAGTGCGAGCGATTAGCTTCAATGGACTTAATCGCCGCTTCTTTAATAGGATCAGCAACATTAAAACCTGGTTCGCCAAAGGTTAATTTAAGCACATCCGGAATTTGACTAATTTCTTTTTGAAAGCCGAGTAGTTTATCTGGGGCCATATTTTTTACGATAGGGTTAATTGTAAGTGGTTGATCCATGATTTGGTACTTCCTTTCTTATTAAGAGAAATAATCTGTATGTATGCAGAAAACGCCACCTCAAATAAAGGCAGCGTTTCTTGCAGTCAATCTTTTTTATGAAGTTGGCGAATCAAACTTTCAATATGATCACCATATTGAACCGAACTATCTAATTCAAAACGCAACTCCGGAATTTTGTAAACTGTCAAACGACTTCCTAGTTCTTTACGAATCAAGCCTGATGCAGCTTGTAATCCTTGAGCAACTTTTTCTTGCTCACTAGTAGCGTCTGACAGAATGGAATAGTAAATCGTGGCAATCTGAAGATCACCCGAAACATCCACACTGGTAATTGTAACGTCCTGTAAGCGAGGATCATTGATCCGCTTTAACAGAAGGTCTGAAACATCACGTTGAATTTCCTGAGCTAAACGCCCAGCTCGTTGTGCATTTGCCATTCTTACCACCTTCCTCATTCCATCATTAAATGGGTATTACGACCTTATTTAGGCTTAACTTCTTCCATAATATAAGCTTCAGCTGTATCACCAGGCTGGATATCGTTAAATTTATTAACGGTAAATCCAAAGTCAAATCCCATCTTAACCTCATTAACAGCGTCTTTACCTCGCTGCAATGAAGCCAGCTCACCTTCATAGACGACCGTGCCGTCACGAACGATACGAACTTTAGCATCGCGAGTAATCTTACCCTCTTCAACGCTGGCCCCGGCAATGGTTCCAACCTTGGAGAACTTAAAGAGTTCCTTAACTAGGACATGTCCAATAATCTTTTCTTCGTAGACAGGTTCTAGCTGGCCCTTCATGGCTGCGGTCACATCATCAATTGCGTTATAAATGACGTTGTAATAACGCATATCAACTTGATCGTTTTCAGCTTGTGAACGAGCAAATGGCGTTGGCCGAACATTGAAACCAATAATAATTGCACCAGAAGCTTCAGCCAAGCTAACATCTGATTCGTTAATGGCCCCAACAGCAGTGTGAATAATATCAACACGAACGCCATCAACTTCAATCTTCTTTAATGAACCAGTCAAAGCTTCAACTGAACCTTGAACATCGGCCTTAACAATAATTGGGACAGTCTTCATAGCCTTTTCAGCCATAGTGTTAAACAAAGTATCCAAGGTAACGACTGAACCAGCATTCCGGACTTCTTCACGAGCACGTTTTGCACGTTCTTCACCAGCTGCACGGGCGGTCTTTTCATCAGCCATAACGATGAAACGATCACCAGCTTGTGGTACATCATTTAATCCAGTAATTTGAACCGGTGTTGCTGGGGTAGCAGCTTCCATATCGATACCACGTTCATTGGTCATTGTACGAACACGGCCGTAAGTATTACCAATTACGATTGGATCACCAACATGCATTGTTCCTTGTTGAACCAAAACAGTTGCTACCGGACCACGACCCTTATCCAAGCGAGCTTCGATGACAGAGCCACGGGCTGGAATCTTAGGATCAGCCTTTAATTCCAAAACGTCCGCTTCAAGCAAAATCATTTCTAATAATTGCTCAACATTTTGACCAAACTTAGCTGAAATCTTAACGAAAATGGTATCGCCACCATACTCTTCTGGTACTAAGTCATAAGCCATCAACTGGTTCATGACGTTATCAGGATTAGCACCTGGCTTATCAATTTTGTTGACGGCTACGATAATTGGTGTACCCGCAGCTTTGGCATGATCAATAGCTTCAATGGTTTGTGGCATAACCCCATCGTCAGCGGCAACAACTAAGATTGTAATGTCAGTAACGTTAGCCCCACGAGCACGCATTTCCGTAAAGGCCGCGTGACCAGGTGTATCCAAGAAGGTAATCAAACGATCGTTCAAACGAGCTTGATAGGCCCCAATATGCTGAGTAATTCCACCGGCTTCGCCTTCGGTCACATTGGTATTACGAAGGTAATCCAACAAAGTTGTCTTTCCGTGATCGACGTGTCCCATGATTGTGACAACTGGTGGACGAGGAGCCAAATCTTCTGGTTTGATATCATCTTCATCAAAGAAACGATCGATATCAGCGACATCTTCTTCTTCTTTCATCTTAGCGTCAATATCATAGTCGGCAGCCAAAATTTCAATGGTATCAGAATCCAAACTCTGGTTTTGGTTGGTTACAATTCCTAACAAGAAGAGCTTCTTAATGATTTCAGAAGCATCCCGATGCAAAAGCTTAGCCAAATCTTGAACGTTCATACCTTCGCGATATTCCAAAACTTCTGGAAGTGGCTGTTCCTTACGTACTGTAGCTGGCTTCTTAGGTTGTTGCTTAGCAGCAATACGACGGGACTTTTTAGAACCATGCGGCTTATTGTTACGACGTGGTGTAGGCTGACCAGTCCCATTGGTATTACGCTTACGGCCATTGTTGCGAGCAGAATTATTACCTGAGGCTAAAGCGCCACCAAAACGGCCACCACCATTGGTAGTTGTAGCTGCTTGCGGTGCTTCTTTGCTAGCAGTTTTACTATTAGAAGCACTGGCATTGGCTTTTTTAGTCGTTTTGGCTGTCTTAGCTGCCTGACTAGCTTCCGCTGCTTTTTTATTCTGGTTAACGTATTCCTTAAGACTGTCATCTTTTTTAGCGGAATAGTTAATTTGGCCTTCACGCGGCTTAGTTGACCAATTCTTCTTTTCACGAACCATCGGACGCCCACTAGTAGGTGTCAAACGTGAATTTGGCCGACTGGAACGGCTTTGTCCATTGCGGTTAGCACTAGCAGCTGGTTTTGAACCAGTTGATCCACCTTGCTTACGGGGTTCATTTTGCGTCTTTGGACGGCTAGGACGACGAGTAGCTGTGTCATTACTTTGCTGACTCCGTGAAGCCCCATCTGACAATTTAGCAGCGTGACGACGTTGCGAAGCTGGCAACTCTTTTCGTTCTGGTCTTGCTTGTTTATGCGCAGGCCTAGGCTGGTTTGAGCTAGAGAATTTCTTTTCTTCTGCCATTAATTGCGCTCCTTTTCGATTAGTAATTGTTTAATTTTTTTACTAAAGCCTTGGTCACTAACCCCAAAAACACTGCGATTAGCACCAATAGCTTGACTGAGAGTATCTCGATCAAAGTCTTGCACCAGTTGAACATGATAAAACTGGGTCTTATCTTGAAATTTTTTGGCTTGGCTTTTCCCACCATCACTTGGAAAAAAAACTACTTGCACCTTTTCCTGGCGAATAGCGTCTAAAGTTGGTCCAGTACCCAAGACTAGTTTACCAGCTTTCATAGCTAAACCTAATAAATTTCTAATTGCTATTTGATTATCGTTCACCAAAAAGCTCCTGACGAGCTTGTTGGTGGTCAACATACTCAATTAATTCTTGATAAAAACTAGCTGGAATTGCTACCCCAAAAGCTTTTTCAAAAACATGCTCACCTTGTGCTTGCTGAGCAACCTTAACATCTAGGCTAATATAAGCGCCCCGACCATTTTTCTTACCAGTCGGGTCTAAACTTACTTCGCCTTCTTTGTTGCGAACAACTCGGACCAGGTCTTTTTTAGGAAACATATTCCCGGTGACAATGTCCTTACGCAACGGAATTTTGCGTGTTTTCATGATTCACCGCCTCCTTTTTAACTGAAATCAGCTGGTGTATCCGACTCACTGACAACCTCATCTTCAGCAACTTCAGGAGCTGAACTTGTATTTAAGAGGTCCCCAGCTTCACTTTCAGACTTAATATCGATTTTAAAGCCAGTCAAACGGGCAGCTAAACGAGCATTTTGTCCTCGTTTACCAATGGCCAAAGACAACTGGTCATCAGGTACAATTACCGTCACAACTCGTTCGTTTTCCTGATCAAAGATTACATCCGTAACCTCGGAAGGATTCAAGGCATTGGCAATATATTGCGCTTCATCTTCAACCCATTCCACAATGTCCATGTGCTCGCCACCAAGTTCATTGACCACGTTTTGCACTCGAACACCCCGTTGTCCCACTAAGGCACCAACTGGATCCAAATCCGCATCATGGGTATAAACGGCAATCTTAGAACGGTCACCAGCTTCACGAGCGATGCTAACGATTTCAACTGTGCCATCATAAACTTCTGGAACTTCTTGCTCAAATAATCGTTTTACCAAATCAGGCGCTGTTCGTGACACAAAGATCTGAGGACCCTTAAGGTTATTGTCAACCTTAGTCACCAACACTTTGATTCGATCGCGCATTCGGTAATGTTCATTGGGCATTTGATCACCGGGGGCCATGACAGCCTCTTGCTGGCCGGCCAACATGACGTAGAGGAAACGGGCGTCTTGACGCTCAACTTCACCGGTAATGATCTCATTTTCATAGTCTTGAAACTTGTTGTAGATGGCTTCACGACCAGCTTCACGCATTTTTTGTACGATGACTTGCTTAGCAGCTTGGGCAGCCATCCGACCAAAGTCCTTAGGCGTTACATCAAAGCGAATCTCATCGCCAGGTTCATAGGCTTTGTTGATTTTCAAAGCGTCACTCAAAGAAATTTCAAGATCGGCATCAACAAAATCTTCATCTAAGACAACTAATTTAACCTGCTTAATTGTCATCTTCCCCTTCTTGTCATCAAAGGTGGCTTCCACATTTTGAGCGGCATTGTATTGCTTCTTATAAGCCGCCTTAAGTGCGTTTTCTAAAGCTTCGACAACCACGGCACGATCAATTCCGCGTTCTGCTTCTAAAGCATTCAGAGCATCGACTAATTCTTTACTCATTTATTTTTCTCCATGTTATATCTTAAATTAAAACTGAACATCCAAAGCTGCCTTAGCAATTTCATCGTAGTTAAATTGCTGAAGTCCTTGATCACTTTCAATTGTAATTCCTTGATCAGTAACCTCAGTTAGCTTACCAGTCCATTTTTTTTGCCCTGAACGGGGCGAGAAAAGGGCTAGAGCAATCGGTTCTTGACCTTCCAAAGCCCACTGAAAGTGCCATTGCTCAACTAAAGGCCGATCTAATCCGGGCGAGCTAATATCTAAAAGATAAGCTTCAGGGATTGGATCATTGTCAACGTCATCCAAAACCTCATTGACCGCCTGAGTAAAGAGCGTCAAATCATCCATGGTAACAGCGACATGCTCTGGTCGATCAACCAAAACCTCAACGGTTTTTTGTCCGCCGCCATTCTTAATCGAAAGCTGCCACAAAAGTAAACCCTGATCATCTAGAATCGGTTGTATTAATGTTAGTAAGGCATTTTTTGCTTGACCTGCCAAGATAATTCCTTTCTGTTAATTAAAACCTGTCCAATTCATAAAAAATGAGCCGGTCGTCAAATCGACCCGCCCATTTACAGTACTCATGTAAATTAACTACTCTAATCATAGCCTAAATGCCTTGAATTTGCAAATTGACGATTTCTAGTAGCAAAAATACGCCCATCAGCGATGAACGTATTAAGAGAGATAAGCTCAGCTTACCAAGAAGCCTTCCGAACACCAGGAATTTGACCCTTGTGTGCTAATTGACGGAAAGTCAAACGTGAAATACCGAATTCACGCATGTAAGCGTGAGGACGACCATCAACTTGGTCACGGTTATGAACACGTACAGGTGAAGAATCCTTTGGCAATGCAGCCAAACCGATGTAATCACCAGCAGCCTTTAAAGCAGCACGCTTGTCAGCATACTTCGCAACCAACGCTTCACGTTGCTTTGCCTTTGCAATCTTTGATTTCTTTGCCATTACTTAATCTCCTTAAAAGTTACAACTTTACGAAGTTTGGGTGAGTACTTCTTTAACTCAAGACGGTCAGGCGTATTACGACGATTCTTGGACGTCAAGTAAATACGCTCACCAGTTTCATCATTTCCTAAAACAACGTGAATACGCATAGTTCCAGCTCCTCAGTATTTTTTTAATAGAATTATTTGCTTGTCAATACAAATGTCAATTATACATGGGACAAGGCCATGTGTAAAGGCTTTGACGAATTTTTAACTTAATGACAACTAAATTAGTTTAAAATTGCCCTTCCAATGGTGGTACAACTTGTTTTTTACGTGAGACAACGCCCGGCAAATCAATCACGTTATTAACTAACTTTTTGCCAAAAGCAGCTTCAATACTGGCCGGTGTATCACCAAGATACAAGGCCTTTGAGTTAGAATTCAAAATATCAGTAATCACAAACAAGAAGTCTTCATAACCTTCAGCTTTCATAGCCGTTTCTAAACCAGCTTGACGGGCCAAAACATCATCAATGTCAACAGTATTAACCTGACCAATTCTAAATTGGTGTCCACCCATTTCAAAGGATTTGGCATCCCCATCTAACAGTTCTTGATCCGAGCGGGTTGACAAATCTGTACCCGCCTTTAGCATAGCTAGACCATAACTGTTAACATCATCAAGGCCAGCTAAACGAGCCAAACTTGGCAAAGCTTGACGATCCCAGTCAGTCGTCGTTGGGCTCTTTAAGAGCAAGGTGTCTGAAATAATACCCGACAAGAGCAAGCCAGCCAACTGAGCTGGAATTTCAATTTGAGCTGCTTGTAATTCAAAGTACAAAATAGTGGCCACAGAACCCCATGGCTTAGCCGTGATATAAAGTGGAGTAGCATTTTGAAAATTAAACTTGTGATGATCAAAAATATGATTAACGGTCACATCAGCCAGGTTATCAACTGATTGCGCTGCCTCATTGTGATCAACCAATACCACTTCAGCACTAGTTGCTTCACTAATAATTGGTAAAGACTCAACCTTAAAATAGTCTAATACGTACTGGGTTTCAGCATTAGGCTTACCTTGCGCAAAGGCCTTGGTATCTAGTCCCTGTTGATTTAAAAGATAACTAGCGCCAATTGCCGAAACAACTGTATCAGTATCGGGATTTTTATGTCCAAAAACTTGTATCTGTGCCATAACTTCACTCCTATTTTTTAATTATTTTATCATATTAATACTGCTTAACTAAGGGTCAAAGGCTGAATTTGAATTGCCTGACCCAGTTTTTTAATGTCCAAAACTTCGCGACCATTACTAGTTCGACTAGCTTGGCTATAATCACTTAATTGCAAATTCACTTCCTGCTGACGCTCCGTTAAAATCGAAACGGCTTGGTCATTAGTACGCAAGAGACAGGCCGCCGCCAATTGATAGCTACGAGTTTTGCGTTGCGTAAATATTTGCACCCCTTTGGTAGCTCGGTGTGCTAATGGTAATTCAGCCAAACTAATGTGCTTAAAGGCCCCATTTTCGGCAACTAAAGCGACCTGCGTCATTTTATCATCAGCTAGGCTAGCCGCCACTAGGACATCGCCATCGGACAAATTAATCGCTTTGACACCACTAGTTCGATTACCAACAATTGGTACTTCATTCAACTCATAACGTAGGGCTTGGGCTGCCTGAGTGAAAATAACGACCTGTTCTGATTGAGCTGTTGGTGTAACCATGGTTACCGCCAATAATCGACTAGTGGACTGCTTTAATTTCATAGCCATAATCGACTTCTTCTTATAGGCCTTAGGAATTAAATCAGTTAAGTTAGTTTGTTTGATGAAACCATCATTACTCGTTAACAAAACCGTTTGCTCAGCATTAGGATCGTCAACGACTAAGGCAGCTATCAGACTTTCATCTCCCTGCCAATTCGTCAATTGCTGGGACAAATGTTCACCCAAATCTTTCCAACGCAAATCAGGTAAATCAAAGATTGGCCGATAAATGACATTTCCTAAATTCGTAAATAATAGTAAATGTTGAGTGGTATTTAGCGTCCCTTCAAAACAAACTAAGTCATCTTCAGCCAAGCCATTTTCAGGGGCTGAAGCCTTATAGGAGCGGAGTGACGAACGCTTATAGTAACCATTTTTAGAAACCAGCACACGAACATTTTCTTCTGGAATCGTCACGGCTGTATCAATGACTAGATCCTCAATCTGATCTTCAATCACACTCCGGCGCTCGGAGACATATTGCTTAGAAATAGCTTTAATTTCAGTCCGAATCACGTCATGGAGGGCTTCTTGTTCCGTCAAAATCCGTTGTAGTTGTTCAATTTTAGCCTTTAATTCAGCATGTTCGTTTTCTAACTGGGTCACATCCGTATTAGTCAGACGGTACAACTGCAAGGTCACGATGGCTTCAGCCTGTTGCTGGGTAAATTGGTACTGGTCAATCAAATTTTGCGTAGCATCTTTTCGATTTTTAGAAGACCGAATGGTTGCCACGACCTGATCTAAAATCGATAACATGCGGATTAAGCCCTCTACAATATGTTGCCGGGCTTGGGCACGCTTTAATTCATAAGCCGAACGCTTCAAGACAACGTCTTTACGAAAATCTAAAAAGGCTTGTAAGCCAGCTTGAAGACTAACTAAGACCGGCCGTTGTTGATGAATAGCAACCATGTTGAAATTATAAGAAATTTGTAAATCAGTTTTCTTAAATAGATAGGTTAAAATTCCCTGGGCATTGGCATCACGTGCTAATTCAATGACAATCGATAATCCTTCGCGATCCGATTCATCACGAACCTCTGTAATCCCAGCCACATCTCGATTGAGACGGATGGCATCAATTTTGGCTACCAAATTTGATTTCACCACTTCATAGGGTAGCTCGGTAATTTCAATCTTTTGTCGGCCAGCCTTCAGGGCACTTAGTTCGGTTTTAGCCCGAACAATGATCCGGCCACGGCCAGTCTTATAGGCATCCTTAATTCCATCTAGCCCCTGAATAATCCCCCCAGTTGGAAAATCAGGTCCTTTAACATAGCGCATCAATTGGCTCAAGGTTGCCTGCGGGTGATCCAAAAGATAAATCAAGGCATTATTAATTTCTTTTAAATTGTGAGGGGGAATTTCAGTGGCATAGCCGGCTGAAATTCCGGTAGCCCCATTAATAAATAAATTCAGCAAGCGTGAGGGCAAAACCGTGGGTTCATAGAGGGTGTCATCAAAATTAAGTACCATATCAACGGTATCTTGGCCCAAATCACGTAAAATTTCATCGGCAATTTTTGATAAACGCGACTCGGTATAACGCATCGCTGCGGCTGGATCATTATCAATGGAACCGTTATTTCCATTCATATCGATTAATGGTTCTCTTACCTTCCAATCTTGGGAAAGACGAACCATGGCTTCATAAATCGATGAATCCCCGTGGGGATGGAAATTACCCATGACATTTCCCACCGATTTAGCCGATTTACGGTAAGGGTGGTCATAGGTATTGCCATCTTCTTCCATGGCATACAAAATTCGCCGCTGAACTGGTTTTAAACCATCACGAATATCGGGAAGGGCTCGTTCTTGAATAATGTATTTGGAATAGCGGCCAAAGCGCTCGCCCATCACTGCTTCTAGCGATAGTTCTTGGATCCGATCTACCATTCTGTTAGCAACCTCTTTCCTTTCTAGGCTCTCTTAAAATAACTCAAGATTTTGATTTTCAGTGGACTTAGGCGTTGGCTTACCCTTAACCTTACTGCCCTGTTTTTCTTGGAGAACCTGTTCAAAGAAGTCGCTGTTTTGCTGATTTCCTTGAACATTATCCAAAATTGAACCAGTATCGCCCATTGTAAATTGAACGTTGGCTTCAATCCATTGCCGGCGAGGGTCAACCTTATCCCCCATCAGGGTCGTCACTCGTTTTTCAGCCAAAACTGCATCATCAATTTTAACTCGAATTAACGTTCGTGATTGGGGATCCATGGTGGTTTCCCACAGTAGGGGCGCATTCATCTCCCCCAATCCCTTAAATCGGGTTAGTTCATAACTAGCTTGGTTTTTAGCAGTAATTTCAGCCAGTTCATCATTAGTCCAGGCAAAGGCGTCTGGTATCTTTTTAGAACGATAACGGACACGATAAAGCGGTGGTAAGGCAATATAGACCTTACCCGCTTCAACCAATGGGCGCATATATTTGTAAAAGAAAGTTAATAACAAGGTTTGAATATGAGCGCCATCATCATCAGCATCGGTCATGATAATCACTTTATCAAAAGCCGCATCAGCGATTTTAAAGTCAGGACCCACTCCAGCCCCAATGGCATAAATCAAAGTTGAAATTTCTTCGTTCTTTAAAATATCGAGTAATTTAGCCTTTTGGGTATTTAAGACCTTACCCCGTAAAGGCAAAATAGCTTGGAATTTACGATCGCGGCCTTGTTTAGCTGAACCGCCGGCAGAATCACCCTCGACTAAGAAAAGTTCATTTTTATCAGAATTTCTCGACTGGGCTGGCGCTAATTTACCGGACAATAGCTTTTCCCGGGCGCCTTTAGATTTACCAGTTCGACTCTCTTCACGAGCCTTACGGGCGGCTTCACGAGCATCTCGAGCTCGTAGGGCCTTACGGACAATCTTTTGACCAAAATCACCGTTTTCTAGTAAGAAGCGGCTGAGGGTTTCATTTACCACACTATCAACGGCACCACGGGCTTCTGGTGTTCCCAATTTATCTTTGGTCTGCCCTTCAAATTGCAGTAGTTGTTCTGGAATCCGTAATGAAATCACGGCCGATAATCCTTCACGGACATCGGTTCCTTCTAAGTTTTTATCCTTATCCTTTAACAAACTAACCCGACGAGCATAGTCGTTAAAAGCTTTAGTCCAGGCTGAACGAAAACCAACTTCATGGCTACCGCCATCCTGGGTTCGCACGTTATTGACAAAGGACAATAGGGTTTCGGAATAGCCATCATTATATTGAGCTGCTACATCAACGATAATCTCATCGCTTTGACCCTCAAAAGTCATAACTGGGCCCAAGCTAGCCTTATCTTCGTTCAAAAAATCAACGAAAGACTCTAACCCGTGGTCATAGTGATAAACTTCGGTTTTAATCGGCTCAACTCGTTCATCACTAAGGATAAACTTGACCCCACTCATCAAAAAGGCCGCTTCCCGTAAACGTTCAGACAGGGTGTCAAAATTAAAAATCGTCGTCGAAAAGACATTGGGATCAGGCTTAAAGGTTACGGTCGTACCCGTAGAGGCCTTACTAGGGCCTAAATCTTCTAGGGTCCCGATTGGCTGTCCACCATCTTTAAACTTTTCTACCCAGCGATGACCTTCACGAATGATATCAACACTAAGGCTTTCTGACAGGGCGTTAACCACTGAGGAACCAACCCCGTGTAAACCACCCGAAGTAGCATACCCACCCTGGCCAAATTTTCCACCGGCGTGTAGGACCGTTAAAATGACTTCTGGCGTCGGCTTACCGGAAGAGTGCATGCTAACAGGCATTCCCCGGCCAAAATCTTGAACCGTGATGGCATTATTGGCATGAATGGTAACCCGAATTTCATCACCAAACCCACCTAAAGCTTCATCGACGGCGTTATCAACAATTTCATAGACCAAGTGGTGCAAACCACGGCCATCGGTCGAGCCGATATACATGCCTGGTCGTTTACGAACAGCTTCAAGCCCTTCTAAGATTTTAATTGAATCTGCATCATAGTGAACGTTTTTTGCCACAGTACATTTCCTTTATTATTTAATACGACTGAATAATTCTTCAAAAATTCCAGTGCCAAAACAACCATTAAAATTGGCAATCTATTTCATCATAGAGTAAAAGATAAATCCTGACAATAGTAAAATCCATCAAATCCTCTCATCCACCAGTGGCTCTATGGTAAAATAGTAGCTGTTAATTTTTCATTAAATCACCTTTTAATTAAATGAGGATATTATGTTCGAAACTATTTTAATGTTTGTATTAGCCTATTTATTAGGTTCATTAGTACCAGGTTATTGGTTGGGTAAGTATGTTTACCATAAAGACATTCGTAACGAAGGCTCCGGCAACATTGGTACTACCAACGCTTTTCGAATTTTAGGACCGGTACCAGGATCAATCGTCTTGCTGCTAGACATGTTCAAGGGGACCTTAGCTGGCCTCCTTCCCCTATTCTTTCACAGTTCGATTAATCCCATGTTAGTTGGTTTAGCAGCCATCTTGGGCCATACTTTTTCCGTCTGGATTGGCTTTAAGGGAGGCAAAGCCGTGGCGACATCGGCCGGTGTCCTCCTAGCTTACAATCCAATTTTCTTCTTCATGGTCTGGGGCGTATTCTTAGTGATTTTGTCCCTTTCATCAATGGTTTCAGTCGCCTCAATGATTGGCTTCTCCTTTGCAACCATCATGTCCATCTTTTACTACCACGATCCGATTTTAGCCATTGTTGCAGTCGCACTAACTGCCTTTGTTTTCTACCGCCATCGTAATAATCTCAGCCGGATTATTCATGGGCAAGAAAGTACAATTCCTTTTGGCTGGTACTATTACCGCCATCATAAAGATTAGTTAAATAAAAGATGCCACAATCAGATGATTGTGGCATTTTTTATGGTGCTTTACTGTCTAGACTAATAGTCACTGGGCCATCATTTACTAAGCTAACTTGCATATCAGCGCCAAACTGTCCGGTTTGAACAGTTAAACCGGTCGCCATTAAGGCTTGATTGAATTCCTGATACCGTTGATTAGCTAAATCAGGCGCAGCTGCTTGGGTAAAACTGGGCCGGTTACTCTTTTTAGTATCAGCATATAAAGTAAACTGTGAAATTGATAGAATCGCTCCTTCAATATCTAAGATACTGCGGTTTAAACGTCCCTGATCATCAGCAAAAATTCGCATCCGCGTAATCTTACGAACTAAATAATCAATATCTTCATTTTGATCATCAGGGCCAATCCCAACTAACAGCATCAAACCAGTGTCAATTTGGCCAACAATTTCAGTATCGATTCTGACTGAAGCTTGGCTGACCCGCTGTAAAATAACCCGCATGGCTTACCTCCACTCAATAATTTGCTTGGTTGAAACCCGAATACGGCTAATCGCATGGGGAATTAAACGACGCATAAACAAGGCGCCATGAACCGTAATTAATAGGGCATCCACCACATCGGCTTTGATGATATACAAAACCAAAAACATCAGAGCCGTTGGTGGTAACAAGGTTAAGACAAAGAGAACCCAGGCCCGTTCAAAGGGCCACTTTTGCAATTGTTTGGTCAAATCAACCGCATCAGCAGTTAATGGTACCAATTGTTTGGCATCATAGCCTTGCTTTTGACGACCAAAAATCCAAGCCAGTATTGGTAACCCGGCGGTTAAAAATAGGATTAACCACCATAAAGCAGGATTATGAATGATGATACGGGGTAAGGTGACAAAATACTTTAATAACCAATAGGGGGTAACCAAGACACCACTAATAATCAACATCCACAATAGCCAGCGTTCAGCTTGCGGTTCTGGTAAAACTTGGGGCGTAAAGTAGGACTTTTGCTGTTGCCGATCAACGATTAAAGTCCCTTTTTGGTTATTTTGCCGAATCGGCGCAATCGCCATTAAATAGTCTTTCAAGAATCTAGTCTCCTCTATATCCTAGTGAAAAGTTCGCTCAACGGTGCTAACCGCTGGTAAATTATGCAAGGTATCCATAATACCATGTAACTGTTCCACATTTCGAACCCCGATTGATAGGGAAATTTGCATCATGCCACTTTTGGTAACATGCCCGTTAATCCCATTTACATAGCGGGTTCGACTATTTAAGATCCGAATGACATCATTTAAAACGCCACCACTATTTTCGGCATGAACCGTCAAATCAGCGGCATAATTAGCCTTTTGTCCGTTAGGATCTTCCCACTGCACATCCACCAAGCGTTGTCCCTGTCCTTGAGCTTGACGAATATTAGGACAGTCCAATCGATGAACTGAAACACCACGTCCCTTAGTAATGTAGCCCATTACAGCATCACCGGGAACTGGTGTACAGCAACGGCCCAATCGAATCAAGAGGTTATCAACCCCGGCAATCACGATATCATTAACCTTATTGGCCTCTTTATGAGAAAAACCGGTCTGGTCAGCAGTAATCGCATGCCCTTCTTCTAAAATTTCGCGTTGTAATTCTTGAGCGGCTTGATCAGCCTGTTGCTGACGCGCACTTTCGGTTAACTTTTTAACAACCCCCTGGCCAGTCATGTCCCCATAACCAACAGCCGCTAGCATGTCATCGGCACTGGAAAAATGTAAGTCTAAAGCGGCTTGTGTTAATTGATTTTCATCTAAGAAATCAGCACTATTGAAATGTTCCTCCGTTAATTCCTGACTAATTACTTCCCGACCGGCCACAATATTATCTTGACGATCAAGTTGCTTAAAGTGCTGTTTAATTTTATTGCGGGCTCGACGAGTTGATACCAAATCTAGCCAATCTCGGCTCGGTTTAGCATTAGGGCTGGTGATGATTTCGACAATATCCCCAGTTTTAATCTTGTAATCTAGGGGCACAATTCGACCATTTACTTTTGCCCCGGTCGTCTTTAAACCAACATTAGAATGAATCGAAAAGGCCATATCAAGCGGTCCTGCACCCTGGGCTAGTTCATAAACATCCCCTTTCGGAGAAAAAGCATACACTCGATCACCAAACAGGTCGCCCTGAACACCAGCCATGAAGTCTTGGGCATCCTGAGCACTTTCTTGTAGCTCTAAAATTCCCTGAATCATGTTTAAGGCTTGTTGGTTTTTATCACCGACTTGGGCTTGTTTATCCGAACCTCGATTTTGTTTATAGGCCCAATGAGCGGCCACCCCAAATTCAGCGACTTCATGCATCTTATGCGTCCGAATTTGGACTTCCATTGGCCGACCACCCGGGCCAATCACCGTTGTATGTAGGCTTTGATAACCGTTAGCCTTTGGTAGCGCTATATAGTCTTTAAATCGACCAGGAATTGGCGTCCACCGGGAATGAATCGTCCCCAAAACCGCATAGGTGTCAGGAATCGTATCAGTTAAAACCCGAATAGCTGATAAGTCGTATATTTCACTAAATTCCTTATGCTTGTCAACTAATTTACGGTAAATCGAGTAAATATGCTTTGGCCGACCATAAACATCAACATTTTGCAATCCTAAGCTATCAATGGCCGCATTAATCTCATCTACCGCCGTTTGGATGTAGGCTAAACGCTCATCACGTTTCATATCCATCAAAGAGGCAATATGATGATAATCATCAGGGTCCAAATAACTTAGCGAAAGATCCTCTAGCTCCCATTTAATCGTACTAATTCCCAGACGATCAGCCAAAGGAGCGTAAATATCAAGGGTTTCCCGGGCAATCCGCTTTTGTTTATCGGGTCGCAGGGCATCCAGAGTTCGCATATTATGCAAACGATCAGCCAATTTAACAATAATGACCCGGATATCTTTAGACATGGCCAAAAGAAGCTTACGATGATTTTCAGCCAGCCGCTCTTGGGAATTTTGGTATTTAATTTGACTGATTTTAGTGACACCATCGACAATTTGAGCCACAGCTGGGTCAAATTTATCGGCTACATCAGTCAGCGTTGCCGGCGTATCTTCAACCACATCATGTAAATAACCGGCTGCTACCGTCGCTGTATCCATTCGTAGTTCTGCCAAAATACCGGCGACTTGAATGGGATGAATAATATACGGTTGCCCGGAATTACGCCGTTGTTCTTGGTGTAACTGAGCTGCCCACTGATAAGCCCGGTTAACTTCTTGGGTGTCGGCTGGTGACATATAAGATGCCACCATCTCTAAAACATCACTAGCGGTATAGTCTCGATACTTTGTCATAAGTGCCCCTTAAATTCCGCTTCCTGCTAGTCAATGTGGTAATTATGTTCCCAAATGGGCCACCAAAAGCGAATTAATAATCATTGCTATTATATTAAAAATCAACCCCTTTCACAAGCAAAGTCAAGCCATACAGTGCATATTTTTCCCAATCGGTTTAGAATGATTAATTAAGGCTAAAACAGATTAGAAAGGTAGCACCGTATGGATTGGTTAAGTAAAAAAGAAGTTTGGGAGCGCAATGTCATTATTGTCTGGTTTGGGGTTTTTATGACTGGGATTGGGTTAAGCGAAATTATCCCCTTCCTATCTTTGTACGTTGATACGCTGGGTCATTTTTCTAAAAATGAGTTAACCCTTTATTCTGGTGCAGCTTTTGCGATCACCTTCCTCGTTACAGCCATTGTTTCCCCGCTCTGGGGTAAATTGGCTGATCAAAAGGGTCGTAAATTAATGATGTTACGGGCTGCGGCTGGGATGGGCGTCATCTTCTTTTTGATGGGCTTTACCACCAATGTCTGGCAACTCATCGTTTTACGAGCCATTCAGGGGGCTTTAGGTGGCTTTGTTTCCAATGCTAACGCCCTAATTGCCACCCAAACACCAAAGTCACAAGTCGGCCGTTCCTTAGGAATCGTAGTCACCGGCTTTACGGCCGGAACCCTACTCGGTCCGATTGTTGGTGGTGCGCTTGCCAGTGCCTTTTCTTATCAACTAACCTTTCACATCACTGGCTTTATCATGTTCTTGGTTTTCTTTTTAATTTTATTTTTAGTTCAGGAAAATCAGCGCCCTAGCCAAGTCAATCAACAAAAACCACTAGAAAAAATTACCTGGGCGACCTTGCCGCATAAGCATTTGTTGGTCTCCCTATTTATTACTACCATGTTGGTCCAGGCTGTAAATATGTCCATTAATCCGATTGTCTCACTGTTTGTCCGTGAGTTGGTGCATAACAGCCACAATGTCACCTTTTTAGCCGGGGTGGTGGCCGCTGCGCCCGGATTAGCAACCATTATCGCTGCACCTAGTTTTGGCCGTTTAGGCGATCGAATTGGCACCCGCTTTTTAATTCAAATCGGCTTTGTCATTGCGGTTTTGGCCTTTATCCCAACCGCCTTTGTCACCAGTGTAACGCTCTTAATCCTACTGCGATTTATCGTGGGTATTAGTGATGCCACCTTATTACCAGCCATTCAAACTCTGCTTTCCAAAAATTCACCTCAAAATATGATTAGCCGAATTTTTAGTTATAATCAGAGTTTTCAAGCCATTGGTAGTGTGGCCGGTCCCATGTTGGGTGCTGTAATTGCTAATCTCTATGACTATCGAGCAATTTTCTTAGTGAGTGCTGGCATCATGGTTATCAACGCCTTACTCTTTTCTTGGAATACCCGTCGCCAAACGGCCAAATAAAAAATGCTGAGTTGTTAATTGACAACTCAGCATTTTTTATTCGTTAACGTTCGACATGCTCCCAGGAGCTTTCTTGTTTAAAAATCGCATCCTGATGAATCAAACAACGCAGCAAAGACAGATAATCAACCAAAGAAACGACCTCCAGGAATAAAAAGGCCATAGGTGCGGTTAAAAAGAAAATCCCCTTCTCTTTCAAAGTTAATTTATCGGCATTTAGTACTGCAAAAGAAGCATAAGCCCCATAAAGTAATACGAGGGAAATATAGGTCGAAAAATCACCATACCGCACCAAACAAAATAGGGCCAAACAAATGAATCCTGGCTCCAGGAACATTAAAAATTCTTCCAACCAAATCTTAGGCAATTTCCAAAAGGACAAGGACAAACTATATTTAGGATTAAGGTTAAAAATCATAGTCCGATATTTAATGAGCGCCTTGAAACGACCATATTTCCAACGCAACCGTTGATTTAATAGTTCATGAAAAGTATGGACGGCTGGGGTATAGGCAATTACATCATTGGCGTAAACAAATTTATAGGCCGTATTACCATAATAAGCCAGTAACTTCATCGTCAAATCAATATCTTCGGTCACGGTATCACTGTCATATCCGCCGGCTTGCAGTAAGCAATCCCGTCGAAAACAGGACCCAATCCCACCAATGATATATTCCATATTCAATGGTATTTCCGAATTTTTTAAATAATAACCAACGAAATACTCAACTCGTTGGACATATTCAATAAAATGAGGTGCCTGCTTAATCCGCACATTCGCCGCTGCCGCTAAAACCCGCCGATCTTGAAAATAGCGATTCATCTTGGTTAACGCGTCTGCTGATAATACTGAATCGGCATCTAAAACCATAATTAATTCATACTGAGCATAATTAATCAAGGCATTATTTAAGGCAACCGACTTACCACCATTGGCCTGATCGGCAATCACTAAATTAGGATATTTTAATTGGAGCGCTCGCAATTGATTCAAGGTATCATCATGCGAACCATCATTAATCACAATTACTTCAAAGTTATCATAATCCAATTCCAAAGCTGATAAAACGCTGTCCTGAATACTTTTCCCCTCATTGTAGGCAGGAATTAAAATACTAAAGGAATGATGTTGTGCTGGCTTGGCGGTCCTTTTTTGTAACTTAAGCGTTTTTAATTCGTATACGTTAGCAAAAAAAATACCAAGCAAAATTCTAAGGGCAGCATAAAGACCCAGTAGAATCACACTAATAACCAACCAATTAGACATTCTTTTTATAAAGGAGGTACAAACTAGATAAAAGCGCCCCGGTAAAGGCCAGCCCAATAATAATCGAGAGGGCTACCTGCCAATCAGAATTGATGTGTATACCAGTTTGTGGTAATAGTGCAACCCCAACTGCACCTGAAACTACCACGGCCGATGCTTTTTGATACATAATAGCTACTCAACTTTCTCTTTTAAGGAAAGTATAGCACATCAAAACCCTGTTATAGCTTTAAAACCAGCATATAGTAAAAATAATTAATAAAATATTACAACTATATCAATTATCTTTTTCAAAAAAAGACCTCAAATCAACCCGCCATTGATTTAAACTAATTGGCTTTGGCAAACCCAGCCCCCCTGCTTGAACAAAATCTGTTATTAATGATGCTTGATAACGAATTTTAAACAGCCCCATATTTTGACCGTTAGCAATTTGCTGGGCATCTTGGGCTTGATCAATAATCTGGTTAGCCTTGCGTGCTTCAATCCGAATTTTTTCTTGCTGTTGTTCCTGAATAGTTTGGGACAAACGAGAATCGTTATTAATCTTCAAAAGTAGCTGTTGACTAGTTTGCCTAATGGTCGCTTGGGCTTGTTGTTTTTGCAAATTTAACGGTAGACCAATCGCATGTTGCTGAACCATGGCTAAATCAGCCTGTTGAATAATTGGTTGAATGGCTGACAAACTATTAGCTTGGTATAAAGCCAATTTAGCTCGTTGTAAATCCTGGTTTAAAGCCGCCAATTGGGCTTGTTTTTGTTTATCCGTTAGGGTTAAATCGATCTTGATTGCTGCAGCTATTTTTTGTTGATTTTTTATCAAGGCCAGCTGAGCCGCCTGTTTATAACGAACACTAGGTGAGAGAATTGGTACGGCTAGTAGACCATCATCAACTAGTGGACTAATATTTCTGGACCAATAATGGGTCCGCATTGGCTGGTCTGACATATATCTCCTGTTTACATGTAGTCACACTACATGTACCTTTCGAATATATTGTAAGGCTTTATTCACAAAAGTTAATCATTTTTAAATGTTATCCAAGGCTGTAAGGCCATTATATCTACTTGACCGCTAGTCC
Organism: Convivina intestini; assembly: GCF_003096575.1. Taxonomy (GTDB): domain Bacteria; phylum Bacillota; class Bacilli; order Lactobacillales; family Lactobacillaceae; genus Convivina; species Convivina intestini. Next base: position 387,557 of record NZ_QEKT01000001.1, read on the forward strand.
AACGTGCCAAAGGTTGATAATCATGACGCTGATTAAAGGCTAAGGGCGCTCGGTCAATGACTGCTACTGCTTGACCATTTTCAGTCAAAAATACTTGTCCCAGCTCAGAAAACTTTCCTTTAGTATGTTTACCAATCCGCCAAGTATGAGGTTTAGCACCAGCCTGCGGTAAGTAGTTTCCTGAAGGATCTTGTTCAACCACCAGGCCAATAATTTTTTCGGTTGGATACTTTTTATTGCTCATCATTAACCACCCGCACGCCCATCTCAAAGCGAGTCGTATCAATCGGACCACTAGGTTGCAAATGTAGTTGATAATTAGTCAGGGCCTTAGCCATCCACTGATGGACATGGGGCGGATTTTTGGAAATCATTTGCAGCATTTCCCAGTCACGGGGTGTCAATTCATCTAACATAGCCCGCACAATTAAACGCAGAAAATGAATGCCCATGGCTTTACTCAAATAGGCTACCTGCCCGTATGATACCGACCGCAGCCAAGTATCATGGGACAAATCCGGAATCTCAATTTGATGAACCCATTCGTTGACATCTGCTCGCCAAATAATTTGATACAGACCCGGGCTAGGTAAACTCAGATTATTCAAATCTTCCTTGATATCTAAGGCCTGATTCAATAGGCGCATTTCTCCGGCACGGTGCTGACCGACAATCAAGGGATAAACTTCCACCCCATCGTAGAAAAAGTTCAAAGAAAATTCTGACTCATGATTTTCTGGTCCACTGCCTAAATGCTTTTCACGGGGTAAAATCAAGACCCGCTGTCCCAATTCTTCTAAGACCTTAATTAACTTTTTACGATTACCCGGCACCATAATTGCCTGCGGCTGCTCTTTATCCACCACGGCCATTACATCCGAGATTTCCAGCGGTTCCAGGTACTGTTTATCTGAAATATGCGGCAACAAGGTAGCATCACTGCTGTTATTGTTCATCGCAACCGTGTGATATTGCAAGCGGCGTAATTCCGATAAAACAATTGTCGTTGCATAACCGCCCGAAGCCGATTCGCCTAAACGAAAGGCCCCCGATCCAACCACGAGAATACTGTCTTTTCCCAGGGGAGTCGACTCATCTTCCGTTTCAAAAGTGGCGTAATACTGGTGAGCATTCTCCGGAAATTCCCCGGCAGAAGGTTCTAAGGCTTTATAGGTTGGTTGAATATCGTTTTGACGAGCTAAACGACGAATTGACTGAAAATCACTATGCCAAAAACGGGCAATCAAGCCGTCGGACAAGCCAGCTTGTTTAGCCTGTTGCAAAATATTAGGATCATCAATTTTAGCTTCCACCATTTGTTCTAAAGCAATTAGGTGCTTTAACTGGTAGAAATAAAAGGCATCAATATGACTTAATTCGGTTAATTCATCAACTTCATAACCCCGTCGAATCGCCTCAATAAATAGTAAAACTCGATTATCTTGAGGGTGAATCAATTGTTGAATTAATTCATCATCAGAAATATGTTCCATGTAGGTTGGCGAAAAGCCTCGGTTATTAAAGTGAGCCGACCGAATCGCCTTTTCCAAGGCTTCGATAAAGGTCCGACCAAATCCAATCGTCGAACCCACTGATTTTTGAATACTACTTAGGTTTCGATCAACTTCAACCCCACTGGCCTGTAAATCCCCAAAGGGAAAAACTGGTAATTTAACGGCAATATGATCCATCATTGGCTCCATCATGGCCGTTTTGGGGTGGAAATTATGGGGTAATTCAATGTCTTCAAGTGCCTGTCCCAAGGACAAGTACATGGCCACCAATAGCATCGGATAGCCAGTCACCAAAGCCATGCGAGTCGCCATTTGATCAATGTAGGGCGCAATTTTAATGATGTAGATTTTACCAGTAATTTCACTCACGGCAAATTGTAGGTGCAAAGCTCCTTGTAGCTGTAATAAATCAGCCACTTGGAAGGCATAAGAACGCATTTGTTCCATAAAACGATCTTGGATCGTTAAAACCGGCGAAACGCTAAGCGAATCAGCCGTGTGAATCCCAATGGGATCCATATCCTCACTAGCCCCAACCTGTAAACAATTACCACGGTAATCACGCAAAACCTCTAGGCTAACCTCTTTCATGCCATTAATGGCTTTAGAAATTAACACCTCATCTAGGAGAGACTGACTTTTAACCTCGTCAACCACCTGCTCTAAATCGTCCAGGCGTTCAACGATTTGGCGGGTGTTACTTTGCACGGGATTGTTGGCCCGTACCACCAAAGGTAAGGATAACGACCGCATTAATTCGTTCACTTCAGTTTGAGATTTGGCCACCTGACTTTGGATTACTGGCAAACCGGCATCGATTAATAGCTGATTTAACTGAGTAATATCGGCTGATTCACGTAATACGGCCGGATTTAAGCCCAAAGTCCGTGGAATTTGCCCATCATCAGCATGCCATTCATTTAAAATTTGATTCCAAAGTCGTAAGGCCCGGTGTCCCCCAAATAAAGGTGCCACCGCATCAATCTGATGATCTTTAATGATTTTTTTAATATTGGTGACGGTCAACGGCTCCCAAAAAGTTGTCGCCGCAACACTCTCTAAAGCGACTGAATAGGGATTATCATCGACCACAAAGACTTGATAGCCATGGCCATGTAATTCCGGCAAAACTTGATAAATCGCCGCATCATTTTCGCCCTGAATTCCAAAATCATTGGGTCCAGCCCCCAGAAATAGGACTTTATTTAGTTTAGATTTAGTTGTACTGTTCGACATAGTCGGCCACCGTTTCAAAGAAATCTGCAAAAATCACATTGGGTTCAATGGGACCCGGGGCCCCATCAGGGAAAAATTGCACACTAAAGGCTGGATAATCACGATGTCGTAGTCCTTGAATTGATTGATCGACTAAATCACGGTGGGTCACAAACATTTTTTTACGATCAACCGTCTGATCGTCAACGACATATCCCCTTCCCTGCATGGCATAGAAAATCTCTTGGGAAATAATTTCTTGAATCGGATGGTTCATCCCATGATATTCAGCCACCAAGGGATTTAAGGTTGCCCCATTGGCCATAGCAAAAAGTTCGTGGCCTAAACCAATGCCCAACATTGGGGCTTTGGTCTGTAAGACACGAATTAAAGTAAACACACTTTCTGGCAAACTATTAGGATTACCCGGGCCACTAGACAAGATAATTCCGTCCGGATCAAGGGTTAAGACCTCTTCAACACTGGTTGTGTAAGGAAGGACCGACACATTGCTGTCATAGTCACCCAGCATCCGTAAAATCCCATGTTTCAGGCCAAAATCAATTACTACAATATGATACCCTCGGCCCGGATTAGCATAGGCTTTAGGTGTGGCGGTATTTTGTACCTGTTGTTTGGTTAACACCGTGGCTGCCAGCTGGTCACGGGCATGATCATCAACATAATCAACAATCGTCGCTTTCTGCGGACCACTCTCTCGTAAGTGTCGAATTAATTGCCGCGTATCAACTTGACAAAGCCCGGGAATATTATTTTGTTTTAAAAATCGATCTAGGCTCATGCGCCGTTGCCGATTGGTCGATATTTCGGCTAGGTCATGGACAACCATCCCCCGAATGGTGGGTTTAACCGATTCGTAGGCCTCGGCATGAATCCCATCGGCTCCTACTACCGGCATGGCAAAGACAATCATCTGGCCATCATAAATCGGATTAGTAATACTTTCTTGGTAACCGGTCATCGCCGTTTGAAAAACAATTTCACCAAAGGTTGTTGCGGGCGCACCAAAGCCTTCTCCAACAAAAGTACTACCATCTTCTAATATCAAGTGCCGTTGCATGCCTTCCTCCTTGGGAGATTAGTGGATAATTTCTACCGCATCTTTCCCATCAATTTCTTCCACCGAAACTTGAATTTTTTCATTTTGAGCTGTTGGAATATTTTTACCAACAAAATCAGCCCGAATCGGCAGTTCCCGGTGCCCACGATCGACTAACACTGCCAAAGAAATCGATTTGGGGCGGCCAATATGAATGAGGGCATCTAAAGCCGCGCGAATCGTGCGCCCGGTAAAGAGGACATCATCAACCAAAACAATGTTTTTATCGACAATGTTAATTGAATCCTTTTCATCCAAGCCTAAATGATCACCATGAGCCAAAACATCATCACGATAATTGGTGACATCAATGGCCATGACTGGAATCGTTTCTTTTTCCAATTGCTCTAATCGATTGGCAATCCGATGAGCTAGGTATTCACCACGCGTTTTAATGCCGACTAAAACCAAGCCCTGACCACCCTTATTTCGCTCTAAAATTTCGTAAGTGATTCGAGTCAAAGCTCGCTGTAAAGAGGCTGAGTCTAAAACAACTTTATTAGCCATGGTGTTAATACTCCTTGTTTAAATTATCTTTAGTCCTAATAACTGGTTCTAATTTTGCTAAAACATCTGTAAAATAGGACGGCAAATCACTGGTAAAAGTCAGCTCCTGGCCAGTACTTGGTTGCGTTAACGAAAGCGTTTTAGCATGTAAGAGCTGTCCTTTTTGACCTAGGTTGGTTACCAGACTACCCTTGCCATAGAGCGGGTCACCGACCACTGGATGACCGATGTAGGCCAAGTGGACGCGAATTTGGTGGGTTCGTCCGGTTTCTAAGCGTAATTCCAATAAAGTATAGCCAGGATAGCGTTCTTTGACCTTAAAATGCGTCAAAGCCTCGCGTCCCTGCGCTAGCACTGCTTGTTTTTTACGATCTACCGGATGACGGCCAATCGGCGCATCAATTTGGCCCTCATCTTCATCAAATTCACCCTGTACTAAGGCGTAGTAAAGCCGAGTGTTTTTGTGGGCCTTAAGTTGCTCTGATAAGGCCTGATGAGCATGATCATTTTTAGCAACCATTAGAAGACCGCTTGTATCACGATCAATTCGGTGCACAATTCCCGGTCGAAACTCACCATTAATTGAAGAAAGGGGCGCATGGTGTAATAAAGCATTAACTAGGGTGCCATCCGGATGTCCGGGAGCAGGATGAACGACCATCCCCCGAGGCTTATTAACCACTAATAAATCATCATCTTCATACACGATATCTAGGGCAATATCTTGTGGCACTAGCTCACTAGCGACTGGTTGTGGTGGATTAATGCTAATTTTATCCCCAGCTTGCACTTTGTAAGAGCTCTTAACGGCCTTGCCATTTACCAATACATGCTTTTTTTGAATTAAACTAGCTACTTGAGAACGAGAGTACTCTTGATCTAGTTGAGCTAACACTGCGTCTAATCGACCAGTTTGCTGATCATCAATCACAAACTGCTTATTTTCTGTCATCTTGCTTTATTTCCTTTAATTTGCGAGCCATGTGCTTACTAATCCAATAAGTCTGTAACCGACTGCCAGATTGAATGCTCAGACGGCGTCCGTCTAGCTGCCAATATAAACCACTGTCCAAATTATATTCAGCGTAAGTTCGCCGTAAAGCATACCCCATAAACAATTGACTACCAGTTAGATAGAGACGGTGACGAGCAAAGGCAAAGATGCCAGTAGCCACTAAAATAATTAAGTAGATTGTCAGCCATAGGGGCATTTGGTACATTCTCTCGGAGGAAATAATGACCCCTAACATCGTCAAAATTGCCCACCACATCCATAATATTTGATTCCAAGAATCAAGTGGTTGATAAAAGCCAGTTGTCGGACCCATTTCATGCTCCTTACCATATTTAAAATCACTCCTATTTTACCATGAAATTTAACCAAAGCTTGGCAAGACTAACCGGCCAGCCCTATAATAACTTGCAAGGAGTAATAAATGTTAATTAAAATTCACTTTGATGCTGCCCGCCACCCCCGCACGGGCCAGTCAGCAGCGGGATGTTTATTAGTCATCAATGGCCAACAAGAACAATTAAAAACGCCCCTCCCGCTTACCGATGACAACCATCAGGCTGAGTTTTTAGCCGCGATTTGGGCTCTATCCAACCTACCGGCTGGCAATCATCAGTTACATCTCTATTCGGACTCAAAACTACTGGTCGATGCCCTCAATAAAAACTATGCCAAACATTATCAAATTTATGTGGATCGCCTGCATACCATTTTAGCCGCTCATTCGCTCGTGTTAATTGATTGGGTCAGCGAAAAACAAAATCAAGGCCCCCACTACTTGGCCTTACAAGCATTAAAAAAAGCAGATCAATGATCTGCTTTTTAATCTTGAATTAAGAGTTGGTAGGCCCAACGGGCAGTGCTGATATTAGTTCCTTCTTGCATGTGGACTGTCCCCCGCTTTTCAAAACCATTATTAGTAATGACCTTTTGCATTGGTAAATTACCAGGATGGGTATCAATCCGAAAGTCACGAGCGCCTTGGGCATAGAAATAAGAAATCAAAGCAGTCATAAAGCGTGGTGCTAACCGCTGACCACGGTACTTATCTGACATAGCTACTCGATGAAGGCTGGCATAGTCATGGCCATCAACGAGCCAATTACCATCTTCTAGGGCAGTGTATAGTGGGTCTTCGCCTTCAAAAGCGGCTGCATAACCAGCTACTTGATCATCAACAACGAGTACAAAAGCCTGATGATGATCCATATCCTTTTGAACAGTATCAATATTTGGGTATTCTCCCTGCCATTGGTCTAATCCCTGTTCTTTTAGATAATTCTTCGCCCCTTGTAGAATTTCTACAATCGAGGCCATATCACGGGCTTTTGCCCGCCGCATATAAACTACTGGCATTGACTTGATTTGCATACCACAGTCAGTGGTATACATCTCCTTTCTATGTTTTCACAAAGTGTAATTTTAACATAATCTACCCAAAAACCAAATAAAAAACGAGGTAATTACCCCGTTTTTATCATTATTTAACCCGCTTACCCCAATACTGATAATAATCAACTCGCAAGGAGCCATTATAGAGTTTACGTTTTTTAGTTGCTTTTTGACCAAAAGATTTTTCAAAATCTAAATCACTAGTCAAAATATACTTACTCCAACTAGGGTATTGGGCATATAAAGTACCCATTTGACGATATAACTCCCGGGCTGCTTCTAACTCACCCAAACGCTCTCCATAAGGCGGATTAGATACTAGGACCCCATTGACTTGGTCCGTTTTCCAATCTTTAGCGGCTAGTTGAGCAAAGTGGATATCTTGTCCCAGGCCAGCATGCTTGGCATTTTCCTGGGCAATGGCAACCATATTTTCATCGATGTCATAGCCGGTAATATTTAATTCCCGGTCATAGTCAGCCTGGGCTTCAGCTTCATCACGAACTTGGTCGGACAAATTGGTATCAAACCAGTCCATTTGTTCAATTGAAAAGGAACGAATTAGACCAGGCGCAATATTACGGCCAATCAAAGCCGCTTCAATGGCCAAAGTACCCGAACCAGTCGTGGGATCAACAAAGGGACGATCTGGGTGCCAATTAGTCAGTAAAACCAAAGCCGCCGCGAAGTTTTCCTTCAGTGGCGCACCACCCTTATTCACACGATAACCACGTTTAAAAAGTGAATCCCCCGTCGTATCTAAGGTTAAAATTACGTGATCTTTTTCAATCATCACTTCTAGCTGAGCAAAGAAACCGTTTTCTGGTAAACGGGTCCGGACATGGTATTCCTCTTGCAACTTTGCTACAATCGCCTTTTTAGTAATCGACTGAACATCGGGTACACTAAATAGGGTTGATTTATGCGAACGCCCGGCCACCGGAAAGGCACTGTCATAGTTCAAATAGTCTTGCCAATTGAGAGCTTTAACTCCTTCAAATAATTCTTCGAAAGTTTTAGCTTCAAACTCGCCGACAATAATTTTAATCCGATCAGCCGTCCGCAACCAAATATTGCTGCGCAAAATATCAGCCTGAGTTCCCTCAAAACGAACACGATAATTTTCCACCTGGGCATCATAGCCAAGCTGACGCAACTCTTTACCGACCAATGCTTCCACGCCGGCAGCGGCAGTTGCCATAAGATGATAACTTTTTACCATAATTTTCCTTTATAATTAATACACTATGCAATTAAGTCAATTTGAAGCTTTAACTCAATATATGGATTTAAAAACTCCAATTTATCTTAAATATCCGGCCAGTGACCCCAATGGTAATCCCGTTAGTCAACTTAAATTTGCTGCTAATCATCGGGATTTACTGTTGGTAATTGGCTCAAAACCACTGTCGTTAGGACAATTAATGGCCCAGACAGCCCAGGTGAGCCATCAAGCGCTGCTATTGCGCCCCAACGGGCAGTCAATTTTAGGTTTCCAGTTAGATAAGCACTACTATATCTACTTAAATTAAAAACTACATATCCTCAATTTTACCACTTGGTATCTTAAACTGAGGAGCTTGATTTGACGATGTAATAGCTGTCTTTGAGGGCGCGTAGTTAACTGCCCGCCGTTTAACTTTAGCCATCTGCACTGCCTGAGGTGAGGTCAAATTTTCTCGTTGCCAATTAGCCAAAATAGCCTCAATATAGCGCAAAGAACGGGCATTGTTGGCGATGGCTTCTTGAATAGCCAGCAACATCATATTGGGATCAAAATGATCCTGATCAAACCAATGACCCACAGTTTGCATTTCCATCGGCGAGAGCATCCGGCCAAATTCTTGTTCCAAGGTTTGCAAGATTTGACGACGACTGCTGGCTCCAGTTGAAAGCGTAGTCGCTTCAACCTCACTATCTGCTACGGCCTTGCCAGCAATTAATTTATTCAACATCGGGGTAAAATCGTAACTTTCCGTTTGCCGATTGCGACCTTGAATTTGGACCAATTGGCGTTTAAGGAGACTTTTAATCCGATCAATAATACTTTGACTGGTCACCTGCATAATCCGCGCCAGAACCTCTGGTGTGGCCTGGTCGCCACTATCTTGTAATCGTTGAATTTCTAAGTATAGGACCAAATCATCGTTATCCAAACCTAATTGACGATAGTGGAGTAGCAAATCATTGCTAATACTGGTATGTCCGGCTTTTAAATATCGTTGTAGATTAGCTTCCATATGAGCCTCCCTTCACTCTAACATAATAAAAACGTTCAAGTCCTAGCAACCTGAACGCTTTTTTATTCCCCTTAAGGTCGGATGCGGTGCATCATCCGTGGGAACGGAATCGCTTCTCGAATATGATCTTCTCCAGTAACAAAAGTCACCATCCGCTCCAAACCTAAACCAAAGCCAGAATGCGGCACCGAACCATACTTACGCAAATCCAAATACCAGCCGTATTCGTCTAAGCTCAACCCCTCTTCTTCAATTCGGGCCTTAAGATAATCATAATCGGTATCACGTTCTGATCCACCAATGATTTCCCCATAACCTTCAGGTGCCAACAAATCCGCACAGATGACAACATCATCACGACTTGGGTGGCGCTTCATGTAAAAGGCCTTGATTTCCTTCGGGTAGTTAGTAATAAAGACCGGCTTTGAGAAGTGGTTAGCTAGGAAAGTTTCTTCCGGTGAACCAAAGTCAACACCCCATTGGACGTCAAAGTCATTATCTTGTAACAACTGAATGGCATCATCGTAGGATACCCGTGGGAATGGTAATTGTGTATAAGAGCGTAATAAGTCCTTATCGCGCTTTAACAAATCCAATTCCTGATCATTTTGTTCCAAAACCTTATTAATCAAAAAGGCAATGTAGCGTTCTTGCAGTGCCAAACTGGCCTCTTGATCCATAAAGGCCATTTCAGGTTCGACCATCCAAAATTCAGTCAAATGACGGCGTGTTTTTGATTTTTCCGCCCGAAAGGCCGGTCCAAAGGTAAAGACCTTGCCAAAGGCCATGGCCCCAGCTTCAGCGTATAACTGACCAGTTTGCGATAGAAAGGCTGATTGACCAAAATAATCAGTTTCAAATAATTCGGTCGTCCCTTCGGGTGCTGAACCAGTCAACAAGGGGGCATCTAATTTAATGAATCCCTCTTGGTTGAAAAATTCATAGGTAGCCGCAATCAAGGTATTCCGAATCTTCAGCGTGGCAAACGGCTTGATGTGGCGCAAGTATAAGTGGCGCTCATCAAACAGAAATTCTGTCCCATGTCCCTTTGGTGTAATCGGGTAATCCTGACTAGCACCAATTACTTGGATATCACTAACAGCCATTTCATAGCCAAAAGAAGAGCGGCTATCTTCGTGAATTTCACCAGTCACATATAAGCTTGTTTCTTGTTTTAATTCCTTAGCGGTTTCAAAAACATTTTCAGGTACATCGGCTTTAACAACCACCCCCTGAAAAAAGGCAGTTCCATCGCGTAATTGCAAGAAGGCAATCTTACCGCTACCACGCTTTTGCCGGAGCCAGCCACCAATTCGTACCGTTTGGCCTACATAATCTTTTGCATCAATAATTTGAATGGTTGGAATTTCTGTTTCTGTCATACCTTAGGACTTCAAACGTCCTTTCTCCTATCTTATTTATTATTAAAAAAATTATTTAAACGACTAAGAGCCTGATCCAAAGTAGCCTGATCCTTGGCATAACTAATTCTTAGATAACCAGGCATACCAAATCCTTCACCACTAGGTAAAGCAACATGACTTTGAGTAAGAATCGCTTGCACCAGTTCACTGGTTGACTCAAAGCCCAAATCAGCCATCACCTGAGGATTAATCTGAGGGAAGAGATAAAAGGCTCCCTGCGGTTTAACGGGCAGGTTGAAAAAACTCATTTGCTCTAGCTGCGCATAGGTAGCATTTAAACGCTGCTCAAAAGTTTGACGCATTTCCTCCACACAATCCTGGCTATCCGTTAAAGCAGCCAAGGCGGCATATTGTGATACCGCACTAGGATTAGAAGTCATGTGCCCTAATATTTTATTCATTGCCCCAATAATCCGAGGATCAGCTAAAGTCCAACCAATCCGCCAGCCAGTCATGGAATAGGCTTTAGACACACCATCAACAATAATCATTCGACTATCATTTAACTCTTGGAGTTGCAAACCAGACGTGAAAGTTGCCCCATTGTAAACTAATTGGCCATAGATTTCATCCAAAATCACATAAGTGCCATGTTGATTGGCCCAATTAAGAATACCGGTCAATTCCTGACGGCTGTAAACCTGTCCAGTTGGATTGGTAGGTGAATTCAAAATCAAAACCTTGACCGGATGATCCAATGCCTCTAAATCAGCCAAAGTTAATTTTAAACTTGGGTTATCAGGTAAAATTGAATGAAAATGACCGCCCGCCAATTTGACCTGTTCAACATAAGAAACCCATTGAGGACGAGCAGTGACTACCCAATCTTCTGGATCCAGCAATACCTGCATTAAAACATACAGTGACAGCTTAGCGCCGGTGGTTACCGTAACGTTATCAGCGCCCACCTTACTACCATAACGAAGGTTCATCCGATCGGCAATCGCCGCTTTTAAAGCTGGAATACCACTAACGGCAGTATAAAAACTGGTCTTATTGGCTTGAATGGCTTGAATGGCCGCCTCATCAATATGAGTAGGGGTTGGAAAATCCGGTTCCCCCATACCCAAATTAATCACATCAATTCCCTGCGCTTGCATTTCTTTAGCCTTGCGGCTCACCATTAATGTAGGCGAAGGTGTTACTGCATTAACCCGCTTTGAAAATTGATAATCCATCCCTATGTCCTCCTTAAAGTCCATTGATTACTCGATAGGCCTTACCAGTTTTAAAATCTAATGTCAGGTAATTTAACTGACCGTTATCACCAGTATAGCTAACTTCCCAGACGGGAACACCCTTGAAATAGCTGATATTGGCGGCATAAATTCGTTTGGGCTGATAACGATCATTCAAGAGCTTAGTTACCTGCTGATTAGACATACCGTCACTTCTTGGAAAAGTTCTCACCTTTTGCGAAGACCCCTGCACGATGGCCACCTTTTGCTGCCCTTTGGCGTTTTCACCAACAACTGCATAGGTGGTCTGATCGCGATAATCAACCGTAATTTGGTTTAAATTCACTAAATCAGTTTTTTGGTGCACGATTTTTTCAACTCGACTTTCCGCCGAGCGCATTGGCGCTAAAGCCCAATAAGTGTAACCGGCACCCAGCACTACTAACAGTGCAATAATGGCAACGGCAACAATGATAATTTTGGACCACAACACTCGTTTAGGACGTTGGCCGATCCGCATGTTTTCTCTAAATTGCATAATGGCGTACTCACTTTTCCCTGGCAGGACTTGTCTGTAAAATATTATAGCAAAAAAAGCTAGTCACTTTGACTGGCTTTTTATTTTCACGGGTTAATTCAAGTGAAATTGATAATATTTCACTAAATCAGTTGGAAACTTACGATTGATTTGCAAGCTAGTTGGCAATTCTCGCAAAATTTTACGCGTTAAGGGGCTCAAAATTAAGCCATGCTCAACCCCCTGTAAAGCCGTCAACAAAGGCTGCCAATCATCAGCTTGATCCCAAAAACGAAGATCAGGAATCACCACTACATTAGGCAAAACCGTCTTATGTTGCCACAAGGTTTCCAGGTAGCTAGGTCCGACAATCATCATAAAGCGCCCCTGTTGGTACTGACGCTGTAGCTTTGCTAAAGGAGCCGTTAAATCTTGCGCAACCACGCTATAATCATCCCCATACTGATTACGCAACTTTTGATACCAGTCACTAATTAAATTATCTGTTGGTAAAATAAAGAGTATCGGACCAGTTTGACTCTGTGCCAAAGCCTGTAAATGCGTATTAAACTGTTGATTAGTGGGCACCATGATTGGCAAGGCCATCTCGGCCAAATCTAGCTGACCCTCATACCAGTTTTTAGGGGCAATATCGTCTTGGAAAAAGGTCTTTAAATCAGCTGGTAAAAAGTCATTCATCAAAATTAACCGCCGAATTTGACTGGTAAATTGAGCCTTGCAGAGATTGACTTCATCAATAATAATTTTTAACTTTTGTGTTCCAGCTTCATCGCTGGTCAACTGCGTATCCAATAAAAATTGACGGTGTTTTTGTAAATAATTAATTTTAACCAAGGCTTGGTCTAGTTCAAAATGGCTAAAATCAGGATGAATATTTTCTTTTTGCAAAAACTGGGCCAAATCACTCAAGTGGACTAAGAAATGTTTAATTCGTTTCAAAGCGCCACGAGCCTGTCCCTGTTCGTAGAACTGTTCCAACATATTCTGACAAGTGGCCACCTTACTCTTCAATAATTTTTGAAGGGTAAGGGATTCAAATTCAGCACTTTTTTCAATTAAATGGGCTAGGACTTCACCATAACCAGTCAAGGGCAAACTTAGACCATAATGATGGCGCAATGTTTTACGAAATTCCAATGGATTTTCCAAAATAGCCAACGGCCATTGCATCAAATGGCGTTGCTTTTTTAAACGTTCCGCCAAGGCCCAGTAACTATCAAAACTCATTAAAATTAATTGTGATTTTTTAGCTGCTTGCCAGGCCTGTTGATAAAAGTTTCCCTTCTGATTGCCCCGCACTAAGTCACGAACTTGGCGGTGATTTAAGCCCACCATGATTTCAGTCAGTAAGCCAGTTTTGGTTTGACTCAACCAGACCAGCAAACGGGCCTGCCACAAGAAGCCATGTTCATTCCCCAAAGCTGCCAAACTTTCATGCAAACGTTTGGGGTCAATATATTGATTTGGCTCAAATAACGTTGTGAACTTAAAGGTCGCTAAATCAGGCTGTTGATTAAATCTTTTTAAAATAATTTCTTGTTGCTTGAGCAGATTACGATCCTGGGTAATTAGGAGGGTCGGTTGAATTTTAGTAGAATATAGGGCCAACAAAGAGCCACTGGTCTTGCCCATCTTGGGTCTAGTTACCAAGTTAAAGACGCCGCTTTTTTTACTTTTTAAAAAATCATAAGTTTGATTAATGAGTTGATTTTGACCCGGTCTTAAATCCCGTTCCTCGCCAATCAATTGTGCTTGAGAACGGCTATCATAGGAAAAGGTGGCCTTGGTGGCTGATTTAATCAAATAGTGGCCGGTAGCTGTGGACTGTGATTCCAGCTGTTTAGCCTTACCATTTAAGGCCAAGGTCAAAAAAGCCTGCGTTTGCCGTAAAAGTCCCCAATCATGGGCTTTAAGTTGCGCTTTAACCTTACTCGATAAACCTTCTGCCTTTTGCCAAAGTTTTAACAGGAGCAAGGCCGTCGCCTCGGCATCAGCGCTAGCTCGATGGGCATTTTGCAGTGGTAAGCCCAGATAACGGGTTAAATCAATCAATCGATAACCAGGGGCGGTTGGTAATAGAATTTGGGCCAGCTGAACAGTATCGATTGCTTCTAATTCTAGTTTTGGTAAACCAACCCGCTCAAACTCATTATTTAAGTAGGGATAATCAAAATTAACGTTATGCGCCACAATGACCTGATCGCTCAACAAATTTTGCAAGAGCGGGGCCAGTTCCTCAAAATAAGGCGCATCGGCCACATCTTTGGGCGTGATATGGGTCAATTGTTGAATTGAGCGGTCAATATCATGGGCTGGATTCACAAAGGAATCAAAATGCTCAACGATTTTTCGATTTTTAATGAAGGTAATGCCAATTTGAATTATGCGGCCACCAGCGCTCACACTGGGCTTGGTGGTTTCTAAATCCACAACGGCAAAGGAACCATGCTGATTCATAGCCATTTCCTTTAATCTAAATTCTGATTTTTAATCTTCCTATTAACTACTTATCTTACATTAATAGTCATCACATTAATGTATTTTACACTACTTACCCCAATGCGGTACAATGTAAAAAGTTATGGAGTATGATATGTCCACAGAAAAAGTCGGCGTCGGCTATTCCCACGCCAAAGCAATTTTAATTGGAGACCATGCCGTCGTTTATAATCAACCTGCCGTGGCCATCCCCCTACTAAACATGACCGTTAAGGCCACTTTACTACCTAGTCCAGTCGACCAAATGGTGTACTTATCAGGTTTTAGTGGATCGCTAAATGAATTAGGAGCCGACCTAGAAGGTATTCGCCAGTTAATTATCCGATTACTAGGCCATTTTAATATGGTCAACCAGCCCTTTAGCCTAACGATTGAATCAAATGTCCCCCAAGAGCGCGGATTTGGTGCTTCAGCTGCCCTGGCAACTGCCATTACTGAAGCTTTTTTTGATTATCATCATCAAAGCATTAACGCCGCTGAACTAAGTGTTTATACCAGTATTTCTGAAAACATAGCTCATGGTTCGCCTTCAGGCATTGATGCTGCAGCAGTTAGTTCTAAAGATCCAATTTGGTATGAAAATAAAACCATTGAAACTTTTCAAATGAATCTTTCAGCAACTTTAGTTTTGGCTGATACCGGCGTTCGAGGTCAGACCCTACGGGCGATTGGCATTGTTCGAGATCTCTTAGAGACCAACCACGAGACCAGTTGGGCCGCCATTAATCATCTCGGCGAAATTGCCGGTGAAGTTCGCCAAGATCTATATCATAACCATCCTAAACATTTAGGACAATTATTTACCATGGCTCACCATGAATTACAGTCTCTCAACGTTTCCCATCCCAAGTTAGATAACTTGGTCAATGCTGCCCTTCACAGTGGTGCCCTAGGCGCTAAGCTAACTGGCTCTGGAATCGGCGGGGCCATGTTTGCCCTGGCCAAAGATAATAACGATGCTATTCAAATCGCCAATGCCCTCAGTAAGGCCGGCGCTCAAAATACTTGGATTCAACCTTTATGACAAAAACAACTGCAACAGCCCATACCAACATAGCCCTAATTAAATATTGGGGTAAAAAAGATGCCCAGCTAAATTTACCAACCACTAGTTCACTTTCCCTAACTTTAGATGAATTTTATACAACCACAACGGTTGAAAACAGCAATATTGACCAACTAATTATTAACGGACAAATGGCTGATCCAACTCGGGTGCATCATTTTTTGGACGCCTTGCGGGCTGAATTAGGTGACTTTAGTCCCCTTTTAATTTCCTCACAAAATTATGTGCCCACGGCGGCTGGTTTGGCCTCTTCGGCCTCAGCCTTTGCAGCCTTGACGGCAGCAACTACGCGTCATCTCGGCCTTGATTTACCATTAACAACCCTGTCTCGCTTAGCCCGGCGGGGTTCTGGCTCGGCTACCCGTTCTCTATTTGGTGGCTTTGCCCTATGGCAGGCCGGTACCAATGATCAAACCTCTTACGCCAATGCTTTGCCCACACCCAATATTCCGATTAGTTTACTAGTGGTAGAAATTTCGGGCTTACAGAAGAAAATTTCATCTAGTGAGGGGATGCTACGAGCCATGACCTCACCCAACTATGAGCAGTGGGTTCATGATGCTAACTGGCAAATCACGGCCATGCAAGCCGCATTACAAGCTAGTGATTTGACCCGCGTCGGTCAATTAGCTGAAGATAACGCCCTAGCCATGCATGCCTTGAATTTAAGTGCTAAAGACCGGCGCTTCACCTATTTCACACCTCAGACCATTCAAGTCTTGGACTTAGTCAAAAAGCTCCGTCAAGCTTGCTTAATTGCCTACGCCACTCTAGATGCAGGCCCAAATGTTAAAATCATTACCCACTCTGACCAAGCCGCCTATATTCAAGCCCAGCTCCACCAAGAACTACCTAAATTACGCGTTACGATAGCTCATCCGGGACCAGGGGTAAGCTATGAGCAATAATGGCCACTTTACTGTTCCTGGAAAGCTCTTTTTAGCAGGCGAATATGCCGTTACCAAAGTTGGTAATCCAGCTCTGATTGCAGCTGTCCAAAAGGGCTTACACATTACGATTGTTGCCCAAGACAATTACAGTCAAATTGACTCCGACACCATACCAAATCCACTGGTATTTGACATTAACCAAGCGATTCAAGCAAGTAATTCAAGCTGGTGTTACGTAGCGGCCACTTTGCGATTAGTCTTGGCCTACTGTAAACGGGCTGGTTTGACAGCTCCTTGGCCCAATTTTAAATTAACAATTAAAAGCGACATGGTTTTAGATGGACAAAAGTTAGGGTTGGGTTCTTCAGCGGCCATTACCGTTGGAATTGTCCGCGCCTTAAATTGCTTCTTTAAATTAGATTTACCCCTTTTGACCCAATTTAAATTAGCAGCTTTGGCCCATCTTCAAGTTCAAGGCAATGGTTCTTTAGGCGATGTGGCCGCCATTACCTATGGTGGTGTAATCGCCTATCAAAGGCCTCAAATTACGACTATAATGCCTGCTCAAGATATTGACTTAGTGGATCAACCTTGGCCAGATTTAAAAATTACCCCCTTAATTTGGCCAACCAACTGGCAGCTACTCTTAGGAGCAACTGGCCAGGCCGCTGATACAAAAAAGGCCTTAGAAAAAAATCGCTTAATGGCTAGCTTTTACCAGGATAGTCAGGCCATTATGGAGCGATTATTACATGCAGTCCAGGCCGGTGACTATACCGGCTTAAGGCATAGTTTAAATGCTAACCAAGACCTACTCATCAGTAATTTACCACCAGCCTACCTTACACCTAAATTACACATTTTCTTGGCTAGTTTGGAACAACAGACCTGTGCCGGTAAAATTTCAGGAGCAGGTTTTGGAGATAACGGCTTTGCCATCCTCAATCGTCTTGAACAAAAACAAGACCTTGAATCAGTCTGGCAGGCAGCCGGAATTCAGTGTCAGTTGCTAACAATAGCGCCAACTAGAACAGTTTGACGGAGATTTATATGGAATCACAACAAGCCCAACGTAAAAATGAGCATTTATCCTTAGCGGTTAAAATGTGGCGCCAACAGCAATTAAAAGTTATCGGGGCAGCTTTTGAAGCGGTCCGCTGGGTTCCTAATAGCTTACCTGAATTAGGGGAAGAAGATATTACCTTAGGTCAAACCGTGGCCGGTCTAAATTTTAACTGGCCATTTTACATTGAGGCTATGACCGGCGGTTCTAATTACACCAAGGAAATTAACGGCCAACTGGCCCAAGTGGCTAGTGAAACTGGCCTCGCCATGGCCGTTGGGTCCCAATCAATTGCCATTAAGGATCGTCAGGCAACTGATTCTTTTAAAATCGTTCGTCAAGCAAATCCCAACGGGATTGTGATTGCTAACTTGGGGGCTAATCATCCCCTCGACCATGTTTTACAAGCCGTTGATATGCTGGAGGCCAATGCCTTAGAAATGCACATCAATGTCGCCCAAGAATTAAGCATGGCCGAAGGCGATCGTACGTTTTACTGGCTCGATAATCTAGCTAATATTATTGCCAAATCACCAGTACCGGTCATTATTAAAGAGGTCGGCTTTGGTATGGGAACGTCCAGTATTCAGCAAATTGCTGCTCTTCAACCAGCCGCAATCAATATCGGTGGCACAAATGGTACGAATTTTGCCACAATTGAACAAGCTCGTGACTTACAAAACAGCAATCCAATTGATTTTAGCCACTATGGTTTTTCAACAATTGAAAGTTTGCTAGCTGCTCAAAAGGCTCAAGTAACCGTCCCCATCATTGCCACCGGTGGAATTACTAAGCCAAATGATATTATTACTAGCCTCATGCTAGGTGCTACCCTAACCTCTTCGGCCGGCTACTTCCTATCAACCTTGGTCACTCAGGGGCCAACCGGTCTTTACCAAACAATTACTGATTGGCAAAAAGCCCTACCAAAATTCATGTTAGCTTTAGGCGTCCGTCAAGTTAATGAGTTAAGAACAGTCCCTCGAATTTATAACCCAGACTTACAAAATTTCATCCAACAACTATAAAAGCAGCTATCCCCCTATATGAGGATAGCTGCTTTTATTGTTTAATTATTCTTTGATTTCATTATGGCTGTACCAATTAAACCAACAATCAGTCCTAGTAAGGCTGGAATTAACCAACCAAAGCCAATGGCAGCACCAGGAATCACATTCTGATACCAACCAGTTTGTACCAGACCGTTGGCAGTGGTATAAGAAACCAGCCCGCCTAATTGATTGGCAAAAGGGGCATTTGATAAGCCATCAAAAATTGCTGGAATTAAAGTAAAGAAAATTGTCATCTGATAAATTAATTTATTTTGTTTAATCCAGGGATTTAACAAGCCCAAAATAATTAACACGATGGCCAGTGGATATAAGAACATCAAGACTGGCGCAGCCCACTTAATAATCTGGTCTAGGCCTAAGTTAGCCACCAAAAACGATAATATAATCGTTACTGCCAACCAAATTCGATAAGAAATTTGTGGGAAAATGCGATTAAAATCTTGGGCAAAACTAGCCGTTAAGCCCATAGCAGTCGTAAAGACTGCTAAAGTACCCATTACACCTAGGAAGGCCTGGCCAAAACTACCAAAGTAAAATTGCATAATTTGACTAAGGGCCGTAGCCCCATTTTCAGATAAAGAAACCTGACCCAAAGAACTAGCGCCCATCAAAATTAAACCAATATAGACGGTTGCTGTACCCAGCATCGCCCAAAAACCAGTTTTAGCAATAATTTTACTAATTGTACCAGCTTGGCGGTAACCCATACTTTCAATGGAACGCACAATGGTAATCCCAAAGGTTAAGGCAGCGATAGCATCTAAGGTGTTATAGCCTTGCAGAAAAGCGGCCGAAAATGCATGGTGCGTATACTGACTAGTGACAGGCTGCTGCAAACTGCCCATTGGGTGTAGCCAGCCTAAGATAAAGATAATAATTAATAAAATAATAAAAATTGGATTCAAATATTTACCAATTAAGTTGATTAAACGCTTACTTTGAATACTAGCCAGATAAACTAGGACAAAGAAAATAATAGAAAAAATAATCTGCCCACTACCAACCCAAGCCTTGGGTAACCAATTAGCAAAGCTCAGTGAGTAAGCAACCGTGGCCGTTCGGGGAGTGGCAATCAAAGGTCCTAAGGACATATGACAGGCAATCAAGAAAACAACGGCAAAACTGGCACCAACTGGTCGGGCTAAATCATAAATTCCAACCGAGCGAGTGGTCGAAAGAGCAATTAGAGCCGCTAAAGGAATTAAGGTAGCACTTAGCAAAAAGCCTCCGGTGGCTGACAGCCAGTGAGCACCGGCCAATTGGCCTAAATGCACGGGGAAAATTAAGTTACCAGCCCCAAAGAACAGACCAAATATCAGCGATACTAGTAAAATAATTTGTTGTTTCGTGAGTTTCTTTTCCATACTTTTTCCTCATTATCCAGTTGTTCCCACATAAAAACCCGCTTGATTTATTTCTAAATCAAACGGGCGTAGATACGCGGTACCACCGTAATTTTTACTCAAATCTTAACTGCCTGTTTTTCAATCAACAGAGAGTCGTACGAGATATCGGTCGTGACCGGTTGATACTCTTCGCATCAACTTTCTCCAGAATTACTTTCATATGGTAATGCCAACACCTTTTCACTTAACGGTGCTCCCTAAGTAGCAACTACCCTATTACTCTTTCCTTCAAAGAAGTATGATAATAATTTATCGTATTTTTCTAACTTAATCAAGCCTTAATTAAAAATAAATGATTATTTTTTAAGAATGGCTTCGATTTGAGCCAATTCATCAGTTGAAAATTCTGTATTTTGGGCAAAAGCCAAGTTGTCCATTAGATGTTCAACCTTACTAGCACCAATCACCACACTGGCTACGCGCTGATCTTGTAATAACCAGGCCAGCGCCATTTGGCTTAGTTTCTGACCACGGGCCTGGGCAATTTGATTCAAGACCTGTAACTTGGCTACGACAGCATCTTTTCCTTGATCAAAGAGGAACTGGTTAGTCCGGTGAATTGGGAAGTCAGCCGGAATGCCCTCCAAATAACGATCCGTCAACAGTCCTTCGGCCAAAGGACCATAAGCAAACAAACCGGCATGGTGCTGATTTAAAGTATCCAACAAGCCTGAATCTAGAGAGCTTCGGTTCAACATGTTATAAGAGACTTGGTTCCCAATAAAAGGAGTACCTAAATCTTCAAAAATTTCTGCAATGGCTGCCGTTTGTTCGGCCGTATAGTTGGACACACCCACATAGAGTGCCTTCCCCTGCCGAACCAATAGGTCCAGTGTCCGCGCTGTTTCCTCTAAACGGGTATTGGGATCCCAACGGTGAGCATAAAAAATATCAACGTAGTCCAAGCCCATCCGCTTCAAACTCAAATCTAAGGCATTAACCAAAGTCTTTTTACCAGAAAATTCACCTAGAGGTCCCGGCCACATATGATAACCGGCCTTGGTTGTAATCACTAATTCCTCACGATAAGGCTTCAAATCTTGACGATAAACCTGGCCAAAGGTAACCTCGGCCGTCCCATTACTTGGACCATAATTCGAGGCATTATCAAAACTAAAAATACCACTATCAAAGGCTTTTAAAATAACCTTACGAGAATTTTCAAGGGGCATTTGATCCCCTAAATTACGCCATAAACCAAAAGATACTGCTGGTACAATCAAACCAGAATCACTAACCCGCCGATAGGGTAACTTGTTATAACGATTTTCATCAGCTGCATAGACCATTAATTTATACCTCCAAAAGATTCAAAATGTTTTGTGCTGCTCGTTGATGTTCAACTAGATTGGGATGACGACCAGTCACATAAACCTGCCAATCACTGGTATCTACCACCTCAAAACAGTCAAAACGCTGCGCTTCCATTTTAAAAATATCGACAAAAGCGCCATTATAGGGCGTTAATAAAATAAATCGAGCCTGGTGAAAGCGTTTAATTAGCTCTAACAAATAGACCCGTAAGCCAAAGGCAAATTCCTGCCGATTGGCGCCATAATTAGCATCATTTATCCCATAGTTAACGACTACTAAATCGGTTTGCACCCGTGGACGGGCAATCGCTTCCCCAATTTTCCACAATGCTTCAATCGCACTAGGTTCCTGAAAGGGGGCGTGACTAGTCAGGCCAGTCCCACCGTATGCAATCCGAGCCAAAGGTTTTTCCAAAGCCTGCGCCACCAATTGCGGAAAACTCAGTTCGGGATGGTGTTGTAAGCCATCCATGCATTCTCCAGCTGTAATCGAATCGCCTACAAAAGTTATGTAAGGCTTTTGAGAGCTAACCGGTTCCAAGACATGCTGACTGGTTATAGACAGTAACCGAACCCCTTGTTGCCAAAAAGCAATCTGCCCCATCGCCAGATTTTGTAATACGATTTGATGCCGATGCGTGCCTGCCGGTAAGTCTAATTTAAGTTGATTATCAGTTGGTAAAACGACTTGATAATCATGCTGGTCAACTGACCACAACCACTGTAATCCCGGATAGACTTGAGATAGCGTGACCACGACCGTATCGGCTTGATGACTAATAAAATTTAATTGCGCACCATACTGACTAGTGACAAAATCACCATCAGCTTTTCCCCATTCAGGAGATAAAATTTGTTCTAAATCAATTTGTTCCATTATTACACTTCCGGATTATCCGGGCTCAAGAGAACCGGGGCAATACTTTCATGGGCAATGACCCGCTTTAAGCCGGCTGCAAAAGTTCCGGCAACCGATAAATCTACCAGCTTTGAAAAACGCTTATTAGCCGGTACTTCAATGGTATTTGTTACCACTACTCGTTCAATTGGAGAATTTTCCAAAAGCTCAACAGCTGAACCCGATAATACTGCGTGTGTTGCCACAGCTTCAATATGGCGGGCTCCCGCTGCTTGAATGGCTTCACTGGCTAGGACCATCGAACGACCGGTATCAATCATATCATCTAGAATCAAGGCTACTTTACCAGCTACATTCCCAGTAATCTGATAAGGCTTTGTCCGTTGATCATCTTCATCTTGCCGCCGATCAACTAAGGCCCACTGAGCACCTAAAATTTTAGCAAAGCGTTGTACCATTTTTAGGCTACTAGGGTTCGAAGCAACGACGACAACGTCATCACCGGTTAAACCACGTTCATAAAAATAGTGGGTTTGAACTGGCATGGCTAAAAGATGATCCACCGGAATATCAAAGAAACCTTGCACTTGCCCCGTGTGCAGATCCATCGTTAGCATCCGCTTAACGCCTTGGCTTTCTAACATATCGGCAATTAAACGTGCCACAATCGGTTCTCGAGAACGAGCTTTACGATCCGAACGTGCATAGCCAAAATAAGGCATAATCACGTTAATGGACTTAGCTGAAGTACGGCGAATCGCATCAATAAAAATCATCAACTTGATGAAATTATCATTAACTGGATCACTGATGGACTGGATGACATAAACATCCATCCCCCGTACTGAATCCTCAATCCGTTCATAAATTTCATTATCGGCAAACATTTCTAGCTGAACTTTGGCTAAAGGTAAGTCTAATTTTTCTGCTATTTCTGCTGCTAAAGTGGGATTACTACCCAAATCAAATAAACGATATTCAGGATTACTAGTCATTTCGTCTCCATTTGTATATGTAAATCTAGCCAAGAGTCTTTCAAGCTTATTATAACAAGTTTAAGGCCCTAGGGCATAAAATCATAGGGGCTAGTGCCGGTCATCCCTATCAAGGGATCTTGACTAGCCTGCCTTAAAGTCGCCTGATTTAAACCACCAGCGGGTCCAGCCAAAACGGGTGGTGCTTCAGTCACCAATGGTTTATCAGCTGGTTTTGTTTTTGGTGCTGGACTGGATGGCTTAGTCGCAACCGTAGTCCCTGTCTGATCTTGTAAACGGGCCACTAAGCTAGTTTGGCGCTGGGGTACCGCACGGCTGGCAGCTGTTTCAAAGGCCGAATAGTTACCAACCATAATCAAGGCTTCTTTGGCCCGCGTGATACCAGTATAAAGTAAATTTCGATTAAGCATAATATAGAACTGGTCGGTCAAAACCATAATCACCAAGCGGAATTCATTTCCCTGAGCCTTATGCACAGTTGTGGCATAGGCTAAGGTTAACTGATTTAAGGACTTTTTGGGATACAGTAACTCCTTACCGTCGAAATCAACCACCAAGCTGTCTTCATGGCCCTGGCCATCACTACGGTAGTGGACTGCAATCACCTGCCCCATGTCGCCATTGTAAATATCTCGTTCACTATCGTTTTCTAATTGTAAAACCCTGTCACCCTGGCGGAAATTAATTTGCCCGTGTTGGAGGCTCTTTTGACCTGGCTTAATCGGATTAAACAATTCCTGGGCCATTAAATTCAGGGCATTAACCCCAGCTTCACTCTTGTACATGGGTGTTAAAATCTGCACTTCATTGGCCGAATAGCCCTTTTTATGAGCCGCCTCTAACACCTGATAAATAGCCGAAGGCACCTGGGGCCCATCCACCATAAAACTAGCTCGGTCACCCTGATTAGCCGCAAAGTTTTGTGGTAAATAGCCAGCTTTAATATCGGCAGCTAGGGCATTAATGCTACTTCCCCGCCCCTGGCGATAAATAGTATCCAATTCCACTTGAGGAATCACCCGACTAGCTAACATGTCAGCCAAAACATTACCTGGTCCAACCGAAGGCAATTGATCACTATCCCCAACAAAAATCAGGGTAATATCTTTAGGTAAGGCCGACAACAACTGGGCTGCCAGCTCAATATCTAGCATGGACGCCTCATCAACGATAAGTAAGCCACCAGCAATCGGATTGTCCGCATTAAATTCAGCCTCACCACCGTCGGTAATACCTAGTAAACGATGAATCGTGCTGGCCTCATAACCAGTAATTTCGGTCATTCGTTTGGCGGCTCGACCGGTTGGTGAAGCCAAGCGAACCCGCTGACTTTTTAACCAATCGGTTCCAAAACTTCCCTGTTGGGCAACAACCTGTACCAATTTTTGCCAGGTGGCCACCATACTTTTGATAATGGTCGTTTTTCCAGTTCCGGGTCCACCGGTCAAGACAAATAGGCGAGAGGCCAAACCGGTTTGTATCGCTTGTTGTTGCTTATCGTCAAGTTCAATTCGGTCTGGTACCACCAAATGTTGGCCAACTTGGTCGACATTAAGTGGGAAACTACCGGGAGAAACCAGGAGCTGCTTTAATTGTTGGGCTACGGTAACTTCAGCATCGTAGAGTGGTTTAGGATAATAGCGCTGCTGATCAACCACCACTCGATGAGCTGAAATTAGTTCATCCAAAGCTGTTTGAATGGCTCCTGATTGTTGAGCCTCGGGCTGTCTTAGTAGAGAAGCCGTGGCATTTTCCAACTGGTCGAACGTTAAATATGTATGTCCCTGTCGAAAAGTTAAGGCGCTCATAGCCGCATAAACAGCGGCCCTCATTCGCTCGCCATCATTATCTTGGAAGCCACTTTTTTGAGCAATTTGGTCGATTTTCTTAAAGGATAGGCCGTCAAATTCAAAGACAAAGCGGTAGGGATGATTAACCAAAATATCTTCCGCCTCATCCCCATATTGATCGTATAATTTTCCAGCTAAGTCAGCGCCAATCCCATATTGATTCCCCAATTGAAAAAAACGCTCCAATCCCAAATTTAATCGAAGCGTGCGATAAAGATTTTGCGCGAGGGCTGGTTTGACCATTCCGGCTAAAACACGGGGGTCATCTAAAATTAATTGAATAGCATTCAAACCCAAACTATTAACAATCTTAGCTGCCGTTTTGGGTCCCACCCCTTTAAACTGACCCGAAGCTAAATACTTGATTAAACCATTCTCGTCTGGTGGCAGTTCATTTTCATAGCGTTGGGCTTTAAACTGCTGGCCATACTTGGGATGACGCACTAAATCACCATAAAAATTATAGACTGAACCCTCCTGCACATCTGCAAAAGTACCCGTCACAATAATCTCAGGCTCCTGCCAATCCGTTAAGGTACTATCCTCAACTAATACCGACAAAATTTTAAAGTAGGAATCACTGGCTGCAAAAATAATATTTTGCAGTGTGCCACTAACCATATCCAATTGTTCTTCTTGTTCAGTCATACAAACCCTTAAATGGTTGTTGAATCATCTTGTTCTTTATTTAAATAATCAGTTTGATTCCAGGCTTTCACATCAAAGTGTTGCCCATCTTCGGTCGTTAAAATAGTGGTCGAAGTATTACTTAAGCCACCGCGTTGACGAATTTCAGAACGAGCAGTCCCCAGTAAGGCATTCAAACCAAAGGAAAGAATCAAACCATGGGCAACTAATAATACTTTACCATCCGGATATTGCTGAACCAAATTAGTAATCAATCGTTGAAAGCGTGTGACAGCGGCTGTATAGCCCTCTCCATCAAATTCTTCCCCTTCAAACTCTTCTAAATGATTCCGATACTGATCGTAGGCTTTGGGAAAATCCTTGGCAACTTGACTAGTCAATTCCCCTTCCCACTGACCCAAACCAACTTCTAGCAAATTTGAGCGGATTGATAGTTGGGGAGCATCTTGCCAATCACTCACAATCACCTCAGCTGTTACCCGGGCTCTCCGCAGTGGCGAAGTATAAGCATGATCAAAAGTTACGTCCTTTAAATAATCCGCCACCCGGTGCATATCCTGATAACTAGTTGGCAAAAGCGGTGAATCGCCTTGGCCACCTTGAAAACGCCGTTCCAAATTCCATTCCGTCTGACCGTGTCGTACAAAGTAAAAATCAGTCATGTTTTACCCGCTCGATGATGCCACGTTGCACCAATTCATCAATAAAGAAATGATAAAGTTCAATCAATTGAGGGGCATTCGGATTTTTAAAAATATCAATCCGTGCACGATCACCAGCAGCTACCGTACTCATCTTAAAACCAGTCAAATCAGGGTTAATGGTCAACTTAAGTTGTATGGCCTGTTCCAACAGTTTATCGGGTTCCAAGGCCCGATGCAAAACAAAGGCACCAGCATTATTTGTAATAAAACCAACATCCAATAAAGTATATTTTTTAATTGTTGCGTTCAGACGATAAGTAGTATCGCCTGGAATGGTCACTTCTTTTGCAAATGCCATTGAAATCTCCACCTTCCATAATACGTAAAGTCTATTTAATTATATCAAAAAATCGACCTTCACAACTAGGCCGATTCTGCCTTTCTACCGCTTTAAACGTTAAAACGTAAACCTTTGGGGTAGAAATTTTTTAATTGTCCATTCACATATTTAGCCCAACCTAAACCATTGCCTTGGACCAAAATTAAGACCCATCCCTTAGCAAAGTTTGTTCGACTGGTCAACACATCGCCATGCACATACTGAGGCCATTCCGCTTCATCAAGCTCGTAACTTTGCTGAACTTGCTGAGCGGATAATGCCAAAGCTAGGGCATGGTCTGGTTCAAATCGTTGTTTTTTAAAACTACCCAAGGCTAAACCTGGTCGTAAAATTTTAAATGATTTCAAATCTGGGCAATCAACCGGAGCCAAAAATAGACGATCCCCAAATCGGACCAAACGCTGAAAATCTAAATCAAAGTTAGCCAAATTTTGATCACAAAAGTCTGTCAATAAGCCCTGTTCCTCAGTGGATAACTTGACTGGTTTCGACACTTTAGGAACAAACGTTTTCGAATCATCATCCGTTTTAACTAAGCGGGCGACAAAATGCCCTTCGCCTTGAACTAGATTAGGCCATAAACGCGCCGTCCCCTGTAATTGAGTTAAACTATCCCCCCAGGCCACTTGGCCATCGCTAATATGGCTATTAGCTGGTTTAATAATTGGATCAATCCTAAATTCTGGATAAGTTGCCACCAACCAGGCAATCATCTGCTCATCTTCTTCAGGCGCAAAGGTACAAGTTGAGTAAACCAAAGTCCCACCCGGTCGTAACATTTGAACCGCTGAAGCTAAAATTTCTTTTTGACGCAAGCTACATTCCAAAGGATAATTTTCATGCCAATATTGGATAGCATCGGGATCTTTACGAAACATCCCCTCCCCCGAACAGGGCGCATCCAAAAGAATTTTATCAAAATAACCCGATAATTTTTGGGCTAATTCCGCCGGCGTTTGGGATGAAACCACAACATTTTGCAAACCTAACCGTTCCACATTTTCACTTAAAATCTTAGCCCGGTTCATGAAGATTTCGTTGGCCCATAAGAGTCCTTGCCCCTTCATGAAGGCCGCTAAATGAGTCGTTTTTCCACCAGGAGCAGCCGCTAAATCTAAAACACGTTCACCAGGTTTAGGTGCTAACACTTCCCCAACAAATTGAGCCGACGGTTCTTGTGAATATTGCACCCCCGTCACATGGGCGATACTATGTCCATCTACGCGCCCATAGTAACCCCACTGACCATAGGGTAATTTAGGATCACTGGATTGACTTAAAAAACTGGTCAGATCCTTAAGGGGATTCAAGCGATAGCCCTTTTGCACCGGTTGATTAAAGCTCGCAAAAAAAGCCGGTGCATCAGCACCAAGCAAATTTTCATATTTTTGAATAAAAGCCTCTGGTAATGGCATTAGTAACCTCGTGACTACTTTTTATAGATAAGGGGCGTCAAATTCAGGATCTTGACTGGTCAAAATCTTAGGACCATCTTTAGTAATGGCCAAAGTATGTTCATACTGGGCTGACCAAGAGCCATCGGCCGTGCGGACTGTCCAACCATCTTCTGGTGTATCATCGGTGATAACTTCCCAACCGCCCATGTTAATCATTGGCTCAATGGTAATAACCAAACCTTCTTGCAAACGCACACCATGTCCTGGCTTACCATAGTGGGGCACTTGTGGATCTTCGTGCATAGTTGGTCCCACACCATGCCCAATATACTGGCGCACATCGCCATAATGATGCTGATTCTCAGTGTAATCTTGAATGGCCCAACCAATATCACCAATCCGGTTACCAATTACCGCTTGATCAATACCTAAGTAAAGGGATTTCTTGGCTACATCCATCAATTGCTGAACTTCCGGGCTAACTTCACCAACCGCATAGGACCAAGCTGAATCGGAAACAGCCCCATCCAAACCAACTACAGTATCCACTTTAAGCAAATCACCATTTTTAAGCTTCAAACCCTTACGGGGTAAACCATGGGCGACTTCGTCATTAATACTAATGGTAGTGGCATATTTAAAGCCTTCGAATCCAATTTGCAAAGGCACGGCGCCATGACTTTCAATGTATTCACGACAACGGGTTTCAATTTCCCAAGTATCAATACCAGGCTTTACTAAGTCGCGAACCATGTGGTGCATGCCGGCAAGAACAGCGCCTGACTTGCGCATCGCTTCAATTTCTCGTGGTGATTTTAAACTAATCATATTTTCTCTTTCTTGGCCTCTTTTGTTCATGATTGTTTAATCAATTTATTTTAATTAAACAGCAACTCTATTTTAACAAAATCCTCCAGTATAAAACCAATAAAAAAAGCCACCCGAAGGTAGCTTTAATCAATACCAAGAGACTTGGTATTAGTGCTTGCGCTTGTAGCTCAATACACCAAATGATGCAGCAACAGTAGCAGCAGCCAAAGCAATCAAACCAGCTTCATTGTTTGAAGCCTTTTCAGCAGTTGCAGGCAATTCTGAAGCAGAAGCCTTCTTAGCGGCTGGGGCAGCAGTTTGAGTAGCCTTCTTTTCAGTGGCTGGCTTTGCAGCTGGCTTCTCTTCTTGCTTTTGTGCTGGTTGTTCTGCTGGCTTATCCGCAGGCTTGTCAGCTGGCTTATCTGCAGGCTTGTCAGCTGGCTTATCTGCAGGCTTGTCAGCTGGCTTATCTGCAGGCTTGTCAGCTGGCTTATCTGCAGGCTTAGTAGCAGGGAAATCCTTAACTACAGTTGAGTCAGTAGATGTAGTCTTTGTTGAAGTAACTTGGATATCATTCCAAACAACGTCATTACCTTGTCCAATTTCATCTGACAAAGGAACTTGTTCGAACTGGAATGCGTACTTACCATTAGTTTGTGGAGTAAAAGTGAACGTTGTTGTGTTTTCACCAGCTTTGTTAGCATACAACGTACCTTCAGCCATTACAACACCAGGCCCTTGTGGGTCACCACTAGTAGTTACAACCTTGAAGTTTACTTGACTGTGAGCTGCTTCAGTTCCCATTGCCTTAGGAAAGGCCTTAGTACGATCACCAGTTACAGTGAATGTCTGAGCCTTACCATTAGCTTCAAAATTGTAAAGTTGAGTAGTGTCATTAACACCGTTAGCGTTAACCTGATTCTTTGAATTTGTGTGTTTTACAGTGCTTACAGTTTCAGCATGAGACTTGTAAGTCTGAGTCAAAGAACCATCAGCGTTCTTTGACTCAGTAGTAGTTGTAGTTGTAGTTGTCTTTGAACCATCTGCATTAGTAACAGCAGGAGTGGTAACAGTACCAACAGCAACAGGCTTCTCGCCTTCCTTAGCAGTTTCATGCTTAACATTAGTGTCAGCAGCTGCAGTTGTTGCTGCAGTAGTAGCAGCAGTAGCATCATCAGCGTTTGCTGATTGTGCAGCAGCAGGAACCATTGCCAAAGCAGCAGCTCCAGCAACCATCCACATCTTACCTGACTTAAACATCTTATAACGTGTATCAGTCATATATCTTTCCTCCATCATTTTACATGATTACTGTGTGCAATCATTTTCAGTAAATCGAATAATCTACCGACCGGCGTGCACTCTCTCCGCGTGTAATTATTTCTTACAACAATTAAAGTATACAGCATAGGAATGTAAAAAAACAAAAAAATTTCCTAATTTAATCAACTTTATTTAATATTTTATAATTTAACAGTTTATTATTTAATAATTTAAAATTTCAATGATTAATTTTTGCCTTAAATCTACAATTTCACTCAGAATTTTAATCTTCAATATTTAATTTCCTTTTGAGAGAATATGTTTGACAAAGGTGCCGACAGCTACCATAATTAAGGTAAGTTGAATAAAGGAGATTTTAGTTATGAAGAACTTTTTGCTTGGATTAAGTCTTGTTGGTAACGCAGCTTTGGCATACACTTTGCTAAAGGATCAAGATTCAGTGCGTGAATTACGTGATCGTGTTGATGCTATGACCGATGAATGGTCTGGTAAGGCACAGCAAATCAAGGGTGCCGTTACAGGTAATACCGGTGATAAGGTTGAAGGCTCCTTTAATGAAGCCAAGGGCAATGTTAAGAATGCTGCTCAAGACGTTCAAAGTGACGTCAAGGATGCTGCTAAAGATGTTAAAGAGAAGGCCGATGAAGCCCTTTCTTAATCAATCTAATTAATATAAAAAAGACCAGCCAGTGCTGGTCTTTTTTATTGCTCTTTTATCAAGTAAAAAAACACCCTTGGGTGTTTTTTACTAAACTCATATTAGTGCTTACGACGATAAGTCATGTAAGCAGCGACACCGCTCAAACCAAGAGCAGCAAGAACTAGTGCAACAGCGTTGTTGTTGGCTGCTTCTTGAGCAGTCTTTGGCAAAGCTGAAGTGGTTGTCGTCTTAGCTGCAGGGGCTTGTTGACCCTTGTGGGCAACTGGAATCGTTGCAGCTGAAGTTGTGCTAGTTCCCTTTGTGTCAGTACCAGCAGTAGCGTTATCACTTGCCGAGTTTGAATCAGTCTTGGACTGTGAATCGACAGTTGAACTTGGCGTAGTTGAACCACCGTTGTTAGTAGTCGACGAAGATTCGTCAGCCTTGAAATCAAAGGCTTTACCATCCATAGTCGTCATGTTAGTAATAACCAACTTGGCTTCTTCGCTTTGGAAGTAAGTAACCTTCATGTCGATTGGTGACTTTACAGCTGAAGCTGGCAAAGTTACTGACCAAACACGACCATTACGAGTAGCTTCAACACCGTTGAAAGTCCATGACTTCAACATACCTGACAAAGCGTTACCATCACCAAAAGATGAACCATTACCGAAGGTAAATGACAAAGTCACGTTCTTACGATCAGCACTGTAGACCACCTTAGCCGGCTTCTCAAACATCTTGTCCATGACAGAGGCTTCAGAACTGTTGTCCTTAACCATCTTGAAGTCAGCCTTATATTCAGTGCTTTGAGCAGCAGTTGAAGTACTTGCAGTACTAGTTGAAGGTGCTGGGGTTGCACTAGTAGAAGCAGAAGGCTTTTGACTTTCACTAGCAGTTGAAGTCTTTGGCGCTTCAGAAGCTGAAGCTGAGGTCTTCGGAGCTTCAGAAGTTGAGGTGCTACCACCATTAACTGGAGTAAATTGGTTAACAGCATGAAAATCAGCATTTTGAGTTGATCCAAGAGCTGAAACACTCATAATAATAGTTTTATTGAAATCATCCTTTGGCAAAGTAACAGAAATATTGTTACCTGACGCTGTCACTGGCTTGCCATTAAAGGTCATGGTCTTAACCAAGTTGTTATACATAGTTGCGTTGGTTCCTGATAATTCACCGGCGGGAGCCAAAGTCAAAGTTGCTTGATCACCCTTCAAAGTGATAGTTGCTGGGTTAGCAAAAATACCTTGCATTTGCGAAAGATTTTGGGTGCTACCAGTTTCCATAATGGCAAATGGCATTGTATAAGTACCATCGGCATATCCATTGATACTTTGTTGTGCTTGAACAGCAGCAGTATCGGCTGATGCGACTGGACTAGTGGTAGCGACAGTAGCAGCACCCATACCAAGGGCTACGACACCAGCAGTCAACCACAATTTACCGGCCTTGAACATCTTCACGTGTTGCTTTACTTGCTTATTCATAAAAGTTTCCTCCTAAATACACTTTCACTTGTATTCAGTATACCACAATGATTATTTTATGAATTCTACTTTTTGCGACGGTTAAGACTGGCACCAGCACTAATGCCAAAGAAGGCCAAGGCAGTTGCTAGCACTGCAGCAGAGGCATTGAGACTAGTTTGACTAGTTTTTGGCAAGGACTGGGCACTAGTATTGGCTGATGGGTAGCTACCAGTTAGGGGCGCTACCGCACTATTGATTTGTGGAAAATCAACTACTGTAGCTGCCGATGAAGTTGATTGGGCACTACCGTTGACATTTGCCAAATTATTGGTCGACTCACTTTCACTGCCTTGATGGGCAGAATCAGACTGTGAATTCGGTGTAATGTCGCTAGGACTTTGACTATCAGCCCCCGAATCATCCATATTCCAATCCTTTAAGTAAAGATCAGCTTCTTCAGTTTGGAAATAGGTTACCTTCATATGAATGGCGTTCTTCAAAGCGTTACTTGGCAAAGTTACCGTCCAGTTACGGCCATCACGCACGGCAGGCACGCCATTGAAAGTCCATTCTTTCAACATGTTAGCCAACAAATCACCACTACCAAAAGTAGTATCCCCCTGAGTAAACGTAAAGGTCAAAGTGGCTTGCTTCCCGTCGGCACTAATAACAACCTTAGCGGGTTTATCAAACATCTTATCCATAACGGATGGCTCAGCGGTACCAGACTTCTTCATACTGTAATCAGCAGCGTAAGTGCCAGGAACAATGGCCTTTTTAGCATTTTGGCCATTAGTGACTTAAGATTCACTAGTAGTTGAGTTGCTAATACTGTTTGACTTAGAATCTGAACCTTGTGAAGCCGGAGTTGTACTAGTTGAAGTGCCAGTTGACTTACTGTTTGAATCACTGGATTGGTTATCAGAAGCTGTTGATTGACTGTTAGTACTTTGTGAAGCTTGACTAGTTGGCACTGAAGGGGTTTGACTAGTCGAGTTATTAGATGGTTTGTCTGGTGCCACAAACGCTGGCACTGCATCTAGGTATAATTCTGCTTGCTCAGTTTGGAAATAACTTACTTCCATCAAGATCATCTTGTTAAGATCCTTGGTGGGCAAAGTTACCGTCCAGTCCAAACCATTCTTTTGAGCGGGTACGCCATTAAACTTCCAATAATGCAACATATCTGATAGGGCTTGGCCATTACCAAATGATGAACCGCTATTAGCAAAACTAAAAGTCAAAGTTGCATTTTGTCCATCAGCACTGTAAACCAACTTGGCTGGTTGAGAAACCATCTTAGCCATAACTGAAGGTTGATTACTACCATCATGGCGAATCATCTTATAGCTAATTTCATGGCTGTTAACACTATTGTTATCAGTTATTGATTGGCTAGTTGAGTCTTGGCTATTGGAAGTTGTTGAGTCACTGGCTTGACTAGTTGAATCTTGGCTATCGAAAGTTGTTGAGTCACTGGTCTGGCTAGTTGAGCCTTGACTGTCTGATACTGTTGAGTCGCTGGTCTGACTAGTTGAGTCTTGGCTATCAGAAGCTGTTGAGTCACTGGTTTGGCTAGTTGAAGCTGCTTTTTGACTATTAACTTGGCTCAAACTGGTACTAATAGACTCACTCACAGAGGTACTTTGCTTGGCACTAAGCGCTTCACTCAAACTAGTTGAAGCACTTGCTAATTTACTTTGACTCCCACCTTGACTTTGGTCAGCACTATTAGATTCACTTAGTGAATCGTTTTGTTGTTCACTAACTTTTTGACTTAAGCTAGTACTAGCTATTTTACTAATAGACTGGCTTTCACTGTCCGCCTTACTAGAGCTCAGACTAGCTGAATCCTTTAAGCTTGTACTAGTAATGTTTGATTGGCTTGCTGATTGACTAGTTTTTGTGCTGGCTTGGGTACTAGCGGATAACGAAGTAACATCCACAAAAGCAGGCATTTTATCCATAAGTAACTGAGCCTGTTCAACTTGGAAGTAACTCACCTCCATGATGATGGCCTTATCTAGATCCTGGGTTGGCAAAGTCACTGTCCAATCTAGGCCATTCTTAGTAGCTGGGATATTATTAAACTTCCAATAATGCAGCATATCCGATAGTGCTTGTCCGTTACCAAATGCTGAACCACTATTGGAAAAACTAAAGGTCATGGTAACGTTTTTACCATCGGCGCTATAAAAAACCTTAGCCGGCTGGGCAATCATCTTCGACATCACTGATGGAGTCTTAGGATCATCAAAGCGCATCATCTGAAAGCCAACATCATGCTTATTGACATCACTGTTAGGCGCAGCAGATTGGCTAATTGGCGCTACTGAATCACTAGCAGTACTAGTACTAGCTGACGTTTTGCTATCAGAAATAGTAGCGGTACTTGTTTGACTAGCTGTACTAGTGGAGTCAGAGGCCGCCTTAACTAAAGTTGCCGACTTAAAATTAAAATCAGCCTGTTGATGGTGTGGATAAGCAACATCCATCTTAATAGTTGAAGCAAGAGCTGCCTTATCCAGCGTAACGGAACGGGTAATACCACTCTTTTGTGATTCCACCCCGTTAAAGGTCCACGAGGTCAACATATCAGACAACTGTGCTGCCGTAGTAAACATTGAATCATTGAAGGTAAAGGTCATGGTAATTTGATTACCATTAACCACTGCCGTAGCTGGATTACCAAACATCGACTGCATCATGGATGGCGTGGTTTTACCACTTTCATTCATAACGTAGTTAATTTGATATTCACCATCAGCTAATTGCATTGGATCATCAGCACTGCTCGTACTAGTAACTTCAGCGGCCAGCGCTGGTGTATTGACTTGGGTAGCTGATACCGCTCCCAAAGTAGCTACCGTAACCCCGGCTGTTAACCATAGTTTCCCGGCCTTGAACATCTTCACTCGATGCGTTTCTTTTTGAACCATTTCCTTCTCCTCACATATCTAATTCCAAATAAAAATTCAACAGTAGTATACCATATTTTAATGGATAAAATGCCCATATAAAGCTTGTTTATCAAGCGATAAGGAGGGTAACTTTCCTAATAAAAGAAATCGGTCTACCTGAAATATTCAGATAAACCGATAGAAACCTTACGAATAAACAAAGAGCCAATTAAAACATCGTTGCCACCAGGCAGCTGTCGCTTCATTTTGAGTACTGATCATCGCTAAACCTCGATCAGTTTTTTGACTATTAGGAATATATTCTGTTTTTAAAGCCGGTGCCAATTTCACTATCCTTTGACCATTCTTAACAGGGGCCTGATTAATTTTGTTTGGCGGATAAACACCTAAATTAGATGACTGAGCTTCCTTAGGAACCCAATAAGTTTTCGTTTCTTGCACAACAACCGCTGTTTTACCAGTTTTTACTGCTGAATTAACGACTGTACCAGCTCCAGCAATGGTCTGACCAGCAGTAAAAGTACAAGGCACAGTATGTTCTAAGACTTCATTAGCCACATCAACGGTATATTGGTAACGTTCAATTTGGTCCGTGTAACGCCCGGCACCACTGACAACCGTAATCAATTCATGACCAGCACGATCCTTTAACAAACCAGTAAATGCACCCCCAGAATCAGGAGTTGAGCCGGTTTTTAAGCCTTCAAATTTAAAATTATCAGCATTATGTAAATTCGGTAAAACCTGTTGTTTAAACTTAGAGTATTCAGTTTGAGCAATCTTATTTACATCCGGCGTCGGGTGATAAACTAAGCCCAACTTTTGATAGTACTCTCGCAAACTAGGATCCATTTTCAAATCCTGCCAAGCCAAGGTAGCTAATTGCGTGACCGTTGCCTTATTTTCAGCGTTTGGCTGGGCATTTTTCACCTCAAAATCAAAGGCATCTCGATTAACCTGACCAGCAGCGTTGTACCATTTAGAACCTGTTAAATGTAATTCATCAGCCCACTGCTGCAGTTCTGCTTGCTGGCTTTTATCTTTAGGTTTAACGTACTCAGCTAAAGCCAAGGCTGCATCATTAGCCGAACTGGTAAACATTGCACCATATAACGCCCGAACAGCAATTGCTTGGCCTGCATGAATATCCAGATGAGCATACGTATCCGAATCTTTATTCGACCAATCCGTATGCTGATTAATGGGTACCTTGTCACTCCACTTAATTTGCCCCCGTTCAACTGCTCGCAAGACACCATAAGCTGTTAACATCTTAGTTTGTGAGGCAATCCCAACTAATTGATTAGCATCTTTTTGTCCCAAAATTTGACCCGTCTTGGCATCAATAACTATCGCATACTTGGCTTTAGTGTGTAACGTAATCGGTTGAGCTGTAACAACCCTCTGAGTTGGCTTAACTGGTCGTTGCTGGTAAAAAAGCAATCCTAAACCCACACAAAAAAGGCCGAGCAGAGCCAGGCCTAAGACGATTATCTTGCCCCTACTACGGTCTGAAGATTGTGTGTGCCTATCAAAAAGTTGCAAACGGGTCTTTTGTGTTGGCCCTTGATTAGACTCTTTATTCATGTTCTCTGTATCCTAAATTAATGGGTACCGAAGAGTCGATCACCAGCATCCCCAAGACCAGGCACGATATAGCCCTGGTCGTTTAGTCCTTCATCAATTGAAGCAGTAAAAATATCAACATCAGGATGCTCAGCCAAAACGGCCTCAACCCCTTCTGGAGCTGAAACTAAGGTAATTAACTTAATTTTTTGAGCACCACGGGCCTTTAAAGCACTAATGGCATCCCGAGCTGACCCACCCGTAGCTAACATTGGATCGACTAATAATACTTCACGACTTTGGATATCTTCCGGTAACTTAATGAAATATTCGACTGGCTCTAAACTTTCTTCGTCGCGATACATCCCAATATGCCCCACTTTAGCAGCTGGGATTAATTCCAAAATACCATCAACCATGCCTAATCCAGCCCGCAAAATCGGCACCACGGCTAATTTTTTACCCGTTAGTTGCTTTTGCGTAGTATGGGCAACTGGCGTGTCAAAACTAATATCTTCTAGCGGAAGATCTCGACTAGCCTCATAGGTTAGTAACATCGCCAATTCGTCGACTAGCGCCCGAAAATCTTTTGTACCGACCTCTTTATGCCGAATCATTGTCAACTTATGTTGAATTAGAGGATGCTTAACTTCGTATACTTTACCCATTGTTTTTCTGGCTACTCAAGTTTGCCAGCTCCTTTCTAGATTGCTTCTTAAATTATTATATCAAAAAGCAGCCGTTCCTTATGGCGATTGTCATTATTTTTAATTTTGGGTATAATGACAAAGTTCGCGTCTATAGTTTAACGGGATAAAACGAGGACCTCCTAAGTCTTTGCTCCCAGTTCGAGTCTGGGTGGACGCATGATCTGCGTTGATATATAAACGTTTACAAGCAATTCACACGACTTTTGCACTAATATAGTAAAAAACACCCAAACTTTAGTAGTCTAGGTGCTTTTTATATTTAAAGGATATTCCATTTTAGCTACAGAAGCTTGAATGACAAATTACTTCTTAAAAGCGTCCTTTGCCTTATCAGCTACATCTTTAGCAGCATCCTTAGCATCAGCAGCTACATCCTTAGCCTTACCTTGGACCTCCTTAGCCTTACCAGCAAGCTTATCCTTAGTTGCATCTAACTTTTCTTCAAGTGACATATCATTTCCTCCTTTACACTTGATAATTTCAGTATACACAAAACGTTATAAAAAATTAATAAAAATAAATCATGGCATATTGCTATAATACGGAAACGATGTATCAGAAATTCTAACAAAAGTACTTGAAAACAAATATGGTATTAGTTAATACGTAATTAGGTTTTATAGTTTTTTCGCCCAAAAGGTCTCGGATTTTTTTCGAGGCCTTTTATTTTTTTACTATTAATTATGTACGGGCCGCAGCCCTTTTGTTAATCGTGCTTCCAAAACTTATCAGCATCATACCAGATAATGCCATACCCCTTAATATATTCAATACCTACGGCGTTATCTTGTGTATTGTACTCATCAATTGTGCCAGAATTGTAGGCTGGCTTAAATCGAACCACATCCCCAGCTTTAAAGTCTGATTGACTGCCATTGACGTTCTGCAACAATACGGCAGGAATACCGTTGTCAGTCCAATCAAACGGTTCAGCCGTTAGCTCATCAGCGCGTACCTGGAAGATACCGTTCACACGCTGTGCGTTCGTTACAGTAAATTGCCCGCCTAAGACGAATTCATTACCGCCGTTCTTAAATTGTTCAATCGATGTTGTTGGTGTATCAACAACCGGACGGTCAATTGATACTGGTTTACTTGAACCGCCAACATAGTGGAAGAAATGATACTCTGGTTGTCCATCAATTCCCCAGTAGTAGTCATGGTCCAATACAACTACAGCCTCGTTCCAACTACCTAGTGTGTAATAACAAGAACTAATCTGGTTAGAACTATCAACAAACATACCAGTATGGCAAGCACCACCGGCAGCAGCACCATAATTTCCGCCCCAGATATAAATATCGCCAGCTTGTACCTTGTCGCCAGATACTTCAATAAATCCCGCTGCTTCCAAGTCTTGCTTCAAAGTTCCAGTAAAATGCGACCGCTTCAAGTAACTATCATCAATTGCACCAGCTTGGTTAAGTAAAAAATAAATAAAACCGGAACAATCAAAGTAAGTTGTACCGTCGGCAGTTAGGCCGTCACGCTTATCCCAATCCATCGAATAAGTGACACCGTGTAACATGCTATAAGCTGCGTTTAAGGCTTTTTGTACATCATATCCCATTATTTAACACCTCCATTTACAGGTCCATTCACATAATTCTTGATCGTTGGTAATCCTGCTTGTTCAGGCTGATTATTGCTAACTACTGGTTCTGCATTGCTTGTTTCACTACCGTGTAAGCCATTCACAGCCATTTCAATTGCTGCGCTAATTTGCTGTTCGCTGAACTTACCAACCAATTTATTAGCAGCTAAACGCTTGCTAACGTAGCTAATGGCCTTGTACTTCTTTTCAGTGCCAGATAGGTCGCTATTTTCCAGCGATCCAACAGCTTGGTCAACCCAACCTAAAAATAGCTGTACGTTGTTGTTCTTGGTCTTTGACCGTAGGTACTTAACTACTCCGTGAACTATCGGAGCACCCAGTACAATCAACGTACCAATCGTTGCAAGTGTTTCTACTACGTTATTCATATTTACCTCCAAAATAAAAAAGCACTACTCAGTAATGCTTTTGATTCGTTCACTATAATCGTGACCGTAACTTTTCAACTCTGAATTCATTTCCTTAACTAGTAGGATTAGCTGATTTACTTGGTTACTAAGCCGCTTATTATCTTCTAAAATCTTTTCATTAGATGCTTTTAACTCCCGATTATCTTCTCGAATACCGTTCAATACAGATGTTAAAGTATCCTCATGTTTACCCTTATAGGTTAGAATAGCCGTTATAGCCGCTGGAACAATCCCAATAATTGCTGCCGTAATAACATTATCCATGGTCACCTCCATTCATTTTATATGGGGGCTCTCGCTTAGCAATCAGCATAATACGAACGACAACTGTAATAAACAGTAAAGGAACAATCGTAATATGGTGATCTGATAAATCATCTAATAAAAAACTAGCCGCTAATGTTGACCATAAAAAGGCCATGGAACTTAATAGAACAACCCGTATTCGATACCAATAAAAGTCCCACACAGCGTTCACGAGTACCAGAATACCTAATACTAGGAATATCATGCCCGATGTGACATCGTCCGTCCAATCAAGAATAGGAGGTAACCGATGGTGTAACTGTTGGGACTGCACTAAGATAACTAGACCTAACATGATGGTTTCCCACGCCGTGATTATCATATCTTCATTTAATAAAATGTGCCGTTTCATATACCCTCCTAATTTGGCATTGGATCAGCCGTTAAATAACTGCCTGATGACCTAAAATAGTTACCAGCAACAACAGCCTTCGGCATATAGGTACCACCAGCATTATTAATTAGCATGGCACCGCTTGTACCGAATCCAACAACAGGTAATACTGCGATTGATTCAGGACGGTAACCCGTTGGAACGAGTCCGGAAAAATTACCTGTTTCTGCTGTTGCAAAACCGTTAGCCGTTACTATTACCAACGGGCCACTTCTAGAAAATGTAAATTTAACTCCATTAACTATTTTGCTTACCGACTTAAAAGTTAGCCCACTGGATAATGCAACAACATCATCAGTAGTTACAAATGTATTTTTGTCTGCCATTTATATCCTCCTACACAAATGATGGATAGAAGTATGAACCTTCCACATTCATAGTATTAACATGGAGTGTTCCCCAGGCATCATCCAATGTACTTTTATAAGCTGTATCAGTACGCATTAAACGAATTAAAATATTACCAGAAGTAGTTATCTTAACTTGAAATTCAAAAGCAATTCGGAAGCTATATCCATCAACACCACTTCCACATGGAATCGAAATAACCTGATCGGCAACTGGAGGATTAATGTTACTGTTCAAGCTGACCCCAGTCGATTGCCAATCCCATGAACTATCTCGGTCTGTTAATGAACCATTGATGTATATCTGTACGCCAATTGGTGTCTGATAAAAAGTGACATGTACACCCCACAAAATAGCATCAAATGTAAACCTCAAGTCTCTTGAAATACCTTCATTTAAAACAACAGTTCCAAAAGTTTGTTTGTAATTGCTAAAGTCATTCCTACTAGTTACGTGCGCAGCGTTGGGGTCAGTAGCCGTGTTGGCTGATAAAGCATTAGTGGCTACTCCTTGTAGTGAACCTTTAATTGGATTAGTAAAGGTATTGCTACCAGTGAAGGTATTATCATCCCCCTTAGATGCCAGTCCCTTACCATTAATCTGTGCGGTGACGTTATCGAGTGCTTGTTGTAGCAACTTAGTTGCCGTCTCCATGGCCTCTAGGTTTTGTGTTGCTCCCTTGAAACGACTATTAATATCATCCACTAATGTTTGAACATCGCTTAAAAACACCTTGTCATCAGTTTGAACAAATGTTCCCTGATTGGTGTAAACAGTGTAATGAATAGGAATAGTTGAAATAACCTTATCCCCTTCAGTAACTTGCAAATATCCATCTAAAATATCGCCTGCAGCTTGGTAAAAGTTCCAAGGAATTACCATTGAAAAACGCCCCAAAGCTAAGTTTGAGACGTTGTTCATTCCAGATAGTACTTTTAATACCCCCTTAGCATCCTTTACAACTAAGCGAACATCTTGACCGGATAAATTATGTGGAAATTGCCCATCTTTTAACTGGAAAAACACCTCACGCTTGTTATCGCCTTGCCGGCCAGACATAGCATTAACTACCGTTGCTTGGTCGGTACTTAGTTCAGTATTAATCTGAACATATTTTTGTGAAATATCCATTTATATTCCTTTCTTATTGTGTATCTGGATCACCGTCAATTGGCAGTCCAGATGACTGTAGTGCTAACTCAATAGCATTTAAACGGTCTCCTAATGTATTAAATTGTTTACCGTTAATGTTTTTAGTAGCACTCAATTCATCAAAATTATCATTCAGTGTGTTTCTAAATTCTTGATCAAATCCATTGCCCACTTTTTTCATTTAGTCACCTTTATTGTTATTAGTCTGCCATTGTCATCAACACCTAGTTTATATTGTTGACCTTTGGGACTTGTCAAAATAAGATTGCTAGTGTTATTAGTACCAGACTTACTTGGAATGTCCGGGCGACCATCAATTTTATCCCAATGGGCAACCGGATAAATGCGATTACCAGTACTGTCTGTCAGATAATATGCGCTAATATTTTGATTATCCATGTGTTGTGACCTTTCCAGCAAATTCGAGTCCTATTTTGTTTCCTAACAAATCTTGTACAGACTCATTAATACCAGATAGGTCTTTTTTAATACTTTCATTCATTCGTCTTGCACTTCCTTGCATTTGCATATTATGCGCAAAATCAAATAACTTGTTTCCAAATGTTACTGTATCTGTCTGGTTAGGATCATTAGGATAATAAGACATACCGATTATTCTAACGTCAACGTCAATTCCCAAACGGTCTTTTAATAGACCGTAGTTTCCAATCTTAACGTTGTTGACTTCAGCAAACTTGGCATGGTGTTCAAATTCAGCACGTTCCATCGTGTATTGCACAATTGGATAGTCCTGCAACTTACTCTTAATGTAATCGCGTAGTGCATTGCTATCCGTAAAGCGCTCATCGCTGATGGTTTGTGCTTGTATCTTTCCCCAAATAGAAGCATTGGGACTTAGATAGTCAGCCGTTGCCTGATAGCCAGTAGCATTCTCTCCCTCATTAGGTTTGCCGTTGCCTTTAATGTACGTAGCCACGTTAGTGTAATCTTCGGTCGAATTAATCTTTGAAGCGTTATATCCATCAACAAAAACAAACTGATCATTTTGACCGATTTGCTTATAAATATGGATGGTGTAATTATCAAAAAGTAACTCAAATCCAAAATCATCTTTCAAAGTACTCATTAATAGTTGGTCTGCATAATCTCCACCAAAACCATCACTGAAACCGTAGTTGTTGAAATGATCATTAATCACATAGCTAAACGCTGTATCTTTAGTAATAAATTGCATACAAGCATCTAATGACTGCGATCCATTGAGTTTATCTTCAATAAATTTAGCATGTAACGCTGTTCCAACCTGAACACCAGATATATTAAAGAGGCGCGTATTAACTTGAGAGTTAGAAGACACATTTGTGATTTGAAACCATTGTCCGACGGTTGGGATATAAAACTTGGTCAACGGTTGTAACATCTCAATCGCTACTTTGTTTTGAGCCTCTGATAATATCTGAAACGTACACGTTGATAGCTCGTTGATATTTTCAGTCACTTGCAAAGCAAATGTATTAGCAGCCGTCTCATCCCCACTAGCATTTTTAAATGTTACAAAATTATTTGCTAATTCCATCAGTAATAAAACCTCGTATTAAATGAAATTGAGAAGTTACTTGCACCGCTAATAGTTATTTGATTATCACCTTTTACAAAATCAACAAAGCCACGATCAGAAAAATCATTCCCCAATCGTTGTTGACCATTTATGATAGGAACAATGCCAACCAATTGGAACTCGTCGCTACTACTCAATGACTTTTTATAATTAAATAATTGACCAGTTGTACTATTTCTAATTGTTAGGCCATTTGGTGCATTTCCTTTAAAAGTAATAACTACCGGACGTTCGTTAGCTAGCAATGGAATAATAGACGGGTTA
This sequence comes from Convivina intestini, assembly GCF_003096575.1. Taxonomy (GTDB): domain Bacteria; phylum Bacillota; class Bacilli; order Lactobacillales; family Lactobacillaceae; genus Convivina; species Convivina intestini. The sequence continues at coordinate 431,268 of NZ_QEKT01000001.1, forward strand.
TACACATTAAACGACGATTGATTATTGAACGAATAGCGCTGATTTTCGTACGGTATTCCCATACCAATACCCCATTTGGCATCATCAAAAATAAATGGATCTAATGTTGTGCCAACGCTTTCAGCTAAGCCATCAATCGCCACCAAGTTAAAAGATACTGACTTCGCTTTCCAAAAATTACCAGAACGAGGATAGTTAAATGCTTCTGCTACTACTCGCCAACGTTGCCAAGGTAACCGACGATTGATCACATAAAAAGGCTCAGTACTATCGAAAATACGTAGTACCTTGAGCCTTTGTAATTCATAATCGGCATTGTCTCGAGCAAATACGTCGAAAACAATCGGAATATTCATTTGTTGTATCTGACTAGTAGTTAAAGTAGCACCATACTTACTATTTTGCGTATAAGTGTGTTGAAAATTAGGACTAGGCGGGTCAAATGAAACAACTTCAATGCCTTCTTTATGCAAATCATAAATAGTGCCATCTTTACGCTGAATGATGATTGATCCTTTAGTAATTGCCATAGATAGAACCTCTTGCCTGTGCTTTTAACTGGATGTCTTGGTTTTGAAGCATCTTAATTTTTGGATAAGTTGCTTGAGCAATCTGACCACTATCTAGTTCAATCGTAAGGTTCACATCCCCAGATAGATCAACGTTACCGCCATTAGTGGTATGTGTATTATTTGCACTAGCCACTACTGGTTGATATCCAACACCATTCATACCAGTTTTAACACCATCAATTACTTTAGATAGCTTGGCACTAAAGCTATTAGGCTGCTTAGCTGCTGTCTCTCTGATTGAACCGATGATCGTGCGGTCGGCACTATCACGATTAGGATTAGTTACCCATTCATCTTCGCCGGGCACTTCACCAACAATTCCCACGCCATTAGTGCGCCCACCATTAGCATATCCATGTCCTTCACCAATAAATGACATGCCTTCGCCATAACGTGCCTTAATATAGGAAATTGCTGAAAGTAAGTTATCATATCCGTTGAAAATATCGCCATGTCCCGGCAGAGCAAAAGCGTTGAATGTACTCCGCTTAGTTTGCATCAATCCAATAGCTGGACCAGAACCATCTCCATCTGGGTCAGCACCAGGCTGTGTTATCTTCTCGTTCCCGCCGGACTCCGTTTGAATTTGGCGTAAAATCTTTTCAACAGCCCAGTCCGCCGTTGGCATTCCTGTAGCAGCAAGCGCATCCTTGACTTGACTGCGCCAACGTTCAACACCAGCACCACCAGGAGCAGAGCGAGACATGCTCTTTTTGACTTCTTCCAGGCCTTTTTTAAACCAATCAGCAATCGGATTGTAGAGGTTATCCCATACACCATGGGCCATATCACCAAAGTTATGCAGGCCAGAATACATACCATCAGTGGCCTTAGTAATCATATTGACTACATTCTTAAGTGGGTCTTTTAGGAAACTAGTAACAGCTTCAAACTTATCACCAATCCAGCTAGATACATTGTTCAATGCACCTTTACCCCAGTCAATGAGTCCACCAACAACACCGCCATTGGCATACTTTTGAATACCAGCCATGCCCATGATTTGTTTGGTTTCTTCCCCGTTATAAACGCGGGTACCCTTTGGCAATGGTAATACATGGTTACGTTGGTTAGACATCTTTAGTTCACCATTAGGGAACTGTAGTAGCTCCTTCCAATTAGAACCACCACCATCATTAATCATTGCCATTTGGCCATCTTCACCACCAACAGTTCCACCACTTGCGAACTTAACGTGTCCTAGATGATGAATACTCGTTTCATGACCAGTAAAGAATTTCCATACTGAATCAATCGCATCAACACCAGCATTAATAATATCTAACACGCCATTCATTCCATCTGAAGCGAATCCTTTAATATCTTTCCAAATAGATCCAAAGAAGTCAGAGAACGAACGCCACATACTATTCCAGACTTTACCAATGCTATCTAGCACACTTGAAATAGTGTCATGAACACCATTAATCGCATCACTACCAGTCTTGGAAATCCATTTCCAAATACCACCAAAGAATGAACTGATAGCATTCCAAACATTATCCCAAGTTTTTTGAATAACCTTTACAGTATCGTTAATGACATCCCCAAACCATTCAATAATCGGCTTGAAGAATTTTACCAGCCCATTCCAAATTGACTTAAACAGATTAGTGATAGTATTCCAAATTAGATCCCATCCCTTTTGGATACCTTTAATTTCATTATCAATCGCTTTCCCAAGCCATTTAATGATTGGTGTAAAGAATTTAACTAGTCCATTCCATACAGACGTGAACACGTCCGTAATGACTTTCCAACCGGCTTTCCATGCTTTTTGGGTAGTTTTAAACCAGTTTGATATGACCTTACTAATTGCTTTAAAAGCAGATGTAACTAACTTAGCGATTGGTTTAAATACTGGTTCAAACGCTTTCAATAACGCCTTTCCAAACAAAACAACTACACCAACTGCGAGCAACAAGCCATATAGCAAAACTGTTCCAATGCCTTTCGCTAAGTTACCAACAAACTTCGTAAAAGTATTCCAACCTTTTACAAATCCTTTTGTTAGTCCTGAAAAGAATTTACCAACAGCACTAGCACCACTACCTATTGCTTTTCCGATGTTGCTAAATGCCTTCTTGGCATCCTTAACCAGTCCGTCTACAAACTTTTTAAAGCCAGTATTGTGCTTATAAAGTAAAGCAAATCCGCCAGCAATTGGATTAACAATAAATAATAGTATTTCTTTCCAGTCATTTTTAAAGAAATCAACGACCGAATTAAACGCTTTAACTGCAAATTTAGCAAAGCCGTCGACAGCTTCTCTAAATGGTTTGAAGTGCTTATACGCTTCATATAAGGCTAATCCGACTGCCGCAATAGCTAGGGCAATTAGACCCCATGGGCCAGAAACAGCCCAAGAAAGAATTGATGTTATTTTCAACACTTCATTCATTTCTTTCAAGGCCTTAACAAAATCAGTGACCTTAGATGCTACAAACAATCCACCGAGGATACCACCAATAACTTTAATCGTTTCTTTGTGTTTAGAGAAAGCGCTCAAGGCATCTGCCACACTTTTAAGAGGATCTTTAGAACTTTTTGAGTTACCTGTTAATAGATTAAAACCGTCAGCTATTCCTTCGATAACTCCTTTAGCAGCAGAAAATGCACCATCAGCTAGCGCTCCTGCTATATCTTTGATTGCTCCAAATAGTTTTCCTAAGTCTTTTTGATGATCTGCGATATATTTAAAAGCGTTCCCTAATGTCTTACCAGCTTGTTTTCCAAAGTCTTTCATTGTTCCAGATGAGCCTTTAATTGCTTTGGTCATCATATCAAAACCTTGAGATAAACCACCCTTTTGTAAGCCATCTAACATATCAGCTAATACTCGCGTAAAAGCCGTCTTCATGTTAGCCATACTAGTCTGAATACCACCAGTCGAATCCTTGGCAATCTTCTGTAGGGAGGCCATGCCACCCCCACCTTTTTGATCAAGCTGAACCAAGGCATCTTGGAAATCTTTAGCCGATATCTTACCAGTAGACATACCATCTTTTAATTCTCCGGCCGTCTTACCCATAATCTTAGCTAGAGAATTTAAAGCAGGTCCCATACCAGCATTAATCATGGAGTTCCAGGTAGCTGCATCTACTTTTCCGTTAGAAAACGACTGAGATAACTGGATAACTGCTTCGTTAACTTGGTTAGCATTTCCGCCAAATCCCAAGATACTATCGTTGATCGCCCTAAACACTTTAGTAGCGCCACCAATATCATTATTCATTGAAGCAGTGAGCAATTGTTGACCTTTGACCGCTTCATCTAATGAAGTTGGTAAGCCGTCGATGGCCTTTTGTAAATCCTTATTGGCTTGAGCGGCATCTTCGGCTTTAACGCCCATATTTTCATAAGCTCGGGTAGAATTATTCAAGGTATCAACACGACTAATAGCGCCATCAAGCGAACCTTTAATCAAACCAATTCCAACATCAAAAGCTTTAAAGGCCATATTACCGATAAAAGTACCCTGAATAACTTCTTTCAAGGTGCCGAACTTCTTTTCGGTGTTAACAGCTTCCTGCTGGATATTACGCATTTTAGGACTTGCGTTGTCATTTAATTCAACCTGTGAAGCCACCTTTGATGGTATCTTACGCAACTCTTTAGTAAAATCAATTACTTCACCTTTTTCAGCACGGGCTAGAAGTTCCGTTTGTTGTTTTTTAGGCAATTCATTTAATAACTGCTTGAAATTTTCTATCCCTTGCTTTTTAGCCTGCGCATCTAATTTAGCAACAATAGGCTCATCGAAAGGTTTTTTAGCACTTTTATAGCCCTCTGCTCCGGCATCAGCAGCTTTCTGCTTGAACTTGTCAAACTGCGGTCCTGTCTGGTCATTGAGTAAAAAATCAATTGTGATACTTCCATCTGCCATTTATTTACCTCCTTTCCTATTTACTTTGCATCGTTGAACATGCTTGCAAATACTGACTGTGCATCCCCTGAGAACTTATCAGCGTCATCATCTTCTTCAAGGTGGCGCACCTTATCCAATTGAAAGTAATCCTTCATCTCGGCCGCATGACTTAGCCCCTCTGGATTATCCTTATAACCATTTAATTCATCATTACGATAAGCACGTATCTGTTGAATAGGTGTTTCAGAATTAAGGTTTTTAAACAGTGCTATAAACACATCCCAGTGCATATGACCCAGCTCTTGAATTAAATCAATATTGTATTGCTGACGAAATGAAGCATAAATAGCACCCGCATCTTGCTCAAAATCAAAGTCAGGGATCGGCGCAGCACCTTCTTGTTCGTCATCATCACTAGCATTAGCATGCCCATAGGGGTTCTGATAGAGGTATTTAAACAAGTCGGCGATTATCTGAGCTTTAATGCTTTCGTCCTGATATGGAAAGTCGTCAATTATCAACAAGTCAAAACATTTGTTCGCCTTTTCAGCATCACTAAGCTGCTCATCTTCAATCACACTAAAAGCCTGAATGACCACATCAAAAGCTAAATTAATTCGGTAAACATTACCGTTAAATTCAATTGTTGATTCAGGTTTTTTGGTGAACGAAAACATTACTTGCCTTTCTTGTTGTTTTGACGACGTTCTTGGCGGTTGTTTTCGACTTCGTCATCGTTACCAGCCTTGAAGAAAATACCAGCTAGCCTGCCTAGGTTGTAATCACGTCCACCAGTTGCTTCTAAAATGAACTTTGCATCTTCCGGACTAAATAACGCTTTGATGTAATCAGTAGCCAAACGTGACGCTTTCTCAGACGATTCGTTACTCAACTTCTTCTTAGCCTCAACATTTAACTCATCAGCTTGTTTTGAAGTCATCTTTTTTTCAAGCTCGTTAATGTCAATCATCAAGTTGCTGAACTGTTTATCAATTTCAGGCGTGTAAGTAGCCTTTAACTTGCGCCCTTTTAGCACAAATTCCTGCGTGTTAATCAATAAATTAGTAATCTGAATAGCCATGTATATTCTCCTATGTAATTCGTTTGCATGGGCTTCTCACCCCGTTTGGACGTTTTAAGCCGTCGTCGCTAGATCAATTAGTGAGTGCCAGTATCTCCGGTAGTTACCGTACCAGCATTGCTAACTCGTTGTGGCTTGCCATTGGCAGCCAAGGTGAAGCTAAATGTTTGCTTAACGTTAGCAGCGCCACCGAAAGGTACAACGGCAACCAAAGTAGCAACGAACTGCACGATGTTCCCCTGTGGGTCAGTCCAACGTGCCAAAGTGCGCAATGTATCACCAACTGCAATAAACTTAGACGCAACATAGTCTTGCGCGGGGTCACCAAACTTACGATGCCCAGCAATTGCAAACTGAATGGCCTTACCAGTTACATCGTGATCGGCGAATCCTTCGCCATCGTAATAGGCGGTTGTATCTGCCGTTTCAGAAGCTGACGGTGTAATCGTTGTAATACCCGTTGCCAGTCGTCCCCACTTAGCCTTTGATACATCATCAAGTGAATTATTCCCATTTAGGTCAATCTCTAACTTGTTGACCCAGTTTTCTTGAAATTCTGCCATTAATTCAAATCTCCTTGTGTTCTTTTAGCCGTGATTTGCACGGAAAAATCCAATAAAAAAAGGCTTTTATTCTGCACATCAACCATTGATAGAAACGGTTGAGGCTGAATATCTAGCCTTTCGACGGTATAGGTACCGTCAGTATCTAATTTAGTTAAGTTATCTAGGTAATTGCTGATTGACCACATCACACTATCGCCTTGGCCAAGACTATTAGTAGAAAGTGCCACCTCGAATGGCATTTCCTTTAGTTGAGTACCATCATAATCGGCGCTGATTACCTTTGACCCTGGTTGAGCGTAGATAGCGAACGGTTTCGTTTCCGAAATATAGCCAAGCATCAATTTGCCTGGTAATTGCTTGACGTTATCGTTGATAGACTTTGCTAAACATTCTAGTAAATCCACTATTGCATCCCCTTTCTAAAGGCATTAATCACATTGTTCATGCCTTGCTTGTCACCCTTCAGACGTAAATCCCAACGGCGACTAGTGCCAGGGGTCGTATAGTTGCGGACTCGATAGCCACCACGACCAACAAACCCGTAAAACTGTGCTTTGGCGTATGGCGTTGTGTAAATGATTGCATCAGTGCGGTTGCTTAAATGAGCGGTGTCGCGTAAATGGTTTTGACGTTGCTTGCCAGAATACGGAACAAAGCGGTTCATCTCTAACATTGCTTGATTAGCTGCTAGATAATTACCCCTTGAACGGCCATTTTGAAGCATTTTATTCACACCGTTTAAATCCAAATGTACGCCGGTCATAATACCTCCAGCTTGTAACTCCAAATGTCGTTGCTTAACGGGTCACGATGCTCAATGATGGTCTTAACGGTATAGTCAATTCCATCAAAGCTAATTACATCCCCTTGGTTCGTCTTTGTTAATGTTGGCATTGGCGTAGTTATCCCGGCATATAAATAAACACTGCCATTTGCGACAACTTCACGATTGTTATTAGTACCCGAACAAATTGTCTGGAGTTGCACCACACAATTAGCTATCGGTGTATCAATCGTGCTACCAACACCACCCCAATCGTCTGGATCACCAGGACGCTTGTAGATAATGTTTTGGTTGCACAATGCCTTAGGTACTTTAGGTATTATCATAATCCACCTCGATAAAGCAATCCATGGCGCCCCAATAGCTGAATAGCTTCATCGGGGATGACCGAACCATATCCATTAGTGATGGTACCGCTTAAACCAGCACCTTGAATGTGCGTGTCACCAATTTGAACATCGGCTGTCCCGTCAGTGTTTAAACTGGCTACATTAGTAACCTGTAATTGGTTCATGAAATCAATGGTTAGACCTAATGCCTGCTTAAATGCTTTTGCCCTTGCAATATAGGTAAATATTGACGATTTTAAATCATCATCCAAGCTATGCTTTAGCTCATAAAATCCATTAGTAACATTATCTAGCTGAATAGTGGCCTTTTTAAGCAGCTTATTAAAATCTTTCAGTTCCAAATCATCGCCAATCAGATCGTTGTATTCTACATAATTGAGGTACATATTAACCTCCTAATTACTTACCAGTGTTGTCTCCAGTTACAGGAGCTTGAGCTGGCGCTTGTGTGCTAGACTTACGCTTATTAGCTGACTTAGTTGAGTCATCAGGCACATTCTTGGTGTTCTGCTCAATATATGTTCCATCCGCATAGTTAAACGGCTTAATCACCAATAGCTTAGTGTCATCGTAAATCGCCACACCATAGATAGCATCAGCATTAAACTTGGTCAACTTATGATCCATGTCACGGCCAGTTTCAGAATTAACATTGCGCTTCAAATAAGTCTTCATAGCACCAGGCTTAGCAACAATCGCTGAACCAACAGGAATCTTACGAGAGCGCTGGAACTGCCAACCAAGGACTCCACCAAATACACCACTGGTCAACATTGAGTCTCCCAAATCTGTTTGGCGCTCCCAATTCAAAGCGGCTGCCTTACGAACCGTATTCGCATCCTTAGGGTTGATAAAAATAACACCTTTAGCCGTATCGTCTGTCTCAACGTTTTGCTCACTAGTGTCGTCAATAAACGCATCTTCAATTTGGTCAATAAAGTCTAGCTTAGTAAAATCAACACTTCCCAAAGATAGTCGAGCCTTTGAAGCCGTGGCTACGATATCGTTATCAATCTTAGAAGCCATCGCCATTGTGATTTGCTTCTGAGCTTGTCCAATTGGATCACCATAACCAACCAAAACAGATTCATCCGTTAACTTAACTCCTGTTCCGACCTTCTTGATGGTGAATGTGTCTGTTGAAGAAGTTAGCTTTGAATAATCAATAGCCGCCCCTTCTTCGACATCTTTAGCATCCCCAATATATTTCCATCGTGGAACAGTTACCGTATCACCTGGACGGCCTTGCAAGGTTGTATCCATTGGCGATAACGTACTGAATTTTACCGCCTTAGGAAGTTCGGCAGAAATCATGTCTGCCAATACCTGAGGATCAATCATTTCGCTTACTTGTGTTACATCATCTGCCATATAAAAAATTCTCCTTATTCAGCTTGTACAGCTTGTTCATACCCTTCTGGGTCATTATGTTTAAACTCAACTCGTTCTTTATAGCTCATGCTACTTAGATTAGGTTTGTCGTTGTTTGAATTACTTGGATTTCCAGGAGGTGTAATTTTTACGCCTGGCTTAGTCTGCTCTGGTTCAGTGGCTTTAAACAAGAATGAATTATCATTCTTAATGCTCTCTAATTGGTCATTTAAACCAATTAGCTTTCCATCATCACCAAAGCTAACCTTATCCATATCAATTAAAGCCTTCGCGGCCTTATTATTAAGGGCTCCAGCCTTTAACAAAGCACTATCCACCTCATAGCCTAGCTTTGTTTTAGCTAAACTATCAGCGGCTTGCTTTTGGCTATCCTTTAATTGCTGTTGTAGCTGTTCAACTTGATTAGCTGCTTCACTGTCTTTTTCAGCCGCTTTCTTGGCCTCTTCAAGTTGCTTGGTAAATTCACTAACCTGGCCGTTTAGGCCGTCGCGTTCAGCTACCACATCATTTAATTGCGCTTTAACAGCGTTTACATCTTCGCCATGTGCCTTCATCACTCCTTTCACTTGTTCATCGGTTAATCCGAGTTCTGTTAATGTTTTTGTATCAAATGCCATAATTTTCTCCTAAGCAGTTAGTTAGCGGGTCTGCTCCCGCACAGAGTTGTTATGTAGGTAGTTATAGGCTTGCCCAGGCACACAAAAAGCACCTACATCACTGTAAGTGCTTAACAATTTTTCTTTTACATACCTTATTGTTCATATTGTAACCACCTTTTCACGACTATAGTCACGACCAAGCCAACTATTTTCATCAATTAGTTTTCTGATGTTAGCTTGCTGATTAGCTATTTGTGATTTAATTCTAGTAATCATATCAGTATCATCTAATTCTTGGGCTACAGCTAGCTTCTTTTTGCTAGCACGAATAGCACGTTCAATTTGGCGCTGTTTAGCTTGAACTTGAGCGTTGGCTAACGCTTTATCAGGGTTAGGAATATCACCACTATCAGGCACCGTATTAGCTTCTGGGTCAAACGGCGTTAATGTGTGATGACAGTTAGCGCCCTGAGTACCCGCTGGTGTCCCATAGCCGTGGTTATAGATGCTATCAAAGCTATCATCATAGTTAGGCGATCCAACAGGAACTATATTCACGACATGGCCTTGAATATAGGCACAAGCTTCACGGGATGCATGATGTGAGCTCATCAACGCTTGACCAACACCATAGTCATTCATTCGCTTTAACCTGAGATCATTGAAAGTTTGATGAGCTGTGTTGCCAATCACTAAGCGTGAATACGTTTCTAGACTCCAACGTCTACCTGAACTATCCACTAAATTAGTTGGTAGTCCTTTGGCCACCCACTGGTAGATATTATCGAACAACGCTCTCTCTGGCGTTTTAATACCAGTTGTAACTGCCAATGTAGATTTAGTAACGATATCTTGATAAACCTTAACGGCGGCATTCTGTGAGTCGTTGCGCGTCAGCAAAGACTGATTGACCACGTTACTTAAATCATCGTGCGCTTGCCTTGCAACTGAATGAATGATGTTTTTGGCATCTTCGCTCATCGGTGTCTCATCGCCCGTGATTTTACTTAGTTGGCCATCGACGTCATCCACAATCTTAATCCCATTATTGGTCAGTACCTTACTAACCTCGTTAATGGACTTTCCAGCTTGCTTAGCGACTAGCTTAATTACTTCGCTATTCAACATCCCCGCATTGGATAATTGTCTTACCTGCCAATCAAGAATGTTATCAGCGTCATAATTACTAATATCAATATCTTGCAACCGATTAATAATAGTCTTGAATATCATTTGCTCAAGCAAACTAAACTCATCAACAATACGATTCGCATCGTTATTTAAGCTGTCGTGAGTGATCATGCTCCATCATCCCCTAACATTTGACGTTGATTAGGCGGCGTGAAATCGTCTTCTGGTGCCTCTCCTTGCACTTCTGATAACCAACGCTGTGCGTCCTCTTCAGAAAGTCCATAGTTGCGCCGTAAGAACTCAATTTTTGGCATAATACCAGCTTGAACGGCTAACATATCGCTCTTTGCTTGGGCATCCTTATCAACAAAGACACCGTCTTCAAAATGAATGTTAATGTCTAACGGATTAGCAGCCAAATCATAGTTCAGTGGGGATGTTCCATTGTCAAATAATTCACCAATACTAGACAGTTCAACAATCGTGGTGATTAATCCTCTTAACTGCTTTTCAACCATCGTCAGATAGCTAGAGCGGGTTCGATAGGTTCGACTATTGTCAGATACTACCTCGGTAGCCGTTTTAGTCCCACTGCTATTGCTATCATTTACCGATAGTGTACCTTGTGACAGTCCCACAGCATTTTCGAACTGATGGATATACATTTGTAGGGTCTTACTATACTGGTCAACCCGGATATCGTTAGTTAAGTCCTGCAACATAGATTTATCATCACGAGTGCTAGCTAGTTGCATGAATACATCATCATCTTCTGCAAATGATGGATAACCTTGGTTAGGTAACTCCCCATACTGGGGTTGTTGATTAACAGTCGGCTTAATTAACTCAGCCCCCACTGCAATCCTACGCTTACCAAGTTTTACCTCACGTACGAACTGATCATTTGCGACGTTAATAGCATCGACAAGGCTTAAATTATTATCAACTAATCCGATACCAAGCGGACTATCTACCACAATGTTATTCTTACCAGGAGATTTAAAGTAAGCAAATGTTGGCCGTGAAATGTTGGTTAGCTGTACGCTGTCAGACAATCCAGAATAAGCTTCTAATGTTGATAATGATACGCGTGTACCAACAGAATCAGGGAAATTAGATTGATAAAGTTCATTGCTAATCATTTCAACTCTGCTATCAGGATCGTATTCATGAAATTCAATCAATGAATAATAGGTAGTTGTCCCATTGGCAGACACGGAGCTCTTACTAACGATAGCCGCACTGTTAACTTCATTACTGTTGCTATCAAGTGGCACGAATTGGTCAGCTCTAATCCAAGCCAGCTTAACTACGTTGTTTTGAATAAAAGGTCTAATCGCAAAACCACCAGTGGCAATACCAACCTCTAAGTTCTCCTCATAGTTTTGATAGAAATTACTGCGGTCAAATACCTGCTGCAAGTAGTCATCAATGTCTTTTGATTGGCTGTTGTCTTTCCCATCTGGATTAGTTGATTGAACAGAGATATTAAAGCCTTCATTTGCAATGATTGATGCTAGCTGCCTACTTGCTGACTTAGTAACCGATAGCGTGTAAGGTTTGCGGTGTTTCAATTGATTCAAGGTGTTGTAAAACTTAACATCCTTAAAATCGTTACGATAATACCGCAAGGCCGTTTGAATCCTGGTCAGTTCACTAGGTGGCAAATTAATACGTGGATCATCAGTGATTAGTCCTAGTCCTTGATTCGGTTGCATGGCGCTTACTCCTTTCTTAAATATATTTTTAATACTGTCTAATAAACTCATGACCAAGAAACTCCTAACTCCTGTTCACTTTCACGAACTAGGTATTTAAATTGGTCGACTGTGTGGTCATCAACCTTAATCACTTTAGGATCATCACTTTGCAGTGTTTTCTCTTCCCACTGGTATTTTTGGTGCTCGGGGATGAAATATTTTAAGTTGTTCTTAGTTGGCAAGTAGAATACTTTACCTTGTGCCAAAACATTCTGAACACGGTCAATCATGTCAACGTTCTTCAACTTGCGAACGTTCTTCCAATCCACGCCATAACGCTTATGGTATTCATTACGTAAGGCCTGCTCAGCACTATCCATAATCATTCCTGTAATAGCAAACGGATACTTTTGATACATCCGATTGATGAATTCATATATCTCTGGTGCTAAATCACTAGGACTTTTCTTGTTGGCTTGTCCAACCGGTGAATAATAATAGGTGTCTAGCACGACTACCCGGCGCTGGTAAGTAATCCCGTAGCAACTAACCGTAGTCGCAGATACCGAATGACCAACATCGGCCGAAAACTTTAACATTACAACATGATCGTTTTCTGGCAACTCGTCTAAGCTATTAATCTGATGAAATAGATCCATGTCATAGATTGACGTACCAAGTCCAACAACCTCACCCAAATAAAGCCAGCGATAATAGTCATAATCGTTGGCTTTATAGTTTTCAATCATTCTTAATTGCTGATTAGTGGTGAAACCTAGTTCATCATTTAGGTAAGTTGAGTGGTCAATAAAAACATCTTGTTCTAACTTTTTCTTATCAATCCATTCGTTTACCCAATCATATGGGTTTTTTGGTGGATTATAAGAATAAAATATCTTAACGTTATCAACACATGCTGGTTTCTGCCGAATAAATGTTGGGTTTGCTGTATCAAACACCTCAAATGATTTCATGTTAGCAGCTTCTTCATACCAAACAGCAATGATATTTCCTACGGTATTAGACTTTAACTTTCGCGGATTATCAGCACCATAAAAATAAAACGTGCTACCGCTAGCGATATGTTCAATCTTTAGTGGGGATGCATACGTCCGAAATTCCCCTTCAGAGTTGACCATATCAATGGCCCATAAAATTTGGTTATAGATACTATCACGTAAATTATTGGCATTTTCTCGCACACAAATAACATTTACTTTGTTACCTTTTCCAGCTAACTTAAGCATCATTAGCACTAACTTAAGACTGATAACAGACGACTTAAACGAACCACGTCCACCCTTAGCAATTACTTCGGGCTTATCAGTTCGCCATAGCTTAGCAAAGTGTGGGTTAATCATATCTTTTGTATGTATAACTACATCACTCATTTAACATCCCCTAAATCATCTACCACAGTCGTTCTATTCTTATCTCCTTCGCCGTCGCTATTTTCAAACCTGCCCTTTTTAAGCATCCAATCCAACAAAGTATCACGGGCCTTGTTACGATCGTGTAACTCAACTACCACGCCATCCTTACCAACGTTGACCTTCTTCAATAATTTTGTATCAACGCTTACTTTATCTTTGAGCGCAACCCAAGAATAATGCTTTGTTATCGGTTGGCCTGTATCTTCATCAACAGACTTTAGCTCTTCACTACCAAAGTTTATATACTCCCCTAGGTCACCTTTTGCTTCGGCCACTACATCATCTAGCAAATCAAAAACGCCTATGCTTAGCTCTTTAAATCGAGCATCACGTAGACGTTTTATTTCTTTTTGAACTCCAACATTTTCCAACAATCGTGGGCCTGCTGTCTTAGCTGTGCTGTAATCAACACCATAAGCGTTTATATACGCTTGGGTTGCATTATAAAGCCGAACAAACTCAATAACAAAGGCTTTTCGCTTATCATTTAAATCACTATTAGCTAATTCTTCAATAGCAATATCGGTTACTGTTTTGTGTGCAACCTTTTTAGGTTTTGTGTGCACACTTTTTTGAGAGGTTGCAACCTTTTTAGTTGCATTCCAGTAGCGTGACTTCCATGACTTAACAGTATTGATTGTTACGCCGTACTTGTCAGCTATATCCTTATATTTCATGCCAGCTAAATAGTCTTGTTCAGCTTCTTCATACTTCTTCATGTCATCGCGCCACCTCCTTTACTGCAAATAAAAAAGCACCGAAGTGCTTATGCAAATCTAATGCTTTTATTTTGTCTCAAATAATCCGCCGCTTTCCAAAATCCAAAAGATATATTATCTTCCTCACTACTTTGCTTATATTCTGGCTGTTTAATATGAACCTTACCACTATGGTATGCCACTAACCAAGTTGCGGTGACTGAAGTACCAATAATAAAAAACGTCATACCGTAGAACAGAGACAGCACTACCCGCTTTATTGCATTAATTTTTATTTCATTCTCTCCCAACATTTCAAACCATGATTTAATACTAAAATACAATATGACTAACGGAACAATAAAATGTCCAGCCATAGAAGTAATCCTAAGTGACTTAAGATTGAAAACAAATTCTACATAAGCAATCATGACTATATAGCTAATGAATAATATTAGCGACATAAATATTAGAATGAACATCATATCTACATCTCCTTTTTGTCTCTACGCTTTTTATATTTTGTTTTACTGAAATCGTTCATTACTTTTTTTGCTTCAAAATATTGTTTAGTCTTTCTAAACTGGTAATCATCGCTGTTGTCTTCTATGATTTCATATGCAAATAAAAAACGCTCACATCTTTAAAAGTGTGGAACGTTTATAATTACTTATTTGATTTATTACTTTTGGACCATGCGATAGCAATTGCACCAATGATTCCAAATATGGCAAATACACCATTCCAATACTGGCCCTTTAAAATCATAATCAAAGCTAACGTTAACGCAAACATCACGATTATAAATCCAAAAATAAGTCCCAGCAGTGTTGTTATACGATTTGACTTACTATTTTTAGAACTTACTTCAGCAGATTTACTTTCCAATTCTTGACGATGTTTCATTTGTTTTTCAGACATTGCAACAATTCTATCTGGAAAGCTTGAGTCAATATTCCCATAATTTCTCAATTCATTAGAAGGAGGTAATGGACCTGCATAATGAAATTGTTGTGGTGTTTTAGCCTGGTTGTTCTTTTTAAGGCCAATATTTTGTTTGTGGCTACTTTGACTCATGGCCAACCACCAAATTAATTGAAGCCCTTAAGCTATTTCCAACAGCATTCCAATCGCTTGAAATTGCTTTTTTATCATCATACTCAGAACCAACAAAAACATTTTTAGTTTGAATTGAACCGATATTACCAGCCATGTTTAACTTTGAAAAACCATTTAGGAGTGATCCAAATATGTCACGTTTTACATTGCTTTCATACTTCATAAGCATCATTCCTCCTTGCTTTACACTTGCTTTATTGTAACACATATAAACTATTCAAATAAAAAAGCACCGGAGTGCCTACTTATTCAACCATGGCATATGTTTCGTGTAATCCAATTTACTAAGCTGTAAGTCACTCTTCATGGAAGCGTGCCTAGCTCCTCTGGTCTCATACTGATGGTCATTATATTCAATTAGCTCGTCATTAACTGCGCTTGATTCTTTAATCCGCTCCTCTCGTTGAGCAGCGGTCTTCATTCCGATTTCATCTCGGCCACCTAACGAGCGTCTGTCATATATTTTTTTATTCATTATTTCTACCCCTAATACTAATTATAGCAATTGGATTAAAATAAAAAAATGTCAACTCTATAAAATTTACTCTAATAGTGAAATAACCACTCCATGTGCCTCACATAGCCAATCGGACTCAATAACAACTCTTGGCGCATTTGCTGATGACACGCAACCCTGGTCGCCTTGTCGTTGTTATTACGCTGAATGTACTTGCGGTTCACTTCCGTCGAACCTTGGATACGCTTCTTAATCATTTCTGGTGGAATCACTTCTCTTTAGCCCCCAAATTCTTAATTGTTGCTAAGTCCCAAATACCTAATTCATACATCACACGAATGACATTCTTTTGGCGGGAATGATAGCTACCACCATTTTCTTTGAACTGCGCATTGGAAAAGTCTAATTTAGTAGCATCATTAATTGGATTAAGGACGGTCGTATCATCAGCCCAATAAGCCCAAGGCTCAAAAGCGACATCCTTCCATTTTTGAACTGTAATAGCCCCGTTTGCTGTGCCAATTATATTCTGATATAGCGGGTAGTTTGCTAATGAGCCTGGATTAGAGTACATTCCATAACCATACAAAGCAACATTATTGGGATAGCTAGGCAGTTGTAATGTACAACCATTGTCGAAATATAGACTCCACGGTGTGGTTGAGGTATCTAATGCCCAGGCCATCGGTGGACGACGTGGTGTTGTGCTAGTGGCGTCCTTGCCATCTCGACCATCTTTACC
>NZ_QEKT01000002.1 GCF_003096575.1 Convivina intestini
GGTCAATTGCTTTTAATTTAGTTGCCAGTGAATATTTCGCCATGATAAAAGGCGCCCCCTAGTTTGGATTTCTCCAATCTAGGGGGCGCACTTCATACGTGTTTTTTTAGGCTTCTGGTTCACTTTTATAAAAGCGACGATTATCTAATCCAAAAATTCGAGTAGAAAAATTACCGGGAGCTGTTTTTTCTAAGGCACCTGTCATCATCTGCATGCTAGCGTCTAAATTATCCAACTGATTCAAAACCTGAGCTTCCATAACCATTGGTCGTACCGGAGAACCGTATTCTAGTAGGCCGTGGTGAGCTAGGACAACATGCCGGAGTAAAATCATCTCTTCACTGTTTAAGTCAAAATGTAATTCATTAGCTGCTAATACGATTTGTTCATCAATTAAGGTAATGTGACCGATTAAGTCGCCAGCTAGCGTGTACTCTGTGGCAATCGGCCCACTTAATTCAATCACCTTCCCCAAATCATGTAAGAGCGCTCCTGCCAGTAATAAGTCCGCATTCAATTGAGGATATTGCTGACTAACACTTTTAGCTAACTGGGCAATTGACAATGAATGAAAGGCCAAACCACCATTAAAAGCATGGTGGTTTTTTTTGGCCGCTGGAAATTGCAAGAACTGATCATGATATTGTTTAAATAATCGCCGGACCATCCGATTCCAAGTCGGTTGGCTAATCATTAGCAGATAATCATTTAACTGAGCATCTAAATCAGCAGTTTTAACGGGAGCATGAGCCATGAAATCGGCTGGATTATTCGGTTCACCATCCTGGCTCAAGCGCAAACTAGTAATTTGTACTTGAGGTTGATTTTTAAAGGCCCCCCGTACTCCTTGCAGTTTCACAATTTTTCCCTGAGTAAATTGATCAATCTGTTCCTGGTTAGCATCCCATAAATTTCCTGGTAGGTCACCAGATCGGTCGCTAAAGGTTAAACTAATATAATTTTTCCCAGTTTTAGTTAGCCGGACATCTGCACTCGTAATTAAGGCAAAATTGTCAACGGCATCGTTATCCTGATACTGAGTTAATAAGCTTGTCATGGTATTACTCCTCTGTTTACCGTAAAGTTAGGCTATCTAGCACCTCCCCATCCGACTGACTCGTCCAATAAATGATTTGATGCGTTTGGGCCAACTTTTGTAACAATGATAACATCTGTTGTCGTCGTTGTGGATCAAAGTTAACTAAAGCATCGTCAATTAAAATAGGTAAATCAACCACATCTTCTAGGACTTTAACCATGGCTAATCGTAAGGCTAAGTATAACTGTTCCTTGGTGCCCATTGATAATTGGTAGATTGGTAAGCGCTGACCATTGGCATTAATCACCAATAGTTCACCATTAGTAAAGGAAATTTGTTGGTAGGCCTCTAAAGTCATTTGGCTAAAATATTCTTGAGCAATGGTCTGCATCCGCGGAAAGCGATGGGCTGAATTTTCAGTTAGAACTTGTTCAATCCATTGACTACTTAGTTTTTGACTTAAATAATCGGTTAAGGCCTCGGTTAGCTCGCTTTGCTGACTAGCCAAATTTTGTTGCAAAGCCAAGTACTGATCACTGGTCAAGCCAGCTTGATAATTTGCTTCTAATTGAGCTAATTCTTCCTGTCCCTGTTGAACTGCTGATGCTAAGTTGTTAACCTCGATTTGTTCCCTTTGCAACTGGTCATTTAAGCTGTTTTCATCCTTAATATTATGCAAAATGACCTGTAACTGCTTTTGATCAATTTGTCCTTGAATATCTTGATAGCGCTGTTGATAGCGCTGGTAATTTTGATATTGAGCCAAGCCTTGCATTAAATCGGCCATATTTCCAACTTGATAACGGCTAAAAATAGCCGTTATTGCCTGATTTAAGGCTGCTAAACGTTCTTGGTAATTCGTTAACAGGGTTAGCTGTTGACTGGCCGTATCTGTCAAGCGGCCTTGGAGACTGTCCTGCGTTAAATGCGCCTGCTCTTTTAGCCTTTGATAGAGTACTGGTAATTCCTCCTGATAATTAATGATACCTACTTTGGCTAATAGATTTTCAATAGTTGGCCTTAACTCGTCTTGTAATTGGCCTAACTCGCTCGTTTGAGTCAATATTTGTGCTTGTTGTCGTTGGGCATTTTGCAGTTGATCTTGCTCAGCCAAAATAGCTGCGGGTAGTAACGGCTGGTATCGAGCTAATAATTGCTGTCGTTGCTGATATTGGTTAAAACAACGATAATCTTGCCAGATAGCGCCCACCGCTAAGAAGACAATTAACCAGATGGGTAAGTGTAAAATTAAGCCAAGAATTATCGCCCCATTTAGTCCCAGCGTGATAGCCAGCATTTTATTGTAGTCGATTAAAAGACTGCGTTCATGGGCTTGCAGTGGTGCTGGCAGCCGTCCTGGAAATTTTTCTTGGATTTGAGCCAGGTCCGCCTTAGTTTCTGACATACTAAGTTTCAGATAGTTAATGCGCTGAATGCTATCTGCCATTTGGTAAACTTGCCGAGCCTCAGCTGCACTCAAGGTTAAGGGTGTCAAAACCTGCTTTTGTTCTTGATTTAACTGATCAATACTGGCTTGCAAGGCCTCAATCTCTAGCGATAATTTTTGGGCCTGCTGATAATCCTGCTGGTCAATTACCTTAACAGTGTCTTGTAAATGCTTTTTTTGAATTTGCTGAGCTTCTTGGTAAAGGCCATATTGTTTTTGCGCTTGGCTCAGTTGGTTGACCCGTTCTTCTTGCTTTTGTAAGGTTAAGCGTTGTTCCTGTAACTGGTCTTTTTTTAGTTGAATTTGATTTTCTTGTCCTACGAAATCTGCTACTTGTCCAGCCAAACTTTGAAGGGCTTGTTCATCTTGTTGATAAGCTTTTAAAGCCCGATTAAGAGGCCGACGACCAGTGGTACTGACCGTATATTTTTGATCAGCTTGACGGTTCAATTGTTGGGCATATTGAAACCACCCCTCTCCCTGGCCAGTGCCTAAGTTTAAGAGCAAGCGCTCTAAATCCTGAGCAGATAATTTTTTAATTTCTTCTAGAGCCAGTAAATCAAAACTATAAATCGCTTGATACTCAGATAGGGACATCTTCCCCAGCTGATTTTCCAACCAATCACTTGGATTTTCAATTTGCGTATGATTATCCAAATTTTCCACGGTTAATTGGGAACTGGTACGATCTAAACGGGTAATTTGATAGTGTTGCTTATCAATCTTAACGATCAAACTACCACCATAACGGCTACCATCGACTGGTTCGTAAAGATTACGCCCCTTGGCCCTACTGGGAAAACCAAATAAAACTCCTAAAATAAAAGCGTTCAGAGTCGATTTTCCGGCTTCATTGGGACCAGCAATAACCTGCCAATCCTTCAAGTTATTCAAGCTAAATTGAGACCATTTTCCAAAACCTTGAATGGCTAGGGCTTCAATTTTCATGATGATCCTCCTCGACCAATTGGGCCTGCATGGCTTGTTTTAAGGTAGCTTGACCGGCTGGACTCAAAAAGAATTCTCGCAAGGCCACTGGTAAATCTCCTCCCAGTAGGTTGTTAATATTATCTGGCTGTAAGACTTGGTTTAGGGCCTTTTGCCAAACACGATCATCAATATTGACATCCCCCCGCGGCATCACATTGGATAAATCAAGGGTAATTTTAACAATCCAAAGCCTTGGGCTGACTACCTGACGGGCTTTATCGAGTAGCAGACCAGAATTAAAGGCCTCCTGTATTAGCGCTGGTAATGGCCCTTGCAGGCGAATTGTTAACAGGGTTGGTTGATTTGGTTGTAGCGTATTTAATCGGCTCAATAAGTCATCAATCTCAGTTAACTGCTTAACCGCTAATTCTTGCCAAATAACTGGGGCAACTGCCTTAAAATCAGGAATTAATTGATTATTCTTGGCTTCTACTAGATAAAAACCTTTAGGACCGGTTTCTTTGGCATTTAAGCCTTGTATATTACCGGAATAAGCCACATAGGGATGTTCATGCAAAACTTCACGGACATGAATATGACCTAAAGCCCAGTAGTCATAATTTTTAGCTAATAAATCACTCAATTTAAAGGCCGCATAGTTACTCCCGGCACTCCCCAAACTACCATGGTAAAGGCCAATCTGATAGTCATAGCTACTATCTTTTAAGGGAAAGTCGGCCATAATTGACTTGGTTTGGCGTTGATCTTGATAGGAAAAACCAGTTAGCCCAATTTTAAGACCCGCTTTGGTTAATAAAGTATAAGTAGTAACAGCTTGCGGGAATACATGGACATTATCGGGCCAGGCTAAATGCGGTTGCTGATCAGCCTGGAAATCATGATTACCAAAGCTCAAATAAACTGGAATTTGGGCGGCTTGTAATTGCAAAAAGGCCGTCCGTAGCTGGTCTTGAACGATGGGGCTGTTACGCTGTCCATGATAAAGATCTCCCGGAAACAAGACAAAATCTACCTGTTTTGTTAGTGCAACTTGAATCATTTTTTGAAAGGCAGTTAAGGTTGCCGAACGAACTAATTGTTGAAAATCAGCTGGCATATTACGATCTAAACCAACAAAGGGATTGCCTAAATGGACATCCCCGGCATGAATAAATTTCATTAGAATCCTTTCCAAAGAGAACAAATGTTCGCAAAAATTATACCGAACTTCAACTACCCCTGCAAGCTTTTAGGCATAAAAAAACTACCAAATGACTTGGTAGTTTCTATTATAAATATTTTTGTAAAAAGTTAACTAGACTAGTATTAAAGTCAACTGGATTTTCCAGATGTGGTACATGGCCAGTCTCTGAAATTACTGCCAACTCCCCTTTTGCCAACAAAGCCAGGGTTAACTGGCCTTGATCAGCTGGCCAGAGGGGCGAATACTGACCAGTAATCACTAAATGCGGTAATTCTTCCTGCTGGGCAACTGGCCGCCAATCTTGGGGCAAACTATCCATTAATAAGGGTACGTTAGCACCCCAATTAAAGGGCCTGGCCTTTTGGGCCAGAAAAACCTGCAAATCATGAGGTAAAGGACGGTAAGTTAAGGACTGATGCCGTAATTTTTCAATTGCAGCCGTCAAATCCCCTTGATTAGCACCAAAGAGACCAATTGGCCAATCCGACGAGCGTAAGCACTTGGGCGGTAAATCCTCAGTCACAACGGCTGTTAGATTTTCCTGGCCAAACTGAGATAAATAGGACCAGATGGTACTAGCGCCAAGGGAATGGCCAATCAGCACTGGCTTGATTAAATGACAGTGGTCAATTAATTCCTTTAAATCCTGGCCCTGCCGTTTAATCGTTAAATTTTGCAAAGCAACCTGACTCAATCCCTGATTACGATGATCATAGGTAATCACTCGGTAACCAGCAGCCGTAAAATAGTCAACCTGTAATTGCCAATTAGCCTGATTAGCCCCAAAACCGGTGCTAAAAACTAAGGGCTGACCGGCATAGTCGCCACTAATTTGATAATTAATTTTAACTTGGTCACTGGTTAAAAAGTAAGACACATCAACCTCTTAAACGTGAATTGGCACACCATCGGCCAATTCAGCAGCATCCATAATCGCTTCACCCAAAGTGGGATGGGGATGAATCGTCAAGGCAATATCTTCGGTAGTTAAGCCGTTTTCAATCGCCAAGGACAATTCTGAAATCAAATCCGAAGCGTTGGCTCCAACAATTTGTCCGCCAATTAAAGCCTTGGTTTGCTTATCTTGAATCAAGCGGATAAAGCCAGTCGTAGCATCCATTGATAAGGCTCGGCCGTTAGCAGCCCAGGGGAACTTAACAATGTTAGCATCTAGATTATTTGCTTTCACACTATCAGGAGTTTCACCGACAGTCGCCAACTCATATTGCGTATAGGCAACGGCTGGTAAGGCATAGTGCAAATCATGGGCATCAGCTTGACCAGCGATTGCGGCGGCTGCAATCTTAGCCTGGAAACTAGCCTTGTGGGCTAGCTGTGGACCAGGCGTAATATCCCCAATGGCATAGACATGGGCTACACTGGTCTTCAATTGATCATCAACTTCAATCAATCCGCGATCAGTTAGCTTAATGTCGGTATTGTTCAAACCTAATTGATCAGTATTTGGCCGGCGACCAACAGCAACTAGGAGGTAATCACCGGTCACGGTTTGGGTCTTGCCGTCAACTTCATACTCCAAAGTCACATCGTCATCGGTTTGACTAGCTTGTTTAGCCGAGGCGTTGGTAATAACCTCGCCACCATGGGCCTTAAAATCGGCCAAAACGGGGGCAACCATTTCCTTATCAAAACCATTTAAAATGTGATCAGTTCCCTCAATGACAGTCACTTGGCTACCCATGTTGGCATAGGCACCACCCAATTCAAAGCCGATAACCCCACCACCAATAATCACTAATTTCTTAGGAATTTCTGGTAAGGACAAAGCCCCGGTAGAATCAACGATCCGCTTCGAAAGTGGCATGGTCGGAATCACAAAGGGATGTGAACCAGTGGCAATAATCACGTTGTTGAACTGTAAAAGCTGATGACCGTCTTCTTGAACCACATTAACCGTTTCATTATCAACAAAACTAGCATCGCCCTTAATGACATCAACCTTATGCTTTTTCAAAAGGCTGGCCACCCCACCGGTCAAATGATTAACAACGCCGTTTTGTTTCCAATCTTGCGTCTTTTGCCAGTCAAGGCTACTCTCCCCCATGGTCAAACCAAAGGGATTGCTAGCTCGACTTTCACGAACATGATGACCAACATTAATCAAGGCCTTGGAGGGAATACAACCGATGTTTAAGCAAACACCACCGATTTTATCGCGTTCAATCAAGGTTACTTTTTGACCCAACTCAGCAGCACGGATAGCTGCCACATAGCCGCCAGGGCCCGAACCAATCACAACTGTATCAACCTCTGTTGCTTGTGCACCAACAACCATCTTATACCTCCATCAACATGTATTCAGGATCACCAAGCAACTGCTTTAGGTAATTCATACCACCTTGACCCAACATACCGTCAATCAAACGGTGATCATAGGTCAAAGACAACTTCATGTTTTGGCCGGCGACCACGGCGCCAGCTGCATTAACAACTGGTTCAGTACTAATCGTACCCAATCCCAAAATCGCAACTTCATTAGCATTAATGATTGGGGTAAACCATGAACCACGGGCCGAACCAAGGTTAGAAATCGTAATGGTAGCACCGTGCATTTGGTTAGGCTTAATCGTGCCTTCCCGAACCGCTTGGGCCAAATCTTCAATTTCTTGGGCAATCGTCAAAATTGACTTGCGGTCAGCATCATGAATGACTGGCACAAACAAACCACTCGGTGCATTGACAGCTACCCCCACATTAACGGCCTGATGATACACAACTGTCTCTTTTTGCATATCCAGGCTAGCGTTAAATTCAGGGAATTTCTTAGCCATGGCAGCCAAAGCTTTAACAGCGTAAGCCAAGTAAGTCAAGTGAATGTCTTGTTTCTTAGCAACTTCCTTGAAGTGTTGACGATGCGCAACCAAATCAGAAACTTCCACTTGATCAAAGTTAGTAACCGATGGAATCGTCAAGTTCTGGTTCGTCATGGCCTTGGCAATCGCCTTCCGGATACCAGACATTGGTTCAGTTCGATCACCTTCACTAGGCGCAATTGCTTGTGGCGCTGGCATGCTTGGCGCAGCCGGTGCGACTGGGGCAACTGGTGTGGCAGCCGCTGGCGTAGCTGAGGCGTCCACAGGGCCATTAGCCGTAAAGTTACGGACATCTTGCAAAGTAATGTGTCCATGACGACCGGTGGCAGGAACCTGAGTCAAATCAATCTGATTTGATTTCGCAAATTCACGGACCATTGGCATGGCCAAAATATTACCATTGCTGGCAACACCAGCACCGGTATTTGTAACAGCAGCTGCTGGCGCACTTGGCTGGGCTGGCGTAGCTGTGGCCGCTGGTTGAACTGGAGCAGCCGGAGCGGGACTAGCTACTGGGGCAGCACTTTGACTATCAGCACTACCAGAACCATCGCCATCAAATTCAATCAAAGGATCACCAACTGCTACTGTCGTACCATCGGGCACATAGAGCTTAGTAATGGTACCAGAATAAGGTGACAAAATATCTTGCACCATCTTATCATTTTGCACTTCAGCGACTTCATCATCGGCCTTAATCGTATCACCGACTTTTACGAGCCAATGCGAAATCTCACCCTCGGCCATACCTTCACCGATATCGGGCATTTTAAAAATCTCAGTCATAATTCACTACCTCCACAGCCTTAGCCACGATGTCATCGGCCTTGACCATCCAGTCACCTTCTGCTTGAGGGAAAGGATAAATTGAATCAGGTGCGGCGACAAAACCAATTGGGGCTGCCAAACTCAAGATAAAGCGCTCTGAAATTTCAGCCATTACCTTGCTACCCACACCAGCTAAGCGTTGCGCTTCTTGGGCAACAACCACGTGGCCGGTCTTTTGTACCGTTTTGCCAATGGCCTCAATATCCAAAGGAGAAACAGTCCGCAAATCCAAGACTTCAGCATCAATGCCTTGTTCAGCCAAAGTATCAGCAGCCTTTAAGGCCAAAGGTACGGTCCCACCATAGGCAATAATTGAGACATCCTTACCTTCACGAGCAACTGCGGCGGTATCCAAAGGCGTTGTGTAATAACCTTCGGGCACTTCCCCCTTCAAAGAACGATACAAGTGCAAGTTTTCCAAGAAGATAACGGGATCATTAGATTCAATGGAACTTAACAACAAGCCCTTGGCATCGGCTGGATTAGCTGGCATGACTACGCGAATCCCAGGTACCTGGGCAACGATTCCTTCCAAGTTATCAGCGTGCATTTCCGGTGTCTTAGTTCCACCACCATATGGCGAACGAACAACAATTGGCATGTGGCGCGTATTGTTGAAACGGAAACGATTACGTGACATTTGACCAGCAATTGAATCCATTACTTCAAAGATGAAACCAAAGAACTGAATTTCCATAATTGGTCGGTAGTTTTGAGTCGTTAGACCAATCGCTAAACCACCAATTCCAGATTCGGCCAAAGGCGTGTTGAAAACTCGGTCTTCCCCATATTTAGCCTGTAACCCATCAGTAGCACGGAAAACACCACCGTTTTGACCAACATCTTCACCAAAAATTAAGGTATCTGGATCTTTTTCCAAAGCTAAATCCAAGCCCTCACGAATGGCATCAATATAACTTTTAACAGCCATAATTACTTACCCTCCTCTTCAAACTTTTTAATCTGCTCCGTCATTGCGAAACTAGGTACTTCCAAAGTATGCTTCAAGAAATCACTAATCTTTTGCTTTTCAACATTATCAGCCTTGGCAATATTCTCATCAATTTCTTGGTTGACTTGTTCAACATAGGCTTGTTCAATCTCTTCACTCCAAATGCCCAACTTTTCCATGTAAGTCCGCATCCGTAGCAAAGGTTCAAACTTCCAGTGTTCATCAATATCAGCTTGAGTCCGGTAACGCAAAGGATCATCCCCGGCCGTTGAGTGAGGTTCCAAGCGGTTAGTCAAAGTCTCGATGAAGACCGGACCATTACCAGCTACTGACCAAGCCCGGGCTTCCTTAGCGGCCAAATAAACGGCAATGGCATCATTTCCATCAACCACGACGCTTGGCAAACCAGCTGACCAACCCTTAGCAGCCAAATGAGGGGCTGCGGTTTGTAACTTACGGGGCGTTGAGATGGCAAAGCCATTGTTTTGTGAGAAGAAGACCGCGTTAGCATGATAGGCTCCAGCAAAATCCATTCCTTCATAGAAATCACCCTGCGAAGTTCCACCATCACCAGTATAGGCATAAACGACGGCATCCTTCTTACGCTTCTTCAAACCCAAAGCAATCCCAGCGGCTTCGACGTACTGAGCCCCAATAATAATTTGTGGCATCCAAGAGTTAACCGGCTTACCATCTTCGGTCTCAAAGACGTTTCCTAGTTCATGGCCTCGTGACCAAAGAATTGCTTTCCAAATTGGCCAACCCTTAACCACGATTTCAGGGATATCACGGTAACCAGGCATCAACCAATCGTCGTCGTTAAAGGCATAAGATGAAGCCATTTGTGAAGCTTCCTGTCCAGCAGTTGGGGCAAAGAAACCAAAACGACCCTGCTTAGCCAACTTGGTCGAACGAATGTCTAGCTGACGGCTCATCACCATGCGCTTCATAATTTCTACCAAGTCGTCATTGGTCAAATTAGCCCGCTTTAAGGCTTCTTCATCGACAATTTCACCCTCGTTATTTAAAACGGACAAGGTTGGAAAACTTTCATCTTGTTGCTGTAATTGATAGTCAAAATCTAAAATTTTCTTGTTTGTTTCTGTCGTTGTCATAACGTTTTTCCTATCCTTTCACTTTTCCCTTGTGGTCAAAAATCACTGACAACAATTGGTCATCGGTCACTGAACCAAAGTACTGGCCATCCCGATTTTCCGCTAATATCTGCTTTAAGGTCGCTGGGGTATAGGCTTGGCCGATAAAGGCATCTTTGATATCACGCCAATCCCGGACCCCTAAGAAATCGCCCCGGAACTCAATGTCATCAATCTTACCCTGGTGAACATCAATGTAGACATCAACGCTACCACCATCAAACTTTTCGTGGTTGTGGTAGGTAAATTCAGGGCTGTGGCCATAGTTCCACTCCCAAGTGGCAAACTTTTGATCACGCAAATCCAGAATCGATTGCTTTTGTTCATCAGTTAGCTTATACTCGCCATCTTTGCCTTCATCGGTCAAATAGTAGCGCAGCAAATCCATGAACTTTTCAATGCTCATATTTTCTGGGGCGTAATTTCGAATATTACCGACTCGTGATCGAACCGACTTAGCCGCCTTAGAAATAAATTTTTCATCCGCAACATTCAAGGCGCGCACCATGGCATCCACATCGGTATCCCACAGTAATGTGCCGTGATGCATCAAGTATCCCTTAACATAACGCTGGGCATTGCCCGAAACCTTCTTATCGTCAATGGTCAAGTCATTTCGACCGGAAATTTCGGTCTCAATACCAATCGACCGAAGGGCATCACACATTGGTTGCACAAACTTCTTAAAATCAACTTCGGCACTCGATTTAACCGGTACAAAGAAGGTAAAACAGATATTACCCAAATCATGATAAACGGCACCACCACCAGAAACACGGCGGACAACCTGCACATCATGCTCATCAATGTACTTTTGATTAATCTCGGCAAAAGTATTTTGGTTACGGCCAACAATCACTGCCCGTTTATTACGCCAGAGCGAAAAAACCGGCTCCGATAAATCCAAATTTTCTAATAACCAGGTGTCCATAGCAATGTTGGTATAGGCATCTGTTCCAAAATAATTAATGTACTGCACGCTAATCCTCCTTCGCATGTAAGCGTTCTCATCTCTGACTTAATTATAACGCCAAATAGCCCTTTTCAACCAAAAAATTAATCAGATTGTCCAAAAAATAACAAAAAACATCCCCATTAATTTAGGAATGTTCTTGATTAATAATGGCATTTTGAGCTTGGTTAAAAATAACGGACAATAACTCGCCGTCGCTAATTGAACCGAAATATTGACCATCATGGTGGGCTTGTAATAATTGCTCCAGGACAGCCGGACGGTACTCTTGACCGATAAATTCAGACTTGATATCACGCCAATCCCGAACGCCTAAGAAATCACCGCGAAATTCAATATCACTAATTTTACCGGCTTCGACATTTAGATAGACATCAATACTACCGCCGGTAAATTTAGCGTGGTTATGGTAGGTAAATTCAGGACTATGCCCGTAATTCCAATCCCAGGTAGCAAATTTTTGGTTACGCAGGGCCATAATATCCGCTTTTTGATTGTCAGTTAACTGATACTCGCCATCTTTTCCCTGATCAGTCAGATGGTAACGAAGTAATTCAATGAATTTGTCACTGGTTAAATCAGCTGGCGCATAATCTTTGATATTACCAACTCGAGCCCGCACCGATTTAGCCGCTTTGGAAATAAATTTTTCATCAGCCACATTTAGGGCCTGCACCATGGCGTCCACATCCGTATTCCACAATAAGGTTCCATGATGCAACAAATATCCCTTACTGTAGCGTTGGGCATTACCAGAAATTTTTTTACCATCAATGGTTAAATCATTACGACCGGAAATTTCGGTTTCAATACCAATCGACTGCAAGGCATCATACATCGGCCGGACAAATTTTTGAAAATCAACTTCAGCACTGGACTTTACCGGCACAAAAAAGGTAAAACAAATATTACCCAAATCATCATAAACAGCCCCACCACCGGTCATGCGACGAACCACTTGGACATCATGGGCGTCAATGTAGGGTTGATTAACTTCGGCAAAAGTATTTTGATACTGGCCGACAATCACCGCCCGCTTATTTTGCCACAGGGCAAAAACCGGTTCCGTGGGATGCAAATTATCTAAGAGCCAAGTATCCATAGCAATATTGGTGTAAGCATCAGTGCCAAAATAATTAATGTACTGCACATAAACCTCCTTTAATAATTCTTTCTGTCCTGATTATAACCTTAAAAAGGATTTTAACCGGATTTTTTCTAAAAATTCAATAAAAAAGCTAAGCACCCAAGGCTTAGCTTTCATTAAATTAATAATTTTCAAGATAGTTGTCAATTTCCCATTTGGATACAAATTGACGGTATGAAGTGTATTCAATCTTTTTAGCTTCAATAAACTTATCGGCAATGTGATTACCAATGGCATTAATAACGATTGGATCTTCAGCCAAATCGGAAACAGCTGCCAACAAAGTATCAGGTAGGTTAGTAATACCAGCCCGCTTACGTTCATTTTCATCCATCAAATAGATGTTTTTATCAACGGAAGCTGTTGGCTCAAGTTGACGATCAACCCCATCCAAACCAGCCATCAAAATGGCTGCCAAAGTAGTATAAGGGTTAGCGGTTGGATCAACAGTTCGCAATTCCAAACGAGTAGACTGACCACGTGAAGCGGGAATTCGAATCATTGGTGACCGGTTAGAAGCTGACCAAGCAACATAGACTGGTGCTTCAAATCCCGGTGTCAAACGCTTATAAGAGTTAACGGTTGGGTTAGCCAAAGCGGTAATAGCAGTGGCATGGGCTAACAATCCTCCTAAGAAATGATAAGCGGTTTGCGATAGACCCATCTCATCACTTTTATCTTCAAAGGCGTTGCCCTTTTCAGTGAAAAGTGACATGTTAGTGTGCATCCCCGAACCATTAATCCCAGCAACCGGTTTAGGCATGAAGGTTGCGTAATAACCATTCTTACGAGCAATGGTTTTAACCACCAACTTAAAGGTCTGAATCTTATCAGCTGCTTCCAAAGCATTGGTATACTTGAAATCAACTTCATGTTGTCCTTCCGCAACTTCGTGATGGGCCGCTTCAACTTCAAAGTTCATCTTTTCCAAAGTTAGGACAATTTCTCGTCGAACATTTTCACCCATGTCCAAAGGTGCCAAATCAAAGTAACCACCCTTATCGTTCAATTCCATGGTTGGTTTACCATTTTCATCCAACTTGAAGAGGAAGAATTCTGGTTCTGTACCAACGTTAAAGGCGGTAAAGCCTTCTTCTTTGGCCTTGGCCAAGGCTGAACGTAGAGCATGCCGAGGATCACCCGCAAAAGGTTCACGATCAGCCGTATAAACATCAGCAATCAAGCGGGACACTTTTCCACCATGGGAATCAGTTGCCCAAGGGAAAATCATAAAGGTTGAAAGGTCAGGATAGAGATACATGTCTGATTCATTGATACGAACGAATCCCTCAATTGAAGAGCCGTCAAACATCAAATTATTATCTAATACCTTATCCAACTGGGAAATCGGCACTTCCACATTCTTAATTGCCCCCAAGACGTCGGTGAAAGTTACCCGAATGAACTCAACGTTCTCCTGAGCAACAATTGTCTTAATTTCCTCTTTACTGTAAGCCTTTCGTACCATTGTTTTCCACTCCTTTTCATTGCACCCTGTTATCGGACATCAAAGCGACCAATCTTAGCAAACTCATCTTGCAAGGACCGGCGCAAGGCCTGATCCGTATTTTTACTTTGTCGAGCCTTGCGGGCCTGTTTTTCAAAAATCTCTTTGATGTCTTTGGTTGAATCACCGGCATCTAAGTGATCTTTGATATTCAACAATTGATCGACATCATTTAAAGAAAAGCGGCGCTGTCCACCATCTCCACGTTTGGGACTAATCAAACCGTGCTGCTCATAGTATCGAATTTGTCGATCAGTTAACAGCGTTAACTCCCGAACGGTCCCAATCGGTAAAATGGCCAAATTCCGCCTTAACTCACGACCAGACATCCAGACCACCTCCCTTTAAACTTATCTAATATTGTAATGAAAAAAATACTCACTCGTTAATGTTGGTTAGTTTACCTGACATATTACTTAGCTTCATACCAAGTTGACCCGAAATGGCTATCAACTTTCAGCGGAATTTTCAATTTAATGGCAGAATCCATGACCTTAGGCACCAATTCTTGAATTTGATCTAATTCATTAGCCGGTACTTCAAAAATAAGTTCATCGTGCACCTGTAAGAGCATCCGACTTTGCAAATGCTTTTCTTGTAGCATTTGATTGACCTTAATCATAGCCACCTTAATAATATCGGCAGCTGAACCTTGAATAGGCGAATTCATGGCTGTTCGTTCGGCAAAACTACGCAAATGGAAGTTTTTGGCATGGATATCAGGTAGGTAGCGCCGCCGATGGGCAATCGTTTCCACATAGCCCTGCTCATGGGCCTGCTTTTTAATTTGATCCATCCATTCATGTACCTGCGGGAATTCCTTAAAGTAAGTATCAATAAAGCTTTTCGCTTCGCTACGACTAATGCCCAAATTATTAGATAGGCCATAGTCTGAAATCCCATAGACAATTCCAAAATTAACCGCCTTCGCTGTCCGACGCATCAAGGGATCAACCGGCGCATCATCGGCTAGGCCATAGACTGCCCGGGCCGTTTCGGCGTGAATATCTTCGCCGGCCAAAAAGGCCTTCTGTAGGTTCTCATCGCCAGTCACATCGGCCAATACCCGCAGTTCGATTTGTGAATAATCGGCCCCAAAAATAACCCAATCGGCTTGGCTAGCGACAAAGGCATGCCGAATTTTCCGTCCCTCTTCCGTGCGCATGGGAATATTTTGTAAGTTAGGATCAACCGATGACAGGCGACCAGTTTGGGTTAAGGTTTGCAAAAAACGGGTATGAATTTTACTATCAGCCGGATTAATCACGGCTAATAAACCATCGACATAGGTTGATTTAATCTTATTTAACTGACGATATTGCAAAATAAAATCCACAATCGGTGCTTGCGGCGCTAATTGTTCTAAAACATCAACTGCCGTGGAATAGCCGGTTTTTGTTTTCTTAATTACCGGTAGGCCCATCTTTTCAAAGAGGAGCACACCGAGTTGTTTAGGCGAGTTTAAATTGAATTCTTCGCCAGCCAGGCGATAAATCTCACTAATCAAATCGTTAATCCGTTTATCTAAGTCGGCGCCCATTTCTTCTAACCGCTCTGGTTTAACCTTAAAACCTTGATATTCCATTTGGGCCAAGACAAAGGCCAATGGTAACTCGATATCAAAGTACAAATGGTCTTGCTGGTGTTCCTTGAGCTCCTTAAAAGTTGGTTCCTTTAGGTGCCAAATCGCATCAGTCTGAGCGCCGATATGGTCTAATACAGCCTGGGTATCAGCGGGAATTTGATAGTGACTCCCTTTGCCATAAAAATCTTCATCGGCAGTTAAATAAATCTGAAAACGCTGGGCTAAAGTTGACAAAACGTTATCATTACCAACCGTATCCAGAAGATAAGCAACTAACAAAAAGTCAAACTTAACCCCTTTTAGGTCAATTCCTAGCCGCTTTAACAAGACCCATTGAGCCTTGACATGGAAAAGATCTTTGTCGATTTGGTCATTTTCTAGCAGGTTCTTTAAGATTGGTTCTTGCAAGAGCTCAACCTGCCGACTACCAAAATAACCAATTTCTGGATTACCGATAACAAAACCAACACTGTCAGCCGTATGGTAATTTTCGCCAGTGAAATCTAAATGAAAGGCAACTTCATCCTTTACATTGGCCAATAAATCTAAATTATCAACCGTCAATTCCTGAACCGTTAATTGCTTTTGAGCGGGTTGTTCTACCCCTTCAATTTGTCCTGAGGCTTGTAGGGCGTGTAATTTGGCCAAAGCCTGCTTAAAGTCTAATTTTTCATAAAATTCAGTTAATTCGGGTACGTTCAAACCAGTATAAGTCAAATCAGATAAATCAATCGACAGGTCCGCATCAGTGATAATGGTTGCTAGTTTCCGGGCTCGGAAGGCCTGCTGTCGATCATTAATCAAATTTTCTTTTAATTTAGATTGCTTCATCTCATCAACATGGGCATAAAGGTTATCTAAATCATGGTACTGAGCCAGCAGTTTTAAGGCGGTCTTTTCCCCGACTTTGGTGACCCCGGGGTAGTTATCAGAAGTATCACCCGTGAGGGCTTTTTTTTCAATAATTTGGTCCGGTGTTAAATTATATTTTTCACGAATAAAGGCCGGCGTATAGGCGTCAATCTCAGTGACGCCCTTTTTGGTAACCTTAACGGTCACCTGGTCACTGGCCAATTGAATTAAATCTTGGTCCCCGGTTACCACCGTTACTTCATAACCAGCTGCCGTACCAAGCTTAGATAAGGTACCAATAATGTCGTCGGCTTCTAGTCCTTCGTGCTCGTAATTATGCAGACCATGGTTAGCAACCAGCTTACGTAAATAGGGAAACTGTTCCTTAAACTCACTCGGTGTTTTCTTACGACCGGCTTTATATTGGTCGTATAAATCCCCTCGAAAGGTTTCTTTACCAGAAGTGGCATCCCAGGCCACCAAGGCTAAATCAGGCTGACAATCTTCAGTCAACCAATCTAAAAAATTGTTGAAAGCCACCAAGGCATTCGTATGTAACCCGTCGTGAGTGATCATCCGTTCTAATTGATTGTACATGGCATAAAAGGCGCGAAAGGCCAAGGAGTTACCATCAATTAATAGTAATTTTTTACTCATATATCCATCCTATCTTGGAAAACTAAGTTCAGTTTAACATAAAAAAAGCCCGCCTTAGCGAGCTTCAAAATCAAAATATTTTACTGACGACTGTCCCCAGTCAAACGAATCAAGGCGTAGAACATGTTAATGAAATCTAAGTAAAGCATCAAAGCCCCATTAACTGCCAAACCAGTCATATCAGTTTGACCTTCGCCAGCCATTTGAACATACAAGTCCTTCAAACGATTATTATCGTAAGCCGTATAGATGGCAAAAACGATTACTGAAACGGCTGAGATAATCAATGATAGGGTGTTACTGACAAAGAAGATATTGGCTAATGAAGCGATAATCAAACCAATCAAAGCCCCAAACAAAATTGAACCTAGGCTATTGAGGGAACGCTTAGTTAGATAACCATAAGCCGCCATGCTAGCAAAAACCGCTGCAGTTGAAACAAAGGCAATAATTACTGAAGCGGTCGTATAGACGGCTAGCAAAAGTCCCAAGGTCAATCCTTGAATGACCGAAAAGGCCATCAATAACCCAAAGGCCCGGGCTGGATTTTGAGCACTGGCCGAACGCATCATGAAGACGATAATAAATTCCAAGGCCATAATAAGAATAAAGCCAAAAGCACTACCAGCCAAAAGATGGACAACCTGTTGCAAAAAGAAATTTTGGACAATATATCCGGTTAGCCCAGTAACCAAAAGGGCAATCGACATGTAAGAATACATCTTCTGGAAGAAGGCTTGCATCCCCGCATCACGACCAGTTACGTCGCGACGGGTGTTACTATTAAAATTATTCATGAAAATCCTCCCGATTTATATAAAATCTCTATTAATTAAATGCCATTATAGCTAATTTAGCTTAAGCCAAGATTAAACTAAGTCAGGCCGAACCTGCCCTAATAGCTTTTCATAGGCAAATTCATACTTTTGAATATCTCCGGCACCCATGAAAACCATTACCGCGTTTTCATAAGCCAGTAAGGCTGAGACATCATCCTCGGTCACAATCCCTCGGAAGTTATCAATCGCAGCGCCTAGATCTTGGGAACTAACGGCCCCTTTTTGTTCCCGCGCTGAACCAAAAATGTTAGCTAGATAAACCTGATCAGCAGCTGATAAGCTTTTAGCAAAGTCATCCTTATAAGCAATCACCCGTGAGAAAGTATGGGGCTGGAAAATGGCTACGATTTCCTTGTCTGGATATTTTTGCCGAGCAGCATCGATTGTTGCTGTAATTTCAGTCGGATGGTGAGCATAATCATCAATGATGGTAATATCGGCCAGTT
Organism: Convivina intestini; assembly: GCF_003096575.1. Lineage (GTDB taxonomy): Bacteria > Bacillota > Bacilli > Lactobacillales > Lactobacillaceae > Convivina > Convivina intestini. The sequence continues at coordinate 18,395 of NZ_QEKT01000002.1, forward strand.
GCTTTTGACTAAAACGCCGTTTAACCCCTTGATAGGTCAACAAGTGCTGCCGAACTGAAGCTAAATCAACACCTTCCGTGTAAGCCACGGCAATAACTGCTAAAGCATTTAAAATATTGTGTTGACCATATAGTGGAATGGAGAACTCACCCAAAGATTGCCCGTGGAAGACCACTTCAAAATGCGAGCCAGCCGTTGATTTACGAATGGCTTGGGCCACAAAATCGTCTCGGTCCGCATTGAGACCATAGTAATAAATATCAGCACTAGCTGTTAATTTACGAAGATGAACATCGTCCCCCCAGGCAAAAATGGCTTTTTTAACATGTTGGGCAAAATCAGCAAAGGCCGAGGTAACATCGTCAATATCTTCAAAGTAATCGGGATGATCAAAATCAATATTCGTTAAAATAGCATAATCAGGCGTATAATCCGCAAAATGGCGCCGATATTCATCCGCTTCAACGACAAAGAAACGTGAATCTGGCACACCATGGCCACTACCATCCCCAATTAAATAAGAAGTCGGCGCCGTGCTAGATAATACATGGGCCAAGAGCCCCGTAGTTGAAGTTTTTCCATGGGCGCCGGCAACCGCAATGGAAGTATGGGCTTGAATTTGTTCTTCCACTAGGGCCGGGTAAGTCACCATTGTTACGCCTAATTTTAAGGCTCGCGCAACTTCAACCTGATCATCTTCAAAGGCATTGCCCCGCACAAAGGTATAGTCGCGGTACTGGTCAACATTTTTAGCCTCAAAGGGTAAAATTGGAATATTAGCTGCCTCTAACGGCGCTTGAGTATAGGTAAAACTGTCAATATCGGAGCCAACCACCTGATGCCCTTGATCATGTAAGATTTGGGCCAAGGCACCCATACCGGTTCCTTTAATTCCAATGAAATAATACTTCTCACTCATGCGATACCTTCCCCTTTGAAAGTTTCATGTTTAATAATTTGTGTCAATTTTACCGTCTTGATACAGTTGACGACCGGTGTTAAAATCAAATACTTCACCGACTTCACCAAAATCATCCGGTAAAACTAAAGCGCCCGGTCGATTAGGAGCCCCTGGCAACTGTAATTCCCGACCTGAAACAATCATTCCGGCCGAAGGGATTCCCCGTAATTCACCGGCCCAGATAACACTACCCGAAGGCATCATGCTGCCTGGCTGCGCTACTACAACTTTAATACCGGCCTTCATATTTGGTGAACCGGAAACAATTTGAAGGTTTTGACCTTGTCCGACAGCAGTTTGCGTAATTTGTAAGTGATCAGAGTCTGGATGAGGAGCAACTGATTCAACATAGCCAATCGTCAACTTCGATGGATTCGGAGCCAATTGAACGGTAAAGCCAGCCTCAGCCAAAATTGCATTCACCCGATCAACTTGTTGTTGGTCTAAAAAGATTTGTCCACTTTGACCACCAAGTCCTAATTCTTGGCCATGGTCAAAGATGTTAAAGGCCACTACCTCATCGGTATTGGCATCCGTAATCTGCACTACCTGGTCCTGCTGGTTGACTTGTTCAACGCCTGTACTGGGACCTAAAGTAATCATCAAAACATCCCCAGTTACTTGGGGGTTATAGGTTGTTATCATTATTTAATCCTTTATTTTAAATCTATCGCTGGTTAATATCATACAATAAAAAACACATGTGATAAAGGTACAAAAAGGAACGAGTTTATCCTCGTTCCCTTATTTTTGTTGGTCTAAAAATGTTAATAAAAGTTGCGCTGAAGCACGGCCAGCTTCAACGACGTATTCATCAAAATCAATCCCAGAATCGCCGTTAGCTAAATCCGATACCCCCCGTAAAATGATAAAAGGAATATTAAAACGCTGGGCCACTTGGGCCACGGCAGCTCCTTCCATTTCAGCTACTAGGGCCTGGGGGAAGTGCTTTTTGATTTCAGTTTTTTGTTCCTGTTGTACAAACTGATCGCCGGAAACAATCAAGCCCGTCAGGCCCGTCGTTAATTTACTAAAAGTTTCAACTAGTGTTGAATCGGCCTCAAAGTAAGTTGGTTGACCAGGTAATTGGCCATAGTCATAACCAAAAACCGTTACATCAACATCACTATAAGCTAATTGACGGCCAATCACGGTGTCGCCGATTTGTAATTGTGGATCTAACGCACCGGCCGAACCCGTATTAATAATGGCATCAGGCTGATACTGCTGAATTAAAACCGTTGTCGCCGTTGCTGCTGCCACCTTACCGATACCAGATTCCATCAAAATCACTTGATGATGGCCATAGTCACCTACAATAATTTCCATATCAGCGATCAAAACAGTTTGCTTATTATCTAGGGCAGCTACCAGGCTGCCCTTTTCTTCGGGCATGGGGGTAATAATCCCAATTTTCATGTAAAGTTCCTCAATCTAATTGACAAAAAAGAAAAATAAGTAAACAGCAATAATTAATAAGACTAACACCCAAATTGCTGTATTATAACGATACGATAAGCGATCAGTTCGACCTTTGATAGTCAGCTCACCGTCCGAGCCCATTTCAAATTTACCCTTGTGAGTTAACCGCATTTCAGATCGGGTTTCGGGCTGGACTACTTCGATGCGAGCCGGATGAGTTTTGGCGTATTCTTTTTCAACCCGCTCACGTTCACGGATTCGTTGGCGCTGGCGGCGTTTTTCTTTTAAATTTTCAAACATCGGGCTTTAAATCTATCCCTTTCTTAAATTAGCCCAGTAGAGATAGGCTAATAAGGTTTTTTGATCGTTAATTTTACCTTGGACAAACCACTGTGACAACTCTTCAAAAGAAATCGTCAAGATATCTAAACTTTCCCCCTGATCACGAGGTAAAACAGCCTCTTGGTCGACTGGACTGAGCTGATTTGCTGCAAATAGCGTCATCTGGGCATCAGAAAAACCGACTGCTTGATAAAAGGTTAAGACTGGCAGCAGTTCTTGAGCCGCTAATCGTAGCTCTTCATTCAATTCTCGAATCGCTGCTCGCTGCAAATTACCTTGATCACGTTGGTCAAGCTTACCGGCCGGAATTTCCCAAGTAAAGGCTTGAATCGTAGCCCGCCATTGACGCTCGATTAAGATATGATCATCATCAATGAAGGCTAAAATCGCTACCGATGGCTGGTGAAAGATAACATCCCGCTGGGCTTGAGTCCCGTCAGCCAGAGCTACCTGTTGTTTTTCTACAGAAAAAATTGGTCCCTGATAAACGACTTGACCATTTAAATAATTTTCTTTATCGGCCATCTGAAGCTTCGATTGGATGCACTCGGGCGGCTTGCCAGTCTTGATAACCAGCGACCAAGACATAACCTACATGCTGACCGACTGTCAGAGCACGAAAGCCGTCCCCTTCAATCCCATTAAAGTGAACAAAGACGTCCGCACTACCATCATCAGGGGTTATGTATCCATAACCCCGATCTTTTTGCCAAATTTTTACTATACCTGTTTTCATGTTTCCTAGTATAACAGAGAAGCCGTCCTTGCTAAGCAATTTCTTGATTAGAATTCAAATAGGCTTAACTGATTTTCCTCCGGTAGTCCGTCAAGGACTGAATTTTGACTCATAAACTCAATGATACTCTGGGAAACTTTGCCCCGTTTTTTCAAATCTTCCTTACTGATGAAATCTTTTTCAGTCCGGGCAGCCACAATTTGTTTGGCAACGTTTTCCCCTAAACCAGGAATGGTGACAAAGGGTGGAATCAAGGTATTGCCATCAATCACCCAGTCAGTGGCTTGGGACTCAGCTAAATCAACCATCTTAAAATCAATCCCTCGCTCCAAAGCCTCATTGGCCATTTCTAGAACAGTCTGTAAGTTACGATCCCCCACTGTAGCATCATTGCCCAAAGCTCGCAATTTGGCCAAGGCGTCTTTGGTAGCTTGTTTACCACGACTCATCACCACAATATCAAAGTTATCAGCACGCACTGAGAAATAAGTTGCGTAATAAATCGTTGGGAAGTAAACCTTAAAGTAGGCAATCCGCAAAGCCATCAAAACATAGGCTGCAGCGTGGGCTCGGGGGAACATGTATTTAATTTTCAAACAGGATTCAATATACCACTCGGGCACTTGGTGTTCGCGCATCAACTGCTGATATTCATCAGTAATGCCCTTACCCTTACGCACCTTTTCCATGATATTAAAGGAATCGGCGGCGGGCAGTCCCCAGTTGATTAAATCGGTCATAATCTTATCACGGGTTCCAATCACGGTGCCGATTGTGGCCGTCCCGGCTTCAACTAGGTCGTGGGCATTGCCCAACCACACATCAGTTCCGTGAGATAGACCTGAAATCTGAAGCAATTCAGAGTAAGTCTTAGGCTGAGTATCTTCTAGCATTCCCCGCACAAAGTTGGTCCCAAATTCAGGCAAACCCAGGGTACCAGTTTTAGAGAAAATTTGTTCCGGTGTAACCCCCAGGGCATCGGTGGAAGTAAAGAGGCTCAAAACCCCCGGATCGTTGGCTGGAATTGATTGCGGATCAATCCCAGATAAATCTTTCAGGGTTCGAACCATCGTCGGATCATCATGCCCTAATATATCCATTTTTAACAAATTATCGTGAATTGAATGATAATCCATGTGGGTTGTTTTCCACAAGGAATGTTGATCATCAGCCGGATATTGAACTGGTGTAAAGTCATAAACTTCATATTCACGAGGAACAATCAAAATTCCACCCGGATGTTGTCCAGTTGTTCGCTTAACCCCAGTCACGCCCTGGGCTAAACGCTCAACTTCAGCACCACGAAAACGTTCATCATGGTCACGTTCATAAGCTTTAACATAACCAAAGGCCGTTTTTTCAGCCACAGTAGCGATGGTACCGGCCTTGTACACGTTATTTTCACCAAACATAACTTTCATATAGTTATGGGCGATTGGCTGATAATCGCCTGAGAAATTCAAATCAATATCGGGCACCTTGTTTCCGGTATAACCCATGAACGTTTCAAAGGGAATATTTTGTCCATCCCCAATCAAAAACTCTCCCGGATGATTAGGATCTTCTTTATCCGGTAGGTCATAGCCGGAGCCGTATTTTTTAGAATCAACTAACTCAAAATAATCGCCATGGGCGGAGCGGTAGTGTGGTGGTAACGGATTTACCTCGGTAATTCCTGACATGGTGGCCACAAAGGAGGAACCAACTGATCCTCGCGAACCAACCAGATAGCCATCTTTATTTGATTTGGCAACTAACTTTTGTGAAATCATGTAGTGGGGCGCAAAACCATTTCCCACAATGGCCTTTAATTCTTTATCAATTCGTTCTTGAATTTCAACTGGCAATGGTGTGCCATAGGCCTTTTTAGCGGCGGCAATCGTTTTGTCGCGCAATTCGTCACCGGCCCCTGGAATTTTAGGTGGATAGGAACCACTTTTTAAGGGTTCTAAATCTTCCAGTAAATCCGCAATCTTGTGGGTGTTGGTAATGACCACTTCTTTGGCGGTTGCTTCGCCTAAGAAAGCAAATTCATCCAAGAGGGCTTGCGTGGTTTTAAAGTAAACTTCAGGTAAAACCGTACGATTCAAAGGATTCCCGGGTTGAGAACCAATTAAAATGTCACGATAAATTTTATCTTCCGGATTAGTATATTTCACATCACCGGTAACCACGACCAACTTATTTAATTCCTGTCCCAACTTGACCATTTCCGTCAAAAGTTGCTTTAGCTGTTCCTGACTTTCAATCAATTGCGTAGCTAACATTGGAGCATAGTTTTCCAGTGGCTGAATCTCCAGATAATCGTAGTACTGGGCCTTTTTACGAGCCGCTTCATATCCTTTTTCAATCAAGGTAATAATAACTTCCCCACTGGTATCACCACTACCTAAAAGTAAACCTTCCCGATAGTGATCCATAACTGAGCGTGGTAAACGTGGTACCTTGGCAAAAAAATCAATATTAGACGTCGAAACTAATTTATAGAGATTTTTTAAGCCGACCTGATTTTTAACCAAGAGGGTCATATGACTGGGCCGACCATGACGCCAAGCCGCTTCATCGGTCATATGGTCGTTTAACTGCTGATGATTATCTAATTGATGCCTTTCATAGGCCTCTTTAATCAATCGCCAACCAATATGTCCGGTGGTTTCTGCATCATAAATCGCCCGGTGGGCTTGTTCCAAATTAATGTTAAAGCGCTTGGCAATCGTACCTAAACGATAAGATTTATAGTCAGGATATAACCAACGGGTAAAGGGTAAGGTATCAATGATTGGATTGGTAATTGGCGCTTCTTGATACCGGGCGTAAGTAGCATTTAAGAAATCAACATCAAAGGTAACATTGTGCCCAACCATCACTGTACCGGCTGACCATTCCCGAAAGGCATCAATGACTTCTTTTTCTGGTTTAGCATTGGCAACCATGGCATCAGTAATTGAAGTTAAATTGGTCGTAAATTCAGATAGAGGAAAACCAGGGTTAATATATTCTGAAAACTTATCAACGACGTTCCCCAGTTCCATTTTAACTGCTGATAGTTCAATAATACGGTCACTGACCGCTGATAAACCAGTTGTTTCCAAGTCAAAGGCGACATAGGTTAACTTTGAATCCAATAAATTAATATCGGCTAAATTAAAGGCAATCGGTTGGCCGTCTTCGACCAAATTCGCTTCCATCCCGTAAAGAATTTTCAGACCGTATTTTGCTCCAGCCGCAATTGCCACCGGAAAGCCCTGGACGTTCCCGTTATCGACCACGGCTAAGGCCGTTTGTCCCCATTTTTTCGCCAGCGCCCCGACCTGATCAAAATTAGTCACTGCATCCATGGCGGACATATTGGTGTGGGCCTGTAATTCAATTCGCTGTTCGTCGCCTTCGTAGGGTTCACTGCGATCCTCGTGATCAATAACTTCCAAATCATAGATATTCATCACCAACTCGTGGGCATATTGATCCTCTTGCACATTCCCACTCATTTTGACCCACATCCCAGTTTTAATTTCATCAAAAACTGCTTCATCATTTTCGTTGTTGGAGAATTTTTTAGCTGAAATTGAACTAGAATAATCAGTTAATTTCACGGTCAATAGTTTACGTCCTGAGCGTAACTCCCGAATTTCCTGATTAAAAATATACCCCTCGATGACAATCCGATTTTCTTCGTTATCAATCGTATTTAAACGAGTAATTTCAGCATTTTTAGCAATTTTACGTCCTAAACGAAGTGGCCCATGTCCACTACTTGCACTGCCAGCCTGACTCTCAGCCGCAACAATCGCCTTTTGCAGACTTTCTTGTAATTGTTCATGATGACGAGCTACGTTATCTTGAATTTGCTGGGCTAAAGCTTGATCTAACAGTGGTTCAAAGCTTAATTTTGGAAAACCAAAATCCTGATAGCTAGCCCCAATTTGCGCGACAATATCCGCATTTAACTGATCAAACAAAACCGGCGCTGCGGTTTTAATCTTAACCACTGTTCCCTGCTCACTCAACGCCAGTGATGAACTTTGGGTCAATTGTTCAATGGCCGCATGATTGAGCTCAGTTTGATGTAACACTAACGGCCAGTATTGATTTAACAGTTGCTCGTCAACAGCTGTTGCAGCACCTTTGATTGATAAAGTTACCTGGGCAATATTGGCAAAGGACTTTTGTAAGCTCTTTTGAAAATGAACGTAAAGGTCGAAGGGCAAAACCTGTGGCAACGTAATCACAAAGTGCCAACTGCCTTCGGCTGGATTAACTAAAACTTCTTGGATAGCACCAGCTTGAAAGGCTGCTCGCATGTCATCTGCTATTTGGACATGATCTAACAATTTAATTAATTGCTGACTTTGATCTAAGGACATGTTCTTCCTCCTAATTGTAAAAAAGCCGATAAAATCGGCTTTTTTGTGACTACTTTTAATCTTCTTGTCCATTTAACAAAACTTGGATGGAGTCTTCAATTTCGCTAACCCGCATTTCAAAGTTAGTATGGCTGGCCCGAACCTTGACTTCGACAATGTCCTCGACTGCTTTTTTACCAACGGTGATTCGAACTGGAATACCAATCAAATCCGCATCCGCAAACTTAACCCCAGCTCGTTCTTTACGATCATCAACCAAAACATCAAGCCCCTGAGCCTTTAGATTCTCTTCCAAAGTCGCAGTTAACTTAGCTTGGTCTTCATCCTTAAGGTTAACCGGGACGATATGAACATCAAATGGCGCTACGCTGGCTGGCCAATCCAAACCTTCTTCATCGCCACGTTGTTCAACAATGGCACTTAACAAACGGGACACTCCGATTCCATATGATCCCATGATCATGTCAACATTGCGACCATTTTGATCCAGGACTTGAGCGCCTAATTTGGCAGAGTAACGAGTACCCAACTTAAAGATATGGGCAATTTCAATTCCCTTAGTAAAGTGTAACTTACCCTTACCTTCAACGGCTAAATCACCCTCACGAGCCAAACGGAAATCGCCAATAGCTTCGTCAGCTAGTGCCACATCACGTTGCCAATTCACATTGGTGTAATGCTTGCCATTTTGGTTAGCACCAGCCGAAAAATTAGCCAAATCAGCGGCCCGCTCATCAACCAATAAAGTGACATCTTCAGGCAAACCAACTGGTCCTAATGAACCAAAACCAGCGCCGATTTTTTCTTCGACTAAGGCTTCGTCAGCTAATTCAACAGCATTAGCGCCCAAGAAGTTTTGAACTTTAACTTCATTAACTTCAAAGTCACCAGTAGTTACAACCGCTACTAGCCGATCATCATCGGTTTTTAACATAATTGTTTTGACCAGTTGGTCAGCTGGTCGGTCCAATAGTTCAGACAACTCCGTAATGGTTTTAACTGTTGGCGTATCAATTAAAGTCAATTCTTGGGCCGGACTGTCATCTGGTTGGCGTTCGTAGAAATCTTTGGCCATTTCCAAATTAGCGGCATAATCGGTCGCATCCGAATAAACAATCGTGTCTTCACCGGCAGCAGCTGGCGCGGAAAATTCCTTAGAATCCGAGCCACCCATGGCACCGGCATCACCGACGATAATTCGATAATCTAAACCAACGCGATCAAAAATTTTTACATAGGCTTCTTCCATACTGCGGAAGGCCTTATCTAATCCTTCTTGGTCAGCACTAAAAGAATACGCATCCTTCATGATGAATTCACGCGTGCGTAAAAGACCAAAACGAGGCCGATTTTCATCACGGAACTTAGTTTGAATTTGGTAAACCAAAAGTGGCAATTTCTTGTAGGACTTAATTTCACTACCCATTAATTCGGTAAAGGTTTCCTCGTGAGTAGGTCCTAAGATAAAGTTACGGTTTTGCCGATTTTGGAACTTATACAAATCTGGTCCATAGGTAGCATAACGACCAGAACGTTCCCACAGCTCAGCTGGCAAGACTTCTGGTACTGACATTTCATTAGCATTAACCGCTGCCATTTCTTCTCGAATAATGGCTTCAATCTTATTTAAAACACGTTGGGCCAATGGTAAGTAAGAAAACATCCCCGCTGCAACTGGTCGAATATAACCAGCTTTTAATAACAATTGATGACTTTTTACCTCGGCATCAGCAGGTATTTCCCGCAAGGTTGGCATAAATAGTAGTGACTGTTTCATAAAATCCCCTTCATTCTAATTATGTACAATGGCAATCGCCATTTTTAACGCAAAATATCATTAATTGTAACGGCAATCATTAAGAGCATCAACAAACCTGCGCCCGTTAGGCCGATTGCATTTTGAACGATTGGTGGTAAAGGACGCCCCCAAACCCCTTCAATGCCGTCAATTAATAATTTACCACCATCTAACGGTGGAATGGGTAGCAAATTCATAATTCCCAAGTTAACAGATAGGGCGGCCATCAAACCAATCACCGTCACGATACCGGTTTGGCTGGCTTGTGAAGTGACCCGCGCCATCATGACAGGTCCGCCTAACTGGTTCAAACTAAAATGACCAGTAATCATATATTTCAAGGCATTCAAAACCTGCATAGCTGTATTAACTGTATTACTTATACCAAATTGTAAGCGCGACCACAAGTCTGTATACACCTTGGGCGTAATCCCGATGTGAACCTGTTTGGTTGGATCACCCTTGGTGACCACCGGATTAACCGTAATTGTTTTTTGACCTTGAGCTCTTTTAACGGTTACCTGAAGCACTTGATCTTGACTTTGGCTAATCTGACTGGCAATATCCTTCCAGTTGGCGACCTTAGTATTATTAATTTTAACTACCTGATCCCCAGCCTTAATACCTGCCTGCTGGGCTGGCTGTCCATTAATGACACCGCCAATAATCGGTTCATTCAGACTAATGCCTGGCTGCATTAATCCGTAGACAATTGATAATACGAGCGCCAGGATAAAATTCATTAAAGGACCAGCAAAATTAATTGCTAACCGTTTAGAAATTTTAGCACTTTGAACCCAAGTATCCCGAGGCGCAATTTGAAGGGCTAGGCCGTTTTTTTGGATGATATGGGCATCATGATTAACAGCATAGGTCACCAGTTCTTCAGAATCTAAGCCGTAACCACTTAGGGTTAAGTGATCGGTTAAATCAAAGCTATCAACCCGAAAAACCAGTCCGCCCTGTTCTTGATCAACCCGGGTGTCCATTGTAATGATTTCTTGTTGATCATTAAAAGTTAACCGTAGCTGTTGGCCGGGCTCTAAGTCAGCTTCTTCGTCGGTACCAGCCATTCGAACATAACCACCGACTGGTAACAAACGAATCACATAAGCAGTCCCGTTGCGTTGCCAACTCAATAATTTAGGTCCCATGCCAATCGCAAATTCACGAACTAAAACACCAGCTCGTTTAGCGACAATAAAATGGCCAAATTCATGCACTGTGACTAAAATTCCAAAAACAAAAATAAAGGCAATGATGGTTGTAAATGACATCGCAATAACCCTTTCAGATTACGTTTACACGTTAATCTTAACGAAGCATACCCAAAATTGACATCAGGGGCATCACCACTAACATCGAATCAAAACGATCTAAAATACCGCCATGACCCGGCAAAATATTTCCCGAATCCTTGACCTTAAAGTAGCGCTTCAAAGCCGATTCAATCAAATCTCCAATTTGGCCACCGATTGACAAAACAATCGCTAAGCCAAGCATTTCAATGTAGTTGTAGCTAATTAAATGCATTGCAGCATAAATAGCTGGCACAATAAGTGCTGCTAATAATGATCCCCCAATTGAACCTTCCCAAGTTTTGTTAGGGCTAATTTGAGGCGCCAATTTATGCTTACCAATTTGACGACCAACCATATAGGCCCCCGAATCAGTAATCCAAACAATCAACATCCCAAACAATACGGTTGCTAAACTCTTACTATCGGCCTGGAAGAAGTAGTGAAAACCAGTCCCAATATAAATCATCGATAGGAATAAAACACCGGCATCATCATAATTAAAATGATTACGGCTAAAAACTGTCCGAACTAGAAGCAAGAAACCAATCGTATACATAACAGTTTGGGCTGACATAGTTAGTGGTAAATCAGCTGAATGCCATAGATAGTTAGGAATAATAACCGCCATAACACCAATGTAGGCAATGATTGCTTCAAAGGAAATCAGATAACTATGGGTCATCCGTAAAATTTCACTCATCGCGACAATACCTAAACCAAGTGACAAAATCAAAAGCGGCATTTGGCCAACAATTAAAATCGGAATAAAAACGGCAAGGGCCACAATGGCCGTAATAACTCGTGTTTTCATGAAGCAATAACTCACTTTCTAACGTTTAAACCACCAAAACGTCGATCACGCTTGGTATATGATTCAATGGCTTTTTGAAGATCTTGTTGATCAAAATCCGGCCAAAGGGTATCAGTAAAATAAAGCTCACTATAAGCAGATTGATAGGTTAAAAAATTACTTAACCGTTGTTCTCCAGAGGTCCGAATGACTAAATCAGGATTAGCTAAATCACCTAGAAAAGCCGTTTGTAAGGTCGCTTCAAAGTGTTTTTGGTCAATTTGAGTGGCATCTAATTGCCCAGTCTGTACTTGCTCAGCCAGACTTTTAGTAGCTTGAATAATATCCGCTTGACCGCCATAATTAAGGGCAAAATTTAAAATCATCCCGGTATTTGCCTGCGTAGCCTCTACCGCATCAGCCACTGCTTTTTGGGTGGCAACTGGCAAGGCGGTTAAATCGCCCATCACCTGCATGCGCACATTATTGGCAATTAAATCCGGCACAAATCGTTCAAAAAAAGAAATTGGTAATTTCATTAAAAAAGAAACTTCATCTTGTGGCCGGGACCAATTTTCAGTCGAAAAAGCATAGAGACTTAAGACTTCTACCCCCATTGCTTGGGCCGCAATTGTGATTTTCTTGACCGCATCAACCCCAACCTTATGGCCAGCAACTCGATTGAGTAGCCGCTTTTTAGCCCAGCGGCCGTTGCCATCCATAATAATGGCTAGATGGTGCGGAATTTTCAAATCAGATGTTTGATCTGTATCGTCAATCTTTTTAGTAAAAAGCGCCAAAACGCTTTCCTCCTATCTATTTTTAAGAAGATACTTTCCGTTTTATTTTACCAGAAGCAACAATTTGGCACAAAAAACAGCCGGAATTTGTCCGACTGCCAAATTGTAGTTTATATAGGAATTTATTGAACGGTCACGCTCTTAGCCAAGTTACGGGGCCGATCAACATCCAAGCCACGGGCCAAAGTAGCATAATAGGCAATCAATTGCGCTGGAATGACAGCTAACAAGGGCATCAGCAGTTCGTCAACTTCAGGCAAAACATAGGCATCATCAGGACGAGCCAAGCTCTTAGATGAAATCGTAATTGTGTTAGCGCCACGGGCAGCCACTTGGGCAACTTCTCCACGGAGCAAACCGGCAGTTTTAGCCTGTGTTAACAAGGCAAAGACGGGAGTTCCCTCTTCAATCAAAGAAATGGTCCCATGCTTTAATTCACCAGCAGCAAATCCTTCAGTTTGAATATAAGAAATTTCCTTTAACTTCAAGGCTGCTTCCAAGGCCACCGCCGCATCCAAACCACGACCGATATAAAAGGCAGAATGTTGATCCTTCAAAGCACTTTCAGCAATTGCTTGGAAAGTCGCTTTTTCATCAGTGATGGCCTGAATTTCGACCGCTACCTTCGCTAATTCTTGTTTCAAATCCAATTCAACCTCACCCAATGAGTAAGCCAAAATGGCTTGCACAATAATCTGAGCGGTATAGGCCTTAGTTGAAGCTACCGCAATTTCTGGTCCTGCCAAAACAGGTAAGGCAAAGTCCGCTTCCCGAGTTAGCGTTGAGTTCATGACATTAGCAATGGTTAAAGTTGGGAAACCTTGGCGCTTAATGTTATCCAAAACCTCACGTGAATCAGCGGTTTCACCAGATTGACTCAAGAAAATAAAGAAGGGATGCTCACTAAGGAGCGGTTGATCATAAGCAAATTCAGAAGCGATATGCACTTCAGTTGGGATATTAGCCCAGTTTTCAAAGTAACGCTTTCCTACCAAACCGGCATGATAAGAGGTTCCGGCCGCAATGATGTATAGCCGGTCAGCTTGCTTAATGGTGTCGCCGATAGCACAACCAATCCCAACAATTTCACCTTCGTCATTAAAATAATGACCGGCTAAAGTCCGAGCCACAACGGCTTGCTCGTCAATTTCTTTCAGCATATAGTAAGGATAAGCACCCTTATCAGTTTGAGCTGGGTCAATATCCAAGTGGAAAGGTTCGCGCACAACAGCCTGGCCATCAGCGCCAAAAATTTCAACTGAATTAGGCTTAACTAGGGCAATATCGCCATCCATCAATTCAATAAAATTAGCAGTCATATCCAACATAGCGGCTGCATCAGAGGTTACCGCATTGCCATGATCAGAAACGCCAATTAATAAAGGACTCTTTTTCTTGGCTACATACAAAGTATCAGGCTCTTGGCTATCCATTAGTAAGAAACCATAAGCCGAGTTACCATCCAAGAGACTAATCATCTTAGCAAAGGCATCTCGCGTGGAAAGTTCTTCTTCTTTGGCAAACTTATCCACTAATTGAACGGCAACTTCGGTATCAGTTTGTGAGGCAAAAGTAACACCGGCCAAATATTGTTCTTGTAATTCTTGGTAGTTTTCAATGACGCCATTGTGCACCAAATGGAAGCGATGGTCACTAGAAGCCTGCGGATGGGCATTTTCAACGGACACATTACCGTGGGTAGCCCAACGCGTGTGCGCAATACCAGCCGTCCCGTAGACACCTTGAGCCTGCGCCTCAGCAACTAAAGCACTAACGCGTCCCTTTTCTTTAACTAAAAAGTCGGTTCCATCAGGATTAGCCAAATAGACCCCAGCTGAATCATAGCCACGGTATTCCAACTTTTCCAGTCCCCGTAGCAAATAAGGCAAGGCATTCTCTACACCAGTAACACCAACAATTCCACACATAATATTCGTTCTCACTTTCACACAGATTGGTTTAACTTTTTAATAATTTAACAAAGCCTATTTTATAGGATATAAGGACGTTGGTCAACTTGTTTTTAATAATTGGTATAGACAATACAACCCAAACTTTTAAGCTAAAACTATGATAAACTAAAAGCCAATTATAAGGAGGAAGATAGTCATGGGTACAACAATCAGCTGGAAGATTATTAACGGCCAGATTTTAGATGTTTTTAATCAAGAATTTATCAAAACCGATCTTTGGATTGACGGAGAAACAATCGTTTATTGTGGTAAGCGAGATGATTGGCAAGCCCAACAGACCTATGATGCCAACGGAGCATATATTGTGCCTGGTTTTATCGACGGACACGTTCATATTGAGAGCTCCCTACTAACACCAAGCGAGTTTGGTCGGCTGAGTCTACAAAATGGGGTCACTCGCATCTTTGCCGATCCCCATGAAATTGCTAGTGTAGCCGGTAAAAAAGGGATTGATTACATGCTAGCAGCCAGCCAAGATACGCCACTACATATTCACTATATGTTACCTTCCAGTGTGCCCGCAGCCCCCTTTGAACATGCTGGCGCAACTTTAAAAGCTGCTGATTTAAAGCCTTTTTATGACAATCCGCAGGTAAATGGTCTTGCTGAAGTAATGGATTATCCAGCTGTTGCTAACCAAGATGATGACATGTTGACCAAAATTAAAGATGCCCAGGCAGCCGGTAAACATGCCGATGGACATGGGGCTGGTCTTACGCCAGCTCAACTGGCTGTCTACCGGAAGTATGGCATTGACACCGACCATGAGGCCAGTACTGCCCAAGCAGCACTCGATCGGGTTCGGGCCGGTTTTAACGTCTTTGTCCGAGAAGGCACCGTAGAGCGTGATGAACTCGCCCTACTCCCAGCTATTACCGAAAAAAATGAAGATCGATTCTCATTTGCTACTGACGATAAAACAGCTGGTGATATTTACCACGAAGGTTCGATTAACTACAATGTTAAATTAGCCCTTCAGGCTGGTTTAGATCCAGCCCTAGTCTATAAAATGGCTTCTTATAACGCCGCCCAAGCTCAACACATTGACCAGGTTGGGGCCATAGCACCCGGCTATGTAGCAGATTTATTGATTATTGAGCCCGGCCAAGAAGTTACAATCAAGGATGTCATGGTCGCTGGCCAGTGGTTTGAAAATCAGGCCCAACCAATTTTAAGTTTAGTTGATCGCCGCTTTAACTTTACTTTGGCTTTAGCTGATTTGGCATTGCCCTTACAGGCGCAAAAATCAGCCAACGTAATCAAAATTATGCCCCATCACATCACCACCAAGCATTTACGCGTGCCCGTACCAGTTGAGGATGGCTATTTTGTACCAAATCAGAATTTCACTAAGGTTGTCGTGGTTGAACGCTACCATAATTTAGGTTACGGCCTGGGAATTATCCAAGGTCTAGCAATCCATCAAGGGGCGATTGCCTCCAGCATTGCCCATGATTCGCATAATATCATCGCTGCCGGTGACAACGATGCCGATATTTTCTTAGCGATTCAAACCTTAAAAGACATCGGCGGTGGGCAAGTTGTGGTTCATCAGGGACAAATAACCACGCTACCACTGACAATTGGTGGCTTAATGTCTGACCAACCATTTGAAACGGTTATTAAACAACACCAGGAGCTATTAACTGCTTTTTCAACCTTGAGTGACCTGGCGTTTGATCCCTTCTTAACTCTTTCCTTTATGGCTTTGCCGGTTATTCCGAGTCTAAAAATTACCGATCAAGGACTCTTTGATTTTGAACAGTTCAAATTTATTAAGATTCAAGAGGTTTAAACATGCAAGCGATTACCGTTAGTCCCGCGCAACTCCTAACTATTTTTCTGGGAAAAGAGGTCCAGCTCAATCAACTGGCCGATGGCTTATATTTACTAGCTGCCCAGAAAAATAACAGTCCGCAACTCCCCTCCGAAATGGCCGGTGCGATTGTGGCCCTGACTGCTGGTCAAGTCACTTTAGTTAGTCTGGTTCACCCCTTTGCCGTTGCTGATCAAACCGGCATTTTCAACGTTGATGATGCTCAGATTCATCGCGAACCTTATAACTGGTTTGGCCCTCAAGCCTTAGTAATTGAAAAGAAATTACAGGACTTTCTAAAAGATTATGATGGTCCCCGTGATGATCAACAGGGCGTTCCTCGCCAATATATTCCAGACGAAATTGCCCGACCAGTGCTCCTATCTGATCGGTACTGGCAGGACTACATCCCCTTTGTCAATGATCCCGATGGTCAATTTGCCGCTCAAATTAAACCGATTTTCACCAAATAAAAAAGGATAACCATTTAAAGTTATCCTTTTTTATCAGAAGTCAGTCCTAATTGGATGCTGGCTTCTTTTTTATTCAGCATTATTACTACGGCTAATATTAACTTGACGAGGACGAGCGCCGTCAGCTGGGCCGATATAACCGGCAGCTTCTAAATCATCGATTAAACGGGCAGCACGATTATAGCCAATTCGGAACCGTCGTTGTAAGAGCGACGTTGAAGCTTTTTGCTCCCCAATGACAAACTCGAGTGCTTCTTGAAAGAGTTCATCCTCACTCTGGCCTTGATTACTACCAGTAGCATCTTGGGCAATTTCTTCATCAGTGACGGTCATACTATCGGAGTATTCGACATCTTGTTGGCTTTTTACAAATTCAACCACATTGGTCACATCTTGGTTACTGATAAAGGCCCCCTGCACGCGCTGCATCGGTTTGCCAGGCGGCGCAAAGATCATGTCTCCTCGACCCAGTAACTTCTCAGCTCCATTACTATCTAAAATAGTTCGAGAATCCACTCCAGAGGCAGTTCTAAAGGCAATTCGTCCAGGAATATTACTTTTAATCGTCCCATTAATGACTTTGACATCAGGTCGCTGGGTAGCCAGAATCATATGAATCCCGGCTGCCCGGGCTTTGGCTCCTAATCGAGCAATCGAAACTTCAATTTCACTCCCGACTGTGCTCATCAAATCAGCAAACTCATCCACAATCGCCACAATGTAAGGTAAACGATGCATGACTGCTTGCCCATTATCCTTAGCTGCAAGATTATGGGCATCAACGGCAGCATTATACTCATTAACGTTCCGTTTACCAAATTCCGCCAATAACTGGTAACGATTTTCCATTTCATCAACTAATTTTTGTAAGGACTTGGCCGCCTTGCGTGGATCAGAAACCACAGGCGTTAGTAAATGCGGAATCCCATTATAAATTGATAATTCGACTACTTTGGGATCAACCATCATTAATTTCACTTCGCTGGGTTTAGCCTTTAGCAACAAAGAAACAATAATCCCGTTTAACCCGACTGATTTTCCTGATCCAGTTGATCCAGCGATTAACAGGTGGGGCATACTGGCTAAATCAGCAAAAACAATGTTCCCCGTGACATCCCGCCCAAGTGGTACGGTCAAAAGATGATCATGGTCATTGGGGACTTGTTCCATCATATCGCGAAAGCCAACTACTGACTGAGTTGCATTGGGGACTTCGATGCCGACAAAGGGTTTACCTGGAATTGGCGCTTCAATTCGAATTGATTTAGCCGCTAAGGCTAAGGCCAAATCATCGGCTAAATTGGCAATTCGGTTTACCTTAACTCCTTGGCCAGGCTTTAATTCATACTGAGTCACACTAGGTCCCAGAGCCACGCTAGTCACTTCGGCCTCAACGCCAAAGCTTTGCAAAGTATCATGCACTAAGCGTGATTTTTCGGTTAAGCTTTGGTACTCCTTAGTTTGGTCCGTTGGTTTGGTTTTGGTTAATAAATCAGTTGAGGGTAATTGATAATTTTCATCGATGGTATTATTGGTAAAATCAGGTACTGCGCTACTAGTTTGACTAGTACTAGCCTCCGCTTCAGTTCCAATCGTATCACTGGTTGGTTGATTCCATTTAATTTCTGGCTCAACTGGTTCTGAAACTGGCATAACTGGCATTTGGTCAGTGACTGACTCTGACTGTGGTACCCCTGCCGACTGACTCTTATGCAAGCCCAAGGGATCATCACCATAATCAACAATGTCGTGCCCCTCTTTTTTGGCTAATAAAGGCGTACGATCCCGACGTTGGCCACGCTTTTTTTGTAACTCTTGAACCTGAGTCTGAGCTTGTACAACCCCTTTTTGGGCAATATCTCGGGCTGGAATTTTAAATAAAACTATTGCCCCTGCCAGCAAACTCAAAACAATTAAGATAATAACGCCAATATTGGATAGCAGTTGAAAGCTTAATTGGTACAACCAAGCACCAATTAAACCCGCTCCCACGGGCGTTCCAGCAGATTGGTTAGTAAAATCTTGTCCAATAATTCGTAGCACCTGGTTAGCATACCCCGGTTCTGGAAAGTTCCCTTGGCTAAAAAAGAGCATGGAAGAACCTAGAAAAGCTGAAAAAGTAAGCAGACTACCGCCCAGCCAAATCCGGCCACTGGGCCAGTAAGGCTTTTGCATGATTAAATAGTACAAGGATTGCAGAAGAGCTACACCGAGGACTACTTGATATAAATCACCAACAAAGAATCGTAAACAGTTGGCCGCATAGATACCAAACAAACCAATTTTAAAAAGTGCAAAAATGCTGATAATAATAAAAACTAATAAGGTAATATTAGTCGATTGATCCTTTTTTACGGCCTTTTTACTCACTCTTTTTTTAGGACGTGGACTTCGTTTTTTACTGGGCACAATAAGCCTCCCCCTCTTCAAGCTTGCCAAATCATTTGTATTATAAGCTATTAAATTGAGAAAATAAAAAAGTTGCAACTTAACGTTGCAACTTTTTTATAGCTCGTGAGAGAATCGAACTCTCGATTCCGCCGTGAAAGGGCAGCGTCTTAGCCACTTGACCAACGAGCCATGGTCAGTTGTTATTTCTTGTCCGAAACAACATAGATAATAATATCAAATAGTCAGCTAGCCGTCAAGCCATTATTTTAATTTATCTTGGTCATAATGATGACTACTTTCCAATCCCGGAAAGCCTTGCTGCCGTAAGGCTTCATAAAGTACAATCGCCACGGTATTAGACAAGTTCAACGAACGAACATGTTGATCATCTTGAGGAATACGAATCGCTTTATCGGGGTTTTGGCGCATAAAGACTTCTGGCAAACCAGTCGTCTCCTTACCAAACAAGAAATAGCAATCCCCGCCCTGTTGATAATCGGCCTGACTATAATCCCGATTAGCAAATTTTGATACTAAAAATAACTGATCGTCGGCTTTTAAAGTTGCCAAAAATTCTGGTAAATTAGCATGGCGAACCAACTGAACATGCTCCCAATAGTCTAATCCGGCCCGTTTAACGTGCTTATCATCTAATTCAAAACCAAGTGGTTCAATTAAATGCAAAACGGCATCAGTTCCTGCCGTGGTGCGGGCAATATTGCCAGTGTTCGCCGGCATCAAGGGTTCAAATAAAACAATGTGATTAGTCATGGGCTACTCCGTATTATTCTTTAACAGGTTTTTATGTTTTTTCTAACTTAAAAGCTACTCAGCCTTTAGGACAATAACAAACGCTATTCTACCACATTGCCGCCTAAGTGCGAGTAAAAAGGCTATGTTATAATGTTAGTGTATTTGATAACTATTAAAAGGAGTCATTATTTAATTATGTCGATTCATAAATTGTTACTTGGAACCTACACCAAGCGCACCTCAAAGGGTGTTTATGAGGTTGAATTGGATACCCAAAGCCAGCAGCTGCAAAATGCTACTTTGGTCTTTGAACTAACTAATCCAACTTATCTAGCGCTTTCTAAGGCTAATAAGGTCTATGCCGTTGAAAACCGCGATGGTCAAGGTGGTGTCGTAACCTTAGACAACACCCAACGGCCCATGGTTGAATTGGATGCCCAGTTAAGTGACGGATCCGCCCCAGCCTACATCGGCGTGGATGAAGCTCGTCAGTTGGTCTTTGCCGGCTATTACCACCGGGGTCTGGTTGAAGTCTACAAAATTCAAGCCGATGGTCGTTTACAACTAGCCGATAGCTTTCAAAACGAAGGTTCAGGCCCCCGTCCAGAACAAAGCGCTGCCCACATTCATTTTTGTAATTTAACACCCGACAATCGCTTAGTCGCAGTTGATTTAGGTGCTGATCAAGTTATTACTTTTGACGTTAGTGATGATGGTCAGTTAACCGAACTGAACCGCTATCAAACGGATGCCGGTTTTGGTCCTCGTCATATTCGCTTTTCTCCCGATGGACAGTATGCCTACCTATTAGGTGAGCTTTCCAGCCTCCTCAGTGTATTAAAGTACAATCAAGAAGACGGTTCTTTTGAACACCTGATGACCACTTCTACCATTCCTGATGATTGGACTGAACATAACGGGGCCGCTGCGATTCGGGTCTCAGCCGATGGTCGTTTTATTTACACCTCTAATCGTGGTCATGATTCCGTAAGTGTCTTCGAATGTACCAATCTAGGTGCTGAGATTGAATTAATCCAATTAATCAGCACTGAGGGAAGCTTCCCCCGGGATATGGCGCTTGACCCTAGCGAAAACTACCTAGTCGTCGCGAATCAAGAAACCGATAACCTTTCCCTATATGCTCGTGATGAACAAACTGGTGAACTAAGCCTTTTGCAAAAAGGCTTTACCCTACCCGAAGGTGTCCGAGTAACTTTTGAAAATTAATAGCACTTAAAAGGAGCCCTGCTGATTAGCAGGGCTCCTTTTTAACGATGCATTCGACTTTCTACAAAGCCTAGGCAACGACTGATAGTAAAGGTCAAAGTAAAGTAAATTAATGAGGCAATAACCAGCGGAATAAAGGGTTCAAATGAAGCCCCTTGCACCACACCTGTTTCATACATCAACTCGCCCACACCAATGACCGAAACCACGGAACCTTCCTTGATAACTGAGACGAACTCGTTACCTAGGGCCGGTAAGATGTTACGGACGGCCTGTGGCAAAATTACCAAGCACATGGCCTTAGAATGCGTCAAACCAAGCGAACGAGCCGCCTCCATTTGACCACCATCGACTGAAGTAATTCCCGAACGAATAATTTCAGCGACATAGGCGGCCGAATTTAAGCCCATCGCTAAGGCTCCAGCGGCAAAGGCTGATAAATTCAAACCCAGTGCTTGAGAACCGAAGAAAACCATAAAGGCCTGAACTAGTAATGGCGTTCCCCGGACATACTCCACATAGATATTACCGATGGCTTTAAAGATAAAGACTGAAGACAGCTTCATCAGGGCAAAGAGAATACCCAGGGTTACCCCCAAAGCTACTCCAACAACTGCTAAGGCCAGGGTAATGCCAGTTCCAGTCACAAAGTAGTGGCCGTACTTTTGCCAGTAGCTGTCATTTTGATCTGCAAACATTTGCTGATTGGCCTTCTTTTGCCACTTAGTAAACTGACCATCGGTAGTCACCTTATGGATCACTTCGTTTACCTTGGCTTTAAAGGCTGGAGAATCCTTAGGTAAGGCTACGGCACTTTGCGTACTGCCATCCGCAGAATAAGTTGGATAAATTACCTTGAAACTCTTATTTTGTTGCTCATAGGCTTGAGCAATCGTTTTTTCAGCAACGATTCCACTGATGACACCCTGACTCAATTGAGAAATCAAGTTAGGATACTTTTGTAAGCTAACCACGCTGGCCCCATTGATACTCTTAGCAATCTCTTCTTGGGTTGTTTGCGTTTGAGCGCCAATCTTAGTACCGGCAAAGGTTGATAAATCAGTGGTGTATTTATTCTGATTTTTTTTCAAAATCAACATGGCCTGTGGTGAACGTAGGTAGACATCGGAAAAATCAACCTGTTCTTCACGTTCCGGTGTAGCTGACATTCCTGAAGCAATCATGTCAATTTTGCCGGTTTTTAAGGCCCCCAAGAGGGCATCAAAGCCCATATCTTCAACTTCTAGCTTAACGCCTAATTTGTCAGCAATGGCCTGAGCCAAAGAAACATCAAAACCGACAATTTCATCCTTACCATTAATCTTAGTATGAAATTCATAAGGAGCATAATCGGCTGATAATCCAACCGTTAACTTACCCTTTTTTTGAATTCTAGCTAAAGTTGGATCAGTTTCATCGGCCGCAACCGAAGTTCCAGCGCTCAAAAAAAATGGTATGATTAACAATCCCAAAAGGGACCAAGTCAACCCTTTAAATATTCTTTTCATGTTCACTCCTGCAAGGCTCTATTAAATAACTACCTCATCATTATAGCCAGAATATCAAACTATGTCAGTAAAGAATGTCGACGTCTTTATAATAAAAAAATCCGCTTACGCGGATTCCTGTTGCAGATGCCTATAGGCCATGTTTTGTTCCAGTATAAGTCAGGAGCTTATACCTTCAGTAATCATCTATCTAAGTTCGCTAACGAACCATACCGACCATCGTTTCATTTCACTAGGTCAGCCGCCCCTACCAAAGTTTGGGTTGCCCGCTTGTGGGGTTTACCTCGTCTCAAATACTAACTTTCATTAGCATATCCGTTTCTATAGCACTTTCAAACCTATTCATGCATAGCAAAGCCTTAGCACTTTCAGTTGCCGTAATGGTGTTACCACCACCCCTGGGTTTATTTCTTATCCCAGCACAAACACTACATCCGTCTCAGAATGTGCGAGCATGGACCTTCCTCACATAAGAAATATTATGCGCAATTACTCAGCATCTGCAATTGTTGAGTATTAGCGGTTACGATTAGTACCGCTTTGATTCTTATCAGAGCGTTCCCGACCAAAGACCGCTAATTCTAAGTTAGCCACGCGCTTTAGCAATTCAGTATCAACTGAATTAACCACAGCGGCTTGTGGTTGAGCTTGGGTCGTACTTTCTTCAGCAACTACGCTACGAGGACGTTCTACTTCAGATTCCTGTGGTGCAGTTACGGCCGAAATATGACCAGAGTTCTGGTAAGTTACTAGTTGCTTTTGAGCGGCCCGTAAGGCATCTTGCAACTTAGCGACTTCACCTTGAAGTTGTTCGATTTGGTCATTAAAAACACCATAATCGCTAATAACGCCATCCAAGAAGTCATCAACGTCTTGGGGATCGTAACCAACCCCCATCCGTCGTTGCTTAAAGACACGTTCATAAATATCTTTTTGGGTATATTTAACTTGAGCCACAGATATTACTCCTTATAGTTCACTACTACCATCTTAACAGGAAGCCAACTGAATCGCAATTAATCCAGATTATTTTCTCGTTGTTCTTGTAAATCTAAAGCTGCCTCTTGCAAATTATCCATATCCAGTAACTGCAAGGGATACGGGTGTTTGGCCTGGTAGGCTAAAATTTTTTGATAATCGTACTGGGCTTTACCTTCAAATTCGGCATCGTATACTAAGGCCGCTTGATCGGTATGACCTAGTAAAAAATCTTGATATTGCTGAAGTTGACTCGGGTTTTGATATTTTTGATTTGAAACCGTACCAAAAAAATCAACTTGAGTTTTTAACTGAGCTAGTACCGCTTGCTTAGCCGGTTGCCAATTACCCCCAAAATCCGCAAAGGGTAAAATCATGGCAATTTTAAGGTCTGGGTAGTCGGCTTTTAATTCTTGGGCCACTTGGATGGCCCACTGTTCAATTCCCAATTGCCCGCCAGTAATAATCCACTCCAGCCCTAAATCAATTTGTTCAACAAAAAAGGTTCGCAAGGCATACTGGATTACTTGAATTTTAGGATCATTATCTTTAAACACACCTAGTTCATAGCTACGGTAACCACTAACCCACATTCTCATTGCCTTTATCCTCCCAACTACTCGAAATTAAAAGCCCCGTTCAAGACAGGGCTTTTAATTTAAGTTTTTTTGGATTCACTTGAAGATGATGACACTTGACTGCTACTTGAAGATGCTGGCGCCGAACTAGCTGATGAGGAAGAGCTAGCCGCATCCCCACCATTGTTAGTCGTTGCTGGTTGATCTTCTTCAGTCTCTCGCCGCTGGTACTGAGAAGAGGCATAGCTACTGGTACTATAACTAGAAGTGCTATAGCTTGAACCAGTACTATATGATGAGCTATCGGAACTATCATCACTGTCAAAGCTGCCGGTACCATTCATGGAAGCCACACTTGGCAAACCACCATTACTCCAGTTAGCACCTTTTACTTCGTACTCGGCAATATTGTTACGAACTGTCTTAGTCACCGTACTTGGGGCATGCCAATCCGTATTACTACGATAACGCATGGCATAGGACATGATTTCCTTGTAGTACTTTGATGGTAGGTCCTGCTTATCCCAAGGAATGTAGTGACCCGTTTGGTTAGGTTGATCATAGCCCATCCAAACTGACAAAACATAGGAACGAGTATAACCAGTAAACCAAGCATCTGAAATTGCTTGATCAGGCATGCCCGCCCGTTCATCATAGGCGACCAAACCAGATTTACCAGCCTGATGAAGGCCAGGAATCATAGCTTCTGAAGCAGTTCCAACATAACTAATAACACCCTTCATCATGTCAGTTAGCATAAAGGCCGTACTTTCCTTCATGGCCTGCTTACCGTTGACCTTATTTTTATGGGTAGTCCCATCGCTAGTGATTACATCTTTGATGTAACTAGGCTTATAGTAGGTGCCACCATTGGCAATGGCGCCAAAGGCACCAGCCTCTTGTTCTGAAGAAATCGGAATTCCCAAGGCTGCCGAACCTTCTGGCAAATTGGCTGTAGTGATGCCTAAGCCAGTTAAGAACTTAGATGAGCGCTTAGCTCCCACCTCATCCAAGGTTTTGATGGCTGGAATATTACGAGACAGGGCTAAGGCCGAACGCATCGTCATGTTCCCCATGAAATTATTATCCCAGTCATTGACTGAAATATCGGTTCCAGGGTACTTATACTTCTTATCTTCAACCGTCCGGTAAGTCGGCCAGTTTAAATATTCAACCGCTGGACCATAATCAACCAAAGGCTTAACCGATGAACCACCCGAACGCATCGTTTGGGTAGCACGATTAATACCAAAGGTGGTCTTGAGGTTACGACCACCGATTTGGGCAATTACGCGACCGTTATCCGGATTGGTCATGGTTGCACCCAGTTGCAAATCTTTACTACCGTAATCAAGGGCAGAAGCATCATTGGCCTGTTCATAGAGCTTTTTTTGCAACTTATAATCCATGTCAGTATGGATTTTTAGACCACCCTGGGTAGTGTCATAGCCCATTTCTTTTGCTTCAGAAATAGTGGAGCTGACATAACCATCAACCAGCTTACGTTTATCATCAGTATCTTGAGCCTTTTGACTGATATCTTGCAAACCATCATTAACGGGCACAGCGATTGCCTGATTAGCATCGTCTTGACTAAGAGCCCCGTACTTAACCATTGCCTGTAGTACCAAATTTCGACGTTTGGTGGTGATATCCGTATCACTAGCATAGGGATCGTAGTTAGTTGGTGATTGTGGAATACCGGCCAAAAGTGCCAATTGGGCTGTTGATAGCTCTTTGAGTGACTTACCGTAGTAGTAATCAGCGGCGGTCTTCATGCCGTAGATGCCATGACCCATGTAGACTTTGTTAATATAGAAATCTAAAATCTGGTCCTTAGTATAATTCTTTTCAACCTGAGTGGCCAAATAAATCTCTTGGGTCTTACGCTTAAGCGTTTGGTCCGCACTAGAAGTACTAAAGACCGATAACTTAACCAGTTGCTGGGTCAAAGTTGAACCACCCTGCATTCCTAATGAAGAGCCGGCCAAGTTACTAGCCAAGGCCCCACCAACACGAATTGGATCAACACCATGATGCTTATAAAAACGACGATCTTCAATCGAAACAATGGCTTGTTTAAGACCATCCGGAATATCGTCTTGGGTGGCATACTCCCGGTTTTCAGTGGCAGTAGACCAGACAATATTATCGTCTTTGTCATAAATCCGGGTCGCATTTTCAGCTGATAAACTTGATTCGGTAATCTTAGGTGCAGTAATAAGATAGTAGCTAAACAAAGCAGTGGCACATAAGATTAAGGCCAACATGATTAGTCCTAACCATCGGAAGAACCGCATCACTGGTCCTCTAGGTTTAGTCCGCTTTTGCGACGCTGAACTTTCTGACTGAGAACTCGGTTCAGGGGTTGATGGTTGAGCTTGATTATCCTTTGACATAAAAAAAACTCCTAGTAACTAGGTCAAGTCTGACAACATTGAATCCAAAGCCCGTAAATAATCAAGACTAGGATTCAAACTAGTAGGTATTTGATAGCTATGTTCAACAATTGCCGCATAGGTAATCGAGCGTGCCTGTGATCGATCCTGCCATTGAGCAATCAGCCGACTAGCCGGATAGATGTAGCTTTCATTGAACTTGGTAAACTTAATAATGATAAAACCAATCCCGCCTTGCGATAAAACATTTGCTAAATGTCGAATCTGATGTTCGTGCAAATTTTTAAGCGGAAATGAAGTTTTATTACTGGTCTCTTTGGCATCAAAATCAATATAGCGACCTTGATAGACACCATTATAATCTGTTGTGGACGGTTTTTGGAAGTAGGCTTCGGTTATTTTAGCAGCAGAACGCATGGGATAGTCGACCCCAACAATTGTGACTGGGGTCGGCTTTTTGTGAATAACGGCCAAATGATTCTCTAAATAGTAGTCATTGGCTTGGTTAATCTCATCTTCAAGTCCCATTCCCCGCCGGCTATAGAGCGAAACACGTTGCGTCTTTTTGCTACGAGTAAGCGCATTGCTTACCTTTTCCTGCCGATGAGTTCCCTTCGGATAGTTAATCATTCATACTCCAAATTTTGTACTCAAAATGTGATTACTAGTATTTTACCATAATTTTGAACTTAGCTCTTGTTTACAAAAGCAAGCACTAATTTAGACACAATTATTAACTTTTTCTTCCTATGATATGTAAATCATTTCTTACCATAAAAAAAGACTAAGTTACCTTCGCAACTTAGTCCTTTTTACATTCGTTTACTAATTTTAATCGTTAGTTACTGATTTTACGATCATGATTCTTCCACCAGGCTGCTAAAGTTGAACCAGAGATATTATGCCAAACCGAGAAAATAACGGCTGGTAGCGCTGAAGCTGGTGAAAAATAAGAAATTGCTAAAGTAGAGGCCAAGGCTGAATCTTGCATCCCGACTTCAAAAGTAATGGCCTTTTGTTGTGGTTCTTTCATTGATAACAAACGTGAAAAACCATAACCAAGGGCGTAACCAGATAAATTATGTAACATAACAACGGGCACTAGTAGTAAGGCTGTGGCCGAAAAAATATTATGGGCATTGGCTGAAAAAACCGCGGTAATAATAACTAAAATAGCAAATTGTGAAATCAAGGGCATTACTTGAACAATCTTTTCAACATGCTTTTTTAATAGGGTATGCACAATCAAGCCCAAAACAATCGGTACGACCACAATTTCTAAGGCTGAAAAGAACATTTCTTGAAATGGTACTGCAACCCATTTACCAGCCAACAATTTTAATAGAGATGGCATCATAATTGGTGCCAACAAGGTTGATAGCAAACCAATTGATACATCTAAAGCGACATCCCCACCTGATAGAAAGGACATCACATTGGAAGAAGTCCCCGATGGGGCCGAACCAACTAAGATGACCCCCACGGCTGCCGCTCCGGTCAAACCAAACAAATGCACCAAGCCAAAGGCCACCAGCGGCATAATAACATAATGGGCAACTGTTCCTAGGATTACCATCTTTGGATTTTTAGCCACTTCTTTGAAATTATCCACTGACAGCGTTACCCCCATGCCAAACAGGATAATCATCAATAAAATTGATACGGCTGATAGATGGCCAATTTTTGTCGTTGCCAAGGTCACACCGGGCTTGGGGACAAAGTAGGCAAAAGCACAAACTGCCAGGATAATTACCACAAAATACTTCGTTATCCAGTTCGACAACTGGGTTAATATTTTCATACTTCTCTCCCTGATTCTTCTTTTTAATGTATTCCTAAGGCCATTTTGGCATAGCGACTCATGCGATCAATCGTCCATGCTGGTTCCCAAACCAATTCGACCTTAACGTCTTTAACTTCTGGTAATTCTCGCAAACTTTTTTGAACCATTTGTTCGAGGACTTCCATGATGGGACAGCCCATCGTCGTCAAAGTCATGGTGACCGTCACTATGCCATTTTCAAAGTTCAAACCATAAACCAGCCCTAAATTAACAATGTCACAGCGTAATTCCGGATCAATCACCTTTTCTAAACAGGCCAACATCCGGTCTTGTAGGTCACCACTATCACTCATTTTTAGTACTCCTCAAATAATTCATCCACATTCTTCATAACCGCACCAGTGTTGGCTGACTTGACTAAGGCTTGATATCTCAGTAACCAGCCACTAGTGATTTTAGGTTTAAAGGGTTTAATGTGTTCTTTACGCCGATTCAATTCTTCATCCCCGACGTGTAGTTCAATCGTTCTTTCAGTCAAATCAATTGTAATTTTATCCCCATTTTGAATTAACCCGATTGGGCCACCGGCTGCCGCTTCAGGACTAACGTGGCCCACCGATATACCACGCGAGGCCCCTGAAAAACGACCATCCGTAATTAAGGCCACATCTTTTCCAAGGCCCATGCCCATAATAGAAGAAGTTGGTCCTAACATCTCCGGCATTCCAGGGCCTCCTTTAGGTCCTTCGTATCGGATAATGACAACGTCTCCGGCTTTAATTTGGCCATTATCAATGCCATGCACGGCTTCTTGTTCAGAATTATAAACTACGGCACTCCCGGTAAAGGTCTTAATGGATGAATCAACCCCACCAGACTTAATCACCGCCCCATTCGGTGCTAAATTACCATATAGGATCGATAGTCCACCCTGCTTAGAATATGGATTCACATCATATCGCCGAATAATTTCATCATTCAAAATTGCATGACCGGCAACATTTTCTCGAATCGTTTTCCCAGTTACGGTCATTCGATCAGGGTGTAAGACGCCTCCCATCCGAATCAATTCATTCATAATCGCTGGTACCCCACCAGCCTGGTGGACATCTTCCATAGTCCAACTAGAAGATGGCGCAATTTTCGACAGGTAAGGAACTTTTTTGGCTATGTTATTAATGTCAGCCTGATCAAATTCAATCCCAGCCTCATGGGCAATGGCCAAAGTATGTAGAACTGTATTGGTTGAGCCACCCATAGCCATATCTAAGGCCATGGCATCGTCTAAGGCATCTTTAGTAACGATATCCAAAGGACGAACATTTTCCTTAACCATCCGCATCAATTGTTTAGCCCCTTCCCGGACCAAATCTTTGCGTTCTTCAGAAATAGCCAGAGCAGTGCCATTAAATGGCAAAGCCAAACCCATCATTTCCATCAAAGTATTCATCGAATTGGCGGTAAACATCCCAGCACAAGAACCACAAGTAGGGCAAACACTTTGTTCTAGCTTTAAAAATTCCTCTTTGTTCATCAAACCAGATTCAAAAGTACCAACTGCTTCAAACATAGTTGATAAGGTAGCCGCCTTACCATTTGCATCCAGCCCGGCTTTCATCGGTCCACCAGAAACAAAAACAGAAGGAATATTACAACGCAGTGACGCCATAATCATTCCCGGTGTGATTTTGTCACAGTTAGGCATGAAAAACACACCGTCAAAACAATGAGCATTAATCACTGTTTCAGCTGAATCAGCAATCAATTCCCGGGATGGCAAGGAATAGCGCATGCCATCATGCCCCATGGCAATCCCATCATCAACCCCAATCGTATTAAATTCAAAGGGAATCCCACCGGCGGCTCGAATTGCCTCTTTGGCCACATCGGCCAAAGCCCGTAGATGAACATGCCCCGGTACGATTTCAACATAGGAATTACAAACCGCAATAAAGGGTTTGTTCATGTCCTCTGGATTTTTAATTTGTCCCGTTGCATACAACAAAGATCGCGCTGGGGCCTGATGAGCCCCCAACTTAATTCGATCTGAACGTGATTTTAAATCCTCACTAGTGATATTAAACGAAAAATTATCTGCCATAGTTTTCTTGGTGTATGGGATTACACCGCTCCTCTCTTTTCGAATCCCAATGGTATCGGTTCCGTTAATTGATTTAGTTTCCCTACGCCCTCCCACGCATTTCTTACAACAAAAAATCCCCAACAGTTCAACAAAACTGTGGGGATTTCAGAAATAAACACACAAGTATGTCCTAATTATCCACACAGAATCGCTGCAAAATAACGACTAGAATGACGATAATCAAGACAATGAGCACTTGCATAGTTATTTCCTCCTAAATTTATACATTCTTCACATATCGGCGATTGCCAATGACACTAATTTACTCAATTATGAGCAAAATGTCAACAAAATATATTTATTTTCTAATTTTAATATTTTAATTTTAATCTTTTCACCATTTTTATTGCGGCCTAATTTTTTCCTTATCTATATCGATGGTGATAAGGTACCTTTTTTAAAAGATAAAAAGACTAATATTGTTCTTAAAAGAGCAAAAACTCATAAAATTTAGTGATTTATTTTAAAAATAAGTGTTGACAAATCAAAATAGCTTGTTAAGCTTAGAGGCATGTTAATTCGAAATTAGAAACATTCTCATTTAGTTCTAATTTTATTTTACTTTTGAAAGGTATTTGCCTATGAAGGATAAACAAGAGAAAAATATATCAAAGTCAGTCCACCAAAGTGGTCCAGAAATATTAGTTCAAACTCTTCAAGATGAAAAAGTTGATTTTGTTTTTGGCTATCCGGGTGGCTCTGTGCTATCTATCTTTGATGCTTTCTACACAGCTGGCATTCAAAATATTCTACCCCGCCATGAACAAGGTGGCATTCATGCTGCTGAAGGTTATGCTAAGGCCAGCGGAAAAACCGGGGTTGTCTGTGTCACTAGTGGTCCGGGCATTGCTAATACTGTTACTGGTTTAGCAGACGCCATGCTAGATTCAGTTCCCCTAGTTGTCTTAAGTGGTCAGGTAGGAACCGATTTAATCGGCACCAATGCCTTTCAAGAATTAGATACGCTGAGTATGACCAAGTCAATTACTAAAGGAACATTTCAAGTAGACCATTTATCTGATTTGGAACCGGTACTTAAAAAAGCCTTTGCTTTGGCCCAAACTGGCCGGAAAGGTCCGGTGGTTGTTGACCTGCCAAAAGATGTCATGGCACCGGGTTTAAGTAATCAAAATGAAGCTAAAACCACTTTTTCTTCTAATAAAGAAGAAAGTTCCACCTTAACCGTTAATCAACTCACCCAACTAACTGCTATCGCAACGGCTTTGCAGCAAGCAAAGAAGCCCTTGCTTTTGGTTGGCGGCGGGGTGATGGCAGCCCATGCCAGTCATTTAGCCCAAGAATTTGCCCATCAATATTTTTTACCAGCAGTGAGTACCTTAATGGGATTAGGCACTTTTCAAAAGGACGACCCCCTATACATCGGAATGGTGGGGATGCATGGCGCCTATGCTGCTAATATGGCTTTACATGAATGTGACTTTCTATTAAATATTGGTTCCCGCTTTGACGATCGAGTAGCTCTTTCACCGGATAAGTTTGCGCCACAAGCAAAGATTGCCCATATTGATATCGATGCAAATGAAATCGGCAAAATTATTCCAGTTGATTATCCATTGATTGCTGACGCTAAAACCGCCTTAACCGCCCTACTAAAAATTGATACTCAGCCTACCAAACATCAAACTTGGTTACAAACCTTGGCTGAACGGCAAAGCCAACAATCCTATCCCTATCAGCCCAGCGACACTGATATTAAACCGCAAACTGTCGTTAAAAAAATTGGCCAATTAACTAAGGGTCAAGCCTATGTGGTAACAGATGTTGGTCAACATCAAATGTGGGCTGCTCAATTTTATCCCTTTAATCGCTCCAACCAATTAATCACATCTGGCGGCTTAGGCACGATGGGCTTTGGGATTCCAGCCGCAATTGGCGCTCGGTTGGCTGATGCTAACCATCCCGTCGTACTGTTTGTTGGAGATGGTGGTTTCCAAATGACCAGTGAAGAACTAGAAGTTATCGGGGAGCGACAATTGGATATTAAAATTGTGCTCTTTAATAATCAGCGCTTGGGCATGGTACGGCAATGGCAAGACCAACTTTTTGAACAAAGACGAGCTGAAACTGTCTTTGATCACCAACCGGATTTTGGCCAATTAGCCCAAGCATATGATATAAACTATGCCAATTTAAATGAACGTAGCCAGGTCATGGAAGAATTAAGTGCAGTATTTAATCAAACTGGCCCAATCATCATTGAAATTCCAATTCCAAGTGATGAAGCGGTCTCCCCCATGATTCTACCTGGTAAGGGTAATAACGAGATGTTGGGACTAAACCCGATGTGAATTTTAACCGCCTAAATCAGGCGTCCTTATTAGTTTTTAACCAAATGGTTAGGAACTAATAAGGTCGATTGATTGTCAATTGACCCTGTAATTGTACAGAGAAAAGCAAAGAAATACGGAGGAAGTATCATGAGTGTAGACATGTTGTATGAAAAGGATGTAACCACCAACTACTTAGAAGGTAAGACAATCGCCTTTATTGGTTATGGCGCCCAAGGGCATGCCCAGGCTAATAACCTGCGTGATTCCGGCTATAAGGTCATTATTGGTGTCCGCCCAGGGGAAAGTTTTGATAACGCCAAAACTGATGGTTTTGATGTTTATTCCGTTGCCGATGCTGCCAAGCAAGCTGACTGGATTCAAATGCTTACACCCGATGAAGTTATGTCAGACATCTATAAGGAAGAAGTTGCGCCTTATCTAGAAGCTGGCAACGTCCTTGGTTTCTCGCATGGTTTCAATGTTTATTACAAGGAAATTGTGCCACCAGCAGATGTGGATGTCGTAATGATGGCCCCTAAGGGTCCTGGAAATCTTTGCCGTCGTACCTATAAAGAAGGCTTTGGGGTTCCTGCTCTTTACGGTTACTTCCAAGATTATTCTGGTCATGCCGAAGATCTTGCTAAAGAATTTGCCAAGGGTAACGGAGGCGCTCGTGCCGGTTTGCTAAAAACAACCTTTAAGGAAGAAACTGATGAAGATTTGTTCGGTGAACAAAACGTTTTGATGGGTGGCGTAACCGCCTTGATTGAAACTGGTTTTGAAGTTTTGACTGAAGCTGGTTACTCACCTGAATTGGCCTACTTTGAAGTTCAACACGAAATGAAGTTAATCTGTGACTTGATTTATGAAGGTGGATTCAACAAGATGTATCAAGATTGTTCCAACACATCTGAATATGGATCATACGTTGTTGGTCCTAAGGTTATCAACGCTGAGTCAAAGAAGGCCATGCAAGAAGCTTTGAAGGATATCCAAACTGGTAAGTTTGCCAAGGACTTCATGGACGACTACCGCGCTGGCTTCCCTGAGCTATACAAAATGCGTGAACGTTCAGCTAATTCACAACTTTCCAAGGTTGGTGCCGAACTACGGGAACGGATGCCATTCGTTGCTGCCGATGATAAATATAGCACGCCTACCAACGATTAAAAATCGCTTAGCTTGTAACTCAGAAACTTACTGGCTTACATAGTTAATCACTCAAAAAGACTTGGAACAGCTGTTCTCAGTCTTTTTTCTTACAGGAGCAATCAAGCATGACAGCCATCTTAAAATTTACAAATGTTTCGGTTGCACGTGGTAACCGTCAAATCTTAACCGATATTAATTGGACCATTCAACCTCAGCAAAATTGGGCGATTTTAGGATTAAATGGCGCGGGTAAAACTACCCTACTAAAAATGATTCACGGTGATCTCTGGCCAACTGATGGTCAAATTGAAGTTCTGGGTAATAAATTTGGCCAGACCAATATTCCAGCCTTGCAAAGACGAATCGGTTGGGTTAGCACGGCCCTACAAGAACAACTTCACGTCAATGATAATGTCGATAAAATTATTCTTTCGGGCAAATTTTCTAGTATCGGTTTGTATGAAAAATATGATGAAACTGATTTAGAAGCAGCGCGGCAAACCCTTCGTAATCTTGGAGGTGCTAAACTGATCGGCAAATCTTATAGCATCTTATCTCAAGGTGAAAAACAATTAATTCTAATTGCGCGCGCTTTAATGGCTAAACCTGAATTATTAATTCTTGACGAGCCTTGTAATGGTCTCGACCTTTTTGCCCGGGAAAAGCTGCTCAATCAAATCCAACAATTAGCCCAACGGCCAGATCGTCCCGCCCTACTGATGGTGTCTCATCATATTGAAGAAATTATGCCAATTTTTAACCGGGTATTACTACTCAAGCAAGGACGAATTTTCCAAAAAGGTGAACGCATTGACTTATTAAATCGAGCCGTACTGACCGCTTTTTACCAACAAAAAATTGGTATCGAAGTTCTTGAATCAGGTCGGATGGCCGTATATCCTAATTGATATTTTCTTGAAAGGAACTACTATGTCAACTTTGAATATTCGAATTATGATTATTTTTTATCCACGAATACTTTCAGCTAGCTGACATATTGGTTTTTTTCAAGACGAATTTTACCCAATAACCATTCTTTGTCCCTAGTTGATTGAAACTGGGGACTTTTTTATGCAAAAGCAAAGGAATTTATATAACCAAGAAAACACCCCAACTAACTGACCAAGCGGTACTCACCGCTTATAACGTCTTAAAAGACGTGGTCGATCACACCCCTCTCCAATATAGCGCCTACCTATCTCAACGCTATGACTGTCAGGTTTATCTAAAGCGAGAGGACCTCCAACCGGTCCGGTCCTTTAAAATTAGAGGGGCCTATTATGCCATTTCCAAAGTACCGGCCAGTCAGCGTGCTCAAGGAGTAGTTTGCGCTAGTGCCGGTAATCATGCCCAGGGAGTAGCTTGGACCAGTGCCAAATTAAACATCCCCGCTGTTATCTTTATGCCCACGATTACACCCAAGCAAAAAGTCGATCAAGTTAAATTTTTTGGTGGATCAAACGTAACCATTAAATTGGTTGGTGATAGTTTTGACGATGCCCAAGCAGCAGCCAATGATTACTGCCAGAGCCATTCCATGACCTTCATTGCCCCTTTTGATAATTTAGATACCATGGCTGGTCAAGGAAGCTTGGCAGTTGAAGTCATCAACGATGCTGTTCAAAAGGAATTGCACTTGGACTATCTTTTTGCCGCAGTTGGTGGCGGCGGTCTATTGAGTGGGATTAGTACTCATTTTAAAAAATCCTCTCCCCAAACTAAGATTGTCGGCGTCGAACCAGCCGGAGCAGCTTCTATGGCAGCCGCCTTTGCCAAAGGACAGCCAACCAATCTAACTCAATTAGATAAATTTGTAGACGGGGCAGCTGTTAAAAAAGTTGGCGCTTTAACCTACGCAACCTGCCAAGCTAATGTTGACCGTCTCATGCAGGTGCCAGAAGGCCAAGTTTGTCAAACTATTTTAGACTTATATAGCAAAATGGCCTTAGTGGCCGAGCCAGCTGGCGCCTTGTCAGTTGCTGCTTTAGAACAATACCAAGACCAAATTCACGGTAAAACGGTTCTTTGTGTCATTTCTGGTGGTAATAACGATTTCAACCGTCTACCCGAAATTGAAGAAAAAGCCTTAATTTATGCTGGTTATCAACACTATTTTATTGCCCACTTTGCTCAGCGAGCCGGAGCCTTACGACAGTTTGTCAATGAAGTCCTTAATTCAGATGATGATATTACCAAATTTGAATACACTAAAAAAGTGCATAGTGACAAGGGGCCGGTGCCGATTGGCGTCCGCCTCGGCCAGGTCGAAAATTTATCAGGGTTATTAGAACGTTTAGCTGAATTTGACCCGAATTATCTTAACTTGCAAGAAGATCAGACCTTGTATCGCATGTTAGTTTAAAAAATTAGCCTTCCAGTATGGAAGGCTAATTTTATTTCTTAGTATTTTTAAAGTACAAGAAGGCAGCCAGCCCTAACGCAGCACTAATCATACCAAAACCAACACCCATTCTGATTGATGAATTATGCCAAAACATAATTATCAAT
This sequence comes from Convivina intestini, assembly GCF_003096575.1. Taxonomy (GTDB): domain Bacteria; phylum Bacillota; class Bacilli; order Lactobacillales; family Lactobacillaceae; genus Convivina; species Convivina intestini. The sequence continues at coordinate 54,882 of NZ_QEKT01000002.1, forward strand.
AGACCGCCTACAATGAAAATAACAGGGACAATTAGGGCATACTTTAAGCCATGTTGCCCACTCGTATACTCCTGCCAACGCCATTTAAGGCCTAAGTGGTAACTTTCATCAAATTTATTCAGCTGATATATGGCAATCAACAACAAAATAAACATCGGCCACATAAAGAGCCCAGCGATTGAGGATGGTCTGGAACCATTTACCATGGAAAATATCAACCAAATTAATATAATGAAATCCATCCCCATCAGCGAAAAGCGAATCGGTTTTAAATTCTTAACCACTTCTTTTCGCTGTAAGGCTTCCCGCATCCCCGTATCTTCCTTTAGTAGCGTGTCCAAAGAAATCTGATAATAGTCACTAAGCTCAACCAGACTGGCCACATCTGGATAAGTTTTTTCATTCTCCCAAATAGAAATTGTCTGTCGGGAAACATGGAAGTGCTGGGCCACTCCATCTTGGGTTAACCCTTTGTTTGTTCTAGTTACTTTCAATCGATCACCAAACCGCATCGCTTTTCCTCCTTGATATGATCCCATCTTAGCTAATTATGATCAAAAAAGTTAGCAATGATTCCTTGCAGCCTTGATTTAAGTGGGTTTGATGATGAAAATTATAGCTTGGCCGACCAAGCACGATTAGCAATCAAAAGACTAATCCCCATCCCACCAGCCACACACATAGTGGCAATTCCTAAGGCGGGTCGGTCAATTTGATTTAAACGATTTAATAATCGGGCTACTAAAATACCGCCAGTCGCCCCGTAGGGATGACCAAAGGCCAAGGCGCCACCCCAACCATTGAGTTTTTCATCCGATAAAGCAAAACACCTTTGAAAAAGAAGCGCCTGAACCGCAAAGGCTTCGTTTAATTCAACCGCTTGAATGTCATCCATAGTTAAATCATATTTGGCTAGCAAAGCTTGGGTCGATTTAATCGGACCGATTAAAAATTCCTGCGGTGCCACACCCAAACTCACCTGTCCTAAGTAATAACCCTCTCCGGCAATTTCACTATCCGAATTCGCTAAAATTACCGAAGAAGCGCCATCGTTAATTGGGCAACTATTTCCTGCCGTTACTCTACCGTCCGTAACAAAGGCTGATTTTAACTGCCCTAATGTTTCCAAAGAGCAATCTGGCCGCACCGTTTGATCAAGCTCAATTCCCTCAATTGGTATCATTTCTTGGATTAATTGTCCCTTCTCTTGGGCTTGAGCCGCCTTATGATGACTATGCCAAGCGTACTGATCTTGTTCCTGCCGACTAATTTGATACTTTTGACTAGTTATCTCAGCCACCAACCCCATATCTAAATCTTCCATGTCACTAGGCGTCATGGGAAAACGTTGCCGTGACGCCTTGGTAATTGGGTCAATAATCGGCCTGGCCTGAGAAGTACTCTCAACACCACCGGTAGCCACAAACTTAGCATCCCCAACGCGAATGCTATTGGCCCCATTAATAATGGCAGCTAACCCGGAACCGCACTGACAATCTATGGTTTGGGCCGGTACCTTAATTGAAAAACCAGCCTTTAAGGCACAGCGCCGGGCCAAATTACCACCAAGATTAGTTACATTGCCTAAGATTATCTGATCAATTTGCTTTAAGGACAAAACTGACTGTTGGGCAAATTGTTGGTCAATGAGCTTCATATATAGATAATCAGGCTGATATTGGCTCAAACTACCGTGGATTTTACCAATCGGTAACCGCTTGGCCGTAACGATTTTTACAGGTTGATTAAAGTTCACAAAAAGCTCCTTTTAAGTAGAGTGCAGTTAGATAAATCCGTGAAATTTTCTGGTTCCGAGTACAAGGTATCTTATCGCTAGTTAAATAATATTGCGGCCGTTTAAAGGCTGGTAAGCGCTTCTTAAGAGTTGCTAGTAAATAAATTTTATCGACTGGATTGATTAGTAGTAGGGCAATCTTTTGACCATAAATATCATCAGGAACCCCAAAGGCCACACAGTCGGTCGCTAAATCTTGAACAGCCGCTTCAATCTCACTGGGTAAGACTTTATTGCCACCATGGTCAATCAAATCGGCCTGACGACCTAATAAAAATAAGTGTTGGTGATCCAAATAGCCTAAATCATCGACCTGCCAGTGCTGTGGTCGAACCATCTGTCCTAAATAACCGGCAAACAGATAGGGACTAGTGACAACAATGGCTTGTTGCGGCGTTATTTGCAAGTTAACATCTGGAAAAAGTTGACCAACGCAACTGGCTACTTTTCCCTTGTTTAGGTCCTGCCAACTAATAAAACTAGCTTCGGAACTACCATAAAATTCAATTAGCTGGCTTTTAGGAAATTTATTTTGTAGTTGACTTAGTCCTTTTTGTGATAATTGACCACCACCTAAGATAATTTTTTTAAGGTAGGCGCTCCCACCTCCAGCTTGTAGTACAAAGGTCGGTACACTAAATAATACGGTATTGGCGGTTAATTGTTTTAATTCTGCTTGCGTGTTGATAAACTGAAAAGTTTTCCCCAGATAAAGAGCCAACATCAAGGTGTGCAGTCCCAAGGAAGTCGTTAGCGGACTGGCAGTGGCAATCACTGAATCAGCCTGGAAATCAAATAACTGATTAGCAACCTGAAACCCCTGGCGCCAAGAGGGCCAATCTCGTACATAAAATTTTGGTTTCCCTGTTGAACCTGAAGTTTGGCCGATAAAAAAAGGCTGGTCAGTAGGCATTTTCAGCGGTAAAACCTCAGCAACGACCGGATAGTTGCCGGAAGAAATTACCGCTAGAAAATGTAAAATAAAGGCTTCAGGTGTAACATCATTAACCAAAATCAATTGGTTATTGGTCTGGATTTTCTCCGCTGCTTGGGCTACGGCATCGTCTAACTGATCATAAGTGTACTCTCGGTTTGAAAATTTTAGGGCCGTCTTTTGATGATATTTGGACACTAATTTTTGAAATTGAAACGTCACAGCTACCCCTTCTTAATTTAATATATACATTTATTGTAAACCATTTATAAATATTTTGGTTACAAAAAATAAAAGAAGGTTCTTAAGCCTTCTTTTATCTATTATTTAATCAATCTCAGACCATCAGTTAAATCCATTAACTTTCAGTTTTCATTTTATTCTAATCCGACCAAACTTTCTTAGCGGTATCAACTACCAATTGAATCTTACGCCATTGTTGAGCTTCCGTTAAATGATTACCCTCATCGGTTGAGGCAAAACCACATTGAGTACTTAACGAAAGATTTTCCAAAGGTAGATATTGGCTGGCTTCTTTAATCCGATTAGCTAAATTAACTGGATTCTCCAACTCTGGACTTTTAGAAGTTACCAAACCCAAAACAACTTCCTTTCCTGACGGCACCTCTTGTAACGGTTGAAAATCACCGGAACGAGCATCATCAAATTCAAGATAAAAGGCATCGACTTTTTCTTTACCAAAAATTGTTTTAGCAACGGCCTCATAACCACCAGCTGAAGCCCAATCAGAAGCATAATTACCCCGGCAGATATGTGTGCTCAAATGTAAATCTTCCGGCAAGTCAGCCAAAGCTCGGTTATTAAAGGCTAAATACTTATCTTGAATTTTTTGAATATCATCAACATCATAGCCCATCTTTTCCCAAACACTACGGTCAACTAGCATTCCCCAGGTACAGTCATCCAGCTTCAAATCCCGGCAACCGGCATCATATAAGGCTAAAATCAAATCATGATAGGCTTTTCCTAAATCATCTAACAATTCTTCATCGTTGGCGTAATATTGATGTAAGGCCTTTAAATTAGCCTGTCCACGAACCAATTCAGCGTAACACTGAGCTGGGGATGGAATGCTCTGCCGAGGAATTACATCTAGATCCTTGGTGATTTGATATAAATATTGAAAGGCCTTTAAATCACAGTGGTCTTTGGTAAAACTAATTTTGCCACAAACCTGAGCAGATTCGCGCCGGGTTTCAACATTATGAAAGAGATATCCTTGATTAATTTCGGTTTTCTTAATACCAGCAAAGCTCCAAAAAGTATCTAAATGCCACCAACTTCTTCTAAACTCCCCATCAGTCACAAATTTCAAGCCAGCTGCGACTTCTTTTGCCACTAACTTTTGGATTTCTTGATCTTGGATTTTAGTAAATTCCGCCAAACTAAGCGTACCTTTTTCAAAATCCTGCCGAGCTCGATGTAAAATTTCCGGCCTCAAAAAACTCCCAACAATATCATAATGAACAACTTGATCCTTAAACTTTGGCATAGCTATTTCTCCCCTTTTAGTTAAATTGAAATATAAAAAAAGCCCCTAAGTTACAGTTATCCTGCAACCTAGGGGCGCTTAAACAAGCGCGGTACCACCCACATTTATCGACCTATTGTCGAGCTCAAATTAGTACACTCGTGCTAGCTATACTAAAATACTGTATCGTGTATTAACCGTAATTGGCTTATTCAGCAGAACTCACCAATTAAAGACCACTCCAAGACCATCTTCATTGATAAACAAGACCCCGCCTCTCAGCTAGTACGGTTTTCTGTAGAATTGTTAGATCAACTACTCATCTCTTCTTTGTAGTTAAGTTTCATATTTCGTTGCTTTTAAGCTTATCAATAAAAATAAAAATGTCAATAGTGAGAATTATTTTTATTTAGCTCTAATTAAAACAGCATAATAATTTTCTTATATATAGGCATTTAATCGAACAAAAATTAGATTTAAAAAATATTTTTTAATTAATAACCAGTTTGACAGTTAGTTTTATGAGTGTTAGACTGCAAGGCATAGTAAGTATGAAAGGAGTCCTAATATGATTAAGCCAAATATGATGATGATGTACACATATCAAAAAATTAGGTTATCCCATGTTGGTGACTCTTTTTGTGTACTTCGTTAATTGCTAAGTATTTCAAACCGAATTTAAGTCATTACCAAGGGCTCGCCTCTTGGTAATGACTTTTTTGTTATAAAGAAAAAGAGGAAATTCTATGACTAATCAACCCTATGCCTTTGAAACCTTACAAACCCATGCTGGTCAAGCCCAACCTGATCCAACTACCGGAGCACGGGTTACCCCCATTTATCAAACTGCTTCATTTGTATTTAAAAATACCCAAGAAGCTGCTCAACGCTTTAGCCTAAAAGATCCTGGTAATATTTATGGTCGGCTAACTAATCCAACCAATGCTGTTTTTGAAGAACGGATAGCCGCCCTAGAGGGTGGCGCTGCTGCTATTTCTTTAGCATCGGGAGCAGCGGCAGTTACCGCCGCCATTTTAAATGTAGCCGGTAGTGGTGATCATATCGTGGACGCCTCAACCCTTTACGGCGGCAGCGTCGAGTTGTTTTCTGAAACTTTAACCAAATTAGGTATTGCTACCACCTTTGTAGATCCAGACAATCCACAAAATTTTGAAAAAGCAATTCAAGCCAACACCAAGGTCATTTACTTTGAAAGTTTAGGTAATCCTAATATTAATATTATTGATTTTGAGGCTGTAGCTAAGATTGCAAAAAAACATCAAATTATTTCCATCGTTGATTCTACCTTCGCTACACCATTTTTAGTAAAACCTTTGGATTATGGCATTGACGTTGTTGTCCACTCAGCGACTAAATTTATCGGTGGTCACGGGGCCACTTTGGGCGGGGTCATTATCGAAAAGGGGGACTTTGATTACCGCCGTTCAAACCGCTATCCCGACTTTATCCAGCCACGACCTGCTTATAATAATTTAGTTTGGGCCGACTTAGGTCCAGGAGCTTTTGTCACTAAAATTCGAGCTGAATACCTACGTGACACTGGTCCAACCCTATCACCCCAATCCGCCTGGTATTTCATTCAAGGTTTAGAAACCCTATCGTTGCGAATTGAGCGTCATGTAGCCAATACTAGGAAAATTGTTCACTTCTTAAATCAGCATGATAAAGTTGCTTGGGTTAATTATCCAGAACTAGAAAATTCTCCTTATCAAGAATTAGCAAAGCAATATTTCCCTCGCGGTACCGGGTCAATTTTTACTTTCGGCCTCAAATCCGGTGAGGTTGGTGCCCAAACCTTTATTAACCACTTAGATATTTTCTCACTATTAGCCAATGTGGGTGATGTGAAATCCTTAGTCATCCATCCAAAATCAACCACTCATGCTCAGCTCTCTGATGAGCAATTGGCGGCAGCCGGTATTGCTCCTGATTTAATTCGCTTATCCATTGGTATTGAAAATGTAGATGATTTACTAACTGCTCTATCAAAGGCTTTGGACTATGTTTAAATAACCTTTAAAAGATGACCTCCCCCTGTGGCAATTGATGACAGTAAACAACTAAATCTAACTATCATAAAAAATAACCCTATACAATGACCGATTGCCTGCCATTATATGAGGGTTATTTTTTGATTGAAATCTTTTATTAAGACGGTTATTTGATTTAGTATTTAATTCATCAAAGCCACTTGCTCTAAGAACCATTGATTAAAGTCGTTAGCATCAATGTCATAACCAACCAGGGCATTATAAAAATCTTTTGGATGCCAGCGATGTTGAAAATCTGAAACAGTCGCACCAACGGCCGGACCATCGACTGCCACCTCGATTGCTTGGGGTTGGGTTTTAATTTTATCCGGTGCTAAGGCATATAAAATCGTATTAACATCATGCATTGGTTTACCACCAACATGGACATCCCCATAAGCAGTAATCATGCCATACAACATTTTCCCCGCCTCGCCTAAATTTTGTAAGGCATTGGTTGTTTCCGGCGTAATTAAGGCCTTTAAAGTAACATCTAAACCAATCATTACGATAGGCAAACCACTTTGGAAGACAATTTGAGCTGCATCTGGGTCAGTAAAGACATTAAATTCAGCAACCGAACTAACATTGCCACCGCTAAGCGATCCTCCCATCAGGATTAATTCCTTAATGTTTTTTAAATCTTCGGGATGCTGCTGGATCAAGCAGGCAATATTGGTGTAAGCACCAGTGGCAATCAGGGTAATTGGTTCGGTTTGGGTCTGCAATTCATTATGAATCGCCGTTACGGCGTCAATCTCTAATGCTTGACGGCTAGGCTGAACGAAATCATAGCCAGGCATCCCCGATTCCCCATGAATATAGGAAGCATCTGTAAAATCTCGTTTTAAAGGCCGTTTGGCACCAGCGGCAACGGGAATGTCTTTGTTGAAAAATTCTAATAATTTCAAAGCATTATTAGTCGTCTTATCAACACTAACATTACCGGCTACTGTGGTAATTAAGCGAACATCCAAAGCTGCATTATTGACGGCAACTGCCAGAGCAGCGGCATCATCAACACCAGGATCCATATCTAAAATAATTTTCTTTACCATTTTTCACTCCACTTTTTAATCATTAAGTAGTCGCCTACATTGTAGCTGATTTAACTGTGGATTGCTGAACTTTTCTATTAAAAAAGCACTGGATGATTTCCAGTGCTTCTTAATATTAATGCTTGCGCTTACGACGAGCACTGATACCAAATACTGAAGCTGCCGTAAGGGCCAAAGCCCCGACAATACTGGTATTTTTTACAGCGTGTCGACTAGCTCTTGTAGCAGTGGCTGGCAAAGTGCCCGCTTGCTGAGAACCGTCGTTAGTGGAAAATAACGAACTAGAATTATAGTTTAATCCAGTAGCAGCCGTACTCATTGGCATTACAGTCCGATTGGAATTAGAACTAGGAATTAATTGTGAATCACTAGTGGAATCCGATGTAGCGCCATTGTGAGAGCCACTTGTTGGTTGAGTAGCCGATGTTGAATCTGAACTAGATTTCGACGTAGACCCACTGGCCGACTTTGATTCTGAACTAGAAGTTGAAGTAGAACCACTGATCGACTTAGAGTCTGAACTTGAGGTTGACGTGGACCCACTTGCTGATTTAGATTCTGAACTTGAAGTGGACTTAGAGTCACTGGCCGACTTTGATTCTGAACTTGAAGTGGACGTAGAATCACTGGCTGATTTAGATTCTGAACTTGAAGTGGACGTAGAACCACTAGCTGACTTAGATTCTGAGCTAGAAGTTGAAGTAGATTCACTTGACGACTTTGATTCTGAACTGGAAGTGGACTTAGAGTCACTACCTGATTTAGATTCTGAACTTGAAGTGGACGTGGACTCACTTGCTGACTTTGATTCTGAACTTGAAGTGGACGTGGACTCACTTGCTGACTTTGATTCTGAACTAGATTTTGACGTAGAGCCACTGGCAGACTTAGAGTCTGAGCTAGAAGTTGAAGTTGATGCACTAGCTGCAGATTCAGAAGCAGAAATAGAACTCGAAGTCGACGTGCTGGCTGCCGATTCGGAACCAGAAATAGAACTTGAAGTTGACGCACTAGCTGCTGATTCAGAACCAGAAATAGAACTCGAAGTTGACGCGCTGGCTGCCGATTCAGAACCAGAGATGGAATTCGAAGTCGACGCACTAGCTGCTGATTCAGAACCAGAGATGGAACTTGAAGTTGAAGCGCTGGCTGCCGATTCGGAACCAGAAATAGAACTCGAAGTTGATGCGCTGGTTGCCGATTCGGAACCAGAAATAGAACTCGAAGTTGATGCGCTGGCTGCTGATTCAGAACCAGAGATGGAACTTGAAGTTGACGCACTAGCTGCTGATTCAGAACCAGAAATAGAATTCGAAGTTGACGCACTAGCTGCCGATTCAGAACCAGAAATAGAACTCGAAGTTGATGCGCTGGCTGCCGATTCAGAGCCAGAAATAGAACTCGAAGTTGATGCGCTGGCTGCCGATTCAGAGCCAGAGATAGAAGATGATGTTGAAGTTGACTGACTGTTTTGATCGATATGATAAACAACCGTAATATGCGTATCACCCGTTGTTGCAGTAGTCATTTCTGATGGAATATTGGTTTTATCAGCAATATAGCCATTAATCACCGGCGAAGTCACCGCCTCATAAATTGCTTGATTAGTCACCCAGGGCGTGTAAGCAACTGCCTTGTCAACATCAACCAAATCAAAAGTGCCATTACGACTATATTCAACACTTTGATCAACAGTTGGCGCAGCTATCCGACCATCATCATAAACATAGTTAATTACCCGATGAATCTGTTTGACTAAGCTATGAATATCCGTTCCCTGTGGATATTTAGGCCCATTAGGATTACTAGGATCAACCGGCTGGCCCGGCGTACCAGGAGTTTGTGGTGTTACCGTCTTAGTGCCATGCTTAAATTCAACAACAAATGTTGGTGTATCAGCCCCAAAAACGTGTCCTTTTGGATATTCATCCTTTACTAAGACAAAGCCCCGCTTTCCAAAAGCGGCAATTCGATCAGCTGTGTTGTATTCAGCCGTTTCGTTGTATGCACCAGTCACTTGATCTGAAAGGACAACGACATTATGATCATCAATATCAATATAATTAACTGTCATATGCTCCTCGTTGCCTCGATACCCATATAGTAAATAGCCTTGGTTGGAATCATTAGCAGACTGACTATCATTAATACTAATGGGCATCATAAAATTAACACCGTTACTACCGGTTGTGCTAACCAAATGGTAATTAGCAAATGCCTTGGCCGATGCGTTTAACGGTTGACCAGTTTTACCCACTTTTAATTCTGCAGGAGCCAAATCAGCAATGTCATTTCCATCGGCATCGACTGCTACGTAATAGACCCTTGTATAGGCAGTATTGTCATATAGGTACACTAAGGTTTGTTTATAATTAGTAACAATGGCATTTACATCAACTACCGAATCAAAGCGGGAAATTGCTTGATAATCATACGGTTCCTGATCGGATTCATTGCCATAGCGCACCACCATTGCCGTACGGTAATAACCTAATTTGGATAAGTCTTTTTGGTTAATCGTCACTTTATCCTGTAATTTATCGTCATAACCTTGTACTGAGGGAGTAACAATTTGCTGGCCAGTATTCTCATCAACGTAGTAGGTTTTAACAAGTTGAGGATAAGTCGTCCCAAAATGAGCGACCCCGTCCAAATCTAGTTCAGTTCGATGATTAATCTTGTCACTTACATCAAAATCAACTAGATATTTAACTGGTTCAGTATTAGCATTCAAGCCCTGATTCGCATCAGCATCATCACCGATACCACCTTGAAAAGTTGAAGGTTGCAAATTATCATGCAATGGTACTAAGAAACCGGTTGCCTGGGTAAAGTTATCAACTGATTTACCCGTCCGGTCAATTAAATAAACTGTCTTGGGATGATAAACCTTACCGTTAGGATAGGTAACGGTCACATTGGATAAATCAGCCGTACTAGTAAAACCTAAATCAGACAAGTGAATTTTGTCTAAATTAATTGTTTGAATACCAAAACCATACAGATTTTCAACTGCCTGAGTATCACCAGCGGTGTATTTACCTGGGGTTATATTGAGTTGATAGTGATTCCCACTGGTGACAGTATTAATCGTCGGATGGGCGTAACCGCCATCCTTTTGCCAATTATCGGTACTAATATCGGCAAGAATCTGATCAATACTGGGTGTTGCCGTGACGCCAGACTGACCAGCTTGCTGGCTTGATTCAGCAGGAATAGCGGCTGCTACCTGCGGACTTTTCTGTTGGTCAACTAGACTTCCGGTCTGACTGGTCGTGGATGAATCAGCTGTTGATGCCACTGTCCGGTTTGTTGTAGATGAGTCGCTTGTTGATTCCACGGGCTGACTGGCCATCGATGAATCAGCTGTTGAGCCGACTGGCTCTTTTACAGTCATGTCAGCTGGCAGGTCGGTGTTAATAGTGGCCGGTAATGATTGCGTGGAACTAGCAGTAGTATCAGCATCGCTAGTCGCAGCAGCAGTCAACTGGCTAACGTTAGTTGTACTCTTGGTATGAATTTGCTGGGTTGTTGACTGGCTATCTGGCTGTAAGAAAACTGCCTTCCCCATCAAGGCATTGCTACCAGGCTCCACAGCATTAGCATCGACTGTATCAGCCATCGCTTCGGTCTTGTCAACAAATAGACCTGCAGTGCCCAATACCGCAAAAGTTGACAATGACATCAAAGCCCAGTGCTTTTTTACCTTGTGCAAAATTTTTTTGTCATTAATCTTTTTATAATCATATTTGTTATATAACATTTTAAAGTCCCTCACCTATGGAGTGAAAAAGCAATACATGAAAACATTCTCAAAATTGTCCTTTTCAACACCATATCCCCAATAGAATCACTAATGAAATTAAAAAAGCATTCCTCTTTCAGAAAAATAATTAGCTTGATCGTCTTTTAACATAGTGATCTCTTTATGTACAAATTGTACATGTTAAGGCAGTTTTTTTCCACTAAAAAAAGCACTAAACTCAATTGGTCTAGTGCTTTTCTGTTATTTTAATAAATTAATTAATCTTTGTACTTTTTATAACCAAAGAACGCTGAGCTAACTAGCACTACTGACAAACCGATCAAGGTTAATGCCTGACTATTAGTACGAGTTTGACTAGCAGTTTGTGGTAGCTTGGCCGAATTAGCAGTGGCTGTAGTGTTACCAGCAACTGATTTAACAACTCCACCAGCTGAATTAAAGGCAACTGTGGAACCACCATTATTAGTGGCTTGCTTGTCAGTTGCAGCATTAGCTGTCGGCGTTACCTCTCCCTGGGCTTGGTTAGCGGCCTTTTGAGCTTTTTGTTGCTCATATTGATAAGCCATTACTACATCGTGATAACGACTAGCAGCGGCCTGATACTTACCCTGGGCCTGGCTAACTTCTTGTTGCGCAGCTTGGCTCTTTTCTTCCAATTGCTTTAACAAAGTTTGCGCATCAGCCAAGGCTTGCGTAGCTTCAGCAACCTTTTTGGTTGCTGCTTGTTGAGTAGCTGCGGCATTTTGATCCTTAGCTAACTTATCTTGATCCTGCTTCAAGTTGTTAGCTAGTTCACTAGCATGTTTTTGAGCGGCATTCAAAACCGTAATTTGCTTAACCAAATTAGCTTGTCCATCTGAAACGGCTTGCTTAGCAGTAGCTAAGTTCTGTTGCGCAGTGGCTTGAATTTCCTTGGCATCCTTAGCTTGTTCAACTAACTTTGGTAAATTAGTTTCCAACTCTTGGACTTGCTTTTGCCCATGGGCAATTGCGTCCTTTAACTGAGCAATTTCAGCTTGGAGGGCCTTAGTGTCGGCCTTTCCCTGACCAGCCGCCTTGGCGACTTGGTCTTGAGCAGTTTGAAGAGCAACCTGACTGTTGGCTAAGTCTTTTTTAGCATTAGCCAAAATTGTCTGGGCATCAATCAAGCTCTGTGATGGGTTAGTTGTACCGGCTGGCACCGTTGCGCCAGCTGCGTTAAAGGCTGAATTAGTATCAGCTACTAAACCGCTGAAGAAATGGGAAGCCCCCATTTTATCAAAGGCAACCGCTGAATACCCCTTAGCGGATTTACCGTGAACATCTTGCCCCTTAGCCATTAAGAAGTTTTTAGTATGTCCCCAATGACTATCCCCATCATTGTTTATCATAGCCAAAACGGTTTCGTAAATTTGTTCCTGGGCAGCATCTAAGGTAGTATGACCATCAAAACCAGCCTTGTTTCCTTGATCAAATGATGACCCCCAGTTTTCCGACACCGAATTTAGATGGCTATTACTATAAGCCTGCTGCAAAACCTTTTGATTATGATCCGCATGTGTCCAGATATCCCAATTATCATTGGAATACCCATCCGCAACCTGCTTGACACCGGCTAACATACCGGCGGCATTAACACTAATCGGTTGTTGGCCAGCCTGCTTAAGCAGCTGATTTAGTAAACCACCGTAATAATTCTGGAGCGCTTGATTTTGCTCCGCCGTTAAGTTGTTCAAATCAATATTTTGCGCCTGAGCGGCTGGATCGTGAACATACCCAGCTGCTTTAATTTGTTGGGCCCATTGCGCCCACTGACTATCGGACCAATTAATCATATCAGTCGCTTTAGTGCCAGCTGGCAAGGTAATCGCATAACTGGTTTGTTTATCTAAACTATCGACTTGTTTCTGAGCGGCATCAACTTTAGCTTGTGCTTGATCGACTGCAACTTGCGCTTTTTGTTGATTAGCTAGGGCCTCTTGATAGGCTTTAGGATCTGCTTGGCCCCCTTGACCAGCTTGGGCGGCCTTTAATTCAGCTTCTTTAGCAGTTAGGTCAGTCTGCTTATCAGCTAAATCTTTTTTCGTAGTGTTTAAGGTGGCTTGGTCCTGGTCTAATGCTGTTTGAGCCTTATCGCCAGCGGTTTTTGCCAAGTCTAAATCAGCTTGGACTTTATCAACTTGTTTTTGTTGCTCATCATGTTGAGCTTGAGCCTGCTGTACAACTCCCTGAGCAGCTTGAACGGCCTTTTGAGCCTGGTCGTTGTCGGCTTGGGCTTTGGTCACAGCTTGCTGATCTTTATCTTTGTTTTCACTGGCAGTCTGCGTATTAGCTGTCGCTGTTTTCAAATCAGCTTGGGCTTGCGTTTGATTATCTTGGGCTACCTGAACTTGTTTTGTCTGATCAGTAACCGCTGTCTTAGCTAAATCGGCTGCCTGCTGAGCCTTTTGAGCCTCTTGCTGAGCTGCTTCTTTATCATTTTGAGCAGTTTGCACATCCGCTGCAGTAGTGGCGCTATTAGCTGTGGTCTGAGCTGCTTGACCTAAATCAGCTTGATTACTGGCGGTAATATCATCGGCTTGAGCTGCATTAAGTCCCAAAGTCACTGCTGCTGTCGTGGCGGCAGTAACGACCAAAGTTTGTTTAATTAGTTTTTCAGTCATACTATTCCCATTTCTCTACTTCAAATTTATGAACTACTGTAATAGTAGCAAAAACGAGCTATTACAGCAATGTACGAATAAGGAAGGCTAGTTTATTAAAAAATAAACTATAATAAAATTAAAAAAAGAGGACTATTATGACAACAATTCTCATTAGACCGGCTGAAAAACACGACAGCCAAGCACTTTGGCAATTAAATCGTCACGAAATGGGCTACCAATACTCCTTGGATAAAAGTCAAAATCGTTTAGCTGAACTATTAGAAGATGCTAAACATCATCTAATTTTAGTAGCAATTGATCCCAAAACTCAGCAATTATTAGGCTATATCCATGCTGAATACTATGCAACCTTATATGCCGAACTAAAATTTAATCTCTTGGGGCTAGCTGTTGATCAAAATTATCAAAGGCAAGGCATTGGTACCGCCCTCATCAATGACCTTATTAAGATTGGAAAAACTCAAGGTATTGATGCCATTCGTCTTAATTCTGGGAGTGAGCGGACCAGTGCCCACCAATTTTATCAAGCACTGGGTTTTAGATTGGTTAAAACCCAAAAGAGCTTTTTAAAGAAAATATAAGCAATCAAAAAGGGCTCGCTCATTTAGCGAGTCCCGATTTTTATCTTAATCAAAAATTGTCTTTTCTCGTTCAAAGAGATAAATCAAGACAATCATGACGACCAACATCAAAATAAAAATAATATTTTGTACATACCAATTTTGCGTCATACCAAACATTAATCCGTATAACCAAGGAATCAAGCAAGCGATTAGGTACCCACCAGACTGAGCCATCCCGGACAAAGCCGCGCTTTCCTGGGGTTTTTTTGTCCGAGTAGCATAAGAAGTGATGACATAGATAAACATAATCGAACCTACGGCACCCAAAACACTACTAATGACTAACCACAAAACAAAAGAAATATGATGATTATTCATTAGAGCTAAACCAAGAATCCACAAGAAGCAAGCAGAAATCATAGCATTTCGGCGAGTTTTAAAGGAAGAATTTGAAATAAAGTTTGGAATAATCATCCCAAAAGGAATCCCAACCATTGACAGCAAGCCAACCAAGAGACCTGACTGCGAGCCAGATACGCCGGTCCGTTGGGCAATCACACTCATCCAGGCAATTAAGGAGTAGAAAATGGCTGATTGAAGACCAGCAATAATCAATAGCATCCAAGCATATTTATTGGTCCAAGGGTTAATCGTTGCTGCCTTATGCTCATGTGCTTGGGGTTGGGCTTGGCTAGGCGCAACAGTGGCATTAATTTTAATATTTAACGACCAAGTAACTAGGGACATCAAGACCACGACAGTCAAAAGTAATACTAAGCCCTGCCAATTCACTTTATCGGCCACAGGGACAGCAATGATTTGAAAGGCTGAGGTCATAATCATCAACAGGGTACTGTAAATCCCCGTGTAAGGGCCAATTTTATCGGGTGCATACTCAAAAATTGCTGCGGGAAGTAGGACGTTAATAAAGGCAATTCCCACCCCAATTAAGGCAGTCCCCAGCATTAACAAAGGGGCATTGAAGATTCGAATAAAAGAACCGATTAAAACCGTTACCAAAGCAAAGGCCAAAGTTTTTTCAATTGAAAACTTATCAGTAATTTTACTAACAAAGGGTGATACTAGGGCAAAGGCCACCAAGGGAATCGAAGTCAAAAGACCAAGTTGGTCCAGGGGAATATGTAGGCTATTAGCAATATCGTTGGCCACGACCGGCAAGGTCGTGAAGGTTGATCGCATAATCGTGCCAAAGAAGATAATGCTAATAATGAAGATCCATTTATTTTTCATTGATTCATCTCTTTCTCTTTTCACTAAAAAATCAAGCATTTTTTATTATAGAGGAAATTTTAAATTAAGTACACGTAGATATTTAACTAGCCTACCAAAGATTCACTACGTCCACCAGCTGAAATTGGTATCATATCATTAATACGTAATAAACGCTAAAAATTCTCACTGGAGGTCGACCATTAACTCTTTAAATAAGACACTATCTCATTATCTTGTGTTTCTCGGCGCCTTATTTTTAATTGCGATGAGCATCAATTTCTTCTTTTCGCCCCACAATATTGCAGCTGGAGGGGCGACTGGGCTAGCCATCTTAGCTCAGGAACTCTTTGGCTGGCCGCTTTTTTTAACAACTTTAGGGGTTAACATCATTATGTTAATCTTGGCGGCTATTTTTCTAGCACGAGAAACGGTCCTGCGGATTCTCTTTGGTAGCTTCATGCTGCCCGTCATGCTGGCCATTATTCCCCAAACAAAAGTTGTCAACGACACTTTATTTGCAGTCATTGTCGGCAGTGCTATCTTTGCTGCTGGAATCGCCTTGCTTTACAATATTGATGCTTCCAGTGGTGGTACTACCGTTCCCCCATTAATTTTCAAAAAATACTTCAATTTAAAGGCCCCGGTCGGTTTACTGATTATTGATATCTGCGTGTCTTTTGGAAATATTTTCACAGCTGGTCTTGAAGCCTTTGTCTACGCGGTTTTTTCGATTGTGATTACTAGTTTAATTATGAATTACATTGAAAGTGGCTTTAACCGTAAAAAGACCCTCTTCATTAGTAGCAATATCAGCACTACTGAGTTAAAAGATGCCCTGGGTCATGATTTATCCTATGGTCTAACCGTCATCCCCTCTCGTGGCGGCTTTCAGGATTCTGAGCAAGAACTTTTAATGATTGTCGTAGATACTCAGGAATATCCCCGCTTTGTCCGTAAAGTCTTAGCGGCTGACCCCGATGTTTTCATTACAGTCTCCGATACAGCTAGTGTGCACGGCGGTTTCTTCAATCGTCAGCAAATTTAAAAGCATATCAGAAAAATTATCTGACATGCTTTTTTAGTTTAATAAACTATTCCCACTCAACTGTTGCTGGTGGCTTAGCCGTAATGTCATAGACAATCCGGTTAACATGATCAACTTCATTGACAATTCGAGAAGAAATCTTTTGCAAGAGTTCCCATGGCAAACGAGCAAAGTCGGCCGTCATGCCATCAACTGAGGTAATTGCGCGAATGGCAACCGTGTGATCATAGGTCCGGTAATCACCCATGACACCCACCGAACGCACGTTAGTTAGGATAGTGAAGTACTGCCAGACATCCCCTTCCAAACCAGCTTTAGCGATTTCGTCTCGCAAAATCCAATCGGAATCACGAACAATCTTGAGCTTATCTTCGGTAATGTCACCCATGATTCGGATACCCAAACCAGGACCTGGGAAAGGCTGACGCCAAACCATTTCATGTGGCATCCCCAACTTTTCACCGAGTTCACGGACTTCATCTTTGAAAAGTGTATTCAGCGGTTCAATCAATTGGAACTGCATGTCTTCTGGCAGACCACCCACATTGTGATGGGACTTAATTGTTTGGGCTGTATCCGTTCCGGACTCAATGACATCAGTATACAAAGTTCCTTGCGCTAAGAAATCAATGCCATTAAGCTTCGTCGCTTCGTCGTTGAAGACCTGGATAAATTCATTACCAATAATCTTACGTTTTTGCTCTGGATCAGTCACCCCGGCTAACTTGCCAAGGAAACGTTCTTGCGCATCAACCTTGACAATATTTAG
Source organism: Convivina intestini (assembly GCF_003096575.1). Taxonomy (GTDB): domain Bacteria; phylum Bacillota; class Bacilli; order Lactobacillales; family Lactobacillaceae; genus Convivina; species Convivina intestini. The sequence goes on from NZ_QEKT01000002.1 coordinate 72,233, forward strand.
GCCAAACTTACCACCCAGCATTTCCATGACTTGTTGAGCTTCGTTTTTACGAAGCAAACCATGATCAACAAAAATCGAAGTCAACTGATCACCAATGGCGCGGTGCAACAAAACACCGACCACGGAAGAGTCAACCCCACCAGACAAGCCCAATAAGACCTTGCGGTCGCCGACTTGGGCACGGATTTTAGCGATTTGTTCATCAATAAAGCCATCCATGGTCCAGTTAGCCTGAGCCCCAGCAATATTAATCACAAAATTCTTTAAAATTTGCTTACCATATTCAGACAAAGTTGTCTCAGAGTGGAACTGGACCCCGTACAAACGGTCAGCATCGTTAGCAATGGCGGCAATTGGTGTCTTTTGTGAACCAGCAGCTACCACAAAATTATCGGGTAACTTAGTTACATTATCAGAATGGCTCATCAAGACGATTTGCTGCTGTGGTGTATCGGCAAACAAAGCGCTACTATTTTCACTTTGAGTAATTTCAGTTTGACCAAATTCACCGTTACCAGGATTGGCTTCAACTTTTCCACCCAAATCCTGGGCCATTAACTGCATTCCATAGCAGACACCCAAAACTGGAATACCCAACTTAAAAATTTCAGGATTAATGGTGAAGGCATCCTCATCATAAACCGACTTAGGTCCGCCTGATAAAATAATGGCCTTAGGTTGATAGGCCTTGATTTCATCCAAAGTCATTTTACTGGACTTTAATTCAGAAAAAACACCCATTTCACGAATTCGGCGGGTAATTAACTGGTTATATTGACTACCATAGTCAAGTACTAAAACCTTATCAAGTGTCTCTTGAACCATGTTTACTCACTTTCTTCTTTTAAATAGTTAGGGGCTTGCTTGGTGATTTCAACATCGTGGGGATGGGATTCACGCAAACCATTATCAGTAATTTGAACAAACTGAGCGGCCTGCTTTAGGGCTGGTACATCCTTGGAACCAGTGTAACCCATGCCGGCCCGCAAACCACCATCAATTTGGAAGATGGCATCAGCTGGGGCTTCATCACCAGCCAAATAGTCAGTAATTAACACGGCATCAGCACCAGCAGCTAAGGCTTTGACAACATCACCGGAGTAATGCACGCCACTACCAGCCACCACAGCCTTATCCAAGTCAGCAGCTACTTCAGCAATGCCCATTGTAACGGTTAAGAAAGGATAATGACTGTTGTTAGGCAACTGAGAATCAACCGAACGACCGACAATTACGCCGTCCATACCAGCTTCATATAGCTGACGGGCCGCTTTAGGGTCTTCAATGACACCTACCAGCCACAAAAGCTCTGGTGCTTGGGCATGTAAGGACTTTATTTCAGTCAACATTTCAGTCGTTAGGGCTTGATGTAGATACAAAACTACAGCATCTACTCCCACAGCAACTAGCGCTTGTAACCGTTGACTAGCATCACTGGCCAACCACAATTCTGCCGCTACTTGTAATTTACCGTCCAAACCGACCAAGGCCTCGTCAGCTTGGTCAGCAGCAACGGCATATTCCTTAACAGTTTGAAGGGCAGTCACCTGCTGGTTTACATCATCGGTAGCGGTAATTACACTCAAACCACCGGCCAAAGCCATTGGTAATACGTAATCATCAACGCCAGCTGCTTGGCCATTTGCCATCAAAGGTGTTTTTAATCCAAACTGATTTAGTTTAGTAGCCAATGAAACCGTATGGGGCAAAACATTGGAAGCGGCTGGTACCAAAAGGACTTCATCATAGCCCAATCCTGGCTGATTTTCCTGTGTCATATTCTCTCCTAATTAATGTGATTGTTGTGTTTCAAACTAAAAATCTAGGATTTACAGACTAGCCTGATAGTCATGTTCCGTGGTTGTTCGCTTAATGTCATTATCTTGACGAACTTCAGCTAAGTTCTGAGTGCCCATGGCCGCCATGCTTTGACGAACATGATCAACAATTGGCGTCAAAATTTCAGCCAGCGTCCCCTTATAATTCACGCGGGCTTCGATTCCTTCGGGCACCATCTTTTTGGCCTCATTAACTTCGCCTTGGAAATAACGATCCTTGGAACCATTTTCCATAGCAGCAATTGAGCCCATGCCACGATAGAACTTATATTGCTGATTTCCATCGGTAAAGACTTCGCCGGGTGTTTCCGCCGTACCAGAAAACATTGAGCCCAACATAACGGCATTACCGCCCATTGCCATTGCCTTCATAACGTCATCAGCAGTCTTAGCACCACCATCAGCAATAATCGCCTTCCCGCGCTTTTTAGCTTCTTTAGCGGCATCACGAATGGCCGATAATTGAGGTACCCCAATACCAGCCACAATACGGGTCGTGCAGATTGAACCAGGTCCAATACCGACCTTGACTACATCAGCCCCCGCATCATACAAAGCAGCAGCACCGGCTTGAGTGGCAATGTTACCAGCAATAATATTTAACTCCGGAAAGGCCTGACGAACTTCTTGAACCTTTCGTAAGACCCCCTCTGAATGACCATGGGCAGAGTCTAAAACAATCGCATCAGCACCAGCTTCAGCCATGGCTGCCACCCGTTTAACCGTGTCGTTGGTTACACCAACTGCTCCAGCAACTAGTAAATGTCCCTGCGCATCAACAGCTGCTTGAGGATAAGTATTAGCATCAAAATTAGCCTGTTTCACCTGACGGATTTGGTCAGCTTGTTGATCAATGGTCATATTCTTATGAATTACACCCAAACCACCAAATTGCGCCAAAGCCTGGGCAAAAGGCGCTTCAGTAACAGTGTCCATCGCCGCTGATAAAAGCGGAATGTTTAATTTCAAGGTTGGCGTCAAACTAGTTGTAATATCAACTGTCTGGGGATCAATCGCCCCGCTTGGCTGGGGTACAATCGCCATATCCTCAAAGGTCAAACCCATTGGAATAAACTTATTTTTGATGCGAAACGTTGCCATAAATTCTCCTCTTCTGATGGACTATCTTAGTAACTAGCAACAGACGCTATCAAACAAAAAAAGCACTCGTAGGAACACAGATCCGACAAATGCTTTCACCAAAAAAACGATTTACAGCATTTACGGATAGTCACGGCTTTTGGTGCGTGGTAGAGACTGCTGGCCATTTCCCAGCGATATATCTGCAAATAATAATTAAGTTATTGGTAATACTTTACCGACTTTTATTAAAAAAATCAAGTTGCAGTAATCGATTAAACAAACTCGATTACTGCAACTTGATTTTTAAGATTAACGGTCGCTGGCTAGGACACCACCAACCGCATAGTGATCCTTGGGCATTTCCCGTAGAATAATGTGAACTGCCTCACGCTGGGCACCGGTATTTTTAACAATTGCCGCCGTGACATCCTCGACCATCTTGGCTAATTGTTCCTTGCTACGACCCTCTAATAATTCAACTTGTACAACTGGCATTATTTTTCTCCTTTTTCAATTCGTTCGTTTTCTAACTGTTGCAATTGCTCTTCTAAACTCTTTTCAGCTTGCAGCTGCGCATCAATGGTTGTTGGTTTAGGCGACAATGATTTACGCATTTGCAACTGGCGATCAGCGTCTAAGAACTCCCCGGCCACGTTTACTGTACTCAAGAAAGTAATGAAGGCCTTCGGATCAACCTGACGGACTGCCTCTTGCATTTCAAACAATTCATATCGTGATAACACCATCATTAAAGTGGTCGAATCACGTTTAGTGTAAGCTCCCTGAGAAGGCAAGATGGTAATCCCACGAATCAGATCGCGGTGTAAGACGTCCACCACCTCACTCCCCTTACTGGTCACAATCAGGGCAGTTAGCTTCTGATAACCAGTATACATGGTATCAACCACCCGTCCAGTGGCATAAATACCAATCAAGGTGTACAACGCATTTTGCCAACCAATGAAAGAACCCGCAATCAAGACAATCACAAAGTTAACGGCATTCATGAAGACGCCAATTGATTTACCAGTTCGCTTTTGAATAACCATGGCGATAATATCCAAACCGCCAGTAGAAAATCCGTAACGCAGAGCCACCCCCACGGAAGCTCCAACTAGTAAGCCCCCAAATAATGAAGCTAGTAGCGGCTGCGTGGTAAAGGGCTGAGCTGGTACAAAAATCATAGCCAATGATACCGTCACCGAGTTTAGGAAACTTAAAATGGTAAACTTCCCACCAATTAACTTCCAACCAATAACACCAATCGGAATGTTAAATAGTAACAGGAACAAACCCGTATCAATGTGTAAGTGGAAGAAAGTACGGGCAAAAATAGACATCAACTGGGAAACCCCGTTAATTCCAACTGAGAAAATATCATTTGGGATTAAAAAGTAGTTCAATCCAATAACTTGCAAAATAACACTTATCACAAAAAAGAAAATTGTCAGCGCAATCTTACGCCAACTCGTTTTAATTAGATCCACCAATGCCCGAACCTACCCTTATAAATTTCTAGATAAACTGCTAGGTCTATCGTATCATAATCAATCTTTAATTTTTACTTTTGCTTTTTTGACCGGAATAAATTTTGCAAAACGGGAACCCAAGAGGTTATCGGCCAAACCATAATGGGCATACAAGAGGACTAGTACCACAGCCCCGACGATGACACCCACCCCAGTTTCCAGGGCAACATGTAGCTTAGTATCGACTACAAAAATGTAGGTTTGCATTACCCAAATTGATAGGTAGGCAACCACCGCCATAACAACTGAAGACCAAAAACTGTGGCCCAAATCTGCACTAATGTTGGTTAAGCCAACCTGATAGTGTTTTTGGAGATAAATTAACATCCAGGCTACTGAAATACCCATCCCGATGGTGCTAGCTAACAAGGCCCCCAAGCCTTGGAAAGCATATACCAAAGGTAATTGTAGGATAATTTTAATCACTAAACCAAGGCCAAAGGCATACATAACAATTTTGGTCTCAGATAAGGCTTGCAATACCAATGACAACAGCATAAAGAAACTAAAGACAATCGTCATAATGGTTGAAAACTGCAAAAGATAGATACCAGCCTGGCTAGTTTCATCAATCGTATAAAAAAGCTTATACAAAGGATCGGCCACGGCAAACATCCCCAAAGCACTTGGTAGTAGCACCAAGGTTGATAAACGCAACACCTGATCCAATTGACGTTGAATCACCCCCGGTTCTTGCCCCTCCTTACTACCAGACAAAAGTGGCAGGGCAGTGGTCGCAATACTAATGGCAAAGGAAATGACAATCATAATTAACTTATTGGGATTGGCACTAAACAAGGCAAAATCAATTTGTAATTGATCACTTGAGTAATTAAAAAAGGTCCGCATAATGTTAAAGAAAGTATACTGATCAACAAACAAGAACAGATTAGTTGCCGAACCAATTACGACAAAGGGCCATGATTCTCTCAAAATATGGCCAACCATCGATAAAATCTTATTTTCACTCCCCTTACTTTTAGGAGCAGGAGGCATAATAGTGGCACGATATTTAATCCAGCCCCACAAGAGCACGACCATGCTAAAGAGCGCCCCAATAAAGGCAGCAAAGGTGGCTTGAACAACGGCTCCAACCCAATTATTAGGATTCAAATTCAAAACTACAATGGTCATTACTAGCAAATACACAATTCGAGCAATTTGTTCCACAATGTCAGAGATCGCTGAGATATGCATCAATTGATGTCCTTGAAAGACGCCACGCATCATTGACATTAAAGGGAAAATTAAAACTGCTGGGGCCAGTGAATGCAGCACCGGAATCACATTGGGATTGCCATTTGATAAAAAGGGCGCACCCACATAAAGCAATAGACCAAACACCAGACCCAAAATAACACCAACCCACAAAGATTGCCGGGTTAACCGTCGAGTTTCAATCCAATCTTTTTTGGCCATTAACTGAGCTAGGACCTTAGAAATCGCTGATGGGAAACCAAAAGTTGCAACTGCTAATAAAATGCCATAAATGGTATATCCCTGCGAAAATAAGGCGTTGGAACGATTAGCATTGACCCCCAACATTGCTAACCAGGGCAAGATAAAGGCAGCCCCTAAGAGACGGGAAATAATATTTCCAGCTGATAACCAAATTGACCCTTTAACTAAGGTTTGATTATCAGTTTGCGCCTGGTTTAATTTTTGTTCATCAGTCGCTGCATCACTAGCAGCCTGAACTGCCCCTTCTAATAGTTCATGATCGCTTACCTTAGCGGAAGCTGGTTGTGGCTGACGGCGTTTTCCTTTTGAAAACAAATTTTTAGATTTCATTTTTTTAATAGGTTGCTCGGCTTTCTGATCTAACATCGCTGGTTGTGGCTTGCCAATTTGCTTTAAATCAGCATCTAATTGTTCAATTAGCTCTGATTCCGTCAGAATCGCTCCATTGACTTTCACACCCTTTTTCCATGAACTTCGATGGGCCTTTTTTGTTGATGAATCCTTGCGAGTCATGCCACTCTTCCTTTGTGATATGTACCCCGTAAAACTACGGGTTAAAAATTTTTACTTAACAACCATATTAACAAAACGACCTGGAACGGCAATAACCTTAACCATTTCTTTACCAGCAATAAAGTTTTGCACATTATCATCGGTTTGAGCCACAGCAATCATGGCATCCCGGTCAGCATTGCGATCCATGCTTGCCTTACCACGAACCTTTCCGTTGACTTGGAAAATGATTTCGATTGTATCATCCACCAAAGCCTCTGGATCGTATTGTGGCCAAGCAACATATGAAATTGACTGATCTTCATGACCCAAACGTTGCCAAAGTTCTTCGGCCAAATGAGGCGCAAATGGTGCCAACAGTTGAACAAAACCGTTCATGTATTGAATTGGCAAACCATCAACCTTATATGCTTCGTTAATAAAGACCATTAATTGGGAAATGGCTGTATTGAAGCGCAAGTTTTCCAAATCCTCTGTGACTTTTTTAACAGTCATATTGTAGATTTTATCCAACTTACCATCGTTATAAGTCGTTACGTGGTCACGTACCCGACCCTCATCATCAATTAACAAACGCCATACCCGATCTAACCAACGACGAGAACCAGTCACTCCTTCATCAGACCAAGGCTTGCTTTGGGTCAAAGGTCCCATGAACATTTCGTAAATACGCAATGTATCGGCACCGTATTGTGCCACGATTTCATCGGGGTTAACCACGTTGCCTTTAGATTTAGACATCTTTTCGTGGTTTTCACCCAAAATCATGCCCTGGTTAACTAACTTATGGAAGGGTTCTTTTTCTGGTACAACGCCCAAATCGTACAAAAACTTATTCCAAAAACGAGCATATAGCAGGTGCAAAACAGCATGTTCAGCCCCACCAACATACAAATCAACATTACTCCAGTAAGCCAGCTTCTCTGGATCAGCTAGCATCTGACGGTTTTTAGGATCAATGTAGCGTAAGTAGTACCATGATGATCCAGCCCACTGTGGCATCGTGTTGGTTTCGCGACGACCCTTTACGCCATCGGCCCGGGTAACATTTAACCAATCAGTCGCATTGGCCAAAGGAGATTCTCCGGTACCAGAAGGCTTCATTTGCTCTTGTTGCATTTCTGGCAAACGTAGTGGTAATTCGTCTTCTGGTACCAAAGATTGCGTACCATCTTCCCAGTGAATAACTGGAATTGGCTCACCCCAGTAACGCTGACGGGAGAAAATCCAGTCTCGCAAACGGTAATTAACGCGCTTGGTACCAGCCTTGTGCTCTGTTAACCAATCAATAATGGTATCAATCGCAGCTTGCTTTTCTTGACCATTCAAGAAATCAGAATTAATGTGAAGGCCATCCCCCGTATAGGCTTCTTGAGTCACATCGCCGCCCTCAATTACAGGGACAATGGGTAAGTCAAACTTCGTGGCAAAATCCCAATCACGTTGATCATGAGCAGGAACACCCATAACTGCTCCGGTTCCGTAAGAAGCCAAAACATAATCAGCAATCCAAATTGGTAGTTTATCGCCATTAACGGGATTAATTGCATAAGCACCAGTAAAGGCTCCTGACTTTTCCTTATTTAAATCAGTCCGCTCTAGATCAGACTTAGCCGCAATCTTTTCCCGATAAGCTTCTACGACAGCCTTTTGGTCATCGGTTACAATTTGGTCAACCAATTCGTGCTCGGGTGCCAAAACCAAGTAAGATGCCCCAAACAAGGTATCTGGCCGAGTTGAGAAAACTTCTACGCTTTGACCGGCGTGATCTTGGACATCAAAGACCACGGCAGCCCCAATCGAGCGGCCAATCCAATTTCGTTGCTGTTCTTTAATGGCATCAGGCCAGTCCAAGTCATCCAAATCATCTAACAAACGATCGGCATAAGCCGTGATCTTTAATACCCATTGCCGCATTGGCACGCGATAGACTGGATAACCACCACGTTCAGTCTTACCATCAATTACTTCTTCATTGGCAACCACGATGCCGCCACCAGGAAAATCCGGGGCCCAGTTAACCATAATCTCATCTTCATAAGCCAACCCCTTTTCATAAAGCTTTTCAAAGATCCACTGGGTCCACTTGTAGTAATTGGGGTCCGTTGTATTAATTTCACGTGACCAATCGTATGAAAATCCTAATGACTTAATTTGTTTTTTAAAAACCTGAATATTTTCATTGGTGAAGGTGGCTGGATTATTACCAGTTTTGATTGCGTACTGTTCTGCTGGCAAACCAAACGCATCCCACCCCATTGGATGCAATACGTTGAATCCCTGGGCCCGCTTATAACGGCTCACAATATCGGTTGCCGTATAACCTTCCGGATGTCCAACGTGCAGTCCCTGACCAGAAGGATAAGGGAACATATCTAAAGCATAGTACTTAGGCTTATCAGACTCGTCCTTTGCTTGAAAAGTTTTATGCTGGTCCCAATATTCCTGCCACTTTTTTTCGATTTGCTGATGATTAAAATCCATTTTCTGCCATCCTCCTTGTAATTGTACCTTTAATAAAAAACCTGTGATAAACCCACTGGGTCTATCACAGGGCGAATGAATCGCGGTACCACCTATGTTCACGCATATTACTACGTCTTAATCACCTTAACGCGGTGGAAACGTCATTAGCTACTGACTTAAGTTCACCAATAATGGCATTCAACCGAGTTCACCAAGCCACTTGATAGGCTTTCATCGCCGCCTATTTGCTGTTGACCATTGCTAAGCTACTAGTGTTGAAATGTGCTCCCATTATAACATAAAGCGCCTTAAATCCGATATAATCTAAGAAGGAATACTAGCTAAAATAAAGAGGAAATCATGATCTTAAATAGTAATACTTTTTGTCATCAAATGATTGAAGACCAAGTTCAGGTCGGTGATTTAGTCATCGATGCTACGACAGGCAATGGCAATAACACCCGCTTTTTGGCTAGTCGTGTTGGCTCAGAAGGAGTTGTTTTTAGTTATCATCAATCTCAGCAGGCCGCCAATGACACCGCGGCTTCTCTGCTACTAACTGGCCTTAATGAGCGGGTTATTGTTTACAACAGTTCGTTTGCTAGTCAAGCCCAGGCCCCCGAGCATTTTAAAAAGCAGCGAGCTAGTTTAGCTATCTTTGATTACTCCAGTGATGCCGATAATCAAAACCAGCTCGAAATTAATCACCTCAATGGCATTCAAAGAGCTTTAAACTTGCTAAAACATCAAGGGCTCCTATTAGTTAAATTTAATACTGTTCCCAACGACTGGGAGGCGTTTATAGATAGCCTTTTTGCTGAAGATTATCAACAAGCTCGTTACCAAACCAATGAAATAACGACTTTTTTGATTGAGCGAATTTAAGTTGATTTAACCTGTCATGATATAATTAATATCAATAATGAAGGAGGTTTGACATGGCCAAAATTGTAAACCGTGAAGAACGAATGAGTAGCCCGATTGATGATTTAATTCAATTACCAGACCAAGCCCCAGCGGATACCAAATCCACCCGGGATGCTGCTTTAGGCAATAAAAAAACTAAATAAATCTGCTAAGAGAGCGACCAAATGGTCGCTCTTTTTATTCACAGACAAAGAAAAAAGCATTCCGTTGGAATGCTTTTTTGAAGGATATTAACCTTCGATTTCAGTAACAGTTCCGGCACCAACAGTGTGGCCACCTTCACGAACAGTAAACTTCAATCCCTTTTCAATGGCAACAGGAGCAATCAATTCAACATCGAAAGTCACTTGGTCACCAGGCATAACCATTTCTACGCCTTCAGGCAATTCCACAACACCAGTAACATCAGTTGTGTGGAAGTAGAACTGTGGACGGTAGTTAGTGAAGAATGGAGTATGACGTCCACCTTCTTCCTTAGTCAAAACATAAACTTCGGCCTTGAACTTCTTGTGAGTCTTGATTGAGCCAGGAGCAGCCAAAACTTGACCACGCTCAACTTCATTACGATCAACACCACGAAGCAAAGCACCGATGTTATCACCAGCTTGAGCTTCTTCCAAAGTCTTACGGAACATTTCGATTCCAGTAACAGTAGTCTTTGTAACTTCAGGCTTCAAACCAACGATTTCAACTTCAGTACCAGTAGTCAAAACACCACGGTCAACACGACCAGATGCAACAGTACCACGACCAGTGATAGTGAAGACATCTTCGACAGGCATCAAGAATGGCTTGTCATCTTCACGGGCTGGAGTTGGGATGTATTCATCGACAGCATCCATCAATTCCATGATAACCTTTTCTTGCTCTGGATCACCTTCAAGAGCCTTCAAAGCTGAACCCTTGATAACAGGGATATCGTCACCTGGGAAATCATATTCAGACAACAATTCACGAACTTCCATCTCAACCAAGTCAACCAATTCTTCATCGTCAACAAGGTCAGTCTTGTTCAAGAAGACAACCAAATGTTCAACACCAACCTGGCGAGCCAACAAGATGTGCTCACGAGTCTGTGGCATAGGACCATCAGTTGCGGCAACAACAAGGATAGCACCGTCCATTTGAGCGGCACCAGTGATCATGTTCTTAACGTAATCCGCGTGACCAGGGGCATCGATGTGGGCGTAGTGACGCTTGTCAGTCTCATACTCGATGTGAGAAGTGTTAATAGTGATTCCACGTTCCTTTTCTTCAGGAGCGTTATCGATTTCAGCGAAATCAGTGGCAACACCACCGTCTTTTTCAGCCAATACCTTTGAGATAGCGGCAGTCAAAGTAGTCTTTCCGTGATCGACGTGTCCAATAGTACCAATGTTAACGTGGGGCTTGTTACGAACGTAAGTTTCCTTAGCCAATTTAGTTTCCTCCAATTTTTATTTTTCCAGTAAACTGAAAAAATCGTATAACTATATTTTACAACGCAAGCAGCTTAAACACAAGCTATCTTTACGTTTTTATGGCATCTGAGCCGAGCTTTATTATACTAAGTTCCCTCTCAATTGTAAATAAATATATTCTCGACAATTGATTAAGTGAAAAGCTGGTCTAATAATTGATTAACTTTTTGATGAATTTGTGCTTGTGAAGCGGATTCTAAGCTACTTTGTTGCTGTTGGTAGTGCTGAATGTCAGCTTGAGCCCAGGCCTTTGGATCAGTGATACTGGCTGTTATTTTTGGAAACAACATCGAGACTTCTAGTCGAACTTGTTCTAATAGCGTCTGGAAGGCAATCGGGTCTTGATTGGCCATTTGTTCATGAAGTACGGCTTTAACTGCTTGATAAGCTTGACTATCCAGAGGTAAGTTCACTTGCTCTAGATTGACTTCATACTTCTCATCATCGATCCAATAGTAGCTGACTGTCTCCTCCAGGCCTAATTTCTTTAAATCAACCAAGAGACTCGCCCGCATGACAGGTGAACAAAAAGGGTCCAAGAGTAGATATCGGGCGCCAGCTTGGAACAGCTTGACCGGTAATTGGTAAGCCTCCTGGTACCGCTGTTCTTGACTGATTAAATCATAATCACTGAGATGATAAAAATGCCGCGCTACCGTTTGAAAGGTTGTCCCCATGGTTTCTTGCGCATCATCTTCGGCTGCTCGAATCTCACTTACTAGCTCTTGTTGCTGCTTTTCATCAGTAACTAACAGGGCTAATTGCTGGGCATAGACAAACTCTTGGTTTTGTACTGCCAAACTAATTAGTAATTGTTGCAAATCATCATCAACTAAATAATCATCTAAATAGTCAGCAGCAATATCAAAAGCAAGCCGATACTGTTCATTCATAAAGAGTGCTACAACTAAGCGATAGTTAACTTCAAAAGTATTTAAACTTTCGTACAATTCGGACCAAATCAAAGCAGCTTTAGCCCAATCGTCCTGACGATTAGCTGCTAGTCCTTGATCCCAGAGTGATTTAAGTTGATCAGGTAAATTTTCTGTCACGCTATCTCCTTAATAATTACTGTGGAGCAGTTTCTTTGTTTTCTTGGTGATCCTTTTTAACAGCTACTTTTTTGGGGTTATTATTTTTCTTGTTAGGATGAGTGTTCTTTTTATTATTAGCGCTAGTTTTATGCTTAGGACGGCGGTTCTGGTTAACTTCCATTACCACTGGCATAATCATTGGCCGGCGACGGGTTTCGTTGAAAAGATAACGGGATAATCCTTCTCGTACACTTCCCTTTAATTCGTTCCAGTCAAAGTCCTTAACATTAGCCAAATAATCTTCAATCCGCTCCACGGTAATGTTGGAAGCTTCCTTCATCAGGTCGCGATTAGCCTTAACAAAGACAAAACCACGGGAAGTTAACTTAGGCTTAGAAACAACCTTGCGCTTTTTACGATCAATTGTAACAACTGAAACAAAAACACCATCTTCTGACAGGATACGCCGATCTCGCAACACTAAATTACCAATATCGCTAACACCAGAACCATCAATCATGGTATCGCCAACAGTAAAGGAACCCTCCAGCACAAATTGTCCATTATTCCATTGATACTGATCACCCTTTTGAGCCATTAAAATATGATCAGCTGGAATCTTAACCCCTTCGGCCGCTTGTTGTGCAGTAACCATCACCCGGTATTCACCTTGAACCGGAATGAAATACTGTGGGCGAATGAAGTTCAACATTAACTGCAAATCATCGTAGGAAGCATGTCCACTCGAACGCAAATCCGAGCTAATTAACTTAACATCTGCTCCCCGTTGGAACAACATATTACGTGTATGAGCAACATAGGATTCCATGGCAAAGGCCGGGGTCGTGGTGATGAAAACAAAATCACCATCACCAATGTTAATATGACGGTCTTCCCCACTGGCCATCCGATTAAGATGCTTAATTGGTTCGCCCATCCGGCCGGTTTCTAAAATAACGGTTTGTTCAGCCGGTACCTTACTCATGTTTTTAATATTAGTAAAAAGTTGGTTTTGAGGGATAGGTAGATGTAACTTTCCCAATTCCAATGCCGTTTTAACGACACTTTCGATATCATTACCAGATAAAATTAAGCGACGCTTTGTAGCCGCTGTAGCATCAATGACCTGCTGAATCCGTTGGATATTAGAAGCTACGGCTGCAACAATAATCCGTTTTCCCTTGTTTTCCACAAAGGTATCGTGCACGTATTGATGAATTTCACGTTCACTAGCAGTCGGGCCACTATCTTCAGTACCAGCTGCATCACCTAGCAAGGCCAAGACCGGCTTAGAGCCAATTTCGACTAGACGGCGATAATCAGTCTGATAGGCTGGTTCAGCCGTCTGATCAAATTTAAAGTCACCAGTATAAACCACCTGACCATACTCAGTTTCCAAGACAATTCCCATTGATTCAGGAATTGAATGGGTCGTGTTAAAGAAAGAAACCTTAACGTCGTTAAAGTCAATCTCGGTTTTAGCATTAACGATATGATAATCGTCATAATCAGCTAATTCCTTGGTATCTTGAATAGCTAACTTAGCTAAGGCCATGGTCATTTTTGAACCAAAAATTGGTACATTAACCTGCTGCAAGAAATATGGTAAAGCACCAATGGCATCGGCATGCCCGTGACTCAAAAAGATTCCGGCGATTTGATCCTGGTGGTTTAATAAATACTCAAAATCAGGAATAACAACATCGATTCCTAATTGTTCACTTTCCGGATACTTTAATCCGGCATCTAAAATAAAAATCTTATCGTGTACGGTAACTGCATACATATTCTTACCGTTTTCACGCACGCCCCCGAAGGGAATAATACTTAAATTGGTCATAATCCATCCTTTACATACTGAAATTTAATATTAATAATTTGACTTGGATGGGCTTCGTTAAGTACGCTAACTGGCCCTTAAATCTTGTCTCGAATTACAATTGATACTATTTTATCATATTTCAGTAGTTGTTGGCAGGTATACAACCTTTGGACACAAAAAAAGCCCCCGAATGGGGACTTAATCAAATTAACGCTCAACCTTAACAGTTGTTTCTGTTGTAGCAGCAGTGCGCTCTTGAACCAAAACTTGATCCTTAGCAAGTGCAGCCTTAGCTTGATCAGCAATCTTACCAAAAGTTTCAAAATCAGAAACTGCTAAATCAGCCAACATTTTACGGTTCAATTCAACACCAGCAAGAGTCAAACCATGCATCAACTTTGAGTATGACAAACCGTTCATCCGAGCGGCTGCGTTGATACGAGCAATCCATAACTTACGGAAGTTACGCTTGCGGTTCTTACGATCGCGGAAAGCGTATAGGTATGACTTGTATACCTGTTGCTTAGCAACCTTATAGTTGATGCGACGTTGTCCACGGTAACCCTTGGCCAACTTAATAAACTTTTTACGACGTGCGCGTGAAACTGTACCACCCTTAACTCGCATGGGTATTCCTCCTAGAAATTTTAAATTCGATTAACCCTAAAATTAGAGTGTACTCAACAACTTAGCGTAAGTCTTTACGGTTGTCTTATTCATCATCCGCGTACCACGCAATTGGCGACGTTGCTTCTTTGTCTTACCATGGAAACGGTGAGATGTGTAGGCTGAAGCGGACTTAAATCCACCATTAACAGTCTTCTTAAAGCGCTTTGCAGAAGCGCGGTGTGTCTTCATCTTTGGCATGTGGACCAATCTCCTATCGTTTTGTGCTAGCTCGAGCAGTGCTCAAATTAGTTACTAGTATCACTTAGCCTTCCGAGGGGCCAAAACCAAAAACATTTGGCGACCATCCATCTTGGCACGTTGCTCAACCTTGGCAATGTCGTCTAATTCTTCGGCCATTCGTTCAAGAACTTCCCGTCCAATATCTTGGTGGGTAATCATCCGACCACGAAAACGTAAATTAAGCTTAACTTTGTTACCCTTTTCAAGGAACTTGATTGCAGCTTTTTTACGTGTCTCAAAATCACCAGAATCAATTACGGGTGACATACGGACTTCTTTGACTTGAACAATCTTTTGATTCTTACGTTGTTCTTTTTGTCGCTTTTGCGACTCAAACTTGGCCTTACCCCAGTCCATAATCTTAGCAACTGGTGGATTACCATTAGCTTGAACCAAAACCAAATCTTGCCCTTGGTCGTCAGCAATCTTTTGAGCATCGCGAGTGGACATTTCCTCTTGCTTACCATCATTGATGAGTAAAACACGGGGTGCCCGAATGTTGTCGTTGACTAAATCAACTTGTCTTGGTTGACGTGCTATAGCCAGATACCTCCAAAATAATTTTTGTGAACAAAGAAAAAGTAGATGAAACAATTGTTCCACCCACTCCACATTGGCATACCTTCCGGTATAACTTGTATCTGCCAAGCAACGTATTTATCACTTGGCGAGAAGCGGGTGCTTCTACTTGTTCAACGCCTTCAATACTACTACGAATCAGTCTAACTTGTCAAGCGTTAAGTTTGTTAGTAGCTGTCCACCATAATGATAAACAATTAGTAAGGCAAACTGAACCCCGGCAAACAAAACCACAAAGGTTAGCATATGGGAACCCAATGAATTCTGTACACTTTGCCAAACAAAGTCAGCTCTAGTAAAGACATCCCAAGAATTAAGTCGTAGAAAACGTCCCAAATAAATACCTAAGGCAGATATCAGCGACAAGGCCATCATAAATAATAATTTCAAGAAGTCTTTATTAGGATCAAAAAAGCGCCGAATAATAATCTCTAGACTCAAAACCCCCAGGGTTACGCCAATAAAAATCCCAGCTGCTAATACCGAATAATTAAAATACTGATAACGCACATCAATGGCAGTACTGATGTATTGCAGATGAATAAAGTCCGTAATCATGTACATGGTGTTGGGGAAAAATAGTAACCACAAGATGCCAGCTAGCATAGCAAAAATTGGCTTTGAATGCGCTGCTATGAGGGCAAAATCAAGCGGCAACAGTGCCAAAAAGACATTCCAAATTAAAAATGTAAAATGGGTCGGTGTAAAGAAAACAAATAACATAAATAGAAAAACAACTAGGTGAATAATGACAATATTTTTAACGTTATGACCCATACAACACTCTCTCAATCTAATTAGCTTGCTACTGACAAGCATTCATTCCTAATTTTAACATCTATTTATCCTTAGGCAACTGTAGTACCCAATTTTCATCAAAGAAACGTTTATAAGCTGCATAACTAGCATACACGCTAGACAAAGCCGTGGAAGATAAAATCATAAAGGTTACCATAATTTGGTATTTAATGGCCAGAACCGGTTCAACTCCAGCCATGATTAATCCCGACATCATCCCTGGCAAAGAAACTAACCCAAGGGTTTTAATTGAGTCAATGGTTGGCTGCATACCAAACTTAATGGCCTGTTTGATGATATCCCCACTGGCTTCTTTAGGGTTAGCTCCTAGGGCCAAACGTTCAAAAACCTGATTTTTTTGATCGGTATACATTTGTCCCAAGCTACGGTAAACCAAACCAACGGCAATCATGGCGTTATTCATCACCATTCCTGTAACCGGTACTAATTGCCAAGGAACGGGTTTAATAGCGCCCGTTAGCACTAGCAATAACATGGTCGTACCACCACCAAGTAACAGGGCAACAAAAGAAATCCGCAGGGAATGTGAAATTCCCCGCGCTCTTTTTTCACCATTATATGAGGCATTAAATAAAATAAAGGCCATCATGGTAATCGTCAAAACTAGATTATTGACATGGAAAACAAAGCGTAGCAGATACCCCACCACAATTAGTTGCACAATGGCTCGAGCGACACTAATTAAGGTTTCTTTTTCCAGTCCTAATTTTTGTTGATATGAGATAACTAAGGAAATCACCACCATCACAAAGGCTAGTCCCAATGAAAGATTGGAAATTTCAACAGTTTTATTAATCATCTAATTTCCCTCCAATTACCTGCAAAGTTTTTTTAGCACTTTGAATTTCTTGTTGGTCATGCGTCACACTTAAAATCGCAAAATGATTTTTACCCTGTTCTTCATTAATAAAGCGCCAAACAACCTGTTTCGTTGTTTCATCTAAACCGGTGGTAATTTCATCTAACAAGAGCACCTTGGGTGGGAAAATTAAATTACGTAAAACCGCTACTCGCTGACGTTGTCCACCCGACAAATCAGCAACTTGCTTATCTAAAAAAGTTGCATCCAAATCAACCGCTGCTAACATAGTCTTTTGTAAGTCCTCATCAATGGCCTTTTGTCGGACATTAAAAGGTAAATCTAAATTATCTCGCACAGTTTGGCCAAATAAATTGGCACTTTGAACCGCATAAGAAACCAACTGTCGATACCGATCAATTGGATAGCTGATGGCTGGTTTACCTAATAAATCGATTTGACCACTAGCATGATCTTCTAAACGAGCTAGGGCTTTAAGAAGTGTGCTTTTCCCACTTCCCGATGGTCCAAAAATTGTGACCGTCTCATCTTGATCAACAGTCAAATTAATATTGCTTAAAATATTGCTGACCGATAAATTTTGGACAGTTAATAACATATCTTCCTCCGTTGTTCTAATTCTCAATAAAACATATTTTATCAAATTAACCTGATTAATCACTTGATTAATTCCGAAAAATGCGGTTAGCTTTATTTTCTTTGGTTGACAGTGACGGCCTTTTTTTGTAAACTAAAAAAGTTGATAATTCTGAAGCGAAAGGAGGTGCCTTCATGGCTACCCCATCAAACAAAAATTCTAAGTCACATAAGCGTAACCGTCGTGGACACATCGGTTTGAACGTTCCAAACATCGTTTTGGACCAAACAACTGGTGAATACCGCGTCTCTCACCGTGTCTCACCATCAGGTGCATACAACGGTAAGCAAGTTACTGAAAATAAGTAATTCATGACAAATCCCCACTGTTTAAGGTGGGTTTTTTGTTGTAAGAAAAGGAGTTTATCACGCATGGGTCAAAAAAAATCCAAGAATAGCGGCATCCCCAATGAATATTTCTTTCAAAAACCTTGGTTTTGGATGCTACTCGTTTTAATTGGCTTGATTGTTGCCAGTGTGTTTGCTTTTAATACCTTCCGTCATCAAAAAGCAACCATTACGGCTAACAATGCTGCGCGCTCCAGCTTAGCCAACAAAGATGAAAAACAACAATTAAACGATAATGCCAAGTATTTTGGTAAGTTGTCGGTTCAAGATTTACAAGCTCAACCACAAAAATATTTACAACAGCAAGGTAACGAAAATGCAACCCTTTATGTTTGGCGGGTTGACAGTGCGACTACCTTAGTTCGGGTCGATACCAATGATGGTCAGGTTACGATTTATCAATATGATTCTGATCCTGAAAAGATGATGAAAAATCAGCTCTTCCAAACTTCTAAATAATGAATTGATTAACGGTGCCTCGGCATCGTTTTTTAATTTAATAAGAAAATACTTCCCTTACCAGCTTTAGTATATAATTAATAGCGATTGTGATATCTAGAAAGGAATGCCTATGCCCCTTGATGGTCTCTTTACCCACGCCCTCGTGCATGAACTTCAACCTACTTTAGTTGGGGGTCGAATTACTAAGGTTCACCAACCCTACCCCAACGAAATTATTTTAGTCATTCGGCAGGGTGGAAAAAATTATCCCCTCTTACTTAGTGCCCACCCGGCCTTTGCTCGGATGCAAATCACCAAAATTCCTTACGAAAATCCCCAAACTGCACCAGCCTTTGCGATGTTTTTACGACGCAATCTTGAAGGTGCGCGGTTAACTGGCATTGAACAGGTTAATAATGATCGAATTGTGAATTTGCTAGTTCAGACATTTGATGAACTGGGGGACCGCCAAACCCTTTCGCTAACCTTAGAAATGATGGGACGACACTCCAATTTATTTTTGATTCGACAAAAAGACCAACGAATTTTGGAATTAATTAAGCATGTACCGGCTGATCAAAATCGAGTGCGGTCCCTTTTTCCAGGAGCAACTTATCAATTTCCACCCGCTCAAAATAAAATAAATCCCTTTAAACAAGACTTTGCCCAGTTAGCGCCGATGATTTTAGACCAGGAACCAAGCCAATGGCCTAAAATCATCATGTCCACCTATGAAGGGGTCAGTCGGCAGTCAGCCGAATCCTTAGCTTTAGCTATTGAAAATGCTGATGATTCTCTGGCCGGTGCTCAAAATTGGCTAGCCCAATTTGATCATTTACAACCCACTTTACTTCGAGCCCCTAATGGTGAATTAAGCTTTGCGGCTTTTGACTGGCCTAGCCCCATCACAGATCGTCAAACATTTGATTCCCTGGGAGAACTTTTGGATGCCTACTACTTAGGTAAGGCGGAACGGGAACGAGTTAACCAACAAGCCGGCTCCTTGGTACGTTTGGTAAAAAATGAGCTGAAAAAAAATCATAATAAATTAAAAAAGCTCAACCAAACCTTATTAGATAGTCAAAATGCCGACCAATACAAGGTGATGGGCGATTTATTAATTACCTATCCTCATTTAGTCCAAAAAGGAATGCAATCAGTTCAAATTGAAAATTATTACGATAATAATGCCTTGTTGACAATTCCGCTCGATCCACGTCTAGATGGTTTAAAAAACGCCGAAAAATACTTCCGCAAGTACCGAAAACTGCGAACTGCTAAGGACTTTGTTGACCAGCAAATTATCTTAACCCAGGCCGAGGTCGATTATTTTGACCAAATTACCGCTCAACTAGCGGTTGCCTCGCCTAAAGATGTCGCTGATATCAAGCTGGAGCTGATCCATGGTGGCTATCTACGGACTAAGGGTAAGAATAAACAAAAGCCTAAAGTTTCACAACCAGATCAATTTACTGCCAGTGATGGTACCTTAATCGAAGTGGGTAAGAACAATTTACAAAATGAACGGTTATCCTTGAAAAAAGCCAATCGCTCCTATATTTGGCTCCATGTTCAAAATATCCCCGGTTCCCACGTTATTATTCATAGTAATGCGCCCAGTGAACAAACCCTACAAGAAGCGGCCGAATTAGCAGCCTATTATAGCAAGGCCCGTGATTCAGCCAATGTGGCGGTTGACTATCTGCCAGCTGGTAAATTACGAAAGCCCAATGGAGCTAAGCCTGGTTATGTCATTTTTGAGGGACAGCAAACCCTCTATGTCACACCAACAAGCCAAGTAATTAATCAATTAAAAACTAAATAAACATCCAGTCATCAAGAAAGGAAGTAACCATGCATAATTTTCTAACAGAATTTAAAGCCTTTATCAATCGCGGTAATATTATTGATTTGGCGATTGGGGTCATTATTGGTGGTGCCTTCACGGGCTTAGTAAAATCAATCACCAGTAATTTGATTAATCCTTTGATTGGTCTGTTCACGGGCAAATCATCGAGTTTAAGTAATCTTAAATTAGTGGTAAATAAAAACCTAGTCTTCACCTATGGTGAATTTTTAAATGATTTAATTAACTTCTTAATCACCGCCTTGGTGGTCTTCATCTTAGTGAAATTTATCAGCCGCTTTTTGGTCAAGCCAGAACCTAAAAAAACACAACCAGATCCACAATTGGCAGTTTTGCAAGAAATTAAAACCTTACTAGAAAAAAATAACTAAAAAGGAATTCCTACTGAGTAGGAATTCCTTTTTAGTTAACGCTTGGCCAAAGCAGCATCAATTTGATCTAAAATAATTTTTTGATTTTCAACTTTTTCTAAATCGTATTTTTGCAAATCAACTTTAATTTTAGGTGAGATATCATAGTCTTCAAACCATTGCTGATAAGCCTGCCACATCTTGAAATAGTAATCTTTTAAGGCGTCATTATTATCAAATTGCTCATAATCCCGCCCCCGCTTCTTGATTCGATACAAGATCGTTTCAAAATCAGTCTGCGCATAAACCAGCAAATCGGGGGCTTTTTTTGGTAACTGCTTTAATTCATCCATCATGTGGCCCATAAGATCATGATAAACGGCCATTTCCATATCTGTAATATTACCGTCTTTGTGGTTTTCTTCGGTAAAAAGCTCATCTTCATAGATTGAACGATCCAAAACATTATTGTCATCAACCAAGGCTTTTTTAATCATATCAAAGCGTCGGTTCAAAAAGAAAATTTGGAGTAAAAAGCCATACTGCTTAGGGTCAGAATAATAAAGTGGCAAAACTGGATTGTCCCCCACCGGCTCGTAGAATGCCTGACTGCCCAGATGGTCGGCAATCAGACCTGTTAATGTGGTTTTACCAACCCCAATCATCCCTGCTGTAATAATCACCATGTATTCCTCCCTTTTTCACATTATGCAATTTGTTGCTTAAGACTTTACTAATAAGTTTAACGCTAAAGCAATATAATCTTGCGTACTAGTCAAGTTAGCGGCTAATAACTGCTTTTTAATCCGATTAATATCTCGACTACTATAGCCCAAGGTTAGTAAGGCTTCCAGCGCATCTTCCAAAGCACCAGTGGCATCTGGTTGACCAGCTGGCTGAATATCTAAGGTTTGATTTTCGGCAATTAAGTCGTCTAATTTACCCTTCAAATCTAAAATAATTTGCTGAGCAGTTTTTTTACCGATTCCGGGAAACTGCACTAAGTAGTCAACATTATCCTGAGCCACCGCACTGGCTAGACCAGTTACCGCCCCACCAGCAATAATGGCCAGTGCACTTTTAGGACCGATACCTGAGACCCCCAAGAGTTTATTAAACAAAATTTTTTCACTCTCTTGGCTAAAGCCATAGAGACTAATTTCGTTTTCACGAACAATTTGTTGGACATAAACACGACTTTGCTGTCCCTCTTCAAAATGATAGGGATTACCGACAAAGAGATAATAACCGATGCCATCTTTGCTTTCAAGAACAATATGACTCGGCCGGACCATACTGATTAGGCCCTGGAGATATTCATACATTTTTAACCTCATCACTTAGATTATGTAATAGAAAAAGGCAACCTGCGTTGCCATTCACTTAAGGGGTAATATTAGTTTTATGCTTACTGGTATCAAACTTACTTACTAACTTACTTGGGGCTGATTGCCAACTATCAAAGTCGGTATACTGGGCGTTAGTAATAATTCGATAATCGGTATTGGGAAAGAGACAGGTGATAATTGTCAACTTAGCCTTATTATTCAAACGAGCATCGACATCCAAAACGGAAACATCATTTTGATCAACGGTGGTTTGATTTTTAACCGTATAAGTATAAATTCCCTTGGCATTGGCGAGATAAATTTGTTTGCCATTTAACCAATCGCTACCACCCATTTTACCATCTACCAGGTAGGGTGCGTCTTGGTTAATATGTTGTTGCATGGCTGAAAAACCAGTATAACCATTATCCCAGTTATGGGCCGCCAAGGTGTAATTTCCCTCACCCATAGTTGGTACAGGTGTTCCTTTATTAGCCGTGTTAGCCCCCAAATCAAGGGCCGCCAAACTATAGGCATTATCATAAACGGGCATCAGGATGCTTAAATTGGGCATGGCTACAAAACCTTGCTTATTTAAATTAGCACCCTTTTGGTCATCTTTCATGACTGCCTGAGCAATTTTATCTCGCTGACTTTTACTAAGGGAATTATTATCGCCAGTCGTTGTCAATTGTTTTGAAAATTGCTTGACTGGACTCATGGCTGGCTGATGTTCAACCCAAATACCAGCGCAAACCAAGGCCACAACTAGTAAAAGCAGAGCAATTATCCAGCGTAACCATTTGCTCATAAACTTTTTCATTCATCTACTCTTTTCAATTAGATTCAGACAATTGGGCCACAATCGTCTTTAAGACCCCGTCATGATTATTATCAGCCAGAGCTTGCGGATAACCCTTTTCTAGTAATAAAGGATCACTATTAGGCATGGCAATTGGTTGACCGACATAATTTAACATTTCAGCATCATTTAAACCATCACCAAAGGCCATCATTTCTTGGGAATTAATTTGCCAAATTTCAGCCAATTTTGCCAAGGCCGCTCCCTTGTTAACTTCACTATTAACAATATCAACTGAGCCATAGCCTGACGTGGTTACGTGGACTTGCTTGCCTAATAAATGCCGGACATCGGCCATGAAAACATGTTCTTTAACCGGAATTTCAATCGTTATTTTAGCAATCGGTTGCTTAATTTCGGCCACATCATCAATGACTTTTAAATTTTGAAAATAGCCCCGGGCGGTAGTTAAACTATTACCAATCTGGGCCTGATCGGCTAGCATGTATGATTCACTTTGTCCGGTGAAAACCATCCCCATCCGAATGTCATGCCGGTAAGTATGGGCCAATTGACCTAGGGGCGCAAATACCTGAGCTGGGATGGCGGCCACTGCTTGTAACTGTCCATCCACAATAATCTGGGCACCATTATTAGCAATTAATTGGTACTGTCCTAAAAAATTTTTAAAGTAGCGCGCGACCTTGTCGGGATGATTGCCCGTTGCAATCACAAACTGAATGCCCTGCTCTTTTAATGTTTTTAAAACTTGGGTAAAGAGTGCTTCATCAAAATGCTTATCATCATGTAAAAAAGTTGCATCTAAATCAGTTGCAATTAATTTTATTGCCATTTATATCCACCATTATTATCAATCCAATAACTAGCTAATATGAATTAACGCTTACCACGCTTTTTCTTCAACTTTTTCATACGACGGGCTGCTTGTTTCATGGCAAAACCTTGAACCTTTTGACCAAAGTTACCACTTGGCATACCGCCCCCCATCATGGCGCCCATATCCATGCCAGTGCCGCCCATCATTTTCTCCAAACCACCAAAATTACCATTGGTAGCTTGGTTCATCATCTTACGCATCTGATCAAATTGCTTAATCATCCGGTTAACTTCAACAATTGGCCGTCCTGCTCCAGCAGCTAGGCGTCGCCGGCGGGAAGGATTAATCAACTCTGGATCTTCACGTTCGGCAGGCGTCATTGATTGAACGATGGCTTCTAGATGCTTGAACTGCTTTTCGTCCAAATTCAAATTAGCCAAAGCCGGATTATTAGCCATACCGGGAATCATTTTTAACAAATCTTCCATCGGTCCCATGTTTTGAACCTGTTGCAACTGAGCCACAAAATCGTTGAAGTCAAAGGTATTTTGCCGCATCTTTTCTAGTTGAGAAGCTTGTTGCTTTTCATCGACTTCACGTTGCGTTTTTTCAATCAGGGTTAGGATATCACCCATTCCCAAAATTCGAGAAGCCATCCGGTCGGGATAAAAGACATCTAAGTCAGTTGGCTTTTCACCTTGACCGACAAATTTAATTGGCTTACCAGTCACATCTCGAATTGAGAGGGCCGCTCCACCACGGGTATCGCCATCAAGCTTGGTCAAAACGACTCCGGTAATATCCAAGGCATCCGCAAAACCTTGAGCCGTTTCAGTGGCGTTTTGACCAGTCATGGCATCAACCGTTAGCAAGATTTCATCTGGATGCGCAATGACTTCAATATCCTTTAATTCTTGCATCAAAGTTTGGTCAATTTGCAAACGTCCGGCCGTATCAATGAAGACGTAATCATTTTTATCTTGAGCTGCTTTAGCCAAACCAGCTTTAACAATTTCACGTGGATCAACATCGGTTCCCATTGAAAAAACTGGAATTTCCAAATCGCGACCTAAAATTTCCAACTGATCAATGGCCGCTGGCCGGTAAACATCGGCAGCAATTAGCAATGGCCGAGCGTGGTCTTCCCGCTTTAATTTATAAGCTAGTTTAGCAACCGTAGTCGTTTTACCGGCTCCTTGTAATCCAGCCATCATGATGACAGTTGGAATTTTATCAGATTTATTAAGCGGCACCGCCTCTTCGCCCATTGTTGCTGTTAATTCATCATTAACAATCTTAACGATTTGCTGAGCGGCATTTAAGCCAGACATTATGTCGGCTCCTTTGGCCTTTTGACGCACGTTGTTAACAAACTTCTTTACGGTTGTGTAGTTAACATCGGCTTCCAACAGGGCCAATCGAATTTCACGCATGGTCGCCTGAAGATCTTCATCGTTAATCCGACCACGACCGGTCAAATTTTTCATCGCCTTGGAAAGGCGTTCAGTTAAATTTTCAAAAGCCATAAACTGTTTATAATTGGGCGAACCAATTATTTCCTTTCTAATTAATCTCTTGATTACGTAAGCGTTCTACTAAAAGTCTTAACTGCTGGTCTTGTTGATAGTGCTGCTGTACATATTCCGCTAAATCAGCTTCTAGTCGCTGCCGGGATTGAAAATCACAGTACAGGTGTAAGGCCTGTTCGTAATGTTCCAACTGCTCTACTGTTCGTTTTAAATTATCAGAAATTGCCTGACGGCTGACATTTTCAGCCTTAGCAATTTCGATAATCGAATAGTCATCTTCAAAATAATCTCGGAGGTACTCCGCCTGTTTGGTTGTCAGCAAGGCGCCATAACAATCAAAGAGCGCATTGACTTTCGTCTTTTTGGCTA
Organism: Convivina intestini; assembly: GCF_003096575.1. GTDB lineage: Bacteria > Bacillota > Bacilli > Lactobacillales > Lactobacillaceae > Convivina > Convivina intestini. The sequence goes on from NZ_QEKT01000002.1 coordinate 98,001, forward strand.
AATCCATCATTACTCCGTTATCAGATCTTTGAACAGACCATAAATAAATTCTTCTGAGTTAAAGACCCGCAAATCGCTGGCTTTTTCACCAAAGCCAATCCACTTAACTGGTAAATGCATCTGGCTTCGAATTGCAAAAACGATCCCACCCTTAGCGGTACCATCAACCTTAGTTAAGACAATGCCAGTTACATCGGAAGAATCTTTGAACAGCTTCGCCTGTTGCAAGGCATTTTGTCCCGTTGTAGCGTCTAGGACTAGCAAAACTTCTTGCGGCGCTGCTGGTAATTCACGTTGAATAATTCGCTTCATCTTTGCTAATTCTTGCATTAAATTAACATTGTTTTGCAAACGCCCCGCCGTATCAACCAATAATATATCATAATTTTCATGCTTGGCGCGCTGTAAGCCTTCATAGACCACCGAAGCTGGATCAGCCTTTTCTTTACCGGCTACGACCGGCACTTGGCTGCGTTGCCCCCATTCCTGGAGCTGCTTAGTGGCACCAGCACGGAAAGTATCTGCAGCAGCTAGTAGGACTGAGCGCCCTTCTTGACGAAAACGGTCGGCCATTTTACCAATCGTGGTTGTCTTTCCGACACCGTTAACTCCAACCATCAAAATCACAGTCGGCTCGCCAGCGGGGGCAAAGTGCATCTGACTGTCTTCATTCAGACCATCAGCTTCATATAATTCGACCATCTTTTGAATGATAACGGCCTGAACATCTTCCTTACGCTTAGCATTTTGGAGCTTAACTTCTTCCCGTAATTCATCGCTAATTCGCAAAGCTAGGTCAAAACCAACATCAGCGCCAATTAAAGTTTCTTCTAAATCTTCAAAGAAGTTTTCATCTACTGAACGGAAATTAGACAAAAAGCGGTTAAATCGGTCAGCAAAGCCGGAACGACTTTTCTTCAAACCACGATCATAAACGACTTGATCAGCATCTTCTGCGGCTAATTCTGAGTTAGGCTGGCTGATTGCTGCAGTCGAACTAGAGTCTGACTGACTCTGCTCTGCCATTAATTGATATTCAGATTGGCTGTCCTCAACTGCTACCTTCGATGCCAATTCCGACTGGCTGTGAGCTAGGACTGAATTAGATTCAGATTGGCTAACGAATAGCGTTGACTGAGATTCAGACTGACTAGCCTCATCAACAGTTGAATGCTGACTTACTAAGGTCTCTGCTTGATCACTTTGACTGTCCTCATTGACCATTGGCCGTTCAGTCACAATCGGTGTAACCGAACTAGGTTGGCTAGCAGGCGTCTGATTATCCAAGGCTGCCTGCCAGATGGCCGCCTCACTATCAGTAACCAACTCAACTTTTTCATTCAATGGGCGTTGTAAAGTACTCTGAGAGGCTGGTTCAGTAGTTGAAGTTGACTGACTTGTACTTACAGGGACAACTGACTCCGAACTACTTGCACTAGCCGTTTGTGACTGTCCTTGCTCATTTTCAATTTTTTTCTTCTTACGGAAAATATCAAATAGTCCCATAAATTAACCTCTTCTAGACTTATTTTATTGGTGAATCTGGTCCAAATCAACGGCCACCATTTTGGAAACACCGGCTTCTTGCATGGTCACACCGTACAAAATATTGGCGTTAGCCATGGTACCCTTTCGGTGGGTAATCGTTATAAACTGGGTACTTCCGCCAAAGCTCTTGAGATAATGGGCAAAACGATCAACGTTAGCTTCATCTAAAGCCGCCTCAGCTTCGTCTAGCACCACAAACGGAACCGGTCGAACTTGTAAAATGGCAAACAGTAAAGAAATCGCTGTGAGGGCTTTTTCGCCACCGGAAAGTAGACTCATATGCTGGAACTTTTTCCCTGGTGGCTGAGCGGTAATATCAATCCCAGTTGTCAATAACTCCTTTGGGTCGGTTAGGCTAATTTTGGCCTGACCCCCGCCAAAAATCTGTTTAAAGACCACTTCAAAATGCTGGGCAACCGTTTCAAAGGTAGCTTTAAAGCGGCTTTCAACCTCATGATCCATCTCACTAATTGTCGCTTTTAATGTTGCCTGGGCACTTTGTAAATCATCACGTTGCTGGGTCAAAAAATCATATCGTTCTTGGATGCTTTGATATTCGTCAATTGCCCCAATGTTGACTGATCCTAATTGATTTAGGGCACTTTTTAACCTGTGTAACTGCTCCTTGAGCTGCCCCAACGATTGCTTGGTTTGGTAGACAGTTAAATCTTGGTTAGCTTGAATACCATATTGACTAAGTAAATCACTGGTTAAACCATCCTGATACCGTTGGGTTTGTTTTAAGGCTAGATCCATTTGACTAAGCTGACTCATTTTTTGATTAAGTTGGTCTTGTTGCTGGCTTAATTGCTCTTCTACATGCTTAAGCTGCTTTAAAAGTTGTGTCCAATCGTCTTGCTTAATTTGGATTGCTGCTTGAACCTGTTCGAGTTCTTGTTGAATTGCTGCTAATTCAGCCTCAACTTGAAGGGCATTTTGACTGTGATTAACAGCCGTTTCAAGTTGCGCCTGCCGTTGTTGTAACGCCGTTTGATCTTCCTGAAGCTGACTTAGTTCAGCTTGCAAGCGCTGACTGTCACTTTGAGCGCTTTCTAAACGCGTTTGCACGGCCACCAATTCATTTTGATACTGGTTACGCTGTTGATTAACCCCTTCTAAATCTTGATTTAATTGGGCTAACTGTTGGTTGAGCTTTTCAGTAGCTACTTCCTGCTCAGCTTGCTGGGCCTGAGCATTCTGCCAATCGGTTTGACTAACTTGAATTTGCTCTGCTAACTGACTTTGTTGCTCTTTTAAATTAGCTAGTTCTTGTTCTAGCCCGTGCACCAGGCGCTGATGTTGTTGGCAGGCGTCTTCTTTGCGGCTTAATTCATAGTCAGTCTGATTGACCTGATTTTCTTGCTCTTGTTGTTCTTGTTTAGCATCAGCTAAGGTCTGTTGGGCCTGGATGCCGGCTTGTTGACAGGCATCTCGTTGAGCAGTTAATTGTTCAAATTTATCCTGCTCATTTTCTAAAGATTGGGTTAATTCCTGAAGTTGAGCCTGACGGCTTAAAAGCGTATGTCCCTGCCGTTGATTCGCTCCTCCAGTAATAGAACCACCAGCATTGACTAGCTGTCCATCCAAGGATACGACCCGAAAACGATGCTGTCCCTTTTGCGCAATCTTAGTCGCTGCATCCAAATTTTCAGCTACAACCGTCGTCCCTAGCAAGGATGATTTAATATTATCCATCCCGCTTGGCATAGTCACCAAATCAGCGGCCAAACCCACAAAACCATCTAACTGACTAACTACTTGTAAATCACGAATTTGACGACTCCGAATTGTGTCTAAGGGTAAAATCGTAACCCGCCCCAGTCGTTTTTGGGTCAAATAACGAACGATTTGTTTGGCTGTTCCCGTTGAATCAACCACAATTTGCTGTAGGGCGCCGCCTAATACCGTTTCAACCGCTAAGGTATAAGGGCTAGGAACCGTCATTAATTCGGCCACAACACCCTTAATTCCGGTAAATTGTTGGCGAACTTTAGGGGCCATTAAGTTTCGAACCCCTTGATAAAAACCAGCATAATCATCCAAGGCTTTCATCGCTTCATAACGACTCTGCTTGGTTTCTAATTGACGCTGAGCCCATCGCCATTGATCAGTTAGCGTTTGATATTTTTTTTGCAGGTCTTGTAAAGTTTGGGTTAATTGCTGAATTTTTTCATCCCAATTTTGCCGAGGTCCTTCTGGCTGGTTAGGATGGTTGGCCTGATATTGTGCCAAGGCTGTTTGGGCCTGATTTAACTGGTCTTGGGCAACTTTAATATCTTTGCTCTGCTGATTAATTTGATGATCAAGTTGGGTTTGATTTTTAACCTGATAATTATAGGTATTATGTAAATTAGCTACATTTTGTAGCGTTTGAATATAAGTATGCCGATGATTTTCAAGTTGTCTTTCTAAATCTTTAAGACGATTAGCGCCATAAGCTTGATCAATTTCGGTAATTTTAGCACTAAGGGTCGTTTTTTGTTCCTGCCAAACTGAGATTTGCTGCTGTAAAGCCTTTAAATCAGCTTGTTTGCTTTGCAGCGTTTGGCTAAGGTGCTGAGCTTGACTGCTTAGTTGCTGATTTTCCCGCTCCAAGCTGCCTAACTTCTGTTCCGCTAACTGCTGGCTAGCAATTAGGCGCTCTTTTTGTTGCGTACCAGCCACCAGCTTGGTTTGGAGACTATCTCGCTCTTGTTGTAGATTTACTTGCTCCTGGCGACTATTTTCCAACTCAGCTTGACGCTTCGCTAACTGACCTTTGGCCTTTTCAAGGTCTTGGTTTTGCTGACTTAAGTCGGCTTGCCGTTGTTGCAATTGCTCATTAACCTGACTTAATTCCAGGCACAATCGTTGCTGATCTAGTTGTTCATACTCTTCGCGCTGCTTTAAGTACTGATGGGCGACCGTGGCTTGTTTTTCCAACGGTTCCAACTGGTTTTGTACCTCGGTAATAATATCGTAGAGCCGATCTAAATTCAGTTGCGTTTGGGCTAAATCCTGCTGCGCTTTATGTTTATTTTGCTTATATTTATAAACGCCGGCCACTTCTTCGATGATACCGCGGCGATCTTCGGGCTTAGCATTAAAAATACTTTCAACCCGGCCCTGGGAAATGATTGAAAAACCTTCCCGACCTAGACCAGTATCCATAAATAATTCATGAATATCACGTAGGCGACAATCACTACCATTGAGCTGGTAAACACTTTCCCCCGTCCGATATAGACGCCGGGTAATCCGAATTTCAGTGTAATCGGACTTAACGTAGTGATCACTGTTATCAAAGGTAATTGCTACTTCAGCGCGATTAAGTCCCCGGCGTTTTTTAGTCCCCGCAAAAATGACATCACTCATTTTATTACCACGCAGGTCCTTGGCACTTTGTTCCCCCATGACCCAGCGAATGGCTTCAATGATATTAGACTTACCAGATCCGTTGGGGCCAACAATACCGGTCATCCCCGGCATAAAATCAATTACAGTTTTATCGGCAAAAGATTTAAATCCACTAATTTCTAGCGTTTTTAACTTCATAGACTACTTCTTATTATCTAATTCCTGAAGGGCCAAACGAGCAGCCGCTTTTTCAGCGTCTTTAATCGACCGACCACTTCCTTGGGCTAACTCCTGACCATCCACGGAAACACTGACTTCAAAGCGTTGGATATGATCTGGTAGTACTTCTTCCTTAAGGGTTACATACTCAATTGCAACAGCACCTTTAACTTGAAGCCGTTCTTGTAAACGACTTTTAAAATCAATAAATTGATCAAAGAAGTTATCATCAATCGCAGCAAATAAAGTCTTTTCTAATAATTGACGTAATACTTGACTGCCTTGATCCAAATACAAGGCCCCGATAAAGGCCTCCCAAATATCTTCCAAGAGGCTATCACGGTTACGGGCGCCATTCATCTCTTCACCTTTACCCAGACGAATGCCTTCATCAAGGTGAATCACGCGGGCAAAATGAGCAAACGAGCGCGTTTGAACCATTGTAATTCGCATTTCAGTCAGCTGACCTTCATGCCAATTAGGATAGCGCTTAAATAGGTATTCAGTCACGGCCTCTTGCATCACCGCATCCCCCAAAAACTCCAAGCGTTGGTAATCACGACCATGCTCTTGCGGATGTTCGTTAAGATAATTCCGTTGGGTAAGGGCCTCTTGCAATAAGTCTTGATTCTTAAAGGCAATCTGATAGTTCTTCCACAAAAATTCTTTGAAACTAGCCTGTGACACGTTAAATTCCTTTCAAAACTGATTTACGACTATTATACCAAATATTAAAAGTAGCTTAACCATTATAAAAAAGGACTGATTCTTATCAGTCCTCATTTGGCTGGGCTTGTTCTTCCACAACCTTAACAATATCTTCGACATAGCGGTCAACTAATTCAACCGTTGGTGCTTCAGCCATGACCCGTAATAGTGATTCCGTTCCCGAAGGTCGAACCAAAACTCGGCCATCACCGGCCATCGTTTCTTCCACAGCCTTAATCTCAGCTTGAATAGCAGGATTATCTAACATTTCAGCCTTGTTTTCAACCGGTACGTTAACCAGTTTTTGGGGATAAAGGGTCACTTCAGCGGCCAATTCAGACAACTTCTTACCACTTTCCTTCATCACAAAGAGCAGCTGTAAGGCCGTTAAGAGGCCATCCCCAGTCTTGGCCCAATCTCTAAAAATAATGTGACCAGACTGTTCCCCACCGAGGTTGTAATCATCAGCAATCATTTTTTCCATGACGTAACGATCACCAACGGCAGTTTGGACGCTTTCAATCCCATTTTGAGCCAAGGCCTTATAAAAACCAATGTTACTCATCACAGTCGAAACGACCGTACTATGCTTGAGCAATCCCTGTTCATTCAAGAACTTAGCAGTGATAAACATTATTTTATCACCATCAACAATCTGACCAGTCTCATCGACAGCAATCAAACGATCACCATCACCATCAAAGGCCAAACCAGCATCATAGTCACCTTCAGCGACCATTTCAGCCAGCGCTTGTGGATGAGTAGAGCCCACCTGATCATTGATATTTAACCCATCCGGCTTGGTCCCCATCGTATTAAAATCAAGATCCAAATCGGCACACAAGCGCGGAATCAAGAAACTGGTGGCGCCATTGGCACCATCCAAAGCTACATGTAAACCACTTAGATTAGTAGGAATGGTTTTTTCCAAAAAGGCTAAGTACTTCTGTGCTCCTTCAGGATAATTATTCACTACGCCTAACCCAGTAGCGGTTGGCCGAGGCAACTGGTCTTGGTCGGCGTCCAGCAACTTTTCGATTTCGTATTCCAACTCATCGGATAACTTGAAACCATCATTACCAAAGAACTTGATGCCATTATCACGGGCTGGATTATGGGAAGCGGTAATTTGAATCCCAGCATCGGCCTGCAGACTTTCCACCAAGTAAGCTACGGCTGGCGTCGTAATAACGCCTAATCGTAAAACATCCACACCAACGGATAGTAAACCAGAAATAATGGATTCTTCCAACATTTCCCCCGAAATTCGAGTGTCGCGACCAACAATCACGACTGGCTTTTTAGTAACGTCATCGTTGTGACGAGTTAAAACCGCGCCACCCGTACGACCCAAACGAAAGGCTAATTCAGGACTCAGGGTCTGATTAGCAACGCCACGGACACCATCCGTACCAAAATACTTCAACTTAAAATCTGTCATGAAATTTCTACTCCCAACTGGCAAATTTAAAATTACCAGTTCTCCTTATTTAGGTGTAACTGTCACCTCAACTGTTGATTCACTGTAACGATTAATCCCTTGTTGCTTGGGTAAATCGACATGTAACGTTGTTTTTTCAGTAATCTGGCTTAAATCAACTGGCACCTTAATTTGATCAACATTAGACAAAGTATCGCTAGCACCATAAATTGTGACCGTCTTTGCGCCTAAAGTAATACTAAAATTATTGGCATCGCCATCGCTAGGATCAGCTACCAAATCAACCTTCTTGCTGGCATCGCTATTATTAACTGTTAGATTAATTTCAGCCGTTCGATTACTCAATTGAACTTCTACCAGCGTGCCATTCCGATCATAGGCCACTAATTTCACGGTTTGGTTCACGTTCGTCTTGGTATCTTTGGCTAGTTCAACCTCAGCCGTGACATGGTCAACGGCATCCACGTTTGATTTTGGTCCCGATACGGTAACCGTTTTAGGATTAATGACACTATTAACAACCGAATAGCCCTGGGCCAACTTACTGTCGTCATAGTTGATCTTTATTTTACGTTTTTCAGAGGTTTTCTTAGCAATCGTAACATTAACCGTCTGCGGGCTAACTGTTGATGTTAGCGCCGAATTAACTCCTTTAACGGCCAATTTTACTGTGTGCTGCCCCACACCCAAATCGCGTAAATCAGCAACGGCCTGAATGTCATTATGACTTTGCGTCGTAGTCACTAAGGCCGCTGGTCCATGGACTGCCAAACTTACCGAGGTCGGTGCGCCCACCACAACGTATTCGTCATTATTATATTGCAGATTAAGCGGAACTGTTAGATTTATTTTTTTCTCGGGCAAAATTGAAGTAAATTCATTATTACCATTACGACTAGCTGATTGGGTACTCAATACATAGGCTGAGAGTAAAACAGCTAGAAACAACGAAAAAATCAGGTTTAAAATCTTTGAATTCGTCCATTTATTCATTGACCAAACCTCCCCAAAAATTTACGATGCCAAGGCTGTTTAGCCGCTGCCTCCGTAGTAATAAACTGCTTTTCAAAGAAGTTCGTATATGTTTCTGAATTCATATTACGTAACATCTCGCCATTTTGCGTAATTGTAATCTCACCAGTCTCTTCAGAAACCACAATTGTCAAGGCGTCGGTGGCCTCAGAAATTCCCACTGCTGCCCGGTGACGAGTGCCCAATTCTTTAGGAATACGGGTACTCTCTGATAGTGGTAAGTAGGCTGCAGCAACGGCGATTCGACCATTATTAATAATCACGGCCCCATCATGCAAGGGTGTATTTGGAATAAAAATATTAACCAGTAATTGTCCACTGACATCGGCATCTAAAGCGATCCCAGTTTTAATATATTCTTCCAGACTTTCCTTACGATTAATGGTAATTAAAGCCCCAATCCGCCGTTTAGACATATACTGCAAGGCCATATCCAAAGATTGAATTAATTCATGAGCTTGCGCATTATCTAAGTGCCGTCGCCGAACGGTCATCCGCCGCCCCAAGCTTTCCAATCCCCGCCGAATTTCTTGTTGGAAAATAACCACCAGCGCAATTGGTGCCCAGGTGATTAATTGATCCATCAACCAAGAAACCGTGGTCAAACCGGTATACCAACTGATGACCTTGATTAAAATGATGGCCCCGATGCCTAACAAAATTTGCAGGGCCCGCGTTCCCTCGACAAAGGTAATTACCTTATAAAGTAAGAACCAAATAATGAGAATATCTAGCAAATGAACTAGATTATTACCAGTTACATATGACAAAAAATCCATCTTCTACTCCTCATTGCGACCGACCAAGGCCTTTGTTTCTGCATAGTTAATGAATTGGCGCAAGTTAATACTGGTTTGTCGGTTAATCCGACCCTGTTCGTACAACTGCTGGGTCATATCACGTTCAGCATTTAAAGCCTTCAATTCCAATTCCAAACGCCAACGATCGTCTAAATCTCGTTGAGAAATCGAATCGCTGTGCTTAGCCTGCTCAATTTGATAACGATAAACAACAATCAAATTATAGGCTGACTGACGGTAAATTCGCTGACTAACCGTATCTCCCACTTGTTCACTAGCTAAATTAGATAAACATTTAATAGCGGCCTTAGACATTTCCCGCACTACTAAATCACTTTCTTCTCTAACTTTATCACTTGATTGGCCGGACAACCAAACATGAATAGCTACTCGGGCTTTATGTAATAGTGGCTTAAGTCCACGTTGGGCACGATAACGGTGGTGGCTTTCCAAGCTATCAGCTACCTGATCCAAATGACGGGCTTGAATGGAATAGGTCATTGGTGAGATTTGTTCACTAACTAATAACTGTTGTAAGGCATCCCGCTCAGCCTGGACAGCACTGTCTAGTAATTCTTGCTCCTGTTCGGAAATTAAATCATACTGGTTGGAATCATCGCCAATTTCTTGACGTAATTGGCGAATTGTTTTTTGGCGTCGAGTGACCAGTTCAAAGATAATCCGCCGGTTTTCATCATTTTGTAAATCACGTAACTGTTGAATACCAATCCGTACAATCCAAATTCGCGCCTGAACTTCATCTAATTGTTCGCTTTTCTTATCCGTTGAATCATCGTCGCTATCAATTTCTACGTCCATTTCCGGCTGCGTGAAATCGTGGCGGGTTTTTTGCTTGGTCACAATTGGCAACATGATTGAAGCCACTAACAAACTCAAAATAACCACCATTGCTGCTAAGAAAATCACCAAATCCCGACCTGGAAAAACCTGGCCACTAGCGGTCACAGTTGGAATGGTTAGCACCGCGGCCATGGTAACCGCTCCACGAACGCCGGTTAAACCAGAAATAATGGCAGTACGAAACGAAGGAATCGCACTATGATGGCGCCAATAATGTCCCCATTGAATACCATAGGCCCAGAGGGAACGAAGGCTAAAGATAATCAACCACACCATGAAACCATAATAAATCGCCGTAAAGTTGTGAATTTGATTACTTTCAAAAATATTATGGGTCGCAGACGGTAGGATAATCCCCAATAAAACAAAAATCAACCCGTTTAGTAAGTAGACCCACACTTCCCAAATATGAACCGACATAATTGAAGCTTCCGAGGATTGGAGGCCTTGATGCCGATCGTTAAGCAATTTAGCTACAATACCAGCAGTCACCACAGCAATTAAGCCCGATGAATGGATCGGCACTTCGGCATCCCAATATACAATAAAGGGAATTAACAAGGTGATCACCGTGTAAAAAACAATATCATTGAGACCAAAACGGGCAATCGAATCACGCACCCACACGATTAGGGCGCCGACTAAGCCACCGACGATGACGCCGGCAATTGTCATCCAGGCAAAATTAATCAAGGCATCGCCAATCATAAAACTACCAACAACTGTCGCTTTAACCGCCGTATTAAAGCTAACCAGGCCAGTCGCATCGTTAACTAAACTCTCACCGGTCACCACGTGCATGACGTTTTCGGGTAATTTTACTCGTTTGGCAATGGCCTGGACGGCCACTGGATCAGTCGGAGAAATCACCGCCGCCAAGGCCAAGGCGACTGGAATTGGCAACTGCGGTACCACAATATGTATTAAAAAGCCACCAACCAGTGTAGTAATCAACACCAGCAAAATGGCATTTCCTAAAATCGGTCCCCGGAGCTCCCAAAGTTCTCTTTTGGGAAAGCGCCAAGCATCATTAAATAGCAAGGGCGCCACGAAAAGTAGCATAAACCAATGACTATCAACTTTAATATCAACCCCTGCCACCAGCGCTAAGGCTAAACCAATTAAAATTTGAAATAGACTGATTGGTATGAAAGGAATGAAGTGCGAAATAATATTTGAAACAGTAACGCCAATCACTAATACAATGATCAGTTCAATAATTCCCATAGTTTAACGTTCCCCCATAATACGGACTTCAGTTTCTAAGTCCAATCCATCTTGGGCTTTAATGGTTGCTTGAACATGATGAATTAAATCTTCATAATCATTTCCATTGCCTCGGTCAACGTTGACCATAAAGCCCGCATGTTTTTTAGAGACTTCTACACCACCCCGTCGACTACCTTGCAAACCGGCATCCATAATTAATTTACCGGCAAAATGACCCACTGGCCGCTTAAAGACTGAGCCGTTGGAAGGATAGTTAAGGGGTTGTTTACTTGCTCTTCGATAATTATTTTCATCCATCTGGGCTTGAATTAAAGCTGGATCAGCTGGTTTAAGCGCAAAATCTGCACTAACAATCACGCCCCCGTTATCTTGAAATACCGATTGCCGGTAACCAAAGGCTAATTGATCTTTGGTAAAGGTTACTAACTGCCCATCGGGCATTAGGGCACTTACTTGTTGGACTACCATATCAGCCTGTCCGCCGTAAGCACCAGCGTTCATAAAGACTGCCCCACCAACACTACCGGGAATACCAGCGCCCCATTCCAAACCACTTAAGTGCCAGGCTAAAGCTTGATTAGCGGCCCAGATTAGGTCGCACCCAGCTTGAGCGCGAATCGTGGTGGCATCAATTTGCTCAATAGTCTTTAAATTGGACAGTAAAATTACCAAGCCTTTAAGACCACCATTACGCACCACAATATTTGAAAGACGACCAAAGGCAAAAATTGGCAATTCTCGCTCCTGCGCCCAATTTAAAAGACTGCGTAGTTCTTCAATCGTTTCTGGCTGAGCTAAAAAATCCGCCGGGCCACCAGCTTGGGTATAAGCATAGGGTGCGAGGGGTTCATTTTCTAAGATTTCCATTTTTCCTAAGTACATCGCTTTCAACTCCTGTTGAATATCTCACTACTTCTATAGTACCAAATCAAAAATTTTTAACGATTAAAATCAATTTGACCGATATTTAAGGGCCATCCCCTTTAAAATTTTACGGAGATAACGATCACCGGCTGGTCGATAGTTACGATGATCGGGGCTCCGCAAGACCGCACTTAATTCACCCTTTGAAATCTGATCACCAGCCAGTTCCATCAATTCTTGTAGATCTTCACTGGTATAGTGCAGGGCAATCTTAATCTTTTTAATTACCACGTTATTAATCATGGCTGGTTCAGTAATGTCAAAACTAGGTTTGACCTCCTGTCCCTGAGCATCCTTTTTAACGCCACGTTTATAAACCACTAAACCATTTAAAAAGGCTTCTAAGTCATGGGTACTGAGGTGTTGATCAAAGGGTGTTTCGGCATCTTGTTTAGTCATTACTTTATCTAAAGTCGCCCCTGAAATTTCCAGGTCCCCTAGACTAAAAATGTGGCGCAAGTCCGCACTGGTTAAATTCAGAGCGTAACGCAAGCGAATCACAATATCATTATTATTCATTATTTACCTTTCAATTAATTAGAAGGGATGCGTGTCATAAGTTTGCCAGGCTTGGTGGGCATCTTGAATCCGTTTAAACATCTTTTCCATGTCAGCCAAACTAAAGGAAATCAGAACTGGCCGACCATGCGGACAGTTATAAGGATTTTCACACTGGGCTAAATGAACTAGGAGTTGTCGGGCCTGGACATCGTCTAAGGCCATATTGGCCTTAATAGCCCGCTTACAACTCATCATGATGGCTGTTTTTTCACGGAACTGGGCCACGGTTAGGCTACCTTCCCGCAAAATCCAGTCAATCATTTCCCGAATCGTTGCTTCTTCCTGGCCTTTGATAAACCAAGTTGGATGCTCACGTAAAATCAAGCTGGTCGGTCCAAAACTTTCTAACTGTAATCCCACTTCTTGAAGTTGTTGCTGATGATCCATAATTTTTAAGATATCCGCCGTTGAATAATGCAAAACCAAGGGAGTCAACAACTGCTGTTGATCACGACTAACTTGGCCAATTGCCTGACGGAAATACTCATAGTTAACCCGTTCTTGAGCTGCATGTTGGTCAATTAAGTACAGACCCTGAACCGATTGAGCAAATAAGAAAGTACCATGCATTTGGCCGATATAATCCAAGACTGGAAAACCCGTTTCCTTACTGGTATTAAAGTCCAAATCTAACTGTTCATTGGCTGAACTGCTACTTTGATAAGCTTTGGGCTCTTGGGCTAATTGATTAGTAGTTGACTCTGGCTGCTCATCAAAAATCGGCAGCCAAGCCTCGGCTTGATATTTTTGCGTAAAGGCTTGAACAGCTGGTTGGGCCAACTGACTAGCGTGTTCAATCAGAATAGGCGCATCCGTGATCGTCATTTGTGGCTTAATTTCAGTAGTTGCTACTGGTTGGGCCTCTTGGGATAACGGCTCACTAGTAATTGGACGGACTGCTTGATTCTTAGGACCATACAAATTTTCCAAGGCATCTGGGATTAAATTCTCCTCCCCCAAAATGTCTCGAACTGCTTGAGTTACTAGTTGGGTCAATTCGCCCTCTTCGGCCAAACGAATTTCAGATTTTTGCGGATGCACATTAACATCTACCAAAAGCGGATCTAATTCAACGTTAATCACACCGACTGGAAAACGGCCGACCATTAGCTTAGAGCCGTAGCCCTGCACGACAGCATTGGTAATCGAAAAATTTTTAACAAAACGATGATTCACCAAAACCGTTAAATAATCGCGAGAACTACGGGTTAAATCGGGTCGAGAAATCCAACCATCGATTTTAAAATGCTCACTTTGACCAGTAATTGAACGCATCTTTTGCGCCACATCTCGGCCATAAATATTGGCAATTACCTGCTGTAAATTACCTTTACCTGCGGATTGGAAAAGCACCTGACCGTTATGAGCCAAATGAAAGGCAATTTCTGGATAGGCCAAGGCTAAATGGTTAATATTTTCAACAATTTTTGCCAGTTCGGTACTCTTACTCTTGAGGTATTTCAAACGAGCGGGCGTGTTATAAAACAAATCCCGGACTGAAACCGAGGTTCCTAACCGCCCATTGGCTGCTTGGCTCCCAATTACTTCGCCCCCCTTAACCTGGTAGGTTAAGCCCTGATCTTCATCTTGAGCTCGGGAAGCTAAGGTAACATCAGCTACGGCAGCAATCGAAGGCAGTGCTTCACCCCGAAATCCCAAAGATAAAATTTGAAACAAGTCATGCCGGTTGGAAATTTTACTAGTAGCATGACGCACAAAAGCCAAGGGAATATCTTCTTGCTCGATTCCCTGCCCATTGTCAACCACGCGAATTAACTTTTTACCACCATCTTCGACTAAAACATGAATTTGACTGGCTTTAGCATCAATGGCATTTTCGACCAGCTCCTTGACTACACTGGCTGGCCGTTCAATTACTTCTCCGGCCGCAATTTGGTTGGCAAGTAAATTGGATAACTCATGAATTTTGGCCATTGTCTAACCTCATTTTCTGCAATTGATTCAAAGTATTGAGGGCTTCCAAAGGTGTTAATTCGTTAATTTTCAGCTCATCGAGTTGCTTTAAGACCTGCTGGCTGGCATCTTGCTCTTCCTGGAAGGTAAAGAGTGGAATTTCTTCGGCCAGATTATCAGCAGTTGGCATAACTGGTTTAGAAACTGGCACAGTTTGACTACCACCAGCCTCTAAATCACTTAAAATAGTCGTTGCATTTTGAATCAGTGGCTGTGGCAAACCGGCTAGGGCCGCCACATGGATTCCATAAGAACGGTCGGCCGGTCCCTTTTGGACTTGATGTAGGAAATGTAGCTTGCCTTGGTCATCAACTTCAGCCCCCACATGAACATTTTCAATATCAGCATAACGGTCAGCTAAAACCGTTAATTCATGATAGTGCGTTGAAAACAGAGTTTTAGCATGGATATGTTGATCCAAATATTCGATGATGGCCTGAGCTAAGGCCATGCCGTCATAGGTTGCCGTACCACGGCCCAATTCATCAAATAAAATTAACGAATGGGCACTGGCTTCTTGCAAGGCTAAATTAGCTTCAGCCATTTCCACCATGAAGGTTGACTGGCCGTTGACCAAATCATCATTGGCCCCGATGCGAGTGAAAATCTGGTCAAAAACTGGTAATTGGGCCTGATCAGCCGGGACAAAACTACCAATTTGAGCCATGACCACAATCAACGCCAGTTCCCGCATATAGGTTGATTTACCAGCCATGTTGGGTCCAGTAATTAATTGAATGTTGGTTTTTTCATCAAAAATAACATCATTAGCGACAAATTCGCCCGGTCCCAAGAGCGATTCAATGACCGGATGACGGCCTTGGCGAATATTGATTTGGGCATGGTTTTGATAAAATGTCGGCCGGACATAATTTCGTTGTTCGGCCACGTCAGCCAAAGCGGCTAAGACATCTAAACGCGCCACCTGCTGAGCTAACTGCTGGAGCCGTTTGATTTCGGCCTTAACTTGATCTCGAACCGTTGTAAAGACTTGGTATTCACGTTCTGTCCGCTTAGCTTGGGCTTCGACAATCAAACTTTCATGCTCTTTTAATTCGGGCGTCACAAACCGCTCGGCATTCGTTAAAGTCTGCCGGCGTTCATAGCGATCTGGTGCTAATTTAGGAATATTGGCCTTGGTTACTTCCAAGAAGTAGCCAAAATTCTTATTGTAGCCGACCTTTAAAGAGGAAATACCAGTGGCTTGTCGTTCACTTTTTTCAAAACTAGCCAGCCAATCCTGATTATCCTTAAGGACCGAACGGTACTGATCAATGGCTGGTTCATAGCCATCCTTAATCAAATCCCCTTCTCGCACACTGATTGGTGGATCGTCAACAATCGCTGCCTCAATTAAATCGGCTAAATCAACTAAACCATCCAGACTAGTACCAGCTTGCTTTAATAGAGGACTATCAGCAGCTTCCAAGGCAGTCTTCATCGCTGGAATTGACCGCAATGAACGCTTTAACTGGACTAATTCGCGGGCATTCATACTACCCATAGCCGCTCGAGCGGCTAATCGCTCTAAGTCATAAACCGACTTCAACTGATCTTGAATCGTGCCCCGTACAAAAAATTCTTCGGTAAAAGCCGTTAACAAGTCCAGGCGTTCGTTAATCTTATCCACAGTGCGCAAGGGCCGTAACAGCCACTGCTTAAGTAATCGCCCCCCCATCGCCGTTTTACTTTGGTCAATTAGGCCTAATAAAGAACCGGATTTTTTCTTGGTCCGAGCATTCTCAACTAAGTCCAAATTTAAGCGCGTCGCCTGATTAAAACGCAAATAGGCCAGACGCTCATAAGCTTGCGCTGGCACAATATGATCTAGATTTCTTCTTTGGGTTTCAAACAAATACTGGAGTAATAAGGTTGTCACTAAGCGTTGTTCACTAGCATCCAAGGGATTGATGAGATAGCTAATGGTGGCACTGGCTTCGCCTAATTCTTCATGGGAAACTACCATCCCCCGTTGACCCAATTGATCAGCTAAGTGTAACTGCGTGGTTTGCTCATCATTACGTAAAAGGACCACTTCTTTAGCTTCGATTGAGCTTAATTCATCCAGTGCATCCGCCAAATGAGTCATACTGGTAACTTTTAATTCTCCAGTTGATAAATCAAGATAACTCAAAGAAAAGCCAGTTGGACAAGGATACAGCGCTGCCAGATAATTATTTTCCTTACCATCTTGGCCCTGGCCGTTTAATTTGGTTCCAGGTGTGACCAATTGGACAACATCCCGTTTCACCATTCCCTTAGCAGCGGCTGGGTCTTCCATTTGTTCGACAATGGCGACTTTATAGCCCTGATCAACTAAAATATCAATATAATTTTGAGCCGCATGATGAGGTATACCAGCCATTGGTACTGGATTTTTAGAATTTTTATTACGGGAAGTTAGGGTTAATTCCAGTAACTTAGCGCCTAAAATAGCATCATCTTCAAACAACTCAAAAAAGTCCCCAAGCCGATAGAAAACAAAGGCATCGGGGTACTGTTTTTTTATTTGATGGTATTGTTCCATCATTGGTGTATCAGCGTTTTTTGGCATCGTAATCCTCTCTTATCTGTTAGGATTTTACAAAAGTAACCACGCATTCAACATGTAAGGTCTGTGGGAATTGATCCACTGGCTGAACTGGGTTGACAATTTGATAGCCTTGTTCAGCCAGCTGAGCCGCATCCCGAGCCAAAGTGGCTGGATTACAGCTTACATAAACAATTTTTTCCGGCTGCATGCTGACCGAAGCATCAATCAATTCCGGCGTCAAACCCTTACGTGGTGGGTCAACAAAAATCACATCCGGTTGCAAACCAGCTTGCGACCAGGCCAACATTTGTTCGGGCGCATCAGCTGTCACAAAATCAACATTTTGCACATGATTTAACTGGGCATTATGTTGTGCATCTTTAATCGCTTCGGGCACAACTTCAACACCGTAAACCTGCTTGACCTGATCGGCAACCGTTAAAGCAATTGTCCCAATCCCACAATAGGCATCAATAACCGTATCACTGGTCTTTAACTGGGCCGCCTGAACGGCTAATTGATAAACGGTGGCTGTCGTTTGGGGATTAACTTGATAAAAAGAGTTAGGGCCAATTACATAGCGCTTACCCAAAAGTTCATCTTCAATGGCCGGCTGGCCCCACAAAACATGGTTTTTAGCCCCCATGATGACATTGGTTGGTGCGCCATTGATATTTTGAATGACACTGGTTAACTGTGGTAATTGAGCCTGTAATTCTTCGACTAGTCGATCAGCTTGAGGTAACTTAGCACTTCTAGTAACCACCACGACCATCAATTGGTGGGAATGATAACCCCAGCGCGCCATAATATGACGGACAACGCCCTTTTTATTGTCTTCGTCATAAGCACTAATGCCCAGTGAACGCAAAATATCACGGGTCACTCGGACCGCCTGGTCGACGTGCTCATCTTGAATGTAAAAACTATCCGTGGTAATTAAGCGGTGGGAACCGCGCCGATAAAAACCAGTGCTCAACTGACCATTAATCATCTGCACCGGCACCTGCGCCTTATTTCGATAATGGGTCGGATCTTCCATCCCAATCGTTGGGGCCACAGTAACGGATAAATGTTGCTTTTTAAAGACTTCTTCTACTTGACGTGTTTTAAAGTCTAATTGAGCCGGATAGGCCAAATTAGCTAAAGGGGCAATTCCTGAGCTCAAAGCTACCTGATCAGTCAACTCGACTCGTTGAGCAGAAGCCTTTAAACGTTGCAACACACGGCCAAAAGCGTAGTTTTTTAAGACCTTAGTAATCTGAATTTTAACTAACTCATCGGGCAAGGCATCTAACACAAAAATTGGGAAATGGTCGACTTTGACCACTCCCATCCCCTGATAACTCAAATCAACGACTTGAGCCTCGATCTCATCATTTTTTTGGACTGGCGCTTTTAACTGAACCAAACGATTTTTTTTTGCCATTATTTTCCTAGTCTTCTTTTTGTTCTTGGGCTTCTAATTTTTCAACTTCTTCGACAAACTGCTGCTTGGCATTTTCTTCGATTGCACGGACAGACATGGCCGATCGGTTGGCTACAAAACGAATATGCTGCCTCAAATTTTTAAAACTCATTGGCGCATCGCCACCATATTCGCCATCCAAGTTAACTTTTAATTGTTCATCACTTAGTGGTGTAATCTCAACTTTATTGGTCTTTTTATAAATCAAATTCTCATTATCAATGTGGCGACCACCATTAAGCGTTTGCGCCACTAACTCCATAATTTGGAAAATATTAGCCGTTTTCACAATCAACAGGGTAAATTTACCATCATCCAGCTTGGCATCGGGCACAATCGACTCAAAGCCACCGACTGAATTCGTCAAAGCTAGGAAAATCATTGAAATACTACCCGAATATTCACCACCATCATAACTAACGCGGGCATTAACATTTTTAACCCGGGCGATTAATTCGGTTCCCTTAATTAGGTAGGCTAAGTAACCATAAAGGGACTTCATAATTGAGGGTACCGAATAGGTTACTTCACTAATCGTGCCCAGGGCCGCGATATTCATAAAGTACTTAGTGCCCGTTTGATTATTGACTTTACCAATATCCATTTTTATATTTTCATTTTTAAAAATGACTTTGGCAGCTTCCAAGGGCTCATCTCGGGGAATTTTTAAGGCCCGAGCATAGTCATTGGTCGTCCCCGCTGGGATAATGGCAATCATCGGCCGCTTGCGTAAAGGAGCCACCCCGTTGACCACTTCATTAATGGTCCCATCACCACCAGCAGCCACGATTAAATCAAATCCCTCCTTAGCAGCCCGTTCCGCCTCCTTAGCGGCACTGAGCGGATCGGGTGTGGTAGCAAAAGCAGAGGTTTCATAGCCGGCCTGTTCATAGACTGCTAAAATATCGAGCATCTCACGTTTAATAACTTCACGACCAGAGGTTGGATTATAAATAATTCGAGCTCTTTTCATCTTTACCTTGCCATCACAGCCCTTGGCTGGACCTTTCTTTCATTCTTACTAATATGTACGCGAACCAGCACGGTTCACTTAAATAAATTTAACGTTGCTTTAATTCTTGCATCAAAATTTGGTTCAAGACACTCGGATTAGCTTGTCCCTTAGACTTCTTCATCAATTGTCCGATTAAGAAACCAACGGCACGATCTTTACCACCCTTAAAGTCTTCAATTGATTGTGGGTTTGCGTCCAAAACTTCGGTTACCCATGGCAACAAGACCGCTGGATCACTGATCTGCACCAAACCATTCTTCTTAGCGAAGGCTTCCGGTTCTTCTCCATCCATGATGGCCTCAAAGACCTTCTTGGCTTGCTTAGTTGAAATCGTACCATCTTCAATCAACTTCACCATTCCAGCCAAATTAGCTGGCGTTAGCTTAGTTTCTTGTAATTCTAGCTGGGTCTTATTCAAGTAAGCATTCACATCCCCAATCAGGTAGTTAGCAGCTCGCTTAGGCTCGGCGCCCGCCTGAACGGTTTGGTCATAGAAATCAGCCATAGCCAAGGTCTGTGTCAACACTTCGGCATCATAAGGTTCAATTCCCAAATCATCCACGTAGTACTGACGCCGTTGCGCTGCTGACTTAGGTAAGTTAGCGGCCACTTCATCAATCCAGTCCTGGCTAATTTCAATTGGTGACAAATCTGGTTCAGGGAAGTAACGATAATCATCGGCAACTTCCTTGACTCGCATGGAAATCGTTGACTTAGTTGGTTCATCGTAACGACGAGTTTCTTGAACTAACTTTTCACCAGCGCGCAAAGCCGCCGCTTGACGCTTTTCTTCATAAATCAAAGCGTTACGCACATAGTTAAAGGAGTTAACGTTCTTCATTTCCACTCGGGTACCGTATTCCTTGGCCCCGTAAGGACGAATTGAGATGTTGACATCAGCTCGCATCTGCCCTTCTTGCATCTTGGCTTCGGAAACGCCAGTAAACAAGATGACTTGACGCAACTGTTCCAAATAAGCATAGGCTTCATCTGGTGAGTGCAAATCTGGTTCAGAAACAATTTCCACCAAAGGCGTTCCCTGACGGTTCAAATCGACATAGGAATGACCATCGGTTCCGTGGGTATTTTTACCCGCATCTTCTTCGACGTGCAATTCGTGAATGCGCACCCGCTTAGTTTCGCCATTTTCTAGCTTAACGTCTAAATAACCATTCGTTCCCAATGGCGTTTGGGACTGAGTGGTCTGATAAGACTTCGGATTATCAGGGTAGAAATAGTTCTTCCGATCCCAGCGAATAAAGGGTGAAATCTTTGCATTTAGGGCCAAAGCCACCCGCATCCCGTATTCCAAAGCACCCTTGTTAGCGACTGGCAAAACTCCTGGATAGGCCCAGTCAATCACATTGGTATTAGCATTGGGTGAATCCCCATAATGTACCGGTGAGGGTGATAATAGTTTGGAATTGGTTTGCATTTCAACGTGAACTTCAAGTCCAATCGTTGTTTCAAAATTTCCGTTTGCCATTTTTTCCTCCTCAGTACTTTTCTGCGACAGCAGGTCGCTTTTCAAACCAACGGGTTGCATCTTCAAAGGCCTGGGCGGCTTGATAGATTGTAGCTTCATCAAATGGCTTACCAATTAATTGCAAACCGACGGGCAATCCATCGACAAAACCAGCATTGATTGACAAACCTGGCAAACCAGCTAAGTTAACTGGGATTGTCAAGGCATCAGCCAAATACATCGCCTTAGGATCATTGATTTCTTCACCTAAGCCATAGGCTGTCGTTGGTGCGGTTGGCCCAACAATCAAATCGTAATCATTAAAGACCTTGTTAAAGTCTTCGACAATCAAAGTCCGGACCTGTGCTGCCTTTTTAAAGAAGGCATCATAAGCACCGGCCGACAATGAGAAGGTTCCTAACATAATCCGACGCTTAACTTCATCACCAAAGCCTTGCGAACGTGTTTGAACGTAGACCTCTTCCAAACTCTTAGCCTCAGGAGCCCGGAAACCATACCGAATACCGTCATAACGTTGCAAGTTTGAGGAAGCTTCAGACGACATAATAATGTAATAAGCCGCTACTCCATAACGAGTATGAGGCAAAGAAACTTCATCAACGGTCGCCCCCAACTCACGGAGTTGCTCAATGGCACTTTTAACTTGCTGAGCCACCTTAGGATCAATTCCTTCTTCAAAGTATTCCTTGGGAACCGCAATCCGCATGCCCTTGATTCCTTGGTTCAATTGAGCCGTGAAATCAGGTACTTCGCTTTTAACTGAAGTTGAATCCATCTTATCAAACCCAGCAATGGCATTTAGTACCAAGGCGTTATCTTTAACCGTCCGAGTTAGCGGTCCAATTTGGTCTAGTGATGAAGCCATCGCAAACAAACCAAATCGTGACACCCGGCCATAGGTTGGCTTAAGTCCAACAATCCCGTTAAAGGCTGCTGGCTGACGAATAGAGCCACCGGTATCAGAACCAAGGGCGTAAGGAATTTGACCAGCAGCTACAGCAGCAGCCGATCCACCAGAAGAACCACCCGGAACCTTGGTATGATCCCAAGCATTAGTTGTCTTTTGGTAAGCTGAGTTTTCAGTAGAACCACCCATGGCAAATTCATCCATGTTGAGTTTTCCAACGGAAATAGCCCCAGCTGCTTGCAACTTTTGAACGACTGTGGCGTCATAAACTGGTTTGAAACCAGCCAAAATTTTGGAAGCCCCCCGAGTTTCTAGACCCTTAGTCGATAAGTTGTCTTTTAGCCCCATGGGAATTCCAGCTAATGGATTTGAAAAGTCACCCTTTTGATCCAATTCCTGAGCTTGCTGCAAGGCTTCAGGACCATTTGTACCAAGAAAGGCCTGAACATCACCATCACTAGCTGTGATGTTATCAAGCGTTGCCTGCGTTAATTCCTGGGCTGTTAGCTCATGATTAAGGAGCTTTTGATGAAGATCACTCAAATCATGGTCAAAGTAATTAAATGTCATTAATCATCTTCCCCCTTAATGATGGCTGGAACCTTGATTAGGTCCGCTGCTTCTTCAGGCGCATTTGCCAATAGTTCTTGTTTTTGATGCCAATTATCAGCGACATCTTCACGCAAATGATTCACATTTGGTGTAACCGAATAGGTTGGTTCAACCGCACTGGTATCGACTTCTGATAGGGTTTCAAAAAGGGTTAAGATATCAGTTAATTGATCAGTGAACTGGTCTAATTTAGCCTCATCAAAAGCCAACTTTGCCAAGCTGGCAACGTGGGCAACATCGTTTCTGGAAATCGTTTCCGCCATATTTACCACTTTCATTTGAACTTGCTTGAAAACAAGTCGAACTACTATCCTTTCTAAATTGTTATACTCGTCTATTTTAACATAGATTAGATTGCGCCTAATTTGCTTTTTAAAGAAAAGTAGGTATAATTGAGAGCGTTGTGATAACACAACCGTCCGTTACCTTAGTTTAGCGTCTCACCGTCGTTTCACTCAGCTAGCGGAGACAAATTAGAAAGGTGGATATGATTATGGCCCTTACACAAGAACGTAAGAACGAAATCATTAAGGAATATGCCCGTCAAGAAGGCGATACAGGTTCAGTTGAAGTTCAAGTTGCAGTTTTAACTGCTGACATTAACGAATTAAACGGACACATGGCAGCTCACAAGCATGATTTCCACTCACAACGTGGTTTGATGAAGAAGATCGGTCGCCGTCGTAACTTGTTGCGTTACCTACGTAACAACGATATTGCCCGTTACCGTGAGTTGATTCAACGCCTAGGTTTGCGTCGTTAATCACTGGATTAACTCAAAACCTCGTATCAAATTTAAGGAGAAAGACATATGCCTATTATTGAATCTTCAATTCAACGTGTGCGCTTAACTCAAAAGCAACACGATCGTAATGAGCCACTACGTAGTGCTTACCGGACGACTATCAAGCGTTTAGAAAAGGCCGCTGCTGCTGGCGAAGGTGATTTGGAAAAGCTTTACCGCGAAGCTTCTGCGGCTATTGACCACGCCTACTCAAAGGGCTTGATCAAGAAGAACAAGGCTTCTCGTCAAAAGTCACGTTTATCAAAGTACGTTAAGTAAGATTTAAAAAACCTGGTAATCAATGATTACCAGGTTTTTTTATTTGTCTTTAAAGATGTAAAGCTTACTTAAAGCATAATTAGAAACAATTACAAAGATATTTTGGATTCCGTTCCATAATAAACCGTTTTGATGTAGTAATTCGACTCCAAAAACTAAAATTAACCACCCTAAAATTCCAGTTAAAATTCGAGCTAAATAAAATTGCCAAACCTCTTGTGCAATTCCTTGCCAATGTTTTACCTGAGACTGAAACACCCATATTCTGTTGGTTAAATAAGCAAATAAAACCGCCACAAACCACGATATGAGATAGGAAATGGTCACATCCAAATTTAATAAATCTGCCAGTACATAGTAGCAAATCATATTTGCCACAAAAGTAGCACCACCAAAAAATAGATATAAAATTGTTTCTCGATGTTTTTGATATAAATTTTTTACCGTATCAATCATGTTTAACTCCACTATCTAGCCTTATTTTATGATAAGTAAACTATATCGAAGTAAGATTAAACTTTAATAAAGTCTCTAATCTTACTTATTTATTTGTAGAGTCTGAAGCATATTCTACAGTAGGTTTAAAAGAACACCCGGCCTTAATACCCTTTTTAAAGACTGCTAAACGCTCTTTACGCTGAGGCACTTTTGAAAAGTACAATTGCAAATATTCGTACAACATTCTCGCCCGAGCTCGATTTTTACGATAAAAGTCTCGTTGATTAGCATAGTACATTTTATTACGGTAAGAATAAAAATAGCGTGGGATCCGTGCTGGCACATCATTTAAAATACTGCTACCAACATTAGTAGTCATTTTATGAACCACTTTTGCACTAGGTACGAAATATCCTGGCGCTATTCGTCCTGCCCTTTCCGTATACTCAATGTCATCACCCCAGATGAAAAATTCAGTGATAGGTAACCCTATTTGTTTAACTACTGACCGTTTTAACAGTAAAGACACGAAAGTAGCATTTTGAAGTTGCACTGGCTCTATCTGATCTTCTGGAATGACTTGTAGGCGGTTCATCGGTGCTGGACGATTCATCTTGGCGCGATGTCCATCAGTCCAACGCACGTCACTGGCCAAAAATCCAAAATTTTGTTGTTGCTGGGCAAAATTTAACAAAGCTGTTAAAGTGTCGGGATAAGGTACTGTGTCATCGTCCATGAGCCAGACATAATCATCGCCAGTATGCTCCATAAAATGACGTACACCTCGATTAAAGCCACCAGCCCCACCAATATTTTCAGGAAGACGTAGATAATCAATTTGATTCCCTAATGATTCCAGATAATCCTGCGTATCCTGCTTACTAGCATTATCCACCACAATGATGTGACTTAATAAGATTTGTTGATTTTTTAGACTATTAATTACTTCTTTTAACAAGGACAAACGATTATAGGTGACGATTACTGCACTAATTTTATTTCCCACCTTTAAATCCACCCAACTTTTAATTTTCTGAAATACTATTTTTAGCTGTAACTATAAAATCTTTTGAAACACCATATATCAATGCAATTAAGGGCATTAAAGGAACTAAATATCTTGCCTGTAAACCTTGTATATCGGTCATTCCAAATGTCTTTCCCACACCACCTGGATAAACTTTGGTCCAGGTCGTTAAAAGTGCAAAACTAGTTAACATCATAACTCCTAGAAACGCCAACAATCCTAGCATAATAGGAAGATACAACATAATACGTTCGGATAGCTTTGAAACATTAATATTAATACTCTGATAATTAACGCTAATTGTTTGAATAATTAATAGAATAGCAAATATAATTGTGATAAATCCTAAAACACCTACAGCTCCACCAGTACTCAATCCAGCTATAAAATAGAATGGTATGTTTAACGTAAATATAATTACCGAGAATAGTGCTGTTATCAAATGTTCTTTTACAAAAAGTATATTTTGAGGTAAATCTGCGAAACCTAATAAAACAGTCCCAAATTTAGAAGACCATAACCAATACATCAAAAGTCCTAATAAGCTAGCAATTCCAACAGAAATTATTTTTTTCTTTAAACTATAAAATTTATTTGGAATCAAAAAGATAATCACCAGCATAGGTACATAGGCTACTTTTAAATTAAAAATAATCAAAACTAGCCCCATCAATTTTATAATTTGACTCAATTTAATAATTTGATATTGTTGAGACGAAAAACGAAGGTGCATTATATAGGCAACCAACAAGGCTGAAATAGAAATATTGATTGCATCTCCACTCATTGAGGAAGCAAGAAAAACAGAAATAGGAAAAATGCCAACAGCTGTCAATACCCATTTCCCTCGTGGAATAATAACAATGGCTAATATCATAATGGTTATAAAACCACAAAAATTAGCAACACGAGCCATTTGCCAGGCATGAAATGGTGATTGATGTAGTAACATACCAATTTTTAATCCTATTGCCTGAAAAATCCAATTTAACGGTGGATACTGAGTCCGTACCAAATGACGAGTTGATCCATTTGATATATTATAAGAATCTAGCTGTTCTTGCCAATTAGGGTCCTTTTCCAATGGAGATAGAATTTTACCTTCATAACCATAATCAGCGCCATTTAAGTTTAAAAAATTTTCTGGCCCGACAAATACCATTTTTTTCATATTATGATTTTCTAAGTCAGATTTAAAATTATCGTTAAATTGCCCTGTCGCTAAAATATAAGTATTATAAAAATGCATGTCGTAGTCTCCTACAGACTTAGGGCCAATATTTTTAATATATAAACTTCCTAGTGACAAGGAAAATAGGAAAAATATTATTAATGGAAAAAAGCTTTTCGACAATCTATTCCGCATGTTTTTTCTCTCTAAAATTTAAACTTCAATATCCTGATTACTCAGTAATTATTTGACATGGCAAAACATCTACTATTTAAGCAAAAAGTTCTGCTTTTTTGTACCAAGCATCATCATTAACAAAATTACACCAACCATAATTCCCAATGCATATCTTTGTGAATTTTCCACTGGTGATAAAATTACGATACCCGTTTGCAATAGAATCGGCAACTCAATTAAAAATGATTTCCAATTAGTTAGGAAAATAGGAAGCAATAATAAACCTAGAACAATCCAAAAGTTCCCATGCATCAATAAACCTTTCCATCGTTGATTGAAAGTTTTATAAAAAAGATTACTAGCATGTTCCCTAAACTGATTATTATATAGACGATGGACACCCGTTTGGAGTGACCCATATCCATTACCAACCACATCAGCATACATGGTTGTACTAATATCATTAAAAGGAATATCACGGATATTGAAATACCCTGCCATTTTAGCCATAAAGGCATCTAAAAAGACGACTGGATGTTTAGCGAATAAAGACAACCAAATCTTATGAAAATGAACCCAATCTTTTGGTTTAGCAGTCCAATAGCGATATCCCATTGCAAATTTATCATTAAATTTAGCATAGCCAGATGACTTAATTGGGTCAGAAATGTTGGGATTATATATTTTTCCTAAATTATCTACAACAAAAATTTCATTTAATTCGGATCGTTGTTGATCGGTAATATCGTGTGGATATTCTTTCATGTATCGTGCTACTTGCTGAATTTGAATCCCCTTTGCCTCAATTGGATCATCAGCAATAACAACTCCGGTAGTCATCAATCCCCATACAATAATTTTCATTAGTATTAAAGGAAAGGCTATACCAATTAATAATTGTTTCCATGCTACCTTACGGTAAACAATTAAATAACCAATTAATACAACAAGATACATTTGTGCAGCCCATTTAACGGCAATGATACCAATTAAAACAGTTAAAAACATTGAGAGAATCCATGTTCGATTAACTTTACCATTTTGATCGAACAATTTGACCATTAACGCCATAAACAGCACAAAGGATGATACAAATAACGGATTTTTACTTAAAGAAATTGTGTTCAAAAATATAATCGGATTAAAAACAATCAGAACAAAAGTAAATAATTTCCAGTAAACATTGCTTATTCTTCGTAAAAAAGTACTTAAAGCATAAGAGTAAGCGGCAATAGCAAAACCAAAGTGAGTTATTCCCAAGAATAGATATGCCGGTAAGAAACTATGAGCTAACTGCCAACTCCATTTAGCGCTTAATCCATAAAAAGCAGTCAGGATAGCACCATGTTGATTACTCCACATTGAACTCGTCTTACTGGTTAAATAATGGCCGATTGGATAAATATTATAAATATCGTTTACTGGATCAGCCGAACGTAAAGTAGTCATCTCGCGGACTTGAGCTACAAAATCCCATCCAGAAATTACTGGAATAAAGGGCAATAAAAATAATCCCCATACAATAGTTAAAAAGGCTGCAATCTTCCAAGGATTATTGAAAAACTTAGTGCAATTTTTGAACGTTCCAGACAACTGAATCGTCCCTTTACTTAATGCAAGTTTTTGGTTAAACCATAACAAGCTAAGCATAGTAATAGCAAAAACAAAACTACATAAAATCCAATAACAGATACGAGTAATAGTAAAACTATTGGCTAAGGTCCCATCATGCCCATTAAATAGTTGACCAAAAATATTAAAAAAGCCCAAAAAAGTGGAAATTAAAAAAATAAATAGCCACTGTATCCAAGAAATTTTTAATTGTCTATGAAACCAATTATTGCTCATGATTGAGGTCCTTTAGTCGATCCTCAGTATGAATTAACGCTAATTCAAAGTTTCGTTTATCATTAGTTTGAATTGCATTAAGAATCGAACCAGAAAAGAAAGCAATGACCGAAAGAACCAATAGAATCATTGACACAATCAATGTTGGTAAGTTAGCGACCATCTGCGTATTAGAGTAAGGAATAGCTACCCGCCAAACAAATAATAATACAGCAACTATTAAAGCAATCAATGAAAAGATAGAGTAAAAAGCAAAAGGATGGTAACCACGATACAGATTAATAACGGTCTTTAGAACTTTAAAACCATCCCCATATGTATCCAATTTAGACTCTGATCCCTCAGGACGATCTCGATAAGAAACTACCTGATTTTCAACTAACATTCTTTTTTCAGTAGCATGAATTGACATCTCAGTTTCAATTTCAAATCCCCGTGATAATACTGGGAAAGTTTTAACAAATCGGAAACTAAAGGCACGATAACCAGTTAAAATATCACGAATATCAGTTTTAAAGAGGAAATTGATTAACCAACGAACTAAACTATTCCCAACGTTATGAAATGGCCGCTTATTTTCCTCAAAATATGTTGAAGACAAACGATCCCCGACAACCATATCAACACCCCGATTAACAACACGACTATACATTTCTGGAATAGCTTCAACTGGATAAGTATCATCCGCATCAATCATAATGTATACTTCAGCATCGATTTCCCTAAACATACGTCGAATAACCGCACCTTTGCCCTGAGCATATTCATGCCGAACAATTGCACCGGCTTCTTGAGCTATAGCCGTTGTATCATCACTAGAATTATTATCATAGACATAAATTGATGTCCCAGGAATATTATTAGTAACCGCTTTAACATCACTAACAACTTTCCCAATTGTTTGTGCTTCGTTATAAGCCGGTATTAAAATCGCTAACTTATCCATTCGTTTTCTCCCTTTTAACACTTTTCTTTCACAATATAAATTGGTCGACGCTTTGCTTCCATATAGTCAGCAGCAACATAACGGCCAATTATTCCCAAACTCAACAACTGAATACCACCAATAAAAAGTATGATAGTTACCATTGATGGCCAGCCAGCCACGCTACTGTTACTAACCAGTGCTCGGATAATAATAAACAGCATACTTAATACAGCTAATCCAGAAGACAGCAGACCTACAACTGTCACAATTGTCAATGGGACGGTAGAAAAGGCCACAATTCCTTCAATTGCATACTTAAATAATTCCCAAAATGACCAAGAACTTCGACCAGCTATTCTTTGATGATTGGATAGCGGTATATATTTGGTACGAAAACCAACCCAAGTAAAAATTCCTTTTGAAAAACGCTGATTTTCGGGTAAAGCTAAAATAGCATCAACCATTTGTCGAGTCATAACCCGATAATCACGCATACCATCGATAAATTCTGTCTGGCTAATGCGGTTCATCCAATTATAAAATCGCTTAGCAAACCAGGCCCGAAGTTTCTTCTCCCCAATTCGATCAATCCGTCGGGTCGCTACAGCATCATAATCTCCCGACTGCACATCAGCTAACATCTTTGGTAATAATTCCGGTGGGTCTTGTAAATCCACATCCATTACGACTACATAATCACCTTTGGCATGCTGTAAACCAGCATAAATACCGGCTTCCTTACCAAACTGTCGAGAAAAACTAATAAAATGTATACGACTATCCAACTTAGCTAATTGTTTTAAAATTACTAAGGTATGGTCACTAGAACCATCATCTATAAAGTAAAATGATATTTCAACATTTAACTTAGGCAAAATTTTTTGGATTGTATGATAAAAAATTTCAATCGTTCCCTCTTCGTTATGAAGTGGCACTACAATCGTTAATAATTTTTTAGTCTGTGGTTGACATGACAGTTCGCCCATCTAAACTTCCTACTCAGAATCTCTAGGATATTTTTCTAACTTATTTCACTACATCATGGGCAAAATTAAACTGGTCATCGACCTTAAATTCATCCCGAACAGTGTTAAAGGCGTCGTTAAACACCTGATCCATATCAAAGTAACGGTACTTACCTAAACGACCACCAAAGATGACTTCGGGGTGGTTTTGGCGAGCTTCCTTAGCATACTGTTTGTAAATCTCAGTATTGCGCTCGTTGTTAACCGGATAGTAAGCTTCCTTGCTGCGATCCCAATCTTGTGGGTATTCCTTGGTAATAATGGTTTTACCTTCATCGGCCAAGCCATCAAAATGACGCCATTCCATTACTCGCGTATAAGGAGTTTGGGCATCAGTATAGTTGATAACCGCATTTCCTTGGTAATTATCACTATCTTTAGTTTCACTTTCAAAGCGCAAAGAACGATATTCCAATTCACCAAACTTATAGTCAAAGAATTGGTCAATCATACCGGTATACAAGATTCGAGGGAATTCATCCATGAAGACTTCACGATGCTCAAAGAAATCAGTATCCGTCATGACATCAATCAGACCGTTTGAACGCTCAATCATCTTTTCAAAGATTTGCGTGTAGCCACCAACTGGGATTCCCTGATACCGGTGATTAAAGTAGTTATTATCGTAAATAAAACGAACTGGTAGACGTTTGATGATAAAGGCTGGTAATTCGGTCGCCTTACGACCCCACTGCTTTTCGGTATAACCCTTAATCAACTTTTGGTAAATGTCAGTCCCAATCAATGAAATTGCTTGTTCTTCCAAATTACGAGGTTGCCGATCACCTAGTTCGCTCAAAGCCGCTGCTTTTTGCTCTTCAATCTTGGCCCTGGCTTCATCCGGTGTCTTGGTTCCCCACATTTGGTAGAAAGTATTCATGTTAAAAGGCAAGTTATACAAATCACCCTTATAATTGGCAATCACCTGGTTTTGGAAACCGTTAAATTCAGCAAATTGACGAACATAATCCCAAACTTCTTTATTATCAGTATGGAAAATGTGAGCCCCAAAGTCGTGAACTGTAATCCCGTCTTCAGTATGGGTATGGGTATTGCCACCCACAAAGGCGCGCTTTTCAATGACCAAGGAACGCTTACCCCGCTTTGCAGCCTCATAAGCAAAAGTCATCCCAAACGGACCGGCGCCGACAACTAGATAATCGTAATTTTTAGTGTTAAATTGCTTTGTCATGTTAAAAATGTACCTTCTTTTTTGTATTGGGTAAAAACTTCCGCTTTAAGAAGTGATACCCCTTATCCAACCAATTGGTTTTTTCTAAGTTAATCACCGGACACTCAACTACTTTCAAGCCCTTGGTATTAACCCAGGTATCCATCAGTAATTCGCTCAGAAAACCAAATACCCGCTTTTCTTGCCCCTCTAACTGATCAATATCAACTTGCTGCTCAACCTCAGCCAAGACCGCAAACACAAAGGCAGCGTACTCTTCAAAATAAGCCCGAGGCATGATGAACATGTTAAACAGATGGGCTGAAGTCGATTTTTCCAAGGCCTGGAAAGCCGGATAATACGCTGAAAACTTTTCAGCCAAGACCCTCTTCATTATCTCATAAGGCGCATGCGCATGAGCATGAAGATAATGATCTCCTTGATTTTCGATGTAGTAGTTGCGCGCCTTGGGCAAGATGATATCAGCCTGGTTAAGCAAGTTTTCAATCTGTTCTGTCGTCAAGCGATCGGCTAACTGATGGCTAGCTTTAGCACCCAGGTAACGCCGATAATGGTTTAAACCAATCACGGTGGAATTTTGATCATTTTTCCAAATCCAATACAGGGCGGTTAATTCGTTGTAGTTTGGATTTTTTCCGGAAATATTATCGCCAGTATTATCAGGTTGATAACCGGCTGGAACCCCATCTTTCAGACTACTCCCAACAAAAATTGGTTGATAGAGTGAATTTTGGGGCATAGCGTATTCTTTATGGCTGGCGACGTATATTTTTGCTTTAGCCATTAGAATGCCCCATCCTGTTTAAAAACCATAATGACGTTTTTAAACAATACATAAAAATCAAAACTCAAACTGGCCCGTTTAACATATTCAAGTTCAATCTCAGCCCGCTGTGGATAGTGAATATTGCTCCGGCCTTCTGCCTGCCAGAGACCGAAAACACCCGGCTTAACTGACAAAAAAGTATCGATCTGATTGCCATATTCTTTGAGCTCATCGCGCACAATTGGGCGCGGACCGATAATAGTCATGTCTCCTCGTAAAACATTCATAAACTGAGGTAACTCATCCAATGAGGTTCGGCGTAGAAATTTACCATAGCTAGTAATTCGAGGATCTTCTTTGGTTGGTAACTTATAACCATTATCTAAAAATTTTTGATAAAGAGTTGGATTACTCTTTAAAATCTGTTCAGCATTATCGACCATGGTTTGAAACTTATAAATTTTAAATGGTTGACCCATCAGGCCGACTCGTTCTTGCTGATAGATAATTCGACTTGTCTTTTTATCAAACTTAATTCGCAAAGCTACTATTAAAAACACTGGTGACAAGACAATCATGGCTGTCAAAGAAACCAAGATATCAAGGGTGCGTTTGGGAACAGCGTATAATAATTTTTCTTTCACTGTTAACCACCTTCAAAATTTAGACTGTCACAAACAGCCTATCTAGCCTTTCTCAATCAAGTTAATTTCGTCATCTAAGAGGAGATTGTCCTTAATGTTGGCCGCCTTACGTTCCTTGATCAGATTCTTCATTAACTTATTAATTGAACGTGGCTTAATCCGCTGCAAATCGGCTGCATATTCAATCTCAGGATTAAAAAATAGTCCGCGGATACCACCCCAAGAAACCATCCCGATTTTACGGAACCGGAAGGCAACCTGACGCTTTAGCATAACCCGTGGAAGGTCATGGCGATAAATACCAAAAAATGTTCTGAACATATCTTTTTTAGAAATACGACGTGCAGTTAGAATCCGGTTACGATATTCATAACGGTAACGCCACAATCGACTAGCATCACGCTCACGAACAATATCACCGGGTAAAGTATTTTCTTTTGATTTGTGGACGGCAATTGAATTAATAACCGTATAGCCACGATAAACGTCGGCTAGGCGATTCGTATATTCCATGTCATCGCCCCAAATGAAGTATTCTTTTTGCGGCAGACCAACCATCCCCACCATTTCGCGTGAGAACATAACTGACACAAAGGTCGCATTCACTACTTCAACACCAGGATTTTTACGATCCAAATTAAGGGCCCAAGTAAAACCACGCGGCGCCGTGACATTCATCCATGATGGATTACCATCCAAAGCTCCCCAACGAACTTGAGAATTAACAAAACTAGTCTGCGGATGATCTTCCATAAATTCAACTAAATACTTTAGGGCATCTGGTTCAACAACGGTATCGTCATCCATCAACCAGATGTAGTCATCATCTAGCTCATTAGCAAATAGCTTAACAGCTTGATTAAAGCCACCAGCTCCCCCTAAATTATCCGGCGAGTTATAAATTACCAAACGGGGATCATCGAGTTGGTCTAGGTACTCAGCCGTACCATCGGTAGATTTATTGTTGACAACAATCACATGGCTAAGGTAATCACTTTGAGCTAAAACGGCCGCCAAGGACTCCTTTAACAATTCTAATCGGTTATAAGTCACAATGGCTGCACTAACCGTTTTTGACATAATTTCTCTCCTAAGGTTTAGATGTAATCAATTAATTGATCTTTAAATTTCAGATATAAATTGGTACCAATCACAGCAAATAAGGCAATTTCTAGCCAAAACATAGCCATCTGTAAGGGCGAATCCCAAAACCAACTATTAACTAAGAAAGTCTCCCGCCAACCGTTAACAATGTAATAAAAGGGATTAATTCGTGAAATATAGAAAATAAAGGTATTAAATACATTACCCTTTTCTGGTTGGAATAAGATACCGGAAACAAAGAATAGTAACCGCAGAACTTGACGAATCGCCAAATCATAATCGGGAATCAAAATGTTAATGGTGGCACTAAAGATTCCTAAGAAAAAGAGCATTACCAGGGCTGCTGGTAAGTAGTAAAAAATTTGTAGCCAATAGAGCGATGGATGAAATTGATTTTTCAAAATCATACTAATCGCTGCTACGACTGTAATCGATAGAACCGCTGGAAATACTTGTAAGACCCGAATCGTCGGTAAAATGGACACCGGGAAACGGACGTTACGAACCATAAATATCTGGGTTTGAATCGAACGAATCGTATCACTAAAGCCTTGGTTAACAAGGTACCAAGCTGAAAATCCAACCGACATCCAAACGAAATAGGGAATATTTTCTACTGGCGCAGCGGCTCGGAAACCGCCACCAAAGATGACAGCATAGGTTAACACCTGAAACAAGGGGTCTAAGATTTCCCACAAATTACCCAGATACTTATGCGCGTTATTAGCTCGCGTATCATAAATGGCCAAACGAATGGCCATTCCTAAGTGAGTAATTTGTTCAATAATCAATTGTCCAATTGATTTTACAATCGTAATCATGGTTGCTGCCCCTTTGTTAGATAGAAATAGATCACAATCGCCATCAAACCAAAAATAATAATTAAAGTACTATACAAGGATATAGCACTAAAGCCTTCAAAACTTCGGATTGCTGTTAAATTACGAGCTTGGTCAAAATTTTTACCCTGGTGAACCAAGCGATCTTGTAACTGCTCCAAGGTAAAAATTTGTTGTCCCTGTTTTTGTTTTTCAACGTATTGGTCTCGGTTGGCTTCATCCAATTTATCTAAGTCTTGCGTAAACTTTTGATATTCATCGGCCACAACCTGAGTTGGACCAAAAGCACGCATCTCACCATATTGAACCCACATCACCTTAGTGGTAAATTCACGTACCTGATCTAAATCATGGGAAACAAAGAAAATAGTTTTATTTTCGGCAATAAACTCCCGAATTTTACCCAAAGCCTTTTTAGAAAAATTACTATCTCCAACCGAAAGAGCTTCATCAATAATCAAAATATCAGGATTATTATGGGTAACAATTGAAAAGCCTAACTTAGCCCGCATGCCGTTGGAGTAATCCTTAACCGGTTGGTCAATAAATTCTCCTAATTCAGCAAAATCAATAATTGAGGGCATAACTTTCGTAATTTCTTTATTACTTTTTCCCATCATCAGCTGCTTAATGCGGATATTTTCACGTCCCGTTAGTTCCCAATTCAGGCCCTCATTAATCGCTACAACCCCAATGGAGCCATTTAACTTTAGCTTTCCAGAGGTTTGCGGAATAACACCACTTAAAATATTAAGTAAAGTTGACTTTCCGGAACCATTGGTCCCGACAATCCCAATCACTTCACCCCGCTTTACTTCAAAACTCAAACCACGTAAGGCCCAGAAATTTGTTTCTGACTGGTTACCTAAAAAAGTTGATTTTAATTTTTCAGTTTGATTCGCATAAAGTTGAAAATTTTTGGTAATGGCCTCGGCCTGAACCATAATATCTTGATCACTTTTTGTCATAAAAACTTAAAACCGGTACTTTCTATTTAATGAGCCCACAATGACATACATATTTATTTTATCATATCTTGACAAATTCACCCTTTTAATCACGATAAAAAAATCGACAAGAGTCCGACTCTTACCGATTTTTTAACTTTATATTCCTAGATTAGGCATGAAAATTCGCGCGGGCATAGTCGACAATTGACACACCTTCTTGCGAAGCATTAGTAATAATTTTTTTGATATCACTTGGTGCCCACTGATCCGCTGGCAAACCGGCTTGAATAAGTTGTTGCTGGGCACTTTGAATCATCGTACTGGTTACTTCAGTCCCGTTTAAAGTTTTGTTGGGATCATAATTAGCACCAGTTTGAGGATTAACAGCAGCGTCATTTTGGCTTTGGCTGCTAGCTGGTACGCTAGTAGAACTGCTCATTGGCTGACTACTTTGGGCAGCAGAGCTACTAGAAGTTGAACTAGACTGACTGCT
This sequence comes from Convivina intestini, assembly GCF_003096575.1. Taxonomy (GTDB): domain Bacteria; phylum Bacillota; class Bacilli; order Lactobacillales; family Lactobacillaceae; genus Convivina; species Convivina intestini. The sequence goes on from NZ_QEKT01000002.1 coordinate 134,321, forward strand.
GCTTTTAGCGCTCGAACTACTCTTAGTCGTAGTGTGGCTAGCATGATTACTGCTGCTTTGCATGTAGGTATAGCCGGTAGCCCCACCAACTGCAACCACCACTGCGGCTACGATACCTAAAATTATTTTTTTCATACTTCCCTCTCTAATCTATCTCTATGAGGAAGAACTTGATTGATTGGCGTTAAATAATACTCGCTGCAAATCAAAGTGAACCCCACAAACCATTAATTGGCATAATAATTTAGTAAAAGATGTTTGTCCTTCAACCATTCGCTTCAACTGACCTCCGTAAACTTTCCTATATGATATATAAAAACAATTTACTGAACGGCCCAGCTGGCATGAACGACTTTAATTGTGGCATGTTTAACGAATTTATGAACCCACAAAGTAAGTTAAAAATTGTTGGGCAATAATAAAGTAAATACCTACCGAAGTTAAGTCACACAAGGTAGTAATAAAGGGCCCATTAGCTACGGCTGGATCATAGCCCAGCTTATCAATAATAACTGGAATAATAGCACTCAGGAGGCTGGCCAAAAAGATTGCGGCCGCCATGGACAAACCAATGGCTGCGGCCAAATCGTTATTTTGACGCCATAATAAGACCACCAAACCGATGGTAATTCCAGCTGCTAGGGCTAAAATAGCCGCTGATAACAATTCGCTGAAGAAATTTTTAGCAATACTTTTATCATTTCCAACTGACAAACGTCGAATTGACAAGGCCAAACTCTGGGTACCAGCATTTCCAGCGGTTCCAGTAATTAAGGTAATAAAAGCTGCTAGAACTGGTGCTTGACGAATACTGCCTTCAAAACTACCAACCAGAGCTGTTGTGGTTAGACCAAGGACTAACAAGACCAACAACCATGGGATTCTTTTAATGGCTGAATGCCAAGGGGTATCATCAGTTTGGCTAACATCAACGGCTGCCAAACCCGAATACTCCCCTACCGCTTCTTCATCAATCACATCAACAATATCATCGACAGTGATAATGCCCAATAAATGTTGTTCTTTATCAATAACGGGAATCGAGAAGAAATTATAATCAGCCACAACTTGAGCCACATCCCCCTGCGGATCTTCGGCTCCAACTGAAACGACACGGGTGTTGGTGATTTCATCAATCAACATTTCATCCGGATGGGTTAGTAAATCCCGTAATGAGGCCACTCCAATTAAACGTTGGTCGGCATCAATAACATAGATGTAGATGATTGATTCGGCTTCAGAAGCCTGTTCTTTGACCTTTTCTAAGACCTCAGCAACTCGCATTCCCTTTTGTACAGCCAAATATTCGGTCGCCATCAAAGCTCCAGCAGTTTGATCATCGTATTTGATTAACTTGCGCATTTCTTGGGCATCTTCAGCAGGTAAAAGCTGGAGATAAGTTGCGACCATTCGGGCCGGCATGGCCTGAAGCAAATCAGCCTCGTTATCGGCATACATCCGTTCCAAAATGTCAGCACCCTTTTTAGGTGGTAATTCCGACAACAAATCAACGACATCGCTATCTTCAATTTCCAAGTTATCAAAGATGCTAGCTAGGGTCTCATCATCCATGGTCCGCCAAGCCACTTCACGCACTCGGGCTGGTAAAGCAGCATAAACTTTACCCATTTCAAAATCATGTAAGTTATCAAAGGCGTTGATGAATTCCTCATCTTGACCAGATTCCAACAAGTCCGACAGCGAATGGACTGTTTCGTCTAATTGTTGTTCATTATCCATTTCCATGGTAATTTTCCTCCAAAAATATTGGCAATTAAAGATTTTTTAAAGCTAGTAGATCAGCTGGCAAATCAGTTGATAGCTGACGATTTTCTTCAATGAAAGGATCATAAAACTTCATTTGATAGGCGTGCAGAGCCTGGCGCTTAAGTCCAAACCACAAAGGGCCACCATACAAATCATCCCCGACTAAGGGATAACCCAAATGAGCAAAATGAACTCGAATTTGGTGGGTTCGGCCTGTGTGCAATTGGACTTTCACCCGCGTCATGGGATGATCGGGGTCATCTTGATAGCGCCGCTCAACCCAGTATTCAGTTTTTGAGACTTTCCCATCTTCACGCACGATACGCTTAATAAAATCGCCGTCCATCCGACCAATCGGCTCATCAATCAGGCCGTGATCTTCTGGCAAAATCCCCTGCACGTAGGCAATGTAGAACTTTTCAACCGAATGATCTTGTAACTGCTGGTCTAAAACGGCATGAGCAAAACGGTGTTTAGCCAGTAGCACTAGACCAGAAGTATCCCGATCAAGTCTGGTTACCACATGAGGTACCAGATCTTCGGCTTTTTCATCAATTAGATGACCCTTAACCTGATTAACTAATGTATGCAAGCGGTCAGCATGTCCCGGTACAGTCGTTACCCCGTAAGGCTTATCAACAACGAGCCAATGCTCATTTTCAAAAATAATATCAAGGGGGTGAAAGTCCGGCACCACTAAGTCGTTACTTTCTTCAATTGGCATCACAATCGTAACCTGGTCGCCATTTTTAATATAGTCAGCGGTGTACACCGGCTGCCCATTGGCTAAAATAGCGCCCCCATTATGTTTCATCTGACTAAACATCCGATGAGAAACACCATGTCCTTGTAGGAAAGTTCGCACTTTACGTTGCTCATCGCCTTGATAGGTCCAAGTAAATTCCATAATTTGCTTTCCTGCTAATATGTAGCATTATCACTAAACTAGTTGCCTCGGATAAATGCATTTTGCACGCGTTTCCAAAAATCCAAGTGACGATAGCTGGCAAAGTATACCTGCTTATCGGCCACTTGAAATTCAACGGAAACGACATTTTTAGCGACAATTTCGAGTTGGTCGCAAGTAATTAAAAAACGATTCGAACGAGGTTTTACCCGAATAGTTTGCCCCCGTGGCACAATCAAGGGCGATCCTAAAGTTCGAAAGACCCGATTGTTGATTGAGGCAATTTCAGACATTTGGATGGCCGCCAAATCAGGATGTAAAACCGCACCGCCATTAGCCTTATTGTAGGCCGTTGATCCAGTTGGCGTAGACACAGCCACCCCATCGCCTCGAAAGAGTTCAAAGGTCTGCGATCCCAAACAAATGTCAGCTACCAAAGTCCCTACCGGCTGCTTAACCGTGGCTTCATTGAGGGCCAAATAGGTTTTAATTGATCCATCTTGGTGCTGTGTTTGCATTTGTAAAATTGGATAGGCAACTTTTTGACCACTATCGTGGACTAAGCTGTCAACTAATTCAGGTACTTCGCTCCCCAGCCAATCCGTATAAAAACCCAAATGACCAGTATGTAAACCAACAAAGCGCACTTCTTGCGGTAAATCAATATAGTGGTGAAAGGCACCTAATAGGGTCCCATCCCCACCAACTGAGATAACCACATCGGGATTTTGATTATCTAAAATCAAGCCCCGCTCGGCAATTGCCTGCTTAAGATGATTAACAATCCCCTGTGACTTTGTTAAATCATTATGATAAATCGCAATCTTCATTTATTTCAACCGATTTCCAGTCTAATGACCAGTACTTCGAATATCGGATAACTCCTGTTCCAAAGTGAAAGCATTATCCGATATCTGCGTTAATTTCTCAGCCATATCAGGACTCAACTGTCCATGCTTATAGCGTAAATCATGTTCGATTGTCGCCCAAAAGTTCATGGCCATTGTTCGCACTTGAATTTCGGCCAAGACCTTTTTTTCTCCAGAATACAGCTGCACTGGATATTCAATCACAATATGATATGAACGATAACCCGAAGGCTTAGCGTTCATCACATAATCACGTTCTTCTAAAATTTGAAAATCAGTTCGGCTGCGTAATAATTCAACAACCGTGTAAATATCTTCAATGTATTTAGTCATAATCCTTAGACCAGCAATATCTTGCAAATCTAAAGCTAACCGACTTTCGTCTAAGTGACGACGAACAATCTTTTCTTCAATTGAAGCCTGGGTTTTCACCCGGCCCGTTACAAATTCAATCGGGGAATCTTTTCCAGCTGCCAGATATTGATCCCGTAGATAACGTAACTTAACTTTTAACTCCGATACAGTTTGGGTGTAAGGGAGTAAGAAACTTTTCCATTCCACGTAATCACCTCCAGGAAAATCATCTCAAAAATACACATATTTTAATTTTACCACAAGAATTTCTTATCTGTTTTGGTGACAATAAAAAAACAGCCCAAATAGCTAGGGCTGCTTTAAACTTAATAGTTACAAATTAACGAGCTAAGGATGCTGCGCCAATAACACCGGCATCATTACCCAACTCAGCCAACTTAATCCGTGTTGAAGTCCGAACAGTTGGAAAGGCAAATGGCTTCCAATCTTTTTCAACCCGCTCACGTAGGAATTCACCAGCAGCGGCTACCCCACCACCAATAACAATGGCCGATGGGTTCAAAGTGTTGGCAATCATAGCACTAGCATAACCAAGGTAGTAAGCCACCTTGTTGACTGTTTCGTTGGCTAAGAAATCACCATCTTTAGCCAAATCAAAGATAATTTTAGAAGTAACTTCATCGCCGTTATCAATCATTTGCTTCAAACGAGACTGTCCTACGTATTGTTCCGCAAAGTCTTGGGCCAAGTGAACCACCCCAGTTGCCGAAGCGTATTGCTCCAAGCAACCGCGGTTACCACAGGTACATAGGTATCCGTTTGGCTCAACGATAATGTGCCCAACTTCTCCACCAGCACCACCGGCACCATGGATTAATTGGCCGTTGGCAACCAAACCACCACCAACACCAGTTCCTAAGGTAATAAAGGAAACATCATCATCGTTGTTTCCAGCACCCTTCCAGGCTTCACCTAGAGCGGCTACGTTGGCATCGTTATCGATTTTTAGTGAGAAACCGGTCCCCGCTTCAATGGCTTCTTTAACAGGCTGTTCAGTCGCCCAGTTCAAGTTATAAGCACCCTTGACTGTTCCTTCAGCGATATTAACCGTTCCTGGCGTTCCCAAACCAATGCCAATGACCCGATCACGATCAAGTTGGTAAATATCCAAATGGTGGTTAATAGACTCGATAATATCGGGCACAATATACTTACCACCGTCCAAAACGTTAGTCTGAATTGACCACTTTTGTTGAACTTCACCCTCATCAGTCAAAATTGCAAATTTAATGGTTGTTCCACCTAGGTCAACACCAATTAATTTATCTTTAGCCATAGTTCTGCTGTGTCAGCTTTGTAATGCCCTGACACAATTCCTCCTAAAAAATTTTACAAGCCTATTTTAGCAAAAAACAGACCCTTTGTGCAAACGTTTTCAATAAATCAAGTTAGCCTTGCTCAATCATCATTTCGCTCTTCTAAACGATGTTCCCGGGCTAGTACTAACTTCATCTGGGCATATTCTTTTTCGGGTAACACTCCGGCTTTATAGAGGTTATCGACTTCTAAAGCCGCCATTTCAATGTCCCACAAACGTTTACCAACATGGATGTAAACGCCAAAGCGCTTCAGATATTTTAATACATCATAAAAATTTTGCACGTTTTTTCTCCACTTATCTTATTGTATTCGCCGCTGATAGGACATCCCTATTGCTAAAATCATGCCGGTTACTAGGCCACCTAAATGGCCCCAAAGGTCAATTGATGGGGTGAATAAATCACCGACCAAATTTAACACCACAAAGACTAAAAATGTTTGTCCTTGAGCCTTTAAAGACGAATTATGCCGACCTTGATAGGCAATGTAGACTAAGAAAGCTCCCAAAAGACTAAAAACAGCCGATGAAGCTCCTGCACTAATTGTTTGAGGTGCCCACCAGTAAGATAGTAAATTACCACCCAGTCCACCAATCAAGTAGATAAGTCCAAAGCGAATTGAGCCAAACAGGGGTTCAATCATCATTCCTAAAAACCAGAGGGTCAACATATTTAGAATTAAATGGGACCAAGAAAGATGGATAAACAAAGGACTCAATAACCGCCAATATTGATGTTCTTGAGTAATGTATGGTCCGTATTTTGCACCAAATTTAACTAAAAAGAAAATATTATCGGGCTGACCATGACTTAACAATATTTCAACTAAAAAAACTAAAGTTGTCATAACGACGATGATTATCGTCACCGGAGCCTTTTTAAAATCAGTCATCTACCTCTCCTAATCCATTGCCAAACTTTCACCGACACTCAAAGCCACCAACCAAGTAGCGCCTATCCGATAGGTTGGATATTCCTGAACCAGCGCTTGACGGTACAAATTTAATTGACCCCGGTAGCGATTCTTGAGCTTGGCCAAATCTTCTTTTTCATGACTACCCGGTCGGACATAGTCTGTTTTATAATCAAATAAAGTAATTGTTTTTTGACTTTCATCCAGAAAATAGCCATCAATAATTCCATGAATTAGTACCGAACTACTGTCGGTTAAGTCTTGGTAAATTTGATTGGCGGGCATGATCATGGCAAAAGTGGCCTCCCGCCGTAGAGTATCTTGATGATGGGCAATCGCTTGTCCCAAAGATGAATTCAAAAAGGCCAAAATATCATTTAGATTAATTAAATCAGCCACCTGCCCTAGCAAGCGATCTTGGGCTACCAATTCATCACGCAACTGTACCAATTCGGCTTCTGTGTAGAGATGTTGAAAGTCTAGGAGTTGCAGTAAGAGATGGGTTGCAGTACCAACTGCACTACTAGAAGGGCGCTGACTGCCGTTAGTCATAAAGTCTGGCCGGGCTAATTCTTGATTTAACAAGACCTTACGGTCACTTAGTTTACCATTTTCATCCAGGTTCAAACTAACCATATTCATCTGATCTGGATCTTCAAAGAGCCGTTTAATTTCCGAAACAGATTGGTAGGCCGGCGTCTGCGTCGCTAATTGATTGGGATACTGATAATCAATGAGCGTCTGGGCCGCTTGAAAGTCAGTAGCATCATATTGATTATTACGATCAGTAACCGCTTCAGTTGAATCACGCCTCGTTTGCTGCGGTGCTTTAATTTGATTTTCGGGTATTAAAGCCACCGCTATCTGGGTATTTTTAGGCGTTTGTGGTCCCAAATTACCAGCGACATCCACCTCTCCCAGCCAGTCTAGTAAGACTGGATTATCAGTCCGAGCTAGCGTCAGATTTAACCAATCAAAATAGCTGCTAGCCCGCAAACGTAAACTTTCTGGTAAAAATGGTGTTCGACTAGACCGAGCAGCCTGCCATAAGCCTTGGACGTGCTGACTAAGTCCGTCTTCATTAACCTCAACGGTCGCCAAGAGATATAGTTGCTGTTTAGCCCGCGTCAAGGCCACATAAAAGAGGCGCATTTCTTCTGACCAACTTTGCTTTTTTAAAGCTTCTTTAACCCACAGTTTTTGCAAGGTTGGCAGCACTACTTGAGCTTGGGGTTGTAAATAATCTAAGCCAATCCCAGCCGATTTTTGAATTAACAAGCCCCCACTTAAATCCTTCGTATTAAAATCTTTTTCTAATTCTGGTAAGAAAACAATCGGAAATTCTAATCCTTTGGAAGCATGAATCGTCATCAATTGAACAGCCTCTTCTTCTGATTCCTGCGCCACTTCGCCCAATTGACCCCCATTTTTTTGTAACTCTTCCACGTAGCGAACAAAGCGGAATAAGCCAGCATGTTGATTTTCCTGATACTGAGCAGCGTACTGATAAAGGGCATGTAAATTGGCCTGTCGTTGGGGGCCGCCGGCCATCCCGGCCATATAATCCAACCAGCCAGTATCTTCATAAATTGCCAGTAACAAGCCAACCAAATCATTTTGACGGGCTAGTCCCTGCCAGCGCTGAATTTGCGTTAAAATCTTGTCCCAATTTTCATTTTGACGGGCTGCTGCTTGAAAAGCCGTCCAGAAGTCATGCTCACGATCTTGCAGTCGAATGGTTGCTAAATCGTTTTCATCCAAACCAAACATCGGGGATCGCAACATCGCTACTAGGGGAATATCTTGATGCGGATTATCAATCACCCGTAAGGTGTCTAACATAATGTAAACTTCCATCGTCTGGAAGTAATCACCGACGCCATCGGCTTGCACCGGTAACCCGGCTTCATGAAACATGCGAACTAAATCAACATAGCCCCCTTTGGAACGGGTTAAAATCGCAATATCACTATAACGGACGGGGCGCATTCCGCCACCATCGGGCAAACTTGGGTCATATACTTGGCCACTTTGTTGTAGATCAATAATTTTTTGAATCAAATGGGCGTACTGTCCCTGCCGCTTTTGCCAATCTCCTAATTCTTCAGAATCTCTGGTACCAACGGCCTGGTTTCCCGCCCCTTTTTGAATAATGTCCAATTCAAAAACCGGCCCCACCGTGCTGGGGTAATCGGCTCGAGGCACTAAACGAGCAGCATCTTGATAGGCAATATCTCCCAAATTTTGATCCATTAATTGCGTGAAAATTAAATTGGTCACCTCAGTCACATTTTGCTGGGACCGGAAATTATCAGCCAGTTCAATTCTTTCATCACTATCAGATAATTCAAAATCATGGTATTTAGCACTAAACAGTTGTGGATCAGCCTGACGAAAACCATAAATACTTTGCTTAACATCCCCGACCATATAAAGATTATGGCCATTTGATAGCGATTGTAACAGACTTTCTTGGAGCTGGTTAATATCTTGATATTCGTCAATTAAGATTTCTGAAAATTGGCTGGCAATCAGGGTCCGGCTATCCTCTTGATCTAAAATTTCTAACGCCAAAACTTCTAAATCAGCAAAATCCAACAAATTATCCTGCCGTTTACGGGCCGTAAAAGCCTGAATAAAGTCCTGGGTTACCATCACCAAGGTTTGCAATAAATCCTGCCCCTTTTGGTTAACTAACTGCCATTGCTGAGCATTTAGACTAAAATAAGTCTGACTTAATTTGGTTAAATTAGCTTGGGCACCCATTAAATCATTTTTAACTTGCGTCGCAACTTGGACTAACTGACTTAATTCTGGTGCCTCTTTGATTTTTTTGGAACGATTGGTATCTAGTTTAATTTGTGGTGGATCAGTCACCAAACGCTGCAACTGGTCCCATTGGCCAGTTAGGCCCGTTTCAATGGCGGCTAAATAACTGAATAATTCACTTAAACCTTGTGCTGTTTTCTGCAGTTCTTCAATCCCGCTAACTTGGGATAATAGGGGTTTTAACAAGGCCTGTCCATTGTGGACTTCATCTAAAAATAATTGCTGGACATGCTGGCCAAGGGGCTGACTGGTCAATAAATCTTGATCAGCTGGCCCATTGGCTTTTTGAGCCTGTTCTTTAAGCCAATCAAGCCCATCCGGACGGGCTTGAGCAAATTCAGCTAAGCATAAAATTTGGTCCTTGAGCGGATTATCATAGTTTGGATTGGCAAAATTATCCACCAGTGCCATAAAATCAGCATATTGGGGATGTTTAGGATCATAATAATCGCTAAACACTCCATCAACAACATCCTGGCGTAACATTTGCCGTTCAGCTGTATCTGACAATAAACGAAAACAGGGATCCAAGCCAATTTTGTAGTAATAATTTTCAATTAATTTCAGAGCAAAGGCATCAATGGTGGCAATATTAGCCACTGGTAAGAGCATTAACTGTCGCTGTAGATGTTGACGCAGTTCTCCTTGGGCTTGAACTAGTTGTCCCTGTAGTGCCTTTTCCAAACGCTCCTTCATTTCGGCTGCAGCCGCGTTGGTAAAGGTGACAATCAGGAACTGGTCGACACTTTGCCCTTTTAGAATTTTTTGCAAAATTCGTTCAATTAGAACGGTGGTCTTACCCGAACCGGCCGAAGCGGCCACTAGAATATTATGACCACTTGATTCAATGGCTCGTTGCTGGTTAGCAGTAAATTGTCTAGGCATCCTCTTCTCCTTGCAGGCGTTTTAAAATATCAGCTTTTTTGTTCGGACTAATCGGACGATAACGGTCCCCTAAAATCCGATCGAAGCGCACAATATCTTGATATGGTGAATAGGCCAAGGAACCTTCAACCGGTAAAATTGGAAAATCACCGGCCTGAATTTGATGGCCAGCCCGTAAAATATTTTCCTGATTACGTGCCAACAGTAAGTCCAATTCAGCCGCTGACACCGTTTCACTAGTAGCAGCTAGTTGATCATCTTTACGCTTTTTTAATTGATAATAGGCGGCCTGCTCGCCTGGCGCTAATACTTCTAAATTATCCAGATAAGTTTCATCTGAAAGTATTAAACCATGATATTTAAAATCAGGACTAGGCAATTCTCCGGCCAACATAGCTACCAGATCGCCCTTAAAATCAGTTAATTTGGTTTTACTAGGGGCGATTTGAGCAAAGAAAGCTCCACCAATTTGGCTGACATTTAAAGCCTGCGCATTATTTTGAGCCGCCTGCCAATAGGTTAACAATTGCATTTGCAAACCGTCAAAGGCCTGCCCCCACTCAAATTTTTTATTGCTAGATTTATAATCAATAATCGTACCAAATTGGCCTTGTGGATCTTGAAGGTCAAAACGGTCAATCTTTCCCCGAACTGTAATTTGCTGTCCTTGGTCAACCAAGCTCAAGCCTTGCAAAGGTCCCTTAGGAAAACCAAAAAGGGTTTCCACGGCAGCCGGTCGGCTTTGATTATACGCAGCCGCTTGTTTTAACTGGCCCAATAATTGCTCAGAAACCTTGGCAATGTATTGTCCAATCGCCTGCCCTTGATCAGCTTCTTGCAAAAATTCAAAGGTTGGCTGGGCCAACTGCAAATTGAGCGCTTCAGCCACTAGGTTTTGAATAGTAGCTAAATCAACCTCCTTCAGACTAGCCTTTTGTCCAATCAGGTGACTCACCACCATTTCTAAAATCGCATGATACAAAGTACCAGTTTGCGCCACATCTAAGTCATGACTAGGCCGTTCTTGTAGACGGAGTCCATAACGCAAAAAATATTCAAAGGGATCACGATAATAGGCTTCTAATTGGGAAATCGAAACTGCTAAAGGTTGTTTAAAGAGGGCTTGGGCTAAATCAGTCTGTAAGGGCGCTACTCGATTTTGATACTGGCTAGCACTTAACACACGGTCTAAATTAGGAAGGTTGGGCTGTTTTTTTAATAACCCGTACAGGGCCCGAAAGGCACTACTGTCCTGTTGACTGGCCGGTAATTGAGCCAACTGCGATAAGGTTGCTCGGGCTGAACCAACATAATTTTTTAATAAGGTACTACCATTTACCGCGTGGGCTTTAACCAGAGGAACCGGTGCAGCAAAATGATTAATTAAACGTTGGTAGTAGGGTGAACATTCAGTCAATTGACCACTTTCATCCAAAATTGGATACGAAAAGGTCACTGCCGTTTGGCTAGCCATTAAGGCCCCATAAAACAGTAAATTTTCACTCGCCATTTGCTGTTGAGCCGTATCTTGCAGGTAACGTGGTTGCTCCTGCTGACTTAAAACTGGTTGCACTAAAAGCCGTTCGGCATCATTGATTAAGGCCTGGTTTTTGACTTGAGCCGGTAAATTCTGCCGACTACCGCCAATAAAATAGAGTGCTTGATACTGTTGGCTTTGTACAATTCCAGCTTCAGAAATGGTTAACTGATCCAATTGGTTAGGAATTCCGGCAAAACGCGCCCCCGAAAAACCGGCCAAAAGTGCTTCCCGAAAATCATCCAATTGATAGGCCTGTTGTCCGGCGACTTGAACCATTTGATCTAAAGTTTGGGTAAACATTTGCCACACTTCTTCAACCTGCTGGCCCTTTAAAAGGTCGCCTTGGCCCACTAATTGGTCACGAACTTGCAAAATCGCCTGGTCAACCTGTTGATCATATAACCAGTTAACTAGAAAAGTTGCGGCCTCTTGTAAAGTCTGAGCTTGGTCTAAGCCCTGTTCGAATTTATCTAAGGCATCCCCAATAAAACGGCGCAAAATATTCATCCGTTGATTAATTTTTTGATCTACAGGTGATAGTTGATCATCTTGACTTTCAAATAAGACAAAGGGCCGGTCATAGGCATGCCAAATTTTAGCGCTTGGTTGATGGGCCGTCACATAGTTGTCCAAATAAGCCACAATTTCAAAATACTGCTGGTCATCTAGTAAATGGCCATTTTGGATAGGCCGCAAAAATCCTGTCTTTAAGAGAGCTAACAAATTTTGATAATAAAAGCGTTGGTTCTTGGGCCTTAGCAAATTGGTAATCAGCTCAACTAAGGGATGATTAAGCATTTTAACATCATTATCCAAAAAATAAGGTAGCTCAAATGCCTGCATCACAGCTGGAATATGATTAGTATAAGGACCCAAATCTCGGGCAACGATTAAAATATCACGTAAATGCAGATCCGGATTTTTGAGCAAAGATTGCCGAATCCTACGGGCCACTTCGTTTAACTCGGTCACTACATTTTCGGCTTTAAAAAATTGAACCTGTTCTAACGAATCTGCTTGCTCTATGGACTGATACTGTCCTAAAGCTTCCCAGGCTTTCAGCAGTTCTTGCATATCTTGGGATAAAGAACGCTGGACGGTAACTGGTTTAATTTCAGTTGGAATACCAGCCTGTTGCGCTAAACCTAATAAAATCTGTGCACTTTGTAAGGGCTTTTGGAAAACGGCCCCATCCATGGGCGACTGGATAGCATCAGACTCTCCTAATAGGGCAAAAGTTATATCTGCTCGCTTTAATAATTGCTGTAATACCGCCCATTCTGGCCCGGTAAAGCCATTAAAGCTATCAAAGTAAAAGACGCTGTTAGTTAAAGTTAAATTAGGCAATTCCTCGGCAAAAAAGTTTAAGGTTTCGGCCTTAGTAAGCCAATTTTGATCTAAAACGGCATCAAATTCATCAGCGACTAGGGCGAGATCCCGTAATTTTTGACTAAAATTAACTTTCAAACCAGCTAAGTCAGGATTAGCCTGATCTAGGTTATCCAAAACGGTTAATAACTCTTTGGCTTGGACTTGGCTACTACGTAATTCCACTAATTGCGCCACTAAGGCTTCAATAAAGCCTCGTTTAGCCTGCATTCGAGCAAAGACCGGTAACTGGCTAGCCTTTTGCTTTAAAATATCAGCGACCACCATATATAGGCCGGCTTCTTGCATGATATTGGGTTGAATTTTGCTAGATTGTTGTAACAAATGCCAAGCTAAACGAGTTAAGGAATAAACTTGTAACCGACTTTGCGCATAGACTTGGCCCTTGGCTACCCGATTCAGGCGAGCAAAACGCTCAAGCACATCGACTTCACTGGCAAATTTAATGTGGTTAGGTACTAAATAATAGACGGTTAAATTCGGACTTTGCGTTAATTTTTTCTGCACATCCTGTAACATTGCCTGGCGAAAATCACGCCGTCCTGATCCCATTAAGATTGTTACTGCCATATCATCCTCACTAAATCTGTAATAAAAAAACACGCCAAAGCGTGTTTTTGTCAACGACGATCATTTAACCGCTGCTGCATCAAATATTGGTAACGGGCATACCAAACGTCGATATAACCTTGCGAAAATGGTCCTTTACCTTCGTTAATCCAATCCACCAAAATTTTGACATGATCTTTTAGGATTCGATCAATTTCAGGCGGGTAATGCCACTTCTGACTATGGGTGGCATATTCATCGGCATCTAATAAATGCTTTTCACCGCTAGGGAAAACCTTAATATCTAAGTCGTAATCAATATACTTCAAGGCTTCCTTATCTAACACATAGGGAGAAGCCAAATTACAGTAATACGACACTCCATTATCACGAATCATAGCAATAATATTAAACCAATATTTCTTATGGAAATATACTATTGCTGGTTCGCGCGTCACCCAACGGCGACCATTATCTTCAGTAACTAAGGTGTGATCATTTAGGCCAATAATCGCATTTTCGCTAGTCTTTAATACCATCGTATCGCGCCAAGTACGATGCAGGGAGCCGTCATGTTTATAGCTTTTGATCGTGATGACATCGCCTTCGCGGGGACCGCGACTTGGTTTATCAACAACCATGCTAATCCAACTTTCCCGAAAAAAATTCCATTTCAATTATATCATAGTTTAAAAATCGTCACTAGTCATCAACTTGGTCACTGAGCGCCCAGTCAATCAGATCTCCTTGATAACCTTTGGCATATAATTGTTGCTTAATTCGATAGTTGCGGGCCGATGGCGTTTCGTTTCGATAACGATGGGTTAATTTTTCTACTTGACGACTAATGTTTAACTTCTCTTGTTCAGTATCAACCTGCCAATCATGATTGGCCAAAACTTGCTGGGCAATTTCATAAGCAAAGCCCTTGGTCATGAGTAATTTAATCAGTTTTTGTTTACGACCGTAACTTGATTCCCGCTGATAACTACGTTGGGCATTATCAATAATTTTAGTAGCAATTTCAATTTGGTCACTGATTGAATAAGCTACAAGCCCCTCTTGAATTAGATTTTCAGCTACGCCGGCTCGTTTTAATTCTTGCGCTACTATCAAAGGACCCTTGGGGTTAATGATTTTTTTAGTGGCAATGAAATGTTGCACATAATCAGCATCGTCTAAATATTGCTGAGCTAGGAGTTGTTCAATTACTTCTGCCACAATATCAGCATCAATCTCTTTATTGAGCAAACGCTCTTTAACCTGATGAACCGTCCGAATGGTCGGCCCCAAATAATCCAAAGCCATTTTTAATGCTCGCGCCACCTGGTCATCATGTTTAATGGCCGCAATCAATTCTGACGTCAGCTCTCGATTTTTAACCAAACCATACTTAACCAAGGTACTTTCCATCAAACCAAAGGCAAAGCGACCATCGATTTCAACGTTATAACGGCCAACCCGCTTTTGAGTAGCAATTTTCGTTATCTTAGGCATGTCATCTCCTACTAGGACTTTTATTGCTGGTTCTGTTTTAAAATAAATTCTTCAAAAAGTAGGGCCGGATCAGCCTGTGAACTTTTTAAAGCAATTTCGATTGATTGGAGGGCTAAATACCCCGTCCGTAATTGACTGGGCCGATACTTACTTAAAGAAGCCTGCGCTAATTTAATCCGATAGGGATGAACATTTAACAGCCGGGCTTTACTAGCCTGATCGCCCGTCAGTCCTGCTACTTGGAGTAAAAGGCGAAACTGGTTTAGCAAAAGGGCATTAATTTTTAAAGGAGCCTCCCCGTTTAAAAACAGTTCCTGGTATAAGTGAAGGGACTCAGCTACCTTGCCCCGCATGACTGCATCGGTTAAATCAAAAACATGGGCATGAATACTTTTAGGCACCAAGCCTTGGATGGCTGTTAAATCAATTTGGCGGGAATCCTTAGCATAAGCCTTTAATTTATCCAACTGAGCCATAATATCTGTGTAAGAGGCATTGGTTCGTAACATCAGTTCCTTTAAAGCCTCATCATCAATGCCGTACCCTTGCGCATTTAAACGTTGCGTAACAATGCTACGAATTTGCCCTTCTGGTACTAGCGGTAAACTAATTTTTTCAGATTGAGTAGCTACTGTTTTAGTGACTTTTTTACGCTGGTCTAATTTTAAATCGTTAACCATTAGCACCAAAATATTACCAGGGATTGGATTTTGAATTAAAGCCAAAAACTGCTTTTCAGCGGCACTTGGCAGTTTGACTTTGGGTGATAAAAAAAGCGGATTATCAACCATAATCAACCGACGTTCCCCTAAAAACGGCAAGGAAGCTAGATCATCTAGTAAACCATCTACTAGGTCCTCTGCCAAATCATAGTGACTGTAATTCAAGTCCCGCTGGTCAGCCGGAATAGTTTGCATAAACAAGCGGCGAGCTTGATCCAACAAAGCCCCCTCTTGCCCTTCTACTAGGTATAAACTAGCTAAACTATCCTGTTTAATTTGATCTTGTAGCTGACTTAATTTCATCGTTTAATTTCACCTCAAAATGACCATGATGCTTAGTGTACACGTATTTTACCATACCATTATTTTGCGTATTGAAGAGGCCAATTTGATAATGCTGCGCCGTTTCTAAGGTTTCTAAGTGAGGATGATGATAACGATTATTGCGACCAGCTGAAATAATTCCGACTGTTGGCTGCCAACGAGCCATAACTTGGCTATCCGTGCCGTTTTAGAGCCATGGTGTCCAAATTTAACAATATCGACTTTTAAATCTGGATAGTAATTCGCAATCGCTTGTTCGCCTTTACGATCTAAATCTCCGGCGGTAAAAATTTTGTTAGGGCCCAATTGCCCATACAGGGCCAAGGAATCTTCATTTTCTCCCCGACCAGCTTGAAAAGGATGAACAAATTGGAAGGGTAAATTAGCGACCTGGGTTTGATTAGTAGCTAAAATTAAGCGACTTTTCCCCAGATAGGGCTTAATTTTTTTAGCATAGGCCGCTTGTTTTTCCATACCAGCAGGAATGATTACGTTTTTAACTTTAAATTGTTGCAAAAGCACCTGGGTATCCCCGATATGATCCTGATCTTGATGAGTCAATACCAGATTATCAATCCGACTAATCCCACAACTATGAAGATAAGGGACAATCACCATTTCTGCTCGTGAACGCTGATATTGCCGCAGCTGCCAGGAGGCCTGTTTTCCAAATTCGACCTTTCCGCCCGTGTCAATCATGGTGATACTTTGATTCCAAGGCGTTCGAATCAAGGCGCTATCTCCTTGGCCAATATCAAAGGTCGTAAATTCACCTTGATATGGAAAATGAACACTAAGATAGCCCAGTAAAAAGAGGCTGACCCAAATGATTTTAGCCCCACAACTAACTTTTCGATTGGCATGGTAAACAAACCACCCCACTAAAAATAAGCCCAGACTAAGCAGCCACGGAAATTTTCCAATCACAAAATTACCCGGCAAGGTGGCACAAAAATCAATTAAATTAGCAAAAATTCTTAATATATCATTACAAAAGCCACTAATAAGGGGCCATCCCTGACCGAGATATCCAACTAAAACTGTGGGAACAATGACCATTTCAAAAAGTGGTATGGCGATTAAATTCACTAAACTTTGTAAAATATGCCAGGTAAATTGGTGGCCAATAATTAATGGAAAAGAAATCAAGCCTAACCAAAGATTACGTTGCCAAGTCGTTAATTGTCTGACAAATAGTAGGCCAAAGGTTAAGGCAAAGGACAGTTGCCCACCTAATGTTAATAGCAATTGCGGTGCTATCATGAGTGAACTCACCAAACCAATTGACCAAATCTTAACGCGATTAATGCGCCAAGTGGTTATTTTAACCAGTAAGCCTAATTCCCCAGCCACAATCGCTCGAATAAGAATGGCCGGACTACCAGAAAAAATAAAATATAAGGGTAACAAAATCATCAATAATCCTGCTACCAGTTCATACAAAAGGCCCAATCGCTTACTAATGGCAAAAACGATACCAGTTAGTAAATTAACTTGAAAACCAGATACACTAAATAAATGTATCAAACCCATGGTCGAAATACCGGGATTATCAGCATACAGTTCTTGCGAGTTGGCCCCCAAGATTAGGGCTTGGGTGTAATAACTTAACGGGCGGGGTAACTGATCGGCTTGATTTAACAAGCTGGCATGCCAAGTCCGCAAGTTAAAACTAAAACTATCCCAGCAATTAGCCCTTTGAACCGGTTTTACATGCCAATTTTTAATCTGCAATTGATGGGTGATGCCCTGCGTTTTAGCATAGGCCTGACCATCAAACTGATTAAAATTACTGGGAGCTTCTAGAGCCAGCAAACTCCCCTGAGCCTCAAAATCCAGGACTTGGTGATTAACCTGCCAATTCTTTTGCTCTTTTTGGCTAGAAATTTGCCAGAAAAACCGGACTGTTTGGCCATTTTGAAAATGGGCTAGGCCACTTAACTGCTGTCCATCAACCTTTAACTCATCAGGCATTAACCGTCCACGATAGGTCCCAGTTGTTGGATAACTTTGCCGGGCCTGATTTTCTAATTGGCCTTGATGACTAATAAAATATAAGCCAACTATC
Organism: Convivina intestini; assembly: GCF_003096575.1. Taxonomy (GTDB): domain Bacteria; phylum Bacillota; class Bacilli; order Lactobacillales; family Lactobacillaceae; genus Convivina; species Convivina intestini. The sequence continues at coordinate 152,274 of NZ_QEKT01000002.1, forward strand.
AGACTGACCAATAAACTCCATAGGATTAAAGATAGCGACTTTTGCCAGACAAGCAAGGCCAAAACCAGGCTAGCTAACAGCACAGTTACCCCGTTAAATTGAAAAATCAGCCCACTCATTGAGGCAATCCAGAGACTAATCAAGAGCATATATTGATCTGCTCTAGTCGTCATACACTAACCTTAGCTTTTAATTTTTCAAATCGTTTTTCCCCGATTCCTTCGACTTCTTTTAATTCTTCAATCTTCTTAAAACCATGCTGGCTGTTCCGATAGGCAATAATTTTTTCGGCCTTTTTAGCGCCGACCCCATCTAATTGCTGCAGTACCTCTAAACTAGCCGTATTCAAATTAACGGTTCTGGCACTATTACTGGGTGTGCTCCCAACATTTAAATCCGGATTTATTGGATTTTCTCCCTGGCTTATTAAATAAATCGCCTGCCCGTCAGTTAATTTTTGGGCTAAATTGATTTGGCGTTGATCAGCTTGATCTGTTAATCCCCCGGCCAATTGAATTAAATCGGCCAAACGTTGATTTTCTTTCAAATGATAAAGACCAGGATGAACAATTGCGCCTTTGACATCAACAGTAATCGCCGTTGACTGGCTAGTACTACTGCTGGCATCAGTCGAACTAACCATGTCAACATTAGCTTTATTGGGCCGAGCCGCCGGTTGCCTATTAGTACTAAACATTGCCCAAGCTACTAAAACTAAGACTATCCCAAACGTAATCACACCCATTAATGCTAGGCGTTGATGTCCTTGAAGCCATTGCCGACTTACCTGTAAAAATGCCATTTGCCACCTCACCTTTCTACTAGATAGTACGGTTTGAATTTCCAAAACTATCACAAGTTAAAAATGAGCATAAAAAAGCTCCTCGAGCTGAGGAGTTTCATAATTTTTATTTGAATTGTTCTTCCAAGGCCTTTACCACAATCGGTGGTACAAATTGATCCATGTTTTTGGCCCCCGTTTTACCAATTTCTTTGACCATCGAAGAAGAAATGTTTTGATTTTCCGACCGGGCCAACAAGAGCACTGTCTCTACTTCGGCTAAAACACTGTTAACCCCAGCAATATCACGTTCATACTCAAAATCTTTACAATTTCGAAGACCCCGAATAATGTATTTAGCACCCTTAGCCTGCATAAAATCAACGGTTAACCCATCAATGGCACCCACACTGACATTATCCAAATCCGCTACGGCCTCGGTCACCAAGGCTAGACGCTGTTGGGTAGTAAATAATCCAGTCTTATTGGTGTTGGTTCCGACTGCTACAATCACCTCATCAAAAAGCTGACTAGCACGCGTAATAATGTCCATATGCCCATTAGTTAGTGGGTCAAAACTTCCTGGAAAAACTGCTTTTCTCATTTTTACATACCTTACTTATGATTTAAATATTGATAAAGCGTGACATAGGTGATCCCGTATTGCTTTTGTTTTAAAAGCTGAAAGTTGTCACTATCCAAGGGCAACTGAGCCGCTTGATCACTTTCCACTAAAATAATTGCTTCCGAATTAAGCAAATTTTGGTCAGCCATGGCTGCCAAATCATCGGCAATCGTCTCTTTGGCATAGGGCGGATCCATTAAAATCAAATCAAACTGCTTACCAGCCTGAGCCAAACGACCAAGAGCCACCTTAGCTGGTGCTTTAATGATAGTAAATAAGTCCGGTGCATGTAACTTAGCCACGTTATTAGTGATAACTTGGATGGCTTGAAAGTTGCGATCAACTAGGCTAACGTGATCCATCCCCCGTGAGACTGCTTCAATCCCCAAACCACCTGTACCAGCGTATAGGTCCAGTACCTGTCCACCTGATAAATAAGGCATGAGCATGCTAAACATCGCTTCTTTCACCTTATCAGTCGTCGGACGAGTATTGGCACCCTTGACAGCTTCTAAATGTAAGCCTCTAAATTTTCCGGCAATTACGCGCATGTTAATTCTGCTCCTCTACCTTACTGACTTCATCATCATAATCTTCAAAGAAAACATCATCATGCTTATTTTCCAAATCGGGATCAATATCAGGGCGTGGTGAAATTTTAATGTGCTTGACAAAGCGATACTGTCGTAATTTTTTGACCAAGGCTTCTACCTGATCTTCATTGATATAAAGTTCAACCAAGTTCATGGCTTCAGAAACATAGAGTACCTGACCAAATTTTTTTAACTGATTGACGTTTTTTAAATTTCTTAAATAAACATAAATAGCACGACGTGCTTGTATTTCAAATGTCATCGATAATCCTTTTGAGCTATTACATCTTGGGGATTGGGTTGCAATGGTTGCTTGGTTTTAGCGGCAATATTTAAGGCAAAACCAATCGCCGCACTAAAGACAATAAATGATGATCCACCACCCGAAATAAAGGGGAAAACCACCCCCGTAATTGGTAAGAGGCCAATCACACCACCCAGATTAACAAAGGCTTGTAAGAGGAGCAAGGCCGACACACCGACCAAAAACAATCGGCGATATTGCTCCCCTTGGCGAATGGCTAAGTACAACAGGCGGCCAATTAATACCAATAGGAAAACTAAAACGGCACAAACCACTAAAGCACCTAATTCCTCGGTTGCTACCGCCATAATAAAATCGGTATTGGCTTCAGGCAGGTAAGGTTTAATTAAGGAGTTGCCCAAGCCAACGCCAAATAGGCCACCGTGGGCTACGGCATAATAACTATACAGTAACTGCCGACTCTGATCGACGTTAACCCAGGGATCAACGAAATTAGTTAAGCGTCGAATGGCATAGGAATGGCTAGTACCCAGATGAAAGAGTTGAATAATTTCTGGTAAAAAAATGAAGGCTAAAGCGCCCAAAACAATCAGCCAAAAGGCTACTTTACGAGATAGGCCCGAAGCCATCCACAATAATACGATAATTCCTAAGGTAATCGCCAAATTACCCAAGTCCGGCATGATCGTAATTAAAACTAAAATGACTAACGGTAAAAAAAAGCTGGTTATGCGAGGCCGCCAGCGTCGCCACTGCTGCACCAAACTCAATTCCTGATGCCAGGGATAGCGGTCAAAGAGATCAGCAAAATAGAGAATTAAAATCACCTTGGCTAACTCGACCGGTTGAATCGTAAAGCCCAAGATTTGAATCCAACCGTGAGCCCCGTTAATTTCAGGTGCTAAACGCGCGACAATCAACAAAATAATCGTCGCAATCATCGTCCATTTTAAAAATGAAGGTCGGCGGAGTTCTTTTTGACTAAAATGAAATGCTAAAAAGGCCATCCCCCAACCTAGTAAAACAAATAATAACTGCTTTAAAAAATTAAAGAGTGGACTAGTATAGATATTTTCACTAGCTGAAAACACCATCACGACCCCAATGGCACTTAAAGTCGCATAGGGTACGGCAATCCAGTAGTCTAATTTTTGTAATTTTTTAAACATCACTTACCCATTATTAGTTCGTAATTACTTTGGTCTAGATTCTTGGCAATCGCCACCACAAAGGCCTGGGCAGCTTCAAAATCAGCAATCGACCAAACTGTTTCGTGGGTATGAATATAACGTGATGCCACTCCTAAGGCGACCGAAGGCACCCCTTGTAAAGCCTTTTGAGCCGCCCCAGCATCAGTACCTCCCTGAGACAAAAAGTATTGATAAGGGATATGGTTATCTTCAGCCACTGACAGCAAAAATTCCTTCAAACGTACCGGCGTGACCAGGGTTGGATCATAAACCCGCAATAAGGTTCCTTGATCTAATTTCCCTTGATGACCCTGAGCACCCCGATTATCATCAGCAGCGCTTGAATCCACAGCAAAATAAATATCTGGACGCATTTGTTCCACGCCAGCTGTTGCTGAACGAAGACCGACTTCTTCTTGCGTGTTAGCCCCCATGATCAAAGTATTTGGTGTTGCCACCCCTTGTAACTGCGTCAAGGCTTCTAACAGTGTCACCAAACCAAAACGGTTATCCCAGGCCTTAGAAACGACACGCTTTTGGTTGGCCAGCATCGTCGTTTGGGTATCAGGTACGATAAAATCGCCGGGACGAACGCCATACTCGTGGGCTTCTTCTCGATCAACAAAGCCGGCATCAAAAAGCATATCTTCAATTTTTAAGCCGGTGATTGCTTGGTCTTTAGCTAGTAAATGTGGTGAAACTGAAGCACTGACAATCGGATAAACTCCGTTTTTAGTAAAGAGGCTAAACCGTTGTGAACTAACTGCTAAAGGATTCCAACCGCCTAAAGCAACCACTTGAATGGTTCCAGCGGGTAAAATATCTTTGACCATAAAACCCACTTCATCCATGTGGGCCGCAAACATGACCCGTGGGCCAGTTGATTGATTATTTTTTACACCAAACATGCCACCTAAACCGTTTTGACTAACTTCATCCACCAAGGGGGTTAAGTCAGCGCGAAAGGCTTGGGCAATGTTAGCTTCCTGCCCCGACGTACCTTGCAGTTGGGTATATTTTTGAATGCGTTGCCAGGTTCTGTCTTCCATCTCACCGACTCCTTTATTTAAGCTAAACTTTTCTGTTTCTTATTATAACCTAGGCCCAAAGTAGAAAACAAAATACGCTGTAAGTTTCTGATAGTCATTAACATGGATATAAATTAAAATCCGAACTATTATTAGTTATAATTCGTATTTTACGGTAATATATCTATATTTTTCTCTTAAAAATAAAAAAATAAGCTTATTTCACGAAAAAAGACCGACAAATATTAGCTTTTATTGTTACACTAGTTAGGTAGTCTTATAACCAAATCTGGGAGGATTTTATGTCATCAATTGCGCGTTATTTTCAGTTTAAGGAATTAAAGACTTCCTACAAAACTGAAACTGTTGCTGGTTTAACAACCTTTGTCGCCATGGCCTACATCTTGTTTGTTAACCCAACCGTTTTGTCGGTTGCTGGAATGGATGCGGGCGCTGTCTTCACGGCAACGGCCATTGCTTCAGGGGTTGCTACCCTCTTTATGGGCATTGTCGCCCGTTATCCAATTGCCGTAGCACCGGGGTTAGGCGTTAACGCCTTTTTCTCCTACTCAGTAGTTTTGGGAATGGGAATTAAATGGCAAACGGCCATGGCTGGTATTTTAGTGGCCGCCATCATCTTCCTTTTAATTACCTTTTTTAAAATCCGCGAGAAGATCATCAACATCATCCCGCAGGATTTAAAGGTTGCCATTGCAGCTGGTATTGGTCTCTTTATTGCCTTTATTGGTTTGCATAACGCCGGTTTAATTGTCGCCAACAAGGACACCATGGTTTCCTTGGGCCACCTAAGCACACCCACCACCTTGCTATCAATTTTTGGGATTGTGGTGACTTTGGTCCTAATGAGTCGTAAAATTCCAGCTTCGATTTTTATCGGTATGGTTTTGACCAGCCTCCTTGGAATTGTCACCGGTATTATTAAACTTCCCCATTCAATCGTGGCCCCCGCCCCTTCCCTAGCACCCACCATGGGCGCTAGTATCAATGCTTTAGGCACGATTAATTCTCTACAAATGGTTATTGTTATCTTAACCTTCCTACTAGTTACTTTCTTTGATACGGCAGGTACTTTGATTGGTTTGGCTGAACAGGCTGGCTTTATGAAGGATAATCAAATGCCTCGAGCTGGACGGGCTTTGATGTCAGATGCGGTTGGTATGACCGTGGGTGCCGTAATTGGTACTTCCCCAACTTCAGCCTTTGTTGAATCGTCTTCGGGGATTGCTATCGGCGGTCGAACTGGTTTTGCCAGTGTCGTTACCGGTGGCCTCTTCTTCCTATCCCTCTTCTTTTCGCCACTGCTATCCGTGGTTACTCCGCAAGTTACCGCTCCAGCGCTAGTGGTTGTCGGGATTTTAATGGCTGAAAACCTACGTAAGATTCACTGGCAGGATTTGGCCATTGCTGCCCCATGTTTCTTAATTGTGATCGGTATGCCCTTAACCTATTCCATTTCAAACGGTATTGCCTTGGGCTTCATCGTTTACCCGATTACAATGATTGTGACGGGTCGGGCTAAAAAAGTTCACCCACTAATGTATGTTTTGGCCCTAGTCTTCTTAGTCTTCCTCTTTGCCTTAGATGCCTAGCCTAGTAAAAAAGCCTTAGCTATATAAGCTAAGGCTTTTATTGTTGCCGTAAAGCGCGTGCATTCTCTAGGGCTGCTTCGGTAATTTGATCTCCTGACAGCATCCGCGCTAGTGCCGTTTGACGACCAGGTTCATCTAGCAGCTCTACTTGGGTAATGGTGCGTTTAGCTACGGCCTGCTTTTCGATGTAGTAATGATGATCAGCAGCTGCAGCCACCTGTGGCAAATGCGTAATGGCTAGGACCTGACAGCGCTGGGCAATCGCCAACATCTTACTAGCAATCGCACCAGCTACCCGGCCTGAAACACCGGTATCAATTTCATCAAAAACGACTGTTTCAACTGGTTCTTGGGCAATTAAAGCCGTTTTCAAAGCTAGCATCAGTCGGGAAGCTTCCCCACCAGAAGCAATTTTAACCAAGGGCCCCATGGCTTCGCCTAAATTAGTTCGAACATGAAAACTTACCTGATCATTACCACTAGGTAAAAAGCCATCAATGGGCGTTAAATGAACCTCAAACAGGGCCTCATTCATTAATAAATCGGCCAATTGTTGATTGACTTCCTGGGCTAGTTGCTCACCAGCCGCCTGTCGTAATTGATGCAAGTGCTTTGCCGAAGCTTGGACTTGTTCTTTAAGAGCGGCCTTTTTTTCAGTTAACTGGCCTAAATCTAAACCGCTACTATCCCAATCATCCAACTCTTTTTCAACCTGGCGTTGATAAGCCAAAATTTCAGCGACACTGTTACCATATTTACGCTCTAACTGGTGGATTAATTGTAAACGATCATCAATGGCTAAGAGGTCGTTTTCATCAAATGACAAGCTATCCAAACGTTCGTTTAAATCACGACTAGCTTCTTGCATAGCATAATAACTATCCGTTAAAGTTTGGTTTAGATTTTGATAATCACCATCAAAACCGCTGGCAGTATCAACTGCATTTTTAGCCGTCCCTAGCTGGTCAACCAGACTAATTTCACTGTTACCATTTAAAATCTCTTGTGCCAATTGCAAACTATCAGCAATTTTTTTGAAATTATGTAACTTAGCTCGCTGCTCTAATAATTCATCTTCTTCACCAGCCTTTAGCGCCGCCTGACTAAGTTCTTCTTGCTGAAACCTTAGAAGGTCAAGGCGTTGATTGGTCGCCTGTTGATTATGCTTTAAATCATTAATTTGCTGGTTTAGCTGTTTAAATTGCTTAAAGATACCTTGATACTGGCGCTTGACTTGCATCAACTCTTCTCCGGCATACTGGTCTAAGAGGGGTAAATGCTCATCGGCATCCAATAGCCGCTGGGTATCATGTTGGCCTTGAATATCCACTAAGTACCGGCCTACCTGCGCCAAGGTTTTAAGATTGACAACCATCCCATTAATGCGAATAGTGTTGCGGCCCTTTAAATTAAATTCTCGGGAAATAATTAGTTGGGCATCGTCAACTGCAATTCCTTGACTACTCAACAAGGCCAACAGTTGCCCATCTGGGTGGTTTAAATCAAAAATAGCTTGTAAAACTGCCTTTTGAGCCCCTAGACGAATCATTCCTGAATTGGCCCGACCGCCAACTAACATCGATAGAGCATCGATGATAATTGACTTTCCGGCGCCAGTTTCTCCGGTTAAAACCGTCATCCCCTCGTCTAACTTTAAATCGACTTTATCAATAATGGCAAAATTTTCAATAATTAATTCCGCTAAAATTTTAACCACCGACCTTTCTCGTTTTAGACGTTCTTACCAATAGTACGAACTAGCAATAGATTTATTGTTGATCTAACTGACTATGGGCTAGCTTAACCACTTCCTGGGGGTCAATTTTATCATCGACACGAGCCGTCAAATCATGCTGCAACAAGGCCAAAAATTCAATATTACCCTGCCCGCCCTTAATTGGTGAATAGGTTAGTCCCTGGACCGTAAAGTGGTTATCAACCATCATTTGCAAAGCTTTTTCTAGAACGGCCAAATGAACGGCCGGATCTTTAATGATGCCATGTTTACCAACCGATTCACGGCCGGCTTCAAACTGTGGCTTGATCAAGGCGACTACCTGACCGGTTTGACTCAAAATATGATCCAGGGTTGGCAAAATCAAGCCTAATGAAATAAAGGAAACGTCAATGGTCGCAAAGGTTGGCTGCCCATCTTGAAAATCAGCCAAATGTACATAGCGAAAATTGGTGTTTTCCATGACGGTCACCCGCTCATCGGTCCGTAGTTGCCACACTAATTGGTTGGTCCCTACGTCTAAGGCATAAACACGCTTAGCCCCATTTTGAAGCGACACATCCGTAAAACCACCGGTTGATGAACCGATATCTAAGACGATTTGATCTTGTAATTTTAAGTCGTAATCTTCAATGGCTTTGGCTAACTTTAAACCACCCCGGGAAACATAGGGTAAGCGTTCACCCTTAAAGTGTAAACTAGTGGTTACTGGAATTTTTTGTCCGGCCTTGTCCAATCGTTCTTCATTTTCACCCAGGATTTGACCAGCCATCACCGCTCGCTTGGCCTGTTCGCGTGAACTAAATAATCCCTGTTGAACTAAGAGGATATCAACCCGCTCTTTTTCTACCTTCACTACTTATTCTCCAATTGCTGTAAAAATTGATCTAACAACTCGGCGTTAAAATTCAAGTGGCCCTGCCCCAATTTTTTCAAGCAAAAACGGGCATCACTTAGCAGGTTAGCCTTGACGGACTGGGTCGCTGTCAGGCCAATTAGATGTGGTAAAGAGGTAATTTCTTCGTCAGCATCCTGTTGATAATCATCAAGATCATCTTGAATTTGAAAGGCTAAACCAAAATTTTCACCATACTGCCTCAATAAATCACAATCTGCAGCCGACAAATCTAACAGATAACCCCCAGCCAAAAGAGCATGACTAATCAAGGCTGCCGTTTTAGGTTGGTACACCTTGTCTAGCAACCATTCTTTCGTAATTACTTGGCCCTGATGGTTTTGCATATCATAAAACTGCCCCCCAACCATACCGGTCACACCAGCTCGCAGGGCTAAACTATTAATCACTTTAAAAAGCCGTTTGGGATTAATACTAGTCGCTAACGTTCCGACCTGAAAGGCTGCGGTCAAGAGCGCATCGCCAACTAAAATCCCATTGGCATGGCCAAACTTAGCATGAACACTGAGTTGCCCCCGCCGATACTGGTCATTGTCCATCGCGGGTAGATCATCATGAACTAATGAATAGCTGTGCACCCACTCCACCATGGTTGCTATCCGTAAATCATCAGAGCTAATCTTAGCTTGGAAACTTTGTAAAACTGCCAAAGTTAATAAAGGACGCAAGCGTTTTCCGCCATTTAACAAGGCATAGGCTAACATCGGCGCCATTTCAGCGTTATTACTTGATGGGGCAATTAGAGCTAGGTCATCAGTGAGTTTTTGATTAATTTTAGGTTGCCATTCTTGGCTAAATTGACTAAATTTATTCATTGGTTAACGCCAAATCGCTTAATTGGCCCTCATCGTCCATTACTTTTGCCAAAGTATCTTCGGCATTTTTCAAAGTTCTCTGCAATTCCTTAGCTAAAACAACGCCTTGTTGGAAGTCCGTTAGGGCACTTTCCAAAGGCCGATCACCCTTTTCTAGTGCACTGACAATCAGTTCTAATTGTTTTAATTTATCTTCAAAACTATCTGCTTCTGTCATTTTCTACTCCTGTAATTTCAGCTCGAACCTGACCGTCGGCCAGGCGTAAATCAACCTGATCAGCAACCTTTAAGTCCTTAACACTATGAACAATGGCCGCATCATCCTTTTGCACAATGGCATAGCCCCGTCCCAAAATCGTCAGTGGGCTGACTAGGTTTAATTTAGTGGCTAACATAGCTAGCTTTTCTTGCTGGGGTTGTAATAGATGACGCCCAAGTTGGGCCTGGCGCTGTTGTAAGTTATTTAATTGATTGCGATCAACTTGGAGGCGGTGCGCCCAAACTCTAACCAGCCGTTCATAAAGGCCGTCAACCTGTTGCTGATAAACGGTATAGAGCCGATCAGGCTGGCGCATAATCGGCCGATTAACTAGTTGATCTAAAAAGATTTGTCGTTGACGGACAGTCTGACTGGTTGCCGCCAACAAGCGATTTTGTAAATCATTAATATGTTGTTTTAACTGCTGTTGATTGATTGGCGTGGCTAATTCAGCCGCCGCAGTAGGCGTAGCCGCCCGACAATCAGCGACTAAATCAGTTAAAGTATTATCAGTTTCATGTCCAACCGAACTAATGACGGGCAGACTCAATTCACTAATCCGTCGTACCAGAGCCTCATCGTTAAAGGCCCATAAATCCTCAATTGATCCTCCACCACGTCCGATAATCAAGACATCAAAGTCCAAATCATCAATTCGATTTAACTGCTTAATCATCGATGGTGCCGCCTGATCTCCTTGCACTACGGCTGGAAATAAAACCACCTGCGCCTTTGGAAAACGACGTGCTACGGTTTTGGCAATATCTTCAATCACCGCTCCGGTGGGCGAGGTAACAACGGCAATTTTTTTAGGATAATTCGGTAAGCGTCTTTTAGGATGGCTAAAAACGCCCTCTTGTTGTAAGCGCTGCTTTAACTGTTCATAGGCTAAAAACAATTCCCCAATTCCGTCAGGCTTCATTTCATCCAAGATAATCGAATAAGAACCATTCGGTTCGTACAATTGAACCCGACCAATAGCCAAAATCTTCATCCCCTCTTCGGGATTGAATTTTAAGCGACTGGCATAAGAAAACATAGCTGCCTTAATGACTGCCTGTCCTTCTGGATCTTTGATAGAAAAATATAGATGACGCCCCCGCCGGTTTCCTAAATTAGAAATCTCACCGGTTAAATAAACCTTGCCCAAGTAAGGATCCGCATCAAATTTTAATTTTAAATAGGCACTCAAAGCACTGACACTTAAGTACTGATTTTTGTCGGCCATGGGACCCTCCTTATCGTATTTTTATTATACCAGTCCCATTGGAGCTGCAAAATAAAAAACAGCTAACTCGAAAGTTAGCTGTTAGTTTGGCATGCCAGATACGCTCTGACAGGCGTGATTAAAGTAAACTTTAATCAAACAAGTAACGTCACCTCAGTGTTGCCACTGATAGTCATGGTGAGATAACGGAATTCCACAATTTCGTTACCACCTACATCTAATCCGAGATTTGTGATTGAACACAGTAGGCCGCTGATCGCGTTTCAATAACGCGCTCGACTCATCGCATATCACTATTGTAACAGATTAAATTACAGAAGACCAGTCCTTTATCCGGCCTAACTTCTCAGTTAAAATAAGGCTATGATTAAACTAACTGATATCCAAATCCAATCCCTACAAAAGCATGGCGAGCGCACCCGTCAACATTTTGATGATTTTTTACTTAGCGACTCAATCCAGCCAAGTAAAAAAACACTGGCTCAAGCACTCCTAATCGCCTTAGATTTAGGCGTCCTCGAAAGTGTCCAAGGCCAAGAACGTAACCCCACCCTACAGGCCACTTTTACGCAAGGTAGTCAGCGTTTTCACCTCAAAGCCCGCATTCAAGTCGAAGATTAGCTTGAACTTAGGCTTTTTTATTTTCGGCTTCTTTTTCAGCTACTTCTTCTGCAGCTACTTGCTTTTGGACTTCGACAATGTGGGCTAACTGCTCATCAAACCACTGCGAAATTTTAGCTTGTCCACCCTCAAGGTCATCACTATAAGCAGTAATCGAACTCACTTTAGCAATTTTTAAATGTGACTGACTGACATCCATATTTTCAATGTACATATATAGATTGACATCATAGTCTTCTTCCACATAGACTAGTTTTTTTAATTGATTTTGATAACGCAAAGGCAAGTTAATGACATTACTTTCTAAGGTCAAGGTAGTCCCACCTTCACTGACCCCGCCATTTACCGCCAAACTAATCGACATTAGCTGGGCATCCATTAGATGTTCATCAACTTTTTGAAACAGTTGATCCAGCTCAATGGCCTGACCATCGGCTACCGTTAGCGCCTCTTGATAATAGTCTTGTGCTTCAATGACGGCTAAAATTTTTTCACCGGAAATTTGCATTTACGAACCCTTTCAACATAAAAACAGTGCGGCCGAGGTCACACTGTTCAAACAATCGCCCAATTACCTTTAATCACTATACTAAGGGTAACCGTCGTTGTAAAGTATATTCAATTGAAGGGAAGACATAAATCAAATCATTTAAGGCTTCCCGTGTCATTTTCATTTGAATGTAAGGTACCAAGGTGTTAATCGTATTATCAGCTTCATGTGATAATTCTGCCGCACCAACTAGTTGGTCATTGGCCTGCTTATCAAAAATTAATGATAAGTAAGCCCCATTTTCATTTTCAACCTGACGGAACCAATCACCATCATAGCTGACCTGACTAACGTCGTAACGTTCTGGATTAGCCAAGGCTTCATCCAAGCCAACCCCGACTTGGGCAATTCTTGGCGAAGTAAAGACGATTTCACTAATCACCGGATATTTAATTGGTTGATCATTTTTACCCATAAACTTAGCAGCTAAGTAGCGGGATTCAAAGGCCGCCGTAGGGGTTAGTTTAGGCGTCTTTTTGTCAATTGCATCCCCAGCGGCATAAATACCCGCAACGTTAGTTTGCAAATGGTCATCAACGACAATCCCCTTATCGGTGTAGGCCACCCCAAGGGCATCCAAGTTCAGCCGATCATGATTTGGAATCCGGCCAGTAGCATCAAGAACATAATCAGTCGTTAGACTAAATTCATGGCTACCCTGCAACAAAATTTCTTGGCCAGCTTGTTGTGCTGAATTAATGGTCATGTTGGGAATAAAGCGCACACCTTGCTTTTTCAAATCAGCCTTAACCAAGGCAACATACTGGGAGGGGAACTGACGTAAGATTTGATCTCCTCGGGTAATCACATCCACCTTAACGCCACAGGCACTAGCAATCGTGGCAAATTCAATGGCCACAAAGCCACCGCCCAAAATCGTCATATGCTGTGGTAATTGCGCTAAGGATAAGAAATCAGTACTATCGTGAAAAAGCTCCTTACCAGCAATATTTAACCGGTGAGGCCGCAATCCGGTGGCAATCACGATTTTATCGGCTGTATATTCCTGCCCATTAACCAGAACTGTATGAGCGTTTACAAACTCAGCTCGGCCAGTAATCGTGGTAATCCCAGCGTCAACTAGCCGCTGTTTACCATGATGATCTTGAGGGACGATCAGCTCATGTTTATGGGCCATTAAGTCAGCCCAATTAATGCTAGGAACTCCATCTAAGCCGCGTCCCTGCAAAGCCTTAATGCGTTCAACTAGTTCAATGGGCTTATCCAAAATAATTTTGGCATTACAACCCTTGTTGGAACAAACGCCCCCGTACTGGCTTTCTTCAATTACGCCGACTTTGACCCCTGACTTGGCCAGGGGTACCGCACCATTCCAAGTCGCCTGTCCACTACCAATGTATAATACTGAAAAATCCATCATTATCCCCTTTTAACTAGTTACGTGCTTCAATCTCATCTTGAGCCAAGTATAGATGATTCATAACCTTTTGACCACCATTCGTTGGCTGATAATTAACCGCATAGGCTGGTCCATTTTCAACCTGCACAATTTTAGCCTTCGCACCCTGCATACCAGCCATATGATCACTATCCAAGGTTACTTCATCGCCAACCTTATGGGCCATTTTATCGGTAAAATCAATCATCGTTAACCACTTGTGGTCTTTAACCATCGAGCCGCCATTAGTCGGCATGTAGTCAACAGCATATAATTTCGTATCATAGGCTGCGGCGACAGTGCCCTTAGCATTCTTCATGTTAGCCATGTGAGTAGCCTTTAAGGTGATTTCTTGACCAACTTTATACTTAGGATCTTGAGCGGTGGCTAGACCTTCTGGTAATTTGCCATCCATTTTCATCTGCATGGTACTACTTGATGACATTTTCATACTATCCGAAGACATGTTCATCCCCGACATACTTTGTTCTTTTTTAGCTTGATTGGTCTTTTGGTGAGCATTAGCTTGCAGCGTGATTACTACCCCAGCAACAACAACTACTAAGGCTGCTACAGTACCCCATATTAGCTTCTTATTCATTGTACACTCCTCTTTTTCTAAATTGGTATAGCTTATATTTTATCATAAATATACAAAAAAGAGACAGTTTCCTATCCCTTTTTATGCGGCATTTTTTGCCAAAAATCTTCTTTATTGGTTTGACGAGTTCGCGCAATTCCCATCGCGTGCTTTTCAATATCTTCGGTAATAGTTGAACCAGCCGCAGTAATGGCTTCTTCAGCAATCTTAACTGGGGCAATGATCTTAGTATTAGACCCGATAAAGGCTCGGTCGCCCACCGTCGTCTGGAATTTATTAACCCCATCATAGTTAACAAAAATAGTGCCAGCGCCAATATTAATATCTTCCCCTAGGATTGCATTGCCTACATAGGTCAAATGTCCTACCTTGGTGCCGCGGCCAATCTCAGCCCCTTTGACTTCCACAAAGTTACCAATATGCACTTGGTCAGCCAGATGACTTTTAGGCCGCAAATGAGCATTGGGGCCAATCGTTACTTCGTTAGCAATCGTTGATTCTTCGATATGAGAACTAGTAATCACATTGTTATCACCAATCTGACTATCTTTAATCACTGTCCCCGTGGTAATGCGATTAGCTTGGCCAATTACCGTGTGGCCCTGCAAACTAACGTTTCCTTCAATGACCGTGTCTTGACCAATTTCAACTTGATCATCAATGTAGGCAGTTTGCGGGTCAATAAACTCCACTCCTGCTAACATATGGCGCTGGTTAATCCGTTGACGCATCACCTGGTTAGCCACTGAAAGGGCTACCCGATCATTAACGCCTAATGATTCGGTAAAGTCTTGAATTTGATGAGCCCCGATTTGATAGCCCTGGGTCCGCAAAATATCCAAGGTATCCGGCAAGTAAAATTCTTGCTGAACATTATCATTTTTAACTTCAGCCAGAGCACTAAACAAGAGCTGATTATTAAAAATGTAAACCCCAGTATTGATTTCATGAATCCGGCGTTCAGTAACACTGGCATCTTTTTGTTCAACAATTTTTAACACCAAACCGTCATCGCCACGGACAATTCGGCCATAACCAGTTGGATCTTTAGCATCGGCGGTCAACACCGTGACCGCATTATTGCCACGTTCATGTTCTTGAATTAATTCATTCAGGGTTTCCGTGCGAAACATCGGAGTATCACCAGCCATAATCAGGGTAACCCCCTCACTATCCTTTAATTCCGGATAGGCCTGTTGAACGGCATGCCCAGTACCCAATTGCTTTTCTTGCACCACAAAATGACTATCATTGCCAATATGTTCTTGCACTGCTTCAGCCCCAACGCCCGTAACAGTAATTAATTTATCTGGTTGTAATGGTTCAACGGCATCTAATACCCAGTCAATCATTGGTTTACCGGCCACTTGATGTAAAACTTTTGGTAAATCGGAACGCATCCGCGATCCCATGCCAGCCGCTAAGATTACAACATTTACTTTTTTCATGGTAACTCCTATTGATATATCTCTTGCTCAAAATTCCCCGGATTAACTCGAATTGGCTCTCCATTAGCTAGATTAGTTTCCACATGCAAAAGTGACGTAAAATTATCCAGCAAACGCACCGTTGAACGACCTTCTGCAAAAACGGCAGTTCCGACCACGGTACCATCAAACTCATGCACTAACGTCTGCATGCCTTGAATCGTTCCACCAGCCTTCATGAAGTCATCAACAATTAAAACCCTGGCTCCTGGCTTTAAGGAACGGCGTGACAGCGCCATTTTTTCGACTCGTTTAGATGAACCCGTAAGGTAGTTAACTGAGACCATTGGCCCTTCAGTGACCTTGGCATCATCGCGGACAATCACAAAGGGCACATTGAGTTCCTCAGCCACGGCCTGGGCCAAAGGAATCCCCTTGGTAGCAGCCGTCATAACTGCATCAATTTCACAGTCAAGATACTGGCTAGTAATTAAACGCCCGGCTGGTCGCAAAATATCAGGACGACCTAAAATATCAGATAAGTAGACATAGCCTCCTGGTAAGACCCGAGTTTCATCAGCCACCATCGTACAAAGACCAGCGACAAATTCTTGGGCCTCAGCCTGTGACATAGCCGAAATAAAGCGCACTCCACCGGCTGCTCCAGGAACCGTATGTAAAAGGCCAGTCCCTCTTTCGTCAAAAGTGCGCTTAATAATACTTAAATCTTCAGATATTGAAGATTTAGCTGACTCATATCGCTGAGCAAAAAAAGATAGGGAAATCAGCTGACGCGGATGCTCTAATAGGTACCGCGCCATATCGACCAAACGGTCGGATCGTCTTGTTTTCATGATGATAATGATGCTAAATCAGCACCTTACCTCCTTATAGTTAATAAGCGTACAGGTAATTATATCATTTTAATTAAAGAATAAAACGAACGTTCGGATATTTCATTTTCACTGACTAATTCTAAATTGCCATAAAGCCCCTAGATAAATCGCAACTTCAATCACAGCAATGAAAAAACTACTTGGTAAATTCGTTAGATAGGCCAAAGTTAAGCCCATCCAAGTCCCAAACAAGGCAAAGATAATGGCCAGAGACATCAATTTTGGTACGGTATCAGTAAAATATTTAGCACTCGCAGCGGGCAAAGTAACCAAAACAAAAATTAACAAAGAACCGACCAATTGCGAAGAAATACTAACTGATAAGGCAATAATAATCAAAAACAAATAACGACCTAGGCGATTTTTACCACCCTTATGTAATAGGCCCGCTTCGTCAAATGATAACTGTCGTAATGACCGAAAATTAGTTGATAGCAAAACTAACACAAAAACTGCCAAGGTCATTAAAATTAACAAATCTTGATGACTAATCCCCAAGACCGAACCAAACAAAATCCCCGTAGCCGCACTAGTAGACGTATGTCCCAAGGCCAAAAATAAAATTCCCAGACCGATTGCTAAAGCCGATACCGCACTGGTTACGTTATCTTGTTTGGTATAGCTTGCTTCTAAGGCCCCAATTGAAAGTGAGGCTATTGCGGTCGCTAACATCATTCCCAGCAAAGCCGGCCAGCCAATCCAAAAACCAAAAGCAGCACCGGCAAAACCAATCTCACTTAAAGAGTGGGTCAAAAAAGCATAGTTACGCGCTACCACAAAGGTGCCCACCATACCGGCAATGATACTGACAATCGTCCCTGCCAAAAAAGCATTTTGCATAAAGGCATATTCAAACATTATGAACCTCTTCTTCCTGTCCATGACTAATCGCAGTAGCTGGTAACTGATCAATTGGCCCAGCTGTCACCTGTTGGTCGTGAACCCATAAGAAATAATCCGCGTATTTTTTAACCCAACTAGTATCATGGGTAATCCAAAGCACGGTCATTTGATGTTCTTGTTGTAATTTAACAATCGTTTGTACCAATTCAATACTATGGCGGGCATCTAAACTAGCAGTGGATTCATCTAAAATCAATAAATCCGGTTCCTGTGCTAGAGCTTGGGCGACAAAGGCTCGCTGCTTTTGCCCACCAGAAACCAAGCCCAAACGATTATCGGCCAAATCAGTCAAATCCACTTCGGCAATCGCTCTAGTAATGGCCTTTTTTTCGCTAGCACGATACCAGGGCTGCCAACCGTGATTAAAACCTAAGCCCACAAAGGAGCGAATACTGAGTGGATAGTCCCGTGAAATGCTACGAAATTGGGGCACATAACCGATTTGACGGGCCTGCGTGGATAACTGGCCCGTAATTGAGCGGTTTTGTCCCAATAAAGCTTTGATGAGAGTTGTTTTACCAGCCCCATTTTCACCTAAAATTGCCACAAAACTTTGCTGGGGTATGGTGACATTTACGTCGTGTAAAATAACTTTTTCCCCGTATTTAACGGTTAAATCCTTGGCAGTAATCACGTCCATGCAAAACTCCAATCCAAATTTCTCAAGTAAAAATAACTATAATAAAAAACCCTTCCGGGTTTTATATGTAATCTTAATCAGCAAAAGTAATGTTTACGCTGTGCGTTAAAATATCCGCATAGCTGTATGAAGCACGATCAAATTGTGTATCATCACTTAGCTCAACTACGAAAAGTGAAGGGAAGGTTGACCGTAAAATGCCAGAACGTTCTGTAACCTTTTTCCGGCCAGCCTGTGAAATAACTGTAACTTTCTCGCCAATATGCGCGTCAAGGCGCGACTTAATTTCCGCTAAAGTTGCCATAGTGAACCACCTTTCCAGTGTCATCGTCTACATTTTATCATAATTACTGGAAAAATTCAAATCTAGAACAACTAAGGGCTAATCTGTCAAGACCTAAATTTAATATTTTGAGCTTTTAATGCCAAAAATAACTGGTAAAAATTCTCCAAATCTACCCGTTCAGCCCGAATACCTGGTTCAATTGTCGCTTCAGCTAACGCACTGGTTAATTTCTCTTTCACCTCAGCATCCTTACCAAAGGCCTGGAGCAGATTATTCCACAAACTTTTCCGTCGGTGGGCAAAGCAAATTTTAACAAGGTTAAATAATTCTTTCGGCTGTTGGACTTGATAAGGATGATTTTTAGGTTGTAGGCGCACGACGGCACTGTCGACACGGGGCGCAGGATTAAAGGCACTAGCTGGGACCTTGACGGCCAATTGTACTTGCGCATAATAAGCCATCATGACGGTCAAAACACCATACTCTTTGGTCCCGACTGGTGCTGTGAGGCGATCGGCCACTTCACGTTGCATCATGACTACCATCGTATCCCAAGATAAACCAGCCTGTAAGAGCTGCATCAAAATCGGCGTCGTAATGTAATAGGGTAAGTTGGCTACAATTTTAACCGCAGGCACCTGACCCCACTGTTTTTGAATTATGTTCTTTAAATCCACCGTTAAAACATCGGTTTCAATAACCGTAATATTATCATAGGGGCTCAAAGTATCATTTAAGACCCGTACCATTTCTGGATCAATTTCGACCGCTAAAACAGCCTTGGCTTGGCGGGCTAATTGCTCGGTTAAACCACCAATCCCCGGCCCAATTTCAATGACATAATCGTCATCACTTAAATCAGCCGTATCAATAATACGATCGATGATATTTAAGTCAGTTAAGAAGTTTTGACCGAATTTTTTTTTAGCCCGTAAGCCATAACTGGTTAAAATTGCCTGTGTCCTAGTCGGCGTGGCGATGTCTAATGGTTCAACCATGGTAAATTCCTTTCATGACCCGTAATACTTCAGCTTGGCCAATACCAAAGGCCTGTAATTTTCGGTATAATTGCTTGCCATTGGTATGACCAATTTTCAACGCCACCCCTAATTCTTGACGGTATTGAGCCGCTAATGGCCCTCCAATCAAGCCCAGCTCTTGTAAGAAGACCGGCGTCACATCAGACGATGCCTGTTGGTCAAAGCTAGCGGCTTGCTGCAGGGCTTTTTTTAAAACCGATAAGCTGGCATGTTCGACCCCTAAAGACTTATGCGGATTATCCCGATGTGCTCGACCCTGTCCCTGACTGATATAGGCTTGTTTAACCCCGGGCACCTGCTGGGTAATCAGACGTCGCAACCGTTCCCCATTAAAATCGGGATCTGTAAAAATAATAGCCCCACGCGTAGCCACGGCATGTTTAATGGTTTGAATTATGGCTTGATTTAAAGCACTGCCACCGGTTTCAATCGTTTCAACCGGTCCTAAACGGCGTAGATTTTGGGTGTCAGACCGCCCTTCGACCACGATAAACTCTTTAACATTAAAAGTATCAGTCATGATTTAGGAAAAGACGACGAGCATTTTGACGAGTAATTTCAGCTAATTCGTCCGCTTTCATACCTAAAGTTTTTGCCAAATCATCCACAACATATTTAACAAAGGCCGGCTCATTTAATTTACCGCGCATCGGTACTGGCGCCAAATATGGGGCATCGGTTTCCACTAAAATTCGGTCTAATGGCAAAGCTTGGGCAGCCTCTCGAACTTCTTCAGCCTTTTTAAAGGATACCACGCCACTAAAGGAAATATAAAAGCCCAGGTCGACAAAGGCTTGCGCCTGTTCAGGTGTTCCTGAAAAGCTGTGCATCACCCCTCGGGTGATGCCGGCCGCTTTCAGCATGGCCAAAACATCATCAAAAGCCTCACGATTATGAACTACCAAAGACAAATCGTGTTTTTTAGCTAAGGCCATATGTTGGATAAAAGCCTGCTTTTGAATTTCAACTGGCGTATCCCAATGATAATCAAGTCCAGTTTCACCAACACCGACAACCTGGTCTTGACCTAGGGCAGCATCAAGTTCAGCCAAAGCAGCTTCATCAAAATCCGGTGTATCCTCGGGTTGATAACCCAATACTGCCCGAATGCCTTCATATTCTTGAGCAATTTCTAAGGCCCGTTGGTTACTTTGCCGATTATAACCAACCACATTCATTTCCATCACCTGAAATTCATGGGCTCGGCCGACATAGGCGGGCACATCCATATACAGTTGATCATCATTTAAGTGAGTATGAGAATCATAGGTTGGAGCAGGTCGTTTGGTAGGATCATATATGGCCATTGTTATCTTCCTTACTTTTAATATTCACTAACATCCAATTGTAACACATTCATTTTCCCCAATAAAAAAGGACCGCTTAGCGATCCTAACTTATTTTTCTACTCGGGCAAAGTGCTTTAAGACCCCATTGACGAACTTAGCATCATCTGGATTAGCAAATTCTTTGGCCAACTCGATTGCTTCATCGATTGCCACCTTGTAAGGTATTTCTGGCATGTAAAGCAACTCATAAACCGCCATGCGTAGAATAACTAAATCAGCACGGCTAATTCGTTTGATACTCCAACCATCAACCAAATGTTGACTAATGGCCTGGTCTAATTCGCGTTGGCTCCCCAAAACACCATTGATAAATTGGGGCAAGAAACTATCAAACTCTTCATCGCCTAGTACCATTTGGTACAAACCATCAAGTTGATCTTCTTGCGGTACTTCTTTGGCGGTTGCAAAGAGAATTTGAAACACCGCTTGTCGCTCACGGTGTCGGCTTATTACAGTCATGCTTTTACTCTCCATCTTCTGCTTGGTCAAACATGTGATCGGGATCAATGCCGTGTTCATGGCGATTAGGAATAATACCACTAATGTGAACATTAACCTGATTAACAACTAAACCAGTCATCGAAGCTACTTGAGTCATGACAGCCCGTTGGATATTTAGGGCAACTTGCGGCACCGTAACACCATATTTCAAAAATACATAGGTTGAAATTTCTAAGCCCTGATCGGTATTGGTTAACTGCACCCCTTTACCACGTGCTGATGAGCCAAAAGCCCGGACAACACGGTCAGTTAGATTACCCCGCATTGAAAATACACCTTCAACATCTTGGGTAGCCTTTTGGGCAATAATCTCTAATACTTCTGGGGTAATCATTGTTTGACCAGCAACCGAACTACTGGTTGCCAAGACAAAATTCTTATTTACTGTCATATTCCGCCTTACTGCCCAATATCAATGTAACTTTCCCAGGTCGACTTCATGCCCGACCCTTATAAGACCCATCTTCAGTGTTAACAATGATAGTATCACCTTCGTTAACAAAATCAGGTACCGTGATAGTTGCCCCAGTCTCAACTGTAGCAGGCTTACCACTACCAGTGGCTGTAGCTCCCTTAATTCCCGGTTGGGTTTCTGTAACCTTAAGAGTAACACTTGATGGTAATTCGGCACCCAGCACTTCATTACCATACATAGTAATCTTAACTTCCATACCTTCAAGCATAAACTTCAAAGCATTTTGCAAGTGGTCATCACTGATATTAATCTGATCATAAGTCTCAGTATCCATGAAGACCCGGCCACCATTTTCAGCGTACAAATACGACATTGGGCGCGTCGTAATTTCGGCTTGCTCAAACTTATCACCAGGACGGAAAGTTACTTCGTTGACTGCTCCAGTCCGTAGGTTTTTTAACTTTGACCGTACAAAGGCGGCTCCCTTACCAGGCTTAACGTGTTGGAATTCAATAACTCGCCAAATCGAGTTGTTGTATTCAATTGTTAAACCAGTCTTTAAATCATTCATGCCAATTGCCATGAGTTAGTATCCTCTTCAATTCATTGTTTAACTTCCATTATAGCAGAAACCAGCTCAATTACCAGCGATAACCGCCCTGTTCTTTTAGATAGCCAGCCCAGTTTACCCCTAGATATGGTATACTTATTCTTAAGGTTTTCGTTCGTGACAAACAAAAAAATATTATTGGAGGAACATTGTGGTTTTTAAAATTTATTACCAGGATGATATCGATCGCAATCCTAAGCGTGAAGACACACACTCTTTCTACATTGAAGCTGAAAGTCTAGCGCATGCCCGCGAAATCGTTCAAAAGAACACTAACTATAACATCGAATTTATCGAAGAACTCTCAGATAAGGCCCTAACTTACGAGCAAGCTGGTCCTGACTTTGAGATCAAAACTTTTTAACATATGACATATTCAGTTGACATTAAATCTAACGAAGTCGGCGTTTATGCACTTGGTGGTCTAGGTGAAATCGGTAAAAACACCTACGGCATTGAATACCAAGATGAAATTATTGTTGTGGATGCCGGTATCAAATTCCCCGAAGATGACCTTTTGGGAATTGATTACGTTATTCCTGACTATACTTATCTCGTTGACAACATTGACAAGGTAAAGGCGCTAGTAATTACTCACGGACACGAAGACCATATTGGTGCCATTGCCTACTTTTTACAAGCTGTTAATGTTCCTGTTTACGCTGGTCCACTGGCCATGGCCTTAATCCGTAATAAGCTAGAAGAAAAGCAATTACTCAATCGGGCCGAATTACACGAAATTACCGATGGCAGTGTGATTGATTTTGACAAAATGAGTGTCGAGTTTTTCCGTACCACCCACTCCATCCCCGATGTTTTTGGGGTAGCCGTACACACACCGGTCGGTACCATTGTGGAGACCGGTGATTTTAAGTTTGACCTGACCCCTACTACCAAGCAGCCACCTAACCTTTGGTCCATGGCTCGTATCGGACATGATGGCGTGTTACTTCTATTAAGTGATTCGACCAATGCTGAACGACCTGAATGGACTAAATCAGAAGCTTGGGTTGCCAAATCAGTTAACCGAATTTTTGATCAGTTGCAGCATGGCCGAATTATTTTTGCGACTTTTGCTTCCAATATGAATCGAATCCGGATGGCAACTGATGCAGCTATTGCCCATGGTCGTAAAATTGCGGTCTTCGGACGTTCTATGGAATCAGCCATGACCAATGGTCGTGCCCTGGGTTACTTAAATGTTCCTGATGAATATTTACTAGAACAATCCCAAATTAAAAACGTACCAGATGATGAACTATTAATTTTATCAACCGGTTCCCAGGGAGAGTCAATGGCGGCTCTAGCTCGAATTGCTGAAGGTAGTCATAAGCAAATTAAGCTTAAGCCTAAGGACAACGTGATTTTCTCCTCTTCTCCTATTCCTGGTAATACGGCTTCAGTTAACGCCGTTATTAACAAGTTAGAGGAAGGTGGCGCTAACGTTATTCACGGTAAGCTTAATAACATTCATACTTCTGGTCACGGTGGCCAAGAAGAACAAAAGTTAATGTTAGCCTTAATGAAGCCTAAGTTCTTCATGCCAATTCACGGAGAGTATCGGATGTTAAAGGTTCATGCCGGCTTAGCCCACGAACTTGATATTCCAACCGACCACACCTTTATCCTACAAAACGGTGACGTTTTAGCCCTTGATGGTGAAAGTACGCGAGTTGCTGGTCATTTCCCAGCTGAAGATACCTACATTGATGGTTCTGGTATTGGTGATATTGGGTCAGTGGTCTTACATGATCGCCAAAAGCTATCTCAGGATGGTTTGGTGATTGTTACTGCCACCATTAACCTTAAGCGCAAAGAGATTTTATCTGGACCAGATATCTTATCGCGTGGTTTTGTTTATATGCGTGAATCTGGTGACCTCATTAATGAAGGTCGTCGGGTAATCTTTTCAACCATTCGTCGCGTGATGAATGGCAAAAATCCTAACGAGTCAGAAATTCGTCAAGCCATTATTGATGACTTAGCTCGTTATCTCCATCGGGAAACTGCTCGTAAACCGATGATTTTACCAATGTTAATAATGATTTAAGAAAGTATGCTCTGTGTATCAGAGCATACTTTTTATTATAACTTTCTGGTATATTGGAACTAATACAAATCAATGAAGCTATTTGTAAAGGAGTTTCCTATGAGTGATCGTCATATTCCGGCCGTAATGGGTACACAGCATCCCGATAATGCCAACGCACCTTTCTGGGATAGTTCTCAACAGCCTTTCATCAGCGCTTACCGTGAGACACGAGAAGCCTATGAAAATTTTAAAATTTTAGACATTGAAGAATACATGTGGGATTGGGAAGGTAAACATGCCGATGCTGCCGTTATTGACCGGCTATTTTCCACCCATTATGAATATTTTAAAGGTCATCAATTAGGACGTGACAAATTTTTAACCTTCCGTTTTCCTAACATTTGGGAGGAAAAGGGCTATAACCTCATGCAAGCCATGACCGCTTTTCTGAGCTCTGAGGATTTTGCCCATGATCTTGGTTTTGATCAACGCCCCCTCTTTGAAGCAATTTTACCGATGGCTAAGCGGGCTAATCAAATCATTGAAATGCAAGATCTCTTTCAACGTTTGGCGCAGTTTAAATCTTCAACCTTTACTCCTTCTGAGGCTAATACGCCCTACATTGAAATGATTCCCCTGTTTGAGGAATTTGAAACCCAATACCATGCTCCTGAAATTTTAAAAGAATATTTACGTTTACATGAAAAGCACTTTGGGTTCCGTCCTAAATATCTGCGAGTTTTCCTAGCCGGATCTGATTCGGCTTTATCGGCTGGTTTTATGAGTTCGATTGTCGGTAACAAACTCGCGTTGGCCCGCCTGCATCGCTTTGCCGAAGAAGAAAATATTGCCATCTATCCAATTTCAGGAACCGGCTCACCAATTTTTCGTGGGGGGCTTTCTCCTCGCCGGGTAGAACGCTATTTGACAGAATTCCCGGGTGTTCGGACGGCCACAGTGCAATCAGCCTTTCGTTACGATTTTTCAATTGATGAAGCTCAAGCCGGCATTGCCTACCTTAAAGAGCACTTACCACAGGCTAAACCGTTAGAAATAAATGACCGTGATGAACAATTATTAATTGAAGTAGCCGAAAAATCAACTAAATACTATCGTGCCACCCTCGATCAGTTAATTCCCGATATGCAGCCGATTTTTAAGGCCTTTCCAAAACGACGTGATCGTCGTCAGCACGTCGGGGTCTTAGGTTATTCACGTTCGGTTGACAACATTGAACTTCCCCGGGCCATTAACTTTACCGGGGCCTTCTACTCAATTGGCGTACCGCCTGAATTTATTGGCTTTGGCCGAGCACTTCAAAGCCTAGATGCGACTCATCTATCAACTTTGGTCCGGCACTATCCAAGTATGAAAAAAGACTTTACGGAATTGGCTCGCTTTGTTAATCTAGACGCACTGGCAATTTTAAAAACCCATAGTTCCGCCTGGGCCGAGGTTGAAGAAGATATTTTGTTTTTACAAGAGCTCTTTAACTTTGAAATCAAACCAGAAACCTTAGAAGAGCAACAGCATCATGAAATTGCCTTACAAGTCGTACAATTCCAACACAGTGCGCCCGTTGCCTTAACCGCCTTGATCAACTCAATGGCTCAATTACGACATTTCTTAGGTTAAAATAAAGTCGGACCTTTTAAAAGCCCCCCTTTAACTACCAAATGGAAGCTATCATGCAGAATTTTTATGTACTCTACAGCAATTCTGAATCTGAGAACGCACAAGATTCCTTGCTGACACAAATTCAAAATACCTTTACCCAAGCCAACCGGTTAGGTTCTTGGACCCAAATGACTGACGACACAAATCCATTTTTCTGGGCCAAGCGATTAGGACGCCGAATTCCTGATACAACTGCTGATCCAGCAGTTGTTTTAGTGATTGGTTCTACCACCCTATTGACCGAAGTTGTCAACGGTCTGATTGCTGCTAAACGAACTTATCAATTACCAATAGCCCATCTTCAATTTCCAGCCACGATTGAACCTGAAGCTACTAATCAACCCAACCCCTTAATTACACAAAGCCAGTCGTTACTACAGGTTAAGCAGTCACACACCCAGTACCTGGCTCATGTAGTTGGCGCGCTGCCCAAAAAAGCCGACCGTTACTTTTTAAATCGGCTCACGGTGGGTATTAGTTTGGACTTATTTGAATCTAAGCTACCCGTTAAGGGTAATCTTTTAAATCAATTCTTTTCTTGGTGGCGTTGGTTGGAACAGTTTAACCTGCAGACTTCCTTTCCAACCTATTTAGGCTTAAAAAATCGTTATTTAAGTCATCGTAAAACTTTAACCTTTACCCTAACTAATCATCCAGATAGTGGTAGAATTACGGCCTTAATTGTCGATAAAATGAATTTCATTGGGATGTTTTTAGCTTTTTGGCAGCTCCAGCGTCAAAAGGAACCAGCCCAGGTGCATGGCTTTGAAGAAACAGAAGTTTCGGCTATGACCACTGTCCACATCGCTGATATTCAAACCGCTACGGCCGATGGTAAACGATTAGGAACCGGAACCTTTGCCTTTACTATTGATTCCTATGCCTATCCCTTTTGGTCTTAAAACCACAAAAAATCCCCGACATCTGTCGGGGATTTTTATTTAGGCCAAATGGGCTAGTTGTTTAATCTGATCAACCTTATCTAAACGTTCCCAAGGTAAATCTAAGTCGTTACGACCAAAATGGCCATAAGCAGCCGTTTGCTGATAAATCGGCCGGCGTAAATCCAATTGATTAATAATGGCTAGTGGTCGAAAATCAAAGCATTCTGACACAATTTGGTCAATTAAGGCCAAATCAACGTGTTCTGTGCCAAAAGTTTCAATATTAAGCGAAACCGGCTTAGCAACCCCAATCGCATAGGCAACCTGTAACTCAAGCTTATCGGCTAAACCGGCTGCTACTAGGTTTTTAGCCACATAACGGGCATAATAAGCCGCTGAGCGATCCACCTTAGTGGCATCTTTTCCAGAAAAAGCACCACCCCCATGATGAGCTGCACCGCCATAAGTATCTACGATCAGCTTACGGCCCGTTAAACCAGAATCAGCCTGGGGTCCGCCTAAAACAAAGCGACCAGAGGGATTGATGTAGTAATCCGTTTGATCATCCAGTAAATCACTCGGCAATACTGGGTCAATTACCTGAGCTTTAATATCGGCCCGTAATTGTGCCAACGAAACATTTTCGGCATGTTGGGTGGAAAGCACTACAGCGGCAATCCGTTGTGCCTGACCTTGATTATCGGTCTCAATGGCGACTTCGCCCTTGGCATCAGGCCGCAAATAGTCTAATTGTCCGCTTTGACGAACGTCGCGAATTTGACGCATCAATTGGTGGGATAAGTCCAAGGCTAAGGGTAAGTAGTTATCGGTTTCATTGGTTGCATAACCGTAGACCATCCCCTGATCACCGGCGCCCAATTGTTCCGGATCATCTTGGGCTTGATCAACCGCCTGGGCGATATCGCCAGATTGCTCAACAATTTTATTGGTCACATTGATGGAATCAGCTGAAAAGCCTAACTCCGGACGGTCATAACCAATAGCACGGATTGTATCTGTCGCAATTTGGCGAATATTAACATAGGCACTGGTACTTAACTCACCAAAAATGGTAACATCTCCGGTGGAAGTCGTGACTTCAATGGCAGCGCGCGCCTTAGGATCTTGTTCTAGCACGGCATCTAGAATGGCATCGGCGATTTGATCGGCAATTTTATCCGGATGGCCATTAGCAACTGATTCAGAAGTATGGTATTTTGTCATGGTAATTCCTCCAAGGTAATTGTCGAAATAAATGCTATTTAAAAACGCAACCAGACAACTGGCTGCGTTTAACAAGTTGTCTATCTTACAGAAGTACCACCGTGCAATTGCCGGCTGGTGTAGGGTCTTAATGCTGTATCACTCGCCTACTCTTGATAGCTATTTAATTTCACTAAAAAATTTTACATGATAAAATAAAAAAAAGCAATTATGTCATTTTTAAGAAGGTTTTCAATCAATGCCCCGATCACAATCAGCTCCTACCAACAGCATTCCTAGTCGTTCCAGCCGACATTTATCAGCCAATCAGCATCATTGGTTAACAATCATTATCATGGTGTTGTGCTTAAATGTTATTTGGTGGCAACAACCCATCTTTTACGAACACTTTTTAGCCCAGGCCCAACACTGGGATGTCTGGCCCCTGGTTGGCTACAGCTTCAGTGCCAGTGTTGCCATCGCCTTGATGATTCGCAGTAATTTTACCCACCGAGCTAGTTATTTCTTTCTCGTCCTGAGTATGCTGGTGATTGCTAATTCTCAGATTCGAACCCGGTTTGAAATTTTATTGCTCTTGCTATTGTTTATTTTCTTTTTATTCATGATTCCACAGAAAATTTTCCAAATTAAAAACGGCTTAGGACTCCTTGTTTTTAGCGTTTTGGCCACTTATGCTATTCCAGTTTCCATTTATTTTTTGGCCAATAACTTTATCACCCAGCTATTTTTACACCAATCTTGGATGATGCTCTTTGCCTTTTTATACTTTTTCACCCCGTTATTCTTACCAAATGCCCGGGGCCGGCTGCTTAGTTTAGCAACCATTTTACTCTTTTGGTTGGTCGTTTTAATCATTCATGGCGTCAATTTGGGTAGCTTTTTAGCCATCTTCATCAGCCTAGCGCCCTTCTTATTACAATTTAGCAAACGCTATTTTAAGCGCTGGGAACCGATGTGTGCCCTCATCTGTCTGATGCTAGCAATCTGCTTCTTATACCAATAAAAAAGGACTTCCTTTGGGAAGTCCTTTTGCTTTATAACATAGTCACAGTGAAGTTCTTATCATCGCTATTTCTAACCAGGATGGCTTGCATTTCATTAGCCGTCTGGACCACAATTCGAATTGGCACCGAATTAGGTAGGAACTTTAGCGCAGAAGCAGCCAC
Organism: Convivina intestini; assembly: GCF_003096575.1. Lineage (GTDB taxonomy): Bacteria > Bacillota > Bacilli > Lactobacillales > Lactobacillaceae > Convivina > Convivina intestini. The sequence continues at coordinate 181,540 of NZ_QEKT01000002.1, forward strand.
ATAGTTAGTAAAGCTATCAATTTCTGTTTGGGAGTAGAACTGGGTGGTAACCGTTACGTTCATACTTGATAACTTACCACTCTTATAATGCGCAACTGCTGTTGCACCAGCGATATTAGGGAAGAAATTGGCAATATCGGTTTTAAAGTTGGTAAAGCCATTATTTTCATCATTACCAAGGGAAGTACTACTAGTTGATTCCTTAGGTAAGACGACCGCTTCTTCGGAAATATCAGACCAAGAAGACAAATCATCACCCTTACGGCTAGTTGCTTGGGAATAGAAACTACCGGGTGCTAGAGAGTCACCGGGGGCATTTTCATACATTGCTAGGACGATTGGAATATTATCACCAACGCCTTTTTGAGCTCGGATTTCTTTTAATAGCTTGGGCGCAATTTTCTTACCGTAGGCAATCCGATCCTCTTTGGAAATATTTTGATAATAGGTGCTACCGTACTGCTCTTTTTGATAGGCATCTTGAGAGTTCATCGCCACACCCACGACCATGCCAGAAAGCTTCAATTGGTCGCCTTCCTTGGTCATGAAATCTTGTTCCGTTAGCGTTTGTACATAAATTGGTGCTCGTGAGTTATCAGTTTTGCCGTTATCTTCGGGGTTCAAACCATCACTATGATCTTTACCCTGTCGAGCTAACAAAGATGACACCTTATCAGCTGACAGATACTGTCCTTCTTGGAAGATGTAACGACCCGTTTTAAAATGTGATTTTGATAAATCTAACAAAGAAGATTCAAAATTTTTCACATCTAAGGTATTAGTTTCAGAAGTGGCAGTGATCCCACGGGCGGCACTAACTAGATAACGCCCGTCTTTAATCACCGTTTGGTACTGACCTTTAGCATTTTGAGTTAATTGAACCCCTTTTTTCGTCTGAGTGGTTGGTGTCACCTGGACCACGTTGAAAAAATATAAGCCTGCCGCAATTAGGGCGACTACCCCGACGGCAATAATGATATATCCGCGAACACTAATTCGTTTTAGCATGACGATTCCTTTTTTGCTTAATTACTTGCCTGGGCCTGCATAAAATCTTGTTCATCCCAAACTAAAATATTCAGCGCTTGTGCTTTTTCAAGCTTACTACCGGCATCTTTTCCAGCAATCACTAAATCAGTTTTAGCTGAAACTGACCCAACGACATTGGCCCCGCGGTCAGTTAACCACTGAGTTACCGCAGGACGACTGTTAAATTCTAGTTTACCAGTAAGTACGACCTTTTTACCATAGAAAAACGAATTTTCATCAGCGATTGTCTGGGTCGAAATAAATTCCTGGTTAACGCCAGCTGTCTGTAATTCATTGATGAGCTGCTGTGATTCTGGTTTGGCAAAGTATTGCACAATTGAATCCGCAATGGCTTCGCCGACGCCATCAATACTAGCTAATTCGGCTTTGGGAGCCTGAGCGATAGCAGCCATCGTCTGGAAACGCTGTGCAATCAATTGAGCGGCTTTAGCCCCCACTAAGCGAATACCTAGGCCAAAGAGCAAACGCTCCAAAGAATTGGCCCGTGAATTATCAATAGCATTTAATAAATTATTGGCCGATTTTTCCTTAAATTTATCCAATTCTAATAATTGAGATAGTTCCAAGTGGTAAATGGCGGCAACATCTTTAACAAAGCCGGCTTTTAATAGTTGATGAACCACCCGGGGTCCCATACCATCAATGTTCATGGCATTGCGTGAAGCAAAGTGGGTCAAGCCTTCTTGAATTTGGGCTCGACAGAAAGGATTAATACACCGCAAGACAACTTCGCCTTCGACATGGACTAAATGCGCCTGACAGGCCGGACAAGTCGTGGGAATGATATAGGGCTGACTATCACTTGGCCGCTTACTCAAGAGGACCTGGCCGACCTCAGGGATGATGTCCCCCGCCTTATGAAGCGTGACTGTATCTCCTAAGCGGATGCCCTTTTCCATTAAGTAATCTGGATTGTGTAGGCTAGCTCGTTGCACGGTCGTTCCGGCTAGTAAAACGGGATCCATGACGGCTGTGGGTGTCACCGCCCCGGTGCGACCAACCGTCCATTCAATGTCTTGAACCACGGTTGTGGCCTCTTCTGGTGGGAACTTATAGGCAATCGCCCAGCGTGGAATTTTAATCGTATTACCTAAATCGTATTCTAGATCTAAGGAATTAACCTTGACCACCACGCCATCAATCCCATACGATAGGCCATCCCGTTTTTGAGTATATTCATCAATGTAGTCACTGATTTCAGCCATTTTACCGATGACCCGGTTATGGTGATCAGTTGGTAGACCCAACTCGGCAAAACGTTGCAAAACCTGGTCTTGATGGGTGGCCGAAAGGACTTCCGGTTCAGCCGTGTAGTAAATAAAGGCGGATAAATTACGTGACCGGGTAATGGCTGCATTTAACTGGCGTAAAGAGCCGGCCGCCGCATTACGAGGATTGGCAAAGGGTTCTTGCCCATCAGCTTCACGTTCCTCATTTAATTTAACGAAACTGGCCTTGGGCATGTAAATCTCGCCCCGGACTTCGATATTTAGCGGTTCGGTTAATTGTTGTGGAATCGCCTTAATGGTCTTAACATTTTGGGTTACGTCTTCACCAATCCGCCCATTCCCTCGGGTGGAAGCCTGAATCAAACGGCCATTTTCATACCGTAAGGCGACTGCCAAACCATCAATTTTTAGTTCCAAATTATATTGCGGTTGCTGGCCATCTAGCGCTTTTTTAGTGCGGTCTTCCCACTCTTGTAACTCAGCCAAACTAAAGACATCCCCCAACGATAGCATGGGTGCTGGATGCGTTACCTTGGCCAAATCGGACTTAGTCTGGGCCCCACCGACATTCTGTGTGGGGGAATCTTGTTTAATAAACTGCGGAAAATGATTTTCCAAAGCCACTAAACGGGCATATAACTCATCGTAGACATGATCTTCAACTACTGGCTCATCTTTTTCGTAGTAGGCAATCCCATATTCAGTTAACAAGTCTTGGAGTTGGGCAATTTCGGTGCGTGCTTGGGCCACCGTCATTTGATCAACTGGTAATTTATCTGCCATTAAACGCATTCCTCCTAGTCTTCAGTCACTTTAGTAATGGGCGCAAAAGCGGCTAATAACTGCTTAACCCCTTCTTGAGGAAAGGCCACTTGTAGTTCTTGGTCATCTTGACTGCCACTCACTGACACAACGGTACCGATACCCCATTTTTTATGGGAAACCTTGTCGCCGGCCTGCCAACTAGTATTTTCAGCCCCGGTCGTGGCCTGGGTTACTTTTTGAACGGCACTGGCCCGATAAGTAGTAGCGGTGGCTTGTTGCAAGCGGCGACCCAGACCTGGATTAGGGTTTTGACCGCCGACTTGCTGGTCTAGTAATTCGGGTGAAATTTCATCAATGAAACGAGAAGGTGGATTAGCCTGGGTACGACCATATAGCAAACGTGAATAGGCATTGGTCAAGAAGAGCTTTTGCATGGCTCGAGTGATACCTACATAGGCTAGACGCCGTTCTTCTTCCAGCTGATCTTCGTCCTGACTGGCCCGCCCCAGTGGGAAAATTCCTTCTTCTAGGCCAATTAAAAAGACTACTGGAAATTCCAATCCCTTAGCGGCGTGTAAGGTCATTAAGGTGACAACCCCATCATCTTGTCCGACATTGTCAATATCAGACATTAAGGCTGTGGATCCCAAAAAATCAGTTAATGGATCAATGGCGTCGGGATCATCGGCTTGATATTTTTCATCAAATTCTTTGGTAACTGACAAAAATTCGTCCAAGTTTTCCAGGCGGGACTGGCTTTCAGGGTCACTTTTACTGGCCAAGCTCTTGCGATAACCACTTTTTTCCATAACCATTTCAGCTAATTCCGTAACTGATAAAAATTCAGCCTGGCGCTTTAAATCATGCATCATTTCTGCAAAAGTTAACAGCTTGGTGGCACTGCTGGCCCGAATATCGGGTGCTAATTCAATATTATCAATCGCTTTTAGGGCTGAGTAAGCCATTTGATTAGCAAAGGCGTAGAGGCGATCGACTGTCGTAGCCCCAATACTGCGTTTAGGAACGTTGACAATTCGTTCAAAGGCAGCATTATCATCTGGATTAGCAATCAGGCTCAAATAAGCCATAATATCCAAAATTTCCTTCCGGTCATAGAACTTATGTCCACCGACAATGGTATAAGGGATATTAGCTTTGACTAAGGTTTCTTCAATTCCACGCGACTGGGCGTTAGTACGGTACAAAACGGCAAAATCGCTGTAAGAAGCCTGCTCATTATCATGGCGTTTTTTAATTTGACTGAGGACAAAATCGGCTTCATCATGTTCACTTTGAGCCCGGTAATAGGTAATTTTTTCACCACTACCATTTTCAGTCCACAACTTTTTAGGAATACGCTCGTTATTGTGATTAATCACATTGTTGGCGGCATCCAAAATCGATTGGGTCGAACGGTAATTTTGTTCCAACATGACCGTCTTAGCATCGGGGTAGTCCTGCTCAAAGTTCAAAATATTGCCCATATTCGCGCCCCGCCAACCATAAATTGACTGGTCAGCATCCCCGACGACCGCCAAATTATGATGACCCTGAGCTAAAAGATGGACGATTTGATACTGGGCATCGTTGGTGTCCTGATACTCATCAACATGAATGTATTCAAATTGCTGTTGGTAGCGCTCTAAGACCGCTGGTACCTCTTGGAAGAGCCGAATGGTCAGCATAATCAAGTCATCAAAATCAACACTTTGGGCTTGTAATAAGGCCTGTTGATAATTTTGATAGACTTCAGCGACCGTTTCTTCGTAATAATTTTGAGCTTGTTTTTTAAAGGCTTTGGGTTCGATTAACTCATTTTTTGCATTGGAAATCGTCCCTAAAATACTACGAGGATCGTACTGCTTAGTATCCAAATCTAAATCATTAAGCACTCGTTTCATTAGCGTCCGCTGGGCACTAGTATCTAAAATTGTAAAGTTACGGGATAGACCAATTTGTTCCCCATCCCGACGTAAAATTCGAACGGCCAAGGCGTGAAAAGTCGAAACCCAAATCGACTGAGCCAATTCTTGATCGACTAATTGACCGATCCGTTCCCGCATTTCACGAGCAGCTTTATTGGTAAAAGTGATCGCTAAAATCCGCCAGGGGGCGACGTTTAAATCTTCGACTAAATGGGCGATTCGATGCGTCAAAACCCGGGTTTTCCCCGAGCCAGCCCCGGCCATAATTAGCAAAGGACCCTGCGTGATAGCCACCGCTTCGGCCTGTTTATCATTCATTCCTTGAGTTAATTTTTCAACGGTCATAATTACTTCCTATTCCAGAATTTCCATTCTCAATTTTATCATAATCAGGGGCGAACATCAGTTTGGTATTTGATTGAAAAAAGCCAGCAAATATCTTGCTGACTTCAAGTGGGCAAATCAAATCGTTGTAAATGCCACGTTTCAATAATATTAATAAGTTTTTGGGCATAAGCTGGATCTGTGGCATAGCCATCAGCTACCAGAGCCTGGGCGGCCTTTTTATAATCCTTAGCGGCCATCACGTGCTGGTATTGCAGGGCATTCCAAGGCGTTCCCTCTTTTAACAAACGGGCATGATCTTCCATGCTGGCCTGCCAGTTGGGATAAACCGCAAAATTATCTTTAATCACCAGCCAATGACCGTTCTCATATTCACTGGTTTCAATTAAAATACTGGCCTGATTGCCATGCGCCTTAACACCGTACAAATTATGATACTTTTGGGCTAACTCGCTTTGATTCCAATTCGATTCTAAAATAGCTTGAGCCAAACTGATTGAAGCTAAAATACCATATTTCTTTTGCATTTGACGGGCATTAGGGGCCCAGCTGGCAATCAATTCCTGATGCTGCTTGGTTTGAGCCGTTAAAGTCGGATTAAGATTAGGACCCGGTTGGCTAGGCGTTAAGATCGCTAAAATCAATAATCCCAATAGAGATCCGGCCACAATGAAATAAATTTGACGTTTTTTCTTATTTTTAGGTAATCTAAGAATTTTTCCTTGACTCATTAAAATTGATCCATTGCGTATAGTTGCTTAAAGGCTTCGGAATGCGCTAATAGTTCTGATGGCGATCCAGCCATGGTAAAGTGCCCATCATTTAGGAAATAGATTTGATCGACAGCTTCGATCCCAGTCAAATGGTGCGTTACCCAGATAATCGTTCGATCCTTTAAGGCCGTGAAAATCTGCGTTAACACCGCCGCCTCTGTTTTAGGATCTAAACTAACCGTAGGTTCATCTAAAATCACAATTGGCGCATCTTGGAGCAAAATTCGCGCTAAGGCAAAACGCTGCCGTTCGCCACCCGAAAAACGTTGTCCGGCTTCTTGCATGGGGGTTTGATAACCCTGGGGTAAAGAAGCAACTAAATCAGCTAAGCCAGCCTGTTGAACGGCTTGCTCAACTTGAACTTGACTGGCGGTTAGATTACCCATGCGAATGTTATTTTCAATCGTGGTATCAAATAAATACGACTGCTGATCCAATACGGCCATTGTTTTTGGTAATTCATCAGCTAGTTGATTGGGATTTAACCCACCAAGTGTCACTTTACCATTCGTCGGTTGTAAATCACCTGCTAGTAATTTCAAAATGGTCGTTTTACCAGCACCCGAAGGGCCTAACAAAGCCATTTTTTGGCCAGCTAATAAGTCAAAGGATAAATCATTTAAGACTAATTTATCACCATAAGCAAAGGAAACCTGGTTAAATACGACGGTCGTTGATTGGGGCTTAACTCCTGCAGTTGAATTTTGGCTAGGTTCAGGCAAGGTATTCAAGCGTTTAATGCTATCCTCATAAAATGAAGACTCACTGACTCCTTGATTAACCGCAATAAAGCTATCAACCAATGGAATAATGGCCAAAGTAAAGGCCGCGATGTAATTACTGGCCAAAAAATTATGACCAAATTGATGGGTAGCCCAAATCATGATCAAAACCATTAGTAAGAGGGATAAAAGTTGAATGGTAAAATCACGCCACCAACCAAAGGCCATCAACTTCCCCTTGACTCGGGAAAGTTTTTGCATAGTTTTCCCTTCTTGGGCAACTAAATCCGCCTGCCGCCCAGACAAAACCCAGTCCTGCATACCTAAAATGGCATCCGTCGCGTCAGTATATAAAGCACTTTGTAAAGCCTTTTGCCGGCTAACTTTCGCCCGATTTAGCGTTAGACTAGCTAACGGAATCACAATTAAAATCAAGGCTAACACCAACAGCCACAGCAACATAAAGGTCCAACTAAAGATTCCTAAACCAATGCTACTAATCAGATACAAAAGCATACCCGCCCCTAGGGGAAATAGGGTTCGTAAATATAAATTCTCTAATTGTTCCAAGTCTTCGGCTAAAATACCTAAAACTTGACCAGTTTGTAAACGACTGCGAATGCTACTAGCACTCTGCGCAGCACTTTGATACAGGCGCTGACGAGATTTAGAGACGACCCGTAAAACCCAGTTATGAGAAACTAGGCGTTCGACATAGCGAAAAACGGGCCGGGCGATTCCAAACCCCCGGGTTAATACGATAGGCACATAAATCAATAAAATATTACTGGGATGCTGGGCGGACCTAGAAATCAAATAGCCGGAAATAAACATCAAAGCTGCAGCCGCAAAGGTTGTCATAAAGCCTAAAACAATCGAACTCCACAAACCACGTTTTTGTTGGCGGAGAAAGGGCATGACCCAATGATCTTGGGCTAATAATTTTTTTAGTTCTTTCATAGATTAACCCCCTGGTGCAAGGCATCGCGCAATACGTTTAATTGACTATCGGCTTGGGCCAATAGTGCCGCTGGTCGTCCCTGCTCAACTAAATGACCATCCCGCATCACTAAGACATAGTCCATTTGCTTTAGCCAGTGTAAGCGATGGGTCGCAAACAGGACTAAATGATTTTCAAAAAGTGGTGCCATACTTTGCTTTAGCGCTAACTCGGTTTGAATATCCAAATGGGCCGTAGGTTCATCAAAGAGCAGTACTCGCCGCTTTGGGTCCAAAAACATTCGGGCCAAGGCAACTCGTTGAACCTGACCGCCCGATAATTGACGACCGCCCTCTCCAACAATAGTGGCCAAACCATCAGGTAATTCAGCCACTAATTCCGTTAAACCAGCCTGTTTGATGGCTAAATCAAAGGCTTTTTGGTCAGCCTGAGGGTAATAAAACGTTAAATTATCCTTTAAAGAGGCATGAAAAATATAAGGGGCTTGGGGTAAATAGAAAAATTGCTTCTGCCAGTCAGCTTGGGCCAAATGCGGCAGGTCTTGGCCATCAATACTGATTTGACTACCCGCTTGTGGTAATAACTGACCACCGAGCAGATTCAAAAGCGTTGATTTTCCGGAACCACTTTCGCCAACAATTGCAACCCGTTGATAACCCCGTAAATCAAAGTTCAAATCAACTAAATTCGGTTGGTCCTGGTAGGAAAAGTTTAAGTTTTTCACCTGTAAATTACTAGTCGCCTTCCATTCTGCCAAATGCAGTTGATTTTGGTCAGTCATTTCCGGCATATCTAAGACTTCTAAGACCTCGGCATAGGCATTTTTACCATCCAAGGTCGCATGGTAATCGTCAGCAAAACTCCGCAGTGGTAAAAAGTACTCGGGCGCTAAAATCAAGATGGATAAGGCAGGGAACAGGGTCATACGAGCGTTTAACAAATCCAAACCTAAGAAAACGGCCAAAACGGCAATCGATAAGGTGGTAAAGAAATCTAAGGCAAAGGTTGAGGTAATGGCAATAATTAAAGTCCGCATCGTCGTCTTACGGTAATCTTCAGAGATTTGATAAATTTCTTGTCCGTAGGCCCGTGATAACCCTAATTGCTTTAAGGTTGGCAAGCCCCGTAAGCCGTCGACAAAGCGATTATTTAAATTTTTAAAATTCTGATACTCATCGTCAGCTTTCTTTTGAGCCGCCAAACCTAAAATAATGAAAAAGATAATGATAACTGGGAAAATTAGTAGTAAGAACACGCCTTGAATCCACTTAAAATAGGTAATCGCAATTAATACAATCCAAGGAATGATTGATAAATCCCCGACCTTAATTAAGATTAGTTGAAAATAATTTTTGACATTATCCAATCCAGCAGCTAAAACACTCACAGCCTGACCCGTCCCGAATTTAGCAATTAGCGGACTGCCTAATTTGGCATACTTTTCCAATAAGGCAATTCGATAATTTTCGACCGTCTGATCGGCAAAGTTGGCCATCACATAGTTTTTTACGACTACCAGCAACTGACGTAGCCCAAAAAACAAAGTAAATAAAATCACCGGCAGGGTAATACTAGTTAGTCCCTTGCCTTCCCACAGCCACACTAAGGCCTGGGAAAGACTAATTCCCTGCCCCACAATGGCTAGGGCTTGAATGCCGGTTAGCACAATTAAATAAAGGAGGGTCACCTTAATTTTAGGAAGCGCCAATAAGCGTCGATCAAACATGAAATCACCTATTTCTTTTAACTAAATATGTACAAAAACGTTTACAACTAAGTTGCAAACGTTTTTATTTGATAATCATTCTACCACTTTTTTAGCGATAATCCGCTTCCGGAAAACCCAGAAACTCCAAATTTGGTAGCCCAAAACAATTGGCAAAACTGTCAATGAAATAATCGTCATGACTTGCAAAGTGTAGGGACTAGATGAGGCAGATTCAATTGTAAGAGAGTGCAACGGATTGTTAGCAACCATTACCCGTGGGAATAGACCAACAAAGAGTAAGATGGCTACTTCGACCAAAGTCAAACCAGAGGCGATAAAAGGCAAAACTTCCTTACCCTTCTTAACCGTCATGAACCAACCCAAAACCGTGGTAGCCACGATTACTACCAAAATTAATAGCACGGCAACCGGCTTAGTTTGAATGAAGTTAGTGTAGAAGAAGAGCAAGACCGCAAAGAGGGCCTCCCCAGCCAAAAGCAAGGGGTATAAGACCTTCAACTGACCAGCTGCTCGCTCACGCATGGGTCCATCGATTCGGATACGCGTGTAGTTTAGACCGTGGACATAGCTCATCAAAGCGACCGCAATACCACCAACCAAAGTAAAGAGGGTAAAGTAATCAAAGAATCCGGCTGATACATTACCTTTGGCATCCATCGGCGTTCCAGATACCATGGCCGTTAGGATAATCCCCAAGAAGAACGGAGCAAAGAAAGAGGCAATCGCAATCAAACGTTCCCAAATTGCACTTCCTTGTCGAGTGGGCATATGCTCACGGAATTCAAAGGAAACGCCACGATAAATTAAGGCCAACAACAAGCCCAACAATAGAAGGTAAAAACCAGAGAAGAGCGAAGCATACCAGTAAGGGAAGGCCGCAAAAGTTGCTCCTCCGGCTGTTACTAACCACACTTCATTTCCATCCCAAGTCGGCCCAATTGTTTTATATAGGGCTTCACGTTCGTGGTGATCACGAGCCAGCGTCAAAAACTGCATGCCGACCCCAAAATCATACCCTTCTAAGAAAAGAAAGCCTGACCACAAAACGCCGATAAGAACAAACCATAAAAGCTGTAATACTGACATTAGACTTGGGCCTCCTTTCCTGCCAAATCGTCATAAGGATCACGATCAGTTTGTGTTGCTTCTTGTTCATGATAAGGTCCTTGGTGCAAAACACGCCGTGATAACCAAATCATAACCCCACCTAAGGTACTAAAGGTTAGGAAGTAAACAATGTTTGAGAATAACAATGAAGCGACCGAAACATTTGGTGAAACTGCATCGGCAATGGTCATCAAGCCATAGACAACCCATGGATAACGACCTAATTCAGTGACTAACCAACCAGCTGTGTTGACTACAAATGGGAAGAAGGTCATCACCCCCATTACCCACAAGAACCAACGCTGGGTCAAAATCAATTGCGACTTCTTACGATTAAACCACAAAGCTACTAGAGCAACCAAGGCTAGCAAACCAGCCCCCATCGCCATAACACGGAAAGAGTAGAAAAGCGTATTTTCAGGAACATAATAATCCTTAATGTCGCCCTTGGTCTTACCGTACTTAGCCTCAAATTCTTTATTTAATTCAATCGTACCCTTGGTCGTTCCACCAGTTAAGCTGTGGTTACCCAAAATTGACAAGGCATACGGCACTTCGATTTTGGCAATTGACTTGTGCGTCTTAGGGTTAGTTACCGCAATCGCTGCCCAAGGCTGCGCCTTATCGGCTCGCTTAGAAGAATCAATGGTTTCATCGACTCCTTCCATAGCGGCATACTTCATTGGCTGCATTGATTGTAATTCAAAGGCATGTTGGTCACCAGTGATAAAGGCGCCGCCCAAACCAACCAAACCAACAACCAAGGCGATATTAATTGATTTACGGAACAAAGGAACCTCAGGGTCATCTTGCTTTAGCTTTAACAACTTAAAGGCTGACATACCGGCCACAATGAAGCCGGCAGTCACTAAGGTACCAACCACCACGTGGGGGAACTCGATCCATAGCTGCTTGTTTAACAACAAGTCACCAAAGTTTGTTAAAACCGCCCGCCCCTTTTCATTATCAATCGCATACCCAACGGGGTTTTGCATGAAAGAGTTGGCTGCTAAAATCCATAATGAAGAAATCATCGAAGCTATGGCTGTAATCCAAATGAAAATTACATGTACCGCTGGCTTGAAGCGATCCCAGGTAAAGGACCACAAACCAATAAAGGTTGACTCAGCGAAGAAGGCTACTAAGGCCTCAACGGCTAAGGGCGCTCCAAAAATATCCCCGACATATCGTGAATATTCTGACCAGTTCATACCGAACTGGAACTCTTGAATCAAACCAGTCACAACCCCAACGGCAAAACTAAGCAAGAAAATCTTACCCCAGAATTGCGCCATCTTTTTATATATTTCGTCTTTTTTGATGACATAGAGTGTTTCCATTACCGCTACCACAATTCCTAGTCCAATTGACATTGGCACAAAGAAGAAGTGAAAAATAGTCGTCATGGCAAACTGGAAACGCGCTAAATCAACGATTCCCACTAAAGCATTCATAACTTTTCCTCCAGAAATTTCCAAAAAGCCTATTTAAATTAGGCTCACTACATGATTAGTTTATCACTTGATAAGCAACTTGACCAGCTTTTTACAAACTTTTAACATTTGTCCATAGAAAAACCACTACCGCCCGGTAGTGGTCATCCTTAGTTAAAATTGCTGTCATCGTCTAAGAAGGTATTTAATACTTCTTCAACCATATCCCATTCGGCATCATCTTCGATTGGAATCAAATCATCTTCAGTGGCATCGCCGTTTTCATCGGGCTTGAAAATATAAGCTTGAACGTCAACCTGTTCATCTTCTTCGACACCGTCTGGTACTAACAGGATATAGTCGCGATCATATTCCTCGGAATGAAAGGTAAAGAGCACCTCAAAAAGTGCTTCGTCACCATTTTCATCTACTAAGGTAATCTTGTCGATTTCTGGGTTGTTTTCAGTCATAGTTTTATCCCTACCTAAATTTAATACGTTTATTATAACTTAGCTCAGGACAAAGACCAAGCGCTATTTTTAAGGGCAATCACTTAGCTAAGATTTGACCTAATATTTCTTGAATAGCACGATTTTGATCAGGGGTTCCCAAAGTAATCCGTACCCAGGCTGGATTCAAGCGAGCATTGATCTGATAACCTTTTTCTAACAGTTTTTGGCCGACCAACTCCGCATCCCCAACCTTAACCCAGATAAAATTCGTGGCCGAAGGATAAAAAGTCAGACCTAACTTAGTTAGACAGATTTCAAAATCCTGCCGCCCCTGACTGACTTGTTGCACAATCTTTTGTAGGTAAGGTTGATCAGCGACGGCAGCCGCCCCGCCAGTAATTTGGTAAGTGGATAAATTATAAGGCAGGCGAACCGCTTGTAAGATATCAAAGAGTTGAGCCGGCACAATGCCATAACCCACGCGCAAATTAGCCAAGCCATAGGCTTTGGAAAGGGTGCGTAAGACCACTAAATTATCATATTGTTCAACCAGGGGCGCACAAGTCGCCGCCGGATTATTAGCAAATTCATAATAGGCTTCGTCTACTACTAAAATCACCTTTGATGGTAACTTATCCAAGAAAGCTCGAATATCAGCCACCTTTTCTAAAACCCCAGTCGGATTATTCGGATTAGCTAAAAAGATTAAGGCAGTTTGGTCCGTAACCGCTGCCAATAAAGCATCAAAATCAACCTGCCCACTTTGCGCATCAATTGGTACTTGGATTGTTTTCGCCGCTTCAATTTGCGCATGAATGGCATACTCCCCAAAAGTCGGTTGGGGCACAATCATCTCTGAACCAGGCGTTAAAATGGTCCGCGTTAATAATTCAATTAACTCATCGGCCCCATCACCAAAAATTAAACTCTCCAGCGGTACTTGTTCCACTTGTGCTACCGCCTGTCGCAAGGCAGTCGCCTGTCCATCTGGATAATAATTTAAGACGGCAGGGTCAACAGCTTGTAGGGCCTGAACTGCCAAGGGTGACGGTCCATAAACTGATTCATTGGCTGATAGCCGCGCTAACTCCTTTAAACCATAACGCTTTTTAACCAGTTCGGCCGGTTCCTCGGCCTGATAAGCAGCTAAATTTTTAATCAATTCTTTCATTGTTGTCCTCCCCGCCAATCCTGACGTTCATGCAATCGTGACTTGGTTCCCACCCGGGCGCCTAATTCAGCCTTCACTTCTGCCAAACTAACCCCTGATTCAACTAGCAGTACCATTAAGTGAAAGAGTAAATCTGCCGTTTCGTAAGTTAATTCAGCCCGATTATTTTTGGCACCCACAATCACTTCCGTCGCTTCTTCGCCTACTTTTTTTAAAATTTTATCTAGGCCCTTATCATAGAGATAATCGGTATATGATCCCGATTGGGGATTGTTTTTACGATCTAACACGTACTCGTATAGTTCTTCAATTGATTGACTGGCCATTTAAGCCTCCTTTTGACTATCCATTACTGGTGTAAAAAAACAAGTCCGAGCACCGGTATGACAGGCCGGTCCCTGGGGTATAACCCTTATCAACAGGGTATCTTGGTCACAATCTAGCATGACCTGAACCACCTGCTGATAATTACCTGAAGTAGCTCCTTTATGCCAAAATGCTTGTCGAGAACGCGACCAAAACCAAGTTTGCCCCGTCGCTAACGTCTTTTGATAACTGGCCTGATTCATATAGGCTAGCATTAAAACTTCATTATTACGGTCATCAACCACAATAGCCGGAATCAAACCATCCTGGCCCTGCTTATTAAAATCCGGTGCTATCATCGTATACTAATCCCCCTTTGTTTCAATGCAGCCTTTAACTTAGGAATTGGAATGGTATTAAAGTGAAAAACGGAAGCAGCTAAAGCGCCGTCAACATCAGTTTGTTCAAAAAGAGTTTCAAAATCTTCAATCGTACCGGCGCCACCTGAAGCAATGATGGGCACGGCCACTTTTTGGGTAAGCATTTGATACAGGGGGAGGTCATAGCCAGCTTGCATGCCATCGGCATCCATACTAGTCACCAGTAATTCACCAGCCCCAGCCTCAACTAATGCCTGGGCCCATTTACCAACTTCCCAAGCCGTTGGTTGAGTTCCGCCCTGAACATACACTCGGTAAAAGCCAGCCTCTTGGTCCCATTTTACATCAATGGCGCCAACAATCGCCTGGGAACCAAAAATCTGGGCCCCTTGCGTGACAATCGATAGGTCGTTAATGGCTGCTGAATTAACAAAAATTTTATCAGCACCAGCTTTGACCAATTCGGCCATATCAGCCACAGTACGAATGCCACCCCCAACAGTGAGGGGAATAAAAACGGCCGCTGAAATGCCATCTACGACACTGCGCATCGTTTTTCTATCTTCCAAACTAGCCGTAATATCAAGCATCACCAGTTCATCGGCGCCACTGTCCTGATAAGCCTGAGCAATCGCAATCGGTTCGCCCACGGCTTTAACATTGTTAAATTGCACCCCTTTGGCGACCGCGCCATTTTTTATATCTAAGGCGGGGATAATTCGCTTAGTTAAAGCCATTACTCCACCTCCTTTAGGTCGGTCAAGTGCAACTGTCCGTCATAAAGGGCCCGGCCGACAATTACATCCTGAATACCGATGTTTTTTAAATTAATTAAGTCCTGCCGGTTAGCAACCCCACCACTGGCAATGATATTACTGGTCGGAAATTCCTGCTGTAAAGCTTGTAGAAAGGATAAATTGGGACCAGTTAAAGTTCCATCACGACTAATATCAGTCACAATAAAATGTTTCGCGCCAAGGGCTTGCATTGCCTGGACTACCTGACTAAAGCTTTGATTTGATTTTTCTAACCAACCATCAGTCGCCACGCGTCCCTTGCGACCATCAACGCCAATCGCAATTTTCTCCGGACCATATTCCTGTAAACATTGAGCCACTAGTTCTGGATTGGTTAAGGCAATTGAACCTAAAATTATTCGATTGATACCCAAATTCAAATATTGAGCGACTTGGCTGAGCGTTCGAATGCCACCCCCCAATTCAATAAAGAGCGGGCTAGCCGCCCGGATTTTTTTAATAATGGCTAAATTAATGGGCCGACCAGCCTTAGCACCGTCTAAATCAACCAAATGCAAATGACTGAGTCCGGCGGCTTGAATTTGTGCCACCTGGGCCAAAGGATCTGGATTAATGATGGTCTCTTGTTGATAATCACCTTGATACAGGCGCACAGATTGACCATTTTTTAAATCAATTGCGGGAAAAATCATAGTTATCCACCATTTCCTTAAAGTTTTTTAAAACTGCTAAGCCCACCAAACCTGATTTTTCTGGATGAAACTGCGTCCCCATCACGTTATCTTGACAAACAACACTAGGAACTGCTAATTTCCCAAAATCAACACTGGCAGCAATATATTTAGGATCAGTTTTAGCATAGTAACTGTGGACAAAATAGGTTGCTTGTTGGTTCAGGCCCTGCGTCAGGGTCCGGCTTTGATGAACCTGATTATCATTCCAGCCCATCTGAGGAACCTTACAACCAGTTTCTGTTGGTAAAGGGATAATTTTACCCGGAATTAAACCTAAACCGGCTCTTTGCCCAAATTCATCGGATTCATCAAAGAGTAATTGCATCCCCAGACAGATTCCTAAAAGGGGCTTACCAGCTTGGGCATATGCCTGAATAGGCTGAACCAAACCTTTGGCCTGTAAACGATCCATAGCAGTACTAAAGGCGCCCACGCCTGGGACAATTAAACCCTGTGCTTTGCTAATTTCCTGCGGATCATCAGATAAACGTGCAGATAAACCACAATATTTCAAGGCCTTCATCACATTTGCAATGTTACCGGCACCATAATCGACAATAATAACGGCCATCCTATCCTCCTTAAAGCATCCCCTTCGTAGAATTAACACCTTTAATTTCATCATTAATCGTGACCGCCTGGCGTAGGGCACGACCAGCTGCTTTATAAATACTTTCGATTTTATGATGAGTATTACGGCCATACAAATTAGTTATGTGAACATTGGCACCAATTGCATCAGCAAAACCCTGCCAAAAATCCTCAATCACTTCGGTCTCTAAGCTCCCCAGTTTCGGAGCCGTTAATTCCGCCTGAAAGACTAAATATGACCGTCCGGATAAATCAATCACAACTCGGCTCAAGCATTCATCCATCGGTACATACTGGGCACCATAGCGTTCAATCCCCGATTTGTCCCCGAGGGCTTGACGAAAGGCCGTACCCAAAACAATCCCAACATCTTCAGTGGTGTGGTGGGCATCAACCACCAAATCACCTTGAGCTTGAATCGTTAAACCAAAACGACCGTGTTTAGCAAAGAGAGTCAGCATATGATCCAAATAAGCAATCCCGGTGTTAATGTCAATCTCGCCCTGTTGATCAATATCCAACCTTAATTCAATTTGAGTTTCAAAGGTATTTCGTGTGACTTGTGCTTGTCGTTTAGTCATTTACTGTCCCTCGACTTTCAATCGCTCGGGCGTGTCCTTCTAATCCTTCGACATTGGCCAGCGCTATCACCGCATCTGCGTCCCGTTGTAAGGCCATCTGGTCATAAGACAAATATTGAATGTGCTTTTGAAAATCCCAAACACCCAAGGGCGAACTAAAGCGAGCAGTTCCGCCAGTCGGTAGGATGTGATTAGGACCAGCAAAGTAATCGCCCAAGGGTTCGCTGGTATACTTTCCCAAAAAGACTGAACCAGCATTTTCAATACGGTCTAAATAACTATCGGGATTCTTCAATTGAATTTCTAGGTGTTCTGGTGCAACCTCATTCATCAAAGCAATCATTTCATCAATGGTTTCAACTAAGTAAATAAAGCCATTATGATCAATTGCCTGTCGGGCAATTTTTTGCCGTGGTAGAGTAAGCAACTGGCATTCTACTGCTTCTGAAACTTCCTGGGCTAAGGATAGTGAGTTGGTAATTAAAATCGCCCGTGCGTTAACATCGTGTTCAGCTTGTGACAATAAATCCGCCGCCAAAGCTTGCGGATCAGCATCCTCATCAGCTAAAATACCAATTTCAGAAGGACCAGCAATCATATCAATATCAACCTGTCCATATACGGCCCGCTTAGCAGCAGCAACATAAGCATTTCCTGGTCCGGTAATCTTATCAACCTGAGGAACCGTCTCCGTACCATAGGCCAAAGCCGCCACTGCTTGGGCGCCACCAATTTGGTAAATTCGATCAATCCCGGCAATTTTAGCGGCAGCCAAAACGGCTGGATTCAGCCCATCAGCTTGTGGTGGCGTCACCATAATAACTTCTTGAACACCGGCAACCTTAGCTGGAATCGCATTCATTAAAACAGAAGACGGATAGGCAGCTGTGCCACCAGGAACATAAATACCAACGCGAGCCAAAGGCGTTACTTTTGTGCCCCGAACTACACCGGCTACCGTTCGATCTTCAAACGATTCAGCCCGTTCTCTTTGGTGAAAACTTTTAATATTTTCAGCAGCCGCTTGCAGGGCCTGGCGAACTCCTACATCCAATTGGTTATAGGCTTGGTCAATGATGGCTTGATCCACCAAAAAATCATCTAAGCTAACACCATCTAAACTTTGACTATAGTCTTTTAAGGCCTGATCACCATTTTCACGGACCTTGGCAATAATTTGATCAACCCGCTCAACAACTACTGAATCGACGGTTTGTTCCGTAGCCTGGCGGATTTTATTTTTAATTGCACTAAGTGATTCATTTTGAATTATTTGCATGCTCATACTCCCTTTAACTCGTTAATCAACGCCTCAATAACCTTAGTTAATTGCTGTTGATGCTGCCATAAAGCCCCCCGCCGAACTAATAAATGGGTCGACACCTGACAAACAGTGTCATAGACCTCTAACTGATTGGCCTTTAGGGTATTACCAGTTTGTGAAATATCCATAATGGCATCGGCCAAACCAGTTAGCGGACCCAATTCCACCGAACCCTCTAATTTAATTAGTTCCACATCCTGACCCCGACTATTAAAATAGCTACCGGCCCGTTTAGGATATTTAGTTGCAATGCGATGGCGTTGACTGTTATTTAAATTGAATCCAGCCGGCGCAGCAACCACAAATTCAGCCTGCCCCCGCTTTAAATCTAAAACATCATAATGATTTTGTTCCTGTTCATCGGTTGTATCGGAACCGACTACCCCAATATCACCGATCCCTCGGTCTAAATATTTCAATACATCAGTCGGTTTAACCAAGATAAAACGAAATTGGTGATCAGCACTTTCAAAAATCAATCGTCGCCCAGGATGCTCTAACGGACTTGTGTCAATACCGGCTGCTTGAAGGAGCGGTCGAACATCTTCTTCCACCCGGCCTTTAGCTAACACCACCACAATCGGATGCTGCCCTTTAGCTGGCTGCTTTTGAGCAGCCATCAGCCTTTGAATGTTTAATTCCATGCCTAAGGCTGGACAAAAATCACCTTGAAAATTCTTCAGTAAACAATCATAGCGACCACCACTAAACAAAGTTTCTCCTAAGTCTGGTAAGAAACCTTGAATCATGGTTCCCGTGTAATAGGGTTGTGGCGCTTGACCGGCTAAATCAACCGTCACCTTAATATTTGGAAAATGCTGATGGATAAAGTCCGCTATCTTTTGCCACTTGATAATAATCGGCTTAACTGCTGGTATTTGCCCCAGTTTTGGTAAGATTTCTTCCCCCCTTTGACCAAAAGCCAACGGCCAGTCAGTCAAAACGGCTGGTAAATCTGGCAGATGCTTGGTCAGTTCTTGAAAACGTGACAAATTTTTTTGTTCAATTGATTTCTTTAGCGCTTGCCGCTGCTGATTACTTAAGGCTGGAAAACTGGCTAAGATCGTATCAATCAAGCTCGCATCGCCCAGTACAATTTCTAATTGACCTAAATTAAAATTAGCAGCTAAATTAAGCATAATCTCAATCGCTTTTTGTTCAGCCCCCAAACTGGCATCCCCAATTAATTCAATCCTCGCCTGAGTTTCCTGGTTATAATCACCGGATAAATAATCAGTCTTACGAAAGACATCGTCAATGTAATATAACCGGTTGGGTGCTTGACTACGGTAATGCGTCTCAATAAAACGGGCAACCGGCAGCGTCATATCCGGTCGTAAAACCAAATTTTCTCCGGCCTGATCATACAAATGAAACATATCAGTACCTGGATACCGGTCAAAAGTACTTTGCCGTTCAATTAAAGATGTTTTAATTGGTGTAAAGCCGGCTTGGTTTAATTGACGACTAATTTTAAAAATAATATCTTGTTTTTCTTGAAGAACCTGACCATACTCATCGCGTGATCCGGCTGCTAATATTCTGTCCATCACTTTCCCCTTTAAAATCGCCATAAAATTGAAGAAATAAAAAACGTCCTTGTTAACTAACTTAAGTTAGTTAACAAGGACGTTCTTACGTGTTCCCACCTTGCTTTCTCTCCCACTCACGTAAAAGAGCTCACTCACCTGCCAACACAGGTGACGATGATATCGGAACGACCCGGAACAACTTTGCATTGTCCTGCTCACTGGTGTGTTTCGTTAAAGATTTTGGCGCCCATCTCAATGCGTTAGCTTAGGCACTTTCTGTACAAAATGATTTTAATTACTCTTCCAATTTTAGCAATTCGTATTAATTTATAATTGTATTCTAATATATCACTCATATAAGTCAAGGTATTTTTTAATATTATTTTGCATTTCATCATAATGTTGACCTAAATCACTAACCTGATGAGCATCAGACCCGTAAACAAGGGGAATGCCCAATTGAATCGCTCGTCTTACAATAGCTAAGGTTGGATAACTTTCCCCATTATCAGGTTTACGAAAGCCAGCCGCATTATAGTCTAATTGGTGCCCACCAGCTTTAATTGCCTGTAGAACCTGCTCAATCTGAACTAAAGTATCCGCTGAAAAGGGTGGTAATTTAAACCGCTTTTGATAAATTCGAATCAGGGTTAAATGGCCAATTCGCACCCGCATATTAGTCTGATTAGCTAACTCAATACTGGCTAAGACGGCTGTAAAATAACGTTGAAATAAGGCCTGCGGATCAACTAGATCTAGACCAAAATATTTTTCAAAAGTTAAGGCATCATAATCAAGGGCAGCTAAGTCACCGGCCTGATTTGGCAAAAAATGAACAGACAGAATCACCTCGTCCAACCAGTTAGCCTGCTCTTTTAAAAATTTAAGGGTTTCTTCCTCATAGCCCGGTAAATAATCAACTTCAAACCCTTTTTTAATCAGGAGGCGTTGGGCATACTGCTGTTGCGCATCGTCAACTAATTTTTTATAAATTGGTAGCTCAGCTTTAGTCAGAGCAGAATTATAACGCGCTGCAATCGGTTGATTGAAGGCAGACAAAAAGCGCGTCGGCAGTGGTGCATGTTCTGTGACCACATATTCATCAAAGCCTAATGCTATGGCTTTATCCAAATAGTCCGACAACGCTTCTTGACTACCATGGTGGGAATAGCGGGTATGAGTATGTCCATCTTTCTTAAGCATGTCACACTCCCCCCTTCTTTACTTAACTAACTTTCCCTTAGCATCCAGGTAATTTTGCAAAATAAATTCAGCGGCAATTTTATCAATTACCTTTTTTCTTTTTTTACGGGAAACATCGGCCTCTTCAATCAGCATCCGTTCGGCCTGCACCGTGGTTAAACGCTCATCTTGAAAATCAGTCGGCAAATTAAAATTATCCTCGACCATTTGCGCATAATCACGGGCGGCCTCAGCGCGTGGGCCTTCCGTATTGTTCATATTTTTAGGTAGGCCAACCACAACCCCCGTAACCTTATGTTGATGAATAATTTCGCCCAAACGTTCTAGGCCAAATTCTTTTTCATCTTCATTAATCCGGATGATTTCCACCCCTTGGGCGGTCCACCCCATGGGGTCACTCATCGCTACCCCAACTGTTTTACTACCAACATCTAATCCTAATATTCGCATCATTTCCTTAAATAGCTATGCACTAATTCTTCAATAATCTCGTCCCGTTCATGACGTTTGATTAAATTACGGGCATCATGCAGACGCGGAATGTAGGCTGGATCGCCTGACATCAGGTAACCCACAATTTGGTTGATGGGGTTATATCCCTTTTCTTCTAACGCGCCGTACACAATGTCTAACGTTTCATGAATATTTTTGGGCAATTGATTCCCAAAATCAAAGATTGCCGTCTCATCACTTACACTCATCGTAACTCTCCCTTCCCTTCATAGCAGGTACTGCCCATATTATAGCAAGTTCCAGAAGTTTATACTAATTTAAAAATTATCGTTCTTTAATAAAAGTCTCAGCAGAACTGAAAGCATCAGCAATACCAGCTGGGTTTTTACCACCGGCTTGGGCCAAATCAGGGCGTCCACCACCACCACCACCAACTAGGGGTGCAATGGTCTTAATCAAATCTCCAGCTTTTAAACCGGCCAGATTAGCATTCTGATTGGCAGCCACTAACAAATTCACCTTATCATCAATGGTCGTAGCCAAAACCAAGATATCAGAAGGTTGTTTTTCCTTCCAGGTATCAGCCATTTGACGCAAGGCGCCACTGTTGGCGACCTTAACCTGGGCCATGATCGTTGTAAAGTTACCGATGGTTTGAAGCTGATTAAAGATTTCTCCGGCACTTAGATTGGCCACTTGGGCCTGCAATGATTCGACTAATTGCTGACTAGCCTTCAAATCATTTTGCAATTCAACCACCCGACTTGGCAAATCCAAGGACTGGGCTACCTTCAAACTCTTAGCAGCTGCCGTCAAGGCGTCTGCTTGGGCCTGGAAGGCTGCTATCGCTGGTAGACTGGTCAAAGCTTCAATCCGTCGTACCCCAGCACCAATTCCAGATTCACTAGTAATCTTAAAGAGACCTAATTCCGCTGTGGATTGAACGTGAGTTCCCCCATCTAATTCTCGGTTAAAGTCGCCAATTGAAACAACTCGGACCTTTTGACCGTACTTTTCACCAAAGACAGCCACTGCCCCCATTTCCTTGGCACTTTCGATATCAGTTTCTAACCAAGTAACGGGCAGGTTCTCAGCAATTTTTTGATTAATCAAATCCTGAATTTTAGTCAAAGTAGCTGGATCAACTGGACCCTCGTGGGTAAAGTCAAAGCGCAAGTAGTCTGGTTCTACCAAAGAACCGGCCTGATGGATATCACCACCAATGATATTACGCAAGGCTTGATCCAACATATGAGTAGCAGTGTGGTTGCGAGAAACATTAAGATGGCGTTGCAAATCAACGCGCAAATTAACGGTGTCTTCCAAGGCGAAGTCGGCAACCACCGCAACGGTGTGAATGTATTGGCCCTTTGGTCCTTTTTGAACGTTAACGACCTTACCCAGGAGTTGACCAGCTTGGTTCAAAATTTGACCATGGTCTGGTACCTGCCCACCCATTTCAGCATAAAATGGTGTTTGGTCAAAGACTACTAAGACTTCCGTATCAGCTTCTGCTAACTTTTGTAGGCTGTCCACCCCGGCTTCATCTTGGCCAATGATTGCAACAACTTGAGCGCCATCCACCTCAGTTTGCTGCCAACCAACATAGGTTGAATCAACCGCCAAATCGGTCAAGACGGCATTTTGAATGCCCATTGACTTATCGTCGCTCCGAGCAGCTCGAGCCCGGTTACGCTGAGCTTCTAGGGCAACTTGGTAGCCCGCCACATCAACGGTCAAACCGGCTTCACTAGCCTGTTCTTGGGTTAGCTCTAAGGGGAAGCCGTAGGTATCAGAAAGCTTAAAGGCATCTTCCCCACTAATTTGACTTTCATGATCAGTTTGAGCTTGCGCAATCACTTCGGCTAACATGCCCAACCCAGCATTTAGAGTCCGCTTGAAGCGAGTTTCCTCGTTGTCAATTGTCTTTTGAATCTTAGCGGTATTTTGACCTAATTCAGGGTAATAGCTAGCCATAATTTCAGCTACTACTGGGACCAGATTAGCCAAGAAGTTTTCTTGAATGCCTAATTTTTGACCGTGCAAAACTGCTCGACGTAGCAAACGACGAATGACGTAACCACGCCCTTCGTTAGCTGGCAACGCGCCATCACTAATGGCAAAGGAAACGGCCCGGATGTGATCAGCAATAACTTTGAAACTGACATTATCTTCGGTATCTTGGCTTTGATCATAGTGCCGGTTATCGGTCAATTTTTCAGTTGCGTGAATAATTGGCAAGAATAGATCCGTATCAAAGTTAGTCCGGCCATTTTGGAAGACCGATACCAACCGTTCTAATCCCATCCCCGTATCGATATTTTTATGAGGCAATTCGGGATACTGGCTGTTATCCGTCAAACCAGGTAAATGATTGAATTGGGAGAAGACAATGTTCCAAATTTCTAGATAGCGTTCGTTTTCCCCACCCGGATACATTTCAGGGTCATCAGCAGGCAAATCAGAAAAGGCTTCGCCCCGATCATAGAAAATTTCTGAATCAGGGCCGGAAGGTCCCTCCCCAATATCCCAGAAGTTATCTTCGACTTCATAAATATGTCCATCGGGTAAATCAGTCTTTTCAGCCCAAATTTGCTTAGTTTCTTGGTCCTTAGGGTAAACCGTTACGTATAATTTAGACTTATCTAAGCCATACCATTCCGGACTAGTCAACAATTCCCAAGCCCAAGGAATAACTTCGGCCTTGAAATAATCTCCGATAGAAAAGTTCCCCATCATTTCAAATAAAGTATGATGGCGAGCCGTCTTACCGACGTTTTCAATATCATTGGTTCGAATCGCTTTTTGGGCGTTGGTAATTCGATTTTTAGGGGGCACCACTGAACCATCAAAATATTTTTTAAGGGTTGCCACACCAGAGTTAATCCACAATAAAGTGGGATCATCCTCGGGCACAAGGCTTTTAGAAGGTACAACTAAATGTCCCTTAGAAGCAAAAAAATCTAAGAACATTTGCCGAATTTCAGCTGAAGAACGTGATTCCATTTTTTCTCCTTTTATCTTGTAAAACAAAAAAACACCACAAATGCGGACGCGTTACCGTGGTACCACCGCAATTTGTAATGATTTTCATCTTTACCTCTGCTCGAATAACGCCGAGCCACGTTGATTTATTTGTCGTTAATCTGGGAGCACAGCCGGCAACCACTAGCACCTCTCACCTACCGGTACCTCGCTTAAAGTAATTTACCAGCTGCATATCCAGAATTAAGCTCATTATACCATATAATTACCAACCGATATGATTAGCCGTTTGAGGTAAGGCTAATTTACCAGCTGCCAATTCACCAAAGGCCTGGTCGATAATAGCTAAGCTCTGGTCCAACTGCTCATCGGTCATGACCAAGGGTGGTTGGAAGCGTAAAGTTGAGCCCCGCAAGCTAATCATAATCGCTCCTAATTCATAAATACGATAAATCAATTTGGTAGTAGCATCAACGTCAGGTTGCCCATCAGCATCCACAATATCAATGCCCCCATTAAATCCGTACAAACGGACATCGCCAATGAAATTGTATTTTTTAGCAGCCTCGTCAAAGAATTTTTTAGCTTTGATACCAAGTTGGCCGGAGCGTTCAGCGAGCTTTTCTTCTTCGATTACATCCAGAGTAGCCAAGGCAGCCGCCGCAGCAACTGGATTACCTGCCGTCGTATAAACGTTAGCCGGCGCATCGAGACTTTCCATAATTTCTTTACGACCAATCACGGCACTTAGTGGTAAACCACTGGCAATCGACTTTCCCACCGCAATCAAATCTGGGGCAATGCCAAAATGATCAATTGACCACATCTTACCCGTTCGACCGAGTCCTTGGTTGACTTCATCAACGGCAAAGACAATCCCATGTTGACGAGTAAACTCATAAACCAAGTCCATGTAGCGTTGCGGTGCTTTCACAATCCCCCCATCCCCTTGAATTGCTTCAATTTCAACCAACGCCACTTCATCGGCTGGTAAATAAGTTTCAAAGGGCAAGCGGAACTGCTCAAACATCCGCTCCGAAAATTCATCATCACTTTCACCCAAACGGCGTTGATGTTGGTCAGGATAAGGTACTTTAACCATTCCTGGCAAGAGGGGTCCCATTTTACGGGTCATATTTAAGCTAACCGCTGACATGGACATCGACCCAAAGGTAGAACCATGATAAGCCCCAGTAAAACTAACCACATAAGGCCGTTTGGTATAGGCCCGGGCAAATTTAATGATGGCATCATTGGCATCGGAACCAGAGTTTCCAAAGGCGACTTCTTTTTCAAAATCACCTGGCGCAATAGCTGCCAAGCGTTCCACTAAGGCAGCCGTAGCAGTATTAGAA
Source organism: Convivina intestini (assembly GCF_003096575.1). GTDB lineage: Bacteria > Bacillota > Bacilli > Lactobacillales > Lactobacillaceae > Convivina > Convivina intestini. Next base: position 207,404 of record NZ_QEKT01000002.1, read on the forward strand.
AAGTAGGCCGGCGTGTATTGAATTAATTTTTGGGCTTGTTTAGTAATCGCTTCAACCACTTTGGGATGAGAATGGCCCGTATTAGTGGCACTGGCACTGGCTAGTAAGTCTAAATAAGTTTTCCCATCGGCATCAGTCACGGTTGCGCCCTGCCCATGGTCAATCACAATATCAAAGTATTTAATCCGACTGGCCTGAGCTAAATGTTGGTCTTCATTTGCTAAAATTGATTGATTTTGGTCCATTGTTTAACCTCCAAATTAGTTTAATTGAACAAAAAAACTCCCACTACTGGGAGTTTTTTTACATTAGTCACGTAGGTTACTCCGACGAGAACCATAAAGGGCATAGACAATTAATCCTAGCAAGAACCAACCGCCAGCATAAATCTGAGCTTGAACATCCAGCTTAGTGAAAATCCAAACTGATCCAGCTGCCCCAAGGGCTGGTAACACTGGATAAAACGGCATGCGGAAAGCTGGTACTTGAATATCCTTACCTTCACGAGGGCGCAAGGCATACATACCAAGCGAAACCATGATAAAGGCAATCAACGTTCCGGCAGAAATCAGGGCGGCTAATTCATTAAAGCTAAAGACTGAGCCAATCAAAACCGCAATGACGGTCAATACTAACAAGGCATTGTTTGGCAATCCCTTACCGTTAACATCTCCTAAGAACTTTGGCAACAAACCATCACGGCCAAAGGCATAGAGCAAACGCGAACCAGCCATCATCATACCGATAATCGCCGTAAACATACCGGCCAAGGCCACAACTGAAAGCAAGTTAGAAACATAAGGATGACCGGATTCTAACAAGGCCCAAGCGGCTGGCGCTGCGTTATTAGCGTACTTAGTGTAGTGGAACATACCCACTAGGACCAAGGCCACGGTCACAAACAAACCAGTGGCAATCACCAAGGAACCGATAATTCCACGTGGCATCGTCTTTTGGGGATCCTTAGCTTCAGCTGAGTTAGCGGCAATTGAATCAAAACCAATGTAGGCCAAGAAAATTTGAGCCGCACCGGCTGAAATACCTTCCCAACCACCAAATTCAGTCCCAGGCTTGTGGGCTGGAATGAAAGGTACATAGTTACTTGGATGGATAGCTGTTAAACCAACCGCAATGAAAATCAAGATAACTAACAACTTACCAACCACTAAGGTGTTTTCAACTGCAGCAGTAGTGTGAGTTCCCTTCCAAAGCAAGGCGGCCACAATCAAAACGGCCAAAAGTGAGAACAAGTCAATCACCCCACCGTTACCAGCGGCAAAGGAACCATTCAAAGCATTTGGTAAGGCCAAATGAAATGATGACAAGAAAAGCTTAAAGTTGGCTGACCATCCCGAAGCAACAAAGGCCACGGCGATGAAATATTCAGCTAACAAGGCCCAACCAGCAATCCAACCAAAGACCTCTCCAAAGACCACACTGGCCCAAGAATAAACCGAGCCGGCAAAAGGCAAGGCTGAAGCAAATTCAGCATAGGCAAAAGCTGTCAAACCAGAAATAATTGCTGCTACCACAAAGGATAAGGCCACGGCTGGACCAGCATGGTTAGCGGCCACAATTCCTGGCAAAGTAAAGATAGCGGTTGAAACAATGGTTCCCAATCCCAAAGCCAACATTTCTTTAGTACCCAAAGTCTTCTTTAAATGGGCATCACTTTGTTCAAATTTAGATGGATCAGCACGGTGGAACCACCCACCGCCTGGACGTTTATCTGACATACTCTTTCCTCCAACGACTTCATATAAATTATTAACTCCACTATATTAACATTTTTCTCATATTTTTGTCAATTTTTTCATAAACAAAGGAAAAACCTGTCTACAACAATCAAGATAGACAGGTTTTAATTTAATTTTCATCAACTTTATCGTTAACTTTTCGAGCTTGCCGGAAATATTTAGTAACCAAGCGACTATCAGTTCCCCAAGCATAAAAGCCAAGCGAAACTAAGATAACCATCAGGAAGTCTAACGGATAGTGAATCAAACCAATTCCGTTAAACTCTTTACTTCCAATATAAGACATCACCGAAAGCACAATTAGATAAGATATCATCCAAAAACTACCGGCAACTTGCTTGCGGGAGCGTTCCCGATCCCAGCCTTGACGCCATTCGTAGTAGAAATAAAAGGGCAAGCCCAGAGCGATAATCAAAATAACTTCAATTGTGGTTGGCCACATCGCCCAATAAGTTGCTAGTGAAGCTAGCACAAAGGCAAACGGCGCCATGAATTTTAGGCTTTTAGATTTAACTGGTCGATTAAAGTTAGGTGCCATTTTCCGCAAAGACACCACCGTTACTGGACCAGTCAAATAAGCAATCAAGGTCGAAGTGGAAATCACACTGGCCAAAGTTCCCCAAGACCGGAAAATTGAGACCATTAACATACTCAAAATCGCATTAGCAATCATGGCCAAACGCGGAATCCCATACTTTTCGTTAATCTTACCGACAAATTGTGGAATATGCTTGTTAGAAGCCATCGCAGCTAAGGCTCGGGCCGTAGAAGCGGCAAAGGAAACTCCCGTACCAAATGGTGAAATAAAGGCATCCATATACAACAAGACCGCTAGCCAGTGAATGCCTAACAAAATTGCTAAATCAGCAAATGGTGATTGAAAGTTCAAACCATGCCAGCCATACTTGGCCAACATAGTTGGATCAATCGAAGTAATGTAAGTACTTTGAATCAAAATATACAAAACTGCACTAATGCCCAAGGACAAAACAATTCCTAAGGAAATATCACGTTTCGGATTTTTAACTTCACTTCCCATATTAATAATGGTTTGAAAAGCGTTAAAGGAAAAGATAATCCCTGATACCGTGGTAGCAGCAAAAATTTGGGCACTCCCGTAAGGCATAAATTCGTGCAAAGACGATCCATAATTACCCGGATGAAAACCAGATAAAGTCAACATCACAATCGTTAAGATTGGTACACCCAATTTAAAGAATGAAATGAAGGTGGTAAAACGCGTCAATAGCGTTACTGACCAAAAGTTCAACAGGGTAAAGATGACAATAAAGCCAAAGACCACCATCAAACCAGGGGTAGTAATGGAACCATTCACCACAAAATGGCTGGTCCAGTTGGCCCAGGCCCAAGGCCAAGTACTCATATATTGGACGGCCGCTACGGCTTCAATCGGAATCAAAGTTACCAAAGACACCCAGTTCGCCCATGAGGCAATGAAACCCAGCAAAGAACCGTGGGTGTATTGAGCAAATTTACTCATCCCCCCTGACTCTGGGAACATCGTCCCCAATTCAATATAGTTATAGGCAATCACACTAATCACAATCGCCCCTATGACCCAAGAAATAATGGCCGCCGGTCCAGCAACCATGGTTGCTTCCCAGGAACCAAATAGCCAACCTGAGCCAATTAAAGAGCCTAGTCCTAACAGTACTAACTGGACCAGACCGATTTTATTTTGTTTCATGTTTTCCCTTCCAAGTTAAAATAGTTGGTCACAAAGTGACCACTTCTTTTTAATTAATCGATGGTCACTATTTTACAGGTTCACTTTTTAAATTGCAAATACAATCAAAAAGCCATCCGAATTGGATGGCTGATCAATGTTTTTAAGCAAAAATAGCAGTTAAAATCAAAATAACAATTAAACCAGTCACCGAGATGATGGTTTCTAGCACTGTCCAAATTTGGAAAGTCTGCTTAACACTCAAGTCAAAGAATTCCTTAAAGATCCAGAACCCAGCATCGTTAACATGAGAAGCAATCAAAGAACCAGCCCCAATTGCTAAGGCTACAAAGACCAATAACATACTGTTGGTTGCATTAGTGGCCAAAATACCGTTTACTACTCCGACAGCCGTAATACCAGCCACAGTGGCTGAACCAACAGCAATTCGTAGCAAAGAGGCAACTGCCCAGGCAAAGAAGACAATGGCTAGCGGACTCATCGCACCGTTAGATTGGAACAACTGAGCCACTTGGTTTGACAAACCAGAAGTAACCAAAACCCCACGTAGGGCGCCACCACCACCAACGATTAGCAAAATACCAGAGACAGCAGCCATTCCTTCGTTAAGCGAATTACCAATCACTTTCATGTTTTTACCTTGCATAATACCCATGGTATAGATAGCAAAAATCAAAGAGATTGTCATCGCTACGGCAGGATTAGCCAAAAAATCAATAATTTGGTAAACCATGCTTGGATGAAGTGGAGTCTTTCCACCGGTCACGACCAACTTATATACCGTGGCAATAATCATAAAGATTAAGGGGAAAACTGAAGTTAATACTGACAAAGCAAAACCAGGAGTTTCCTTTAAGTCGTATTCCTTCATTTCACCGACCGCTTCAATGTGGTCCGTAAATTTAAAGGCATCCGGTGCATAACGCTGAGCTAATTTAGTAAACATTGGTCCGGCAACCACGGCAGTAATAACAGCCACGAGCAAGCCAAAAATCAACATCAAACCGACGTTGGCATGCAATTGTGAAGCCACTGCAGTTGGTGCTGGTTGAGGAGGCAAGAAACCCTGAGCTGAACTCAAAGCGGCCGTCATAGAAATACCTAAGTACAACAAAGGCACGCCGGATTCAATCGCTACGGCAAAGACAATCGGAATTAGCAAAACCATACCAACCCCAAAAATCATCGAAATACCAATGATGAAGGAAGCTAATAGAACCGCCCACTGCAAGCGCTTAAGACCAAACCAATCAATCAAGGTCTTAGCAATTCGGTAAGAACCACCGGCATCGGCAACCAAACGACCAATCATACCACCAAAAATGAAGATAACGGCGTTTGATCCTAGAATATTGCCCATTCCTTCCGATCCAAGGACCGCATTAGGAATTTTCATTGGGGGCATACCCAGCAACAAGGCCAAGATAAAGGCCGTAATCACTAGGGACACGAAGGTATTCAATTTTAATTTTGTAATCAATAAAAGCAAAATTAAAATTGAGATGAATAACATTACAAAAGCCATAGTATATGTTTGAAGTACAAGACTTCATCTCCTATTTATAAATAAAAATCACGATTACTTAATATTGTGCTTACGTTGGTAGTTGGCAATATTGTCGTATTCAGTTTGCAATTGACGGGACAAACGAATGAAGATTGGTGCTAATTCACGGTAAGCTTCATAGTTTTCAGGGTTAGGTTGATAGGTAGCTGACTTCCCAATGTATTTAGAAATCTCATACAAATCATCAATCTTACCCAAAGCTTTTTGAGCCACAATCACGGCTGCCAGAGCACCCGATTCAATTGATTCTGGCACCGTTACTGGTTGCTCAAAGATATCAGCAAACATTTGGCGCCACAATGGTGAATGGGCAAAACCGCCGGTAGCTTGAATTGATTCCAGGTTTCCAACCACTTCTTCTAAGGCCAAACTAACCATGTAGATGTTAAAGGTAATTCCTTCTAGCACTGCCCGTAACATGTTGGCACGAGTATGGCTATGGTTCAAACCAAAGAATGACCCCCGAGCATTGGCATCCCAGATTGGTGCTCGTTCACCACCCAAATAAGGATGGAAAAGCAAACCATTGGATCCGGCTGGAATCCGTGAAGCAATTTCAGTCATCAAGTCATAGGCATCCCGACCTAACAAAGCAGCCGTTGACTTTTCGGCATCAAACAAGTTATCACGGGCCCAGCGGAAGACATCCCCACCATTGTTGACGGGACCACCAACGACCCAGTGGTCCTTATCCAAGGCATAGGTAAAAGTCCGGCCCTTAGGGTCAATCACAGGCTTATCAGAAACAACTCGAATAGCCCCAGAAGTTCCAACAGTGATGGCAGCTACACCGGGTTTAACGGCATCAACCCCAAGGTTGGACAAAGGACCATCGCCGGCACCGTAAACAAAAGGTGTGTCGGCTGGAATACCCAAAACAGCAGCATATTCAGCAACCATCTTGGTTTCATATTCGTAAGGTGAAACTGGTTTAGGCAACTGTTCGGGCTTTAAGCCAGTCAATTCTAGGGCTTGAGAATCCCACTCTAGATTGAAAATATTAAACAGCCCCGTTCCAGAGGCAATCGAAATATCCATTTTATTGGCACCGAACAAACGGTGGAACAAATATTCCTTAATACCCAAATAATGGGCCGCCTTCTGGAAAATATCTGGATGAGCATTTTTCAGCCACAAAAGCTTAGACAAAGGCGCCATGGGGTGAATGGGCGTACCCGTCTTACTATAAATCTCTTGTCCAAGGCCACTTTTTTTCAAATCATCGGCAAATTCAACCGCACGTGTGTCAGCCCAAGTAATTACCCGGGTTAATGGTTTCCAATCTTTGTCAAAGGCAATCAATGAGTGCATCGCTGATGAGAAAGAAACCGCTGTAATTTTGTTTCCATCAGCTAAATTAGCCTGACGAATTACTGAACCTAAGGCATTAGAAAAGGCTACAAAAATTTCATCCAAATCTTCTTCGGCCATATCTGGTTCGTCACGATAAAGGGGATAACCATAATTAGCCTGTGCCACCACTTGATTTTGATCATCAAAGAGCACGGCCTTGGTTGAAGTTGTGCCTAAATCGACACCAATCATGTATTCCATCATATACTCCATTATCTAGTTACCCATTTAGTCCTTGTAAATGACCCTTGGTAACGTTCAATAAGTTTTAGAATAAAAAAGCTCCCACTGGGAGCTTTTTTTGAAGAACCTAAATTATTTCTTGGCGGCGTCCATGGCGTGTCCACCAAAACCATTCCGCAAAGCTGAAACAACTTTTCCAGTGAAGGTATCTTCTTGCAATGAACGATAGCGCATTGCCAATGAAAGATAAATAACTGGGGCAGGTACTTCCAAATCAAGAGATTCTTCAACTGTCCACTTACCTTCACCAGATGAGTGCATACGTCCTGAAATAGCAGAAAGCTTTGGATCCTTAGCAAACTGTTCCTCAGCCAATTCCATCAACCATGAACGGATAACCGAACCATGGTTCCACAACTTAGCAACAGCTTCATAGTCGTAATCGAATTGTGAAGCTTCAAGTACTTCAAATCCTTCGGCAATGGCCTGCATCATACCGTATTCGATACCGTTGTGGACCATCTTCAAATAGTGACCAGAACCAAGACGACCAGTGTACAAGTAACCATCAGGTTCAGCGATTGACTTAAACAATGGTTCGATAACCTTCCATGCTTGGGCGTCATCGCCACCAATCATGAAGTTTCCACCATTACGAGCACCGTTCATACCACCAGATGTTCCGGCATCAAAGAACTTGATACCAGCGGCAGTCGTCCGCTTATTTTGCTCAAGGTTGTCCTTATAGTTAGAGTTACCACCATCAATGATGATGTCTCCAGCTTCCATCTTATCAATCAAAGTATCGATGGTTGAGTTAGTTGGTACACCAGCTGGTACCATTACCCAAGCAACCTTAGGTGATGGCAACTTTGCCAACATATCATCGATGCTGCTTGCAGCTTCGATCTTGTCAGAATAATCAGCAGCTTCCTTGACGAATTCAGGATTCAAATCAAAGGCAACTACCTCATGACCGTTATCAACGGCGTTTTTAACTAGGTTAAGACCCATCTTACCCAGGCCAATCATCGCAAACTTCATGTTTACTACCCCTTTTTATTTTTCTATAACTAAACTACCCTTTTATTATATGAAAATAATTTACACAATGCAAGCGCTTTTATTGAAAATAATTTTCTAATTCGGTATAGTTAGGGCTACCGATGTTTTCAAGGGAGAATATTTATGGTTAATCAAGTTTTGGCCCAACTCAGCGCCCAAAATCATCACTATAACCAAACTGAAAAAAAGCTCATTAATTTTATTACCCAACAACCCCACTTAGCCGGTGAATTAACGATTCGCAGTATGGCTGATCAAACCGGAGTTTCCACGGCAACCATTTCACGCTTTGTAAAAAAAATTGGTTTTGCTTCCTATCGTGATTTTTCTTTAGCCTTAGCCAGTCGGACGGCACCTAATCCACCGGTTGATTTGTTCGGCGAAATTGCTGACGATGACAATACCCAAGCGATTGCTAATAAAGTCTTTTCAGGAGCTAAAAACGCCTTGGATACGACCTTAGACCAGCTAACCGCTAATAAATTAGATCAAGCAGCAAAAATCCTCTTACAGGCTCAACACGTGGGTTTCTTTGGTATCGGCGGCTCTTCGATTGTCGCCTTTAATGCCTACCATAAGTTTCTCCGAACCCCTTTAAATGTTGTCTCCCATCCAGATTACGATATCCAATTAATGCAGGCCGTTAAACTAACCGACCAAGATGCTGCCATTGTGATTTCTCATTCCGGGCGTAATGAAGATACCCTCCTGATTGCTCAAATGCTCAAAGAGCACGGTGTCCCCACGATTGCCATTACTTCTTTTTTTGACTCACCACTCACCCATTTAGCCGATCTAGTACTCTTATCATTGGCTGAAGAAGTCAATTTTCGTAGTGAATCAATGAGTTCGCTGATTGCCCAGCTGACTATTATTGATACCCTCTTTACTTTAGTTGGTTCCCAGTTACCGAAAGAAACCCAAATTGTCGTCGACAATTTACGCCAGGTCATTGAAGAAACCCGGCAAAAATAAAAAGCCCTGCCGGGCTTTTTTTACTGATTATTATTAACAATCGCCAAAGCTTGGTTCATCAACATATCAATGGCAATGAAGTTCTGACCACCTTCGGGTACGATGATGTCAGCATAGCGCTTAGTTGGTTCGACAAATTGATTATGCATGGGCTTAACCGTGGCTAAGTATTGCTCAATCACCCCTTCAACCGTTCGACCTCGTTCATGGGTATCTCGTTGTAGCCGACGAATAAAACGAATATCGTCATCGGTATCGACATAAACCTTTAAATCCAATAGATTACGAACATTAACATCGTTAAACAACAAAACGCCATCCACAATGATTACGCCCGTAGGTTGGACATGCACGGTTTGATTGGAACGGGTATGCTGCTCATAATCATAAACTGGCACATCAATGGCTTGGTTGCGCATCAAGCGTTCCAAATCGGCGACAAAGAGATCATTTTCCAATGAATCTGGATGATCATAGTTAGTCTTAATTCGTTCGGCCATTGGTTTGTCCGATTGATCGCGGTAGTAAGAATCTTGCTGCAATAAAACAGGATGATGAGTCGCCAAGCGGGTCAAAAGCGCCCGACTAACCGTTGTCTTTCCGGAACCAGATCCCCCGGTGATACCAATAATTAATGGCTTATTTGTCACGACTTCCTCCTCAAATAATAACCGTCGTTAGGCCGAGTAAAAAATTTACACTTTTTCCATTTTAGCAAAAGTAATAAAAATTGCTACTCCTTTTATTAAAAAGACCAAAAGAAAAGCAACTAGAAATCTAGTTGCTCTAGCATATCAGTACACTTAAACTTACTGATCAGCCTTTTCACGTTGTTCATGAGAAGATTCAACAAATTCTGATTGCTTATCCAAACGCTCAGTTTCACGCTTGGCATCTTCTACTTCACGTGCATCAGCTGCTTCAAATTCGTGCTTTTTCTCCATCGTGATTAACCTTCAATGTCTTTCTTTTCTTGTTCAAATGCTTCTTTTTCGTAACGAGCATCCTTTTTTTCAGCGTGGAGAACGTCCGCACTTTCCTTATGCTCGTGTTGTTCTGCTACCTTTTCCTTAGCTAGCTTGTCATCTTCACGTTCAAAGGATTCCCGATTCTCTTTGGAACCATCTCTTAATGTAGTCATCTCAATCCTCCTCTTTTCTATGAGGACAATCTTAGCACAATTTCATCAAAATAAAAAGTTGACTAAGCCTTGAAAACACTTATTTTTCAGCTTTAATTTGCGTTGATAATAGCAGTCCCAGCACTGGTACAAAGATAAACCAGGCACTGGTTTGACTCAGGGCCGCCCCGTATGAAATGTTCTGATTAAAGGAAGTAATCAAAATCGACGCTACCACCACACTACCAGCACCAATAACCTGCCGTAAAGTCGTTAAAATCGCTGTCCCGTGCGCAACTAAATCTTCTAGTAAAGCATTGTTGGCCGCTGTAACGGCTGGCATCATGATGAAGGCGTTTCCCCCCTCTAGTAACATAGCAGCCACTAAACCGACCCAAAAGTTAGCCTGGCCCATTAAGGCTAAGAGGCCGTAGCCTAAGATCATCATCGAAGTACCAATTCGCACTAAGCGTTTCAAGCCAATCTTTTGTAAAAGATAACCAGCCTTAGGGTTTAACAAACTTAAGAAGATAGCAGCTGGTACCATCAGTAATCCAGATGCCAAGGGATCAAAATGGAACACCTTTTGATAAAAGAGGGGCATCAAAACTGTGGCAGTAATTAAACCAGAATAAGATAAACCGGTCAAAACCATGGCCGGTAAATAACCATGATAATGAAAGACCGATAAGTTCAAGAATGGTGTCTTTAATTTAAGTTGACGGGCAACAAAAATTCCTAAAACAATGGTACTAATAACCATCATCAGCCACCATTGGGCATTAATTCCCTGGGTTGGAATCACTGAAATGCTATATAAAATCCCACCAAAGCCTAATAGCATCACCGCTGATAACCAATCAAAACGATAAGGCTTCAGGGTGTGGACATTTTTAATTTGCTTTTGAATTAAAAGTACTAGCACAATCAAAACAACGAAGAAGAAACCAAACAATTGGCGCCAAGATCCCCACTGTAAGATAATCCCCGATACAATTGGCCCAACTGCTAGGGCTGACCCCATAACCAAACCAACGACACCCATAGAAGGTCCGCGCCGGTCTTTAGGCGTACTTTCTAAAATAACGGACTGGAAGGTTGGAAACAAGGCCCCTACGGCGATTCCTTCCAGCAAACGGCCAATGATGATTCCCGTAAAATTAGGGGTTACAATCGCCCAAGCTGTCCCAATTAAAAAGACAATCACAATTCCATTTAACAAGTAACGAAGCGGAATATTATCTAACAACCAAGGACTTAGTGGCATCACCAAGGTCATCGTTACCATAAAACCGGTCGTTAGCCATTGGACGGTGCTGGCACTGACGTTGAAGCTGTGCATTAAAATTGGATAGGCCGTGGTCATGGTGGATTGACTAATTGACATGACAAAGGCAATGAACAATAGCACCAATGAAAACGGCGTTAACTGACGCAAAGATTTAAACATGGTTTCTCCTTTAGAATCATTCTACTTTCCATTCTAAATTAAAATAAAAAAAAAACAACCATTAACGGCTGTCCTTACTAATTGCTTGAATAACTAAACGCGCATAATGATGATTTCCAGTAGTTTCAGGATGGATACCATCACTGGCCAACCATTCCGGATGGTCTTTGACTAGAGAGTACCAATCAATTACATGAAAATTGCGATTATTTTGCTTGGCTTCATCCAACTCACGGTTATTACTATCTTGCCAAGGTTTGGTAACTACGTAATTATTAACCCAATAAATTTGGCGTTGTTTACCAGCAGCGGCCACTAAAGCATCAATATCACTAGCACGAATGTTCCCGTTCGTACCCAAACCAATCAAAATCGTATCGGCACAATGACCGGTTTTAATCTGATTAATTAAGGCCGGAATGGCATCATCAGCCTGACGACCAACCTGCGCATCAATACTTAAGTGGTCATTTAATTCTTGTAAGTTCGGAGAAACATCTAGCATCACCGAATCACCTACAACCGTGATGGCTAATTGGCTAAAATGCCGGTACTGGTCAGTTGTAATCTGATAGTCTTGAATTAATTTAATTTGTTCCGGTGTTAAGGCAGCATCAGCAGCTTCGTCATGCTTTTTTTGATCCGTATGACTTTTTTGCTGAGCTAGATCCTTTTGCGCCTTTTCCAGACGTTTTTGTAAATCACTTTTAGGTGCAGCCATCCCCGCTTCGGGCCGTATCAAGCCACCAGCAATAGTTACCAAGAAGAAAGCAGTTACCATGGCGGTTGGATACAGGAGTAATTTTCGTTGCTTAAGCCACTGCCAAGCCCGTTTTCTTTGCTTAGGATGTCTAAATAACGTTTCCACATAACGATAAGAAACTTCACTAATAGCTAAGACCAGCGCAACTTCAATTAAGGCCTGCCAAATTGAAAAATGAAAATTTTTCACTAGTTTAGGGTAAAAAACAAAAACCGGCAGTTGATACAAGTAAATACTATAAGAACGTTTACCAATGTAATTCAGCCAAGACCGATCCAAAAGATGATTCAAAAGTGAAACTGGATGAACCACGATGGCTAAAAAGATCGTCATGATTAAGGTTAGAGCAAACATTCCTCCCTTATAGACAAAGGGAGCCTGTCCGTTAATTACCAAAAAGGCTAGGATAGTATCTACAGCGGCCACTAAGCCAATAACATTGATATAAAAGCGCATCTCTCGGTCTAAGCGAGTGGTTAGGCGATGAGCTGGCCACACAAAGGCTAAGGCTGCTCCTAGTAAAATCGCAAAGATCCGCGTGTCAGTACCATAGTAAACACGGTTAAGGCTAGCACCACTATAAAAAAGCCCCATTAACAAGGCACTCAGGCTGGCTCCTAACACTAAGATGGTACTAATCACAATCTTTTTCAAACGACTTTTTAACAGTAACCAAACAATTCCTGGCCACAGCAAGTAAAATTGAGCTTCAATTGATAAAGACCATAAATGCGTAAAGAGCGAGGCCCCATTGATTTGATCAAAGTAGGAACCGCCATGTCCCATCGCCCAAAAATTATAGACATACAACAAATTAGAAAAAACGATATAGCGTAAATTATATAGCTGCTGTGGAGCTAATAATAAAATTAAAAACACCGTCAGCAACAACATCACCACTAAAGGTGGATATAGTCGTCGTAAACGCCGACCCCAAAATGGTAAAAAGCCAATATTACCCGAATGCTCATACTCTTGAATTAATAAGGTTGTAATTAAATACCCTGAGATAATAAAAAAGAGTGGCACACCTAGCCAACCACCGCTGACCCAATTTGGTAGTAAGTGAAAGGTAATGACCCCAATCACCGCCAGTGCTCTGAGGCCATCTAGGCCAGTTATATAGCGATGATTGGGCCGGCTAACTGCGTCACTTTTTTCAATATTTTGTGAATTGATAGATAACCTCCTAACTACTTGACTCACCAGAGGTATCAAGCTTGAACTAATTCAATTCATGTGTCGTTTGACGTTGAACAATCGTATGGGGTAACTTGACGGCTTGTTCTTTCAAGTCTTCATTATTCATTAACTTAGTTAACATCCGCATCGCTACGGCCCCAATATCATACTTAGGCTGGGCAATCGACGTTAACTGTGGACGGGAGATAATACTATAATTAGTGTCGTTAGAAGTCACTAATTCCATCTGACCAGGTAGATCAAAATGGTGGTCATGGAGATAATTTAAGAGCGCAACCGCGACAACATCGTCATAAACAATCATCGCTGTTGCCCCACTAGCGACCACTTTCGGTGCTAGCTCTAGGGTCTTTTGATAATCACGACCGGTCGTAAATAGGAGCTTTTCGTCAACTTGACGACCAACTTCATTCAATGCCTTAGTATAACCGGCTAAGCGATAATCCCGATTAATAGCTTCATCCAAACTACCCATTACCAAGGCCACATTTTCATGTCCATGCCGCAATAAACTAGCGGTTATCTCATAAAAGGCGTCAATATAATCAATATTAACACTTGGTAGCTTTTGTTGCGCATCAACACAGCCAGCTAGGACAACCGGAATATTTAGCGCATCAATGGTCTTCCTGACCCCTTGATCCAATTCATTTCCCATGAAAATAATACCATCAACCTGTTTACTTTCTAAACTATTGATTGCCAAGACGTCGCGAACCGGATCATCATCGGTATTGGTTAGCAATACATCATAATGATACATGTTAGCCACATCGTTGATTCCCCGGGTTAATTCAGCATAATACAGGTTGGTCACATCGGGCATTACAATCCCGATGGTTGTCGACTTTTTAGAAGCCAACCCCCGAGCAACGGCATTGGGCTGATACCCCAACTCGTCAATGGCCTTTAAAACCTTTTCTTTAGTTGAATCACGTACATTCTTGTTGCCATTAACAACCCGTGAAACTGTGGCTAAGGAAACACCAACTCGATTGGCAACGTCGTAAATAGTTGCATTTTGTTTTTTTACCACATTCCTATCCCCCACTGCTTTCAAAAGTGTTTCTTCGTCTAATATTATAAGCATAAAAGGCAGTTACTGCAAACGCTTACAATATTTTTCCAAAAATTAAAAAATTTATTTAGATTGCTCTTTTTGACAATATTTTTGGTAAGCAATAACAGCAAAACCCAGATTCACGAAAATCACAATCCCAACCATAGCTAAAATGGTCCACCATGTTGGCCATTGCTGACGATCACTCAACCAAAATAGGCCTAGGGGTAAGGCTAAACCTAAAACAATTAAAATAATTTGTTGTAATTTAATTGGCACGGCTTTCCTCATGATTTCATTTTTTTACTGTTATTAATTGTAACCGTTGACCACAGCGACCGCAAACGTACCGCTGCGTATTAATTCGGCGCTGGCGTTTAATTAAATGGCCTTGCTCACAACGATAGGTTAAGCACTTTGAGTTACTCCGTCTTAAACCAATATCAGGGGCATAACGCGACCCCTTTACTTGAGCTAAAAGTTGTTTGAAGTCGTTATCCCCGTGACGGTAGCCTTGGTGGGTTAGATGAAGATGATAGTGGACTAATTCATGTTTAACAATCTCTAAAAACTCTGGTAAGTCAGCCATTTTTGGATTAAATTCTAGATTATGGTCAGCCAACCGATACCGGCCACCGGTCGTTTTTAACCGTCGATTAAAATTGGCTTGATGCACAAAGGGACGCTTAAAGTATTGCAGTGACACCTCTTTGACGTAGTCTTGTAACTGCTTTTCATCCATTTTTACTATCCTCAGCCATTAAAAAAACGCTTTGGCTTCAAGGCTAAAACGTTTTTAATTATTTTATTGACCTTAATTAATCTTCTTGGTGATCGTAAATATAATCAACCGTCTTTTGTAAGGTATCTAACTTCTCAACATCATCGTCGGAAATTTCGACATTAAACATGTCTTCAACTTCCAAAACTAACTCTACGAAGTCAATTGAATCGGCATTAACATCGGTGATTAAATTCAGACTAGGCTCAACCTTATCACGTGGAACGTCAAAACGTTCAGAAACTTCATCGGCCAATTTGTTATAGATTGCCTCTTTTTCTAATGCCATCTTTATCTCCTCTAATGTTATAACCCTAATATAATAACACAATTTTAGAGCAAGGCAAGTTTAATTTGCCGACTTTTTAACCTTTAGGGCTTCATGATTTTCAACAATAAAGGCCGCTGTATCGGATACTAAGTCTTGGTCAATCATGGTTTTTATTTGCCCCATCGTATTAGCAACTGCAGTCGCCTTGGCGGAACCATGCGTTTTAACGACTGGAGCCTTGACCCCTAGCACGACCGCGCCACCCTGTTCATTAAAGTCTAACTGCTGAGCCATTGATTTAAAGGCTGGCTTTAACAAAAGACCACCCAATTTTCCACGCCAACCAGCACCTAAAATAGCCTTTTTAAGTTGCTTTAACATCGTTAAGGCCGTTCCCTCTATCGCTTTGAGTGCTGTATTACCAGAAAAGCCATCGGCCACCACCACATCAGCGGAACCATCAAGGAGTTCACGGGCTTCAACATTACCGACAAAATTAAAGGCCTGAGTATGCAACATCAATTGATGGGCCTCTTTATGCAACTCGTCGCCTTTGTCCTCTTCGGCACCATTATTAAGCAAACCAACTCGTGGATTTTGATAACCCAAAACATGAGACGCATAAAAGCTACCTAAAATACCATATTGGTATAAATGATTAGGTTTGTTTTCAGCATTAGCCCCTAGGTCCATAAAAACAAATTGGTCATGTTGACTACCAAAGCTAGGAAGCGCAGTCGCTAAGGCTGGGCGATCAACTCCTTTAAGTCGACCGACAATAAAAATTGCACAGGACAGTAAAGCCCCGGTATTACCAGCACTAAAGAGGGCATCGGCCCGGCCATCGTGGACTGCTTGAGCCGCTTGGACCATCGAAGAATCCTTCTTTTGGCGCATAGCCTTAACCGGTTCATCGCCCATGGCAATCACTTCACTAACCGAAATAAATTCAATTCGTTCTGAATTTTGGATTAGCGCCGGTACTTGATCGGCCAAACCATATAATTGAAACGACAAATCTAAATAGCGGTCACGGGCTGCTTCGATTCCTTTAACAATTTCACCAGGGGCATAATCGCCACCCATCGCATCTACGGCAATTGTAATCATATATATTTCCTCAACTATTATTAATCAAAATGGCGGTACTGAGCCATTGACTGTGATAAATACTCTACTAATGCTTGATTTTCTACTTGATTATCCCAAGCTGACTCTTCCACGGTAGCAATGGCTTCTTGCTGAGCAATGGTCAACATGGTTAAATCCTTAATCGGATCGCCAACCCGAAATTCGGGTACGCCGGACTGCTTTGTCCCAAGAATATCACCAGGTCCTCGTAGTTTCAAATCCTCTTCGGCTAGCTTAAAGCCATCATTGGTCGCCACCATTGCTTCCAAGCGAGCGCGACCATAATCAGTCTTAGGATCAGCAATCAAAAAGGCATAGGATTGCCGCTCTCCTCGACCAACCCGACCCCGAAGTTGGTGTAATTGAGCCAGGCCAAAGCGATCGGCATCTAATATTAACATCAGACTAGCATTAGCGACATCCACCCCAACTTCGACCACCGTGGTGGCGACTAAGATTTGAATTCGATTCGCTTTAAAATCGGCCATTAGGGCTTGTTTTTCAGCATTGGATAAACGTCCATGCAGCAAGCCAACCTGATATTTTGGAAAAGACTCGGTCAATTGACTGGCTACCGCTTGGGCATTTTGAACGTCTAAGACTTCTGATTCTTCAATTAGTGGGGCCACGACATAGGCTTGAGCACCTTGGGCTAGTTGCTCGGCCATAAAGGCTAAAGCCAGATCTAGCTGACCATGATTCAACCAGCGGGTCTCAATCGGCTTTCGACCGGCGGGTAACTGATCAATAATGGAAATATCCATTTCACCATAGGCCGTGATTGATAGGGTTCTAGGAATCGGGGTCGCCGTCATGGCTAAGACATCTGGATTCACCCCACCTTCTCGCAGTTTAGAACGTTGATTAACACCAAAACGATGCTGCTCATCAATGACAACTAGACCAAGATGATGAAAATGAACATCCGGCTGGAGCAAAGCGTGCGTTCCAATCAAAATATCAATGTCACCGACCTCTAAATCAGCTAAAATTTGACGGCGCTGACTGGCTTTTAAGCCAGCTGTTAGCAATTCGACCCGTAAATCTACCCCCGCCTGGTCAAATAATTTGGCCAAACCCTGAGCATGTTGTTGGGCTAAGATTTCAGTTGGTGCCATCAAAGTCGCCTGTAAACCAGCTGTCACCACGGCATACATGGCTAAAGCGGCCACCACCGTCTTACCCGAACCGACATCTCCTTGCAGCAAACGATTCATATGCAAAGGTCGCTGCTGATCATGTAAAATCTCACCAACTACCCGTTCTTGGGCGGTCGTTAACTTAAAAGGCAGCTGATCTTTAAAGGCTTGCCAGCGCTGAAGATCAACTTGAATTTTTTCACCGGCAAAACTTTGATCACTTAACTTTAATAGCTGAAGTCGCATTTGAAAAATATAAAACTCTTCAAATGCCGCACTGCGACGGGCTTGTTTGGCGTGGTAAGGATCTGGTGGAAATTGCATCCACTCGACCTGCTGATTCCGGTCTAAAAGGCGATATTTAGTTCGTATTGATGCGGGTACCAAGGATGGCAAAGTTCCTCGAACCTGACTCCAAGCTAACTCGATTAAATTTTGAATCGTCTTGGCGTTTATTTCCTTACTGGCGGGATAAATGGCAGCTAACTCATCGCTGCTAGCCGTTACCAATTTAATCCCCGTTAGCGACGCCTTAGCAGCATTATAGGTGCCATAAACGGCTAATTCTTGATCAACAACAATGTTTTTAGCCAACCAAGGTTGATTAAAAAAATTAACCCGAATATTAGCCTGATCAACCATTAAGCCAAAATAAGTTTGCGAGCGCTTCCCAAACCGGCGCACCACTGCTGGGGTACTAACGATACCCTTAAAGGTCACCTTATCCCCATCCAGGCTTTCTTGCGGCGTTCGGACTGCTAAATCTTCGTAACGGTAAGGATAGTAAGTAACTAAATCCTCAATTGTAAAAATATTTAAAGCATGCAAGGCCTCTGCCCGTTTGGGCCCTACCCCCGGCAGGGTCTCCACTTGGTCTTGGTAATTTGCCATCCCAATTAAGTCCCCCTTGTCAGGATTTTATGGTTAAAAATCTTTCCCATTTTAACATTAATTTTCCAGAAAATTAAATAAAAGGCACCCAAATGGATGCCTACAATGTTAATGAATATAAACAGTGATTAAAGTTACTAAACCAAAAATTACCCCGGGAACATTGGCGATAATAATTGGCCAATCACGGTAGGTTTTATACCAACCATAACCCGTCCATAGGATGGCGTTAATCATTGCCACGGCTGGCTGTAAAGGATTAACGGGATTGCCGCTAAAATTTGAAATAATTTGTGGAATATACGACACATACATCAAAATACATGTTAAAGTCGCCAATTTGCTTAATGCTTTTAACGCTTTAATGCGACGTTCATCGACAGCTTTCTTTTGATCAGCTGGTACATAATTATCAATACGCATGTAAAATTAAATCTCCCTTTTGCACTATATAAACAAAACTATAAGTTATATTATAACACAATTAGAAAATTAACCTTTTTCTAGGCAATAAAAAACAGTAAGGCCAAAACCCTACTGTCAAAAGAGGTGGTAACCGGAGTCGAACCGGCGATCACGGTTTTGCAGACCACTGCCTTACCACTTGGCTATACCACCATAGTCAACTTGTTGTTAACACAATGTTTAATTATAGAAAAAAATCACGAAAATTACAAGTTGAACTATCCGAGTTTATTATCCAATAAGACTGTTTTCATTTCTGCGGCAATCTCATCCGATAAATCCCAGTCTTCCCAACCATCATATTCCAAGCCTCGTTGGGGATAATTGTCGTTAATATAACGTTCAATCTTTTCAACGTGCTTAGAGCGAGGAATATTCATTTTTAGAATCCGAACCATTTTAATATAACCATGGTCGGCTGCATATTCGGCTCGACTATTTTCGCTGATATTGGCCAATTGATAATAAATACTACCATCCAGACGGGTAATTTCTTCAATCATATCAAAGGTCTGTTTCATCAATTAAACTCCTTCCTTTATTTTTAAATGTGTGTACCACCAACCAGCTGGCCAACCAAATACTTAATAAGATGCCTAACATGCCTAGTAGCATGGTCACAATTTCCATTAGTAATAATTTGGCATTAACCAATAGGGCCGGCGAATAGCGCAGACGCAAAAACCAGATTAACAGGGGTAAATTAGACCCCAGCATGCCAAAAAACAAGGTATTAATCGCCGTGCCTAAAATCTGTTGTCCAATTATATGGGCTTGGGCCTGGAGCCCTTGAACCGTAATCTGGGGGGAACGTTCAATCACCTCAAATAAATCGGCGGTAATGGCCATAGCTGCTTCGGCCACAGCCCCCAGAACTGAGATGACCATGACAATCATGGCCAAATTACCAAAGGCAATGCCAACATTTAGGGATAAACCTTCCAATTCATCCGAATTTTCCACCGCAAAGCCCTGTAATTGACCAAAATGTTGAACGCCAATCGCTAAGATCATGAGACAGGCCACCACCATCAAGCTAGTTTTAAAGGCAATATTCATCACTGTGATGCGATCGGAACTCAAATAAATGGCAATGGCTAAAATAACCACGGCTAAAATGGCGGTTACAAGGTAGGGATTAAACTGCCAATTAATTAAAATAATCAGCAGGAAGATCACCAAAAAATTTAAGACCAAGCCGATAAATGACTTCAAGCCCTGTCGGCCAGCAATCAAAATTAATAGGAAAAATAAAATTATCGCTAAAACACTAATGGCGTTCATGTTTTTGCTCCCGTGTTAGTAATTGCGCCGTGATTAAACTGGTAATCGGTACCGCTAGAACAATACCGATGGCTGAAACGACACTTTGCAAAATCCCCAAGTTCATAATTTGATCTAAAATATATGACCAATTATTGTTATTTCGTAACATAAGAATAACCATGGGAATGGTTTCAGCAATAAAAATCATAAAGAGAACATTAATCAGGGTGCCTAAAATTTCACGGCCGACTGACAAGCCCCCCTGCCAATAATCATGAAAACGGTGTTGATCAGATTCCCGTCTAAGCCCAAACAAACCGGCCACGATATCCGAAGATTCATCCATCACCGCTCCCAATACACCAATAACGGCCTGGGCATAAAAAACCGCTGCTGGAACTTGGGTCACGTAGGACATGGTTTCAAAATGAACGCCTTCATGATGGGTTAAGTTTAAGACGAGCGTCATCACCGCCAGTGCTAAACCGGTCGATAAAATGGTCGCCAGCCAGGTAATGAGGGCCTGTCGATTTTTCCCCAACACCATTAACAAACTGACCCCAGCCAACAAGGCGGCAGTGATGGTAAATAAAGCCACGACATTAATATTTTTAATATGAACATCTAAATATAAGGCCGTGATAAAAATGACAATATTGACCAACATGCTTAGTAGAAGCCAACTAGCCCGCACCGGTCGCAAATAGATGATTAAAAGGTAAATTAACAGCACCAGTAGCACTGCTAAGAGGCTATCCCGTTTAAGACTAACCACCTGCCAGGCCCCAGAACGCTTGGTTAAAAGGACTTGGTTACCCACTTGATAATGCTCACTTAGTGACTGGGAATCAGTATATTGGTTCTCTAGCTTAGTTTGCCCAGAACGATTTAAAAATTTAATCTGCACCTGCTGGGTATGCAAATGGTCAACATTACCATGCTCATCGGTTACCTCACTGCTACTAAGCGTCTTAGTGGCAGTCACTAGGCCCACGGGCTGCTGGTAAAGAAAGCTATCATGTTCAACTAAGACCCAGGTCAGTAGTAACAGTAATCCTAAAATTAGCCATTTTGATATTTTCTTCATATTTTTAAGACTCTAATCGGCGATTTCTACCGGCCATGGTTACAGGACGTGCTAAATATTTAATCCGTTGCATCAAACGCGCTGCCTTAACCGGTTCCTGACCATCACGCGTTTGAGCTAGGTATTGTTCTAAACTAGCCAAGTCGAAATTAGAAGTAAAACAAGTCGTTAACTCATTTTGCATCCGATATTCTAAAATAACGCCCAGGATGTCATCCCGACTCCAGGCCGTTAAGGTATCAGCACCAATATCATCTAAAATTAAAACTGGTACGGTCTTAGCCTGGACCATTAAATCTTCTAGGCTTTGATCAGGTTTATTAAAAGTGGCCTTCAGGTTATTAATAAAAGACGGAAAGTGCAACATTAAAACGCCAATCTGATTGGCTGCCAGAGCATTGGCCAAAGCCCCCATCAAATAGGTTTTTCCAACGCCAAAATCACCAGCTAAATATAGGCCGGGAACATAATGATCCTCACCGGCGACTAATTCTTTTAACACCTGAATCGTCGCGGTTAAGGCCGGGGTGCGATCGCCATCCTGAGCACTTTCTTCGGCAATTTGAGCCAAATCAGCTTGCGCAATCGCCTTGGGCACTTGATAAGTTTTTAATTTAGCCTTTTGGTTGAGCTTTTTTTGCATCTGCTCGCTCGGCTGATAGACCACCTGCGGATAGCCCTTTTGAATTGCTAATTGGGCCTGATAACCCGGATATAAACTGGGTAATCCTTGCACTTTAGCCTCTTTTTGCTGGATATATTCAAATAAATCCATCATTTTTACTTCAAAAGCATCAGCCTTCATTTCATCTTGATGGGCCTGCCAAAAGTCACGTAAATCTTGATCCTGACCAATCTTTTGAATAATATCAGCTACGGTTGTGTCCCCTGGCAAGGGATGCTTTTGTTTAAATTCAGTTAATACATCTGCTAAGTTTTTCAATTGAAACCTCAATTCTTAGTTTTCAGTTGTTTCAAATCGGCCAAGGCCGCCGTTACGTCAGCCCTGGTTTGAGTAGTTACCCCTGTACTAGTACTATTTTTAACCATGGCTGGTTCAACCTTTTTAGCTGGCCGGTAGCTCTTCTTTTGCTTGGTCTGAGTTGCTTTTTCCTGCCGTTGCTTGATAAAGTCCACGGCCTGTTGAGGGGTTTCTAACTTGGCCTTGGCCCAGGAATTAGCAATGGTATCGACCAAATTACGGTTCAAAGAGGCATTGTCCATGCCCACCAAAACTTGATAAATCAAAATATTAATCACCGCCCGATTTAAAATCTTTTGGTTGATTAAATCCCGTAATATCCGTTCTTCCCCGCGACTTACAAAGCCCCCATTATTACTTTTAATTTGGGCAATAAACTGCACTGGTGAGAGTTGTTCGGCGGCTTGATACAAACTAGCCAGTGTCGATGTTGCGGGTTTTGAATCGGATTGAACGGTCTGGATTGGCACCGTTGTATCAGTTATATCAGTCGCATTGACCGGATGATTGGCGAAGTTCTCCAACAGGAAGGTCATGACCCCCTGCTCATTTAAATCCTGGTAATCCAAACTAATGTTGGCGTTAATTACCCGGGCCAACTGACTTTCATTTAGGCCATATAAAGCGTGCTGAGCCAGAATAAATTCACGATGCTGAGCCAATTTTTCCTTACTCATGCCCCGAATAAGCAGGGTCAAATTATCAAAATCAAAACTATCCTGCTGACCAACTGGTTTAAAAATATTTTTTTCCAAAAGGTTCTCAGGTAAAACAGTTTCTTCCTCACGACTAAATACCTGTAAGAAATTTGCTGAAATATTGGTCCCCTTTACCTCAGCAATACCAACCTTACCGTAGCGTTTTTGAAGGGTGACAAAGCGCTCTTCACCCACAAACTTAAACAATAGTCCCGCTAGTAATTTTTCATCAAAAAAATCACTGGCTGCTAGAGCAGGCCGTAGCTGGTACGTGTAGGCTTCTCCCAAAGCATCCTGATAATAACTAGTCTTTAGTAGACCAACTGCCTCCAACCGCCGCCGTAATTTAACAAAATTGATTAAATTGACATTGAGGCTGTCCAAAATAAAGTTATGATCCTGCCCAGCTAATGTATTTTGGCGATCATTTAACTCATTAACCAGCAGTTGGTAAAGGCTAAAGCCACTTGGTCCTAGAAATGGTAGATAAAGGTCAAAAGTGCGGTTTAAATCGGCTGTGCTGATTTCTTGGTCTGCTTGCAAAAAAACGCCCGCCTGCACATGAAATTCAATTGTCAAAGCCGATTCTGCCATACTTACTCCTTAATTTGCTTGATTAAAGCTAGGACTTGCTCTTGAAGATGTTCACTATCGCCATTGTTATTAATGACATAGTCAGCCTTTTGAACCTTTTGATTTAAGTCCAACTGGCTGGCCATCCGTTGCCGGGCCTGCATTTCTTCTAGATGATCACGTTCCATCAACCGTTGAAGCTGCTGTTTAGGATCAATGGTCACAACCACGATTTTATCGAAGAAATCTTTTTGATCATAGCCCCGCTCAAACAACAAAGGCACATCCACAATCACTACTGGCGCTTTTTGTAAGCGCCAAAAAGCCAGCTTATCCTCAATGGCGCTGGCAATTACAGGCTGAATAATTTCATTTAATTGATCTAAAGCCGCCCGGTCACTAAAAACAACTTTACCAAGGGCTGCGCGATTTAAAACGCCATTATCAATAATATTAGGGCCAAAAGCCAATTTAATTTTTTCCAGCGTAGTTGTCCCCGGTTCAACCACTTCACGAGCAACCCGGTCGGCATCAACAATCGGTAAGCCATTTTGTTTGAACAAGGCACTCACACTACTCTTACCGGAGGCAATGCCCCCCGTTAATCCAATAACTTTCATTCCTTGAGCCTCCCCATCGCCCGATTAAATACCTGACTGGAAAAAACGACCCGACTAGCATTTAAGTAAGGCGCAACGTAAATATAAGCCAAACCACCACTGAGTAGACCCAGTAAATGCCAACCCAGAAAACTCACTTCTAGTTTAAACAGTTGCAATTTGTTACCATTCATCACCCGTCGACTGATCGTAATGTAATCTGTTAGCGATTGTTGCTGCCGCTTAAACAATAAGTCCATTTTATAGGCATAATAGGTCTGCGAATAGGCAAAATACTTAACCACGCCTGGAATAATAAAACACAGGGTCCAAAACCAAATCAAGATATTTTGCACCAGGGCTAGTACGAAAGTTGTCCAAAAAGAACCATTGGTAATAATTTGAAAGACGCGTTTAAACTTAACTGGTTCTTTAGGTTGTTGGAATTGATCCACAATCGTCCACAGTGTTGACCAAGAAACCAACAAAATCAAACTGTGCTGAAGAATCATCGTCAGGTAATTAGGCTGCACATTATTCACCAAAGTCTGATTAGAATGGGTACTTAAATAAAAGGCTAAAACAGCACCCAGAATGATGGCCCAAACATTTATCATCATGCGCACAATCACAAAGATATTGATTTTAAAGGCAGCGAAAAAATTATCGGTTAACTGTTTACGAGCCGTTAATTTAACGCGGCGGATACTGATTTGTTCTTCTGTCATGCGTTCCTTTCTATGTATCAACTACTGTTTTACCTGACATACTGGGCAAATTGTGGTGCCTCTTTGCGCCACTTTAAATTTAATCATCGGGGTGCCACAGCGGTGACAAGGCTCACCAACCCGGCCGTAGGCTTCCAACTTATTTTGAAACTCACCCACCTTACCAAAGATGTTACTAAAACTATGCACCGTGGTACCATGCTCAGCAATTGCACGTTTAATTTCAGCTATAATGTTAGTGCGCAATGTTGCGAGTTGCTCCGGGCTTAAATGATCAGTTAAACTTTCCGGATGAATTTTACTCTGCCACAAGACCTCATCGGTATAGATATTACCTAGTCCAGCAATTTTACTTTGATCTAGTAAAAATGGTTTGACCATTCGATGAGATTTTTGGAAAATTTTAACCATGTAATCCAACTTCAAGTCCGCAGCCGTTGGTTCCGGTCCCAGCTTGCCCAGCCCATCAACGGCTTGGCCTTCCTGACCAGTTTCTACCAACTGTAAACGACCGAAGCGCCGAGTATCGTTATACATTAGTGCACGGTCATCAGTTAACTTAAAAATAATTTCAGTGTGCTTGTGTGGCTTAGCTTCAATTGGTTCAACCGAATACTGCCCCTCCATACGTAAATGGGAAACAATCGTATGTTTGTTAGACAGGCGAAATAATAGGTACTTGCCACGTCGATCAAAGCGTTCAAAAGTGCTACCTAGCACCTGGGCCTTAAATTGGTCGACATCTCCAGTAATCACTTTGGGGTAAGGAACCACCACTTCTTGAATGGTAGCGCCCTGTACTAGAGCGCTCAGCCCAGCCCGTACCGTCTCTACTTCTGGTAACTCTGGCATATAACCTCCTAAATGGCTTTTTATCAGTATTTTATGAAATTTTTAGTGTAATTGGCCAACCCTTTGGTTAGCTTAATCAAGGACTAAACCTTATTAATTACTAATTATTATATCATTTACATTTGGATAAAATAAAAAGAACCCAAGTAGATTCTTTGAATTAAAACCTTATGATTTAGCCCACTTAGGCTTACCTTTATCTTTATTACGCTTGGTTCTTTTCTTCTTTTTTGTTGGCTTAATTGGCTGCTCATCGACAACCTTTGCGGCTTTAACTTTAGTTTTAGGTCTTGCCTTCACTGGCCGTTCAGACTGTCGCTCTTTTTTAACCGGCTGTGGTGCAGCTGAAGCCACCGTCTCAGCGACAGTATCTGGGTCAGTAGCCACTTTTTCTTTTATCAAAAGAGATTCATCGTAGGGCTGCAAATCAAAATCAGGCCCTAATTCTCGCTTAAGATTGCGGACATCGTGATCATTACCCAAGTTTAAAATCAACCCAGCCTTACCAGCTCGACCTGTCCGACCCGTCCGGTGAATATAGGTTTTTTTTCTGGTTGGAATCTGAGCATTAACCACCAGGGGCAAATCCACAATATCCAAACCACGAGCCGCTACGTCAGTGGCCAAGAGCAAATCGAGCTCCCCCTTTTTAAATAACCGAATCGCATCCGCCCGGCGAATCTGACTTTTTTCATTGTTACCAACACTCATCACCCGAACATTGGCATGTCGCAAGGCCGATTGGACAGCTACCAAAGCATTAATACTGTTAAAAAATACCAGGGCCTGCTGATGATGTCGTCCTAATTGAATCAACATTTTGACCTTGGCACGTTCGTCAACATATTGATAACGATGTTGAATCGTTGCCGGTACGGTTTGTCCAACTGAGACAGGCAAAATCGCTTGGCCAAACAGTTCCGTAATCCACTTCAAATCCACCCCATCCGTGGCTGAGAAAAGAGCCACTTGTAAGTCATCGGGCAAGTACCCAGCCAACTTTTCTAAGTCTTCAGTCCGTTCCGGTATTAAAATTTCATCGGCCTCATCAACAATCAACCCCTTTAAATTGGTAACCTTTAAAGCACCACTAGCCAACATAGTTAAGGTGCGACCCAAGGTACCAACCACTACTTGGGGATGATCTTTTTTTAACTTATCCGCCTGACGACGGCCATTTGCGCCCCCAATTAGGCTCATAACCTTTAAATCCAAGTTCTTAGCCCAATCCCGGATAACTTGGCTTAACTGGACGGCCAACTCTTGACTTGGTGCTAAAATCAGATACTGAACCTGTTTGTTGGCCTCAATATTAGTCAGCATTGGCAAAGTAAAGGCTAAAGTTTTACCACTACCAGTTGGAGCTAAACCAAAAATGGATTTACCAGCAACCATATGCTCCCAAACTGCACTTTGAATCGGCGTCGCCTGATCAAATTCTTGATTAAAACGTTCACTTAAAATTGGATTAATTGTCATAAACTCTCTCATCTGCTGGAAATTCTATTTGAGCCGACTGACGTAGATCAAACAGGGTCTGATTAATCAATTGGCTAAGTTGTAAGGCTTGTTGGTATTGCTGGTAATAAGCCAGTGGCTCAGCTAGCCACTGGGCAAAGGTTTGCACTTCAGCTACCATTGGATTTTCAGCTTGCACCTCGGCAATCGCTGTTTGGACTTGCCCATCGTCAATAATATCAATGTGATTTAAATCAGCAATATGGTCAATTGATACAGTTTGACGGCCAGCATAAATTTCACTAGGTCGACAGGCATTGTAAGTCTTACTAAATTGTAAGCTGACTTGATAACCCGGATAGATCAGGGTCGCTTGACCACTGCCATCGGTTTGATTGTCTAGTAAAACCGGTAAGTACTGTAGTGCTTGCGGTTGACCAAACAAAGCCAAAGCAGCTGACAAGGGATAAACCCCTAAATCATACAGGGCTCCTGTTGAAAAATCCTTATTGAAAACATTGGGATTTTTACCGGCTAGGTAAGCGTCATATTTAGACGAATACTGCGCCATCACAAAGTTAGCCCCATCAATTTGTGGTAATTGTGCGACAGCTTTTTGTAAGGCGATAAAATTAGGTTGGTATAGATGCCGATTAGCTTCCATCAACCTCAAGTCTGGATGTTGTCCTAACAGCTCTTGAATCTGAGCGAATTCACGGGGATTACTAAAAGCTGGTTTTTCGACAATTACATGACAGCCCGCCTTCAAAGCCGCTTGAACCTGTTCAAAATGTAAGGAGTTGGGCGAAGCAATGTAGACTAGGTCACTGGCCTCAAATAGTTCAGTCAAACTATCCAAAGCTAAGGCTGATGAATTAGCTGGCATCAACTCAGCCAAAAATTCTTCCGCCCGACTTACTCGCCGTGAATAGACTGCTTCTAAATCAAAAGCGCCCGCTAAATGGCTTGCCTCAATAAATTGTTTCACAATCCAACTAGTGCCAATTGTTCCTAATCGCAACATGGTTTACCCCTTTCATGCATCAAAAACACTGTAATAAAACAAAAAACTTGGCCTAAGCCAAGTTTTGTAAAGGACCTTATTCGCTAAACTCAAACACGAAGTCGGAATTATTGATACGGACATCATCACCGTTCTTGGCACCGGCCTCTTTCAGACGTTCATCAACCCCCATATGACGCAACTTACGAGCAAATCGCATAATCGTTGCTTCACGTTGCATGTTGGTCATTGCAAATAGCTTTTCGACTGCTTGACCAGAAATGAGCCAAGTATTTTCATCAGCCACCCACTCAACCTTAAATTCAGGCTTTTCTTCCTTGAATTTATAGATCTTTTCGGCAGTTGTTTCTGGTTCAAGGTGGTAACTTTCTGGTACTGGTGCCGTTTCTAATGTGTTGGCTGTCAAAATCATCAACTGATTAACACCATTTTGCTGAATAGCCGAAATCGGTACAATTTCAGGTACTGCTGGCAAACCAGAATCAGCTTGAACCTGCTTTTTAAAGGTTGCTAATAAGTCAGCGGCATCTGGCATATCCATCTTAGTGGCTACCACGATTTGTGGGCGCTCTAACAAAGTTGGATCATACTCCTTTAACTCCGTTAAAATCTTGCGATATTGTTCGTAAGGGTCATTGCCCTCAATGCCAGACATATCAACTAGGTGCAAAATTAAACGGGTTCGTTCCACATGACGGAGGAATTCAAATCCTAATCCGACTCCTTGAGAAGCTCCTTCGATTAATCCAGGTAAATCGGCCATAACAAAGTCACGACCGTCCGCCAAACGAACTAACCCGATATTAGGATCAATGGTGGTAAAGTGATAAGCGCCAATTTTAGGTTTAGCGTTAGAAACTACTGATAGCAGCGTAGATTTTCCAGCTGATGGGAAACCAACTAAACCGACATCGGCCAAAACTCGTAATTCCATGCGGATATTACGAACTTGACCCGGCTCCCCGTTTTCAGAAATTTCTGGAGCCGGATTGGCTGGCGTGGCAAAACGAATATTACCACGACCACCACGGCCACCCTTAGCAACTACTAAGGTTTGGCCATTTTCCAACAAATCTCCTAGCAATTCACCCGTATCAGCATCATAAACTAAGGTTCCTTCCGGTACTTTAATAATCCGATCGTCAGCCGAAGCCCCAGTCATCCCCTTGGTACCACCATTACCACCCGCTTGGGCTTTAAAATGACGGTTATAACGAAAGTCCATCAAGGTCCGTAAACCTTCATCAACTTTAAGGATAATTGAGCCGCCATGGCCACCATCCCCACCAAAAGGACCACCCATAGCAACAAATTTCTCATGTCGGAAGGAGACGATTCCATCGCCACCCTTTCCTGCTTTTAGTTCAACTTGTGCTTGATCGACAAATGCCATATATTTTTACCTACTAAGGGAAACCCCTCTTCTATTCCTATTAACTCAAAAGTTTAGTGTATCATAGCTATCACTATTTAGCTATGGTTCTGGGTCAGTGACCAATGAATGACCCGCGCGAGCTTCTCATTAATCCCTAATGATTGTAACTCTTCAATACTAGCTGCTTCAATTTTAGGTAAGGAACCAAAATTACGCAATAATTTTTGCCGAGTTTTTGGCCCCACGCCTTGAATACTATCCAGGCGCGAGGTTAACGAGTTCTTAGAGCGCAACTGCCGATGAAAAGTAATGGCAAAACGATGCACTTCATCTTGAATCCGCTGCAACAAGTAAAAACCTTGCGACTGCCGGGCCAAAAAGACCACTTCCCCAGTGCGACCATCAATCAAATCAGCTGTCCGATGCTTATCATTTTTAACCATCCCGGCAATCGGAATTGATAAACCGAGTTCGTCTTCCAGCACTTCCTTGGCGGCATGGACCTGAATTTCACCACCATCCATCAGAATCAAGTCTGGCAGGTCACCTTTTTCTTTTAAAAGACGACTATAACGACGTCGAATAACCTCTTGGGTCTCTTTCCATTCATCGGCATGATCTACACTCTTAATTTTATATTTCCGGTACAACTTCCGCTCTGGCACCCCATCTTCAAACACCACCATGGCGGAAACAATCTCAACTCCTTGGGTGTGAGAATGATCAAAGGCTTCAATCCGATGGCCGGCTGAAAGATGCAAGGCATCAGTGATTTCTTGCATGGCGCCAGTCGTTTTTTGTTCATTTAATTCTAACAAACGGAACTTTTCTTCCAATACAATTTGAGCGTTTTTTTGAGCCAAGTCTAATAAATCACGTTTTTCACCCCGGACTGGAACGCGGACCGGTACAGCCAAAATATCGGATAGAATTTGAACATCCATCCCCTTGGGTACCAAAACTTCCCGAGGCTTTTGAATATTACGCTGACAATAAAACTGCTGGATAAAGTTACTTAACTCAGTTGAGGCATCTTCCACAACAGCAAAAGTACGCTTATACTGCCGAATCAAACGGGCCTGGCGTAAGAAAAAGACCGTTACCGTCATCCAACCCTTGTCTAAATAGTAATTAAAGAGATCACGTGGCGTTGTGTCTTTGGATAAGACTCGTTGGCTTTCAACTGTTTCATTAATGTATTTTAATTGATCACGTAGATCAGCTGCCCGTTCAAATTCTAAATTTTCGGCGGCCTGATGCATTTGATCAGCAATATGTTGCTTAACGGTCTTGGTATTCCCATCCAAAAAGTGTTTAATTTTATCAATTTGGGCTTGATACTCCGCTTCTGGGACCGTATGCCAACACGGCCCCAAGCACTGGCCCATACTGTAATACAGACAAGGGCGTCCCTGATAACCATTACAACGCCGTAAGGGATAGTTCTTTTCTAAAAAATGCAAGGTTTCTTGGGCAGCGTAGACGTTTGGATAGGGACCAAAGTAAAAACCCCCATCCTTGCGGACTTCATTCACCAGGGCCATTTTAGGATTGCGTTCCTTAGTTATTTTAATATAGGGATAACCGGTACCGTATTTCAAACGAATATTGTAGTAAGGTTTATACTTTTTAATTAATTCATTTTCTAATAGGAAAGCTTCCTTATCGGAATTGGTTACAATAAAATCAAAATCAACGATTTTACTAACTAATTCCGCCGTTTTACCGGTATGATCCTGTTTAAAATAGGAACGAACACGATTTTTAAGATTCTTGGCCTTTCCCACATAAATGATCTTACCGTTGTCATCTTTCATTTGGTAAGAGCCTGGTTCACTGGGTAAAAGGGTTAATTTATCTTCAATATGTTGTGATGGATGTGCAAGCATGTCCCTATTATAACCCCCTCTATGGGATAGAAAAAAGCGTACCAGCAAGTACGCTTTTAAAAATTATTGACCGCTGTAATTAAGCGCCGCCGTAATGAAAGCGTTGTACAAACCTTCGGGACGGTTTGGTCGTGATAAGAATTCAGGATGGTATTGAGCAGCAATAAAGAAATCATTCTTAGGATACTCAATCACCTCCATCAAACGATTATCCGGTGAAGTAGCCGAAAAGACCATGCCGGCATCTTCAAATTCCTGACGATAATCGGTATTAAATTCATAACGATGACGGTGACGCTCTTGCACTTCAGCTTGGTCACCATAGGCATGAGCCGTCTTGGTACCCGCCAAAAGACAGGTTGGATAGAAACCAAGGCGTTGCGTACCACCCAAGTCTTCCACATCAGCCTGATCAGCCATCAAACCAATCACAGGATCGGGCGTTTGTGGATTTAACTCCGTTGAATTAGCATCCTTATGTCCTAAGACATCGCGGGCAAATTCAACTGAGGCCAACTGCATCCCCAAACATACGCCCAAGAATGGAATATTACGTTCACGCGCATAGCGAATAGCCTGAATCTTACCCTCAGTTCCACGTGAACCAAAGCCACCTGGAATCATAATGCCGTCAACACCCATAACCAGATCAGCCACATTATCAGCCGTGACCGTTTCAGAATTAATGTGCTTAATAATGACATCAGTTGACTGTGAATAACCAGCATGCTTCAAAGCTTCATTAACTGAAATATAGGCATCTGGCAAATCAGTATACTTACCAACCAAGGCGATTTGAATCTTCTTTTTCGGATGCTTAATTGATTCAACCATTTCCTTCCACTGACTCATATCAGCTTCTGGCGCTTGAAGATGTAACTTTTCTAAGACTACATCGTCCATGTGTTGTGCTTGTAAATTCAAAGGAATTTCATACAATGTTTCCACATCACGTGATTCAATCACAGCCTGAGTGTTGACATCAGTAAAGGTGGAAATCTTAGACTTCAAGCTATCATCCAAAGGCTTTTCAGTCCGTAAAACAATCATATCCGGTTGAATGCCTAGCGAACGCAACTGACTAACTGAGTGTTGGGTTGGCTTAGTTTTAGCTTCTCCAGCAGCTCGCAAATAAACAATCAAACTCGTGTGAATATAAAAGACATTTTCACTACCAAGGTCGGATTTCATCTGACGCAAGGCTTCAATAAATGGCAAACTTTCAATATCGCCAACCGTGCCACCTACTTCAACAATGACAACGTCAGCGTCTTTAGATTCGCCAGCTTTAATAATTTTATCTTTAATGGCATTGGTGACATGTGGAATGACCTGAACCGTAGCGCCATTATAGTCACCACGCCGTTCCTTACTCAAAACTTCAGAATAAATCCGGCCGGTCGTTACATTGGAATACATGTTTGTATCAATGTCCATGAAACGCTCATAGTGACCCATGTCCAAATCAGTTTCCAAGCCATCGCCAGTCACGAAAGTTTCTCCGTGCTGGTAAGGAGACATGGTACCGGGATCAATATTAATATATGGATCAAGCTTTTGAATCGCTAACTTCAGTCCCCGGTTTTTTAGTAAGCGTCCTAATGAAGCTGCTACGATTCCTTTTCCTAACGAAGAGACAACCCCTCCGGTAACAAAAATATACTTAACCTGCTTATCTGCCATAATGCCTCCTAATTCTTCCAGTCAATGTCTTTTGGGAACTTATCCTTCTAAAATAAAAAATAGAAAAGCCCCCAAGCCTGTGCTTGAGAGCTTTAAACGTTTTTCACACTAAATGTGAGCCCTTATATATACTACAAAGTCGACCTAATCTTGTCAACTTATTTTTTAGTTTGCCGCAGAATCAATAATCAAACCATCATCGCTTGATCCACTAAGACGGTCATAATAAGCTGACATAGTCATTTGATAGTATGGTACTACCCAAATCGCAGCGATACCAAAGGTAATACCAATTAACAAGAACCAGCCGATAAAGCTCAGGTTCAAGACAAAATATTCCGCCTTGTGGCCGTCCATCAACTTACGACTCTGAGTAATCGCCTCAGTATAACCGAGTTTTTCGCCCTTATCCAAAGCATCTCGGTAAATAAAACCAGCCTGTGAATAAGCCAACGACTTGATAATCCCTGGCACGATCAATAGCAGGGTCCATAATAAAATCCAAACATACTGCAAAATACCAATGACCAAAGTTCCTAAAAATAGACCTTTTTGCTGGTAAACATAGATAAATTGTAGAAATGGATGGGCCTTTTTTTCTTGATTACGATAAAAGTCCAACAAAGCAAAAGCAACCCCAATTTCGACAAAGAAGGCGACAATACTTAAAAAGTCACTGTTAAAGTCCAAATGAGCCATATTAATATAGTCAATTGCCGTTGCAGTATTATTGGCAACATTATCATAGTTGGTAGGACGAGCACCCGACCAGCCTGCTGTAAACAAGCCCACAATAATTGCTGGCAAAGTAACGAGGATTAAGTAACCATAATTACCACTTAAACGTTCTTTGACTGAATGTTTTAATTCACTTCGATTCATAATTTCTCCCATATGATTTAGATTGACATTACTCAGTTTCCTAAGTAAGTTACCAATCTATCATATCAGAATTTTGCTGCCATTCGCAAAGTCATCCCCGTTTCCGATGAGTCATTAGATAAACAAGGGACATAATCACTAGAAAGCCTAAACCAATAAAAAGTGGAATACGCGTATCTGGATTAATTAC
Source organism: Convivina intestini (assembly GCF_003096575.1). Classification (GTDB taxonomy): domain Bacteria; phylum Bacillota; class Bacilli; order Lactobacillales; family Lactobacillaceae; genus Convivina; species Convivina intestini. The sequence continues at coordinate 241,572 of NZ_QEKT01000002.1, forward strand.
CATAAAGACCAAGGTAATCACCAGAGAGAAAATGGCAAAATAGTTTGTCCAAGGCGATAGCCATAACTTAAAGGGATGGTCAGTTAGTAGTCCCGGATTGGCTTTGCGGAAGCGAATTTGACTAATCAAAATCACAAACCAGGGCACCATTCCCGGCAAGGTACTGGCACTATACACCAAAACAAAGACACTGGAACTACCATGCCAAAATAGTGGCAAAACTGCGTTAATGATAATACCTAATAGAATTCCGCCCGAAATTGCTAGTACCGAAATTTCAGGAACACGGCGCTTGGATAGTTTCAAAAATTTTGGTGAAATTTCCTTACTTAAAGCCAGCGTATAAAGCATCCGGCTCGAAGAAAAGATACCGGAATTTAGGGCTGACATAGCCGCTGTTAGCATGACAAAGTTAATAATACCAGCCGCCGCGGTAATTCCTACCCGAGCAAAGGTCTCCACAAAGGGTGAACCAACTTGATCGAGTTGATTCCAAGGATAAATCGTAATAATCACAAAAATTGACCCAATATAGAAAATCAAAATTCGAGCGACAATCGACTTAATCGATTTTACGATTGCTTCTTGTGGATTAGCGGCTTCTCCGGCGGTAATGCCAATAATTTCAATCGCTTGATAAGAAGTCATGACAATTGACAGGGCAAACATAAAGCCTTTGAAACCACCAGCAAAGAACTGACCATGCGTCCAAAGGTTTGAAAAACCAAGCGGATGCCCATGATTACCAATACCAAATAAAATCACTAAGAATCCCAAGATAATCATAAAGACAATCGTTACGACCTTAATCAAGGAAAACCAACTCTCCATCCGGCCGTAGGCTTTAACAGTAAATAAGTTGGCAGCAGTTAAGGTCGCCAGAACGACGATCGCACTAACCCACCCCGGGATGCCCGGCCACCAATAATCCAAGTAGACCCCCACGGCAATCGTTTCACTAATACCAACTGTTAGCCACTGAAAAACATTAGCCCAAACGGTTAAATAGCCCGCCAAAGGATGAATATAGCGACTGGCATAATTAGCAAAAGAACCCACTGCCGGATCAACGTATAACATCTCCCCTAAGGCCCGCATAACAATATAAAGGACCAAACCAGCCAACATATAAGCCAATAAGACTGATGGACCTGTCCATTTAATTGTTGCGGCTGAACCCATAAAGAGTCCAACCCCGATTGTTCCTCCCAGAGCAATCATTTCCATTTGAAAAGAGGATAAATCTCGACTCAATTCTTTTCCCTGTTTTGCCATCTGCAAACTCCTAATTTTTCTACGCATGACATAAAAAAGCGCCCCCAGAAATCTAGGGACGCTTGTGCGTGGTACCACCCAAGTTCCGCCACATAGGCGACACTTAATCGACCAGGATAACGGCTGGTTAGGCCGGTCATAGTTTCACGCTTAGTTACTAGTATGTCAAAAGTGAAGTAGTCTTCACCTAAAACCCTCGCCATTCTCACCATCCATGACGTCGCTGAATAGGATTTTTAAGCTACTCATCCTCACTACGTTAGGACAATTGTAGCCAATTCAAAAATGATTTGCAAGAAAATAAAAAGCAACCTTCCGAAGAAAGTTGCTTTTTTGGAATCTCCCAAGGTCTCCTGATTAACTCAGTGCTCCCGCTCGGATTCGAACCGAGGACCTTGGGATTAAAAATCCCCTACTCTAACCAACTGAGTTACAGGAGCATAATCTTGCGCCGTAGCACAGTTATATATATTACATTCTCAGCGGTAAAAAATCAATACTTTTTTAAATTATTTTTCTTCGTCGCCATCGCTCAAGTCATCAAGATCATCACTTCCAGCTAGCTCAGTTAGATTGTCGTCAATCGACTCTTCAGCCACTGAATCATCATCGTCACTATCGGAACTATCATCGTCATTATCAGACTTATCATCTTCGGCAACATCGTCAAAGTCGTCGTCTTCAGGATCATCATCGTTATAGTCAATGACATCGTCATCAGCGGCGTTATCAGCAAAGACGTTAACCTTTTTCTTGGCCTTCTTACGCTTTGGCTTCTCTTCGTCATCATCAATTTCATGAATTGACTCATCAATGGCATCAACTGGATACCAAGCACGCAAGGCCCATTCATTATTTCCCAGGGAAATAAAGGAACCATCTGTGTTTAAGTCCGTATAAAATTGTGATAGTCGAGGTCGAAAACTCTCGGCATCAACCCCTAAAAAGTCTTGAATTTCCTCTACTAGGCTACTAAAGGGCATTGAATCACCATGCTTTGACAAGATGGCGGTTGCAATCTCAACTAAGGCCATTTCTTCTTTAAGATTGCCATCTGCTTGTATCGACATATCATACGTCCTTTCACATTTCTAACTAATTAAATATACTCAATTATGGCTTGAATTGCAAATCAACTCGATAACGACCAACAACTTGGCCCTGACTGGATAAAACATACTCCAATAAAAGTTGACCAGCACCCTTTGCTTGGTCTAACTCTAAGTCTAAACCAGTTGTATAAGTATTGAGCACCATTGGACCCGCTGCGGTTTGATAAACCGTTTCTTGATCTTGCTGGGCTTTAAAACTTAGATGCGTCGTATTTTCATTAGTGCGGGTTAAACCAACTTGCTGCGGCTTTAATTTAAAGCGAACCTCCGTGTCATTTTGGTCAGGTAATTGTTCGGTGTAGCTAAGATAGGCGGTTCCATTTCGTATAATTAATTGTCCTGGCAGATGAAAATCAAACTTCTCATCGCCGCTGTCCTGCCAAATTTGGGTGATTAAGTCCACCTGAACCGTAAATGTTTGTGACAAAATATTCCTCCAGAAATGACAGTTGTAAGTCTTTACATTATAATATAAACAAGCTAAAAGGAAAAAGGTTAAACCGTGTCAGCACAACTAGTTCAAGAAAAAGTTTTAAGAGATCCAATTCATAATTTCATTCACGTTCAAGATCAGATTATTTTGGATCTCATCAATACACCAGAATTCCAGCGTTTACGCCGAGTACAACAGTTGGGGATTACTAGCAGTGTTTTCCATGGCGCTGAACATTCCCGCTTCGGTCACTCGGTGGGGGCTTACGAATTAGCCCGACGTGTCACTGAATATTTTAATCAATACTATAGTAAAAATAATGGTCGCAATGGCTGCTGGGACCCCGCTGAGAGTTTGCTAACCATGGTGGCAGCTTTACTCCATGACGTTGGTCATGGCGCCTTCTCACATACTTTTGAGCATCTCTTCCAGACCGATCACGAAGCCATGACTCGGGCCATCATTACTGGCGATACTGAAATTAATCGGATTTTATTGCAACAGGGACCCGATTTTCCCAATAAGGTCGCCAGTGTCATTGCTAAAACCTACCCTAATCAACAGGTGGTGCAATTAATTTCTAGTCAATTAGATGTTGATCGAATGGATTATTTACTCCGTGACGCCTATTACACGGGTACTAAATACGGTGAGTTTGATATTGACCGGATTATGCGCACCATGCGGCCCACCACTCAGGGCATCGGCTTTGATATTCGAGGCATGCACGCGGTTGAAGATTACATTGTCAGTCGCTATCAGATGTATCAGCAAGTGTATTTCCATCCGGTTTCACGAGGCATGGAAGTCATCCTAGAGCATCTATTGCATCGTGTTAAAGAACTCCAGCAAAACCAAAATGTCGCCGAAGAGGACTTTGTTGGTCCGCTATTGCGGCCACTTTTTAGCGACCAACCCCTGTCAGTTAGGGATTACTTACGTTTAGATGATCATGTCTTTATGACTTATATTAATATTTGGCAGGATCATCCTGATCAAATTCTTTCTGATTTGGCCCAACGTTTCCTACAACGCCGGCCGTTAAAATCAATTCAAATCAATGAAAAGACGGCGCCTTATTTGGATAACCTCGAAAAAATTGTGCAAAAAGCAGGCTACAATCCAGACTATTATACCGCCCGCAACGATGCCTACGACCTTCCGTATGACGATTACAAACCCAGTGATAAAAAGCCTCGGACTCAGATTGACTTTATTCTAGAGGACGGCACCCATCAGGAGTTATCGGCCCTTTCACCCCTGGTGGCTGCCATTAAAGGCCGGGCTTCAGTTGATCAGCGGTTCTTCTTTCCAAAAGAGATGCTTAATACTGGGCCCGATGAACTCTTTGCCCAGATTCATCATAATTTTAGAAGCTTTATTAAAAATGACACCCTAACCCCGCCAGGGTTAGACAGTAAAAATGACGTCAACTAAGATTGACGTCATTTTTTTAATCAGCAATTTCACGCTCAGACAGATTCATAACCCGCCAAATAGTCAAAGCCAACGTCCATACCACTACGAAGATGATCACTAAGATAATGCCTAGTTGGTTAAAGTCCAGGCTACTAGCCCAATTTGTCAAACCATTATTCCAACCAAAAATGGCTGAAAAAGATTGGGTAAAATCAACAAAGCTAATAAAACCAGCGGCCAAAACTGAGATACTAGTTAAGATTAAGTTATAGTAAACCTTCCGATAGGAGGACGAAATAATCCAATTGTAGGTGGTACTCATGAAAAAGCCATCCATAGTATCCATTAAACACATTCCTGCTGTAAATAATAAGGGAAAGGCTAAGGTGGTGTACCAGGCAATCCCAGCACTAGTGGCGGTAGCCGAAGTTGCTAGGACTGCAATTTGCGTGGCGGTATCAAAGCCCAAACCAAACAAGAAACCAACAATACCAACTTGCCAGTTATGTTGAATCATTTGCAACATTTTCGTAAACCAAGTATAAATTTTCGAATCTGGTACAAATTCTTCTGCCGTTTGCCCATTTTGAGCCTGTTGATTAATTTTTTTAAAGTTACGCCAGATGCTAAACAAGATAAAAGTATTCACAACCGTTAGGAAAAACAGCATAACCCCGGCAATCATCGTCCCAAAGGCTCCGCCAATATTTTCAAAAATTGGCATAGAATTCTTGGCCCATTCAACGAAAACCACCGTGGCAAGTGCCATCAACACGACAACCATTGAATGTCCAAAGGAAAAGCTAAAACCGACTCCCCGAGTATTCTTGCCATCGTTTAACATTTTACGGGTCATATTATCAATGGCAGCAATATGATCGACATCAAAAGCATGTCGCAAACCAAAGGTAAAGGATAATACTGCCATACCAATAATTTCAGGATATTGGCCCATTCCAGAACCCAACAAAATAATTCCTGCTACAAGAATCAAAAGAATAAAAGTTCCGTATTTTATGACGTCGTTTTTAAAAGTATTTGCTTTAGTCATCGCATTATCTCCTTTGTTTGCGAAGGGGGGCCAGCTATGGACCCCTTAGTAGTAGAAACCGTGGCGATAGTCCCACGAGTTAAAGATATCACTCATATTTTTCATAATTTTATCGACATCTAGACCCTTTCGAATAACGATTGGGGCCGGTTGAACACCGACTTGACCGTTTTGTTGGGGAATCAAATTTCCTTGTTCATCAACCATGGAAACCATCACCCCTTGCTCGTAACGAGTTTCGGCTGTTTCATTGGGTTGAATTGAAGCCACGTAGTCATTAGCTTCAATAATTAAGTCGGCAGTTTGTTCGATTTGATCACCAATACCGGTAACCAAACCACGATTTCCCTGACCGGACGGATTAGCTGAGCTGGCAAAGGAGAACTTGCCATATTCTTCCCACATATGCTTAGCAATCTTTTCACTAGGCCTGCCAAATTTAATCACAAAACAGCTGGTATCGCGGCCATCCATCATTAGTTCCTGACTGCCATCGGCTGGAATCATTTTCTTAGCCTCATCCTTCCAGGGCAAGATACACCCCAACAAGATATCTTGATCCCAGTGGCGTTGATACATTTCTTCAATTTCAGGTGTCATTTGGGCCAATTCCTTGACCTGTTCCACCGAACCACACAAAACGACACCAGGCTTATTCCGCTTGCGATTTTTAGCAGCGAATTTCCGCTCTAAACCAGCCTTATCAGAAGTCATGATAATGTAACCAACCTTAGTTGGACTAACAATCATACCCCCTTCTCCTTTTAAAATTTCAATTGCTTCGGGTTGAATAGCACCATTCCAGCTAATATGTTTATTTGACATTGTTATATTCTCCTTTAATTAATTGTGCGTTGTTTAGTTTCTGGCCCCATCACTGCAACTACAATGGCCGCAATAATGGCAACCGTCGCCATGAAGTAAAAAATTAAGTTAGCGTTAACTCGGGTTAGCGCCCAAGCCACTAAGTAGGGAGTTAAGACCGTTAAAATTTTAGCCACTGCATTGGCATAACCGGCTCCACGGAAGCGGAAATAAGTTGGAAACAACTCAGACATATAGACACTGACGATTGAAGCCATCAAGATATAAATGGTTGTAACCAAACAGAAACCAACGATTAAAACCCAAGCAATTTGGCGTTGTTGGGCATAGATTAACCCTAAAATGGCCGTTATGATAAATGCCGGTACAATGACCGTTTTTCGACCGATTCGATCAACTAAGATTGCCCCAATCAAGGCTCCTAAAGGTGCCCCAGCCATCATTACCGCTGAAAACCCTAAGGAATGGACGACATTTAGCCCCTGTTTTACTAACAAAGTGGGCATCCAGGAGGTAAAGGTATACTGAACCAAATTGACCGCCGAAATTGCCACGGTCGCCACTATCAAACCTCGTCCTAAACTAATTCGAACGGGTCCCTGGTCACTGATTGGTTGTTTGAATTGGGTATGCCCATTGACTTATAATTTTTGAATGATTGCTTCGGCTTCTTGATAACGCCCTTTGCTAATCAACCACCGCGGGGATTCTGGAAAATTATGCCGAATAATCCATAAAATCAAGGCTGCAATACCAATAATGATAAAAGTTGACCGCCAACTATAGCGTGGAATCACTACAGCTGCCAAAACCAAGGTCAAGGGGGCAGCCATATTAGCAATCACTGACACTGAAGCTGACCAACGGCCTCGGGTGGCCACTGGGGCAAATTCATTAATAAGAGCAAACCCAGTCACTATTTCAGCGCCTAAACCAATCGCGGCGATAAAACGGAGGACAATTAAAGCCCAAACGTTTGGAGCAAAAGCAGCTAAGACGGTGAAAAAGCCAAACAACACTAAATTGATTTGATAGGCCTGCCGACGACCAAAGTAATCACCAATTAAGCCAGCCCAAAGTGATCCAAAGAATAAGCCTAGGAAGCCGGCTGATAAAAACATTGATCCCTGGGCAATCGTGGCAAAATGATTGGCAATAATGGCACTGTTGACGGCACTGGCCAGATAAACATCGGCCCCATCCAAAATCATCCCGGCTGCTACCATGGCGAAAACCTTATAAAAAAGTGGTGTCGCCCGACTAATATTCATTCGATTTTTTAATTCTATTGCTGGATCCATCCTGCCTCCTAGCCAAAGTTGGGACGTTTTTGTTCAAAAGCCGTAATTTGATTGGCAAATTGCAGTGTATGGTCAATATCGTCCTCGCCTTTAATAAACTTTTCTTTCCATTGCGGATTAATATCAAAATGAAAAGCCTGGGTATTATAAATAACTTCTTGTTGCGGTAAATTAATCGTAATCAACTCATCGGCCTTGACCTGACGCAAGACTGCCCGATCAGCTTCGGGCAAGACAATGGGTAAGAGGCCGTTTTTAGTAGCATTCATGTAAAAAATATCGGAAAAGCCACCGGCAATCACAGCTTTAAAGCCGTAATCAGTCAAGGCCCAAACGGCATGTTCTCTTGAAGAACCAGAGCCAAAATCAGTTCCTGTAATTAAAATGGTGGCCCCTTTATGTTCTGGCTTATTTAACTCAAAATCAGGATTTAAAGACCCATCTTCCAAGTAGCGCCAATCAAAAAATAAGTCTTTGCCAAATCCGGTTTTTAAAATGTTTTTCAAAAATTGCTTAGGCAAAATGATATCAGTATTGATACTGTCGTTTGGAATCACAACGGCCCGGCCAATTTCTTCTGTAAAAGCTTTCATTTTGACTCCCCCTCTCCAGCATCTAATTGTGTTATATCAACAAAATGGCCAGCAATACCAGCCGCTGCAACCATGGCTGGTGAGGCCAAATGCGTCCGTGAACCAGCTCCTTGACGACCAATAAAATTACGATTAGAAGTCGAGGCAGCATGCATGCCAGCTGGAATTTTATCTGGATTCATGGCCAAACAGGCCGAACAACCTGGCTCGCGCCACTCACAACCAGCATCTTCAAAAATTTTAGCAAGGCCATTTTTAATGGCCTTATTTCGAATGGCCCGACTACCGGGGACAATCCAGGCCGTAATATTGGGTGCTAGGTGCTTACCTTTCATCATTTGAGCAGCAATTTCTAGATCCTCGTAGCGGCTATTAGTACAAGAACCAATAAACAGATAATCTAGCGGAATTTCCTCGGCCTTCATGCCAGGATGTAGACCAATATAGTCATAGGCCGCCTGATCATTGCCATCTTTAATGGCCGGCGTAAGTTGATCGACTGGCATGGCCATCCCCGGATTAGTTCCCCAGGTAATCATCGGTTTCAAATCACTGACATCAAAGGTTAGCCTTTCATCGAAGGCACTTTCATCATCGGTATAAAAACTTTCCCAATATTTTTGTGCCGCCGCAAAATCCTTGGGGGCAAATTCACGGCCCTTAATATAATCAAAAGTAGTTTGATCAGGCCGAACCATCCCCGTTTTTGAACCAGCTTCAATGGACATGTTGCACATGGTCAAGCGGGCTTCCATCGACAACTTTTCAACCGCTTCGCCATAAAATTCAATCGCATAGCCAGTTCCAAAGGAAACACCATACTTAGCGATTATGCCCATAATAATATCTTTGGCATATGTATTAGCCGGTAGAGTACCCGTAATTTTAATGCCCATGGTTTTAGGCTTTACCTGCCAAATCGTTTGTGTGGCCATCACGTGTTCAACTTCAGAGGTACCGATTCCAAAAGCAATCGTGCCAAAAGCCCCGTGAGTTGCTGTATGTGAATCTCCACAGACAATGACTTTAGCCGGTTGCGTTAATCCCCGTTCTGGTCCTACTACGTGCACAATACCCTGCTGATCATCCCCAATGGAAGCCAAGGGTACATCAAATTCTTTACAATTGCGTTCCAGCGTTTCCATCTGTAGCCGTGACATTTCATCTTGTACATTAAAAATATCCTTGGTCGGCACATTGTGGTCCATGGTAGCAAAGGTTAAATCCGGCCGACGTAAACGACGATGCATTGACCGCAAACCATCAAAAGGTTGGGGGGAAGTGACTTCATGAATCAAATGGAGGTCAACATAGAGCAACTGTGGTTCGCCCACCTGTCCAGCAATTACGTGGGCATCCCAAATTTTGTCAAATAATGTCTTACTCATTGACCTAATTCTCCTCTCTAATAAAGTCAACTAGGGCTTGGGTCATACTTGCTGTCGTCTGACTCCCACCCATATCCGATGTCACGATTTTATGGGCAATTACATAGTCAACAGCAGCTTGAATCTTGTGTGCAATCTGGTTTTCATTAAAACTTTGTGCCATCATCATCGCCACGGTATTAACCATCGAAAGTGGATTGGCAATCCCTTTTCCAGCAATGTCGGGTGCCGATCCGTGAATTGGTTCATATAAATTAGGCCCATTGACCCCGATTGACATCGATGGAATTTGTCCGATTGAACCAGTAATCTGAGCGGCTTCATCGCTTAAAATATCACCAAACAAATTCGGCGTAATCACCACATCAAACTGAGCGGGATGGGCAATGATGGCCATTGACATTGCATCAACATAACGATAATCAACTTGCACATCCGGATAACGATGACTAAATTCCTGCCCAATTTGTCGCCATAATTTTGAAGTGGCTAAAACATTGGATTTATCAACCACAGTGACATGGCGCTTGCGCTGTTGAGCTAACTGGAAACCAACGGCCATAATCCGTTCAATTTCAGCGCGACTATAATACATTGTGTCGACTGCCTCATCCTGATCAAGTCGCCGCGGTTGCCCAAAGTAAGCCCCCGAAGTTAATTCACGAACAATCACAAAATCGGTACCGGTTACATTTTCACCCTTTAAAGGCGAGCGCTCAATCTGAGCTGGTGACACTTGCGTGGGGCGAATATTAGCAAATAAATTCAAAGCCGAACGAATGCCTAACAAACCAGCTTCTGGTCGAACTGGGGCTTGATCCCACTTCGGACCGCCAATCGCACTCAGCAAAATTGCATCTGCCTGTTGAGCCGTTTGGATGGTTTCGTCTGGTAGGGGATCTCCAACCTGATCAATGCCAGCCCCACCAAAGGGACATTCAATTAGTTCATATTTAAAGTCGGTTCCCTGGGTTGCGGCAGCCAAAACGGTCAAGCCGGCCGCCATAATTTCGGGTCCAATATAATCACCAGGTAGCACAACGATTTTTTTCTTGCCAGTCATTTAGCCATTCACCACCCTTTTTTCATATATACTCGCCATCATGCTCTCCAATTGATCTTCATCGACGATATCAACCTCTTCAGCCATGGCTTTAAAGCGGGGAAAGATGTTATGCATATCTTCTTTGCCAATTTCATAACCCATCTCATTTAATTTGGACATTACCGCATGCGATCCTGATAGCTTCCCTAACGGCAAACTAGCTTTAGCACCGACCATGGCCGGACTCAAAATTTCATAGGTTTCAGGATTCTTTAAATAGCCATCCTGATGGATACCGGATTCGTGAGCAAAGGCATTGCGACCCATAATCGGTTTATTTGGTGCAATAGCAATCTTAGACATCCGAGCAATTTGATTAGAAACTTTTTTTGATTGGACTAAATCGATATTGGTCGATACTTGGAATTTATCCTGTCGAACTTGCAAAGCTACCGCTGTTTCAATCAAATCAACATTACCGGCCCGTTCGCCAATCCCATTAATCGTTCCCTGTACTTCGGTAGCACCATGCTCGATTCCTGCCAAGGCATTGGCATTGGCCAAACCCAAATCATTGTGGGTGTGGGTGGACCAACCAATTTGATTAAATTCCTTAATTTGACTCTTAAAGTTTTCAAAAATCTGACCAAATTCATCCGGCGTGGAATAACCCACTGTATCTGGAATATTAATCATTTTGGCTCCGGCATCAATCGCTCTTTGCACTGCTTGTACTAAAAATTCAGGTTCAGTTCGGGTGGCATCTTCTGGTGAAAAAATAATGTCATCCATGTAGTTTTTAACATAGCTAATATCAGCGGTAATTTTATCCAAAATCTCTTGCTTACTCATATGCAGCTTTGATTGTCGATGAATTGGCGATGTTGCAATGAAAATATGAATAGCTGGATGAGCGGCTCCCCGGGTTGATTCGATGACTGCATCAATATCCTTTCGAACCATCCGCGCCAAGCCAACAACCTTACTATCCTTAATTGTTTTAGCAATCGCTTGGACGGCCTTAAAGTCCTTGTCAGAAGCCGCAGGGAAACCGGTTTCAATTGCATCAACACCATAGGCTTCCAAGGACTGAGCGATGCTCACCTTTTCTTGATTAGAAAAGTTCACGCCAATTGTTTGCTCACCATCACGTAAAGTTGTATCGTAAAATGTTATTTCTCTCATTTACTTCTCTCCTTTATACTAAAAAAACGGACTAATCTGATAGACTAGTCCGTTAGAAACACGAATTGCACTCCTGCGGCTAGTCATTGGTTTCTACCTAACAACCAGCCTCAAAAGCCCCGCTTGCTAGGAATACCTGAGCAAGCTGAGGAGGGCTGATGATTGATTAATAATAATGTTCTTTTGAGTGTTTTGCATTTCGTGTTCCTCCTAATTTAATTTATGAGCTAATTCTAATATTATTATCATTTAAAGTCAAGGGAAATTTTATATATTTTTCACAATTCAATATAAACCAAGACTCATTCGGGCAAAAGGCGACATGTGATTAATCGCCCACTGAGGTTGCCAAACGTGTTCAACCCGCACGGAAACAACCTCTGGTAGCACTGCCAGCGCTTCTTTCACTAGCGCTTCAATGATGGCGCTGATTGGACACCCCATCGTCGCTGAGTCCAATTTGATCACCAACAAACCAGATTGGTCAAAAGTAACTTGATTAATAAAGCCCAAATTCACAACATCAAGGCGTAACTCTGGATCAATTACCGTTGTTAACACTGCCATGATTCGATTATGCTGACTTTCATCCATATCATTACCCCACTGATCCGATCATTTCAAATTTCATTAATCGGTTTAATTCGACGGCATATTCCATTGGTAGTTCCTTGGTAAAGGGCTCAATAAAGCCCATGACAATCATTTCAGTGGCCTTTTCTGCCGAGATACCCCGCGTCATCAAATAATACAATTGCTCCTCAGAAACCCGCGAAACTTTGGCCTCATGTTCCATAGAAACATTCCCGTTTAAGATTGTGTTGTAGGGAATCGTGTCGGCCGAAGATTGGTCATCGACTAAAATCGTGTCACATTCAACGTGGGCAAAGGAACCGTCAGACTCCCGGCCAAATTTAACCGTCCCCCGATAATCCGTAGCGCCACCATCATGGGCAATTGATTTAGACACAATTGACGATGAAGTATTGGGGGCGTTGTGGATCATTTTGGCACCGGAGTCCAAATTAACCCCCTTGCCAGCGACCGCAATTGATAACATCGTTCCCCGGGCTCCTTCACCTTCCAAGTAAACCGACGGGTACTTCATTGTGGTTTTAGAACCAAAATTACCATCAACCCACTCCATCGTGGCATTTTCATGGGCCGCAGCCCGCTTTGTTTCCAAAGAATACACGTTATTTGACCAGTTCTGAATGGTGGTATAACGACAATAAGCATCCCGCTTAACAATCACTTCTACCACAGCAGCGTGCAAGGCATCCCCAGAATACATTGGGGCCGAACAACCTTCCACATAGTCAACATGAGCACCTTCATCCACAATAATCAAAGTTCGCTCAAATTGCCCTTCATTTTCAGTATTAATCCGAAAATACGATTGAATTGGGGTAGTTACATGCACCCCTTTGGGAACATAAATAAAAGTGCCACCCGACCAGGCCGCCGAGTTCAAGGCGGCTAATTTATTATTAGTGGGCTTAACTAGGGAACCAAAGTATTCTTTAACTAGTTCCGGATATTCTTGTACGGCCGTATCAGTATCGGTAAAGACAATCCCCGTCTTAGCAAATTCTTCTTTCATTCGATGGTAAACAACTTCTGATTCATACTGAGCGGAAGAGCCTGCCAACCACTTCCGCTCGGCCTCTGGAACCCCTAACCGTTCAAAAGTTTCTTTTAGCTCAGCTGGGACGTCGTCCCAATCTCGATATTTTTCTTCAGTCGGCTTATTGTAATAATAAATATCATCAAAATTAATGCCGCTTAAATCAGGTCCCCATTCATGCATAGGCATGTCTAAATAGGTCTGATAAGCCTGCAAACGGTAATCAAGCATCCACTCCGGTTCATTTTTTTTAGCAGAAATTTTACGAATAATATCTTCACTAATTCCCCTACCAGTTGAATAAACAGCTTGGTAATCATCTTGAAAACCTTGCTCATATTCCTTGTCAGCCCCAATCGCTGCTCGTGTTTTTTCTAAGGCCTCACGGCGATCAATTTCCATGGTTTCTCCCATAAATACTCCTTTCAGGACTCAATTTTGAGTTAATAATTCATCTAAAGCATGCCAGGGTAAGGTCGCACATTTAATCCGGGTGGGAAACTTACGAACCCCAGTTAAACTGCAAGCATCTCCTAAAGCCTTACTGCTTTGTCCATCGGTCATCATTGTTGAAAATTGCTGACTTAGACTTTGTACTTCGGCCAATGATTTATGATCAATCAAATCAGTCATCATCGAAGCCGAGGCTTTAAAAATGGCACAGCCATCGCCATCAAAACTCAGGTCCTGGACCCTACCGTTTTCAATCACTAAAGTTAATTTAATTAAATCCCCACAAGTTGGATTGTATTTAGTCACCGCTTGACCGCTATCAACGCTAAGGCTCTGAAAGTGATGCGGATGTTTGGCATAGGTCATAATAACCTGACGATATAATTGATCTAAATTATGTAAAGTCATCGGCAAAATACTCCTTAATCGCTACTAAGGCCGCCACTAGTTGATCAATTTCAGCTGCTGTATTATACAAATACAAACTTACTCGCACAGTGGCCGTCACACCCAAATAACGCATCAACGGCTGGGCACAGTGATGACCCGCTCGAACTTCAATTCCTTCTTGATCTAAAGCAGTGGCAACATCATGGGGATGAATACCCACTAAATTAAAAGTAATCACTCCGGTTCGATCCTGCCCAGTGGTTGGCCCATAAATTTGCAATCCCTCAATGGCTCCTAGTTTGTTTAAGGCATAAGTAGTTAACTGTGCCTCATCTGCTGCAATCTGTGCCATGCCAATTGACCTTAAGTATTCAATAGCTGCTCCTAGCCCGATTGCACCAGCGATATTGGGGGTCCCAGCCTCAAAGCGCCAGGGTAACGGTTGAAAAGTAGCCTCATCCAAGCCAACATATTCAATCATTTCACCACCATACTGTACTGGTTGCATTTCTTCTAACAGCGCCTTTTTACCATATAAAACCCCGATACCAGTTGGTCCCATTAATTTATGACCCGAAAAAACGTAAAAATCAGCATCCAATGCTTGAACGTCAACGGGCAAATGCGGTGCTGCTTGAGCCCCATCTACCACCACAACGGCACCCACTTGATGGGCCCAGTTAGTAATTTGAGCAATTGGATTAATCACCCCGGTTACATTGGAAACATGGGTCAAAGCAACAATTTTTGTGGATGGATTTAGTTTGTGATGCAAATCGGCCAAATCTAAGCGGCCGGCTTCATCCAATGCTACGTACCGTAATTTAGCACCAGTTTGACGGGCCAGCACTTGCCAGGGAACTAAATTAGAATGGTGTTCTAAATAGCTCACTAAGATTTCATCCCCAGCCTGCAAATGTTGCGGACCATAAGCCGTCGCAACCCAATTAATCGACTCAGTGGTACCACGAGTAAAGAGTACTTCAGCCCGATTAGCGGCATTAATAAAGGTTTGGACCTGATCACGAGCCCCTTCATATAAATCGGTTGCGGCTTGCGAAAGCGTGTAAACGCCCCGATGGACATTGGCATTTTGATGCTGATAGTAATCCTGTATTTTAGCAATGACCCGGGCTGGCTTTTGAGCTGTCGCCGCGCTATCAAGATAAATCAGTGGTTGCCCATTAATTTTTTCATTTAAAATTGGAAAATCAGCTCTACGCTCTTTCATACTGCAACTTTCTTTCAATGGCATCAATTAAGTCTTGTTGGGCCTGGTTCGTTGGCATTTGCGACAGTACTTCGCCGATAAAGCCTCGAATAACAAGCTTTCTTGCCACTTTTTCCGGTAAACCACGACTCATTAAGTAATAAAGTTGTTGCTCGTCCACTCGCCCAACCGAAGCCGCATGACCAGCTGTAACATCATTTTCATCAATTAATAGCAAGGGATTGGCTTCCCCCCGTCCACGCCGAGAAAGCATCAATACCCGTGATTCTTGTTGAGCATCAGAACCCTTAGCTCCTTTAATAATTCGCCCAATACCATTAAAAACTAAGGCTGAGGAATTTAAAATAACGCCCCGTTGGAAAATATGTCCCAAACTATGTCGTCCGCTATTTTGAATTTCGGTAATAAAGCCTTGGACTTGTTTTCGATTGGTAAAAGCCGCCACTTTGGCGTGACTAATTGAACCTTCCCCATCAACATGGCTGGCCAGACGCGTAATCGTATTGCCATCATTAAAGGAAGCATTGACCCAATCCACCTGCGCATTAGCCAATACATCGGCTTGGCGATTAATATAGGCACTAGTATGGGGACCAAAGTCATCAATATTAGCATAAGTTAGTCGACTCCCCCGCTGGGCTAAAACTTCGACGACAACCGAAGCTTTACTGGCCTGATTTCCTAGCGTTTGCAAGCGTTGCAACAACTTAACCTGACTATTTTCCCCGACATAAACCAAAATACGGGCAATCAAGTCCCCCTGCCCATCAGCAATTTGATTTAAAACTACTTGGACATCGGGTTCAATCTGAACATTGGCCGGAATATATAAGAAAAATCCCGTATTAAACTGATCATAATTATTGGCTGCTAAGCGGTCAGAATGGCGTCCAATCACGGTACCGACCATATTTTTAACCAATTCTGGATACTCTTGGTAGGCCTGTTTAATGTTCATTAACAAAACACCAGCTGCCACCAAATCGGGACTAAGTTGCTGATGAGTTGTCGTGGAACCGGTTACTTTTAATCCCAAAAAATCTTCTTGAAAATCTTCACTGGCAGCAATGGACTGACTGGGCTGCATCTTTTCTAACTGCCAGGGGCCATAACGAACCTTTTCAAAAACTGGCATGGGTAAATTTTCATTTGCTTGCTTAATCATCTTAATCCCCCATTACGTATTCATTGGCATCTTCATCCGTTAGGCTAATATCCAAGCCCAATTCATCCCGTAAACCAGCATAGCCTTCAGCTTCTAACTTTTTAGCCATTTCGGCGCCACCAGTTTTAACAATTTTACCGCCCATCATTACATGCACATAATCCGGTACGATATAGTCTAATAAGCGTTGATAGTGGGTAATCATCAGTGTGCCAAACTCCGGAGAACGCATACTATTCACTCCGCGCGATACCACCTTTAAAGCATCAATATCCAGTCCTGAATCAATTTCATCTAAAATGGCAATTTTAGGTTGAATCATCATCATCTGTAAAATTTCATTTCGTTTCTTTTCCCCACCAGAAAATCCTTCATTTAGATAACGATCAGCCATTTCTTCGCTCATCGATAGAAATTCTCGTTTTTCATCCAATTGGGTAATAAAATCCATGATCCCAATTTGATCATCCTCAGGCCGTCGAGCATTGATAGCCGCCCGCATAAATTCAGCATTAGTCACACCCTGAATTTCAGATGGGTATTGCATGGCTAAAAATAATCCTGCTCGAGCACGCTCATCAACACCCTGTTCTAATAAATCTTCTCCATCCAAGTAAATATGCCCGGCAGTCACTTCATAGGCCGGATGGCCCATAATTGTCTGTGATAAAGTCGACTTCCCAGTACCATTAGGCCCCATAATGGCGTGCATTTCACCGGTCTTAACTTCTAGATTAACCCCTTTTAAAATTTCTTTTCCCGCGACATTAACGTGTAAGTCCTCGATTTTTAATGTTGTCATAGCTCAACTCCTCAAAAAATAATAATTTTCTAATGTTATCTTAATTATTCTAATTTGAAAACCTTTATTTTACAAATAAAAAAATGAACTACTTTGATTAAGTAATTCATTTTCTAATAATTCTATCATTAGCGAACCAAGGCCCGGAGGGTCATCGCCACTTGATTCGCCTGTTCTTCAATTACTGCAACACGACTAGCAATAATATCAATATCCATTTGAATCTCACGACTCAAACCTGGTTGATCAATTTTAGGGGTAAAGAAAGTCTTAAATTCAGTTAAACGATCCTGGGTATGAAAAATACGACTGATGACCGTGACATAACTTGAAAATTCCATATCACCACCAAGGCGTTCTTCCAACCATGGCCATTGTGCTTTCAACCAATCCCAAGCCGCTTGCTGACCGGCTGAATTAGCTAGTACACCAGCAAACCATCCCCGCAAATCTTGCGGCTTAATCACTGCTGCGTTTTGGAAATTATCAACCAAACTTTGCAATTCGGAACTGTCTTTGCTACTAGTCAAAGCCGTCCGCAAATCAGCCTTCAAGCTAGCATTGGCACTCTTTTGGTAAAGTTCTAAGAAATCAGCAAAATTGCTCGTTCCTTGATTGTTTTTAATTTCATTGACCAACACGGCACTGCGACTATCGGCTGGTAATTGCGCCACTTGGCCCTTAACTGCCTCAAATTGCGCATGGGCCTGGGCCAAAACGGCAGCATCCTCGCCGTAAACACCAGCCGCCAACACAGTTGGCCGAATTAGCAAATCTTCATTACTGTCAGTATCTTTTTGCTGCCAACCCAAACGGGCAATTTGATTAGCACTTAATTGCGCCACAAACTCTTTTAGGAGCTGTTCTTCTTCACTACCCGGCGTGACAAAGTCCTTGATTTGACTAACAATTCGATAAACCAAATCAATCACCAAACTCGAAGAACTGTCCGCTAGATTAGGTAGCAACCAAAGCAAATCAGCGTAACCCGTACGGCCACCTTCAGCTAACAACAAGTTATCTTGCAAGAACTGTGCTTGAGTAATTGGATCAAAATTCTCAAAATCCTCTAGCAAGTCGGCCAACAAACGCTCATCATATTGGACAATATAGTGGGCTGCATTGCCAACATTTAACCGGAAAGAACCGTCTGTCCGGGCCAAAATATCATCATAACTACCCAAATCAAGGTCAGCTGTATCCATCAACTTTGGTGCGTTAGGATCAGTTGAATTAAGCGGAATTTGCCACAAACGGTCAGCATCAGCCTGTTTACCGATGTTAAATTGCTCTTGATGTAAGACCACATGGCCATCAACCAACTTAACTGAGACAACTGGGTATCCTGGTTGTTCCAACCAAGTTTTCATGACTTCCCCAATATTTTGACCAGAGGCTTGTCCCAAAGCTTCCCATAAATCAGCCCCACTGGCGTTACCATAAGACATCTTGGCAAAGTAGGCTTTCAACCCTTGACGTAAGGCATCATCCCCAATCAAAGAACGCACCATTACCAATAAACGAGCCCCCTTGGCGTAAACAATGGCGGGGTCAAAAAGAGCATCAATTTCAGCCGGATGGTTCACGGCCACGTGTACCGGTTGCACACCATCGGTCGCGTCACGCTTTAAGGCTGCCTGGACATCATTAGCGTTAAAGCTTTCCCAAATGTGCCAATCTGGCTCCAGGGCGTTGATGGCGACGAACTCCATCATATTGGCAAAACTTTCGTTTAACCACAACTCATCCCACCACTTCATTGTTACTAGGTCACCAAACCACTGGTGAGCCAATTCATGGGCAATCACCGTGGCAACAACCTGCTTAACTGATAGGGCCGTGTTGGCTGAATCAACTAATAGATAAGCTTCACGATAGGTAACAATTCCCCAGTTTTCCATCGCCCCGGCTGAAAAATCAGGCAAAGCGACCTGCCAAGAATGAGGCAGAGGATAAGGCGTTTGGTAGTAATCTTCATAAAATTCAATCGAACGCTTGGCAATATCTAAGGCAAAATCTAAGTCAGCAATTGGATGAGCCTTAGTACTAAAGACGCCCACTTCAACACCACTCTTGGTCTGAGTTTGCTTACTTTGTAAATCACCCAAAACAAAGGCCACTAAATAAGTGGACATTTTAACTGTCTTTTGGAAATAGTGTACCCCGTCGTTTTCATGGTCTTCGGGCATGTTAGCAATTACTGTTTCACCAGGTTGCTCATCAAAGCGAATGGCTGTACTAAAGGTCGCCTTAGCTTCAGGCTCATCAATACTAGGAAAGGCTTGGCGAGCAAAATACGTTTCAAATTGGGTACCAACTAGCTGTTTACTTTCACCATTCACTTCATAATAAGAAGGATAAATACCATTCATATTATCAGTTAATGGTGCTGAGTAAGTCACTTCAATAGTTACTTGACCGGCCTGGCCAACATTAAAGAAAATAGCATCCTGGTCATTATCAACCTGAAAATCAACTGCTTGGCCATTGACCTTTAATTCCTGAACCGTTAAATCATGTTCATGTAGGGCAATATCAGCTTGTAGGGCTGTTCCCGTAATCTTGGTTTGCCCCTTAATAATCTTGTTAGCTCGACTAATGTCAAAATACAAGTCATAATGCTCGGGTTTAAAAGTTTCATAAAAACGCTTAATCGCTGTCATATTTTACCTACCTATCGTCTTAGTTACTCCAATTATAAACATATTCAGATTAAATTAAAATTATTTTCATAATTATGTACTAACTGCCTATTTGTCAGGAACCTCCAATCCCTCTATAATAAGAGTACTAACCTCTTTCAAACAAATTAAGGAGCAATACCTTTCATGACCAATCTCTATTTGATTGCCTTTATTTTGGTCGGTGTCATTACCGCCAATATCGTCAAACCCTTTTTTCCAAAAATTCCGGAGTCCTTTGTCCTAATTATCATTGGTGCCCTTTTTTCTTTTATCCCAATTTTTAATGAGTTCACCCTTGAGCCTGAATTCTTTATGTTATTAATCATTGCCCCACTGATGTTTATGGATGGTAAGGAGCAGTCGATTCGAACGATTCGGGCCAACTTTCGTTTAATCATTGAGCTTTCAGTGACCTTAGCCATTTTCACGGCGCTGATTGTCGGTGTTTTAACCGATCGTCTCGAAGCCCACTGGTCCTTTCCCCTATCAATTGCCCTAGCGGCCATCGTTGTCCCAACCGACGCTGTGGCCGTAAAGTCAATTACCAGTGGTCTATCTATGCCTAAAGGCGTTGACCGCGCTTTGGGCTTGGAATCACTCTTTAATGATGCGACTGGTTTAGTAATGCTGAATTTAGCCCTTTCGGTTTTGCAGCAGGGCCATTTTTCCCTAGTAAATGGGATTAACCAATTCTTAATTGTCGCTGGTGGTGGAGTCTTAGTTGGTATTTTAGCTTCACTGATTATCATTAAAATCCGAACCTATTTAACCACCCATGCCGTTAATGCGGCCGCCACCATTATCCCAATCAATATCTTGACCCCCTTTGCTATTTATCTTTTGGCTGAGCACTGGGGTGTTTCTGGTATTTTAGCCGTAGTAGCCAGTGGGATTGTTCATAATTGGGACAGTAGCCGTTTACGTTTAAATTCAACCGAAGTCCAACTAACAACCAGCACTATTTGGGAGACTTTAACCACAATTTTAAACGAAGTCGTCTTCTTACTATTAGGTCTATCGCTACCTGCCGTGATTAATGAAATGATTCAAATTGGTTTTGACTATAGCTTCGAATTAATTGGCCTAAGTCTAGCCATCTATACCGTCATGTTCATTGGCCGTTTCGTTTGGGTCCGAGTTGAAAAAAGCCAACGACTCCAACCTTTCTTTGGCCATCAAGATCAACCAGAACGCTTCAAAAATGCCCGCTTATTTGGCATTAGTGGTGTCCATGGGACGATTACCTTAGCCATGGCCTTCTCCTTACCCACTACAATCAATGGTCAGCCTTTCCCCTTTCGAACTGAATTAATCATCATCGCTACTCTGGTAATCTTAATTAGTATGCTAGTCGCTTCCTTAATGCTTCCGCGCCTATTACCACGGGAACAAACCGACTACACACCGGAAGAAATCAATCAGATTCGGGACCAGATGATTGACTATGCCATGCTACGTAGCCAGGAACAAATCAGTAATCGTGATATACGTGAGGCTATTTCGGCCCAGCTCAACTCCCAAAAAACAAACCTTCGTAATTTCGATCAAGTACGCTATTCCGAAGAATATCTAACCGAATTAAATGACATTGCCGACTTTGTCAGTTCCTATACCCACGGGGATTATGTTAATGCCACTTATAGTGATGAAGTCATTAATATGTACAACAAGATTTTACAAAAAACTTTGTTAAACCCCAACCGTCGTCGCCACCCAATTCGCTCTTTGGAACACCAATTCCGGCGAATTTGGCATGAAATGCGCTTCCATATTAGTACGGGAACCATCACGAAGAAACAGCGTAAATCCTTTTATAAAAAGCGTTTAAATACCGACGAAAAATTTGCTGAAAAAGTCAAAACTTGGAAGGCAAATCAAGAAGTCCTGCTGCAATTAAATAACGATGTGATGCAGGCCGTCGATACGCATTTAGATGATATTCTAAGAGAAAATCTACAAAGTAAGACCAATAGTAATGAGCTTTATCTGGCTCGAAAGACCATGGACCGCTTCTTCACCATGATTCAACATGATTTCCATCAAAAGCAAATCAGCATTAATAGTGATACTTTTATTCAGGTCTTCCGCTATGAATATGATTATGTGCAAAAGGGCGTCCAGGATGAATCGATTAAACCAGCTATTGCTAATATTTTATTTAATGAAATCAACCAAGCCCAGGCCCTACAGTTAATGAAAAATAAGGAAGAAACTTTAGCCATTGAATAAAGTTAAAAGACCATTCGACAACCAGTCGAATGGTCTTTTTATTAACGCAATTTTTGATATAAAGGTAGTAAAGTTTTTAAAGCTGCTAACAAGTCAACTTCTAGCTGGGCGTCTCCCAAACGGACATCTCCCTGATTAATCTTAATGCCAATCAAGACTTCACTAGCCTTAACCTGCTGGTAACGCTCAACTAGGTCCTCATAGGCTGTCAACGGCTGGTTTTCATTGACCATATGATTTTGACTTAAAACAAAATCATTAGGCAGTTGCGCCACTAAATCAGTAATTTCTCTTAACTTAGGACCAATGGTTGCCAACTGAGCGGGTTTCATGTTTTCTTCCACCGCTAAGTATAAATACAAATTATCAGCCCATAGTCCCAGCTCAAAATGAGGCATCATCTTATACCCACGTTTATTAGGGGCAAAGGCCACCCAGGTATTATCAGGGGCATTGGTTTTACGCATCCGATGTTTAGCAACATGGGCATACCACTCCTGCCCATCAGTTTGTAAAATTGGCAAAGCCTTGTTGGCAAACGCTTCAAATTTTGGATCGATAATCGCTCGGATTTTTTCCATCCGTCCCTCTAAATCTGGTGCCAAGAATACATCAAAATCACTATTCGTAAACATTCTTACTCCTCTTCTACCTTTTTATTATCAAATGATGATAACCACATAATGAAGACATAACCTAAGACTAAAATAGTGGCAATTAAATTCAACCAAATCAAAAATACCACAATCGAACTAATTGATTCATAAAACCCATAGCGGCCAACTTGTAAATTAGCATACCAGGAGAAAAATCGATTTGATAAATTCAAGAAAAATAGTTCTACTACCGACCCAAAGGCAACATACCGCCATCGAGGACGGGCTTCTCTCGTCGGTAAAAAGAAATTCAACATCGTTAAAACCAACCAAATCCCAAAAATCAAGGCCCAATGGGTTTGATGACTTAAAAAACCGGTCCAGGGACTAATCGGTAAACTATGGACAACAATCGTTAAGATATTAACCGCAAAAATTAAGGAAACAAACGATATTAAGGATAAAAATAGCCAAATGAAGGACCAAGCCCGGGTTAAGATGTTACTGCCCTTATCTTCTACCCCAGCAATACTATTAAAAGTCCGGCGTAATACGGCCACTACTTGGGAAACCGACCAAATAATGAATACAACTGAAAAAGACAAATAAGACTTACTCTTAGTAGTCATCACCGATTCTAAAACCGGATGGATAATTTGATCAATACTATCAGGTAGAATACGACTCAAAACGTGCATCACCGCTTCTGAATCAGCATTAATCAAAGATAAAATAACCACTAACGCAATCATAATTGGAAAAATAGTCAAAAGTGAATAATAAGCAAAAGTTGGACCAACTAAGCCGACTTCGGAGCGTGAAAAATATTCCACTAACAAACCTAGGTTAAAGCGTTGGTCCAGCTTTTTCCAAAAAAATACCAATTTTTTATTCATAATATCTCTATTATGCCAAAAAATCGGTATCCACATTCATTTATTTATGTCCAATGAAAGAATTAAACACTAGGTGTCTCACCCAAAGCTACTTGAGCAGCTAAGTTGAGCAATGACCATTGACGGTCAAATCCAGGTTGGAAGAAGAAGTCAGCTTCAGCTAAATCTTCCAAAGTCATGTGGGCTTTAATCGCCAAGGCAATTGTATTGGCTTGAGCCGTTACATCTGCTTCAGAGAGGAATTGCCCCCCCATAATGACGTGGCTTTCAGGATTGAAAGTTAACTTTACCGTCACTTCCGGATTACCATCCTTGACAAACTTAGGACGCAAAGTCGCTTCATAAATGCTGCTAGCCGTATCAAGGTTTAGCATTTGAGCATTATGAGCATTAACACCAGTAGTAGCCAGCTTATATTCAAAGACTGTCAAGGCAGAAGAACCGTTAACACCTGGGAATACTCGGCTTGGTTGTGCCATCGTAATGTTTTCAACTAAGTAGCGGGCCTCGCGACGAGCAGTTGAAGCCAAAGCGATTGGCGCTGGCTGACCGGCTGGCGTAAAGAGTGGCAAGATTGCATCTCCAATAGCGAAAACATCGTTAGCTGAAGTGCGCAAGTAAGGATCAGTCTTGATAAAACCACGCTCATCCAAAGCTACTGTGTTTTCCAACCACTTGGTATTAGGCTTAACCCCAGCAGCAACGATTACTAAGTCAGCTGGGATTTCTTGGCCATCATCACTCTTAGCTGATGCTACTTGTCCTTGCCCTTCAAAAGCTTGGACTGAGTGACCCAACTTCAAGTCAACACCGTGCTTAGTCAAAGTAGCAGCAATCTTGTCTGCCAATTGATCATCAAGGTAGTTTCCCAAAGGACGGTTAATCATATCGATGATCGTAACCTTCTTACCAGCCTTGTTAAAGACTTCAGCAGCTTCAACCCCGATATAACCAGCACCGACCACCACAACATTCTTTACTTGTTCATCATGAGCCTTGGCATAAATCTTTGTGGCCCAGTCGCGACCACGCATCAAGTAAACATTGTCTAGGTCTGATCCAGCAACTGGCAAAGTAGCTGGTGTTACTCCTGATGAAAGAATCAACTTGTCGTAGCTATCTTCCTTAACTTCACCGGTTGTTGTATCCTTCACAGTAACTTTGTGAGCATCTACATCAATGGCAGTCACCTTATGATTAGTCAAAACCTTACCACCCAAGTTTTCAACTTGCTCAGGGCTAAAGTTACGAACTTCATCACGATCAGTTACCTTATCTTCTAGGTATAACTGCATACCACAGGACATAAAGGAGATAAAATCCCCTTCTTCATAAACCGTAACATCATTCCCTTCGTAACGGCTCAACAACTCAACTGCTGATTCATGTCCACCGTGTGACGCACCAACGATTACAACTTTCATTTTAAATCCTCCATTCTTATTTATAAAGTTCACAAGTTCAGTATAATTTATTCACTTTATAATTGCACGTATTTTTATAAAATTTGAAATATACCAAATTAGAATAACTTACCAATTCCAAAGTGAATCACGATCGTAATCAAACCAATAATGATATTTCGAACGATTGCCCGCATAACCATTCCGTTGGAAAGTTTGGCACTCATCAGTCCAGTAATTGCCACGGCGATTACCGTAGCTAAAATGGTAGCTGGGAATTGATAGGCAATCGGGGTAATAACTAACGCTAGTAGCGGCAAACTACCACCCAAGGCTGCGCTAAATAATGAAGCCCAAGCGGCCTGCCAAGGGTTCATATAATGGCCCAAGGTCATATCATATTTAATACTCAAAATTGATTCCAAGGGCTTTTTGGTCATTAATTCATTAGCAATCGCTTGGGATGTACTAAGCGTAACTCCCCGCTCGACATAGTGATCCACAATGACATCAAATTGTTTTTGGAAATCAGTTTTCAGCAATTCTTGCTCTTTAACGACGACAACCTTTTCACTATCGGACTGGGCCGAAACCGAAGCATATTCTCCCGAAGCCATCGACAGAGCACAGGCTAATAGATCGGCCAAGGCCGCAATCATAATTGTAAAACGGTTCGTGGTCGCCGCAGCCACCGAGAACACCACCCCAACCACAGTTAAAATACCATCATTAGAACCCAAAACACCGGCTCGAATCGCATTCAAACGCTCATCAATGGTCATATGGTCTTTATTTTTCTTATTCTTTTTAAACATTTTGTCCCTCTCTTAACGGAATAGTGAACCGATGGCAAAGGTTACGATCATGGTAAAAATTCCCGCCACAATGTTACGAATAGCAGCATGCTTACGATCAGCACCATTTAGAGAAGCTGCCGAGTAACCTGTCAAAGCCAAAGCAAACAAAACAGCTAAGAAGGTCACAATTTCACGGTAAGTAGTTGGTGTTAACCACATGGCTAGCATAGGCAAAGTCGCCCCCAAAGGAAAGGAAATAAAGGAAGCCAAAGCAGCACTTCCAGCGTTCAATACACTATTTGGTGAAAAGCCATATCGTTCACGAACAGTGGTTACTAAGGCGTCCTTATCCATCATTTCCTTAGTTGCCTGTTGAGCTAATTCTTTGGAAATGCCGACATCTTGGTATTTCTTCTCCACAAAATCAAATTCCTTTTGATAATCAGTGGCCAATGCTTCAGTTTGAATCTTGGTCACTTTAGCTTGCGCATCGTGCTGGGAACTAACCGAAACATACTCCCCCATCGCCATGGAAACCATCCCCGCTAAGGTACCGGCAAAACCTGCCAGCAGGATGGTGCCCACATTGGTAGTGGCTCCAGCCACCCCTAAAATAATTCCTGAGATAGATAAAATCCCATCATTACCGCCCATAACGCCGGCTCGAATGACATTATTTCGCTCCATCAAATTATTGTCTTTTGCCATATGCATCTCCTGTTAGAATGATTCTAAATAAGTTATACCAAGAATTAGAACTTTGGTCAAGTTGTTTGGAATAATTCTAATTAAATGATATACTTCTGTTAGCTATATCATTAGGAGGATTTTATATGGCAATTGACATACCAGCATTACTCCAAAAACACAGTCTAAAAGTAACGCAACAACGACTTGCGCTATTGGGATATCTAGTAACACACGAAACTCATCCAACCGCGGAGATGATTCATGCTGAATTGCCTGAAATTTCCTTAGCCACAATTTACAACACCCTCGATAAATTGGTCGAAGTCGGTCTGGTCGTGATTATTGAAGGAACGGCCGACGGTAAACGCCACTATGATTTCTACGGCGAACCGCACTATCACATTATCAATACCAAAACCCAAGAGATTTTTGATGCCAATAATTTTGATGTCCAGCCCCTCTTACAAGCTGGCCGGGAAGCAACCGGTCTTGATATTACCGATTATCATATTGAACTCTATGGTGTTGACCCTAAAGATGCTGAATAAAAACAAGCCCTTGAATTTTGCGATACAGGGGCTTGTTTTTCAATTAGATTCTTACTCATCTATAAAATCTTTTTCATCTATTCAGATATAATTGACGCCTTCAGCAATTAAGTAAGGCCCTAATAGAGTGATTTCATCGTCTGATCGACGAGTGAAAATAATAATGGTTTTTTGAAAATTTTTGATAGATGTATTTTGACTATTCAACAAATATTTAAAATCGATATCTTGTGGCTGACTGATTGATAGCCAGTAGCCCTCTGCATTAGATATGGTTTCATGATTTATCTCCTTTAAGGACAATATTTTTACTTCTAAGTAGTAATGGCACAACTATGAAAAGTGCACTTATGCCTGAGATAGAAAAAACAAAAGTATAATTAAATTTATCGAATAATAGTCCATAACCCAGTGCTCCTAAAGGAACAAATAATTGCGAAATTGCATTGATAATTGAATAAACTCCGCCTTGTTGATTAGTTGGTACAGTATTTTGCAAATATGTAGTCATTGCAGTATTCGCAAAAACGATAATCAAGCCAAAACAAAGTACGAGAATACTGATATAACCAGTCGTAATAAATACTCCGAAACTTTGTAAAGGAATTCCAAATAACACTAATACGATAGTGAAGGCAAGCATTGAAGTGTAAATAGCCTTTAATTGATTTTTTATTTTTAGAAATACAAGCAATATGCCACCGCCAAGCATAGCTATACTGGTTAAACTCTCTAAAAAGCTATAAATCAATTTTGATAACTCTAATTTCTGCAAAATAAGCACAGGTAAACCAATATTAATTGACGAGGCATAAAAATTAAGAAACATTGCTATAAGTATTAAGGAAAAAATTTCTGGCCTACGTTTAATAAGATCTATGACCGAAAGAAAATTTATTTTTTCTTGGCTTTCTTGAATAGATTCAAATTCAAAATAAATATAGTGGGTAAATACTATTGATATTAGAAGAATACCAATAATACCTAATGTAAATATTTTCATATCAATCAAACTGTATATAATGCCACCGAGTATAGGCCCTAGAATATTTGCGGTTGCCGTAGTAGATTGAATCAAACTATTGAATTTTTAATAATTACTTTTTGTAGTTAGTTGCGTAACAGACGCTTTCAAGGTGACACTAAACAATTCTTCACAGATTCGAATTAAAATCATTAACAAATAAGTTAGTAATAACTTTTGCGACCTAATAAGAACCGGAAAAAATTCGTAGGTAAGAAGAGAAATAGCCGCAAAAAATTGTGAGTAAATCAATATTTTTTTATGGTTAATACGATCTACAATATTGGCCATTATTGGCGTTAGTAATAGACTTACTATAGGGCCAATAATTGTTAATGTACCAAAGATGAAGGCAGAACCCGTTAATTCAAAAAAATACAAGCCAAACACAAAATTAAGGGTTGTTACAGATAGATTAAATAAAATATTGGTTGCTGAAATTAGTGAAATTTTCTTTAACATGTCTGCCTCCTTGTTAAATTAAATTTATCACTTTTATTTTTAATCTGTTTGCTATTTTGTTGCATAAAGGATACGTTATATAACATAAATACTGTTATTTAGAAGGGGTAGGACTATTTGAAAAAAATTGGAGAAAGTATTCGATTAATTCGTAAACAAAAAAAATTAACACAAAGTGTGGTTTATACTGGAATAATTTCGCGAAACTTTGCATCTAGATTCGAGAATGGCGTTTCAGGTATTGAAACTAGTAAATTTTTTAAAATTCTAAAAAGGTTGAGTGTGTCCCCAAATGAGTTTGAATATATCCATTATAAAAATAATGAGTATAAGTTAAAAAAAGTGTTACGTGACATTGATAATGCATCTTCTGCAAATAATTTTTCTGCATTGAAGAGTATATATAAGCAGTACCATTTGGAGAATTCGCTGGATAGTCAAATACTTTCAGCATTAGCGTATGTAAAATTATATGTACACGGAAATAATCCTTTCAATATGGCATTAGAACCAACATACCCATTGAAGCTCCATTTGCTTGAATCTTCTGAATGGTCACTGGTTGAGTTTAGAGCATTTGTTGATGGCATTTTTATTTTTAGATTGGAGAATTTCAATTTAGATTTATGCATGAAACGCGCTGTTAAGGCTCATTTAAAATATAAAGATTTGGTCGATTCTAAAGTGGAAATTGACCAAAATATGGGAAGTATCATCCTAAATTACTTGCAAATTCAATTAACAAATAGAAAGTATAATTTTATTGATGACTATTTAAAATTAAGTCGTACTTTTTCTACTGAACTGACAGACTTTACAGCAACATTGACACTAAATTTTAGTGATTTACTGTTTAATCTTTATTTTGATTGCGATTTCAACCATGGACGAACCGAATGCTATGAATTTCTACGTACCTTACAAAAATTAAAATTTTCTGATTTTAGAGTTTTCCAAGATATTTATAACTATCACCTATCAATAAGTGAAGACTATCATCGCAAAAAAAATAAGAATAACTTTGATGGCCTTCTAAAATAACTAAGCGCCCATAACGTTGTTATGGGCGCTTTTATTAATTTGGTGAAAGCAAAAAAATTTACCGACTTTGGGGTTTAATTTAAACTGCTACAAAATAATTCACAAGTCC
Source organism: Convivina intestini (assembly GCF_003096575.1). Lineage (GTDB taxonomy): Bacteria > Bacillota > Bacilli > Lactobacillales > Lactobacillaceae > Convivina > Convivina intestini. The sequence continues at coordinate 271,346 of NZ_QEKT01000002.1, forward strand.
GTCAATGCGAACTAAACAGATTACTAAAATAATTTTCTAACAGAAGTCAAGCTCCGCAAGGGCTTTGACTTCTGTTCTTTTTCAATTGTTTTGTATTTTGTGTAGAAAAGATGTAAATCACGACCAGTATAACATTCAAATTCATAAATCTTTAGTCTCTTTATTTCACTAACATGTTGTTAAAATGAAACCACCGTTAGGAAAAAAGGAGGAATTACCGATGTCATCTGCTGCTAAATTGAAAACCAGTCCCTTCCGCACAACTAAAACCGAGTATAAGTTCGTCTATACGCTAGTTCTAGTTGGCTTAGCTAGTTTAACCTTAGCAACTTTTTTTGATCCCCTTGTTAGTCAAACTGTGATGAATCAAAATTCAATTTTTGGCAATATTTTCCAAAATTACGCTGATCAAGGCGCCAACATTGTTTTAATTGTTGCTTTTGAGGTGCTGGCTTGGTTAGCCTGGCAGCAAATGTCAGATACTTTTTCCCGCTATTTATCAACTGGTGCTTTATTAGGAATGGCGTTTAATCAAATTCTAGCCGCTCTCCAAGATATGCTCAGTTATACTTTCTCCATGATTCACAATCTCCAACATGGAATCCCCATGGGGGTAGCCAACAATACCGCAGCCGTTCAAAACTATCCCGAACCCTTACGATGGAGTCTAGCCGTCGTAATTCTAGTGATTTTATCCTTTGCATTTCAACGTTGGATTAGTCATCGTAGCTTCCAAGAAAAAAATTATTTAACCTTAGCCGCTTTGGCCGGCATCGCCACCGTCTTTGTTGCGACTTCAACCGTGGGTGAAATGAAACTGCTCTGGGGCCGCTACCGTCCCTATGAAATGACTGATATTTTACATGGTTCTTTGGGTCATTTTACCCCTTGGTACCATCTCAATGGTAATACCCATCATAATTCGTTTCCTTCCGGACATACCATGTCCGGTTGGCTCTTCTTATATCTAACTTTCTTTGTACCGCGTAGCAACTATCTCTGGCAAAAACGACTAACTATTTTTGGTCTAGCGATGGGTCTCTTAACCGCCTTCAGCCGTGTTCGCATTGGTGCCCATTGGCTCAGTGATGTAACTGTCTCTAGTCTATTAGTGGGGCTAATGGTTTTTATTGCCAGTCGGATTTTACAAGCTCATTTTGTTGAAAATCAATCGATAAATAATCATTAAAGCACCAAAAAAAGACCTTAACAGGTCTTTTTTTAGACTTCATCCATATCATCCATGGTCATTACTCGGCGATAAAAGATGGTATAGGGTTCTTGGATTAAGGATTGCAAACTTTCAAAAGTTTTACCAGTAACAAAGTCATTAATCGCTTTTTGGCTATCCCAAAAAGTCCAAATCACGCCACTGGCCTTTCCCTTAATGTCACCGGCCATAACCGCATTATCCCCTAGTAATTTTTGAAGCGTTTGATCATTATCATGGCTATATTTAAAGTCAATTTGATAAACGAAAGTCCCCGTTAAATCACTACCTACCTGCAGACTTTGATACTGCAAGGGACTGCTGAAATTAGCGGTGGCTTGGGCGCCTGGCAATAGTAAAGCATTCATACCGTCTGCTTTTTTCAAAAGGAAGAAGTGCTTTGGATCAGCACTTTGCCAATCTAATAATTGCTTTACGGGTTGGTTAGGTGAAAGAACGTAATTAATAGTCATAGAAATGGCTCCTTTAGTTTTTGAATGAGTAGCTGTGGTAAATAGGACTGAAAATCTATAATAAAATGCTGTAATTTGGAAAAAGAATTCAACTCAAGGGTAGCATATTGATCCGAATATTGACTAATTTTTTGAGCAAAATTAATATCAGCAGCCGTAATCAAATCACTACCATGATCTTCTTCCACTAAAATCCGCGCCCAATCATGTTCTAAAATTGCTTGGGCACGACGATAACGCTGGTCACGCCTGCTAATACTACGTAAATCATTTGGATTTAACACACTCGTCATGCTTGGTCCTCCATTTGAATTACTTTTCCAATTACTGGATTGATACTGAGTTTTCCGCCCGCTGTTATGACCCAGTATACGCGGTTAAAATGATAAGAATCAAGCTGCTTTTCACCGGCACCATCCGTAAAAATTACGGACACGGTCTCTTTGGGTTGGCAGTGCTGGGCTAGTAACCAGTCAAAAATCGCTTGAAAGGCAGTTCCCCCGCCAACTTGTCGTTGCCAATTTTTAATATTGTCGATGGGTTGTACCCGAGCATCAAAACGGCAAAAATGAATCTGTCCATCCAGTTGTTTTTGGATTTGCTGAGCATATGCTAAAAATGAGGCTACCTCAAGACTGGATACTGAAGCAGAATTATCAATAAAAATCCAAAGTTGCGCACTTTGGCGACTAATACGGCCAGGCAAATCCATACGATACGGTTGGCGGCGATTAAAACGCGCATGGGTATCCTTTAAACTCAATGGTGCTTGACTGAGCGCCAAAGATAGCATCCGACGCCAGGAACGTCTTACCGGGCGTAATGATTGAACCTGCATTAAAACATCACTGGGCACCTCGCCCCGACCGGCACGTTTAGCATCCTCTTGCGCCTGCTGCATAATATTGGTCAAATCTGTTTGGGCTTGGGCTAGCTGCCCACCGGCTTCCTGCCAGCCTTGATGACTATCGCCATGTTTAGCGTCTGATTGACTATCATCATTATCTAATAAATCGTTTAAAACTTGAATATAGGCCTGCGAATCAGCCCGTGCTGGTAACATCTGTTTAAAGTTTTCAAAAACCGTTTGCAGGGTAATTGCACCGGGAAGTTCCCCTAAACTATTGGGCAGATACTGATTAACGGCAATATCCGTCCCCCAATCAATAGCAGTTTGACTTTGGCTGGCACGACAATACCGAATCGGATGCTGCCAAATTAAGTGCAAGGCCTGATGAGCCAAGGCTTGGGCCATTTGATCAGGCGTTTGGTATTGGTCAAAATATTTAGGATTATAATTTAAAACCCAATGCTGGCCATTCCATCCCAGCGCAAAGGCCACTGCTAATTCCGAAGTAACTTGCCGGGGTAAGTGAATAATAATACTGCCATATAGAGGCGCCACATCTAAGAGGGTTTTGATTGCAATTATTAATAATTTATCAGTTGAACTTTTCATTAGCGTGTCGCAATATCCATAATTTGTTGGTATAAGACATTGGCATAATGATCAGCTGACTGGTACAAATCATCTAGCACAGGATCGTTAACCAATTGTTGCACCACGGCATATTGACTATCAGGTGCCAATAATTCTAATAAAGCCCCATAACGACCAGCGTGGTCATTGGTCGTAAGATTAGCCGTAGCCAAGATTGACTTCATGGCAGTCATTTTTTGAATTTCAGTCATCTTTTGAAAACGTTGGCGAATCGCTTTAGGTAAACGTGGACCCACTGGCTGGCCATCAAAGACCTCTTGGGCAGTTAGCAGGACCGTGTTTTCCTGAAGAAAACTAACCAACTGACTAGCAATTACTAAACCAAGATCACCGGCAAATAAATCAAAAGCCAAATCTTCTATTGCAGCAGATCCCAGCGCCTTTAACTGACCATAATTATCAGAAACGCGTTGCCAAGCTCTGGGCGTTGGATCTAAATCGCCACTCCGATTTTTAGGGTAAAGCAAATCAGTGTTTCCGGCAATAAAGCGGCAAATCAGCGGATCAATATTACCTTGCTGGGCCCACTGGAGCCAGTCTTTAACGGAGACATCCATGACCAACCGCGTGGTACGGTCTTTTAGGGCTGCATCAGCAGCTTGAACTGTGTATTGATCCTCTTCAAATCCCTCCATCGTATCATCGGGATTTTCAGCCAAAACCAAATGGGTATTTTTAGGCAGCTTAATATCATTAATTTGTCGTTGTAGCACCAAGTTCATCAATTCCGCTTGGACGGCGCTATTTCCCCGATTAAATTCATCTAAAAACCAAATAATTGGTTGCTGGGGATGCCTTTCAGCTTGCTTAATAATTTGAATCAAGGTGTGCGTATAACCAAATTTAACATCTGCCAATTGGCCATAATGCTTGGTTTGAATCATATCTCGCTGATTAAGGGGGGGAATTGGCAAGGCTAAATCGCCCTTTTCAGATAGTGAAACTACCGTTGTAAATAACTTAGCCCCCATTTTATGGGCTAAATCAGCTACTAAGGCTGATTTCCCAATTCCAGCTTCACCGACGATGGTCGGCACGTGCCCAGCCTTTAAAACCACTGGCACAGCCAATAATAATTGTTGATAATTCAGGGCCATAAACTCCTCCTCGTTTAATTTTACCGCTCTTTTGTCCACAAAAAAATGACACGATTAAATTCTAATAATCGCGTCATTTTCTATTTTAAGATGGCTTTTGCATGACTGTGTCCCAGAAAGCATTAATAATCTCTGATGCAACACGGCCGTTGGTTCCATCTAGGTAACTGTCCATTCCAGGAATCGCCATAGCCATGGCAAATGGCTGACCCGGAACATAAACGACAATTGACTCCGTAAAGGTTGAATTACCGTTGGTCGTCGTTTCCGCCGTTCCAGTCTTAGCATAAACTCGTGGCTGTAAATTATGCACCCCACCACCAGTGTTATTGGGGTCGGTTCCATTGGCAACGCGTTCCATCCCCTTATGAATGACATTCCACTGGTCAGCAGTTAACTGAACTTGCCCTTGCAGCTGAGGCGTTGCCGCCCAAACTTCTTTTTGGTGTTTATTATTAATATCATTTTGAAGGACTGACCCGACCAAGTGCGGCCGAACCAAATAACCACCATTAGCAATCGTGGAAACATAGCGGGCCAACTGCAGCGTCGTATAGGAATCGTACTGTCCAAAGGACTCATATAGATACTTTCCTTGGGCCTCCCCAGTAGTAGGTCCTCGATAACCGGCCGTTTCACCTTCGATATCAATACCGGTTTTGGTACCCAAGCCAAACTGAGCTAACCCATTTCGAAGGGTTTGGAAGGCATCACTATCTAGTGCCAAATGATCACCAGGAACATAGGTTTGCCCACCAATTTTCATTCCTAACTGAACAAAGTAAGTGTTAGAAGAACGCTCTAAGGCCGTCAAGGCATCAATTGCTGTTGGCGTACCAGCCTTGTTCCAGTAAGAAGTAATTACCGGAGTGCCGGCAATTTTAATCGCCTGATCATACATTGTATTATTGCTGGCAGTGATAATTCCCTTTTGGAAACCAGTGGCTAGGATGGCTGGCTTAACCACCGATCCCATGACAATCCCCTGATTAATATTTCCCAGTGGATTAGCCGTTTTCTTACCAGTCGACGAATCTCGATTAACCCCAGCCATAGCATAAATGCCGCCAGTATAGGGATTAATGACGGTCGTATAAATTCCTTGCACATTACCACCAGGAATATTACTATCCAAAATTTGCTGAACTTTCTTCTGGAATTCAGAATTAATGGTTAGCTTCAGGCTATCACCGGCTTGTCCCTCGTACTTAACCTTACTAGTCTTAAGGCCGTTGGCATTACTAGTAATTAAGGTTTGGGAAGGAGAACCTTTCAGAATGCTTTCATACTGCTTTTCTAAGGCATTGCTACCAACCGGTTCATTTTGCGAATAACCTTGAGCTAATAAGGTATGCAAACGGTCAGCCGGTAGACCAGTCGCCTCATCCGTTACCGTTCCTACCAAAGGCTGGAAATCATCACCCTGCGGGTAATCTCTGGTCCAGCTGGAACCAATCTTCACTCCTGGGAAATCCCCAAGGTGCTCACCAATTTCAGCTTGAGACTGATCGCTAACGCCTGATTCTTGAATGAAGGTCGTTGACAAAGCATAGGCCCCACTCATGCGCTGAAAAATCATAGCCTGGTTGGCATCAACATCTTTATCTAAGCCCTGCTGCCGCACGTATTTAGACATGGCGGTATTCAATTGAGTTGTTGTCCAACTCTGAGAGGCTTTAGGATATTCTTTTTCAATAATTGCTTGAATCTTAGTGGCTTGCTTAGGATGGGTCGTTAGATAATAATCAGCCTTAGAACGGTCACTCAAACGCTTGGTATCGATAGTTAGATACTTAGAAAGGCCCGCTGCAATCTTGGCGATTTGCGTCGAGGTTGTCGCCTTTCCACGGGTATAGGTCACAGCTGTTTGGGGTTTATTACCAGTAATCACGCGGCCGGTTGTATCGTAAATAAGACCACGTGGAGAATTCCCCTTTTCAACAGTCTCATCACTGCGCTTTACCTCGGCTTGAAAATCAGGTCCTTGTTTAATTGTTAAAAAAGCCAATTGCACCACTAAGAGTGCCATTAGCGCTAAAACAACCCCTAATAAGATTTTTAGTCGGTTCGGTAAGTTAGCCCGTGCATCGTTTTTATTTCGGTTTTCTAAATAGGGATTAGGTTTCATGATTCCTCACCAAAAATTCGTGATAATAGTCCTATTTACTTTACCATAAATCCAATTTTTGTCGCTAAAAAAAGGTAGTTTTTGGTATCCTAAACACATGCAAAAAATTAGTAAATTTACTCAAAAATACTTACTTTCCCCCTTAGCCATTTCATTTTGGCTCCCAGTCATCTTTATGACGGGCTATTTTGCCAGCCGCGGCATGGCGCCCTTTGGCACTAGCACTATTTTAACCGTCGATCTCGGCCAGCAATATATTGATCAATTTGCTGCCTTCAAAGCCGCCTTCTTAAACCATCCCAGTAACTTTCTTTACTCCTTTAGTAATGCCCTGGGTGGCGATATGTTGGGCGAATGGGCCTATTATTTAATGAGTCCATTTAATATAATCTTCTTGTTTGTGAGCGATTTACACTTACCTAGTGCGATTTTATGGGTAACCGTTTTTAAATTTGGAGCCGCCGGATTAAGCATGGCCTATCTCATTCATCGCCTAAAACTCCAAGAAGGCCACTATATTAGTCTGTTTGCCATCTCCTACCCGCTTAGTGGTTGGTTTATTGCCAATGATCTAAATTTACTATGGCTGGATACTGCCATTTTGCTACCATTACTAATCTTAGCCTTAGAAGGGCTCTTAGGCGGTAAGAAGGGCTGGCCCTACAGTATTCTTTTAGCTTTAACCATTATTAGTAACTACTACATCGCCTTTATGGTGGTGATTTTCATCGTCTTATATGCCCTCTGGCGCTTTCCTCAATTAGCCCATAAAACCATAAAAATCCCTTTGATTTTCATTGGCCAAAGCGTCTTAGGCGCAGTCATGTCAGCCTGGCTAATTTTACCGGCTTACTTTCAACTCCAACAGGGGAAAATTGGCCATAATTCCGCTTGGAGCTTGGCTTTTGAAAATAATCCCCTACATTTACTAATCAAACTAATTCCTGGCAGTTTTGATTTTGAGCAGATGCAAAATGGACAGGCTAATATTTTTATCTCAGCCTTTGTTTTAGTTGCCTTAGGGGCTTTTGTCACTAATCGGACCATCTCTTATGTAAGCAAATTAACGGCCCTGCTTCTTTTGGCAATCCTTATCTTAGCAACTTGTTGGGCGCCACTAACCCTTGCCTTTCACGGTGGCCAATATCCAGTCTGGTATCCTTACCGTTTTAGTTTTTTAATCAGTTTTTTCTTAATCTTCTTAGCTGCCTGGGGCTATCGACCCAATTGGCAACCGCGGCTTCTTACCTGCTCGATTTTATTTGCCATCGTTACCGCCATCACCCTCTATGCTCTAAGCCAGCTCAAGCAGCTTAGCTTTCTAACAAACAATAATATCCTAATTTTTTGGCTATTGAGCTCAATTTGTCTACTCGTCATCACCGCGCCCATGCCCCATTACCTTCGTTTAGGATTGCTAGGTTTTATTACTTGTATCAGCCTAACTACCAATATCTCCACCACTCTCAATAATTTTTCTTATATCAATTTAAGTGATTACCAAACCACCATTACTGCCCTAAAAGCAGATAAAAATAAAATCCATAACGACCGGAGCTGGTATCGCGTTGGGCAAACCTATCAACGTACCCGTGGGGATAGTATGATGGAAGACTTCTATGGCGGTGGCCACTTTAGTTCCTTAATGCCCAACAAGATGGTGCAGTTCTATCAAGCTATGGGCCAACCCGAAGGTGATAATTTTGTTAATTATAGTAACGGTACTGTATTAACTGATAATCTTTTGGGCTTTAAATATTACTTCAGTCCTAGTCCACAAATTAATAAAACCGAAGGAAGCCCCCAAAGTCGTAAAACCGGCTATCGGGCTGATTTCACGCAATATCAACGGTATGCCCAGACTAGTACGACAACAATCTTCAAAAACCCGCAGGCCCTGCCGATTGCTTTTGCAGCCAACCAGCAAGTATTACAAACTTATCTTAACAGTGCCCTACCAATTCAAAATCAAGCCCGTTTATGGCAGGCCTTAACTGGTCGAAAAGATCAGCTAATCAGTAAAGATGATTTTGATTTTTCCCAAGCTAATAATGTCAATCTACCAACCACCATTACCAATAGCCAATTAGAAAAAAAAGATTCTAGTCAACCTGGCTCACTAACATTAACCTTTACCCCTAAAACCAATGACCCCTATTACTTAACCTTAGGTGGTAATTTAAAAATAGAAAACTTTGATCTATTAATTAATGACCAAGTTATCACCCAATTTAGCTCATATCGAAATACCGTCATTGTCAACTTAACTGATCACGCCGCTGGTCAGGAACAAAAATTAACGATTCGACTGCGAAATGCTGCCAGTCTAACGCTCAGCAATGTTGCCCTGTATCACTTAAATCAAGCAGCAATTAACCAAGACGTCGCACAATTAAAACAACATTCATTAACTATTACCCAGCGGACAGAAAATCAGATTAGCGGACACATCACCACCACCACTAGTAAACCAGTGATTATGACTTCTATTCCAGCAGCACCAGGTTGGCAGGTTAAAATTGATGGTAAAAAGGTGGCCACCAGCCAGGTTGGTAATTTCCTACTGGCCATTAAAACTAAACCCGGTTATCATCAGGTTCAATTTAGCTATGTACCGCCTTACCTATACTGGGGCTTAATCATCACTTTGATTGGGGTCATCATTTTGGGTAGTCAAATTATAATCAGCCGATCATCCCCCCGCTTGCAAGAATAGGCTGGCCGTGATATATTCTTTTTGCTGTATCTAAGCGCACCTGCGCATTGAAAGGACAATCTCATGTCAGAAGAAAAGACATTTCCAATGACTGCCGAGGGCCGCGATAAGCTGCAGGCAGAACTGGATGATTTAATTACTAACCAGCGTCCAGAAATTACAAAACGAATTCAAATCGCCCGTTCGTATGGTGATTTATCAGAAAACTCAGAATATCAATCAGCCAAGGATGAACAAGCCTTTGTCGAAGGTCGGATCATCACTTTACGTAAAATGATTGAAAATGCTGAAATCATCAATGCAAACGCCACTGCAAAAGATGAAGTATCGCTTGGTAAAGAAGTTACCTTCCAAGAATTACCAGATGAAGATCCTGAAACTTATGCCATTGTGGGTTCAGTCGAAGCTGATCCATTGGCCGGTAAGATTTCTAACGAGTCGCCAATGGCTACTGCCCTAATCGGTAAGAAGACTGGTGACACGGTTAATGTTCCGCTTCCTAACGGAGAGAGCATTAAGGTAAAAATTCTAAAAGTTATCACCAAATAAAAAAACGCCTAACGTGAAGTGCGCCCCCTAGATTGGAGAAATCCAAACTAGGGGGCGCCTTTTATCATGGCGAAATATTCACTGGCAACTAAATTAAAAGCAATTGACC
>NZ_QEKT01000003.1 GCF_003096575.1 Convivina intestini
GGTCAATTGCTTTTAATTTAGTTGCCAGTGAATATTTCGCCATGATAAAAGGCGCCCCCTAGTTTGGATTTCTCCAATCTAGGGGGCGCACTTCAGCCGTAGCTTGCTTTTTTGTTTTAATTTATTGAGCTAGCTCAATCATAACGTCGCGTTGATCATCACTGACATTACCAGCAAAATTAGGAGATGCTAGATGAGTAGCACCGCTACTATCTTTTACCATGTAAAAAGTAGCATGCGCCATATCAGGACCGGCACTTGGACCAGCAATTTGTTTTCCAACGCTAATTTGCTGAATGGCCTGGACGGTTTGAACTGAATTATCAGTGGCACTAAAGACTCGAACTGTTTTACCGCTGATGCTGCTGACTTGAGCACTAAAGGACATGGGATCAGTATTTTGACTGGCATAGCTTGCGCTAGCAAAGCTGATATTTGGATTAGCACCGTTTATATCGGTTAATGTAACTGACTTTGGTAGGTTAAGACCATTGTAGTAATAGGTCATTTGACTGGCCTGGCTGGTAGATGGCGTTGCTTTTGTCTTATCTTTGGCTTGACTGGTCATGCTACTACTTGATCCAGCTTTACTTTTAGCAGAACTGGTACTATCAGCTTGACTAGTTGTTGTTTGGCTATCACTGTCTTTAGCACTGTCCTTACTACTAGAACTTACTTTACTAGTAGTAGCGTGATGGAAGACACCAGTTTGGGCGCTAACACCATAAATTACCCCACCGGATAGGACAGCTACTAGCGTAACAACCATTACTTTCTTGTTCATATCTATCTCCCTGCTTGATTTGGTTTATACTTATTAGCTTTATCTTATCATAGCTTTACCGATATGAATCGCTTTGGTTCGTAATAAAGTAGTCCTTGATTTTCAGGTTGCATTCACAGTGTTAAAAATTTAAAATAGTCGGTATTAGGGCGTTTATGCCTTTTTCACGTTGGCTAATAAATAGGATGATTTTTAAATTGGTTTAGTTTGGAAAATATCTGAATAAATATCTTACACCGGGGGAATTATGAAGTTAAATAAATTGTGGGGGATTGGGTTCCTTGTACTGCTCAGTAGTGCTTTTTGCTTATTATTTTCTAACTCTGCAGCAGCTGATGGAGAAGATTTTAGTGTTTCTTATCGAGTCATCAAAAATGGTAGTACGGGTACTTCAATGGCGGACCAATATTTTGTAAAGCCGGGTCGTGCTACTTTGGTTGGTGACCACTATGAGGTAACCCTGGTTGTTAAAACTGATCATAGCTTGGGGTTATTTCCGGTTACGGTAACCGAGTTTAATGGACAGACGCCATCGGTTTCAAAGAGTACCCAAGACAACACAGATTTATATCAATTTACATTTACGGCGACATCTTTGAGCCAACGTTTAACTGGACATATGTCAGTTAATATCCCGGCCATTCGTTACGACCACGTGTATGCCTTTGATATTGAATTTAATAGTAATGGTATTCCTGTCCCTGGTGGTGATAAAAAAGATAATAAGTCTGCTACGAGTCAAAATGACGCCAATAATGCTAATGCCGGTGTGAATAATAACAAGGGCGATAACAGTAATAGTAGTGATGTAATGACTGGTGATCAGGCTAGTGCTAGCGCGCAAAGTAGTCAAGAATCTATGTCAATTCAAGAGAGCCGCTCTTCGGTTGTTTCTGAGGTAAATAAGCCCCAAGTAACGCCGAAAGCAGCTATTAAAAAAGATAAGAAGGATAAAGCAGCTAATAAACCCTTACCATGGTGGCCCTTTGCTTTAATCGTCGGGGTAGCAGTGATAATCGGGATTATATCTGAATTCCGTTTCCGTTTTGGTAAAGGCCAGTCGGATGAATAAATTTAAGGCTTGACGCAGTTTAGTTATTTGTATAAGATTGAAAGCATCTTAGAGGAGTAAGCAAATGTTCCTATTGTAGAGAACTGGTGGTTGGTGTAAACCAGTTAGGGCACTGCTGAAGGTTGCTAAGGGCTTTGATTAATTAAAAATAGATTTAAGTGGTCATCCAGGTGATGACAATTTAGGTGGTACCACGTGTAAGCGTCCTAATCTTAGTTGATTAGGGCGCTTTTATTAGAAGGAGGAGAATTTATATGCGTGAAGTTAATATGTCAACCAAATATGATCCTAATGCAGTTGAAAATGGGCGCTACCAGCATTGGCTTAGTAAAAAACTATTTGCTCCGGAAGCTAATCAAGCCATTCAGGGGAATGAGCCTGAGCCTTATTCCGTGGTAATTCCACCACCTAATGTAACTGGAAAGTTACATTTAGGTCATGCTTGGGATACTACTTTGCAAGATATGATTATTCGTCAAAAACGGATGCAGGGTTTTGATACTTTGTGGTTACCTGGAATGGACCATGCCGGTATTGCTACCCAAGCTAAGGTGGAGCAACGCTTGCGTGGTGAGGGTATTAGTCGTTACGACTTGGGCCGCGATAAATTCGTTGAACAGGTTTGGTCCTGGAAAAATGAGTATGCTAGCACCATTAAAAAGCAATGGGGTAAGTTAGGGCTTTCTTTGGATTATGGTCGTGAGCGTTTTACCTTAGATGAAGGTTTAAACCAAGCTGTTAATAAAGTTTTCATTGATCTCTATAATAAAGGGCTGATCTACCGCGGTGAATATATTATCAACTGGGATCCACAAGCTCGAACGGCTCTGTCTGATATTGAAGTTATTTATCAAGACGATCAAGGGGCTTTCTATCATGTGAAGTACCCCTTTGTTGATGGTACGACTTTTGATGGTAAAGATTATATTGAAATTGCTACTACTCGTCCAGAAACCATGTTTGGAGATGTAGCGATTGCGGTTAATCCAACTGATGAGCGTTACAAGGACTTAATTGGTAAGCAAGTTAAGGTGCCCTTGGTTGACCGCGTTGTGCCAATCATTGCCGATGAATATGTTGAAAAAGACTTTGGAACGGGGATGGTTAAAATTACACCAGCCCATGATCCTAATGATTTTCAGGTAGGTAATCGTCATAATTTGGAACGTATTAACACGATGACTGAAGATGCGCATCTAAATGAAAATGCTGGTAAATATGCTGGTATGGAACGTTTTGAAGCTCGTAAAGCGATTGTCAAGGACTTAGAAGATGATGGCTACATGTTAAAGGTTGATCCTTTGACCCATTCGGTTGGTCATTCAGAGCGAACTGGGGTTCCAATTGAATCGCGCTTGTCAACGCAGTGGTTTGTTAAAATGGAACCTTTGGCCAAACAGATATTGGCTATGCAGCAAAATCCTGATGAAAAGGTTAATTTTGTGCCGGGTCGTTTTGAAGATACCTTTACCCGTTGGATGGAAAATATCCGTGATTGGGTTATTTCCCGTCAACTATGGTGGGGACATCAAATTCCAGCTTGGTATAAGAATAAAGGAACGGCTCAAGAAGAGCTTTATGTCGGAGAGGAGGCTCCTGGAGCTGACTGGGAACGCGATCCTGATGTCTTAGATACTTGGTTTTCTTCCGCACTTTGGCCATTTTCAACAATGGGCTGGCCTAATGATTTGGAGGGGGACTTCAAGAAGTATTATCCAACTGATACTTTAGTAACCGGTTATGACATTATTTTCTTCTGGGTTGCTCGAATGATGTTCCAAGGAAAAGAGTTTACCGGCCAACGGCCATTTAAAAATGTCTTGATTCATGGTTTGATTCGAGATGGTGAGGGTCGTAAGATGTCCAAGTCCCTTGGTAACGGGGTTGATCCAATGGATGTCATTGAAAAGTATGGGGCTGATGCCTTGCGCTGGTTCCTAGCTACTGGTTCTACGCCAGGACAAGACGTTCGCTTTACTTATGAAAAGATGGACGCGGCTTGGAACTTTATCAATAAAATTTGGAATGCTGCTCGATATGTCATTATGAATTTGGATGATGATACTGAGGCTAAGGTTCCAGCTGCTGATCAACAAAGTTTAGCTGATCAATGGATTTTGTCTCGTTTGAATAGTGTAGTAATTAAGGTAACCCGTAATTTTGATAAGTTTGAATTTGGTGAAGCTGGTCGAGAATTATACAACTTCATCTGGTCTGATTTTGCGGATTGGTACATTGAAATGACCAAAGAAACTTTGAATGGTGAAGGTGATAAGACTGCCGTTCAACAAACTTTGGCCTATGTTTTGGACCAAACGCTACGCTTGTTGCAGCCAATCATGCCCTTTATGGCTGAAGCAATTTGGCAAGAAATGCCACAACAGGCTGGTCAGGACGCTGATTTGGCTATCTCAGCCTACCCAACTGCTCAGGCGCAATTAGCTAATCCAGCAGCTGAAGAAGCTTTCAAGTCTCTCCAGGACTTGATTGTTGCGGTTCGGAACATTCGTGCCGAAGCCAATGCACCAATGTCTAAGGGAATTGACGTCTTAATCAAAATTAATGATGTAAAATTGAAAGAAATTTTCAATGAAAATGCTGATTATATTAATCGCTTTGTTCATCCACAGTCATTAATTATTGATGAAAATGTTGAAGTACCGCACTTGGCCATGTCACAGGTTATCACGGGGGCTGAAGTATACGTGCCACTTGCTGGCTTAATTGATATTAGTGCTGAAATTGACCGTTTAGAAGGTGAAATTGATCGCTTCACTAAGGAAGTACAACGAGCTCAAGGTAAGCTAAGTAACGAAAAGTTCGTTAACTCTGCTCCTGCCAAGGTCGTAAATGGTGAACGTGAAAAATTGGCTGATTGGCAAAGTAAATTGGCTGCCACTCAACAACGAGTAGCTACTTTGAAAGCCAACTCATAAAAAGAAAGCCCGCAGGGGCTTTTTATGTTAGATTAATATTAGTTTTTATAATTGATGGATAAATTATAAATGTAAGGGAAGAACATGCCAGGAACTAGGATAATAGCCAGTGGACATTATGTCCCTGAAGATATAGTGACCAATCATGACTTGGCGCAATTAATTGATACTACTGATGAATGGATTCAAAGCCATACAGGCATTAAGGAGCGCCGGGTCTCCTTACAGGGTGAAAATACCAGTGACTTAGCGACTAAAGCAGCTCAAATTGCTTTGCAGCGTGCTAATCTTAGTCCAGAAAAACTGGCCTTTATCATCGTGACCACATTTACGCCAGATGGTTTGGCTCCGTCAACAGCTGCTTTAGTTCAACGTAACTTGGGAGCTACTAATGCCTGGGGATATGATTTATCAACGGCCTGTGCGGGTTTTGTATTTGGCTTAAGTACCGCGGATAAGCTTTTGCAAGCCGGTAGTGGTGAATATGGATTAGTAATTGCTGCTGAAGTAAATTCTAAGATGATGGATTTTAAAGATCGAGCTAGTACTGTTTTCTTTGGGGATGGCGCTGGTGCTGTAGTTTTGCAAGCTGATCCTAACGGCCAACAGGTAGTAAGGGAAGAATTGCATACTGCTGGAAATGACCATGTCGTTCACTCTGGTCGGATTATGCCACTTCAAAGTCTCTCAGCGGATAATTATCCGAAGATCGATGCCTTTGCCCAAGAAGGTCGGTTGGTTTATCAAGAGGTTACCGGACTAATCCCAGATCACATTCGGACCTTTTTACGAAAAGATTATCTGAAACCAGATGATGTGGATTACTACATTGTTCATCAGGCTAATTTACGTATTATTGAAAAAATTGCTGAAAGTTTACAGCAACCGATTGAAAAATTCATTTGTAATGTGCAGCAATATGGCAATAGTTCTTCAGCGGGCATTGCCATGGCCTTTGATCAGCTTAATCAACGAGAGGATCTTACAGGTAAAAAAGTACTACTAACAGGATTTGGCGCAGGATTCACCTATGGCAGCCTTTTATTAAACTTATAACTCAAGTTATTGTAATATTTAAGAAATATTTGAAATATTATAGCAACATATTAGAAAAATATTTGTTATATATTATCGGTAGAATGTGAAATGTCCAAAGGTTAAGACTTTAACTTGTGGTACAAGATAATAAGTAGAAAACAAACAAAACGGAGTATATTATTCTCATGAAGAAACATATCAAGAATACGATTTTGGCTACCGCTGCCGGTGCCGCTACCTTTACTGCAGCTGGTGTTTCAGCATCAGCTGATGACGTTACTATTAAAGCTGGTGATACTTTGTCACAGTTAGCTGTTGACAACAACACTACTGCTGATGCCCTTGCTGATTTGAATGGTATTGCTAACAAGGATTTGATTTTTGCTGGTGATACTTTGAAGGTTGATGGTTCAGCTGCTAAGAAGTCAGCAACGCCAGCCGTTGCTGCTCCTGCAGCCTCAACTACTCCAGCAGCTCAAGCTGCAACTAGTCAAGCTGTAGAAGCTCAAAGTGCTACTACTTCTGAATCAACTGCCCCAGCTGCAGCACAACAACCTGCTAGCGCTTCAACTGCTGCTAGTCAACAGACTGCGGCTGCAACACCAAGTACTGCTAGTGTTGATGCTAGTTACTCAGCTGGTGCTGATGGTTCAATCCAAGCTATGGTTGATTCTATGAATGCTAAGCGTGCTGCTCTTGGTTTGGCCCCAGTTCGTTACGATGCTAGCTTGGCTGCTACTGCTCAAGCTCGTGCACAAGAAGCTGCTGCTAACGATGGCTTGCCAAGTGGTCATTTCCAACAAGTTGCCGGTCCTGAAGTTGTTGCTATCGGCTTTGACCCATCATCAGTTGTTGATGCATGGTACAACGAAACAAACATGATTACTAATGGTACTCCTAGTCACCGTTTGTGGGTAACTAACGCATCATTTAGCCGTGTTGGTTTTGCCGTAGTTGGTTCAACTATCGTTGGAATCGCTGGTTAATTATTAGAAAACTTTATTTAAAGCTACCGCTTATGCGGTAGCTTTTTTTGTGATATTAAAAACTTTCCTAAAAAACATTCCTAATGTTGACAGGTTTCCTTAGTAGTTTATAATGAATTGGTATGTAAAGAGGGCTTATTTTCATCACAATTTAGCCGATTTAATATGATAAAGCAGCTGTCGAAAGTGAGATTGTGACGGGCTAATGGCATTTTTAGAACTACATAAAATTACCAAATCCTATTACTTAGGAAAACAAGAATTTCCCGTTTTAAAAGGGATTGATTTATCTTTTGAAAAAGGTGAATTTGTTTCAATTTTAGGGGAATCTGGTGGTGGGAAATCCACCTTAATGAATATAATTGGTGGTCTGGATCGTAATTTCCAGGGAGAAGTGGTAGTTGATGGGCATCTTCTAGACCATCATCAAGCCGGACAACTAGATAATTATCGCCGACAAACAATTGGTTATATTTTTCAAAGTTTCAATTTGATTAATTATCAGACTAATTTGCAAAACGTCGAAACCTCTTTGAACATGACCACCTTGAGCGCTACGGAACGTCATGAACGAGCAGAGTTACTGCTTCGAAAAGTTGGTTTAGGAGAGCATGTTCATAAATATCCTTCTCAACTATCAGGGGGACAAAAACAACGTGTTGCCATCGCTCGTGCTTTAGCTGGTGATCCAGATGTGATCATTGCCGATGAGCCAACCGGTGCCTTAGACTCTGTTAACACCGGTGAAGTGTTGGTTTTACTACGCCAAATTGCCGAAGAGGGTAAGTTGGTCATAATGGTGACCCATTCAAAGGAAGTTGCTGATCATAGTAGCCGTATTCTATACATGGAAAATGGGCATATTGCCCGGGATCGGAGCTTAAATGAACATCATCGGATTCAAAATCCGATGTACCATTTAACATCACGGCCGTTATCACCAGCAACAATTTGGTCAATGGCCTATGAACATTTGCGCTATAACTGGCTGCAAAGCTTGTTAATCATTTTGGGATCAGCGATTGGTGTTTTCTCGGTAATTCTATTCTTAGGATTAGGAAATGGTGTTCAAGGGTATATTAATCAACAGGTTGGGCAGTTAGCTAACCCTGATTATCCAACTGTTTATCGTAATTTATCCAAGGATAGTAAACTTAACGCGGTTGAGCAAATTGATAACACGCAAAAAGTGATGGCGACTAACTATGCTAGTACAACCATTAATTCGGATTACTTGGATAAATTAAGTAAGTCGCAACATGTGAAAAATATTTATCCGGCTTACATGTTGGCCACAGCTAATTTTAGTTATCATGATGTTAAGGTTGGATCAAATTTCCGTTCTTGGGCCCCCAACCTATCAACTGAATTACTTAAAAAGGGCCGTAAGCCCCTGCATTCAGGTGAAATTGTTGTTTCCAAGAACTTTGCTAGCAAAATTGGTTCGAATTGGACTAAGGCAATAGGCAAGGAGATTGAGGCTGAATATGTGGCTGTCGATGCCGATAATAACCCTGTCAACGTTACGGCTAAGTTAAAAGTTGTGGGTATTACCGACGGTAATCAGGCGGCTGAAGTTTTTGCGGTTTCACATGATGAAATGAAAGCTGAATTGGCTGCAGCCGGAGCGTTGACCGATCCAAACTTTGTGGCGGTTAAAATAGATAAAACTACCAACGTTAAAGAAGCTGTTCGAAAAATTAATTCAATCAAAATTAATGGTATGCAAGCTTTCGTTGCTGCTTCCATGGATGATGTCTTAGAAACAATTTATCGTATTACTAATTTAGCAACCTATGTTTTGGCGGCCATTTCTGGTATTTCATTATTGGTTTCAGCCATTATGATTATTGTGACCACGTATATGTCAGTTGCCGAACGAACGAAGGAAATTGGGGTTTTGCGGGCCTTAGGTGCTCGTCAAAGTGATATTAAGTATCTCTTTACCAATGAATCTTTGTTGATGGCGATTGTCGCTGCGATTATCGGTATTATTTTAGCCTTTATCGGTCAAGCGGTCATGAATAAGCTTCTATATTCACTGATTACTTATAATATTGTTCATATTTCTGCTGTTAATGTCTTAGAAGCAGTGGCCATTAGTATCGTGATTACCTTAGCAGCTAGCTTTGTGCCATCACGTAAAGCGGCTCGCTTAAATACAATTGAAGCGCTTGCAAATGATTAAGATTAAAAGATCTCCTCGGAGGTCTTTTTGTTGTTAGTTGAGCTATTCGCAACGTGATAATGTTTAAGGTATAATATTTGTATCTAAATATTGGAGTAGACAGACCATGGACGAAAATAACTACAGTCGCTCTTCGCGCCGTAAAGAAGAGGAGGCTAATTTTGACGAGAAAGGGCCGCGTCGGCCGCACCGTCGGCGTCGGACACGCTGGCTTGGCTGGACTTTATTAATCTTGCTAGTGGCCGCGATTGGCGTAAGTGCTTTTTTCTTCGCTGAATTTAAAAGTTCAGTTGAAAGCATGCAACATTCGGCTAAAATTACTAAAGCGCGGGATGTTAACCAATTGGTCAAAGAAGGTAAGCCATTTTCAGTTTTGGTCTTGGGAACCGATGTGGGCGAGTTGAACCGTGATCGTGATGGTTTGACGGATTCAATGATGATTTTGACGGTAAATCCAACTAAACAAGAAGTCACGATGACTTCGATTCCACGTGATATTATGGTATCAATTGTCGGTGCTGAAGAAACCTTCCCGCAAAAAATGAATGCCGCCTATCCCATTGAAGGGGTTGGAGCAACCATGCAGACTGTACAAAATTATTTGAATGTGCCAATTGACTTCTATGTTTTGGTCAATATGAAGGGCTTAGAAAGCTTAGTTGATCAGGTGGGTGGGGTTTCGGTAGATTCACCGCTTGATTTCCAATATAGTCAAGAAACAGCTCACGCTGAGGGACCAAATTTGTATCGATTCCACAAAGGAAGTTCTCGTTATGAGCATTCTGATGATAATGGTAAAACCTGGTCTAAGAGTAAAACTGTGATGGACGGCGATGCCGCTTTAGCCTTTTCACGAATGCGTTATGATGATCCTGATGGCGATTATGGTCGTCAATTGCGACAACGTTTGGTCTTAAAGGCTCTTATGAAAAAGGCAGTTAACCTTAAGAATTTGACTAATCCTAAGTTCATTAAGACCGTTTCTAAAAATGCCCAAACTGACATCTCCTTTGATAATGTCCTGAAATTAATTACCACTTATCGAGTTGCTACGAAAAATCAAGTTTCTGATAACCTTCAAGGGCAGCTGGACATGTATGGCGGTATTTCTTATCAAATGGTACCTAAAACTGAAAAGCAACGGATAACTGATAAAATCCGTAACCAGTTAGCATTAGAGCCCAAAGATACTGGTACCCAATTTGGTGGACAAGTACCATCCTATGGGGCTCGAATCGCTAGTGATAATCTAGCGCTGATTGGGGAACAATATTTACCTAATGAGTAGAATATTAAAGCGCTTCGGCGCTTTTTTTGATTCGTAAAATTCGTGTTATACTGGAAAAAAGCTAAGGATAAGGCATAGAAATGGCATATTTGGGTATTATTGATTTAGGGAGCAATTCCGCTCGAATGGTTATTGAGGATTTGCATCCGGATGGTAGTTATACTGAGATTCTACGGGAGAAAACTGACACTCGGATTGCACAAAATATGGGTTCGTCATTGATGTTACAACCGGAGCCAATTCGTCGAACCATTGCCGTACTAAAGGAGTTTAAGGCACATTTGGATCAGTATGGACCCTTAGCCACCAAAGCAATCACCACGGCGGCAGTCCGTACGGCAAAAAATCAAGCCGAATTCCTGAATTTAGTACAACAAGAAGTTGGTATTGAATTTGAAGTTTTGACTGGTACCCAGGAAGCACATTATGATTACTTGGGTGTGATGGCGACCTTAAGTGACATTCAAAATGGGGTTATTTTAGATACCGGTGGTGCATCGGTTGAATTAATTGGCTTTAAAAATCGACAAGAACAGCATGAAATTAGCCTACCTTTTGGGGCAGTGAATCTATCTGAAAAATATCAATTAGCTGATGATGTTCAACAAGCTAATATTGAAGCCGCTTGTGCTTCAATTAATCAGCAGTACCAAGAGCTAAAATGGTTGGATAATTTTAAAAATGATTCGGTTATCTTGCTCGGTGGCGCCAATCGTTCCCTAGCTCGTGTAGCACGTGCCTTTAATGGTGAACGCCAAATTAACAATATCCATGGCTTTACAATGTCACGGACCTTAGTGGAACAGCTATTTGACCAAATTCGACAAACGAATCGAGCTGGTCGTGAAAAAATAGCAGGATTAGAAAAATCACGAGCTGATATTATCATTAGTGGATTACTTCCCCTCCTTAATTTAATGAAAGCAATTGATGCCCCCCAGGTTATTTTCTCCGAAAGTGGTGTTAGAGAAGGTATCATTGCCGAAAGAGTATGTAAACTCGATGACTAAGAAGTTTTATGAAAAAACGCCGACAGAACGATTGAACCAATTATCCCTAACGGCAGAATTGCGTCAGGATTTTGCCGCTGAACAAAATTTAGTGAATGCAGCGATAGTCGAAAATTATATTACTGATTTTCGTGAACCCGAAGGGGTTTTGCAGCGTTTACAGGTTGATGGCCATTTTTATACGGTACCTATGGCCATTGAAGAACCTAGTGTAATCGCAGCAGCTAATAATGGCGCTCGAATGCTTAATTTTAATGGTGGCATTTTTACTGAAAAAATACAGTCAGCAGCGTTGACGCTTGGACAGTTACTATTTGAGGATGTCAATGTTACTGCTTTACATGAATTTATTGATCAATATACAGCTGAAATTCAACGAGTAGCTGATCAAGCTAAGCCGTCAATCGTAAAACGCGGTGGGGGTCTAGTCAAGGTTCAACTACGTGAGTTAAGTCAAAAACTGGTAAGTGTTGACTTTTTAATTGACACCAAAGAGGCAATGGGAGCCAACATTGTTAATACAATTTTAGCGGCCGAAAAAGAATTCTTTCATCCCTTTATACAGCAGTGTTTGGGCGCAATCTTGAGTAATGATGGGCGCAATAATTTAACCAAGGTTCAAGGAAGGGTTCCCTTTGCCGTGCTTGGCGGGGAAGTAGTAGCACACAAAATCGCAGCGCTTAGCCGGTTTGCCAAAGTGGATTCCTACCGGGCGGTTACAGAAAATAAGGGGATTTTTAACGGGGTGGGCGCCGTGGTATTGGCCACTGGAAATGACTGGCGAGCTGTCGAAGCCGCCGGGCATGCCTATGCTAGTCAATTGGGTTCATACCAGAGCTTGAGTCAGTGGTCAATTGATGCCAATCAGCAGCAGTTAGTGGGTGAGCTAGTCTTACCGTTGCCAATTGGTAGTATTGGTGGTGCTATCACGGCCTTGCCCCAGGCCCAACGCAATTTAGCCTTATTAGAACAACCATCCGTTCAAACCTTACGTGAAATTATTGCTGGTGTTGGTTTAGCACAAAATTTAGCGGCCCTTAAAGCGATTGCCAGTGAAGGAATTCAGGCTGGGCATATGCGAATGCAATACCGGGCTTTAGCTCTTCAAGTTGGTGCTCAACCACATGAAGTGCTGCCCTTAGCACAGCGTTTGAGTACACAAAAAACAGTTGATACCCAGCTAGCTAGTCAAATATTAGAGGAGATACGTCGTCATGAATCCTAAAATTCAAACCCTTTTAGACCAAGTTAACCAAGTTTATCCAGGTCAAGTTATAACCCGAGTTGGTCAAGAACATGATGGTCGATTACATTTAGACCGAGTCAGCCAGTCTACCTTGGCCGGTCGGATTTTAATTGAATTAGCTGATAGTACAGCGGCTGACTTTCTTTTGGGCAATGAGCTGTTAAAAATGCTATTAACCTTAAATGGTGCTATACCACAGATTTTTTTTGCTGTTACTTTTGATAATGAACAACTTGATAATCAGTTAATTCAGATTGCTACGCGGATGCACCGGGTGGTGGTGCATACGATTACTTATCCGGAATTAAACCAGCATGGTATTATCACTGTGGAAACGGTTTCGGAATACTTAGCTGGTGTGCACGAAGAGCTAAGTCCAGAGACTGAGCAACAAGATCCAGAAACCTTGTGGCGGCTATTAGTGCTCATGGATGCTTTAGTGTTTGGCCACACTTTAAATGATAATCAAGCCTTTTTCGACGACTTAAAAGCTAATTATCCACGAGCATTTGCGGCTGCTCAAGCAATCGTTAGGCCATTTTGGTCAGTTGACTTCAAGCAGCCACGACAGACCAGAAAGCAAATGGTAAGAGTGTTTGATGCTGTGGATAAAGCCTTGTATAACTGGCAGTTACCAACGGTTAATGCCCGCGAGTATGTAACGCTAACCAGTGTCCTATCGAAAAGGCAGTTGAGTTTACCAGTTCGGCAAGTATTTGATATCTTTCACACAGAAATGCTTGATTTTCAAACCAAAGAAACTGCTTATGTAGGCCTTAACAAGGGTGATCAGCAAAATAGTTTTGTCATTACCCCACCACAAAATGAAGCCGATCGACCGGCATTTTTCCAGCAACTATATGCTTTGCCGGTACAAGACTTATTTAAACAATTGGCTTTGCCATACATAGAAAGGGGGTGAATTAATATATGTTAGTAACACCAGCTATTCAGGCTAAATTTGACCAAGCCCAAAATATTCTTTTTATGACTGGCGCCGGTATTTCAACCTTATCAGGGATTCCTGATTATCGTTCTAAAAATGGGATTTATGATGGGGTAAAACTACAGCCGGAGTACCTTTTGAGTGCAACTGCTTTTGAGCGTGAACCTGAAAAGCAATATCAATTTATGATTGATAATATGTACTTTCCAGATGCTCAGCCCAATATTATCCATGATAAAATGGCGGCGCTCACGCAAGCCAAACGTGCTCGAATTATTACGCAAAATGTTGATGATTTGCACGTGAAGGCTAATAGTGATGCTCAACGGTTAATTCGTTTTCATGGCAGTCTCTATGAAGTCTATGCGCCAATTGATAACCAACCGGTACCATTTCAGCAGTATTTAAAATCCATGTATCGGCCTAGTGATGGGGCCAAGTTACGACCACGGATTACCTTTTATGAGGAAATGCCTTTTGGGGTTAATGAATCAGCCCAATGGGTTGCAGCGGCAGATTTAATCGTGGTTGTTGGAACCAGTTTCAAGGTTTATCCATTTGCTGGTCTATTACAATATGCTAATCCACAAGCGACCCTGATGTCAGTTAATTTAGAATTGATTAATGCGCCTTTGCAGGTTGAACAGGTTGTCGGGGATGCTGGTGAGTTTTTCCAAGAATTACAGATTTAAAAGGGGATGTAGGAGGAGTTTATGAGTGACACACATGATAATGCGGTGAAACAAAAGCCGTATATTATCGGAATTGTAATTAATTTAGTGTTTGTTTTAGCAGAGATTGTTTTTGCTCAAATTGCGCATTCAACAGCATTATTTGCGGATGCCTTTCATAATTTGAGTGATGTTTTGGCTTTGGTAATTGCTTGGCTAGCTGTGGTCGTTTTTGGTTTACGGGCGACTAAGCAACATACTTATGGCTGGCATAACGTTTCGATTTTAGCCAGTATTTTCAATGCCCTATTACTGCTAGGGGCTGTGGTAACAATTTTTTATGAAGGTATTCGAGACCTCTTTTTTGTTACACCAGAACATACAACTGGTTGGATTGTGACCGTTGTGGCTGCTATTGGAATTGTGGTGAACTTTTCCACAGCGATGCTCTTTAAAATTTCTGGAGCGCCAGATGAGCATGGCCATCACCATGGCCAAGATCTAAATGCTAAAACAGCGTACTTACATTTACTGGCTGATGCCGGCGTTTCTGTTGGGGTTATTTTGGCCGGATGGCTAATCCAAATGACTGGTTGGCAGATTATTGATCCAATCGTGTCATTAATTATTGGTGTGATTATTTTGGTAACAGCCTGGCCAGTGATGAAGTCGACTTTTAATTTAGCTATTAATGGTGTGCCAGATAATGTTGATGAGGAAGAAATTTATCAATATTTGAATCAGCATGCGGGAATTCAAGAATTACATGATTTGCACATTTGGCCATTATCGACAACTGAATCGGCTTTGACCGTTCATTTGGCAGTGGAAAATCCAGCCGATGCTCAAAATATTTTAGAGGACGTAACCGACCAGTTGCGTAGTCACTACCATATTTCGCATGTTACGATTCAAATCGAAGGACCTTGGCATGAAACAAATTGTAATTCGATTTAGTTTTAAAAAAATTATTTTATTTTAATAAATACTCTTTAATAGCTTAATTTTATTAAGAATGTAATATTGTAATTTATCATTAGATAAATGTTGCGCCTTCCTTTACTTGACGCAAGCGTAAACTTGTGTATGATTATAGATGTACTTAGGCACTGATAGATGGGTTAGGTAGCTTTCATAAGCTTTCAACAGCCAAGTTGAATGAAATTCTTTATGAAAATTATTTAGCACCGGAATTGTATCTTTTTGTTGCGGCTTTTTTCTTACTAGAAAGGTTTGCGATGATTAATGCAGTACCGTGTGTTTTTCTGTCTGTCTTGGTCCTGAGGAGAATTCCAAAGGAGAAGAATATGGATAATTCTACACAGGGAAGTCCCCGCAAGAAACATAGCCTGATTGAGCACACAGGCGAAAAAAGTTTGGAAGAGGTTAACGGTACCATTGAGATTCCTAAAAATGGTTCCTTTTGGCGCCGTCTGCTAGCCTTTTCAGGTCCAGGAGCCTTGGTTGCTGTTGGTTATATGGATCCCGGTAACTGGGTGACATCTGTGGCCGGTGGTGCCGGTTACCGTTACTTGCTTTTGTCAATTGTTTTGATTTCATCTTTGATTGCCATGCTGTTGCAGTACATGGCTGGAAAGCTTGGAATTGTTAAGCAAGAAGATTTGGCTCAAGCAACCGCTAGCCGTACTAATCGATTGGGTCGTTATACCCTTTGGGTCTTTACCGAATTAGCCTTGATGGCCACTGATATCGCCGAAGTTATCGGTGGTGCCATTGCCCTGCACTTGTTGTTTGGCTGGCCAATGATTGTGACTGTTTTGTTAACTGCCTTTGATGTTGTGTTGCTATTGCTTTTGATGAAGTTTGGTTTCCGCAAGATCGAAGCCATTGTGGCAACTTTGATTTTGACAATCTTGGTTGTTTACGTTTACTTGGTTGCCCTATCACATCCTGATTGGTTTGGTGTTTTGGCTGGATACATGCCACAACCTCATGTTCTTTCAACTCATCAAGTTTCAGGTTTGGATTCTCCATTAACTTTGACTGCTGGTATTATTGGTGCGACTGTTATGCCTCACAACCTTTACTTGCATTCATCTATTTCACAAACACGTAAGGTTAACCATGAGGATCACGAAGAAGTTCGCGATGCTGTGCGTTTGATGACTTGGGATTCTAATATTCAGTTAACTTTAGCCTTTGTAATTAACTCATTGCTTTTGATTTTGGGTGCCGCTTTGTTCTATGGACACGGTGCTGATTTGGGATCTTTCGGTGCGATGTACCGTGCTTTGCAAGATAATAGTATTGCTGGGGCGATTGCCTCACCATTCCTTTCAACTTTGTTTGCGGTTGCCTTGTTGGCTTCTGGTCAAAACTCAACCATTACAGGTACTTTGACTGGTGAAATCGTCATGGAAGGATTCTTGCACTTACGTATTCCAATGTGGCTACGGCGTGTGGTAACTCGTGGTTTGGCCTTGTTGCCAGTTGTTGCTGCTACTATTTACTACGGTGGTGATGAAGCTCAATTGGATTCACTGTTGACTAATTCTCAGGTCTTTCTTTCAATTGTCTTGCCATTCTCAATGGCCCCATTAATCTACTTCACTTCATCAAAGAAGGTGATGGGTGAATTTGCTAACCCTAAGTGGATTACTTGGCTGGGTTGGATTAGTTTTGTTACTTTAACCATCATTAACATTTGGATTGTTTATAATTCAATTACTGGTATGTTTGGTCTGAAATAAGGAGGAGTTATGGATACATTGAATATGGATATCGAGCCAAAGCGCTTTAAGCGGATTTTGGTTGGTGTTGATGAATCCGAACAAGGTTATTTTGCCTTGACGAATGCTATTCACCAAGCCAGTGAGGATGATTCTCACTTAATTATTGCCACTATTTTAGAAATGGGTGATTTGTCAACCATTGATGCTATGCATTTGGATGCTATTAAGGCTAAGCGCGAACAACTAGAAAGTAACTTAGAAAAGTACCGTAAGTACGCCGAAGCGCGTGGTGTTACTAATGTCGAAGTTTTCTTTGATGATGGTGCTAAGGCTGGAGAAACTTTGGTCGAAGATATTGCCCCCGAAGTAAAGGCTGATTTAATTGTTGTTGGGGCTCACTCTCATCGTGGTTTCTGGCGATCAATTGGTTCTCAAGCTGCTTATATTGCTCGTAACGCTTCTATTTCAACTTTAATTGTTCGTCAATAATTGTTTATTATAAAAAACATCCCGCCGATTATAATCGGCGGGATGTTTTTGCAATTTAAATAAATTGTATAAAAAGAGAATTTTCTTCAAAAATAGATTGACCTAAACTGGAATATTTAGTAAACTAATGTAGTTGTGATTTGTTGCCGCTGTGGCGGAATTGGCAGACGCGCTGGACTCAAAATCCAGTGGTGGTAACACCGTGTGGGTTCGACTCCCACCGGCGGCATAAACGATGAAAAAGTGATATTTAGTAAAATGGATTAGCATTTTACTGAATATCACTTTTTTCATTATATTTTATGTTTGTATTCAATGATTGTCATGTCTCGGAAAGAAAGTTATGTGCTGTTTGGTAAATTAAATTTTAAGGGTACTATCAAGGAATCAAACCTTTAAAAATTATAAATAAATTATAAAAATTGCTTATTATTAAAAAATAAATTAGAATAAACTTATTAAATCCCGATTATAAGGGAGGAATCAACTATATGGGAAATTTAATATGTTTATTCTATGTCATGTTCGCTATCTTTTTGGGTGAATGGGTATCTAGGGCAACTAAGTCATGGATACCCTCTATGTTGGTGACCGCATTGATGTTTTTGATTGGATATTGGACATTTTTTCCGAAAAATCTGATTGAACAAGCATCCTACAGTAAATCTTTTATTACTATTTGCATTGGTTTGCTATTAGTCCATCTAGGAACATTGATGAGTGTTAAAAAATTGCTTAAACAATGGAAAGCAGTATGTATTGCCGTCTTAGGAATGATGGGGAGTCTAATATTTACTCTAACCATTGGTTTATATTTTTTTGGACATGCGACAGTGTTTGCCACTGTGCCCACCTTAACTGGAGGTTTAGTCGGAGCTGCATTGATGACACAAGGATTACAGGCGGCCGGAATTACGGCAATTGTTTCTTATCCAGTTGTGATGTTTATCATTCATCATATTGTGAGTTTCCCGCTGATTTCAGTTATGTTAAAAAAAGAAGGCCGGCGATTACAAAGTGTTTATGCGGCAGATCCAAAGTCAACTCAACAATCAATCAGTTCTGAAAAATTGTGTGATAAAAAGCAGCATAGACGTTTGGCTATGCTGGACGGGCAATATGATACGCCAGCATTTTTGATTTTCAAAGTAACCGTCATCGCCATTGTTAGTTTTTGGATTGGACATGTTTTACATAATGCAATTAATGTAAATATATTATGTTTATTGTTTGGGGTTGTTGCCCATACAATTGGATTTTTACCTGACAATGTCTTACACAAAGCTGGTGCCTTTAACTGGTTGATGTATGGCTTAATAGCTTATATTTTAGCGGGTTTAAACTCTACTACGCCCCAAACACTGATTCGGATATTCTTACCAATTATCACTTTAATTGTTTTGGGATTAATGGGTATGTTCCTAGTTTCTATACTTTTAGCCAAACCAATGGGCATGCATAAGGAAATGGCATTTGCTTGTGCCTTAACGGCTTTATGTGGCTTTCCAGCCGACTATATTTTAACTGATGATGTTGTTAAAAATTTAACCGCTGATATCAACGAACAAGAATTTCTTTTGGATAATATGCTACCTAAAATGTTAGTGGGTGGTTTTGCAACGGTATCGATAGCATCAGTGTTTGTTGTTTCAATTTTTTTAAAGTTAATTTAGGTAATGTAATCGGTATTGGATAATTAAGGAGATAAAAAATGGTTAAAATAAAATTTGAAAATGCTCGGGTATTTACTGGTAAAAATACTTCTTTTACCCAGCAAACATTTTGTATGGATACGGATACGGGATATTTTATTGATGGTGAATTGTTTGATAAAACGATTGATTTAACTGGTAAATTTGTGATGCCTGGGATGATTAATGCTCATACTCACATTATTTTGGATGCCATGTTTGAATTTAATAATCATTTTACTGCTGTTCATGATACAGTAATCGCTATTCAAAATTTGAAACGACTTTTAGCCCATGGCGTTACTTATATTCGCGATGTGGGTTCAACTTTTGATATTGATTTGATTCTTTCTAAATTAGAACAAGAAAATGAACTATTCATTCCAGGTATTATTGGTTCGGGTGGAGCCATTATGATGACTGGTGGGCATGGGAGACGACTAGGGATTGAAACGGACGGACCAGATGATATTCGTAAACAATCACGAATAAATATTAAAAAGGGCGCTCGCAATATTAAATTGATGGCTACTGGTGGCGTTAGTAATTCCGGAGAAACGCCCCATGATGTCCAATTAGGCGTCGAGGAAATGAGAGTAGCCGTGGAAGAAGCTCATCATAAAGGGTATACAGCAGCAGCCCATGCACAAGGCAATCAGGGCATTAAAAATGCTATTAAAGCTGGTGTGGATTCGATTGAACACGGTATTTTTATGGATAAGGAAAGTATTCAAATGATGCTCAAGTTCGGTACCTATTTAGTGCCCACCATGATTGCTCCGTGGGCCATTAATAGTCATGCCAAGCAATTACCAAACTTTATGGTGGATAAATCATTAGCTATTACAAAACCATTACAGCAAAGTTTGAAGGAATCTTATGATGCAGGTGTAAAAATTGCTATGGGAACTGATGCGGGAACACCATTTAATGATTTTGAAAATGGGTCGGCATTTGAATTACAGTTAATGGTTGAAGCTGGTATGTCAGCAATTGATGTATTGAAAGCAGCAACAATGAATGGCGCTATGTTGTTGCATGTAGATGAACAGGTGGGGAGTATTGAACCGGACAAATTAGCCGATTTTATTATATTAAATGAAGATCCGCTAGCAGATATTAAAGCAGTACAGGGAGAAAAAACGGTATACAAAAAGGCACAGCTAGTAAAGTATTCGTAATTTAAAGGCAATATCATTCAATCAGTAGTTGAATATTTTGACTGGTAAAGATTCCACTACTGATTTAACGATTGTGTATGAATGCTCTTATGATTGTGGAAAATATAAAAATTAATGCTCTTGGGCATATATAAAGATCTTTAGACTAATCATGCCATTTTTGGTATGATTTTTATGTTTGTTTAATATAACTATGCAGGAGATGAAGGAGAGGGAAATGACAACTAAAACTGAATGGGAAGAGTACTTTGAACTACTAAATGATCGTAAACCAACCGCTGAAGAATATGCTGAGGCACAAAAAGCTGGGGCCTTTACGACAGAGGATACTGTTAAAACAGCCATTGAAGCAGAATCCAAGACCGTTGAAAAAGACTTTTCAGAGACAAAAGAACAGGTCAATGAAGCTTACAATAAGGTTAAGAAGCACACTGGGAGCTACTTCAAGTGGTTCAAGGAACGGGCCCTTAACCCAACAAAGTTCATCGAAGCGCAAACGGCTGAAAATACAACTTATCTCTGGGTAAGTTATGTCATGACAGTATTATTAACGGCTGGGATTTTTTGGAATATTGTACGGCGCGTGATTGATGCCGTGCTTGCTGTTTATAAAGGTTATACCGGTAGTACTGGAACAGTTCCTGATATCGGTGGTCGAATTTTACCGCCAGTTTTCTTCTTTGCCTTTGTGGCCATGGCGATTATCTTCATGGTTGGGTTGCCTAGTTTATTGCTAATTACGCGGGGGCACTACCAACCAAAAGAAACCTTGACGAAATATCTGGGTTGGTTCCCAACGGCCATGATTTTTGCCCTATTAGGTTTTCTATATTCTTTTGTGGCACCACTACCATCGACTAGTCAAATGAGTGATATTTCATCATTGACTTCTTTTTTTACCGTGGCTTATAGTCCACTATTGTTGTTGCCAGGGTTGGCAATTACTATTATGAGTTTGGGTAGTTACTTCTTGGTTCAAAAAACGCATTTACAAGATACGAAAGTGGATTTAATTTGGTGGCAATTGGCCCAAATTATTGGGACGAGCGTAGTTTTGTGGTTTGCAATCAGTTTTGTGATTGTGCCAATGTTTAATTCTTTTGTTACGAATGGCATTAGCAGCCTATCTTCAACAAGTTGGTAAACTCTGATGGATAAGAAACAATGGTTAGATAATTTTATTAAAGAAAACGGCCGTCAGCCTAGTCCTGAAGAATTTATTCAGGCTAAAAATAATGGTTTTAAATCGGAAAAACCTCAAAAAAATTCTACAGATAACCAACAGCTCAAGGAATGGGTTGCGACTTTTACTAAAGAAAACGGTCGTCAACCAAGTATCGATGAGGTACAAGGGCATAAAAATGGTCTGGATCAACCTAGAGCTAAAGCTGTTGCAATACCATCAACTAAGCCAGCTAAAACAGTTAAAAAGGTTACCAGAACACAGCCTAAGTCTAAAAAACAACTGGTTATCTGGACTACTGGCATTGTCCTAGCGCTAGCCTTACTGGGCGGGATCGGCTTTGGCTATCACTATTATTCTTATGATGCTAGTTATCAGCGGGCGCTGAAGCTTCTAGCTAGTCATAATCCAGCTGAGTATCAAAAGATGGCTAGCTGGTCTGATAGTAATAAAAAGCTCACCAAGGATGAATTAAAGCCCTTAGCTGACTATGTAGCTGATAAGCAGTTAAATCAAAGTGAATTGAAAAGTTTACTTAAGAATGATTCTGCTGGTGTTTCTTTTGCCCAAGATGGTAGTAACTGGCTGCTGTTCCCCCGTTATGTGATTAAACTACAACCAGTTAATTTACGAGTGACGACCAATCAATCAAACTTAAAAGTAACGGTGAATGGCCAAACTTTGACTAGTGACACTGATTCTTCTTACGAAAAACTTATTCGCCATCAGGCACCGGGACTGTATAGCTTTACGGCCCAGGGGAGTCTAAACGGTCGGACAGTGAAAACCAGTGTCAATAATTATTTTGGTGGCCGTACCACGGAAAGTGTTGATCTAGACATTGAAACGTTAAGTTTTACTGTTCGAAGTAACCTAAACGATGCCAAGGTTTACGTCGGCGATACAGCTGTAGGTACTATCGTAGATGGGAAAGCTAATCTGACTGATATTCCAGTTAGTTCTGGGGCTGAAGTTTATGTGAAGAAGACTAGTAATGGGAATAAGGTTGAATCTAGCCACAAGAAGCTATCTTCCATTAGTAATGGTGACGAGATTACCTTGAATGCCAAGGGCATGTTAACGAATGATGATGCCCAAAAGACGCTGGCTACCATGGCTGATGTGCTAACTTATTACGCCCATAAGGAGAAAAATAGCTCGGATGTTTCTTCTGCCTTCTTGGATGGTACTAGTAACCATGCCTATCGTGATTTCTGCGAAATGATTGACCATAACCTGCATTCAGCTAAGCGCAACGCTGACGATATCGATTTTGGGGATGTTAAGGTTAAAAATGTTGATAGTACTGGTAAGAATAAGGCTGATGTAACTTTTGAAATTCAAGAGGATTTCAATTATTCTTCTAAAACTGACTCCGATAAGCAAAGTTCGGGTCGTTTGCGTCAACGTTATTTGTTAATTGCCCATATGGCTTATGATTCAGATTCCAAGAAATGGTTGGTTGAGAGTATTGATTCTAACCAAAAGAAGTTGTCTGAATCAGATGATGTTCGTTAAATTTGATAAGTAGTAAAAGAAAACGATTCTACCTGGAGAGGCGGAATCGTTTTTATGTGGTTATTTGATCCATGAATATACTTGTAATTATGATAATATTATTATATTCGGAGGAGAATATATTTATGAATGCGAAAAAAGAAATGAAACATTCCATAGTGGTTGGACTGGCTATGTCAGCCTTAATTTCGGGGGGTGTTGCAGTAAGCGATGAAGTTGGTTTAACTAATTTTAGTACAGTATCTGCTAGTGCTGATGAAAGCAATGACACCCAAGTTGTACGTTATGGGATTACTAATCGTCCTTTGTATCTTGACACAGGTTCATTACATGCTGAATTTCCGGCGGGTACACAAGTAGCTCGGACGAGAGATAGTGTTTGGAGTTACTATTATCTTACTGATCGTTATACTGGCAACGCTAAAGAACCGGTGTATGATAACCGCAGTCAGTATGGGCTAGTTCAGCCAGAATATGTGGAACCCCAAGGTTCTAAGGAAGTTTCTATTCATCAACCTTCATTGACTAATGAGTTGGCAAATAAAGGTGGAGAGAATCCAACACAAACATTGACTGAAACACCTAAGGCAGGTGTTTCTTATATTAGTGATGTTAAGCAAAAGACGCCAACTAATGGTGGTAATGACGTTCCTCAGGACAATACTAATACTCCTAGTGCTGATGCCCCAGCTAATAACACGCCTAATGACGATGTGCCGGCTAATAATACGCCTAAAGCTAACATCCCTAGTAACGTTGTCCCAGACAATGGCGGGCATACAACACCTAAGGCTAATGATAATCACGTTAATGTACCAACTAACAGCGGTAATAATGTTCCAAAGGCCAATACTAATAATAGCAGTGTGCCGGTGAATACAAAAAATATTCAAGCTGAGACTAATCCGGTTGTAACTACTAAAATTGCTACTAATGTACCAGCCCAGGTAGAATCTGTTACCGGTAATACTTCAAAAACAAGTATTGCTACATCGGGTCAGAAAAGCTCTAATTTACCTGTAACTGGTAAACAAGACAAGGAAAATATTAACTTAGAGGCTCTCGTTGGTCTTACCATTGCTACTGTTTCAGTATTCTTTGTTTATAAAAAGAACTGATTAGTATTTTTAAATTCAATATCACATATATTCAACGTTATTTGAAGATATTAATGTTTAAAAACACCTTAAATACAATAAAAGCATAGATAAGTAGTCTATGCTTTTATTTTTGAGAGGAAGGGATTTAGTTTTGAATAAAAAAATTGTATATGGTGTCCTAGTAATACTTGTATTAGCAGCAGGTGCTGGGGTGTACGCATTAAATAGCCATCACAGTACCAACAAAGAAACTACCAAGGTTAAAAAACAAACCAGTAGTACAGCTGATAAAAGTAGTGCGTCAGCAAATGATGCCATGGATTTAAAGGCCATTCAGGCGGGGGATTATACCAGTGTCGCTGGAACTTGGAAAAATTCAGCCGGCAACACTTTGGTATTTGACAAAAAAGGCTTATCTTCAGCCACTATGAATGGCACTAGCACCACTAGTATGAAAATTTATACTGACAGTGGTAGCTTGAAGGCCGGGGATAATGATTTCCCAATTAATTCGAAAATTGAAGCTGGCGTCCTCCAAGCTAAGCTTGGTACTAATCCACTACCAACGGGGGATGCTCCTTCAGCCTTGGTACCTTTTAATTTCATCCCAAAGGGGGTGGACTTTGCCGGTTCCACCGATAATGATCAAGACCGAATTTTTTCTGGTCAACAAATGGGTGAAAATAATATCTACATTCGCCAAAAGACAGCCACTAAGGCAGAAGGTAAAAGTAATACTGACGATCTGTCACAACATGACAAGGAAGCCTTAGCTTTGCTCGCTCTACCCCCGATGGCTTTATGTCAGATTTTGGTAATTTAACCACTGACATGATTTTTGCGGGTAAATCTGATGTTGGTAGTAATGCACTTGACGAACATGGTCAAAAGATGACGACGGTTAACTTTAATGGTATTAATATCGAACATCGTGATAATAAGAATTTGGTTCGCTTGAAGACGGTTCCTGAAAAGATAGATAATCTGACTTATACTGAAGGATACTTCATCATCGACGGAGATACGATTACCTATAAGAATCAAGGACGGCGTCTGCAGGGAAAAGAACAAGATGAACACGCTCAGCAACTAGGAACCCAAAGTTTGCAGAGTTTATATGAGCAGTATAAAAACAATAATAAGTTTAAAGAGATGAAAAATTTAGTTACTGATTAATACAAAAGGGCATTACCCGTGTCATGACACGGATAACGCCCTTTTATTTTTACTTGCTAAAATCAACCACCGGATTACTCTGGGCTGCTGAATCTGCTTGGAAATACTTTAACTTTTGATGATTGGTCATCCCGGCTACTATCGAACTGGGGAAAGATACAACCTTATCGTTGTAAGCACGAACAGCCTTATTGTACTTAAGTCGTTGATAGGTTACCCGGTTATCGGCACCCTCAATTTGAGACATTAGCGTGCTAACTTGGTCACCGGACTTTAAGTTGGGGTAGTTTTCATTGATGGCTGATACCATGACGTTTAACGCCCGTTCTTGACCTTCCATAGCGGTGGTCTTTTGGTCCTGACTGTTAGCGTTTTGGTAGTTGCTTTTTGCCTGGTTGTACTGGGTACGAGCTTCGGCAATTTTGCCATAGACGGCACTTTCCTGAGCTTGACTTCCCTTAATAGCATTTACTAAATTAGGAATCAAATCGGCTCGATTTTGGAGGGCCGTTTGCACAGAACCGGTAGCCTCATCGACGTCTTGCTGAGAACGATTCAGCCCGTTAGAAGAACCAATAAATGATCCTAGTAAAATTACCAGAACTAGGCCAATAACGGTACTGATAATCACCGACTTCTTCTTATAGAAGGGTTGAGAGTTGTTAATTACGTTCATAAAATTCACCTTTCAAAATGAGCATTAAATTTAAAAATCAGAACCACCGCCACCAAAGTCGCCACCACCACCGGAATCGGTGAAATTGTCGCCTCCACCAAAACCATTGGAGTCGCTGTCTGACCAAGAGTCATGTCGATTACCACTATCAGAATTTAGTAGGGAACCTAGCAGTAACCACTGCCACCATGATGACTGACCGCTAACGGAAGAATGACCATTACTAGCGTAATTTTTGTTACGCCGCATTAGCTTGTTAATGAGAAAAATAGATAGTAACGGAAAAAGGATGACCAGCAGTAAAATCCATCCCAAACTCAGTCCCTTAGTAGCTTTACTGCTTGCCTTAGCTTGACCATCGGTGGGAATATTTTGGCAAACTTCATCAAATAACTTCATCAAGCCCTGATTAATCTGAGTATTATCACTAGACTTAAGCTGGCTACGATTTTCATTTAACAATTGACTTATTTTACCATCTGGTAGACTCGATTCAACCCCTGTACCAGTGGCTACTCGAACATTGTTTTGGCCGTTATTTTTGGCAAAAACGATTAAAACACCGTTGTCTTGGCCCTTTTTACCAGCCTGCCAAACTTGTCTTAAGGTTAGTTCATTGGTAAAACTTTTCATGTCCATACCATCAGTATTATTCACTGTGATGACCACCACTTGGGGTTGTGATTTGGTCGCTTGAAAACGCTTGGCCTGGTCAATGATATGTTGCTGGCTGCTATCACTTAAAATGTTGGCATAATCGTTGACAACATATGACTGGCTCGGCTTTAGGGCATCTGGGTTTTCTGCCC
Organism: Convivina intestini; assembly: GCF_003096575.1. Taxonomy (GTDB): domain Bacteria; phylum Bacillota; class Bacilli; order Lactobacillales; family Lactobacillaceae; genus Convivina; species Convivina intestini. The sequence continues at coordinate 26,682 of NZ_QEKT01000003.1, forward strand.
GGGCGATGGGATTGGCTATGAAGGTAATCAATCCCAGTAGCACACTTAGGCTGATGATTAGTGCCAGTCGGATGTTGAAAATATTAATTTTAATAGATGACATTTTACCTCCTATCTGCTAATGACTGATTACTATCTAGCGGCGCCGTGAATGGTTGTCATTACTTTTATTATTTAAAATATATTCCTGAATTAATTGCACAACTTCCGGATTTTCAGGTAGATTGGAATGTTCGGCATTATCACCGGAAACGGTAATTTGAGTATACTTCTTAACCTGTTTTTGGAAAATATATTTTCCAGAAAGGACGCTTTGAACTGGCACGATTCCATCGTCGCTATAGTCTTCACTGCCGGCAACTGAGTAAACGGTTAAGTCGGTCGGTAAATTATCACTATTATCCATTAAATCTGTTAGCATGGCAGTTTGTTTAGTGGTTGAAGATTCAGAGAAATTATAGGGTGTACCCAAAGTCATCAAAGTTTTAATGTGAAAATCGTTAATATTGTAGTAATTTTCTAGGTATTCAGTCCAATCAAGGCCGCCATTAGAATGCCCAATCGCTGAGAAGTCACGGAAATGATAGGTCTGTTGCAAAGCATTCATCGCTGAAGCCAGCCATTTGGCTTGACGTTTGATATTGTCATAACTATCGGAGTTATCCTCAAAGCCAATTACAATAAAAGGCTGCCGGTTATTGGTTGCTAATTTACCATTATATGTAAAAGAGCCATCTTTATTTACTTGGAGTTTCAAAACTGGTGTCGCTGGGGTGCCTTTACTTTGTTTGTTAATTGAAGTAAACAAGTCGTCAAACCGATTAATGGTTGCACTTGAACCAGGAATGAAGATGACCGGTGAAATTTTGGCTGTTTGGATGGCATGGTCGTTGTGGTGTTGTTTGGTCATCCAAATTGAGCTAAAAATACCAATGACAATTAGTAATATAGTGCTAAGGAATAGAATAAATTTACTGGTTCGCACGGTCAGTTAACCTCCTTAGTCACGTATTTTAGAAATGGTTGATATATCAATAAAGTGACTGCAAAGACTAGTAAAACTGCTAGTAAACTAGGCCAATGATTTTGACTGGCTAAAAAGCCTAATAAAAGTCGCGGCGAATTCATTGGCACGTTGAAAATTGCGGGTTTTAGGATATTTAATTTAATGGCAGTAAAACCGATCAGGCTTCCTATTGTTGAGGATAAAATCATTGGTAGGAGCATGATTGGTCGCAGCATGATTGGTAAGCCAAATAATAGGAGTTGATTATTATTAAATATACTTGGAATAATTGAAAACCAGCCTAATTTTTGATATTTTTTCCGCTGATTAAATAGTAGCCAGATACTTATAGCCAAGGTGCTACCAGCGCCACCCAAGTATGAGAAAGTTGCAAAAACACTATATAGGTTTTCGGGGTAGGGCACTGTCGCATTGACCGATTGATAGATGGCATTTAAATTCGTTGAAATCGGAATTAAGTCCGTCATATTGTTGTACATTTCAGTTGGAATACTAATTCCTAGCCAAGGTAGAATCGGTATTAATACTGCAACTAACATAATGCCCAGGAAATGTACGAAAAAACTAGATGAGAAAAAGTCTAGATAAGATCCTTGTAGCGCTTGCAATGGCAAGGCCATGTTAACACCGATTGTCAGCAAAATGATTAAAGTTGCCCAACCTAAGTGAATATACCCATAGGGAGCAATTTTTTTATGGAAGAAATGATCTAACCAATAGTAACTTTCACTGATTAAAATAATGGTAATAAAAAAGATAATGAAATGAATAATCGGGCGTGATTGCCATTGGAAATTTAAGATGATTAGCAAGAAAGATATGCTGAAGTTAATAATCAGAGGAAAGGTCGGATCAGTGACGCCTTTAATGGTTAAATAATTCTTAGTAATCGCAATCGTTAAAATTAAAATAACGCAGTAGTCCAAACTATTGGAGATGGCTGTAATAATTTGAGGGTCCACCAAATGAGGGGGCTTATAATTAAAAATGGTGGGGAAAAGGCTACCGGGATTTAAAAATAAGCGATCAAATAGCCGAAAATAAACTGCTAAGGATATCACCGGTAGGCTTTCTCGAAAACTTTGATATAAGCTTTGGATGATTTTAGTATGTATAAATCGTTGGTCGAAATTTAAAAAGGCGTAAGTAATTCTATTCAGTATTTTGATTTTGGTTCACCTCAAAGTCTCAGTTACTGTCGTTAACATGTTTCAAAGCATATGATACAATATGTGGGATAATCTAATTCAGATATTATTAAGCACGTTGGTGATTATACACTATCTATACCATGTGCGGGGAGATTACCTCATGTTCAAACATTTTTTGCAGCGACCCGTTACAACTTTTGTCCTGCGCACGATTTTTTATTTTTTGATTATTTTGGCCTTAATTTATCTTTATAGTTATTCCGGTGTAACCGGCGGTCATTTTATTTATAACGAATTTTAATGGGGAACTTCATTCATGATTGAAAACATCATTAACCAAATCGATAATTTCGCTCAGGAAGCGGGATCAACCATTGCTTATGATGAAATGGGTATCCAGCATACTTATGCCGATTTAAAAGCCACCTCAGATAGCTTAGCGGCCTTTTTAGACCAACAAAATCTACCAGAAAAAGCACCAATCATGGTGTACGGTGGGCAGCAATTTGAAATGATAGCAGCCTTCCTAGCTGCGGTTAAGAGTGGACATGCTTATATTCCAGTTGATGTCAATTCAGCTGATGAGCGCTTACTTGATATTGTCGAAATCGGCAAGCCAGCCGCCGTCATTGCTGTTGATGACTTGCCCATTAGTTTAACAGGATTACCAGTCTATGATGCTGCTCAATTACAAACGGTTTTTGAGCAAAAACTGGCATATGAACTTACTCATCCGGTAAGTGGGGATGATAATTACTATATTATCTTTACTTCTGGTACAACTGGAAAACCAAAGGGTGTTCAAATTTCACATACTAACTTACTAAGTTTTGTGAACTGGATGCTGAGTGATGACTTTAACTTGCAGTCTGCACAAAATTTCTTGTCTCAACCGCCTTATTCCTTTGACCTATCCGTGATGGATTGGGCACCGGCACTGGCTTCTGGTGGTACTTTAAAAGCCTTACCCAAGCAAGTGGCGGATAATTTTAAAGAGCTTTTTGCCGCTTTACCAAAGTTGAACTTGGATGTGTGGGTTTCGACACCATCTTTTGCTGATGTAGCCTTGTTGGATCCCGAATTTAAGGGTGACAATCATCCAAATTTGAAAACTTTCTTGTTTTGTGGAGAGGTATTAACGAGTACCACTGCTAAAAAATTACTGGAGCGTTTTCCACAAGCCGCAATTTATAATACCTACGGGCCAACCGAAGCAACTGTAGCGGTGTCAGGTATTAAAATTACAGCCGAAACAATTGCTGAATTTGATAAGATGCCGATTGGACAGGTTAAGGATGATACAACCGTACTTATCCAAGATGAAGACGGTCAGATACTTGATCATGATCAAGCGGGTGAAATTATCATTGCTGGGCCTTCTGTTTCTAAGGGTTACTTAAATAACCCAGTTAAGACCGAGGCCGCCTTTAGTCAGTATCAAGGTTTGCAAGCTTATCACACTGGGGATCTAGCCACAATGGATGCTCAGGGTATTTTGCACTATAAGGGTCGGACGGATTTCCAAATTAAGTTACATGGTTTCCGGATTGAATTAGAAGAAGTTGCCCAGCAACTACAACAAAGTCAGTGGGTTGAACAGGCCGTAGCGGTACCTCGCTACGATGCAGATGGTAAAGTTAAACAACTTTTGGCTGTAGTAGTCGCTAAACCCAATGATTTTGCTAAGCCAATCGAATTAACCAACGCTATTAAGGATGATTTAGCTAACATCATGATGCCATATATGATGCCAGGTCGTTTTATGTATCGTGAGGCAATGCCATTGACTCCTAACGGTAAAATTGATCTTAAGGGTCTAATTGCTGAGGTGAATGGCAATGCTTAATTTACAGCCTTATGCGGATCCTACCTATTTTATTTACCTATTACTGGCCTTGGTTCCATTGGCAATCGGTTTGTACTATGGGAAACGTTTTGTCTGGTATGAAGTAGTTGTCTCCCTATTATTTATTTTCTTGATTTTTGATTCAGGCCGCTACATCCAGCAAGGAATTGCCTTAATTATCTACATGCTTTGGGAAACCGCCCTGGTTGCCTGGTATACCAGTTACCGCAAGCGCGCCAATAATAGTTGGGTCTTTTATATCACAACTGTTCTATCGATTCTGCCAATCCTAGCAGTTCGAATTGGCGATACAGGCCTGTTTAAAGCCCAATTGACCTTACTAGGTTTTCTAGGAATTTCCTATTTAACTTTTCGAACTGTTGGCACTATTATTGAAACGCGTGATGGCTCAATCAAGGATTTTAGCTTACCCTTGTTTTTGCGTTTTGTGCTCTTTATGCCCACCTTATCTTCGGGTCCGATTGATCGTTACCGTCACTTTAATCAAGATGCTACGGTGGCCCCAAGTCGAGATAAATATATTGATTTTCTAGGTAAAGCCGTCCGGTATTTCTTTTTAGGTTTCTTATATAAGTTTATTTTGGCCTATGGTTTTGAACAATTGTATAGTTACACCCAAAATATGGCCATGGCTGATGTTAATCAGGGTTGGTCTTGGTGGCTAATCGGTGTCGGTTATTCGTATGGTTTCTATTTATTCTTTGACTTTGCTGGTTATTCACTCTTTGCCGTAGCAACAGGGTATGTGATGGGCTTTGATGTACCAATGAACTTCAAACAACCTTTCCGTTCTAAGAACTTGAAGGATTTCTGGAATCGTTGGCACATTACTTTATCATTTTGGTTCCGTGACTTCGTATTTATGCGTTTAGTCTTTACCATGATGAAAAATAAGGTCTTTAAAAGTCGGATTACCACTTCTAATGTAGCTTATATCGTTAACATGTTGATCATGGGATTCTGGCACGGTTTGACCTGGTATTATATTGTGTATGGTCTTTTCCATGGCGTTGGTCTGGTGGTTAACGATGCCTGGCTACGTTATAAGAAAAAGCATAAGGTACCACACAATAAATTTACCGAGTATTTTGCCATTTTCTTGACCTTAAACGTGGTAATGTTTAGTTTGTTAATATTCTGTGGTTTCCTAGATAAATTCTGGTTCCACCATTAATTAAAGGAGAAATACAATGGACGTACAAGCAGAAGTAATTGAAGTATTGAATGGCATTATTGGTGAAGATATTTCAGATCAAATGGACGAAAATTTGTTTGATTCAGGGTTGTTGGATTCAATGGCCACGGTTGAATTGCTATTGGATTTAGAAAATAAGTTCAGCATCCAAGCCCCAGTTTCCGAATTTAATCGAGACGAGTGGGATACACCTAATAAAATTATTGCTAAGGTAAAAAGCCTGATCGGATAAAATCATGACGAACAAAAAGAAATTATGGCAGATTTTCGGACCGGTGCTTGCGGCATTTGCCTTAATTGGTTTGTTATTTTTATTGCCGTTTCCGTTGAGCCATCTCAGTCAACAAGCGATTCGTGAATCTTCTGTTTCCTTTGCAAGTAATATCATTAAGGGGGAAGCAGTCAAGAAGGCTGCTTTCAATAATAAACAAACGAACTATGTACCATTTTTTGGTTCTAGTGAATTAACTCGTTTTGATTCTATGCACCCTTCGGTTTTGGCGGCCAAGTATCATCGCGATTACCAACCTTTTATGATGGGTCAAGCTGGTACCGAGTCAATGATTCACTACATGAGCATGCAAGAGATGCGGCCGGCGCTAAATCATAAAAAAGCGGTATTTATTGTGTCACCGCAATGGTTCACGAAAAAAGGTGTTAATGTCTTCTTCTCGAATTTTTATTCACCACTACAGTTAGTTGATTGGTTGTTAAATATTCAAAAGATTACACCGACTGACCAGTTTATGGCTAAGTCTTTGTTGAATCAATCAGTGGTTAGTCAGAGTAATTTATACGCTGGTTTGGTGACAAAAATTGAAAATGGACAGGCGCTATCCACTGCTGAAATTGGTCGGTTGCGTTTAGAACACCGGATTTTGTCACGCGAAGACCAACTCTTCTCGAACTATGTTGGAAGTAATGACTGGCAAAATAAGGTTGTGAAAAATATGCAGTCTTTGCCAGATGATTATAATAGTGCTGACTTAGATTCAGTTGTTACTAAGCAGGCTGAGAAGTCTTCTAATTCAAACCATTTCTTGATTAAGAATTCGTTTTATAAGCAACGAATTGTCCCTCAAGAAAAGCGCCTCAAGGGATCTCAAGTTAAGTTTAACTATCGAGAATCAGTTGAATATAGCTATATGCAGGCTGTCTTGGATCAATTTGCTCAGGAACATACGGATGTACTCTTTGTGATTGCACCGGTTAACCAACGCTGGTCAGATTATACTGGCTTAAGTCGTGAGATGTACTATCAAAGTGTTGATAAAATCAAGTATCAATTGCAATCACAAGGTTTCAATAATATTGCTGATTTGTCTCATCGTGGTGGTGAGAAGTACTTTATGCAAGATACCATTCATATTGGTTGGCGTGGTTGGCTTGAAGCTGATCAGTACATCAATCCGTTCTTATCGAGTGATTATCAAGATGTTAATTACCAGATTAATGATCGTTTCTTATCAACAGATTGGCAAAAGTTTGATTCTTCCAAGCAAAATGTAGAATCTTTTTCATAGTAAAATTAACTAACTCAACACATTAATGTGTTAGGTTAGTTTTTTTTTGATAAAATTAAGCCATGATAGTAGGAATTGGTAATGATTTAGAATCGATTACACGGGTTGCACAGGTACTAGAACGTCAGCCGGCTTTTTTGGATATGATTTTAACCAAGGAAGAAGTGCAGGCTGCCCAACAACGACATGGTAAGCACTATGCTGAATTTGTTGCTGGTCGTTTTTCAGCTAAAGAGGCGTTTTCCAAAGCTACTGGTTATGGGATTGGTCAAGAAGTCCACTGGCATGATATTGTTATTTTAAATGCTGATAATGGCCGGCCAATTATTACTGTTAAGAAATTTCCTTACACAGTTCGGGTCGCCATAACCCACAGTGGTGATTTTGTAAATACGACTGTGATAATTGAAAAATTATCTTGGTTGGAAAAATTAAAACTCAGTTTAACTGGGGGACGTGGAGTCTTACAATGAAACAAGAGGAACGTTTAAAATTACGACCAACCTGGTTGGAAGTTGATTTATCGGCCATTCAGGCTAATGCCCAGGCCATTATGCAGACTACTGGTGCTAAGCGCTTGATAGCTGTGGTGAAAGCTAATGCTTACGGTCATGGGGCTGTGCGCGTTGGCCAGGCTCTATATGACATTGGTGTTAAAGATTTTGCCGTAGCAACAGTAGGGGAAGGCATTGAGTTGCGCCAGGGCTTAGTAGCAACCGATATTAAGATTAGTTTATTAGGCGTACAGCCTGCCGAGCATGCTGATATAATGGCTCAATATCATCTACAACCAGCTGTGGGTGATTTAGATTGGTTGAAGGTTGCTAAATCGCATCTTAATTCGGGACAAGTGCTGGGCGTTCAATTGGCTGTTGATACAGGCATGGGACGCATGGGCGCTGAAAGTTTATCGGAATTACAAGAACTATATAGTTATATTGAAGCGGATGCGTCCCTTTATTTGGCGGGGGTTTTTACCCACTTTGCAACGGCTGATGATCTTAATCAAAACTACTATGATAGTCAGCTTCAAAAGTTCATGAGTTGGGTTCAAACGGCTGGTATTCCAGAGGAATATTGGCATTTGGCTAATTCTGGGTCAGCACTTTTTCATGCGCAGCAAATTCCAACCCATACTATTCGCGTTGGTTCAGTTCTGTACGGTTATAATCCTGGAGCACCACTATTAACTAGTCCAATTGCGCTTAAGCCGGCGGCTAGTCTCTATAGTGAAATTGGAGCAGTGCATCAATTACAGGCTGGTCAATCAGTTAGTTACGGTGCAACTTATCAGGCTGAGCACCCCCAGTGGGTTGCAACTTTACCGATTGGTTATGCCGATGGTTATAATCGCCGTTTAGGGGGCATGAATGTTTTAGTAAATGGTCAAGTTGAACAAGTTATTGGCCGGGTGACTATGGATCAAATTATTATCACTTTGCATCAAAATGAACCAGTGGGAACACCTGTGGTACTTTTAGGTAAAAGTGGCCAAAATCAAATTACCATTGAAGCGTTAGCAGATTATGCGGAAACGATTCCACACGAACTCTTAACCGAGTTTAGTGCTCGGGTTCCACGTTGCTATCGCTCATGATGCCTTGTTTTTGGCACGTACATATTAGGTAAAATAATGACAATAGATAATGAAAACATCCGACGTGGTGATATTTTTTACGCGGATTTAAAACAAGGAGTTGGTTCGGAACAATCAGGAATCCGACCGGTCTTAGTAGTACAAAATGATGTGGGCAATCGTAATTCGCCGACAACGATTGTGGTGGCAATCACCTCCAAAATCAGTAAGCCGAAATTACCAACCCATGTTCTTTTACCAGACCACATGGGGGGAATGAAACGCGATTCAATTATTCTCACCGAACAAATTCGAACGATTGATCGGCGACGATTAAGAGACCGAATTGCTCATTTAGAGGCAGCCTGCGCTGAAATGCAACAGGTGGCTCAAGCGTTAAAAATTAGTATTAGCCTGCGTTAGGCTGGTTATTTAATTTACTGTTAATCTGGAACTAATATAGTGAGTTAAAACGTTACGAGGAGATTGAGATGGTTAAGGCAATTAAAATACTACTAATTGAAGATGATGTAAACTTATCCGATAACATTGTTGGTTTTTTACAAGACTTCGCTGATGTAACGGTCGTTGCGGATGGTTTAGATGGCGAATTTGAAGCCCAAGAAGCCCCCTATGACCTAATTGTTTCAGATTTGATGCTGCCTGGTGAAAGTGGCTTGGAATTAATTAAAAACATTCGAGATAATCATATTGAAACGCCAGTATTGATTTTAACCGCTAAGACTTCCTTGGATGATAAGATCGAAGGATTTAATGTCGGGGCGGATGATTACCTCACCAAGCCCTTTCATCGGGAAGAATTATTGGTGCGGGTTAAGGCTCTCTTACGACGTTCAGGGGTTTACTCAGAAGATAACACCATTGCGGTGGGCGATGTCTTGATCAACTTAGAAAATCGAGGCGTTCAAGTGCATGGTAAGCCGGTTAAATTAGTCGGTAAAGAATTTGATATTCTAACTTATCTTAGTCAAAATAAAAATATTATTGTTACTCGTGATCAAATTTTTGACCGAATTTGGGGAATTGATTCTGATACCACGATTAATGTAGTGAATATCTATTTGAACAATTTGCGTCGAAAGTTAGAAGCAGTAGGACAAAGTGGATTAATTAAAACGCTGCGTAATATTGGCTTTATATTAGAGGTACCTGATGCCCAAGATAATCAATCGAAAGAAACAAATTGAAGGTTTTACCTTTTTGGCCCTAAGCTTTATGGCAATTTTTGCTATTTTGGCCGGTGTGATTTTTTGGAATTACTCTAATTCAATTTATTCTAATAGCGATAAAGTTTTAGAGCAGTATGTTAATTATTATCGTCAGACGAATTTGTTATCACAACCAACGCTATCCAATAACAAAAAAGACCAGCACGGCAGTCCGGTAGGCTCTTTTGATGATTTTCGTGGTAAATTGCTTTACTATGATAAAAATCAAAAACAGATTATTAGTGAGAATGTCGACACCCTGGCTCAATCGGCCTCAGCGCCAACCTTTAAGATGAATGTGGCCTTTGATTCGTTGGACTTAGACTTACCGCCTCAAACGGTTAAGACTAGCAAGGGTTATATCCGGGCTCAGGCCATTAAATTTAAAGACAATACTTTGATGGTACCCAGTGGTAGTGATAATCAAATGACCTATGCTAAGTATGCCTATGTCTTTGTGGATGCAACAGACACAGTTATTAATTTACGCCACTTCCAAGACTTGATTATTTGGTCCTTTGCTTTTGCCTTTGGACTAGCCGTAATGTTTGCTTTTGTTATTAGTCGTCATAATATGAAGCCAATTTTAAAGGCTTGGCAGCAGCAACAAGACTTTGTTAATAACGCTGCTCATGAATTGCGGACGCCGATGTCAGTTATTCAGGGTAAGTTAGAAACGATGTTGACTAAGCCGGATTCAACGGTACGTGACCAATCTGAGGCCATTATTTTGTCCTTATCAGAAGTTCGTCGTTTAAATTCGTTAACTAATAACATGTTGACTTTGGCTAAAACTGGGTCAAATATGACTAAGATTGAAAAAGAACCCACTGATGTGGCCTCCTTTTTAAATAAGATTATGACGCCTTACCGTGAAATGGGTGATTTAGAAGGCAAGTTGGTCGAATTAGACGTTAATGTTGATCGTTCTGTCGCGCTTGATCGGAAGCGAATTCATCAATTGCTAGTGCTATTGTTAGATAATGCGTTGAAGTATTCTGACACTGGGGCCACCGTAAAAGTGTCGGCTGTGATTGAAAAAAAGCGGTTAGTCTTGACTGTTGCTGATACTGGTCGAGGTATTAGTAATGAAGCTAAAAAGCATATATTTGATCGTTTCTACCGCGAAGATAAAACGGGGAATCGTGAAACTGGCGGAACGGGTCTGGGGTTATCGATTGCTGAGTGGATTGTTCAGGCACATAATGGTCGGATTATTGTCAGTGATAATCAGCCGCAAGGAACTATTTTTAAGGTGAGCTTACCGCTTTAATCACTAGGAGATGTTCATGAAAAATAAAGAATTGCTGGGAATAGCTATTTTAGCCGCTGGAATTGGTGCGGGTGTCGTTTATAGTGGTTTGCAGCCCAACTCTTGGTATCAAATGAGTTTAAGTCAGTCAGCCCATCATGATTCAGCTGGGACAACTACCGTGGCAAAAACGGCTTATGTGAGTAATGATCCGGCTACGCAGGCCTATGATAAGGTCAAAGCCAGTGTGGTCACGGTTCAAAATTTACAAAAGAAAGCTTCTCTTTCACAGGGAATTGAAGCTTTCTTAAATCAAAATAAATCCCAGAATAACGACAACCTTGAAACCGCTTCGGAAGGGTCGGGGGTTGTTTACAAGATTAGTGATGGCTATGCTTATATTATTACTAACAATCATGTGGTTGATGGCTCAGCGGCGATTCAGCTCATTAATGCCGATGGTCAAAAGATCCAAGCTGAAGTGGTTGGAACGGATGCCGGCAAAGATTTAGCGATTGTAAAAGCCAAGACCGATATTTTAAAGACAGCCGCTACTTTTGGTGCTGTTGATAAATTAAAAGCGGGACAGTCCGTTTTGGCGATTGGTTCTCCTTTAGGCTCGGCTTACGCTTCCACAATGACTAGTGGCATTATTTCCGCTCCTAGACGGGAACTATCCAGTAAGGATACCGGTGGGACGGCTTTGACAACGATTCAAACTGATGCAGCTATCAACCCTGGGAACTCTGGGGGAGCATTAGTTAATTTGGATGGTCAAGTAATTGGTATTAATTCGGCTAAAATTTCAGCTTCATCGGATGGTACCAGTGTGGAAGGGATTGGTTTTGCCATTCCGGCTGATATCGTTCAAAACTTTATCAATCAAAATGAAAAATAAAAAGGAAACCGTCAGGTAAGTCGGTTTCCTTTTTGGTTTTATGATAGAGTAGTTCGGTACCACTCAATGATTTGGTTAGGCGTTAATCTTTCACCATGCCCAATTTGATCAACTTTTTGACCGTCTTTAAAGAGAACAAAGGCGGGAATCCCTCGGAGGCCGTATTTTTTAGCGACTTCAAGATTATCATCGCGGTCGGCATCAAACCAATTGGCAGTTTGACTTACTTCGTCCTTGATGCCTTGAACAAAAGGCTTAATGATTTTACAATCACCACACCAATCGGCAGATAAGAACATCAGATTGCGACCGGGCTTATCAATATTGGCCTGGACGACACTATCAGAATTATGACTTGGTTCGTACATAAAAGCCTCCTTAATTATTGGTCTGATTATATCATAATTTAAAATTGGTTTAGTTGTCATGTTGAAATGAATGAAAGCAGGTTAGTATGTCCAATCACTTAAAAAACAATCTTTATCAAAACCAGTTGATTTTTTCTATGGAAGTTACCGTGGCTGATTTGAAACGACAGGATACCGTAAAAAAAATAAATCAACTAACTAACCTTCAATATTTGAGTTTGGTTAATCATACAAAAAATGATCAAGAATGGCAGGAATTACTGACGGCCGGACAGGCCTTACAAATGAGAACCCAGCGTCCCTTACTATTACATTTGCCAGCTGGTACTATCGCTGAGTCTCAGATACAACAAAAATTAATTGCATTACAAGAAAATCAGTTAGACCATCTCCTAATCATGCGGGGAGATCGAGTCGCTCCAGCCGCTAACTATCATAGTGCCACCAGCCTCTTAAAAGATATTAATAAATCGGCATTTAATTTTGATTTAGGGGCCACGGTTGATCCTAATAAAATTGCCACGCTTGGCTTACCAGCTTTATTGAGTGAAATTGATACTAAGATTGCGGCTGGTGCTGAATTTTTAATTACTCAGATTTTCTTTGATCTGGGTTTATTCAAGCAGCTGCAAGAAGCACTTCAGCAACGTTATCCTCAAATACCCTTAATTGCTGGTGTTTTTCCAGTTATGACGGTTAAGCAAGGCCAGTGGATTGAGAATAATTTGGGCCAAGGTTTGCCAGTAACTTTGACTAGGCGCTTAATGACGTTGCCAGCTGATCCGCAGTTAAAACAGTATTGGTGTGGCTGGTTGAAAGAGCTGCTACTTACTGGTCCGGCCGGCGTTCATTTTTTTGCAGGAATAGATATTGACTTTATCAAAGAATTAATGGATATCGCTTATTAAATCTAACTGATTAGTCTGGCTTTGATTCTTTTTTTCTAGGTAAAAAAAGCGTAAAATGTGTGGGTATTAGAACAAAGTTATAGGGAGAATTCACATGCTTCGTAATATTAAGCGCCTTTTAATTGGAAAGCCGCTCAAGACCTTGGAGGAGGGCGGTCAGTCGCTGTCTAAGTCGAAAGCCTTGGCTTTGCTTTCTTCTGATGCCCTGTCGTCAGTGGCGTATGGAACTGAATCAATCACCGCTGTTTTGTTATCAGCTGGGGCGGTAGCTTTATGGCTCCAGATTCCAATTGCCTTGATTATTTTGGTCCTTTTGGGTGCCATTGTTTTAAGTTATCGACAAATTATTCACGCCTATCCTTCGGGTGGGGGCGCTTATGCCGTTGCCAGTGAAAATTGGGGTTCCAAGGCTGGTTTGGTAGCTGGTGGTTCTCTATTAGTTGATTACATGCTAACGGTTGCCGTTTCGGCATCGGCGGCTGCCGATGCCATTACCGCGGCTATTCCCCAATTATTACCATTTTCAGTGGCTCTTTCGATTTTAATTATTTTATTACTAACGGCTATGAATTTACGTGGTTTACGGGAAAGTGCTAATTTCTTAATGATACCCGTCTACTTCTTTATTGTAGTCATCGCTGTTATGGTTGCTTGGGGTGTCTTCCAGGCCTTGACAGGTCAGTTACCTTATCATGCAGCCGCCCGAATTGGTACTGATTTTAGCGGTTTGACCATTATTTTCTTCTTACGAGCTTTCTCTAGTGGTTCTTCCTCATTAACTGGGGTGGAAGCCATTTCCAATGCCGTGCCAAATTTCACGGAACCCAAAGAAAAAAATGCTGCTAGTACCTTGGGCTTGATGGCCATCATTTTGGCAGCCTTCTTTGGTGGTATTACCTTCTTGAGCTATTGGTTTGGCGTTCGGCCGGCTAGTGGATCAACAGTTTTGTCTCAAATTGCTGCTATCACCTTTGGTGGGCACAACCTTGGTTTTTACACGGTGCAATTAGCAACGGCCCTAATTTTAGCTGTGGCCGCTAATACCGGTTTTTCGGCCTTTCCGATGTTGGCTTTGAATCTGGCACGCGACAAATATTTACCACACTTGTACATGGACCGTGGAGATCGTCTTGGCTATTCTAATGGTATTTTGTCATTGGCTTTTGGGGCAATCTTAGTAACTTTAATTTTCCATGGATCTACTGATGATTTGATTCCACTGTATGCAGTGGGTGTCTTCGTGCCGTTTACCCTGTCACAATCCGGTATGATTATTCACTGGATGCGCTTGCGTCCTAAGTTTTGGTTTGGTAAGGCTACGATTAATTTTATTGGGGCCTTCATGTCGGCTGCTTTGGTAATTGTTTTGTTCGTCACTCGGATGAATCATGTTTGGCCTTATTTAATCATCATGCCCCTTATCTTGAGTATGTTCTTAAAGATTCGCAATCACTATGATAGTATTGGCCATCAGTTACGACTACAGTATGTTAATAATACTGATGAACTACGTCATAAGTATGATGGTGCAACGGTAATTGTTTTGGTTTCTAATATGACTCGGGTGACTTCTGAAGCCATTGATTATGCGCAATCGATTGGTGATCGGGTGGTCGCTATGCACGTAAGTTTTGATGTTAATCCGGCTAAGGAAGAAAAGACGGCTAAACAGTTTAAGGATGATTTCCCAGACGTTCGTTATGTTGACGTTCATAGTTCTTATCGGTCAATCATTCGGCCGGTGGTAGGCTTTGTTGATAAAGTTTCGAAGCGGGCGAAAACTGTTAATCATTCGGTGACGGTCGTGGTGCCACAATTTGTACCGAAAAAGCCTTGGCAAAATATTTTGCATAACCAAAGCTCATTGCGGTTGCGGACTGCACTTTCCACAATGGATGGCATTTCCATTGCAACTTATTATTATCATTTATCAGAATAAATTGTTAGCAGTAGGAGAGATAAATGGACAAATGGATATTATTTTTCTTATGGGTGATTTTTGCCATGACAGTTTCTACCGTTGGTCTAATACTAATTATGCGTTGGTATTACCGGGAAGTTGCGAAGGTAAAAAAAGCGCAGGAGTTAAACGATAAAAACGATAGTCAAAATAAATAGAACAGTAAAAAGCTCGATTGGTGTTTACGCCAATCGAGCTTTTAGTATTAAACTTAGAAACTTTCGGCTGGAACTGTCGCTAATTTTTCTTTCCAATCGATGTCAGGATATTTACGAGATAGGGCGGTTGCCAAGACCCGCTTGGCTAAGTTACCGTTGCGAGTGAAAATCGGTCCATGGAAGTATGAACCGTAGACGTTGTGGTAAATAACGCCTTCACTCTGATCCATACCGTTATTTCCTTGGCCCTTGGTGACTTGGCCTAAAGCCCGCTCACCTTTACCTAAGAAGGTGCGACCCTGATGATTTTCAAAACCATGGTAGGTCTCACCAGTTTCATCGTTTTTAATGGTAATGTCACCAGTTAGGCGCTGCCCTTTTAAGGTCTGCACTTCATCAGCCGTCATGTTAGTGGTGTAGTGGTCCATAACACCGATACCATCGACCTTGGAACCATCGGCCATTTCCATGTAATGGCCTAGCAATTGGAATCCGCCACAAACAGCTAGCAGAGGACCATCATTTTCAATGTAGTCTTTAATTTGACCGGCTTTATTTTTTAAATCGTGAGCAACAATCGTTTCCTCATAATCTTGCCCACCCCCAAAGAGGACAAAATCATAGTTGTGGCCGTCAAAATCATCATTAAGAGAAACTAATTCAACATTAATTTGGACCCCAATTTGTTTGGCGTAATACTTGAGGGCAATAATATTGCCGTAATCGCCATAGGTGTTCATTAAATCACCGTATAAGTGAGCGATGTTCAGGGTATAGTCGGCCATTAGAATTCCTCCTTAATGTATCCTTGTGCTCGTAATTGTTCGCGTAATTGTAACATTGCTGTATAAGTAGCGGCAATATAAACTTTTTTAGTTGGCATTTTAGTAATTGCTTCGGTAATTTTACTTAGATCAGGATAAGTTCCCTCTAAGTGAAAATCAGCCATCTTTAAACGAACGGTAATGTCTTGATAGCGTTGTCCACCAGTAGCTACTGCGGTTAATTTAGCGTTATGCAAGTTTTCAAACTCAGCATCCCAAATCCAACTCGTATCAATTCCATCGGCATAATTAGCATTCAATAGGGTAATGAGCGAAAATGGCTCGGGGTCAGTCATCATCATGTCAATCACCGAGTTAGTACCCACTGGATTTTTAATGAGTAAAATGGTGACATCTTTATCCTTGACCTGAATAGATTCTTGCCGGCCAAAAATTTGCGCATTTGATTCAAAAGCAGTTTTGATGTCACTGGGTTTAACATCAAATTCTCGACCAACCGCATAGGCGGCTAGGGCGTTATAGATGTTGTAAAGCCCGCCAATTTCAATTCGTAAAGGCGTATTGTCAATCGAAAATTCAGAAAATTTAGGATTGAGCTGATCAACACTGGTCACTCGGTAGTCCAACTGAGGACGGACAAAATTATCGGTAACACTAAAATATTTACCTAAATTGGCGTAAGTAATGAAATTGTAGTGTAACACCGAGTTATCAGTTGGTGAAAGAATCCCGTCGGTGTTGTTGGGCGCCTTAATATCTTGATAATCGGCTGGCGCAACATTATCAAGGCCATAGAAAATACGATGATTATTGAAATTACCACGGGCAAAAATTGGTGAATCAGCGTTGGTTAAGACCACGGCATCGGGTGCCTTGCGAATTCCAGCAACAATTTTGAGGTAGGTTGTGTAAATTTCGCCGTAGCGGTCTAGCTGGTCTCTGAAAATATTGGTTAAGACAAACATCTTGGGTGGAATCGCTTGGGCAATTCGTTCCACGTTGGCCTCATCAACTTCTAGTACGGCCACCGGCTTCTTGCCGTTGGGCGATGGCTTAATTGGCGTGGTTAGTAAAGTACCTGTGATTCCCTGGACCATGTTGGAACCAGACGGATTCGTAATAACCGAATATCCACCGGCTTCTAGTACTCGGGTAATTAAGGCCGTGGTTAGTGTTTTTCCGTTGGTGCCAGTGACAATTACCAAATCAAAATCATTAGATAGTTTGTGTAAAATATCGGGATCAATGGCAACGGCTAGTTTACCTGGTAAACTAGTGCCACCTCGATGCAAAATGTCACGTAAAAACCAGTGACTGCTTTTGGCGCTGAATTTAGCTAAAGTACTCTTAATGGTCATGATATCCCCACTTTCATGGCTACTATTCTACCACGTTTTGCTAGATTCTACAGGATGGCAACTGGTGTTTGAGTCGCCATTTAGAAGTCGTATTGTTATAATATGTAAGGATTATAGACAAAAGGATGTATTAAATGGCGCAGTTGTATTTTGAATATGGAGCAATGGGTTCTGGTAAATCAATTGAGATTTTAAAAGTGACTCATAATTACGAGTTACAGGGACGGGAAGTTTTATTAATGACGCCCTTGGTTGATGATCGCTATGGGGTTGGTAAAGTAACAAGTCGGATTGGCTTGTCACGGACAGCTCAGGTTATCGACCCAAAAGAAGATTTGTTTGCAACAATTTCAGCCAAACAAAATCCTAATTTGGCTGCGGTTTTAATTGATGAAGCCCAGTTTTTGACTGCTGCCCAAGTCGACCAGCTGGCCTATGTGGTTGATCGATTAAAATTGCCGGTGATGACTTTTGGTCTAAAGCAGGATGCCTTTAACCAACTTTTTGAAGGGTCTAAGCGTTTACTGGAAGTGGCTGATAAATTAGAAGAAATGAAAACAATTTGTTCTTTTTGTGGTAAAAAAGCAACCACCCAGTTACGAATCGTTAATGGAAAGCCTCAGTATTCTGGGCAACAAGTCTTGATTGGTGGGGATAGTACGTATATGCCAACCTGCCGTTACCACTGGTATCATCCAATCATTGAAAAAATTAGGACGGAGGAATAAGTACGGTTATGGATAATATTTTTGCCCAGTTACAAACAGTGGTTGATCGTTATGATGAGTTAAATCAAATGTTGGCCGATCCCGAAGTTATGAATGATTCTCAAAATTATATGGCTCTTTCTAAAGAAGCCGGTGGTTTGCGGGAGACTGTGGAAAAATTTAAAGAATATGAACGAGTTGTTCAAGAAATTGCCGATGCCCAGGAACTACTTAGTGATGATGAAATGGCTGATTTGGCCAAGGAAGATCTAGCTCAACTACGTCCGCAAAAAGAAAACCTTGAAGAAACGTTGAAGGTCTTAATGTTACCCAAAGATCCTAATGATGATAAAAACATCATTATGGAAATTCGAGGAGCCGCCGGTGGGGATGAATCTTCGCTATTTGCTGGGGATTTATTAAACATGTATCGTCGTTATGCTGAAAGTCAAAACTGGTCAGTTGAAATCGTTGATGAAAGTACGACAGAAGTTGGCGGTTATAAAGAAGTCGTCTTGATGATTAGTGGTACGCAGGTCTTTTCCAAGTTGAAATTTGAAAGTGGTGCCCATCGCGTGCAAAGAATTCCAACCACGGAAACCCAGGGACGAGTGCATACTAGTACAGCTACGGTAGGGGTTATGCCTGAATTTGAAGAAGTTGAAATGGATGGATTGATTGATCCTAAAGATGTTCGTGAAGACGTTTACCGTTCCAGTGGTGCTGGAGGACAGCACGTCAATAAGACTAGTTCAGCCATCCGCTTGACCCACGAACCGACCGGTATTACCGTTGCCATGCAAGATGAACGCTCCCAGCAGCAAAACCGTGCCCGCGCCTGGAAAATTCTAAACGCTCGTGTTTATGATCATTTTGCGCAACAAAATGAAGCCCAGTATGCTGCCCAACGTAAAAACGCAGTGGGTTCGGGTGATCGTTCCGAACGAATTCGGACTTATAATTATCCGCAAAATCGAGTGACCGATCATCGAATTGGTTTGACATTAAATAAATTAGACCGAATCATGAACGGAGAATTAGCTGATATTATTGATGCCTTAGTCTTGGCCGAACAAACAGCTAAATTAGCGGCGCTGAATCAATGATGATAAATAATAATGCCGGGAAAAGTCAGCCAGTTAAAATTTCAATTTTAGAAGCTCGAAAATGGGCTTTAACAGAGTTAACGGCAGCTGGTTTAGATGAAAGTGAGTCAGCTGATAATATTGATTTTTTGCTGACCGGGGCACTAGGTATCAATTATGGTATGCTGCGTGCCAATATAACGCGAATGCTACCTGAAAATATTAGTCAGGTTTGGCCACAATGGATCGCTGGACTGATTAATCGGCGGCCCCCACAATATTTACTTGGTTTAGCTCCTTTTTATGGCCATGAATTTATGGTTGATGAACGGGTGTTAATCCCGCGTCCTGAAACCGAACAGTTAGTTGAGTGGATTTTAAAAGATTTAAAACCGGGGATGGATACGCTTAAAGTGCTTGATATTGGTACCGGTAGCGGGGCAATTATTGAAACACTGTTGTTGGCTGATGCACGTTTGCAGGGAATGGCCTTGGATATCTCAGAAGCGGCTTTAAATGTGGCTCAGCGTAATGCTCAACGCCTAAATGTAGCCCATATTAGCTTCATCCAATCTGATGTTTGGCAGAATTTAGATCAACAGGCCCAATTTGACATTATTGTGTCCAATCCCCCTTATATTGATGTTAACCAGCAGGCTAAAATGGATCAAAGTGTTAAAGATTATGAACCTGATTTGGCCTTATACGCTAATAATCAGGGCTTAGCTATTTATCAAACGATTGCCCAGGATTTAGGACAACATCTAACGGCAAATGGTCGGGCTTATTTTGAAATTGGCTATGATCAGGGACCGACTTTGGTGGAACTTTTTCAGGCAGCAGTGCCGGATGCCGAAGTTACCTTAAAACAAGATTTTTCCGGTTTAGACCGGATGATTAGAGTAAAACGTCATGGAAACTAAAAAATTTACAACTTTACCAGCCGATTTGCAAGCTGCGGCTCAACTAATTCAACAGGGTCAAGTAGTGGCTTTTCCAACTGAAACGGTATATGGATTGGGGGCCAATGCCCTAGATGAAACTGCCGTACAAAAAGTCTTTACGGCTAAGGGCCGTCCAGCCGATAATCCCTTGATTATTACTGTTGATCAAATTGATCAGGTAGCCGATTTAGCTGTGATTTCACCGACAGCCCGCCAGTTAATGGATCAATTTTGGCCGGGTTCTTTAACGATTATTTTGCCAATTCAAATCGGTAAAGTGTCACCTTTGGTTACCGGTGGATTAGATACGGCGGCTTTTCGGTTGCCAGATAATCAAGCGACCCAGGAGCTAATTCGTTTGGCTGGTACGCCAATCGTAGGGCCTAGTGCTAATACTTCTGGTAAACCTTCACCGACCACAGCGGCCCATGTTTGGCATGATATGCAGGGTAAAATTGCGGGGATTGTTGATGATGGACCAACAACAGTCGGGGTTGAATCAACGGTGATCGACCTGTCAACCAGTCAGCCAACCATTCTTAGAACCGGCGCCGTCACGCAAGAAGAGTTGAGTCAGGCCTTGGGCCAAAGCGTGATTGATGCTACTAGTGCCAAAGCAATCGCGGATAATCAGACACCTAAAGCACCGGGCATGAAATATCGCCATTATGCACCGGATAAGCCGGTTGTTGTGTTTGATCCTTTGGATATTGCGGAGTTAAAGTTGGCTTTAAAGCCAGCTGACGTTGTATTAGCCTTAGAAGAGGAATTGGATATTTTGGCTTTACCTGGTCAGCAAACTTGGTCTTTAGGCTCGTCTATAATGAATGCTAGTGAGCAATTATTTGCCGGCTTACGTTATTTTGACGACCGGGATAGCGTCCAAACAATTTATGTGGAACGGATGCCAGAAATGGGTCTCGGTCGAGCATTTAACAATCGATTATCCAAAGCAGCGGGCAATCAATTTTTTATACCAAAGGAAGGATAGGAGAGCTGCAATGAAACAAATTGAATCAATTGCCGTCTATTGTGGTGCTTCAACTGGTAACAAAGTTAGTTACCAAACAGCGACAAAAGAGTTGGCACAATGGTTAGTTAACAATCACTTGGCTCTGGTCTATGGTGGGGGCGGTTTTGGTTTAATGGGTATTTTGGGTAGCACTGTCTTAGCGCTGGGTGGCCATGTACCTGGCGTAATCCCGCAAGAGTTATATGATCGTGGAACGGCCCTTCCTCAACTAAAAGATCTAACCGTGGTGGCAGACATGTCCACTCGTAAAAAAACAATGCTGGCTAAAGCCGATGCTTGTATCGCTTTACCAGGTGGCCCGGGTACCCTAGAAGAAATTGCAGAAGCATTTTCCTGGGCACTTTTGGGCGATAACGCTAATCCTTGTATTTTTTACAATGTGGCTGGTTATTTTGATGTATTAGAAAAGTTTTTTGATGAAATGGTTCAAGCTGGTTTCCTTTCTAAAAATAATCGTGCGGCTCTATTTTTCTCAGATTCTTTAGCTGAAATTTGGGATTTTATGCAAGATTATCAAACCCCAGAAATTAGGAAATATTAGCCGAATGCGATAATTTGCATTTAATTTCACAGATAAATCCCGCTAACCCTTAACAGAGGTGCTATAATCGGTATTAACATAGTAGTAGCAGGACTTCAAAAGCTTTTCGCTTGAAATTTTGTAAGCGCTTTGCTAAACTGTAGAAGGATAGTTACGATAACTAAAAGGAGATTTTTATCATGGCAGAGACTAAGAGTTTTAATATTATTGCAGAGGCTGGAATTCATGCTCGCCCTGCTACATTGTTGGTTCAAGCAGCTTCTAAGTTCGTTTCTGATGTGACCCTTGCTTATCAAGGTAAGGAAGTTAACTTGAAGTCCATCATGGGTGTGATGTCTTTGGGTGTTGGTCATGGTGCCGACGTAACCATTAAGGCTAATGGTGCGGATGAAAAAGAAGCATTAGAAGTGATTACTAAGGTTATGGTTGATGAGGGCCTTGCCAAGTAAATCAGTTAAGTGATTACAATAATGATTGTCGCCTTGAGCGGCTTTTTTTATTGTTTTTCCGCTGGTTTGGCTGTGGTAAAATAAAAACTATGAAGATTTTAGCATTTGATACTAGTAACCAACCCCTGGTTGTGACTTTAGCGCAGGACACAGAGGTTGTACAACAATATGAAACCAACCAACCCCGGAGTCATTCGATTCAGCTGTTACCAGCGATTAAACAGCTACTACAAGAGCAGGACTGGCAGTTAACTGATTTAGACCGAATTGTCGTAGCTCAAGGACCTGGATCTTTTACCGGGCTGCGAATCGGCGTTACGGTAGGAAAAGTTTTAGCTGATACCTTAAATATTCCGTTAGTAGGGGTATCTAGTCTGGCTATTTTAGCTGCTCAAATACCAGGTGATAGTCTGGTTGTACCGATTTTTGACGCCCGTAACCAAAACGTTTTTACCGGTGTTTATCAAAACGGTGATAATCTCTTGGCTGATGGTCATTATCCAATTCAAACTGTCTTGGATTTCTTGGGACAAAAGTCAACTGCCGTAACTTTTTTAGGTGATGCTCAAAATTTTGCTGATTTAATTATGGATCAACTAAAGGATCAGGTCGTCACAATTTTAGCGCCGGAAGACAGTTTGCCTAATGGGGATGGAATTATTCGAATAGGCTTGAAGCAGACGCCAGTAGAAAATATTGCTGATTTTAACCCTAACTATCTCCGTAAAACGCAGGCCGAATTAAATTGGCTGGCGCAACATCCAGGAGAGGATCGTCCGGAAGATTATGTTTTCGAAGTCTAACGGTCGCAGTAATCATCCACTCATGCCTTTTCAAGTGTTTGAATCGCAGACGGTAGTTATTAGAGAAAACTGGTTTACTATTCGTTATGCCCAAGCTACTGATATTGAGCAAATGGTAGCAATTCAAGAGGCCGTCTATGATGGATATAGTCCTTGGCAAGCAGCTGATTTTTCTTTTGAACTACGTCATCCGGAAGATAGAATTTATCTGGTTGTTGAGCACGAAAACCGCTTAGTTGCTTTTATTGGTTTAGTTCAGCGGGCTTGGTATCATGACTTACATATTACCAATTTAGCCGTCTTACCAATTTGGCAAGGTCATGGGATTGGCGCCTTTTTATTGAAGATGGTTCAAAAATTAGGAGAAGAATTAAATTTACCAGCTACTTCTTTAGAGGTACGGGCTTCTAATCATATTGCTCGTCATTTATATGAAAAAATCGGGTATCAGACGATTGCGATAATTAAAGAATATTATCGTGATAATCACGAGGATGCCCTGTCGATGGTGTTAAATATTGATCGTTAAATTAGCGCAAATAAAAGATGCTCAAATAATTTATCAAATTGGCTTAGCTGCATTTGGTACGGAACAGTTACCTTTAAGTGTCATTGAACATGAAATAGCTAGCCCTCGGGCTAGCTATTTCATCAGTTCTTCAGGTTTTGTTGGCGTTACACATATCCTAGATGAGTTGGAAATCAACTATTTGGCCGTTGATCCCAAACAGCAAGGCCAAGGCCAAGGAAGGGCACTGCTAGAAGCAGTCTTAGCTTTGAGCGGTGTTCATCGTTTTTTATTGGAAGTTGCCGCTGATAATGTGGTGGCTCAAGCCTTATATCGAAAATTGGGTTTTTCAGAGTATTATCGACGGCGTGCGTACTATCGAAATGGAGAAGATGCCATCATGATGGAGAAGATTAATGACTAAAATAATTGCATTTGAATCTAGTGCTGATGAGACCAGTGTGGCTATTGTAGAAGATGGCCACACAGTGTTGAGTAATAGTGTGGCTACTCAGATTAATTCCCATCAACGTTTTGGGGGGATTGTGCCGGAAGTTGCTAGCCGGCATCATATTGAATGGATTAGTCGTGTTTTAGATGACGCTTTAGATCAAGCCCAGGTAAAACCTGATGAATTAGATGCTGTTGCCGTTACTTACGGACCAGGTTTAGTCGGCTCACTCTTAGTGGGATTAATGGGGGCGAAAACTTTTGCTTTAGCCCATGATTTACCAATTATTCCGGTGAACCATTTGGCTGGTCATATTGCGGCTGCGAATTTTAATCAGCCAATTCAATATCCAGCGCTAGCCTTAATGGTTTCGGGGGGACATACTGAGTTGGTCTTAATGCCAAAACAAAATCAATTCCAAGTTCTTGGTGAAACTCGTGATGATGCGGCTGGAGAAAGCTTTGATAAAGTTGGCCGTTTGTTAGGTCTAGCCTATCCAGCTGGTAAAGAAATTGATGAAATGGCTCATCGCGGTACAGCACAAATGAAATTCCCAACAGCCATGGCTCATGAAGATAATTATGATTTTAGTTTTTCAGGTTTAAAAAGCGCGGTCATTAATTATGTGCATCATGCTCAGCAAAAAAATGAAACAATTAATGCTGATAATTTGGCCTGTGCTTTTCAGAATGCAGTGGTTGACGCCTTGGTTGGCCGTACGCAAAAGGCTTTGGCTAATTATCCGGTTCGTAGCTTTATTTTAGCCGGTGGTGTCGCTGCTAATTCACAATTACGGGAAGCTTTGCAAACAATGTTAACCGAATTCCCTGAGACAACCTATATTCCAGTGCCCATTCAATACAGCGGTGATAATGCAGCAATGATTGGTGCAGCAGGTTTTTGGAACTATCAAGACCATGTTTTTGCTGGTCTAGACTTAAATACTAATCCTGGATTAGATTTTGAGTTGGGGGAGTTTTAAAAACATTGTGAAAGATTAGAGGTGTAATATAGGAAAGCCTCTATTTTGTGGTATACTGAATAAGTGTGTATTTCACAAACTTTATTAAACACAGGAGTTAATCATGCCAGAACAACCGAAAATACCTCGGGCAACCGCTAAGCGATTGCCAATTTATTATCGATATTTAACTTTTTTAAATGATGCTGGGACTCAGCGGATTTCATCAGCTGAGTTAAGCGATGCTACTAAATTTGATGCGGCTACGATTCGTCGTGATTTTTCTTACTTTGGTGCTCTAGGTAAGCGTGGGTACGGTTACGATGTTGAGGCCTTGTTAGAATTTTTTGCGAATGTCTTGGATCAAAATAGCTTAATCAATGTGGCTTTAATTGGGGTTGGTCATTTGGGACAGGCCCTCTTAAACTTTAATTTTCATCAATCTTCTAATATGCGGATTGCGGCAGCCTTTGATGTCGATTCAGAACGGATTGGTCACGTTTTTTCCGGTGTACCGATTTATAGCATGGAAGATTTACAAGAACAAATTGCTGTTCAACGTATTAATATTGCAATTTTGACGGTACCACAAGAAGTGGCCCAAGAAATAACCGACCAATTGGTAGCGGCTGGGGTAAAAGGGATTTTGAACTTTACGCCATTACGAGTAACGGTACCAACCGGTGTACGAGTTCAAAACGTTGATTTAACTAACGAATTACAAACATTGGTTTACTTTATTCAAAACTACGGTTCAATTACAACGGGGAATTAAAACGGAATGCCACTTTTAAATTTAGATGATCAAAAAAAGGTAGCCGAATATCAAAACTTTGTACGAACGGATCCACGCGGACAGGTGACACAAGACCCTTTGTGGGGCGACCTAAAGGCTAATTGGGGCCATGTTTACGTATACCATGAAACCAACGGTCAAATTGATGCGGTCATGACGGTCTTAACTGTTGAAGCGGTACCTGGTAAGCTTTTAGCCTATAGTGGCCGTGGACCGATTGCCAATCTAGATGATATTGATTTAATTAAGGCGTTAATCAAAGAAGCTCTGGCAGCTTTACCGGATAATGTATTTCTCTTACGTTTAGATCCTGAAGTGCCTTACTCAGACGAACTGGATGCTCGGTACCGTCAAGCTGGGTTCATTACGCGTAATCGTCAAATTGAGCACATGCACGGGAACATTCAACCTCGTAAAAACGTCGTACTCTACTATGATGGTCGGGGTGAAGGCGCTCAAAAAATCACCGATGAAGAAAGCTTGATGAAGCATTTTAAGCGAGACTACCGCAATCAAATTCGTCGTGCTGCTAAAGATGGCGTGGTGGTTACTAGTGGTGACAGCCAAGCCGATGTGGAAGCCTTTTTTGATACCTATGTTTTAATGGCCAAAGCCCAACAAATAACCCATCGCCCGCTTAGTTATTTCTTGCGTATGCAGCAGCTTTGGCAGGGAACAGGTTTCTTTAAAGTATTTTTAGCTCACTTTGACAATCAAGTGGTGGCTAGTGGTATTGGTTTTAGTTATGGTGATGAGATTTGGTATATGTATGCTGGTTCCAATCGTCAATATGCTAAACACTATGCTCCCTATGCCGTACAGTGGGAAATGCTAAAGTGGGGTCTAGCTTTAGGCAAAACTGAGTATGATTTTGGCGGCGTTGGTGATTTTGTACCAACCGACGGGCTCTACAAGTTTAAACATGGCTTTGCGTACCACGATCCGCACGCCGAATATATTGGTGAGTTGGACTGGGTAATTGATGAGCAAGGCTATCAAGAATACTTGAAGCAGTTTCAATAATGAAAAGCTGCGTTGGCCGTCTTTTTCTTTATCAAACCAATCCCACAGCAGCATTAAATGGATTTTTAATGTGAGTGGAAGGAGGAACAGATGACAATTAAAATGATTGCCACCGATATGGATGGTACCTTTTTAAAGAGTGACGATAATTATGATATCGACTATTCTGAAAAAGTACTGGCGGCCCTGCAAAAAAGAGAGATTCGTTTTGTAGCCGCTTCGGGAAGGCAAATTGCTAATTTGCGGACCTTATTTAAGCCGGTTATTGAACGGGGAGGACAGATTGATTACGTTGCCTCTAACGGATCGATTGTCGCTACGCATGAACAGGATTTATACTCTGTATATCTATCAGCAGCTCAAATTCAAAAGGTTATTGACTGGAATGCTGCTAATCCAGATTCGGCTGATAACCTAATTATTTTATCTGGAAATCAAGGGACCTATATTTCGAATCATGCCACTGGTCAGGTTAAAGAAATGGTTGAAATGTTTTATCCCAATGTCCACCAGGTTGAAAAATTAATGGCAATTGATGATAAAATCATCGGCGTTACTTTTGTTTGGCCACATGAAGAGGTTCGTGAGCACGCTGAGGCCTTGGAAAAAATATTTGGTGATGAGCTACATGCCACTGGTTCGGGCTTTGGCTCAGTTGATATTTTGCCTAAAGGGGTTAACAAAGCAACTGCTTTAGAAGTCCTACAGGATTACTATAATATCTTGGATGATGAAATCATGGTGTTTGGTGACAATACCAATGATTTAGAAATGTTGCAAAAGTATCCGCATCATTACTTGATGCCTAATGCGGATGACTTTATGAAAGAGAAAATTACTCAAAAGGCCGTTGCGCCTAATACTGAGAATGGTGTCATTAAAACTATTATTAAAGAGTTAAATTTGGATATTTAAAAAACAAGCCTATTCGGCTTGTTTTTTTGGTACATGATAACGGTTCACAGCGATTGCAAAAATGACGCCGATAAAGGTATCAGTAATCCGTTGAAAGACATAATTAGTGGTGGCGTTTAAGGGGATAGTTAATGAAATCATTAAGAGGGCGGCTAATCCACCGATAACTCCCTTGTTGTAGTTCATCGCATCTAAAATTACAATCACGGCCATGACAAAAATTGGTAAGAGTACCATTGAAACCCAAGGAGCATTATGAGTGGCCTGACGGGACCAAAAAAACAGCAAGGCAAAAGCACCACCAACAGTATTGGACATTAGCCGTATTTTAGAAAAATGAATGGTGTTATCCCAAGTTTCTCGTAAAGCAAAAATGCACGATAGGGCCGCAATAAAAGGTGGCCGTTGAAAAAAATGGAAGATAACAATGATGAGCATAACTGAAACACCAGTTTTAAGAGTACGCAACCCTAAGCGAAATTGTCCAAAATGCATTTACTATCTCCTGTAATCTTAGTTTATAGGTTATCATATAGTTTATTGTTTTTTTTTGAAATGAAAGGAATGTTTAACTTATGTTAAGAAATACTATTTTAGATTTAATGAATGACCATCAATCCATTCGAGCATTTACTGATCAACCGGTATCTCAAGAACAAATTGATACCATTTTAACGGCTGCTTTAGCGGGACCTAATATTCAAAATTTCCAACCCGTCACTTTTATTGAAATTACCGATCAGGCGTTGAAAGCTGAAATAACACAAGTAGTGGGGATGAAATATATTGAAACGGCCACGCGCTTTTTTGTAGTAGCAGTTGACTATAGCAAGGATTTAATTGGGTTGGATGCTGAGCAACAAGCCTTAGTTATTGAAAAATTAAAAAGCTATCAATTTTTTGAAGGCGGGGTTATTAGTGCCTCAATTGCCTTAGGTCGAGCGCAAATTGCAGCAGAATCGCTTGGGTTGGGTACCGTGACGATGGCTGGTGCGATGGGGGCTTATGAATTATATGAAGAACGGTTAAAGTTACCAGCTTACGTTAAGCCAATTATGGGCTTTTCACTCGGCTATCCTGACCAAAACCCAGGGGTTAAGCCCAAATTACCATTAGCTGGTAGCCTCATGAAAGACTATTATCGTCCAGCACAAATGGCCCAAGCAGTCGCTGATTATAATGAAACCATGCGACAATACTTTGCTAAACGTGGGATTGATAGTGATTGGACGCAGCACAACATTAAATTGTTTGGTAAGTTAACAACTAATCCTGGTTTAAGTGCTTATCCCCAGGCGAAAGGCTTTGATTTAAACTAAAATCTCTATTGACATGTAGCAGACTAATGCTATACTTATTGATGTAGGTTAGCACTCGATATAAAAGAGTGCTAAAAAGAAATTATTGGAGGTATACCCAATGTTAAAGCCATTAGGTGATCGTGTAATTATTGAAGTAGCTGATGAAGGCGAAAAGACGGTTGGTGGAATTGTGTTAGCTAGCTCAGCTAACGAGAAGCCTGTTACTGGTAAAGTTGTTGCCGTTGGAACAGGCTTGGTTGCTACAGATGGTAGTAAGCATGAATTAACAGTTAAGTCAGGCGATGAAGTTTTGTTTGATAAGTATGCTGGTCAAGAAGTATCCTTTGAAGGTCAAGACTACCTTGTCTTACATGAAAAAGACATTGTTGCTATTATCCAGTAAATTAATAATATTTAAATTATCAATCCATTGATTTGATTGGTTACTAAGTGCTTTCTTTACGGAAAGTTTTTTAATAAATTTATAAAAATAAGGAGCATATAATGGCAAAAGATATTAAGTTTTCAGAAGACGCTCGGGCAAAAATGAAGGTCGGCGTGGACAAGCTTGCTAATACGGTTAAGACAACAATTGGGCCTAAAGGACGAAATGTTGTCTTGGAGCAATCATTTGGTTCTCCTACTATCACCAACGATGGGGTAACCATTGCTAAGGCCGTTGAATTAGAAGATCACTTTGAAGATATGGGGGCCAAGTTGGTCGCCGAAGTTGCTTCAAAGACCAACGATATTGCTGGTGACGGTACCACAACGGCGACCGTTTTAGCGCAAGCTATTGTCGGTGAAGGATTAAAGAATGTGACGGCTGGGGCTAACCCAGTTGGTATTCGAGCTGGAATTGAAAAGGCTACTGCTGCTGCCGTTGCTAAGTTACATGAAATGTCACATACAGTTAGCACCAAAGATGAAATCGCCCAAATCGCTTCCATTTCAGCTGCTAGTGAAGAAGTTGGGGCTTTGATTGCCGAAGCTATGGAAAAGGTTGGTAACGACGGCGTTATCACCATTGAAGAGTCTAAGGGAATTGAAACAACCTTGAACGTTGTGGAAGGAATGCAGTTTGATCGCGGTTACATGTCACAGTACATGGTGACTGATAACGATAAAATGGAAGCTAATTTGGACAATCCCTATGTTTTGATTACGGACAAAAAGATTGGTAATATTCAAGATATTTTGCCCGTTTTGCAACAAGTCGTTGAACAAGGGCGTTCGATGTTGATTATTGCAGATGACATTATCGGGGAAGCTTTGCCAACCTTGGTTTTGAATAAAATGCGGGGAACTTTCAACGTTGTCGCAGTCAAGGCTCCTGGCTTCGGTGATCGTCGTAAGGCACAACTAGAAGATATTGCTATCTTAACTGGTGGGGCTGTGATTACTGATGATTTGGGCTTGAGCTTAAAGGATGTAACCCTTGAGCAATTAGGACAGGCCAACAAGATTAATGTTACCAAGGACAGTACAACCATTGTTGAAGGTGCTGGTAATAAGGCTGATGTGGCTACTCGAGTAGAAACTTTGAAGCAACAAATTGCTGAAACCACTTCAGAATTTGATCGTGAAAAGTTGCAAGAACGTTTGGCTAAGTTAGCTGGTGGTGTAGCTGTGATTAATGTTGGTGCTGCAACTGAAACCGAACTTAAAGAACGTAAGTACCGGATTGAGGATGCTTTGAACGCTACCCGTGCCGCTGTTGAAGAAGGTTTCGTTGCCGGTGGTGGAACAGCCTTGGTCAATGCCATTGATGCGGCTTCAGCTGTTAAAGCCCAAGGTGATGTTTTGACTGGTGTGAAAACAGTTGTTAAGGCTTTGGAGGCGCCAGTTCGTCAAATCGCTGAAAATGCTGGTTTGGAAGGGTCTGTCATTGTTAATAAGTTAAAGGAACAAAAGGAAGGCTTCGGTTATAATGCCGCCACTGATGAGTGGGTAGATATGATTGCAGCTGGAATTGTTGATCCAACCAAGGTTACTCGTTCAGCCTTGCAAAACGCAGCTTCAGTTTCAGCTTTGTTGTTAACAACTGAAGCAGTTGTTGCCGAGCAACCTAAAGAAGATGCACCGGCTGCGATGCCACAGGGTGGTATGCCAGGAATGATGTAATTTTCTTTTAAACAACAGCCTTAGGGCTGTTTTTATTTTGGCAGGGTATTTTATAAAAGCTATGATAAAATAACCATTATTGGAGGAGTGATTCATGACTTTTTATAGTGCCGATTATTTATCACAACAGGCCAATGTTACCAGTACTTTGGGGATTGTGATGTTGTTGATAACTTTTGTCTTAATGGCAGTTGGCTTAGTGGCGACTATGCGTCATCGCCTTAATACGCGTTATCGTGATTTGACAATTATTGCTTTGTTGAGTTTTTTGTTTTTTGCAGGAATTCAATATACAGATTACCAAACGATGGTAACGAAAAATTCCCAACAGTCACAGATGGGAACCTTTGCGACCCAATTTGCGGAAAATCAAAATGTATCGTCTAAAAAGGTATATTTTAATTCGACGACATTAACGGATGGAATGTTGGTTAAAGAAGGAAAAAAGTACTACAGCATAACCCTAAGTAAGGACCAGAAAGCTTATAGTTTGACCCGAGTATATCTATTTAATGAAAAGGTTGAGGTGGTCCAATGAATATTTATTTACCAATTCTTTATAAATTAGCGATTGGTCTGATTGCCCTAATTATTCAAATTAACATTATGGGAAAGGGGAATTTAGCCCCTTCTAATGCCCTAGATCAGGTTCAAAACTATGTTTTGGGTGGCATTATTGGTGGTACGATTTACTCTGATACGATTACTGTTTTTCAATTCATGGTTGTGTTAATTATGTGGACCTTGTTGGTTATGATTTTAAAGTTCCTTAAGGAACATAGTCGTTTGGCTAAAGCAGTGATTGATGGACAGCCAGTGATTGTGATTGAAAATGGCCG
Organism: Convivina intestini; assembly: GCF_003096575.1. Lineage (GTDB taxonomy): Bacteria > Bacillota > Bacilli > Lactobacillales > Lactobacillaceae > Convivina > Convivina intestini. The sequence goes on from NZ_QEKT01000003.1 coordinate 58,417, forward strand.
AATTGATGCCGGTAAGGTGATTTTGGCCGGTCTCTCAGCCAGTGATTTGATGTTTAAGTTACGGGAACAAAATATTTATGATGTTTCTAAGGTTAAAAGGGCAGTGCTAGAACAAAATGGCCAGCTAACATTGATTGAATATGGGGACCAAAGTCCTAAATATCCCATTATTTATGATGGACAGGCTAACATGGAAGTGCTAGATGCCATTGATCAAGATGCCGATTGGTTGCTTGTTCAAGTCCAAAAACAAGGCTATACTAATATTCGCAGCATTTTTGTGGGTGAATATATTGAGGGTCAGATTCGGTTAACGCCGTATGATCAAACTGACTTAAACACAAAGATTAAGTTGAAAAAATAGTACATGCAGAAAGGAATCCGTTGTGACCGTTCGACAGTTTTTGGACTTAGTAGAAATTAAGGTAGTGATTCCCAGTTTAGCACCACTTTTGGTAGGATTAGCCTATAGTCAGTGGCGTTATCATTTGGTGAACTGGGGGAATACCATTTTATTGATTATTGCCGCAGTTAGTGTTCATTTAGCGGTTAACACCTTTAACCGATATGAAGACCATAAACGGCAGGTCAGTAGCCAATACTTACGCGAAACGAGCGCTAAAAAAGATTTAACTGATCATTCGGTCTTAATTGTAGCCGTTGTTTTAGGTTTGCTGGCAGCATTGGCTGGTATTATAGTGGCTTGGCGCACTTCCTATGTGACTTGGATTATTGGGATTCTATCGTTTTTAATTGGTTATCTTTATTCGGCCGGACCAAAACCAATTACCAATACGCCCTTTGGTGAATTTGTATCGGGCATAACGATGGGTTATTTTATTTTTGTTGCTCAAGTATATGTCAATACGATGATTTCGCTAAGTCCGATGATTTTGTTGCAGTGGTTTTTTGTTTCTTTGCCCTTAGTGCTATTAATTGCCAACATTATGTTAGCCAATAACATCGCTGATCATGAAGAAGATGAGGAAAATCAGCGCCATACGATTGTGCATTACTTAGGGTTAGCCAATGCTAAAAAATTGTACTGTGCCTGGGTTATCCTAGCCTATACGGAAATTGTCGTGGTAGTTATTTGCGGCTGGTTACCACTAACTGCTCTGGCAACTTGGGCTTTGATCCCCTTAGTTTGGCAGAATACTCAGCGTTTTATTGATCAGCCGATTAAATCCAAAACTTTCGTGTTGGCTATTCAAAATTTGGTTATTTTAATGGTAACCATGGCGATTAGTATCATTATTGGTTTTTGGTTATAAAAAAACAAGACTTGAGGAGAGCTCAGTCTTGTTTTTTATTTGAATTGGTCTAGATTTTCAATGCTAATGACATGAAAATCTTTTCTTTCTAATTTTGTAATAATTTGTTTTAGTAAATCACTGCTGCTAGAAATCGGTAGGGTAAACATCACGGTTAGCGGGGTATCTTTTTCGGATTGCAAGGAAACTACCGATTCAATATTGGTAAAACGAGTAATAATTTTAGACATTTTACTTAAATCACCACGTTGCAAACGATCTTCAACGCCAATCGCTACGCCACCGCGTTCAACCGACCAGCTTTGAGATAAGACATTCATCAGGGCATCGTGGGTAAAAATGCCATAAAAATAGTGATTTTCATCTAAGACAGCGATGAACGGAAGATCTCGAATGGCAAAAAAGACATCATAGAACTTACTATTGGTGTAAATAAACTTGGTCGAATTGCGCATGATGGCAGTTGCAGGTAGTGACATATCCCGCTGGTGGGCAATGTGTTCTAAAACGTGTTGTTTATAAACATTACCCCGGAATAGTTGACCAGACTGATCCAGAATTGGAAAAGTTCTAGTATGCGCTTCATCGGGCGTATTAAAGAGATCGTAAACTTCTTGAATCGTCGTATTTTCAGTAATGGTCGTTAATTTTGATTTTGGTATTACTAATGATTTTGGGAACATAGAATCCTCTAATTATATTTTCATAATAGATATAAGCACACTTATAATAACACATTCATGCCCGAGAGGAGTGGTATAATATTTCACTGATACTAATCAATAGGAAGAGTAAGGATTGCAGGCATGAAATTTATATTTGGACTTGGTAATATCGGCGTTAAATATGAAAATACCCGACATAACATTGGCTTTATGGCCGTAGATCATTACGCTCAACTTCATCAAGCGACATTTACGGGCACCAAGTTATTTGCTCAGGTAGCTAAGATTACTGTGGATGGGGAAAAAGTTTTATTAGTAAAACCCACTACTTATATGAATGATTCCGGGCAAGCCGTGCGGGCTTTTTTGGATTTTTATGCTGGAGAAATCGAAGATGTCTTAGTACTCGTTGATGATATGGACATGCCTTTTGGTAAGTTACGTTTCCGGGCTAAGGGTTCAGCCGGCGGGCATAATGGGTTGAAAAGTATCATGGCGCATACTAATTCACAAAGTTTCTTACGGTTAAAATTTGGTTTGGGACATCCCCAGCATACCCAAGAAGCAGTCATTAAATATGTATTAGGGAAATTTAAGGCTGAAGATATGACGACGGTTAATGACTTATTAGATCGTAGTAGTCAGGCCATTGATGACTGGATTGCTGGCGCTTCAGTAAGTGATTTAAGTAATCGCTATAACGGATAAATATGACACTGACGAATTTTTTAAAAAACAATAGTACTATTCAAACGATTCAAGAGCAGCTTAAACCTAAATCTAAGCAGCTTTTGTTGGGCATCAATGGAACCGCCAAGGCGGCCAGCTTGGCCGCTCTTTATGCTGCTAATCCCCAACAAATGGTGATTGTGACCGATACCCAGGCCCATTTGGATAATTTGTATCAAGATCTTTCCCAACTGGTCGATGAGCAGGTGCTTTATACTTTTCCGGCTGAAGAAAGCTTGGCAACTGATTTGGCAGTTCATTCGGCTGATTTTAATTTACAGCGGGTAGCCGCTTTGACCGCGCTTTTGAGTGGCCAACCATTAATTTTGGTTACTAATTTAGCTGGTTTTAGCCGATTGTTGCCAAATCCCGAGCAATTAAAAAAAGCTACCCTAAATTTATCAGTTGGGCAAAGTTATGATTTTAACCAGTTAAAGAATGATTTATTGGAAATGGGCTATCAAGCGACTCAATTGGTGGAAAATCCGGGTGAATTTGCACAGCGGGGCGCTATTTTTGATATTTATTCGCCTTTTTTGGAACAGCCAATTCGGTTAGATTTCTTTGATGATGAATTAGATCAAATTAAGCAATTTGATCCAATGAATCAAAAGAGTATGGCTAAGTTAAAACAGGTGGTTATTCAACCGGCCTCAGATTTAATTATTGATGTTGATCAATATGAGGCCGGGAAACAGGCAGTTGAAACAGCTTTTAGGGACTACCGAAGTCAGTTAACTGGTGTGGAAAAAAAGCATGCTACCGATGGTTTTTCAACAACACAAGTAGCGTTAAATGAACAAAGTCGTCAAGGTGTTATTCAGCCTTACCTGTCTTTTTTCTATCCACAAGCAACAACTGTGCTTGATTATTTGGCTGATAATGCCTTGGTAGTCTTGGACGAGTGGACGCGCTTAGAGGAATTTGGCCTTAATCAATTACAGCGAGATCAAGAATGGCTGGCCCAACAGGTTAAAAGTTATCAGTTACTACCGAGTGTAACTTTACCAATGCCATTAACTAAAATTTTAGCTGGTCAACACCGGCCAGAATTATACTTAGCTAATTTTCAGCGGGGATTAAATCGCATTCATTTTACTAATATTGCTGAAGTAACAACCCGACCAGCAACCCAGTATTTTGGTCAGTTACCAGCCTTAAAAAATGACCTGCTCTATGCCCAAGAAAAGGGCTTAACAGTGGTGATGCTAATTAGCAATGCGAGTCGGATTGAACATTTTCAGCAATCATTAGCGGATTTTGAAACGCCAATTCCAGTCAGCCGTGAAATTCAAGCCAATCAAGTTCAAATTATGCTGGGGAGCTTGAGTAATGGTTTTGAGTGGGTACAAGATCATTTGGTTGTTTTAACTGAACGAGAGCTCTTTACTCATGCCCGGCAGCCAGTCCGTCGAGTTCAAAAAACCATGGCTAATGCCGAACGTTTAAAGAGCTACAATGAGCTGGAAGTCGGTGATTATGTTGTTCACATTAACCATGGAATTGGTCAGTATCAAGGACTACAAACCTTAGATGTTGACGGCGGTAAGCAAGATTATCTGGAAATCGCCTATCAAAAAAATGCCAAAATTTTTGTACCAGTTAATCAATTGAATTTAATTCAAAAATATATTGGCGCTTCCGATGCCGCTAAGGCCCCACGTTTAAATAAATTAGGTGGCAGTGAATGGCATAAAACTAAGCGCCAAGTAGCTGCTAAAATTGAAGATATTGCCGATGATCTCCTGAACCTGTATGCCCAACGTGAAGCGCAATCTGGCTACGCCTTTCCACCAGATGATGTTGCCCAGCTAAAATTTGACACTAGTTTTGGTTATCCAGAAACACCCGACCAGATTCGTAGTATCGAAGAAATTAAAGTTGATATGCAAAAAATTCAACTAATGGATCGGTTGTTGGTGGGGGATGTTGGTTTTGGAAAAACTGAAGTGGCTTTGCGGGCTGTATTTAAAGCGGCCCATGCTGGTAAACAGGTAGCTTTTTTGGCACCAACTACTATTTTAGTTCAGCAGCACTATGAAACCCTCTTGGCCCGTTTTGCTGATTTTCCTGAAATTAAAATTGGTACGCTAAGTCGTTTTCAAACCAATGCACAGAATCGACAAACTATTAAGGAATTGGAAGATCATCAGCTTGATGTAGTCGTTGGCACCCATCGTTTGTTAAGTAAAGATGTTACTTTTGTTGATTTAGGGTTGCTAATTATTGATGAGGAACAGCGTTTTGGTGTCAAGCATAAGGAACGTTTAAAGGCGTTGAAAACTAATGTTGATGTCCTGACCTTAACGGCTACTCCGATTCCAAGAACTCTAAACATGGCGATGGTTGGCGCGCGCGATTTATCGGTGATTGAAACGCCCCCGGCTAATCGTTTCCCCATTCAGACCTATGTCTTAGAATTTGATTGGGCAGTGGTCCGGGCCGCAATTGAAAAAGAATTAGCCCGTGACGGACAGGTTTTCTATTTGCATAATCGAGTTAGTGATTTAGATCGGATTGCCGCCCAAATTGAAGAAATGGTACCAGATAGTCGGGTGGCTGTGATTCATGGGCAAATGAGTGAAACTCAGTTAGAAGGGGTGTTGTACGACTTTTTAAACCGGCAGTACGATGTTTTGGTTACGACAACTATCATTGAAACGGGCGTTGACATTCCTAATGCAAATACTTTGATTGTTGATAATGCCGATCACATGGGCTTGTCCCAGTTGTACCAACTACGGGGCCGAGTTGGCCGATCTGCCCGCTTAGCCTATGCTTACTTTACTTATCCTTTTTCTAGGACACCAAGCCCGGAAGCCGAAAAGCGGTTAGAGGCGATTCGAGACTTTACTGAATTAGGCTCTGGTTTCCGGATTGCCATGCGCGATTTGAGTATTCGTGGAGCTGGTGACTTACTGGGAAAGCAACAGCATGGCTTTATCGATTCAGTTGGTTATGATATGTATACCCAAATGCTTAAAGATACAGTTGCTAAAAAACAGGGGAAAGTAGTTGATGCTCCGGTGGTTAAATCCGATGCCGAGTTAATTTTAGGGGTTTTGGCCTATTTGCCCGAAGATTATATTCCTGATAATGCCCAGAAAATTGACCTGTATACACAAATTCGTTTGGCAGTGACAGATGAAGATTTTGAACAGGTCGAAGAGAACCTAATTGACCGATTTGGTGATCTACCCGATCCAGTAGCCCGACTATTGTTGGTTGGTCGAATTAAGAGTGCGGCTGACCAAGCTCAAGTTACGCAAATTCGCCGGCAGAAAAAAGAATTATCGATTCAATTTAATGCCGAAGCTACGAAACAATTGGCTGGGGTAAAAATTTTTGAAGCTTTAAAAGATGTACCCTTAAAAGCCGTGGTTGGCGCACCCGATCAACAGTTAAAAGTGACTTTAACTATTGACGACCGTCAAGAAAGTAGTATCTGGTTAAACATATTGCGTAATTTCTTACTAGTTATTATTGAAATGCAACAGCAGGAAATGGAGAAATAAATGCGTTTAGATAAATATTTAAAAATTTCTCGTTTGGTAAAACGACGGACAATTGCCAAAGAAATTGCCGATCAAGGACGAATTGAAATTAACCAAAAAGTTGCTAAGTCTTCTGCTAATGTAGGAACTGGCGATTTAATCACTATTCATTTTGGTAATAAAATTCTAACCGTTAAGGTCTTGAAATTAGCTGAATTGGTGAAAAAAGATGAGGCTAGTGATTTGTACGAAGTGATTAGTGAAAGCTATGAACGTGATTTTAGTCAAGAATAATTTAATGATTATAGGCTAATTTTAATGAAAAACCTTGCATGGCTAGGGAGATTGTGACAGAATAATTCTTAGGAGTGAGGACGCCATGGCCAATTACAGTCGCTTACAACCAAATATTACCCCGTTAAACGCGCGGATTGCCTACCAAATTGAAGCAGCAGGGAAGCGCCGTGATGCAGCAGCCCGCCATTATCGGCAGGTTCATGCCCGGCGAATCAAGCGAATCAAGTGGATTGGTATAGCGGCGATGGCCATTTTTTTAATCCAATTATTGATGAGTCAAGTCCGTTTGCATGACGCTAATAAGGGTTTGACAGTGTCTCAACAAAAATTAACAGGTGTTCAAAAAAGTAATACTGAACTTAAAAAAGATGCTAAACAGTTAAATGATCCGGCATACTTAGAGCAAGTTTTGCGGGAGAAGTACGGCTATGCAAAATCGGGTGAGACGATTTACAATCTACCCGAACACAATTATGCCTAGAAAAGGAAAGACGCCCAATTTTGGGTGTTTTTTTATCATATTATGTCAAAAATTATTGAAACTTTAAAAAAATATCATTGGGATACTCCCGTCATTATTGCGGTTTCTGGAGGAATAGATTCAGTTGTCCTGTTGGATGCCCTTTACCAAAGTCATCCGCAACAGACCATTGTCATTGCCCATGTTAATTATCACTTACGGGCTGAAAGTGATGGAGATGCTGCCTTTGTGGCACAATTAGCCGAAAAATATCAAGCTCAGCTAGTTATTAAAGATTTCCACAATCAGGCTTCTAGCGGAATTGAAGGCCGAGCGCGCGATTTTCGTTATAAATTTTTTGAAGAATTAGCGCAGCAATACCATAGCCAAACTGTCTTGGTCGCCCATCATGCTGATGATCAAGTCGAAACCATTTTACTTAATCTGATTCGTGGCGGACAACTCAATCAATTAACTGGCATGTCTGCAGTACGTGACAAAGTTCTTCGACCCTTCCTTAATTATTATCGTCAGGATTTGTTTGACTACGCTCAAGAGCATCACCTCAGCTGGCGGGAAGATGAAACCAATTTTGATCCTAGTTATACAGCTCGTAATGCGATTCGCCAAAATATTTTGCCGGCCTTATCAGCATTAAATTCAGGAGCCAAACGGCATATTTTGGATTTTGCTAATCAAATAGCTAGGCAAGAGCAATTGATGAACCAACAAATTCAACTTTTTTTACCACAGTTAGAAGAGGATTGGACCAAGGTACCTGAGGATTGGTTAAATCCGACTTTAAAACGTTGGTTAACCGATAAAGGCTTTTATCGTGTGAAAAATCAACAATTGATAGCGATTGATCATTTGTTAAAAAATCGGCAAAAACCAAGCGGTTACATTGATTTAGGCGGCGACTGGCAATTCCATAAGATTTACCAAAAAATTTGCTTGAAAAAAAAGGCTAAAAAGCCAAAGAAACCCCAAGAAAATTTATCAGTTATGTTAGAATTAAACCAATGGAATTTTTTGACTGATAAGCCACTTTGCTGGAGCAACCAGCAACCCGAGGGTTACGAGCATGTGATTAAATTACCGGGCTTACCGGGGGTTAATCATTTGTTCTTACGACCGTTTAGAAGTGCTGATCGGTTAGTTATTAAAGGTGGATCAAAGGCAGTTCGTAGAGTACTGATTGATGCTAAAATACCTTTAGAAAATCGTCATCATGCCTTAGTTTTAACGGCCAACGATAATAAAATTCTGGGGTTGCGCTTACCAAACGGTAAGTGGCAAATGAGTCAAGATTCCTCCGCTCAAGCGAATCAAGATTCGACTTGGCTAGTATGGTGAATTGAGGAAATCTAGGTGAATAACGACATAGAAGAGATATTGTTTGATCAAGCGGCAATTCAAGAGTCTGCACGACAGCTAGGCCAGCAAATTACAGAAGATTACGCTGGTCGGCGACCGTTAGTTTTATCAGTTTTAAAGGGTGCCTATCTTTGGACAGCCGATCTGATACGTGAAATTGACCTCTACGTGGATTTGGAATTTATTAAAATTTCGAGTTATCACGGAGGCGTGGCTAGTTCAAATGACATTCAATTGATTACGGATATTCGGCAAGATGTCAGTGGACGCGATGTAATTATTTTAGAAGACATCGTTGATACTGGTCAGTCATTACAGTTTATGGAAGAGCTTTTGGCTAGTCGAGGAGCATCGTCAATTCGAGTAGCAACCTTACTAGATAAGAAGGCCGGCCGTAAAGTCGACATTAAAGCTGACTATGTCGGTTTTGATGTTCGGAATGAGTTTGTGGTTGGTTATGGTCTAGATTACAAGGAACTTTATCGTAATTTACCTTATGTCGGTATTTTAAAGAAAGATATTTATAGTTAAGCCAGTGGCTTGAACTAAAGGAATTGAGGATATCGAATGAAAAATAATAACAGCGGCTTTTTTAGAAGCAGCTTTCTTTACGTCATTATCTTTCTAGCTATCATTGCTGGAATTTATTCCTTTGTCGGTGGTGACAAAGGTGGCACTAAAACAATTAGTTCAAGCCAATTTATTAAGGCCTTGGGCGACAAGGATATTAAGTCCTTTACTGTTCAACCAGGAAGCGATGTTTATACGGTTTCTGGAACTTACCGTGACAGTGATAAATCATCAAAGGATAGTAACAGTTCTGGTTTGAATTCAATCTTACAGAGCCAAAGTAAGACAACCAAATTTACTACCAGTGTGCTACCAAACGATGCTTCCTTAAAAGATATTAGCCAGCAGGCTAAAGACACTAATACTGATATGACGACTAAACCAGCACCATCATCTGGCTTCTGGTTGAACCTGATTATCTCAATTGTGCCTTTGATTTTGGTCTTTGCTGTCTTTTACATCATGATGAGTCAGTCTTCTGGTAAGGGTGGCCAAGGTGGTATGATGGGCGGCTTTGGTAAGTCTAAGGCTAAGCCATCAGATCCTAAAGACAATAAGATTCGTTTTGACAACGTTGCCGGTGCTGATGAAGAAAAAGAAGAACTAGTTGAAGTGGTTGAGTTCTTAAAGTCACCGAAGAAGTTTGTTAACTTGGGTGCTCGTATTCCAAAGGGTGTTTTACTTGAGGGGCCTCCGGGAACTGGTAAAACCTTGTTAGCTAAGGCTGTTGCCGGTGAAGCCAGCGTGCCATTCTTCTCTATGTCCGGTTCTGACTTCGTGGAAATGTTTGTCGGTGTCGGTGCTTCCCGTGTTCGTGATTTGTTCGAACAAGCAAAGAAAACCGCTCCTGCAATTATTTTCATTGATGAAATTGATGCTGTTGGTCGCCGTCGAGGTTCTGGTATCGGTGGTGGTAACGATGAACGTGAGCAGACTTTGAATCAAATTTTGATTGAAATGGATGGATTCGAAGGTTCTGAAGGAGTCATTATTTTGGCTTCTACCAACCGTTCTGACGTGTTGGATCCGGCCTTGCTTCGTTCAGGACGATTTGATCGTAAGATCATGGTTGGTGCACCAGATGTGAAGGGCCGTGAAGCAATTCTTCGTGTGCATGCTAAGAATAAGCCATTGGCTAAGAACGTTGATTTGAAAGCTATTGCCCAACAAACTCCTGGTTATGTTGGGGCTGACTTGGAAAACTTGTTGAACGAATCAGCTTTGTTAGCAGCTCGTCGCGATAAAAAAGAGATTGATGCTGCTGATATTGATGAAGCTGAAGATCGGATTTTCCAAGGACCAGCTAAAACTAACCGCTCAATGTCTGAAATCGAGCGTAAGACCACTGCTTACCACGAAGCTGGACACGCCTTGGTTGGATTGGTTCGTTCGGATGCTTCAGTTGTTCGTAAGGTGACGATTGTGCCACGTGGCCGTATTGGTGGATATGCTTTGATGACACCAAAGGCTGATCGTTATAATGTCCGTTATTCAGAAGCTAAGGAACAATTGGCTGGTTTGATGGGTGGACGGGCTGCCGAAATTTCAGTCTTTAACGAAGCTAGTTCAGGGGCTGCTAACGATTTCCAGCAGGCAACTGGTTTAGCCCGCCAAATGGTTACAGCCTATGGGATGTCTGATAAGTTGGGGATGGTTCAACTTGAAGGAAATGCTAGCGTTGGCTATAGTGAACAAGCTGGTAATCGTAATTATTCCGATGAGACGGCTAACTTAATTGATGAAGAAGTTCGTCGATTAACTCACGAAGCCTTTGAAGATGCCAAGCAAATTATCGCTGATCACCGTGATAAGCTCCAAGCAATCGCAGAAGCCTTGCTTGAAGTTGAAACTTTGGATGAGCAACAAATTAAAGATATCTATAATACTGGTACTTTTACTCCTAAGGGACCGGATGAGAGTAATGATGGCGCTAAGTCCTTTGAACAGACCAAAGCTGAATTAGATGCAAAAGAATCTGAAGCTGAGGAACGAGTGGATAAGGGGGAAGCCAATCCAGAGCAACCATTGGAAACTAATCCAGATGATGCACCGGAAAAGCCTGACGATGCTCCGAATTCGGATAATAAATAATTAGAAAGTTGGCTGAGGCCAACTTTTTATTTTTAATAAAGAAGGAATTTATGACCAATCAGTTAATCAAAGTTATTACTAAAGATGAGGCCTTTCGTGCCTTTGCTTTAAATGGGACGAACCTGGTTCGCCAAGCTTGCCAGGCCCATGAAACTAGTCGTATCGCTTCCGTGATTTTAGGACGGGCTTTATTGGCCACTGAATTGTTGGCCCAGGCAACTCTAAAAGGGGAAGAACGTTTAAATGCTAAAATTGCTGGTCGTGGGCCGATTGGCAATATTGTGACCGAAGCTGATGCTAAGGGCAGTGTTCGAGGTTACGTCACCAACGCACAATTGGATGGCACTTTAGATGATCATCAACAACTTCAGATTGGAACGGCGGTAGGGCACAATGGTTTCTTACAAATTACTAAATTTGCTCCCTATTCTGATCCTTATATTGGCCAAAGTCAGCTTGTAAGTGGTGAAATTGGTGATGATTTTACTTACTATCTAGCTCAATCAGAGCAGATTCCATCTGTGATTGGTGTCGGGGTGCACTTAGACGAAGATGGCCTAGTTGACATGGCTAGTGGCTTTTTGATTCAAGCTTTACCTGGCGCTACTGATGAGCAGTTAAGCAATTTAGAAGATAAGTTAAAGGCCATGACCCCGTTAAATGAATTGATTTCTCAGGGATCGGAACCAGAGGCCATTCTTAATAATATTTTTGGTGAAAATAGTTTTACGGAATTAGCCGATTTAAATGTTGGTTTAGCAGCTGAACCGCCTAAAGAAGAATACGCTAAGATGTTGGCGACCTTGCCAGCCACGGAAGTTCAAGCCATGATTGATGAGGATGGTGGGGCTGAGATTATTGGTAAGTTCTCGGGTAAGCGACATTATTTTGAACAAAGTGAGCTAGAAGCAATTTTAGAAGATATCTTAGCTCGTAATCTCGATGAAGATAAAGATTAGTGATTTTAGGCTTTGTCACTAGCCTATGATTTGATAAGATTGAAGTTAGAGATTAATAATGTGTTGTAGGAAGGATAAACATATGGCTGAAGAAAAAGCCCTAAATGACCAAATGGTTGCTCGTCGTCAAAAGATGAAGGCCTTGGTTGATGATTTAGATTTAGACCCCTTTGGAAAGCGTTTTGACCGTGATTCAATGGCTGGTGACTTACATGCCCAATATGACCAAAGTAGCCTCGATGACTTGATGGAAAATCAGCATGAGGTGATCATTGCCGGTCGTATGGTTGCTAAGCGTGGTGCCGGTAAGGTTATTTTTGCTGATATCCGCGATGCCTCTGGTAAGATTCAAATTTATGCTCGTCGTGATGATTTAGGTGATAATTATCCAATTATCAAGCGCGCCGATTTAGGTGATTTTTTGGGAATCAAAGGAATCATGATGAAGACTGAAGCCGGTGAGTTAACCGTTTTGGTAACCCATTTGACTCATTTGTCAAAGGCCTTGCGGCCAATGCCAGATAAGTATCATGGTATTTCAGATGTAGAAACTCGTTATCGTAAGCGTTATTTAGACTTAATTGCTAACGAAGATTCACTGAACAAGTTCCAGCAACGTTCAAAAATCATTTCAGCTATTCGTCAGTACATGGATGGTCAAGGCTTCTTAGAAGTTGAGACACCAATTTTGCAGACGCAGGCGGGTGGCGCCGCAGCACGTCCATTTATTACCCACCACAATGCCTTAAATATTGATATGTACATGCGAATTGCCACTGAGCTATACCTCAAGCGTTTGATTGTCGGTGGTATGGAACGGGTCTATGAAATTGGCCGGATTTTCCGAAATGAAGGAATGGATGCCAAGCACAATCCAGAGTTTACGACGATGGAATCATATGTTGCCTATTTTGATTTCAAAGACGTCATGGACGAGACTGAGGGTATCTTTAAGGCGGCTGCTAGGGTCGTCAGCGATGACCTACAGATTAACTATCAGGGGACAGCGATTGACTTAAACAAGCCATTTGCTCGCAAGCACATGGTTGATTTGATTAAGGAAGCAACTGGGGTTGATTTCTGGCCGGCGATGACCATCGAAGAGGCACAACAGCTAGCTGATCAACATCATGTTAAGTACGAGAAATATTGGCAAGTTGGACATATCATCAATGCCTTCTTCGAGGAGTTTGTTGAAGATACATTGGTTCAACCAACCTTTGTTTACGGTCACCCAGTCGAAGTTTCACCTTTGGCTAAAAAGAATGCCGATGATTCACGCTTTACGGATCGATTTGAGGTCTTTATCCTTGGTAGTGAGTATGGCAATGCCTTCACTGAGTTGAACGATCCAATCGATCAACGGGCCCGTTTTGAAGCTCAAGCGGCTGAACGAGTTGAAGGAAACGATGAAGCCGAAGGAATCGACGAAGACTTCATTGAGGCCTTGGAGTACGGTATGCCACCTACCGGAGGCTTGGGAATTGGCATTGATCGCTTGGTCATGTTGCTAACCGATTCAACTACCATTCGTGACGTGGTTTTGTTCCCAACTATGCGTCCTGAATAAAAAATGTTGACAAAAATGTTATATATTGGGTATAATAATTAAGTTGTGTAAGCGACTTAATTCCGACTTAGCTCAGTTGGTAGAGCACCTGACTGTTAATCAGGTTGTCGCCGGTTCGAGCCCGGCAGTCGGAGTATTACAAACCAGTAAGCTGAATGTTTACTGGTTTTTTCGTATGATAATATCATGAAAATGATTGACACTTTTATTTAAGCATGGCATAATGTAATAGTTGTTTTAAAGACAATATTATTCCGACTTAGCTCAGTTGGTAGAGCACCTGACTGTTAATCAGGTTGTCGCCGGTTCGAGCCCGGCAGTCGGAGTATTGCCGACGTAGCTCAGTTGGTAGAGCACGGGTATCGTAAACCTGGGGTCGAAGGTTCAAATCCTTTCGTCGGCATCTAGCACAAATTACGAAATATTAAAAAACGCCTTTGTATAGGCGTTTTTATTTGTTTTATGAGCGTGTTAATTTTAATAATCTTTGTACATTAAAATCTTGGTAAATCGAGTAAGCTATTCTGCTCTTGATATTTGGGATCAGTAGCAATGCTAGTCGCACTTTCAGCCGTGTTTTGGATGACCGGAATCTCTTCCCCGCTCGCATTAATATAGGAATAGTGATTGCCCCTTTGAATTTCCATGGCAATCCGCTGGACTGACTTAACGATGTTGGTATTTAATCCTAGATAGTGATGCATATTTTGATCAGTCACTTCGGCCCCAATTAAAATAGCCTCGTCACCATCTTTAGCTGTTAGTCCCTTTTTGACCCGGACCTTAATAATTTGATAATCACTCATTATCGAACTCCTTTCAAGGTACTTATATTTTATCCTAAAGGACTAGTATAACTGTTATAAATAAGATTAAAATAAAAATGTTACCCTAAAATGTCTGAATTTATAATAAGGAGCTAATTAGCATGGATTCAATTTATAGCTTTACTGAAAAGGAAATGAGTGGCCAAACAATTGATTTTAACCAGTACCGGGGTAAAGTCCTGCTGATTGTAAATACGGCCAGTAAATGCGGCTTAGCACCACAATTAGAAGGCCTAGAAGCCTTATATCAGGAATATCAATCCCAAGGGTTGGCAATCCTTGGTTTGCCCTCCAATCAATTTCGTCAAGAAATCGCTGCCGATGAAATAAGTCAGTATTGTCAGCTACATTATGGGGTTACTTTTCCTATGACCCAACCAGTGCTGGTCAATGGGGAAGGGGAGGATCCGCTTTTTACCTACCTCAAACAGGCCGCAGGGCATGGGCGAATCAAATGGAATTACACGAAATTTTTAATTGGGCGCAACGGTCAGATGATTCATCGCTATGCGCCGACTACAGCCCCCGCTAAAATGACAACTGATATCCAAAAAGCTTTAAATAGTTAGAAAAAAATCCAGCTTATTGTGCGCTGGATTTTTTAGTAATAAATTCGGTAAAGAATAGTCCCATTAGGAAACTATCGTGGTAGCAACCTTCCGCAAAATAATGCTGGCGTAGTTGACCTTCTTCTTGAAAACCTAATTTTTTATAAATGTGAATGGCGGCTGAATTATCGACATCCACGTATAGATAGATTTTGTGTAAGTTCAAGACATTAAATGCGTATTCAATCCCTAATTGCATACCCGCTTGGGCTAGTCCCTGTCCCTGATATTGTGGATCAACAATGATTTGAATTTCGGCGTGGCGATGAATCGTGTCGATTTCAACCAATTCCACAATCCCGGCAAAATCACCCTCAACCTCAATCACAAATCGTCGTTCGGACTGATCTAAAACGTGTCGATCGTAGAGAATGCTCAATTCGTCAAAGGAAGTATAAGGTTCCTCGAACCACAAGGCCATCACCGGTCGGGAATTTTGCTGACGGTATAGATGGGGGAGGTCCTTTTTCTCTAAGGGACGAATATTCATGATTTTAGGCTCCTTTTTTTAGTAAAAAAGACGATATCAATGGATACCGTCCTCAATATTGCCCCTGCTGGATTCGAACCAGCGCATAGTGGCACCAGAAGCCACCGCCTTACCGCTTGGCCAAGGGGCAATTACTTGATATATATTACCCGAAAATTAGCTAAATTGCAAGCTGTAAATTTTAGAAATTAGGCAAACTGTCCTTATTTGCCAAAGCAGACTAGACCAATTATAATGGATTGTGTAATAAGTAACGACTACTTTGAGAGAGTAGTTAAATTGTGAGGGATAGGATTATGTCTTTACCAAGATATATTGAAATACACAACGAAATTTTGGCTAGAATTACTGCCGGCGAGTGGCAAAAAAATCAACGCTTACCTGCTGAAAGGGACTTAGCAGAATCATTTAATGTTTCCCGAATGACTTTGCGTCAGGCCATTCAAACCTTAGTGGATGAAGGGATTTTGGAGCGAAAAGTTGGTTCTGGTACCTATGTCGCTGAGAAAAAAATATCAGAGCGGGTACTAGGGGTCACTAGTTTTACTGATTTAATGGCTAAAAGTGGTCGCGTCGCGCAAACTGTAACGGTGAGCTATAAAATCACCATGGCCTCTGCTTCAGAGGTTGAACATTTGCAACTAGATCCTGGGGATGAGGTTCTGGTAATGGAGCGTTTGCGCTTGGGAGATGACACACCCATCTTGTTAGAGCAAACTACTTTACCGGTAAAGTTAGTCAATAATTTCACCCGTTCTGATTTGACGGAATCATTGTATGCCACTTTAATTCAAGCGGGCATTCAACCCGGACATGCTGACCAAACAGTGACAGCTAGCTTGGCCACTGAGCGTTTGGCTGATTTCTTGCAAATTAAACGTGGCGATCCAATTTTATCCGTCCGTCAAGTTTCTTATGATCAAAATGATGTTCCTTTCGAATATGTCCGTTCCTACTACGTTGGGGAGCGTTTTGAATTTAAATTAAGTCGATAAAAAAGGCTGTGCTTATGCACAGCCTTTTTTTTATTTATGATTTAAGCGTTTGGCTAACCAGTCACCAACCAGTTGGACGATCAGCACAAAGATTAGAACTAATAGCGTTGCTACCACGGTTGTATCGGTTGCAAAGCGGTTATAGCCGTAGGAAATCGCCATGTTTCCTAAACCACCAGCCCCAATGGCACCGGCCATGGCAGTCAAACCAATCAGACTAATTAAAGTCACGGTCGAAACTCGGATAATTTCTGAACGACCTTCACGGAAATAAACCCCAAAGACAATGTCAGTAAAAGTGGCCCCAATTGATTGAGCGGCTTCGACAATACCATGATCAACTTCACTAAGGGCAACTTGAATTTGACGGGCATAGAAGGGAAATACCCCCAAGGATAGTGGTACTAAGGCAGCCGCGGTACCAATCTGGGTACCGACAATGGCTTTAGTAACTGGTGCAATGAAAGCCAATAAAATAATAAAGGGGACAGCTCGGAAAATGGAAACAACTTTATCCAAAATCCAGTATAGTGTTCGGTTAGGAGTAATGCCATCAGGGGCAGTTACAATTAGACCGATACCAAAGATTAGGCCTAAAATACCACCAAAAATTGCTGACCAAAAGGTCATATAAATGGTTTGAACAATGGCGGTCCACCAACCGGTATCACCAGTCCAGCCTTGATAGATTACATTGGGGAAGGTTTGTGAAATCCAATTACTCATAGGGCATGTGATCCTTTCAATATTTCTACGTTAACCCCAGCCTGCGCTAACTGAGCGACACCAGCGGTTAATTTGTCCTGCTCACCAGTTAAAATAACTAGCAGGGAGCCAACTTCGGTTCCTTGTAAAATTTCAATATCGCCATATAGAATATTGGCGATAATTTGGTACTGTCGATATAATCCAGCGATTAAAGGTTCGTTTGTATTACTACCAGTGTAGGTTAGTCGGGCAAAAATTTGGTTTGCTTGTAGGTTTTGAACCAGCGCTTGCTGGCTGACCGTGGCAATTGCCTGATCTAAGTTAGTGGCAGTTTCGATAAATTCCTTGGTTAATTGCTCTTGGGGATTGGCAAAGATATCTAGTAGGGAGCCTCGCTCAATGATTTGCCCATTTTGCATAACGGCAACCTTATTGGCAATCTCCTTAACGGCCTGCATTTCGTGGGTAATTAGGAGAATGGTTAAACCGTATTCTTGGTTTAATTTTTTTAAAAGACCTAAAATTTGATTAGTCGTTTTAGGATCTAGGGCTGAAGTAGCTTCATCGGAAATTAAAATTTCAGGATCATTGGCTAGTGCCCGGGCAATGGCGACCCGTTGTTTTTGTCCACCCGAAAGTTGGGAAGGATATTGTTGTGAGCGGTCGCTGAGTTCGACCAACTTTAAGAGTTCATCAACCTTATCGGCCTTTTGGGTATCTGATAACTTGGCGTGTTCCAAAGCAAAGGCTACGTTTTCAGCGACAGTCCGCTCATTTAGCAGATTAAAATGTTGGAAAATCATGCCAATTTTACGACGCTTTTGCCGTAATTGATTACTATTAATAATTTTGGCGTGGTTTTGATTATCTTGACCGTCAAAAAAAGTACTGTTTTGAACGACTACCTGGCCACTAGTAGGGACTTGGAGTAAATTAACCGTCCGAACCAGGGTTGATTTACCAGCACCAGAATAACCGACAACCCCGTAAATATCACCGGGTTCAACCTCCAAGGAGACATTTTGAACGGCTTGGATGGTTTTGTTTTTTTGCCGGAAGGTGACATTAATATTTTTTAAAGAAATGATTGATTCAGTCATAGTATAAAATGTGCCGGCGGGCACTTTCCTTTCATGTTATTGGTAACTAGCGATGAGCGCTTTCATTAATTGAATATGTTCTTGATAATCAGTTAGGCGAATATTTTCGTTGGGCGCGTGATCACGGGATTGACTATTACCAACACCAAAACCGACAATCGGCGCTGGAATGGCATCATGGACATAAGCCATCGGACCAGTTCCTGCTGAAGTTGGCATAATCACTGGGGGAGTTGGATAAATATTTTGCGCCTGGTCAATGACCTTTAAAATATTTTCATTAGACATATCACTACGATAACCGAGTTGGCTTAAGGTTTCTTCGATAATTAAATCTGTAAAGCCGGCTTGATTAAGCTGGGTTCGGATTTGATCTAAGACAACTTGAGGTGTCATTCCTGGAACTAAGCGAACATCGAGTTTGGCGCTAGCTTGGTGGGGTAGAATTGTTTTAACGCCGGGACCTTGGTAGCCACTGGCAAAACCTTCTATATTGAGAGTTGGTTCAAAATAGAGCCGGTATTTTAATTCTTGATCAGAAAGTTGAGTTAATTGCCCAGCATCCAAGCCTAAACTTTGGGCTAATTCCTGACGATTGAAAGGAATTTGATTCACTAAGTCAAGTTCACGTTGATTGGGTTTTTGGGCAGTTTGATTAAAGTTTGGAATTTGAATCTGTCCGGTTTGAGCACGTAGGCAATTTAGCCCAGCAATCAACCGCCAGGTGGCTGAATTGATGATGCCGGCCCAGGAGGAATGGAGATCATCTTGACCAGTTTGACTGCTGATATTAAACGTAACAATGCCTTTATTACCGCCAATAATTTCTAGCTGACCCTGACTATTTTTATTGCCCGATTCCCAAATGGTTAAATCAGCCTGTAAGTCAGGATGTTTAGCTAAATAATCATCTAAATGTAAGGAAGCGGATTCTTCGGCACCTTCAACGATAAAAGTTATATTAACTGGGAGAACATCGAATTCATCCAAGTATTGGGCTAAAGCGGTTATTCGTGCGGTTAGGTTACCCTTATCATCATTAACGCCCCGGCCAAAGAGAAAATCACCCGCTTGGCGTAACTGCCAAGGGTCACTTTCCCATAAATCTAGTGGTTCCGCCGGTTGGACATCATAATGGTTATAAATCAATAAAGTTTTCGCATCCGGTTTAGGACTGTGAAATTGGGCAATCACTAATGGTGCGAAGTAGGTATTATCAACTGCAACTTGACCACCTAGTTCAATAAAAGCCCGAGCAATTAATTGGGCAGTTTCAGGTAGGTG
Organism: Convivina intestini; assembly: GCF_003096575.1. Taxonomy (GTDB): domain Bacteria; phylum Bacillota; class Bacilli; order Lactobacillales; family Lactobacillaceae; genus Convivina; species Convivina intestini. The sequence continues at coordinate 77,915 of NZ_QEKT01000003.1, forward strand.
GCGACGCTGGGCGGAAACCGAAGGAATGGCCACTAAGTCTTTTAATAAATGGAGGTATTTATCTTGAATAGTTGGCATAGGAACCTTTCTGCTACTTTAATCGTAAACTACAATTTACTTCTTATAATCCCACACGGTTACTTCGGCACCATGGTAGTTCTTTTCGACTAATTCCTTGGTTTTGGCCGTTTGAATGGACTTAACGACATTTTTATAAGTTTGGTTGTTTTCATCCTTTTTATTAGCAGCGATGAAATTGAAGAACTGGGTCGTATTTTTATTCAAACCTTCGACGTAAATGGCTGAGTTGAAATCAATTTTAGCTGACTTGGCGAAATTGGTATTAATAACTGCTCCGGCGAATTTGGGATCTTTCAATGACTTAGCCGTTTGTGAGGCATCAACGGCCGTAATCTTCAAGTTCTTAGGATTTTCGGTAATATCTTGAGTAGTTGCCTTGTTGGTATCCTTTAACTTAATCAAACCGGCTTCGGCTAATAAGTGTAGGCCACGATTTTCATTGGTCACATCGTTGGCAACGGCAATCTGATCACCATTATTAAAATCATTGATGTTCTTATAATTACTAGAGTAAAGGCGCAGAGGTGTGGTCCAAGTGTCCCCGATGGAAACGATGTCAGACTTGTTAGCTTTATTCCAATTTTCCAAGAAAGGATAGTTTTGGAAGGCGTTTAAATCAATATCGTGATTGGCCAATGCCTTGTTAGGCTGAGAGTAGTCATTAAACTTAACTGTTTTTAGAGTAATGCCGTACTTTTCTTTGGCCGTTTTGATGGCGCTGTCCCAAATTTCATCTTCACTTTGATCACCGGCCATGACCCCGATTTTGACGGTTTTATTAACATCTTGGGGATGGTTGAAAAAACTGAAGTAGCCGGCAATAGCGATACAGATAACTACTAAACTGGTAATGATTTTAGATTTCTTGCTCATATTCTTTTCTCCTCAATAGTAAACAACTTAGGTAACAAAAAAATCGCTCCTGTAGGATATACAGAAGCGATTTACGCGTTACCATTCTGAGATTTCGCTGCCTGATTACTCAAACAACTGCTCACTAACCATCGGGCATCGGGAGATGATCCTAGCCGAATGGTGTGCCGGGTAACGAGGGCCAATCCGTCATATGCTAAACGGTAAACCGATTCGCACATGCCAATCACAGATCATTTTCACTAACGCCCGCATGTCATCTCTCATCAACCGGTGACTTTCTGATTTTTGTTGGTTAGTTACTTTTCTGCTCAACTTGTTTGTTACATGTAGGTACATCTTAATCACATTTATTAAAATTGTCAAATTATTTTTTAGAATAGTTATAGAATAAAGTTAATAATATCTGTTTGAGGGTTAGTAAATGACAATTTTAAAAGAGAATCAATATTATTATAAAACTGATTTACAGACTATTTGTCGCCAATATGGTTGGCCTACTAGTGGGACTAAAGCACAACTTTTAGCCCGCATTGAATCCGATGGTAGACAGGAAATCAATCAAATTACCTCCAGCCATAAAGCAGAACTAACCGTAGACCAAATTTCACCAGAAATGCCGCTGATTAATTCGGGCTTTTCCTTCAATCAAGTGGTACGAGATTACTTTACTAATTATTATCAGGTGGATAATTTTCATTTCACTAAACAAATGGCGACCTTGCGTCGTTTAGCTCAAAAGAATCAGGATGCAAGTATTTGTGTTTCTGATTTAATGGATATTTATGAAGGCAAGCGTTTTGGTAGCCTAAATGATGAAGATGAGGCTAGCTATCAATGGAATAATTTTGTTCATGATTTTTTTGCTGACAGTAGTTTGCCAGTTGAAAAAAATTTGCGTTTGGCGGCTCAGCTGTGGTATTTCGTGAAGACTCGTCCGCAGGAGAATTCTTATACCAGTGATTTATGGCGTCAGTATCAAGCCCAACAAAAATAATTGTCTTATTGGCGAACAATCTGATAGAATAAAGTTATAGTAAATTTCTGAGGGAGTAACTGACGAAATATTCGTGGCCAAATCGTCAAAGCAAAACAGCAATGTTTTATATCGCGCTTGGCGCCGGTTTGGCATTAAACAGTGAGACTCATATGGGTGTTTTTTTGACGCCGGTATGGGTCTTTTTGCTTTTCTGCAGGGACTCACCGGTAAAAATAAAGGAGAAGGACTGAATGGAAAAACCATTTTACAATCAAAGTGCAACTGAGATTCTCAAGAATCTGGATAGTAATCAACAGACTGGTTTATCGACCCAAGTGGCTCAGCAACGGTTAGATACAAACGGACCTAATCAATTAAATGCTGCTAAATCAACGACTTTGTGGCAAAAGTTTATTGATCAATTCAAAGACTTGATGATTATTATTTTATTGGTAGCCGCTTTGATTGCCGCTTTTACGGGTGAATTGACCGATGCGATTTTTATCCTGGCGATTGTCGTGATTAATGCTATCTTTGGTGTCTTTCAAGAAGCCAAGGCTGAAGGGGCGATTAACGCTTTAAAAGAGATGTCAACACCTAAAGCTAATGTGATTCGTGCTGGCCGGGATACCGAAATTTCTTCAACTGACTTAGTCGTAGGTGATATTGTTCGACTAGAGGCTGGGGATGTAGTGCCAGCTGATTTACGTTTGTTAGAATCAGCTTCTTTACAAATTGAAGAATCGGCTTTAACCGGTGAATCAGTGCCGGTTGATAAAGTGGCTATTCAATTAGACCAAGACGATTTACCCTTAGGGGATCGAACTAACTTAGCCTTTATGAATACCAATGTGACCTATGGTCGTGGTGTGGGAGTTGTGATTGCAACTGGTATGGGGACGGAAGTCGGTCATATTGCTGGAGCCTTAGAGACCACCGATGAAACCAAAACACCCCTACAGGAAAACTTGAAGCAACTGGGCCGCGTTTTGACCTACTTGATTTTAGCGATTGCTGCCTTGACCTTTGTGGTCGGCATGATTCGGGGGCAAGAATCCCTAGTAGACATGTTGTTGACGTCGATTTCTCTGGCAGTAGCAGCTATTCCAGAAGGCTTACCAGCGATTGTCACGATTACCTTAGCCTTGGGAACAACTCGGATGGCTGCCCGTCATGCTTTGGTTCGTAAATTACCGGCAGTTGAAACCCTGGGTTCGACTGATATTATTGGTTCAGATAAAACCGGTACTTTAACTCAAAACAAAATGACAGTGGAAAAGATTGTCATTGATGGAAAAATTGAAGATGCCGCTAATACGGCCAATTTGAGTGGATCGGCCCAACGTTTAGCCGATATTATGGCCCTTAATAATGATACGAAACGGACCGACGATGGTCTGATTGGAGACCCCACCGAAACGGCCTTAATTACCTTTAATGAAAATCATCAACGTGATTTGGACCGCTTATTTGCGGAAATGCCCCGTCTTAATGAAATTCCTTTTGATTCCGAACGAAAATTAATGTCGACTGTTCATCCAGCACCGGAAGGATATTTGGTAACCACTAAGGGAGCACCCGATGAGCTGTTGGCGCGCGCCAGCCAAATTGAAATCAATGGACATATCGAGCCCCTAGATGAAACTATGCGTGAAAAGCTTTTAGCGCTTAACTCTGACATGGCCCGTCAGGCTCTACGAGTACTGGCTTTTGCTTATCAAATTTTACCAGAAGAACCCCAGCAGATGACTTCAGACACTGTTGAACATGACTTAGTTTTCATCGGCTTTGTGGGGATGATTGATCCCGAACGACCCGAAGTTGCCCAAGCTGTTGAAGCCGCCAAAACGGCTGGTATTCGGCCAGTTATGATTACGGGAGATCATCGTGACACAGCGGCTGCGATTGCCATGCGTTTAGGTATTTTAGATGCGAAAGACCTTGATCAAGCCGTTATTTCTGGCTCTGATTTAGATGCGATGTCTGATCAGGAATTTGATGATCAAGTTACTAAATATAATGTTTATGCCCGAGTTGCACCAGAACACAAGGTTAAAATTGTTAAAGCTTGGCAAAAACGAGGCAAGGTTGTGGCCATGACTGGCGATGGTGTCAACGATGCCCCCGCCCTCAAAACGGCTGATATTGGGATTGCTATGGGTATTACTGGTACCGAAGTTTCTAAGGGCGCGGCCGATATGGTCTTGGCCGATGATAATTTTGCGACCATCGTGAATGCCGTTGAAGAAGGGCGTAAGGTCTTTTCCAACATTCAAAAAGCCTTGCAGTATTTGCTGGCTTCCAACTTAGCCGAAGTAGTTGCCATCTTTGTGATGACCCTCTTAGGCTGGCATATCTTAGCGCCGGTCATGATTTTGTGGATTAACTTAGTAACTGATACCTTGCCAGCGATTGCTTTGGGTGTTGAGCCAGCCCAGCCAGGTATCATGCAGCGTAAACCTCGAGGCCGCCAAGCTAGCTTCTTGTCTGGTGGAGTGGGGCCAGCGATTATTTGGCAGGGACTCTTACAGGCGGCAATTGTCTTAGGCGTCTATGGCTTTGCGCTAGCTTTCCCAGATCATAGTGGTAGCCAATTGATTCATGCCGATGCCTTAACGATGGCCTTTATGACCCTGGGCTTGATGCAGATGTTTAATGCTATTAACGTGAAATCCGTCTATGGATCACTCTTAGGCAGTCATGCCTTCCAAAATAAATTCTTCAACTGGTCTTTGCTATTTTCAGTCTTAGCGATGGCTGCTGTAGTTTTGATTGAACCGCTAAATCCGATTTTCCACGTTTCCCATCTGGATGCCTATCAGTGGGCGGTGGTCATCCTAGCGGGGATGAGTATCATTTTAATTGTTGAACTGGTAAAATGGATTCAACGTTCACTATTTAATAAAGGATAAAATATCGTGCCTAAATTTAACCCCAAACAAATTCAACATTACATTCAAGCCCTACAAGAAATCTTGTCGACTACCCAAGATGCTGCCAACCATGTGTCACCTTACTTTGTGAAGTTAGACGATGCTCGTCAAGCCAACCAACTAGCCGAAATGTCAGCAGTTGATTTTGCTGAAATTAAGGCGGAATTTGATGATGTTGTGACGATTTATCAAGAAAACGCCACCAAGTTAGCTGACCTAAAGGCACCAGTTCGTTGGTTAGGAGTCAACAAGTCTTTGGCTAATAACTATCAAAAGTATGCTGAAGCAACCGCTATGATGGCTAATGCTTTGGACGTTGACCAGCAAACCATTGATGAAGTTAAGTTTAGTCAGTCCGAAGAAGACCAACAAACTTACCTAGCTAAAGTTCAGGCCAATGTTGGTAAGATTTTTGGTACTGCTGGTTAATGCAGTAGCAGGGATTAGGAAAAATTTATTAAGGTAAAAGGACGAAAGCCATGATTGGCTTTCGTCCTTTTCATTTGCGTCTAATTTATAGGGGTTCATAGGAATAATATTTTTATTATTAAAAATAAAGAGAATTTATTAGAAATAAATAAAATTAAATCATACGGAATCATAATTTTTTCACAAAATTTAATATTCATCAACTTTTAAATTTAGTTTCTTGGCTGAGCGACCTTATTGATTATAAACCTTATGAAATAGGGGATTTATAGCACTTTATGGATGGTTGTTTATTAATATATTTAATTTGAATACGAGGCTAGTGATTAAATTAAATATTTTTAATTTTTTATGAATGGTAAAATTTGTACCTTTGTTAAGAGGATATCAATATGATACTATCAAATGGTTGCTTTGCAATAAAAATATTAAAAGAAACAACGTGTTTCGAATAGGGAGAATTGAATGGCAAGAAAAAGTTTTCTAGGGAAAGTAATTTTGGGAACAGGTGCGGTAATGGCTTTGTCATTATCTGGAACAGTATTTGCTTCAGCATCTGGTTATTGGACAATTACTGGTCAAAGTGTTGGTGCTTTTGGACGTTGGAGTTCAGATGGAGTAGCCAATTTGAAACAGACAGCAGATGATTATGCATCATTTAATGGGGACTCATTACCAGCTTGGTTGGGGTACTCTTCTCGTTTGGTAAATAGTAATGGTACTGGTATGAGCACGCGAGTAGGTGTTGCGGTAGATCAAACAACCCATGCTGATAGTAGTGCTTATTATAGACATTATTATTGGAATGATATTCGTTCCAGTGGTTGGGAAAATAATGCCACTAATACAAGAATGCATTTTAGTGCTGATTGGATGTAATATTGTTTTTGAAAAATACGGTCATTGGCCGTATTTTTCATTAAGGGAGGAATTTCTATGACAAAAAAATTATCAATAGTAACTTTTATGATAATTAACGGATTACTAGCCTTTATGATGATAGTTACACTGATGGAGTGTCAGGATGCCAACTTAACAGGTAACAATCCCATTACTACATCAAATACTTTTTACCTCTTACAACTTGGACAAACTAGTCCGGTATATAGCATCGTTATGTTATGCGTTTTAACAATTTGTGGTAGTTTTCTCTTTGTGTATATGAAAAATAATGCAATGTTTTATAGTTTGATTTCACGAATTGGTTATCGTCGTTTTTTGAAAAAAGGTCTGATTGCCTCTTTTTGTACAGGAGCTGGATTAGCATTGGTGATGTTCTTTTACCATCTAATTACGTTAACATTGTTTATTCGGCCATTGAGTGTAACACCGATACAATCATATATCGCCGATACGATTGCTTTTTTTGATGATGGGAATCTATGGTCAACCGTTCAATTTTGCACCTTATCCGCACTGGGTTGGGGTGTTTATGCCATTTTTGTGTTTTCGATTAATCTCTGGATTAAGAAGACACCACTAGCCATTGGGGCCGGTAGTCTTGTGGGGGTTGTTCTTTTTATGGTTCCAGCTCTGATGGCTCAGGTACTTAATGGTTTTTTAGCGGGATTATTTTACACTTTCCAGTTGTCGACCTTATTAGTGCCGGGTACAGTGACATATCGAGTGATTCCGCTTGACCACACTGTTTCCTATTTTCCTTATTCTGTTGCCATTTATCTTGGCCTGGCTATGCTATCGATGTATTTATGGAAGAAACAAAAGGAGCAATCAGTTTAATGTTTAAAGAAATGAAGCTATTAAAACCTTCATGGATTACGGCCTTATTGGTGATTGTGCTAAGTCTTCTTTCAATTCAAAATTACCGTGTCTTACCGGCCAAAGAAGATATTATTTTTGCGGCAATTCACTGGCATGGTCCAGTTTTATTAACTCAGACCCTGTTGCTATGTTTGATTGCCTGGCAGGTGGTTTCTTTTCGTAAGATTCGCTTTTTGGTAGCAATCCGAGGTAAAGATGAAGTAATTCAAAAAAATTTATTAAAACTTATGACCATGGAGGTTATTGGTTATTTCATTTTATTTGATGGCTCCTATCTATTGACGGGTCATCCAATTTTTAGCAAAGGGCCTGTCATTATAGGAATATTAATGTTAGTTCTCCGAATGGTTTTGGTTTGGTTTTTAGGATTATTGCTGATTACTACCTATACTGCCCCATATCCAGGATTGATTTTACTGGGGGTTTTGGTCGTTAATCTTTTTTATCACTATGTTATTGAAATGAATTTTTTACTTATTCAGTATAGCCAAACCTATGATCCACTATGGAAAGCATTTAATCTTAACCGGTAATTTGATAATTCATACCAAAATAAAAACTGGAGATATTATGTTAAAAGTAGCGCATTTACAAAAAAGTTTTAATCATAAAGTAGTTCTTGAGGATGCATCATTTGATGTTCAGTTAGGCCAAGTGATTCATATTAGTGGAGAAAATGGTTCGGGTAAGTCGACTATTTTTAAGATAATCGCTAAAATCATCAAGCCTGATGCTGGTCAAGTACAAATGACGGAAGATTCTGTCATAGGGGCTTTAATTGAAAATCCTGGTTTTTTAGAGTTTGAATCGGGTTTAACCAATTTGAAATTTTTAGCACAACTAAATAAACGTTACGATGAAAATAAAGTTAAACAATTAATGACTGATTTTGGCTTAAATCCTAATAGTAATCGTTCCGTTGCCAAATATTCGCTAGGTATGCGTCAAAAATTAGGTATTATTCAGGCCATTATGGAAGAACAAAATATTATTTTATTGGACGAGCCAACTCGAGGGCTTGACCAAGAATCTTTGGCCCACTTTGTTCAGTTAGTGAACCAGTTGAGGAGCGATAATAAGTTGGTTGTTATTGCTTCACATGATTTTCAGGCGGGGCTTAAATATGACTTTAAGTATCGACTAAAAGATGGAGTGTTGAGGAGTGAAGACTAAGCTAGGCGTTTGGATTTATTTTTTAGCTGCTATTTTCGTTTTTTTCACGCTGCCGTTGCAGGAAACTAAAATGACAGCCTTACAGCATGCTCAGGTTTTATACATGTTTAATGGGCATGATATCTATTTACTGATGTCGTCAGTACTTTATTTCTGGTTTGATTATTTAACCGTTATGTTACCGCTACAAGGTTTATTACAGATGCAATCCTTTTTACAAATTCGCCAAGTAGCGCTTAGTCGGAGAATCTGGGTATATTTACTGAACTTTTATTGGTACTTTTTAGCTTTTTTGGTCGTTAAGAGTTTGGGTCTATTAGCTAACTTGGGCATTGGGGTAATTTCAACAATTATATTTGGAATATCTTGGTGGTTATTACTAATAGTTCTTTCAGTAAAAAATATTAATCGGACCTGGTCAACCATCATTGTCGCTGTGACCTTCCTATTACTGCGTGGACTTTGTACGATTCTATAGAGGAGAAATAAATGAATGAAAATAAAGGACAAGAAAATCAAGTTCTTGTCATTGTTGCACTTGCCTGTTCGGTCCTTGGCTGGTTACTAGCGTGGGTCCCTTTTGTAAATTTATTTGGGCTAATACTGGCAGTAGTAGGACTGCTCCTGGGAATGATACTAATATTAATGAAACAGGATAGGAATAAAGGGCGAGTACATTTAACTTGTTTTTTATCTATCTTGGCCATTGTCATTACGCTATGTGTTCAATTAGGTTTTCATCATGCTCATCAGATAGCGCTTAGTCATGCGAATTTTAAAGCAGATGCCAAGCCTTTAAAAATTGGGCAAGATGTGACGATTGATACCGATAATTATCGGGTTAATAGTGCTGATTTTACTCAAAACATTGGTAATCGAGTAGCTCAACCGGGCAATAAATTATTAACGATTTCGTTAACAATTAAGAATCTTACTAAAAAAGATTTTGGAACGGGAAAAGGAATCTTACCCTACACCAGAGACGTTTTTCACTTACAAGCTAATGACCAAAATGTATCGTTTCTGACTGATCAAGAGCTACCAAATGCCTTAGCAGAAGAAGGGGAAGTCCCAGTAGATAGTAGTCTGACGGCTAATCTATATGCTGAAGTGCCTGAAAATAGTAAAGTACAGTTAGTATACGGAACAAAGCCAACTGATGCTAAATTACGAGAAAGAGTACCGTCATTTATTGTGCAATTGAATTAAAAATGAGGGTCATATATAACCAAATTAAAAAGCAACTCAGTCGAGTTGCTTTTTAATTTGTGCTAGAGTTGCCAAAGTAAACCCACCCCGGTTAATTTTTTCTCGGAGGGGGCTTAGATTAGCTTGCCAGCTTTCATATTGTTGGGCTGAAATATTTTGAACCTGTGGCAGTTCTTCTAAACGATTAATGGTCAAACCAATCTGATTTTCTGCAATAATCTTTCCAATTGCACTTTTTTTCCAGGCGATTAGTGGCAGGCCAGCACTAAGGTAGAGGCTGGCTTTGTGCGGGGCATTAATGCGAGTATATTGGCGATAATATCGGTCATCAAAATCGTCATCCCAGAGTATCCCAAAGCCATTATTAAGCTCTTGTGCTAACTGGTCTGGGTCATAGTTACCGCGTAGATGAATTGATTCTGGTAAACTCAAGTCCTGCCATTTTTTAGGCTGATGACCAAAAACTTCAATCGGGTAGTCATTATATTCTTGTAGCCAGGGGGATTTTTGAAAGGTGCCGGCAAAATTAACCGTGTGGCTATACTGGGCTAGCGCTGTCGATTCACTTAAATAATCAAAGAAGGGCTGTACTACAAAAGGCCCCGTGACCCCATGTTCTTTTAAGCTTGTTATCATGGCTGAGGAATGGGTAATAATTAAATCATAGCCCTTTAATAAATCAAATTCCCAGGGGTCGGCTTTATGGAGTCGGAGTGGTTCGATATCATGAATTAATAGGACACTACTTAGTTGGCGGGCCTTTAAACTGGCCAACCAACTTTGCTCAAAGCTAGCACTCATGTAGGTTGGAAACTGATGCAGGACGGTATCGCCTGGCTGAGTCCTTTGTAACCACTGATTGATTTTTTCTTGGCGAGTTTGGTCGTCAAAACGTTGATCGTTATAGCGCTCTATGGGTAATACTTGCCAGCCGGCTGACTGGGCGATCTTGGCATAGTCACCTTTAGCCTTTAAGGCGCCCAAGGGCATCCAGGGTTCAATTGTTTGCGTGATAAATCTAGTCATGTCAGTATTATAGCATGGGATAAAAAAGGAATTTTATAAGGTAATGAAGCGATTTTTATGAAAAAATACTAATTTGTTTATTATTAAAAAATGAATAATGCTAGAATAAAACAAGTAACCACGCGAAAGGGAATCAGATTATGGCAGATCAATCTAATCAATGGCTAAAACAAGCCCAAACATACCAAGCAGAATTATTAAAACGACTGGAAGCACTGATTGCCATTCCTTCCGTATACGATGCTCAAACCGCTAATGTCGACCAACCACTAGGCGCTGGTGTGTCAGAAGCTTTGAGTTATTTAGAAAACATGGCTCGTCAGGATGGCTTCAAGGTTCGACGAACGGCCAAAAATATGGTGACGGTGATTTCTTTTGGTCCCCAAGATGCTACGCAAACGGTTGGGGTTTTGGCCCATACTGATGTTGTTCCGGGTGGCAGCGATTGGACGATTACCCAGCCCTTTGAACCCAAGATAGTTGATGGTCGCCTTTATGGTCGGGGAACTCACGACATGAAGTCGGATTTAATGGCGTCTTACTTTGCTATTAAACAGTTACGAGATAATCAATTTCAACCCAAGCGCCGGATTGAACTAATTATTGGGAGTGATGAAGAGAGTAACTGGCGCGATATGGACAATTATCTAGTGGATAATCCTGAGCCAACCGTAAGTTTTTCACCAGATGGGGCTTTTCCAGTCGTTCCTGGTGAGATGGGCTTTTTGACCTTATCGATTGATTTTACTGCTAATAATCAAGGGCCATGGACTTTGACTAAATTTGATGCGGGTAACCGTGACAATGTGGTTCCTGGCCGGGCGGAAGCACTGATTCATTTACCACAAGATCAGACGCAAATCATGTTACGCGCTTATGAGGACTATTTGGCTAACCATCCTGATTTAAGTGGAGAAGCTACCACTAGTGACAATGACCAGACCTTGCACTTGTTGTTAAACGGGGTTGCTGCCCATGGTGCTTATCCGCAATTGGGTCAAAATGCCGGAACCTATCTAGCTAATTTTTTGAGTTCATATCCATTTGAAGGGCAGGCGCAAGCCTTCTTACAATTTATTGGCCAACAAAACCACCAAAGTCCCTATGCTGACAAGCTCGGACTACGCTTCCAAAATGATATTATGGGTGATTTGGTGATGAATGTAGGGCAAATGCACTTTACTGATAAAAAGCCCAGCGAGGTTCATATTAATTTCCGCTATCCCGAAGGTATCACTAAAGTGGCCATGATGACCCAAGTTCAACGACATTTGCGGGGGTTGAATGCCAAAGTTTACCTCCATCATAATTTTATTAGTCATCCCCACCTAGTCGATTTAGATGATGAAATTGTGACTACTTTAGAACAGGTTTATGCCGACCAAACGAATACAAAACCTAGTTATAATATTTCTAACGGTGGTTCTTATGCTCGCTTGTTTAATCGGAGCGTTGCCTTTGGGGGACAATTCCCAGATGTAGAGATGACCAGCCACCAGGCGGATGAGTATGTGGTCATCGATAATATCAGCCGCGCCCAAGCTATTTTTGCTGAAAGTTTAGCCCGGCTATCTGATCATTTAGATTAAATGTAAGTAAAGTTAACATTGCTATGGGACCAATCATTTTTTTTTGATAGAATTAGGATATTATGAAGAGAATACTATTATTAATAACAACGTTTATGGCTGGTTTGGTAATGGTTGGCCAGGATTTGACAGCTACAGCTGATACGACGCCAAACTACGTCATCACAACTGATGCAACTTATCCGCCTTTTGATTTCCAGGATAAAAATAATCAATATGTTGGTATTGATCAAGATATCCTAAAAGAAATCGCTAAGCGCGAGGGGTTCACTTACACGCTTAAGCCAATGAGCTTTAATGCGGCGACTCAGTCAGTAACTTCTGACCAGGCCGATGGGGTCATTGCTGGAATGTCAATTACTGATGAGCGTCGTCAAGTGTTTGATTTTAGTACTCCTTACTATAAGTCTGGAATTGCTTGGGCGGTAAGTAAGGATTCTAAGGTTAAGTCCTTGGATGATTTGCGTGGTAAAACCGTAGCGATTAAGACGGGTACTTCGGGTGCTAATTACGCCCTATCAGTTCAAAAGAAGTACGGCTTTAAAGTGACTTACTTCAACGATTCTGAAACCCTCTACCGAGATGTTATCAATGGTAATTCGGTGGCTACTTTTGGTGATTTACCGGTTTTGCAATACAGTATTAAAAACGGTACCCAATTAAAAGTCATGAATCCTAAGGATCCCTTTGAAGCCGGTGAGTACGGCTTTGCAGTTAAAAAGGGTGGCAACGCTAAGTTATTAGCATCCTTCAATGAAGGTTTTGCGGAAATTAAAAAAGATGGTACATACGACAAAATCGTCAACAAGTACCTAGATGCTTCGGCTAGCACCTTTACGGGAAATAAGGCTAATAGTACTACAGTTTGGGGTATCTTAACTTCAAATAAAAAGGCCTTTCTTGATGGTTTGTTTGAAACCATCTTACTAACGGTTATGGGAATTTTCCTAGCATCAATTTGGGGAATTATCCTTGGTATTATGGGAATTAGCCAAAATAAGTTGGTGCGTGGTACCGCCACAACGATTATTTATATCTTCCGTGGTTTACCAATGATGGTTTTGGCCTTCTTCATCTATATCGGTTTGCCAACTGCCATTGGCTTTAAGATTCCGGCCTTCGTAGCTGGGGTTATCACCTTGATCTTAAACGAAGGGGCCTATACTGGAGCCTTTGTTCGGGGTGGCTTTGAAGCAGTTGAGCGGGGACAGATGGAAGCCGCTCGTAGTTTGGGGCTATCCTACGGGGTTGCCATGCGTAAGGTAATCATGCCACAGGGTATCAAAATTATGGTGCCAAGCTTCATTAATCAGTTTATTATCACCTTGAAGGATACTTCGATTCTTTCGGCCATCGGTATCTTGGAATTAACGCAAACTGGAACCCTGATTGTTTCTCGAAATTCACAGGGCTTCAAGGTCTGGGCAATTATTGCTGTGATATACTTGGTAGTAATAACGTTACTAACATGGTTAAGTAATTGGGTAGAAAAAAGGACAAAGGCATGAGTGAACAGAAACAAATAAAAGTGCATGTTGAAGACGTCAACAAGTCATATGGTAGTAACCACGTATTACGCGATATTTCATTAGACGTTCATCCTAATGAAGTGGTCGTTATGATTGGCCCTTCTGGTTCAGGAAAGTCAACTTTCTTGCGGATGCTTAATCAACTAGAAATGCCTGACAGCGGTACAATTTTAGTTGATGGTTACGATATTTTGGATAAGAAAACTGATATTAATAAGGTTCGTGAAAATATCGGTATGGTTTTCCAAAACTTTAATTTGTTTAATAACTACACGGTTATTCAAAATGTAATGCTAGCACCGGTTCAATTAGGTAAGATGGGCAAGGATGAAGCCGAAAAGCGTGCTCGTGAATTGCTAGAAACGGTTGGTTTAGCTGACAAGGCTGACATGTCAGTGGGTTCTTTGTCTGGTGGACAAAAGCAGCGAGTGGCAATCGCTCGTGCCTTGGCGATGGATCCAGATATCATGCTTTTTGATGAACCAACTTCAGCCCTTGATCCTGAAATGGTTGGCGATGTTTTGGATGTTATGAAAGACCTAGCTAAGTCAGGCATGACAATGATTATCGTGACCCATGAAATGGGCTTTGCCAAGCAAGTTGCCGACCGAGTTGTTTTCTTTGAATCGGGTAAGATTCAAGAGTCTGGTGAACCAGAACAAATTTTCAATGCCCCTAAGAATGCTCGTTTACAGGAGTTCTTAAGTAAAGTAATGCAGGCATAATTAATAAAGGGAAAGGGTGGCAATTTGCCACCTTTTTATGAGGGAAAAGAAATGCAAAAAAGAGGAATCATTTCGCTACTGGCAGCAGTAGCTATGGTTTTGGGTTTGTGGCAATTTGCTAGTCAGCCGACGGCCGCGGCCGATGAGCCCAATTATATTATTTCAACTGATGCTACTTACGCGCCGTTTGATTTCCAAGATAAGAATAACCAATATGTTGGTATCGACATGGATATCTTAAAAGAAGTTGCTAAACGAAAGCACTTTACCTACACGCTTAAGCCAATGAGTTTTAATGCGGCTGCACAAATGGTTGCTAACGGTCAGGCTGACGGGATTATTGCCGGAATGATGATTACTGATGAGCGTAAACAAGTTTATGACGTATCGGTTCCTTATTATCAATCTGGGGTTGCCTGGGTGGTTAAAGACGGCAGTAAGGTTAAAAGCCTTGAGGATTTAAAGGGTAAGACCGTTGCCCTAAAAACTGGTACTGCTGCTGCAACTTACGGTAAGTCTTTGCAAGATAAGTATGGTTTTAAAATCAAGTATTTTAATGATACTGACACCATGTATAACGATGTTGTTAATGGGAACTCAGCTGCAACCTTTGAAGATATGCCAGTTATTTCTTATGCTATCAAGAATGGTATGAAGTTAAAGGTGATGAACCCTAATGACTTGGGAAATGCTGGTGGTTGTGGTTTCTTCGTTAAAAAGGGTGAAAATGCGCAACTATTAGCTGATTTTAACCAGGCCTTTGCTGAAATGAAGCAGGATGGTACTTACGATAAAATTATTGCCAAGTATTTAAATGCCAAGCAATCGACTTTTGCTGGTGATAAAAAGGATAACAATTCCGTTTGGGGTATTCTAACTTCCAATAAGAGTGCTTTTGCTAAGGGTTTGTGGGAAACCGTTGTCTTAACTGTGTTTGGCATTGTTTTTGCTTCCCTCTGGGGTTTAATTCTAGGAATTATGGGCATCAGCCAAAATAAGTTTTTCCGTGGTTTAGCAACGACAATTATTTATACTTTCCGTGGATTACCATTGATGGTTCTAGCCTTCTTTATTTACATCGGCTTACCAGGTGTAATTGGCGTTAAGATTCCGGCCTTTACTGCTGGTTTGATTACCTTGATTTTAAATGAGGGAGCCTACACTGGGGCCTTTGTACGGGGTGGTTTTGAAGCTGTCGATAGGGGACAAATGGAAGCCGCTCGGAGTCTGGGATTACCTTATGGATCAGCCATGCGTAAGGTGATTGTGCCCCAAGGACTTAAGATTATGGTGCCAAGTTTTATTAACCAATTCATCATTACCTTGAAGGATACGTCCATTCTTTCGGCAATTGGTATTTTGGAATTAACGCAAACTGGAACCTTGATTGTTGCTCGTAATTCGCAAGGATTTAGAGTTTGGGCGATTGTCGCGGCCATTTATCTAATTGTTATTACCTTGTTGACCTGGTTAAGTAATTGGGTTGAAAAGAAAGTTCGTTAAAAATTAACCCCCATTTCGTAAAACGAAGTGGAGGTTTTTTATTTATGTTGATGGCAATTGATGATCATAATCGATATATTGGCGCTCACCAGGCTCAAGCTACCACGGCATCGTATTTTTGTCCGGCCTGTCGACAAGCCCTCATTTTAAAGCGAGGGGAGTATAAGGTAGCTCATTTTGCTCATCGGGATTTGTCTGCCTGTGACCAAGCCTTTAGCGAGGGGGAATCCAGTACCCATTTAGCGGGTAAATTAGCTCTATATCAATTATTCAAGGAACCGGGGAAGATTCAATTAGAGCCGGTTTTAACAGCAATTGATCAACGGCCGGATTTATTATGGCAGCATCCCCAAAAGGGGATGATTGCCATTGAATACCAGTGCAGTCCAATATCGACTAAACGCTTGGCGGAGCGCAATCAGGGTTATCAATCTCAAGATATTAGCGTGTATTGGATTTTAGGACCAGCATATTATCATAAAAGTTTACGACCTCAAACCATTCAACGTTTTATGCAGGCGGGCGTTTTATATTTTTATTTACCCTCAAATAACTATTTACACTGTCAATCGAACTGGCTAAAAGCTGATTTTCAACGTTTAAAATATTGTGAAAAAAAGGTCAGTAGGTTGGGGAAGGAGAGTTTTACCAATCCGATAATTAACTTAAACGCCAATTACCAACGTCAAAAATTACAGCAATTAATGCTCCAAAAACGAGTTGATTCTGCCCTGATTGACTACTTGTATCAGCAACACCGGCGCTTGGACCAAGTGCCTGACTGGGTTTTATTAGGGACGACCTTTGGCCTTAAGGTGCCTAATTGGCATTTTCGATTGGTCATTTGGCTGTTATTGGTTCCCTTTCAAGATCAAACCGTCCTGACCGTAGCTTCTTTAGTTAAACGCCTGCAACCTTACTTTATTTTAAGACCCGAGCAAGTTTTTCCAGCAGTTAAAGCAGTGTTGCTTGATTTACAAAAGGGTGGGTATATTGGTTTATCGGATGGAAAAATTCAAGTTTTTCACTTACCAGCCTGGCTGGATTAAGCTGGGGATGTGATAAAATTAGGAAAAGATAAAGGAGGAACTGTACGATATTTGTACAGTAAATTTATATGGCACAGATTACAAGACAAGCAGTTCCGGAAGAATTAACTTGGGATTTAGCTTCCATTTTTGCCAGTGACGATGAGTTTGAACTGGCCTTTCAAGCTGTCGGGCAGGCAGCTGAAGCTTTGCAGCAATATCAAGGCCAGGTCGGCACGAGTGCGACTGCCTTAGTAACCGCCCTTCAAGCTGATTTAAAGTTAGAGCGTCAATTTGAAAAGGTGTTTGTCTACGCGCATCAAAAATATGATCAAGATACAACTAATGATCAATATGCAGCCTTAAATGCCCGGGTGCAAAGTCTATATGCTCAGGTGAGTCAGGCCACGGCCTTTATTCAACCCGAAATTTTAGCCATTCCTAATGAAAAGCTAGACCAGTACCTAGCTGATCCAGCTTTAAAGCCATATCAGCACTTCTTAGCAGTTATTCTCCAGCAAAAAAAGCACACCTTACCAGCTGACCAAGAAGCCTTGTTAGCTGGTGCCAGTGATATTTTTAATGCGTCGCAACAGACCTTTGGTGCGTTAGATAACGCCGATATTGAATTTGGAACGGTTACTGATGAAAATGGTCAAGAAGTTGAATTGACCAATGGTTTGTACTCAATTTTATTGCAATCGCAACAAGGTTCAGTCCGACAGGAAGCTTTCGACCAACTCTATGATGCTTATATTGGTTTGAAAAACACCTTTGCTTCAACCTTGTCAGCCAATGTTAAAACGCATAATTTTTTGGCTAAGACTCGTCATTACCAGTCAGCTCGTCAAGCCGCAGTGACGCCCAACCAGATTCCTGAAGAAGTCTACGATACTTTGACAAGCAGTGTTAATGAGCATTTGCCGCTATTACACCGTTTTGTGGCATTACGAAAGCAAGTTTTAAAGTTAAACGACGTTCATCCCTATGATTTGTACGTGCCTTTAGTTGAGGAAATTGACTATAAGGTTACCTATCAAGAAGCCCAAGAAATTGCTTTAAAGGCCTTAGCGCCTTTGGGTGAAGATTATATAGCAATTGTTAAAAAGGCCTTTGCCCAGCGGTGGATTGATGTGGTTGAAAATAAGGGAAAGCGTAGTGGGGCTTACTCAGGTGGTTCTTATGATACTCATCCATATATTTTGCTAAACTGGCAGGATACTTTGGATAATGTATATACTCTAGTGCATGAAATGGGTCATTCGGTCCATTCCTATCTAACTCGTCATAATCAACCCTATCATTATGGAGATTATCCAATCTTTTTGGCGGAAATTGCCTCAACAACTAACGAGAGTTTATTGACCGATTATTTGTTGCAAACCCACACCGATCCAAAGTTTAGAGCCTATGTGTTAAATCAATACCTAGATGGATTTAAGGGGACGGTTTTCCGGCAAACTCAATTTGCTGAGTTTGAACAGTGGTTGCATGAACAAGATGCTGCTGGGCAAGCCTTAACTGCCGATGTGATGAGCGAATATTATGGTCAATTAAATCAAAAGTTTTACGGACCTGATCTTTTCCCAGATGAACAAATTGCCTATGAATGGGCACGAATTCCGCATTTTTACTATAATTTCTATGTTTATCAGTATGCAACCGGAGAAGCAGCCGCAACGACTTTGTCGGATAAAATCTTAAACCAAAATGGTGCGAAGGCTTATAAGACCTACCTAAAAGCTGGTTCTTCTGCTAATCCGTTGGATGTGATTCAAGCCGCTGGGGTTGATATGCGTAGTAGTGCCTACCTAGACCAGGCTTTTGCCCTCTTTGAAGCCCGTTTAACAGAACTAGAAACATTACTATCACACTAGGAGGATCGTATGACAAAAGTACTAGTATTTGATGGCGTATCACAGGTAGCCGTCCAAACTTTACAAGACGCTGGTTTGGAAGTAGTCAGCAGTCCCCAACATCAAGATCGTGATTTTACTGATTATCCCGATATTGAAGCCATGATTTTAATGATGCATCCCATTACAGCTGAAATTATGGACCAACTACCTAATTTAAAGGTGATTGCTCGCTTTGGGGTGGGATATGACAATGTTGATGTCCAAGCGGCTAGTGAGCGGGGAATTGTGGTCACTAATACTCCTGGAGCCAATGCTACGGCCGTTGCGGAAACAGCGATTACCTTGATGTTGATGGCTGGGCGCTTTTTTGCCAGTCGACAAGCTCAAATTACTGATCCATTGGCCAAAAATTATGCTCAAGCTCATCCAGGAATTCAACTCTCAGATAAAACTGTTGGTATTTTGGGATTTGGACACATCGGTCAAAAGATTGCTCATATGTTGACTGGTTTTAACGCCAAAGTTTTAGTGTATGCTCGCCATGATTATCCGGTTGTTAACGGGCACATGGCCAACTTGGATGAAATTTTTACCACGGCTGATTACGTCGTTTCGGCTCTTCCAGGAACAGCTGCTACCCAAAATTTGATTGATCAAGCAGCCTTTAAAAAGATGAAATCAACGGCTGTTTTGGTTAATGTCGGTCGTGGATCAGTCGTGGATGAACCGGCTTTGATTCAAGCCTTAAAAACTGGAGAAATTTCTTCGGCTGGTTTGGATGTGGTGGCTCAAGAACCAATTCGAGCCGATAATGAGTTGTTAAGTTTACCCAATGCCTTTGTTCTTCCCCATGTTGCCTCAGTTTCCCAAGAAGCTTTAGATGAGGTCGGTACTTTAGCTGCTCAAAATATTTTACAAGTTTTGGCTGGTAAAACAGCTTTGAATCCAGTTAACGAAAAGGGCTGACGATAAGTATTGAATTTGTTATACTTAATTTGCGTTGAATGACTTAGTAATAGTAACCAGATGTCAGCGAGCGGTGAATAGTGGAAGACCGTCATTAAGGTGCTATGAATTTCAGTCAGGAGTGTTTGGTTTAACCACCAACGTTAAGCTGCGATAAGGCTATCAGAGCTGCTGGCTAAGCCAGAATGTGGGTGGTACCGCGTATAGTTAATATTCGTCCCTTGTTACTTTTGAAGTAGCAAGGTTTTTTTATTGATTTTAAGCAAAGAAAGGTTAACGATGACATTAGTTGATGATTTAAAGCAATTAAAAATCAAAGCATTGGCGGCAATTGAAGCGCAAAATGCCGATTTAGAACAATTACGGATTGAATTTTTAGGCCGTAAAGGGGACTTAACTTCGCTGTTAAAGGGGATGAAGGATCTTGATCCTAGTGACCGGAAAACCGTCGGGCAAGTTGGTAACGAAGTTCGTACGGCCATTACCGATTTGTTAGCTCAGCGTAAAGCTGAAGTTGAACAAGAACAAATGAACGCACGTTTGGCTGCTGAAAAAATTGACGTAACCCTCCCAGGTAGTCAGCCAATTCAGGGGCAACCGCACGTTTTACAACAAATTATTGATGAAATTGAAGAACATTTCTTAGGAATGGGCTTTCAAGTGATTGACGATCCAACTGACTCTCCGGAAGTTGAAACCGATGAGTATAACTTTGAGCGGGAAAACCTCCCCAAGGATCACCCTGCCCGTGATATGCAAGACACTTTTTATATCACGCCTGAAATTTTGATGCGAACCCAAACTTCACCAGTGCAGTCCCGGGCCTTAGAGAAGCATGATTTTTCCAAGGGACCGTTGAAAATGATTGCCCCAGGTAAGGTTTACCGGCGAGATACTGATGATGCAACCCATTCCCATCAATTCCATCAAGTGGAAGGAATGGTCGTGGGAGAAAATATTACCATGGCTGATTTAAAGGGAACTTTGTTGGCTATCATGCAAGAGCTCTTTGGTGAAAAGCATCAAATCCGACTACGTCCGTCTTATTTCCCATTTACCGAACCATCCGTTGAGGTTGATGTTTCTTGGGATCCAGTGACCCCAGATACTAAGCCTGAAGATATTAAGTGGATTGAGGTTTTGGGTGCTGGGATGACCCATCCGAACGTCTTAAAAATGGATGGTGTTGATCCTGAAAAGTATTCGGCCTTTGCCTTCGGGTTGGGACCAGATCGGTTTGCCATGTTGAAATATGGTGTGGAAGATATTCGTCAGTTTTATTTAAATGATGTTCGTTTCCTAGAACAATTTAATCGCAAGGGAGAATAAGGATGAAAACAAATTTACGTTGGCTTAATGAATATCTTGATCAAAAAATTGATTTAGCCGCTCAGCCTGTTCAAAACCTAGCTGAAACATTGGAAAGAACTAGTGTGGAAGTTGATTCGGTTGGTACTTTAGCTGGACAGCAAGATGGCTTGGTGGTGGCTAGGGTGCTGTCAGTTGAACCTCATCCTGATTCAGACCATATGGTCATTACCCAGGTATCAATTGGTCAAGCAGAACCGATTCAAATTGTGACCGGTGCGCCTAACGTTGCCGTGAATCAATTAGTTATCTTGGCCCAGGTGGGTGCGCACATCATTGATCGTCAAAGCGGTGAATTAGTTGAAATTAAAGCCGTTAAACTCCGTGGTGAAGAATCATTTGGCATGTTAGTTGCCCTTCAAGAAATTGGTTTTGACAGTAAGATTGCCCCTCATAGCTTGGAAGAAGGCATCTATATCTTTGATGAACAGGCTGGGGCCAAGCCTGGTGACAATGCCCTAGAAATATTGGGTATGTTAGATCCAGTTATTGATACGGATTTAACCCCTAATCGGTCAGATATGTTATCGATGGTCGGTGCTGCGTATGATTTTGGGGCAATTTTAAAGCAAAAGGTAACCTTGCCAACTTTTGAATTAAAAGAGGGTTCACAAAGTGCTGCCAGTCAATTGGCAGTTACTGTTGATGAACAGCTAGCTCCTAAATATGGCTTGCGGATTATTAATAATGTCCAAGTTCAGGAATCACCACTATGGTTACAACGGCGCTTGTGGAATGCTGGTATTCGCCCGATTAATAATATTGTCGATATTACCAACTATATGATGATTTTATACGGTCAACCATTACACGCCTATGACTTAGATAAATTACCAGCTAAGCAATTAGACGTTCGTTTGGCTCAAAATGATGAAAAACTAACCCTGTTAGATGGTCAAGAATGCCAACTACGGCCCCAAGCTGATATTGTGATTGCTAGTGCGGGTCAGCCGTTGGTATTGGCCGGAGTGATGGGCGGTCAGTTAGCTGAAGTCGATCAAAATACGCATAATCTAGTCTTAGAAGGGGCTATTTTTGATGCTAGCCATGTTCGGGCGGCAGCCCGGCGTCACACGATTCACAGTGAAGCGTCTGGTCGTTTTGAACGTGGCGTTGATGCTGATAATACCTTTACTGTGTTAGACCATGCTGCTAGCATGGTTGCTGATTTAGCGGCTGGACAGGTTGCCCAAGGTCAATTAATTGGTAGTCAAGAACTTCCAGCCAATCCAGTAGTGACCATTACGGTTGCTCGAATTAATCAAATTTTAGGAACTGATTTATCCCCAGCAACCGTTGCTGATATTTTTGATCGCTTGGCCTTGCCCTATCAATTAGATGGCCAAGAATTTACGGTTAATGTGCCGGGGCGTCGTCCAGACATTAGCATTCCGGCCGACTTAATTGAAGAAGTTACTCGCTTGTATGGTTATGATAATTTGCCAGCTGCGACAATTAATGGTCCTACAACACCTGGTAAGTTGACTATTCGCCAACGTGGTATTCGGGCTAGTCGCCGTTTGATGGAAGCCATGGGCTTAAATCAGGCCATTTCTTATGCGCTAACTACACCGGAAAAAGCTCGCTTATTTGCCAGTGAAAGTGAAGAATCATTGGTGGCTTTAGATTATCCGATGAGTTCAGACCGGCGAGTTGTTCGACAAAATCTGTTGGCTGGCTTGCTTGATGATATTGCTTACAACAGCGCCCGTTCGGTTGAAAATGTTGCTCTCTATGAGCAGGGTCGAATTTTTGTTAACAATCAAGTTAATCAGCAGCCAACTGAAAAAGAACATTTAGCGGGTGTTTTGACTGGTAACTTGCAGCATTCCAGTTGGCAGGTAACTAAAAATGTAAAGCCGGTTGATTTTTACGACATCAAGGGCATTGTGACCAAGTATTGTCAAGAGATTGGCTTAACGGATATTACTTTCCAAGCTACTGATCGTCATGCTGCCATGCATCCAGGTCAAACGGCCGATATCTACGCTAAGGGTCTTTATTTGGGCTTTGTCGGACAAATTCATCCGCAAATTACTCAGGCTAAAAAGCTAAATCCAGTTTTTGGTTTTGAATTAGATTTAGAAGCGGTACTAATGCAACGCGAGCAGGGGATAACTTATACCCCTGTGTCACGTTATCCACAAATTAGTCGTGATTTAGCATTTTTGGTTGATGAAAACATTAGTAACCAACAAATTGAACAAGCTATCAAAGTTACTGCCGGACGGCACTTAGTTCAATTAAATATTTTTGACCTCTATCAAGGGGCCTCTTTACCAGCCCATAAAAAGTCAATGGCTTATCAATTAACCTATCAAGACCGCGACGCAACCCTTGTTGAAGAAGATATTAATCAGGATGTAGAACGGATTATTGAGCAGCTTAAGGACCAATTCCAAGCCGAAATTCGCTAATTTTACATTTGAGTTAGCCCTTAAAAAAAGATATAATTTTAATTAAAATGCAATGTTAGCGGGATAATTTCACTTATGGCAAAAATAATCATCAATGGTGGTCGTCGCATTCATGGAGAAGTGACAATTGGCGGAGCTAAGAACTCTACAGTTGCCTTGATTCCAGCGGCGATTTTGGCCGATTCTCCGGTCAAATTTGACACTGTGCCACAAATTTTAGATGTTAAAAATTTACAATTAATATTACAAGCGATGAATGTCTCATCCGTTTTTGAGAACGGTGAATTAGCCATTGATCCCACCAAAATTCGAGAAAGTGATTTACCAAGTGGTGCCATTAAGTCATTACGAGCCTCTTATTATTTTATGGGTGCTTTACTAGGTCGCTTTGGTCGGGCAACCGTTACCTTCCCTGGTGGAGATAATTTAGGTCGTCGGCCGATTGACCAGCACATTAAGGGCTTTGAAGCGCTGGGTGCCACAGTGACTGAGAGTAATGACATCATTCACATTGATGCCAGTGACCACGGCCTAGTTGGCGCACGGGTGGCCCTAGACACTGTTTCGGTGGGAGCGACGATCAACATTATTTTAGCCGCTGTAAAAGCTAAGGGCCAGACTATTATTGAAAACGCCGCCCGAGAACCAGAGATCATTGATATTGCCACTTTTTTGAATAATATGGGGGCTAATATCCGTGGTGTTGGAACGGATACAATCCGAATTATGGGGGTTGATCAGTTAATCGCTCGAAACACCCATACAGTCATCCCAGACCGAATTGAAGCCGGGACCTATATGAGTATGGCGGCTGCTTTTGGGGATGGTGTAACCATTAAAAATGTGATTCCTGAACACTTGGAGTCCTTTACTTCCAAGTTGATTGAAATGGGCGTTAACTTAGATATTGGCGAAGATACCATTCATGTTTATCCTTCTGAAGAGCTCCAAGCTGTAGCCATTAAAACCATGCCGTATCCTGGTTTTGCTACTGATTTGCAACAACCAGTCACACCGCTTTTACTCTTAGCTGATGGTGAGAGTACTATCTATGATACGATTTACCCTAAGCGAGTTCGTCATATTGCTGAATTACGCCGAATGGGCGGTGACATTAGCTCTTTGAAGCCCGGTGAAATTAAGATTAATCATTCGGCTCGACTGGTTGGTACTACCGTTGAAGCGGCTGAAATTCGAGCTGGGGCAGCCTTAATTATTGCCGGTATCATGGCGGATGGTACAACTGTGATTAACAATGCCGACCATATTTTACGTGGCTATGATCGGATTCAAGAAAAGTTGACTGACTTAGGAGTTGATATTGCCATTGAAGGAATTGATTTAATTAATTTAATGCCTTAATCAATTGCATCTAGATTATCAGATGTGTTATTATGTACTAGTTAATTACTGACTCTGTTTTTAATCATTCAGGGCGCTAAGGAGAATTCACATGAAAAAAGATATCCATCCCGATTACCACCAAGTAGTATTTATTGATGCTGCTACTGGTAAGAAGTTCTTGTCAGCTTCAACGTTGACTTCAGAAACTACAGTTGAATTTGAAGGTCAAGAGTATCCAGCAGTTCGTATGGATATTACTTCAGACTCACACCCATTCTACACTGGTAAGCAGAAGTTTACTCAGGCTGATGGTGCTGTCGACAAGTTCAACAAGAAGTTTGCTAATTTTGGTTTCAAGAATAACTAATTTAGTTTTCGACTTTAGAGCGCTCACTTTTTTGTGGGCGCTTTTCGTTTGAAAAGGAGTAGTATGGCTAAAACAGTTTTACCGGTACAACTCAATCAAAAGTTCCAGGGAGAAGTTGCCTCGTTACGCTTTAACGGCATGGGCATCATCTGGGCGCAGGCTGATTATCCCATTTATGTAGCCGATGCTATTCCAGGTGAACTAGTCGAAGTTGAAATTATCCAGGTTGATAAAAAGTCGGCCTACGGACGCATTCAACGTTGGTTAAGGCCATCGCCAGAACGGGAAAATCAAGATCGCCAGTATTTGGTTGAAGCTGGCACAGCACCCTTGGTTAATTGGCAATATTCTGCCCAGCTCCGGTGGAAAAATAAACAAGTTCGTCTAGCTTTTCAACAGGCTGGTCTAACAGTTGATGTTGAACCAACGGTTGGGATGAAGCAGCCCACTTACTATCGTAATAAAACAATTGTGCCCCTCAAATGGCAAGACGGTGAGTTATTAACTGGTTTTTATCAACGCGGTAGTCATCATCTAGTTTCCATGACCGATTACTATGTCAATGATCCTAAAATTGATCAAGCAATTGAAACTGTTCGTCAAATTTTAGCTAATTTACAGGTTTCGGCCTTTGATCCTGACCGACAGGAAGGGGCTCTTCGCTATTTAATGGTTCGTCGGGGCTATTACAGTCATGAATTAATGGTTGTTTTAGTTAGTAATGAAACAACGATTCCCCAGTTAGATGAAGTGGTAAAGGCGATTGTAGCGGCCTTACCAGAATTAAAGAGTTTGATTTTAAATGTTAGTCCCAAAGCCGACTACGTTTTATTAAGTCCGCATAATCAAGTTTTGTGGGGGGGCGGGGCAATTTATGATTCCTTATTGGGCTATCGGTTCCTAATTGGGCCCAATTCCTTTTACCAAGTTAATCCGCCGATGACTGAAAAATTGTACCAACTCGCTGCTCAAGCCGCTCAGCTACAACCAAGTGATTTAGTGGTGGATGCCTATTCTGGGATTGGCACAATTGGTATTAGTGTCGCCGACCAAGTTCGTCAGGTGATTGGCGTGGAAGTTGTTGCCGGAGCAGTGGCTGATTCCAAGAAAAACGTGGCCATCAACCAAATTAACAATGCCGACTATATTTTAGCGGATGCACCAGATCAATTTGTTGATTGGGCTGCTCAGGGGATTAAACCGGATGTAGTCATCGTTGATCCGCCTCGTCGAGGCTTAACGCATAAATTAATTGAAGCCACGGTACAAATGCAACCCCAGCGCCTGGTTTATATCAGCTGTAATCCGGTCACAGCTGGTCGAGATTGCGCTCAATTAGCAGAATTAGGCTATCAAATTATCCGCCCGGTTATTCCGGTTGATCAATTTCCACAAACTTCTCACGTGGAAACCATAACTGTTTTAGAAAGGTTAGTACCATGAAATTGACCCTATCAGAAATTACCAACTTGGTTGGCGGCTATCGTCAGGGAGCAGATCTCATCGTAACGGGTGTGACCTTTGATTCCCGACAGGTTAAACCAGGTGATTTATTTGTAGCTTTGGTAGCGGAAAATGATGGACATCGTTATATTGATCAAGCCTTAGCAGCTGGCGCAGTTGCGGTCTTAGCTGACCAACAACATCCACTGGCAGAACAAATTCCAGCGGTGATTGTCGCTGATACGCTAGCCGGATTACAGCAATTAGGCCGCGGGTGGCTCCAACATGTCCAGTCTAAAGTAGTAGCCATTACTGGATCAAATGGTAAGACAACTACTAAAGATATGACTGCTGCTATTTTAGCCAGTCAGTATAAGACTTTTAAAACGCCCGAAAATTTTAATAATGAAATTGGGGTGCCAATGACCCTTTTGGCGATGCCAGTTGACACGGAAGTCTTAGTGGTTGAGCTAGGGATGGATCGGCCGGGGCAATTAACCCAGTTATCTGATTTAGTTCGGCCTGATATTGCGGTAATTACCATGATTGGTGAGGCCCATATTGAATTTTTCAAAACACGCGATAAAATTGCCCAAGCTAAATTAGAAATTATTCATGGTCTAAAACCGAAGGGACCTTTACTAATTCCAGATGATGAACCACTGTTGACCAAAGCCAATCTATCCGTGCCAGTGCTAACTTTTGGTAGTGGGGTATCCAATATTGTGAGTCAACAGCAGACGACAGATTTTGTTTATCAAGGAGAGTCATTTGCAATTCCGCTCTTAGGTCTGTATAATGTTGTGAATGCCCTGGCCGCAATAAAAATAGGTCAGCTCTTTCAAATTTCGATCACGAAAATCAAAAATGCGCTGGCTAATCTGCAGGTGACAAGTAATCGTTTAGAGTATCTTACTAGCCCA
Source organism: Convivina intestini (assembly GCF_003096575.1). GTDB lineage: Bacteria > Bacillota > Bacilli > Lactobacillales > Lactobacillaceae > Convivina > Convivina intestini. The sequence goes on from NZ_QEKT01000003.1 coordinate 105,461, forward strand.
ACTGGGGTAACGGTACTAAGTGATGTTTACAATGCTAATCCAACGGCTACTAAGCTTGCCTTAGAAGCCTTAGGAAACCTTCCTGCTCATCACCACTATGCTGTTTTAGGTGATATGTTAGAGTTGGGGGAGCAAGCCGGTGACTTTCATGCTCAGTTAGCCCCCGCTATCTTGGCGGCAGACTTAACGGACATCTACTTGGTTGGGGATTTAATGACCAAGTATTTGGCGCCAGTTTTAGTTCAGCAATTAGGTGCAAAAAGGGTTCACTGTTATTTGACAGCCAACATTGAACCACTGTTGGTTGATCTACAACAACAGTTAGGTACCCAAGATGCAGTTTTGTTAAAGGGTAGTCATGGTATTCATTTAGAGCGAGTGGTTGCAGCTTTGATGAATGCCAGTTCATAAGGGGTTGAGCAATGTCAATGCAACGTGTTGATTTATACCCTGCTGAATTACCAGCCAAATGGTTTGGTGGTTCTTGGATCAAAGCCAGTGTATTGGTGGCTTTGGCAGTTTTATTAATGATTTTTAGTCCTTGGTTTGTCAACTCTGGTGCGCTAAGTACCCAGATGAAAGTAGCGGTCAATCATGATGCCGACTATGTCCAAAGTCTTTCACAAACTGTGCAACCGGTTAGTCAGTTAAGTCATCATTTAGATGACCAGCTTAAACAAGCTAATTACATTGGTACGGCCTTGATTGTGCGTCATGGTCAAATTGTTTTACAAGCCGGTTATGGTCAAGCCGATTATCAAAAAAATCGGCCCAATACGGCTCAGTCGCTTTATCACATTGCCTCGTTGGAAAAAGCCATGACGGCGGCCCTAATTGTCCAGCAAATCGAAGCTGGTAAGTTGACCTATGAGACCAAGCTGAGCCGCTTTTATCCTAGGGTTGTCAATGCCTCTAAGATTACCATTCGTCAATTATTAACCATGACTAGTGGTTTGCGACAGGAAAAACAGCCGCAATCATTTGAATCGCAAGCGGATAATGTCGCTTATTCGGCTCGACATGCTGATCAGGTGGCTAGTCCTGGCGATGGGGCGGCCTGGTCATATCAACCGGTCAATTATCGATTGCTGGCTGGGATTGTCATGCAGTTAACGCACAGTAAGTTTTCCACGGTTTTCAATCAGATTTTTAATGATCAGTATCATTTAGATATTGTTGGTTATCAAGATTTTAATCGCAATGCCAAAATGTCTTTGGGGTATCAGGAAAATCTGGACTCACCGGTTGCGGTGAGTTTAGTAGAAAAGCAACGGGAAACCGGGACGGGTAACGTTGCTATGTCAACAGGTATGTTGTACCGATTTTATCGCTTAGTTTTCGATCAAAAATTGGTAGAACATCCTCAGCAAATGTTGCAAACTATGCCACCGGCGACCTATGCTAGTGGCATGTATCAGCAACCCAATAACTGTCGGACCGCTCATGGTATTTTTAATGGTTATGAGCCTTCGGTAGTGATTAGTAATGATGGGCAAAACGCCGTCATATTATTGAGTAATCAATACTACAAGGGCCATTCTTTTGAGGAATTGTCCCATCATCTTTACCAAGAAGTAGTAAGTGCTTCATCAACGAGGTAATGGCGTGTACACCACTTTGTACACATTTAAGGAGAAAATTTTGAAATTTAGTGAATTAGGTTTGTCCCAAGATATTTTAGATGCAATTGCTACCCATGGTTATGTGGAAGCAACGCCCATCCAAGAAAAGACGATTCCGCTTACTTTAGCCGGTCGTGATGTTATCGGACAAGCACAAACTGGAACTGGAAAAACAGCAGCCTTTGGTTTGCCAATTTTGGAAAATATCGATTTAGATAATCCCAATATCCAGGCGGCTATTATTTCACCAACTCGTGAATTAGCCATTCAGACGGCCGAAGAATTAAAAAAATTAGGCCACGATAAGCATGTTAATGTTCAAGTTGTCTTTGGTGGTTCTGACATTCGTCGTCAAATTCAACAGTTAAAGTCCCATCCTCAAATTTTGGTGGGAACCCCTGGTCGTTTACTAGACCACATTAAGCGTCATACTGTTAAGTTGGGTGATGTTAAGACTTTGGTTTTGGATGAAGCCGATGAAATGCTTAACATGGGATTTTTGGACGATATTGAAGCAATTATTGCCGAAGTACCCGCTCAACGCCAAACATTGTTATTCTCTGCTACCATGCCAGCTGCTATTAAGCGGATTGGTGTGCAGTTTATGACTAATCCAGAACACGTCCAAATTAAGGCTAAGCAGTTGACCACTGATTTGGTTGAACAATACTTTGTTCGAACTCGGCCGCAAGAAAAGTTTGATACATTAACTCGTATTTTTGATGTGCAAGCTCCCAAGCTAGGAATTGTCTTTGGTCGTACTAAGCGTCGTGTTGAAGAACTAGCCCGTGGTTTGGAAGCACGTGGCTATCATGCTGCTGGTTTGCACGGTGATTTAACTCAGCAAATGCGTTCACGGGTTTTGGATCAATTCAAAAACCACGAAATCAATCTTTTGGTAGCCACTGATGTGGCTGCGCGTGGATTAGATGTTAAAGATGTGACTCATGTCTATAACTTCGATATTCCCCAAGATCCTGAAAGCTACGTGCACCGTATTGGCCGTACTGGTCGTGCCGGGGCAGAAGGAACTTCTGTCACTTTGGTAGCACCAAATGAAATGGATTACCTTCGTGCCATTGAAGAATTAACTAAAAAGCGCATGGAGCCTTTGCGCCCAGCTACTTTACAGGAAGCACGGATTGGTCGGATCAATACCGCTGTTGGTGAAGTTGGTAAGTTGATTCATAGTGTTAATACAGAAGATATCCAGCATCAAACCAAGCAATTGTTGGAAGAATACTCAGCTGAACAATTAGCTGCCGCTTTGTTGGTTGATTTGGCTGGTTTGGACAAGCAAAACGCTCCGGTTGAAATTTCACGTGAGCGTCCATTGCCTCGTCGTCGTGGTGGTTCATCTTCTAACCGTCGTGGTGGCGGTGGTAGCTATGGTGATAAGCGTCGTCGTGGCAACGGCGGTGGCTATCGTGGTTCCCGTGGTGGTTCATCACATCATAGTGATCGTCGCGATCGTAATGACCGTGGCGGTAACCGCAGTGGTGGCTACCGTTCCAAGAGTTCTTCTCATGGCTTTACTGTTCGTGAAAAGGGTTAATTAGTGTTTCTTAAAACCGTCCATTTATTGGGCGGTTTTCATTAGGATATAAAACGATGAAAACAGTAGCTGAAGCAATCAATTATATTCATAGTCGACCTAAATATGGGCAAGCCAATACGCTCAAACGAATGCACTGTTTGTTGGCCGTCTTAGGGCAACCCCAAGATCAATTGCCAGCTGTTATTCATGTGGCTGGTACTAATGGGAAGGGCTCAGTCGCTACGATGATTAGCCATATTTTAGTTGCTGCTGGCTATCAAACTGGACTCTTTATTTCCCCCTTTGTGGTGGATTTTCGTGAACGTATTCAGTTAAATAACCAATGGATTGAACCAGCAGCTTTGCTGGCATATATCCAAAAGGTAGCTCAAGCAGTAAAAGCGGTTGAACAAAAGTTAGGCCAAGCCGGTGCACCGACGGAATTTGAAGTTTTAACGGCAATTATGATTTTATATTTTGCCAATCAACCTTTAGATGTGGCGGTTGTTGAAGTTGGTTTAGGTGGCTTATATGATTCAACCAATGTGTTACCAACTAGCCGGATTGCGGTTATTACCAGTTTAGCGTACGATCATTGTCAAATTTTAGGTAAAACCTTAAGCGAAATTGCCTATCAAAAGGCGGGGATTATCCATGATGATATGCAGGTAGTAGTCGGTAATTTACCACCAGAAACTCTGCCAATTATTCAAGCGCACCATCAGCCAATTATTATCGGACAGGCTGGTGAGTTTGCACCAGGATTACCGGGAAAGTATCAAATTGAAAATACGGCGATTGCAGTAGCCGCAGTGCGCGCTTTTCAACCGGATTTATCTAAAGCAGTCATCGAAAGTGGTTTAACAGCTAGCCATTTTCCCGGTCGTTTTGAAAAAATTGCCCCCAATATTTTAATTGATGGCGCCCATAATGTTGCGGGATTAACAGCCTTGGTAGCAGCTTTAAAACAACGTTACCCTGGCAAAATTCGCCTAGTGATTGGTAGTTTGGCAGATAAAAATATTAGTGAATATTTACCCCAGCTAAGCGATGATGATCAATTTGAAATTATTTTAGTAAATTTTCAGGGGGTCAATAACCGGCCCGGTTTAACGCTAGACCAGTTCCGACATCAATCGGGATTGACGGTGATTGATAACTGGGTTACATTGTTGCAGGTCCCTGTAAAAGATTTGACCGTTTTTACCGGATCTTTGTATTTTATAAGTGAAGTGAGGAGTGTTGTATGGCAGCAGAAAAACAACTAACGCCACGTTTAATTTTAAGCATTTTATCAATTGCCTTGTTGGGATTTACTGATATTATGCTTGAAACGGCTTTAAATGTTAGTTTTCCAACCATCATGACTGAGTTAAGTGTTAATTCAGCTACGGTGCAGTGGTTAACTTCCGGAGTTATTTTGCTAACCAGTTTAGTCATTATTTTGTCTCCCTGGTTAAAAAAGAACTTTACTAACCGCAGTCAATTTATGGTTGCTGGTATTATTTCAGTGATCGGGATTGCCATTGATGCCGTTAGTGATAGTTTTTGGCTAATTTTATTTGGCCGACTTTTGCAAGGTATTGGTGGTGGGGTTGGCTTACCATTGATGAACAATGTGGTGTTTGAACAGGTACCAGAGCGTAAGCGGGGGACCATGATTGGCTTAGCCTCCTTGATTGTCTCTTTTGCACCGGCTTTAGGACCAGCTTTTGGTGGGTTTCTAACCGAACATTATGGTTGGCACATGGTCTTTTGGGTGGTTTTGCCGGTTCAAATTATCTCCCTAGGATTGGGATGGTTTACTATCAAACAATTGGATCCTTTGGTCAAAGAAAAGCTTGATTTAATTGGCTGGATTCTACTTAGTACGTTCTTTGTGTCTGGTATTTTAGCCATTGAACACATTAGTTCACATGGCTTTACCGATCCTGTTAGCTTAGTAACCTTGACAATTATGTTATTGGGCTTGGTTGGCTACTGCCTGTATGCTCGAAAGCAGACGCATCCTTTACTTGATTTAGCCATTTTTAAATCGAATATTTTTGCCTATGCGGTTGCGGCAGCCTTTACGATTCAAACGATTAATTTGACTTTTAATTATGCTATCCCAATGGGATTGCAATTGGTTTTGCATCAAAGTTCACAGGTCGCTGGTTTTGCCCTTTTCCCTGGGGCAATTGGCTTTGCCTTTATGTCAATTCTGTCGGGTAATTTATACGACCGTTATGGTGCTAAATTACCCAATGCGCTGGGATTAAGTTTATTTGGCGCTGGCATGTTATGGATGGTATTAATGCCCTTTACCGTTTTGAATATGACGCTTGGATTTGGTTTAGTACAACTTGGCGCTGGTTGCTGGTTTGGTAATAACATGACCAATGCCGTTAGTCATGTAGCCCGTAAATTCCACAGTGCTGGTAATTCTATTTTTGCAGCTAGTAATAACTACTCGGCAGCGATTGGGATTGCTTTAGCAGCCGGAATTATTTCGGCCTTTCAGAGTCAATCGACTAATATTGCCCAAGCGACTGAAACTGCTATTAGCTGGACTTATCGGCTAGATTTGCTCTTGATGGTTTTTGCCTTTGCCTTTTCGATTATCGCGATTCGCAATAGTTATCGAACAAAGACAGACTAATTACGTATTATGACTTGTCAGGAGAAAACAAGTTATGATATTAGCCCAAGTACAACAATTTTACGAAAGTTTAGGTCATCCGCCACGCCACGAATTGGCAACTTTTCAACGTTATTTTCCCCACGACTATAGTCTTAATGAAATTGATGATGAAACAGCACAGACATTTATTGCCCATAATCCAAGCGCTAATCAGGCCTTACTGCTTGGGATTAGTATTGGACAGCAAGTGGTCAAAGCACGGCGGCCCAGCCTATTAAGTGCTCAGCACTCAGCAACTTTTGGCCATTTTGCTCAAAAAGAAATCGGTGGACAAGCTCAAGAACAGCTCTGTCTAGCCATGGTGGATACACAGTTAAATGTCATTGGCTGGGAGGTAGTTTTTGTGGGGACTTTAACCCAGGTTACCGCCTCGCCCCGCGAAATTTTTCAACGAGCTCTAAAGGCTAATGCCTATGCAATCATCATGGTTCATAATCACCCGAGTGGCAATGTTCATCCTTCAGCGCATGATTTATCTTTCTCTCAAAAATTATTTGAGTTGGGTAAAACTATGAACCTACCGCTTTTAGATTCCTTCATTGTTTCTCAACAGGATTATTGGAGTATGATCGAAAATCAGCAATTAGAACGTTTAGCTTAAATCGCTAAACGTTTTTTATTTTAAGCAGTTTGAAAAATGGTAAAATGACCATGAACCGACAAGAATATAGTAAAGAGCTGAAAATACGATGAAACCAAAAATTGTAATCATTGGGGGAGGGTCTGGTTTACCAGTCATCATTCGCCCCTTAATTAAATATGATATCGATCTATCAGCCATTGTGACAGTTGCCGATGATGGTGGATCTAGTGGCGTTTTGCGCAATTATATTAACATTGTGCCACCGGGGGATATTCGCAATATCTTAGCCGCTATGGCTGATGTTGATCCAGAAATTTTGAAAATTTTCCAATACCGTTTTAACTCCCAAGACGATTTTTTTGCCCAGCATGCAGTTGGTAATTTATTAATTGCCGCTATGACTGAAATGTATGGCAATATCTTTGATGCGGTACAAAAGTTATCAATTCTTTTAAAAATTAAGGGCCATATTTATCCAGTAGCCAATGAGCCCCTGGTGTTAAATGCTCGTTTTGATGATGGGCAGCAATTAACCGGTGAGGCTGAAATTACAGCTGCTCATAAAGCCATCCAAGAAGTCTGGGTTACCAATGAAGATGCCAAGCGCCCGGTTCATGCCTCGCCAGATGTGGTGGAGGCCATTTTGGCCGCTGATATGATTGTTTATGGTCCAGGAAGCTTGTTTACTTCCATTTTACCCAATGTAGTTTTGCCAGAAGTACGTCAATCCCTACAGCAGATCGCTGCTAAACAAGTCTATATTGCTAATATTATGACCCAAAAGGGTGAAACCGATGCTTATACTGATGCCCAGCATTTAGCAGCCTTGAATCGGCACATTGGCCAGCCAGTGATTAACTATCTCTTAACTAATGCCAGCCCGGTTCCTGCCGATTTTGTCGATTATCAAAAGTGGACCGAGCTTTCCCAACAGGTTGTGCAAGATCCAATCGGTGTAAAAAAACAAGGAGCCATTTCGTTATCGGGCGACTATTTACAGTTACGCGATGCAGGAGCCTTTCATGATGGTCAAAAGGTGAGTGCGGAACTAATGAAAATTTTGGAGTTGTAATATGTCATATGCCGCAGAAGTAAAAAAAGAGTTGACTAGTTTAATTGTGGATAACGGCAATGCCAAGGCAGAATTATCCGCGTTAATGCGGATGAATGGGGTAAATCAGCTAGGTTCTAACCAGGCCATCAACATCCAAACTGAAAACGCTGCGATTGCCCGACGAATCTACACGCTCTTGAAACAAATTTATCCTACGGCTAGTGTGGAAGTGACTGTTACAGAACAATTACATTTAAATCAGCATAAGTCTTTTGGCGTGCGATTAAGTACCCAAGTTGATGAAATTCTAGCAGATTTAGGGGTGGACCCCTTTGGTATTAATCAAGAAATTCCTAGTCGGATCTTGAATCAACCCAAAAAGAAGCGTTCGTTTTTACGCGGGGCTTTTTTGGCTGCTGGTTCGGTAAATTCGCCCGAAAAAGCAAATTATCATTTGGAAATTTACACGAACCATGAAGACCTGGTGGAACAATTATTAAGTTTGATGCAAGAGTTTGCTTTACCAGCTAAAATTATTGACCGGCATACTGGTTTTATCGTTTATCTCAAACGCGCAGAAAAAATAGTAGATTTCCTATCGACCATTGGGGCAACTCAGTCGATGTTACGTTACGAAGATATTCGGATGATGCGGGATATGCGTAATTCAGTCAATCGTTTAGTTAACGCGGAAACGGCTAATATGCAAAAGACAGCGATTGCGGCCAATAAACAATTGGCTCAGATTGCTTTGATTGAAGAAGAATTGGGAAGTTTAAGTCTTTTGCCTCCCAAATTAGAAGCGCTAGCCAAAGTGCGTCGGCAACATCCAGATGAATCACTGGGTGAACTAGGTAATCTTTTAGAAATTAGCAAGTCGGGTGCCAACCACCGAATGCGTAAATTGACTAATTTGGCCGAGAAAATTCAGACCGGACAGTCGTATGATTTGTCGAAATTATAAACCATCAGGATCATTGTTGGAATTAAATAAAATACGTTATAATGAATGTTTAATGTGACAGATTAAATCATGAAATAAAAGGAGTACAGACTATGTGGCCAGGTGTAATTGAACAGACTGCCAATGGACGGGAAAGTTATGATTTACCTTCTCGTTTGTTAAAAGATCGAATTATTTTAGTACAAGGCGAGGTTGAAGATGGTATGGCTACTTCAATCGTAGCCCAGCTACTATTCTTAGAAGCACAAGACCCAGATAAAGAAATTTCTATGTATATCAATTCTCCTGGTGGTTCGGTGACCGCTGGTCTATCAATTACTGATACCATGAACTTTATTAAGGCGCCGGTAACGACGATTGTGATGGGCCTAGCTGCCTCCATGGGAACCATTATTGCCGCATCAGGTGAAAAGGGTCATCGCTTCATGTTGCCCAATGCGGAATACTTGATTCACCAACCAATGGGTGGTGCTGCTGGTGGTACGCAACAAACTGATATGGCCATCATCGCTGAACAATTAACTAAGACGCGGGCTAAGTTAAATAAGATTTTAGCCGATGCTTCTGGTAAAGATTTGGCTACGATTGCTCACGACACTGAACGTGACAATTGGATGAGCGCCCAAGAGACCTTAGACTATGGTTTTATTGATGGTATCTTAGAAAAATCAGGACAAAATCCAATTAGTAAGTAAACGATCTGATAGATGCTTTTTGCTGCTGTCAGGCGTATAATGATGTTGTGAAATAAGATTCATATTGCGTTATCTCAGGAGGATACAATGAAGATTTTTGCTTATGGAATTCGTGACGATGAGAAGCCTTCTTTGAAGGATTGGGAAGCTGCTAATCCTGAAATCGAGGTTGATTATACTCAAGAATTATTGACACCCGAAACAGCTAAGTTGGCTGCCGGGGCAGATTCAGCTGTAGTTTATCAACAATTAGACTATACTCGCGAAACTTTGGAAGCTTTGGCTGCTGTTGGCGTAACGAACTTGTCATTGCGTAACGTTGGAACTGATAACATTGATTTCGATGCTGCCCGTGAATTAAAGTTCAATATCTCAAACGTGCCAGTTTATTCTCCAAATGCGATTGCTGAACACTCAATGATTCAGCTTTCTCGTTTGCTACGTCGCACTAAGCCAATGGATGAAAAGGTGGCCCGTCATGATTTGCGTTGGGCTCCAACTATTGGTCGTGAAATGCGGATGCAAACAGTTGGAATTATTGGAACTGGCCACATTGGTCGTGTCGCAATCAATATTTTGAAGGGCTTTGGCGCTAAGGTAATTGCTTACGATAAGTATCCTAATGCTGAGCTTCAAGCTGAAGGACTTTACGTTGATAGTTTGGATGAATTATTTGCCCAAGCTGATGCCATTTCACTTTATGTTCCTGGTGTTCCTGAAAACCAGCATTTGATTAACGCTGATTCAATCGCCAAGATGAAGGATGGCGTGGTTTTGGTAAACGTAGCTCGTGGAAACTTGATGGATTTGGATGCCGTAATTGATGGCTTGAATTCGGGTAAGATTGCCGACTTTGCCATGGATGTTTACGAAAACGAAGTTGGTTTGTTTAACAATGATTGGGAAGGTAAAGAATTCCCTGATCCTAAGATTGCTGACTTAATTGCTCGTGACAATGTGTTGGTAACACCGCACATTGCTTTCTACACAACTAAGGCTGTTCAAGAAATGGTTCACCAATCATTTGATGCAGCGGTTGCCTTTGCCAAGGGGGAAACTCCAGCAATTGCTGTTAAGTACTAAGTATCAGTGAAATTCCCCCGGCTAACGGGGTTTTTTACTGTTTTTGGAGAGGGAGAATAGAAATGTCAGATGCTACTTTTAATGGTGATAGTCGTTTCACCGTAAAAGAGTTTTTCTTTAAGGTTTTGAGTGGTTCAGCTCAAGGAATCTTGATTGGAGTTTTGCCTTCAGCGGTAATGAAGTACATTATCCATTTTTCAGGACTCGGTAACACTGCCTTGGGAGCTAATTTTACAGCCATTCTGACCTTGTTTACGTCAATGATTCCATTTTTGATTGGAATGGCGGTTGCGATGCAATTCCACATGAAGAGTTTGGATACTGGGGTAGTCGCAATTGCAACCATGGCCGCTTCCAACTCAATTCAATGGGTAATGCTGGCTAAAGGTACGCTACATCCAATGACCTCACAGGCGGTTAAAGTACCAACGCGCTTGTTTGTTGCTAATGGCGCTGGGGATGTGATTAATGCCATGATTGTTGCTGGTTTGGCAGTTTTGGTTACCTGGTTAATCGCCCGGTACCTAGATGGTTTTGGTTCCATTGCTATTATTTTGAGCCCAATTTTAGTCGGGGGTGGTGTTGGTCTTGTTGGCAAGACCATCGCTCCTTATGTTGGTCATCTAACGACTTGGATTGGTGATGGGGTTGAACTCTTCACCAAATTAGCACCAATTCCAATGGCAGTTTTGATTGCCATGGCCTTTGCTATTATTATTATTACACCGGTTTCTACGGTAGGAATTGCCTTAGCCATTAGCCTGCATGGCATTGGTTCAGGAGCTGCGGCGATGGGTGTTGTGGCAACGACAGTGGTCTTATTAATTAACTCTTGGCAGGTTAACAAGCGTGGAACTACTTTGGCCATTGCTTTGGGTGCTATGAAGGGGATGATGCCTTCAGTTTTCGCCAAGCCGATTACGATTGTGCCATTTTTGATTACTGCGGCTTTGAGCGGTATTCCGGTCGCTTTGTTTAACATTCAAGGTACGCCTACGACAGCTGGATTTGGTTATATCGGTTTGGTATCACCAATTCAGTCAATGATTAAAGATCCAGCCGTACCATTGGGTGTGATGAATCATTTCATTACACCTGTCGTTGCGGTAATCGCTTGGTTAGTAGTACCAGTTATTGCTGGTTTCATTGCGCAGTGGATTTGCTGCAAGTGGTTAAAGCTTTATCAACCAAGTGATTTTAAGCAAGAATTATAATTCGTTTAGTAAGCTAGATAGCTATATCTAGCTTTTTTTATGGGAAAAATTAGAAAAGTATCCCCAACTATAAATCTCCATGATAGAATAAAAGCTATTAGATTAGAAATAGGGAGTTTGAGTGTGATGGAAAAACAACAATTACACCGCGGTTTTGGATTGTGGGCATCACTGTCGCTGGTCATTGGGACGATTATTGGATCAGGGATCTTCTTTAAGCAAGGGAGTGTGTTACAGGTTGCTGGTAATACAACCACGGCGATGTGGGCCTGGTTTGCCGGAGGGATTTTAACCTTAGCTTCGGGGATGAGTGTCGCTGAGGTTGGTTCTCAAATGGCTAAAACCGGTGGTATCTACCACTATATTGAACAGCTTTATGGCCGTACCTTGGGTTACTTAGCTGGTTGGATGCAGGTTGTCTTTTACGGCCCAGCCATGATGGGGGCGATTTCAGCCTATTTCGGCGTTTTATTTGTGGCTATGTTTGGCTTGCCTGGTCACTATTCAATTTGGATTGGGATGGCCGCTTTGGCCTGTGTGGGTTTGATTAATTCGATTCCCAACCGCTTTAGTGCCGGTTTCCAGATGGTCACCACGGCCATTAAGTTATTGCCAATTATGGCATTAATTGTTTTTGGCCTATTTTTTGGCCATCACGACGCCTTGGGTCAAACGGTTACAACAATCGGTCATACCAGTGGTGGTGGGTTTGGGGTGGCTGTCTTGGCTACTCTATTTGCCTATGATGGTTGGGTTACGCTAGCCAATATTAGCGGAGAAATTAAGAACCCGCAAAAAACCTTACCACGAGCAATTGTTTTTGGAATTTTGTTAGTAATTGTGGCCTATGTGGGGGTTAGTTTTGGCGTTTATCGTAGTCTTACCGCCAATCAAATTGCTAGTTTGGGTGAAAATACAACCCTAGCCATGGCAACTAATGCCTTTGGCTACTGGGGCGGGCGACTTCTTAGTGTCGCAATTTTGATTTCCTTGTTGGGGACTTTAAATGGTAAGGTGGTTTCCTTTCCACGGGTTCTTTATGCGATGGCTGATAATGGGGATTTCTTGTTTGCTAACATTTTTAGAAGCCTTCATCATCGTTCTAAAACACCAAATGCGGCGATTTGGTTAATGATTGGGATTGCCTTTTTGATGATTTTCTTTACTAATCCTGACCAGTTATCCAACTACGCTGTCTTTGTGACATTTTTGTTCTATATTTTAGTGTTAGCTGGGACCTTTATCTTAAGAAAACGAGATCCACAGGGATTAAATCGTAGTTTCTCGATGCCGCTTTATCCGCTGGTACCGATTGTAGCGATTGTGGGTTCCTTGTATATTGAAGTTTCTGAAATCATGCATGATTTTCAGGGCGTCCTTATTTCGGTTTTGATTGTCTTGTTGGGCTATCCGGTTTTATTGTATCTACGTAATAAACAAAAATAATTCACAATAGGCTAAATTAGATTTTTAGCCTATTTTTTTATACATTTACTCTTAAAAAGTTTCATAAATTGTTTAATGTTATCGTTTTGTAACTCGGTGTAATACTACCGTTATATAAAAACGGCAAAATGAAGCCATTATGATAAATAAAATTTTATACAGTACAATTGCGATGGCCGCAGTGGCCCTAACTTTGGGGAGTGTCCAATCAAGTACGCCCGCAACGCACTCAAATAAAACAACTAAGGTTCATGCCGTAGTTGACCACGGGGAAGTAAATTCAGCCGTAAATTCTTTAAATAATGTTCAAGCACTTCAATTATCAGCACCGGCTAACGATGATAGCTTAGCTAACGATACTGATGACAACAGTGCTGCGAATCAAAATAATGCTACAGCTGTTAGCGACGCCCAAGCTGCTAGTAACACTGCTAGTTCAGAAACAACCACTAAGGCTGTTTCTGCGCCAGTTGTTACACCAGTTAGTTCGGTTGCTACACCAGCTGCTCCAGCTAAAGCCACTGGTGGTAACTTGCAGTGGTTAATTGAGCGTGAAAGTGGTGGTAACCCTAACGCCCAAAACGGTAGTATGCATGGAATTGGTCAGCTATCTGAAAGCGCCTATGCCACTTATGCTCCTGGACAAGATTACCGTGGTAATTACGATGTTCAACTATCAGCTATGCAGGGTTATATCGCTGATCGTTATGGTTCGGTCGATAATGCAGTTGGTCATTTCCAAAGCAATGGTTGGTACTAAAATAATCTTCAAAGCGTCCCATTCTTAGGGCGCTTTTTATTTGGTTAGAAGGAAAACGCCATCTATAGTATAATTGTGGAAGACTGAAAAATTGGTGATGGTTATGCAATTAAAATTTTTAACTCCGACTTACATGGTAGATTCAATTTATGATTTAACAGTGGAAGAGCTGCGTAGCCACGGGATTACAACCGTTTTAACTGATTTGGATAACACTCTTTTAGCTTGGAATAATCCTGACGGGACACCCGAACTACATCAGTGGTTACAAGATCTTAAGCAGGGTGGAATTGAGCTAATTGTTATTTCTAATAATACTAATAAACGGGTGGCTAAGGCCGTCAATGCCTTAAATATTGATTTTGTAGCCTGGTCTTTAAAGCCCCTACCAAGAGGTATTTTATCTGTGATGAGCCAACGGCATTTACGGTCCCAAGAGGTGATTATGGTTGGCGATCAAATGTTAACTGACATTTGGGCGGCCCATTTAGCTGGAATACGCAGTGTCTTGGTTAAAAGGTTGATTGATTCCGATATGTGGCAAACTTGGTTAAACCGCAGTATCGAAACTCAGGCCAAAAAAATTGTTTTTAAACACAACCCGAACTTGAAATGGGAGAAAACGCTTCGTGACAACTGAAATTTCCGATGAAACAATTCAGCAAGAACTAGAAAAAGGTTTATATTGTATTGGCTGTGGCGCACGTATGCAGACCACAGAGGCAACTCAATCGGGCTATTTGCCAATGAGTGCCTTAAAGAAATCATTAGAAAGCGATCAGCTTTTGTGTAAACGTTGTTTTCGTTTGCGCCATTACAATGAAATTCAACCCGTAGAATTAACGGATGATGACTTTGCCCGTATCCTTCACCAAATATCAAGTACCAAGTCATTAATCGTCTATGTGGTTGATGTATTTGATATCAGTGGTTCTTTGATTGACGGCCTTCCTCGTTTTGTTGGTAAGTCAAATCCGATATTAGTAGTAGCAAATAAGGTCGATTTGCTGCCAAAATCTTTAAAAGCGAACCGATTAAAACAATGGTTAAAAGACCAGCTTAAAGATAGTGGCATTGATCCAGTTGATATTGTCTTGACCTCAGCAATTCATTCCCAAAATTTAGATGCAATTTTACAAAAAATTGAAGATCTACGTCAGGGACAAGATGTTTACGTAGTTGGCACAACAAACGTTGGAAAATCAACTTTTATCAATCAAATTATTAAGTCTACGATGGGCGTTCAAGAACTGATTACGACTTCTCGTTTTCCTGGCACGACCTTAGATAAGATTGAAATTCCTTTGGCTGATGGTCAAAAATTAATTGATACACCCGGAATCATCAAGAGTGATCAAATGGCGCATCGTTTAGATAGCCGCGATTTAAAGTATGCCCTACCTAAAAATGAAATTAAGCCCCGTACTTACCAACTAAATGACCAACAAACTATTTTTATTGGTGGGTTAGCGCGTTTTGATTTTGAAAAGGGACCTCGCAGCGCTGTGACAGCATATTTTGAGAATAATTTACCGCTTCATCGTACTAAGTTGGTAGGCGCTGATGAATTCTATCAAAAGCATGCAGGAAACTTATTACAGCCAACGGAACCGAATTTGGGTCCTTTGGTTAAATATGAATTTAATACAAATGAAAAAACTGATCTTGTATTTGCTGGTTTAGGCTGGATTGTGCTGCCAGCTGGCATACGAGTTGCCGGATGGGCGCCTAAGGGTGTCTCGGTTACAGTACGAAGGGCTATGATTTAATGCAAAAATTATCAGGAAAACAAAAACGCTACTTAAGGGCTAGTGCTAACCCCTTGTCACCGATTTTTTCAATTGGAAAAAATGGCTTGAACCAACAATGGGTTGACGAAGTTGTGGCTGCACTAGCTAAGCGGGAACTAATTAAAGTATCAATTCAGCAAACGGCTGAAGTAGATGTGAAAGATTTGGCAGAATTCTTACACCAGCACTCGGAAATTACTGTTGTACAGACAATTGGTCGAACGGCGGTCTTGTACTTGCCAGCCAAAGAAGAGAAATATGCTAAGCTGTCTCCGTTAGTCGCCAAATTATAAAAGTTTTATTTGGGAAGGTAGTATGAAGTATTATAGTGGCAGTATGGCTGAGTTAGAAGCTCAAGTGGCTCATCAGCTTTCTAAGAAACGTTTTGAACACTGTTTGCGAGTTCGTGATTATGCCCAAAAGCTAGCCAGTCAAAATCAAATTGATTCAGAACAAGCTGCTGTGGCCGGTTTAGTACATGATTATGCCAAGGAACGTTCTGATGCTGAATTTTTAGCGGTAATTGGCGCTAAGCATCTTGATCCTGATTTAGTTAATTGGGGTAATCCAGTATGGCATGGTATTGTCGGAGCCGAAATAATTAAAGATGAATTGGGTATTACCGATCCATTAATTTTACAAGCAGTGCGCGACCATACTACTGGTGCCGGGGCTAATATGTCTAAACTATCGCAGATCATTTTTATGGCCGACTATTTAGAAAGTGGTCGTGATTTTCCGGGAGTGCAAACGGCGCGCACCATCACTGATGAAGATTTAGGCCAAGGAGTTCGTTTTCAAATTATCCATACTTTAGCCTATCTGGCTAAAAATGAACGACCAATCTATCCTAAGTCACTAACCACATATAATTATTGGGTTACCCAGTAATCTGAAAGGAAATCATGACTGAATTAAACGCAAAAAAAGAACTAGAAATTGCCGTTAAAGCCATTGACAGCAAAAAAGCCAATGATGTTGTAGCTCTTGATATGGGGCCGGTTTCATTAATGGCCGATTATTTTGTTATTGCTGAAGCACCATCAAATCGACAAGTTCAAGCAATTGTCAATGAATTGAAAGATAAGTATGAAGAGGCCGGTGGTACGGTTCGCTTTATCGAAGGTTTTCAGGCAGCCCAGTGGGTGTTGGTTGATCTCGGTGATGTAATTGTTCATATTTTTGACAGTGAGCACCGTGATTTTTATAACCTTGAAAAACTTTGGTACGATGCGCCGTTGGTTGATATATCAGAATTTTTACAGGCAGATTAAAAGAGCTGAAGTAATAAACTTCAGCTTTTTGTATGACAAAAGGTAGCCAAATGGAAGATAATTTTACAACCTTTGCAAAAAGTTACGATGAATTGTTTGATAACGATATGTACCAAGCCTGGGCTCAATATGTCAAGGCTTTGACTAAGCCCAGTCCCTTACTTGATTTAGGTGGCGGTGCGGGCCGGTTAGCAGTTTTACTGGAACAAGCTGGCTATCAGGTAGATTTACTAGACTTATCACCTAATATGTTGCAACTAGCCCAAGCCCATGCTCAACAGGCTGGCGTTGATCTTCGTCTAATCGAAGGGGATATGCGTGATTTTAGTGACTGGCCTACTCAATATCCAATTATCACTAGTTTTGCTGATAGTTTAAACTATTTACCTAATTTAGATGATTTAGAGGATGCTTTTCAACAAGTCTTTGATCATTTAATGCCGAGTGGGTTATTCCTTTTTGATGTGATTACCCCCTATCAAGTTAACGTTGGCTATGACAATTATTGTTATAACAATGATGATAATCCAGAAAATATTTTTATGTGGACTAGTTTCCCTGGTGAAAATGAAAATAGCGTTGATCATGATTTGAAATTTTTCACCTATAATGAAGAGCTAGATGCCTTTAATCTTTTACGAGAAGTTCATCATGAACAAAGTTATGAGCAAGCTGTTTATTGCGAATTATTACAAAAAGTTGGCTTTAATCAAATCGAAATTAGCGCTGATTTTGGCCAAACAGTCCCAAACTCGCAAACAACGCGCTGGTTCTTTAAAGCTAGCAAGGGGGATACCAAATGAAGGCTGTTGGTTTAATTGTTGAATATAATCCCTTCCATAATGGACATCGTTATCATATTGCCCAAGCTAAAAAAGTTACGGGGGCTGATGTCGTTGTGGCCGTCATGTCTGGTAACTTTGTGCAACGAGGCGAACCGGCCTTGTTGGATAAGTGGACTCGGGCTAAATTGGCCTTAGAAGCTGGTGTTGATGTAGTAGTTGAACTACCCGTATTTTATGCGGTACAACCCAGTCATCTTTTTGCAGAAGGAGCTGTTCGCTTATTAGCCGCTTTAGGAATTCATGATATTGTCTTTGGTAGTGAAAATCCGGATATTGATTTTATTTCCTTAGCACAGCAAGCGCCTAAGGTTGATTCCGGTCAGAACTTTACTAACCGAAATCAAACCTTTGCCAGCTCTTATGCCCAGCAACTGGCCGATACAACCGGTTTTGAACTTAAGGAACCCAATGATATTTTGGCCTTTGGCTATGCTCGGGCAGTTTTAGAATTGCAGGTCGATATGCGATTATGGCCAATTGCCCGGCAACAGGCTGGTTATCATGATGATGATTTTGGTCCCGACCAAGTGATTGCTTCGGCTTCTTCCATTCGGTTAGCTTTACATAAACATAAGTTAGAAAAAATAGTCCCAGTTGTACCTGAAAACACCTTGGCGGCTGTACAAAATAACGCCAATACCATTGATTTTGAAGCGTCATTTTGGCAATTATTACAGTACCGCTTATTGACCGACACCGTTGGTCAATTGGGTCAAGTTTACCAAATGGCTGAAGGATTAGAGCATCGCTTGGCCGCTACTGCAGCTGCTAAGCAAGGTCCACAGTCCTATCAGTCCTTTATTAAGTCAGTCAAATCAAAACGGTATACTTTTGCTAGAATTCAGCGAACTTTGCTGTATACCTTGCTTAATATTAAGGTTGATCAAATGCAGGCCGCCATGCAGGATCCCTACTTGAGAATTTTAGGTTTCACATCTCAGGGGCAACAATACTTGAATAGTATTAAACGAGAAGCTGCCTTACCGATTATTAGTCGAGTCGATATGTCTTTAGCCAAAGCCAATTTAAGGTTGGACTATAAAGCCGGGAAAGTCTGGCAGTTATTGGCTAACCAAGCTACGGAAGAACAAGACGTTGGACATGCCCCTATTCAACTTTAAAAAGGAGTTATAAAAATGAAATTAGCTAAAAAGCAATTAGTCAAATATCAAGAGAATCCTCTACTACTTGATACAGAGTTAGATTTAGCGGCATTAGCCCAAGAACGTTTTCCAGATTTAATTTTAGAGATTTCACCTTTAAAAGTGATTGGTAAGGTGCAATATGATGCCAGTGATATTGTCAGCTTGAATGTTCAGGTCAGCGGTGAGGTGGTACTACCATCAACTCGATCAATGGAACCAGTTGCCTTAGCGATTAATCTAGGTATTCAGGAACGCTATGTTGGTAAGCCAGAACAATTAGATCAGTTTGAAGAAGATGAAGCGGTTTTCTTATTAGAAAACGACCAATTGGATGTTGATCAAGTTATTTTGGATAACCTAGTTGCTATGTTTCCTAGTCAGGTATTGACACCAGCCGAAGCAGCCAATCAAGAATTTCCTAAGGGAAATGATTGGCAGGTTATTAGTGAAAGTAATTATGATGAACAGCCGGCTCAAGTTCTGGAGGATGTTGAAGATCCTCGGTGGGCTAAGTTAAATGATTTCTTCGAAAAATGAGAAAAATATTGTAATTATTATAAAATAACTATAAAATGTGGTAGGGTAGATTGTTAAGAAATTAGCTTGAAGTATAAATATTAAAAATAGAGGTGATTATGAGTAAAGTATTGATTGTTGAGGACGAGGAAAATTTGGCAAAGTTTGTCGCCTTAGAACTCAAACATGAAGGATATGATGTCCAAACGGTAGACAACGGTCGTGATGGCTTGGAAATGGCCACCAAGAACGATTTTGATGTAATTTTATTGGATTTAATGTTGCCAGAATTAAATGGACTCGAAGTTGCTCGACGTCTCAGAGAAGTAAAACGTACACCAATTATTATGATGACAGCGCGTGATTCAGTCATTGATCGTGTATCTGGCCTAGATTATGGTGCTGATGACTATGTTGTAAAACCCTTTGCCATTGAAGAATTATTAGCTCGGGTTCGTTCACTATTACGTCGAATTACAATCGAAACAGAATCTAGCGATAAGCACCGTTCAGTTATTAATTTTAAAGATCTTAAGATTGAAAAAGAAAATCGCATCGCCCGTCGTGGCGATCAGATTATTAATTTGACTAAACGTGAATATGATTTACTATTAATCTTAGTAGAGAATATTAACGTGGTTCAGTCCCGTGAACAACTCCTCAAGGAAGTTTGGGGATTTGATTCGGGTGTTGAAACCAATGTTGTGGATGTATATATTCGTTACTTACGTAATAAAATTGATGATCCTGACAGTAAGGCATCGTACATCCAAACTGTACGTGGCACTGGTTATGTAATGCGGAGCTAACGATAAATGATTGAAAATCAAGATAAAAAAACTAAAGCGTCTTTCCGTTTTTCACTGCGTTGGCAGTTGTCTTTGGGGATGGCTTTGGTTTTTTTTCTTACTTGTTGCTTGTTTGTGGCGGCAGTAATTATTATTTTACAACAGCATTATGGTGTTATGCCAAAGGCCTTATCGCACTGGTTGTGGCTGATTGCTATTTTGGGTGCCCTCATTGTTTTCTTGGTTTCATCATGGATTACCAAAATTATTGTTTCCCCAGTCACGGTGATTGAAAAAACAATTCAAGCCTTTGAAAGTGATCCCATGACCCCCGAACGTATCCCTAAAATGGGACCCGATGACGAATTGTCCGATTTAAGTCGAATCTTAAATCGAATGATTGATCGTTTGCAGGATTTGATTGGTGCCCAACAACAATTTGTTTCCGATGTGTCCCACGAGTTACGTACGCCAGTCGCGGTGGTTAAAGGACATATGGAAATGTTGAATCGTTGGGGGAAGGATGATCCTGAGGTCTTGGTTGACTCGATTCAATCGACTCTATCAGAAGTTAAGCGGATGGAGACCTTAATTAATGAGATGCTAAATTTGACCCGTGCCGAACAGGTACCAGTCGAAAATGTGAATCAAATTACTGATGTCGATGGGGTTGTTCACCGAATCTTCAATGACTTTAAGATGTTACATCCAGAGTTTATCCTAACCTTTGATGATGATCTAGTGCAGCCTGCTCTAGTAAATATTCGCCAAGATCACTTGGAACAAATTATTATTATTCTAGCTGATAACGCTATTAAGTATTCAACTGACCGCAAAGAGATTCACTTTGCCCTGTCTAAATCGGCTACCCGAGTTGAAATTGGTGTTCAAGACTTTGGAGAGGGAATTGAACCCCAAGACTTGGCTCGAGTCTTTAATCGGTTTTACCGGGTGGATCGGGCTCGTTCCCGTGAAAAAGGGGGCAATGGTCTAGGTCTTAGTATTGCAGAGCGTTTGGTTAAGGCATACGGTGGTGAAATTACCGTTGAAAGTGCGCTCGGTTCTGGGTCGATTTTTACAATTCGCTTGCCTTTGGTTTCAGAATCGGATAGTGACGAAACCTCACCACTTTAATATATGAAAACCCACCCCTTTTATGGGGTGGGTTTGTTATAATAGAACGAATTAAATTTTTTTATAAAACATTTAGGAGACAACATGAAACAGATAAAGCGTGCTTTGACCTTTGTCTTTATTGTATTTGACATTATTTTATTGACCGGTGGTTATAGTGCCCATAGTCGAATGTATCAATGGTTAGGACGGCCCATCGCGGATATTCTTTTGCAGATTTCCCACTGGGTCGGTGGGGTTAATGGTATCGGTTGGGGAATTATCATTATCACCGCTGTCTTGCGTTTGGCAATTTTACCGCTATTTGTCAATCAACAAAAGAATACAACGATGAGTCAATTGAAACTTCGAATTTTAAAACCTGAAGTTGATAAGATTCGTGATATTACTCAAAATGCCAAGAATCCACAAGAACAACAGGCGGCTGCGGCGGCATCAATGTCCCTTTATAAGGAAAATGGCGTGAGCATGACCGGAGGAATTTCCTTTTTGACGATGGCCATTCAGTTACCAATTTTCTCAGGGGTGTATTCAGCCATTATGCACGCCCATGGACTGCAATCAGCGACCTTCTTTGGATTAGCCCTCAATAAGCCTCAAATCGTTTTTGCTATTTTAGCTGGTTTGATTTATCTCTTGCAGGCCTGGTTGTCATTACAGCGGATGCCTGAAGAACAAAGGAAAGTTTCTGGTATGATGTTGTTGATGAGCCCAATTATGATTGCTGCCTTTTCAATGTTTTCTAGTGGATCAATTGGACTATACTTTATCGTGGGTGGAATTTTTGCTTTGATTCAAACAGCAATCTTACACGTTCAGTATCCAGCCCTGGAAGCGAAGGTTAATCGCGAGTTTAAGGTGTTAAAAACTGCCGAAGACTTGATGGCTAGTCAGCCGGCAGCTACAGTTACGCCTGCTGATTTATCGCCTCGGGATGTTACCGCAACGGCAAGTTCTTCGAATACAAAACAACGGAATAGCGGTAAGCAAAACCGCAATAGCAAAGGATAAATTAAGCATGGAAAGAATTTTATCAAATCAAAATAGTCGTGTTAAAAGCTGGGCCAAATTAGCAACTCGTAAAGGTCGTCAAGAAAATCGCACCTATTTATTAGATGGTTGGCATTTGGTTCAAGAAGCAATTAAAGCTTCAGCTAAGTTTCACGCCGTAATGGCGACATCCGAGCAAATGGAAGCGCACTTGGCGGATGTTCCTCATGGGGTGCCAGCCTTTGAGATTAGTGCTGAAGTGGCTAAGCATATCGCCGGTACTAATACTCCTCAGGGAATTTTTGCCGAAATTAGTCTTCCTGAAAAAACTTTTGATCCTAGTTATGTCTTTGATGGGATGTGGCTATTATTAGACCAGATCCAAGATCCAGGAAACGTTGGAACATTGATTCGTACCGCTGATGCGGCCGGATTTAAAGGAGTTGTACTGGGCGAAGGTACAGCTGACGCATTTTCTCCTAAAGTAGTGCGGGCTATGCAGGGTTCGCAGTTCCATCTAGAAGTTTTACAAGGTGATTTGTCCCACTGGGTCGATTCACTAGCAACCAATGGCTTGCCAGTTTACGGTTCAGAATTAAATCCAGCGGCTCAGCCTTTCCAAGAAATTATGCCAGTTGAAAAGTTTGCCTTGATTTTAGGAAACGAAGGACAGGGAATGCAAGCGCAATTGGCCGAAAAGACTTCGGCTAATTTCTACATTCCTTTGGCCGGACAGGCGGAAAGTCTTAATGTAGCGGTCGCTGGTGGAATCTTGATGTTCCACTTGGCGCTTGGAAACTAAGCCAAAATCTGTTATAATGACAGTATTGAACTTCAAGTGGAGGTTGTCACTGTGACTAATATCCTTACTGTAGCACTGTTGGTAGTGGGGTTCTTACTGGTAGTTGCAGTTATGATGCAACCTAGTAAGCAACAAGATGCCCTGTCAGCTTTGTCTGGTGGTGCTGCCGATTTGTTTACTGAACGGAAGTCTCGTGGTTTTGAGGCCGTTATGCGGCGCATTACCGTTGTTTTAGGGGCTATCTGGTTCATAATTGGAATTGCGCTGATGTATCTATCAGCCCATTAATTTATTAAAGGTCAGTTTACTCTTTTGTAGACTGATTTTTTATTTTTTAGGAGTAATTTTATATGGAAATGAAAGTATTGAAAAGTCAACTAGCTGGCTTTTTAAAAGCCAATCGTCAACAGGCCTTTACGGCTCAAAATTTGGCGGATGGTCTACGCATGACAAATGAAAGTGATTATCGACAGGTAGTCAATGCGTTAAATAATGTTGTCCGAGATGGCCAAGCACAAAAATTAGAAGATGGGGCCTATCAATATCAGGCAGATGATGGCCAGGTTATTGGTGAGTTTAAAGCTAATGATAAGGGCTTTGGTTTTGTCCGTTATGATGAAAACTTACCGGACTTTTTCATCGGGCCAGGAAATACCAAGCAAGCTATGCAAGGTGATACAGTTCGGGTTTCAACGCTCAGGCCCTCTAAATCAGCTGACCGAGGACCAGAAGGAGTAGTCGAAGAGATTATTGAACGATCCTACGATCAGGTAGTGGGCGTCTTTAGTTTGGGCTCACAGGCCAAAGGGATACAAGGCCAAATTCAATTAAACGATAAAAAGGCAGCCAGTTATCAGATTCTCGTCAAGGATAGTCATCAACCTTTGCATGATGGGGAAGTGGTTGTAGCTAAAATTTTGAATTTCGCTGATGCTACTCATCCACGCCAATTGGTTGCAGAAGTGACCCAAGTACTTGGTTTTAAAGATGAGCCAGGCATGGACATCATGCAAATCGTTGAGAGTAAAAAAGTTCCAAGCCATTTTCCAGCAGAAGTATTAGAAGAGGCTGATGCTATTCCAAATGAAGTTTTACCAGAGGAATGGGAAGGGCGTCCAGATTTAACTGATCAGCCTTTAGTAACTATTGACGGGGCTGATACCAAAGATATTGATGATGCTGTTGTGGTCTGGAAACTAGAGAATGGGAACTATCATTTAGGGGTTCACATCGCCGATGTTTCCCACTATGTTAAAGAGGGATCAGCCATTGATGAAGAAGCTTACAATCGTGGAACTTCAGTGTACTTGACTGATCGCGTTATTCCAATGCTCCCTCGGAAGCTTTCAAATGGGATTGCTTCATTGAATCCCAATGTCGTTCGTTTGGCCATGTCGGCTGAGATGGAGATTAATCCTAAGGGCCAAGTAGTCAAACAATCTATTCATCCATCCGTAATCAAGTCGCATGCTCGGATGACTTATGATGCGGTGAATCAAATTTTGGCCGATGATCCACAGACAACCCAAGAATATCGGGAATTAGTTCCCATGTTTAAAGAAATGGGTGAACTACATCAAATTCTATATAAGATGCGGGCCGCCCGTGGGGCCATTGAGTTTGACGCACCAGAGGCACAAATTATTGTTGATGATCAGGGAAAGGCCATTGATGTTAAAGTTCGTCAACGAGGTACGGCTGAACGGATGATTGAGTCCTTTATGTTGGCTGCTAATGAAACCGTGGCGGAATTCTTTGATAAGAAAAAGGTTCCTTTCTTGTATCGTGTCCACGAGGTGCCGGATGAAGAACGAGCCAAATCATTCTTTGAATTTACTAAAGCCCTGGGTCATCCAGTTAAGGGAGATCCCAACAAAGTAACTCCCAAGATGATGCAAAAGCTTATGGAAGAGGTGGCTGATGATCCCGCCGAACAAATGATTTCTACCATGATGTTGCGGGCTATGAAGCAAGCCAAATACTCACCAGATCCAATGGGACACTTTGGTTTAGGGGCTGACTACTACACGCACTTTACATCGCCAATTCGTCGTTATCCGGATTTGACGGTGCATCGTTTGATTAAATGGTATCGTCGCCATGGCTATGGGGTTGAAGCACAAGAACGTTATGCCAGTCATTTGGGACAGATTGGGATTGATACAAGTAGTAAAGAGCGACGCTCCATTGATACAGAACGACTAGTTGATGCTATGAAAAAAGCAGAATACATGGAAGATAAGGTCGGACAGGAATATGAAGGAATTGTTAATGCAGCCTTAAAGTTTGGTTTGTTTATTAGTTTGGATAATACAGTTGAAGGACTAATCCATATCTCAAACCTAACCGATGATCACTATGAATACGATGAAACGCATATGGCTTTAATTGGCCGTTCTAAGCACCATATTTTCCAAATTGGGCAACGAGTAAAGATTAAAGTAATTCGGGTTAATAAAGACGAAAGTACTATTGATTTCCAATTGTTAAATCCAGAAGATGCGCCAACCACTGATATTCGTGTAAAAAGCAGTAATAATGGTCGACCAAACCGCAAAAATGCAAGGAAAAAGCGTCCTCATTCGGATAGCAAAAAGAAATAGGTAGGTCGTTAGTTGATATGAAGGCTAAAAAATCTAAAACTGACCAAAATGTTCTGGCTCAAAATCGAAAGGCCCGTTTTAATTACGCTATTTCAGATACCTTTGAAGCGGGTATTTCACTTACTGGAACTGAAATAAAATCAGTGCGAGCTGGGCAAATCACCATTGGGGATGGCTTTGTTACTTTTCATGATGGACGTGCCTTATTAACCAATGTGCACATTGCGCCCTATGAAAATGGTAATCAATTCAATGTTGATCCATTACGCTCCCGCCAATTATTGCTGCACCGGCGTCAAATTCAATCCTTACAGCAAACTGCGCTGGAAAAAGGGGTTAGTATTGTGCCTCTTAAGGTGTATTTAAAGCATGGTTTTGCTAAGGTATTAATTGGTATAGGACGTGGAAAACGGCAGTTTGATAAGCGGCAAGATCTGAAAAAGCGTGATCAAGAACGAGAGCTACAACGCCGGTTTAAAAATTAACTTTGCAATTGACCCATAGGTTAAATCTCGCTATACTTGTAAGGTGAATGTATCTAATGTCACACGCTGAAAGGAAATGTAAGAGATGAATTTTACAATCATTTCAGCACTCTTCGCAATTGCAATTGGTTTAGGTATTGGTTATATTTTACGGCGTTGGACTGATGCCAAAAAAATAACTGGTGCCAAACAAATTGCTGCTAACATTTTAGAACATGCAAATCGTGAGGCCCAGAGTATCAAGCGGGCCGCCGATATTGACGCGAAAGATTTAGCTCAAAAGTATCGTACTAAAGTTGATGAATCACTGGCTAACCGTCAGGCTGATGTCCAAGCACGAGAGAAACGCTTACAAGATCGAGTGGATACTTTAGATAAAAAGGATGCCACCTTAAATCAACGAGACGCCTCTTTGATTCAAAAGGAAAATCAGGTTCAAGAACGCTTAGACGATGCTGCTAAGAAAAAACAGCAGTCTTCAGAATTATTAATTGAACAAGAAGAAAAGTTAGAATCAATTGCAGCTTTGGATCACGAACAAGCTCGTGAAATTGTTTTGCAACAGTCTAAAGATTCACTTTTGCGCGAACGCGCTAGTTTAATTAAAGAATATGAAGTTGATGCTAAAAGCGAAGCAGAGCGTCGGGCGCGCGATATTATTGTTGATGCCATTCAACGATCGGCTGCTGATGCGGTAACAGATGTTACTGTTTCCGTTGTTGATTTACCGAGTGAGGAAATGAAGGGGCGGATAATTGGTCGTGAAGGCCGTAATATTCGTACCCTTGAATCACTAACTGGTATTGACTTGATTATCGATGATACGCCTGAATCAGTCGTTTTGAGTGGATTTGATCCACTTCGTCGCCAAATTGCCAAAAACGCCCTTGAATCCTTAATTGCTGATGGTCGGATTAATCCTACTCGGATTGAAGACACAGTTGAAAAGGCTCGTCGCCAAATGGATGAAATGGTGCGTGAAAAGGGTGAAGAGGCCGTTTTCGAATTGGGATTGCGTGGTATGCACCCTGATTTGATTAAAATGATTGGTCGAATGAATTATCGGACCTCTTATGGTCAAAATGTTTTACAGCACTCTATTGAAGTTGCCAAAATTGCTGGAATTATGGCTGCTGAATTAAAAATAGATGTCGCGCTTGCGAAGCGTGCTGGTTTAATCCATGATATTGGTAAAGCAGTTGATGCTGAGGTTGAAGGTTCCCACGTTGAATTAGGGGTGCGTCTAGCAGAAAAGTTTAATGAAAAACCTGCTGTTATTAACGCTATTGCTGCTCATCATGGCGACACTGAACCAACTACACCAATTGCTGAATTGGTCACTGCTGCTGATGCAATTAGTGCTGCTCGACCAGGAGCCCGCAGCGAATCTCTCGAGAACTATGTTCAACGACTTAAAGACTTGGAAACAATTGCTAACGCCTTCCCCGGTGTTAAAAAAGCCTTTGCTATTCAAGCCGGTCGAGAAGTTCGCGTAGTAGTTGAACCGCGTAAGATTTCAGATATTAAAGCTACCGTACTTGCCCATGATATTAAAACTCAAGTTGAAGAACAGTTGGAATATCCAGGCCATGTTAAGGTTACTGTTATCCGTGAAACTCGCGCCGTGGATTATGCTCATTAATGTAAACCGCCTATTGATAGGTGGTTTTTTATTTAGAGGACAATCAGCACGGGAGCCTTTTATCTGTTACAATTGAAAAGACTTCACTACGAAAGAATATCTACTTTAAAAGGAGAATGTTAATGACAATTGGCCAACTTGCAATTTTGATTTTTGCCCTTGCATTTTTATTGTTAGTGGTATTTATTGGGATTTTTTTGATGCGCTTAACCCGCTCAGTTGCCGTTATTACCATGGATGTGGATACCATTGCCCGTTCTAGTAATGAAATTTTAGGGAACGCTAACGAGCTGTTAGATGACGTTAACGATAAGATGAAAACTTTGGATGTAACGGTTGATACAGTAGCAGAATTATCTGAAACTGTATCTGATCTTAATAGTTCAATTCATCATGCTACCAATCGCTTTTCAAGTTTTGGCAGTCTAGCCAAAGCCGGTACTGCCTTTGCTACTAGTCAAGCTTGGGAACGTTTTAGCCGTAAAACAAACAAAAAAAAGGAGCAGAAGTAACATGGCAAAAAATGCCGCTTTTGTAGCTGGCGTTGTAACTGGGATTACAGCCCTAACGCTACGCTTTGGTTTGTCGCAATCACAACGTCAAGCCTTAACTAAAAAGGTAAAACAAGTCGGTGGACAAGTTCTTCATGAAGGAAAAAAACTTGTTCACACTCATGCGGAGCCGGTTGAAGAATTTTCAAATAATCATGTGGTACTCTGCCTAACTAAAGTAAAACAGTTGGGTCACCCCTATATTCAATCAGCACAGCAAAACATCAATAATTTTCGAGATGATTTAGCTAATGATGACATTGAGTTAACAGCTGCTGATATTACGATTGATGATGAACACTTGGCAGAGCAAGAGCAAGAAAAAACAACCCAAAAGTAAATAACTTCTGGGTTGTTTTATTTTAGTAATTTTAGTGCTTTTTGAGTATTGGCAAAATGTAATTTAGCAAAATGACCTAAATCCATTTTACGGGATAATAATCGGGCGGCCAGCTGATCTACATTACTACCCGCACCAATTGTTAGGGATAGGCTGGCTTCTTGACTGAGCTGATCCATAGCATCTAACTCGATTACCCGGGCGAGCACTGAGGCTGCCGCAACACTGAGATGGTGCTGTTCACCCTTAGTGCTGAAAAAAACATTACGTCGAATAATTGGCTTTTGCTGGGCTTTTTCTAAATAAGCAAAATAATTTTTTGATTGAACAAACTGATCAATCAAAATGCCCTGTGGATAGTCGGGATTAATTTTTTCCACTACCTGTGATAAGGCGAAGTTATGGGATAGAGCCTTGAGGGCGACGACGTTGTATTTTTTCTGTAATTTATTATATTGATCAGGCATTAAATTTACAACGTGATGCGGTAGACGTTCGATAATCTGTGGCGCAATCGCGCGCATCTTATCATCGGTTAAAGTTTTAGAATCGGCGATTCCTAAATCTTTAACCCAGTCTAAATTGGCATGGCTAACGTAAACTGCGGCTGTAGTTAGGGGACCAAAGTAAGCGCCAGCCCCGACTTCATCTGATCCGATAACTGACCAAGATTGAAAATCACTCGGAAGTTGAGCAGCATGACTGGTTTTTCTTCCACTAGTCGACTTTGGTATTTTTTGCCACTTTTGGGCCTCTATTTCGGGTTGGTTTCCTTGAAAAAGGACCTTTCCGGAGCGATAGGCGGTAATGGTGGTATTGGCTGTTTTTGCTCGGAAAATACTACCAGCTGGCCCATTGGTGACTATCTTAGTTTGATAGTATTGCTGGATCTTTTTTATTTGTACTTGGGGTAGTTGAATAACAATTTGCATAGGCTTAATTATAGCAGTTTTAATGTTATAATGAGTTGCATTAAATACGTTAACCAGCTACTATGACTAGCTTTTCCTTAAAAATAAAATTAATAAAGTAGAGGGGGGAATGAATGATCATCTTGATACTGGGTGTTATATTACTAATTTTGATGATGCGTAGTGGCTATCGGGCTGGTTTGGTCACAACTATTGTCCGGGTATTTTTATGGCTGGTTATTTTTTATATTTCCATGAAATTAGCTAAGCCATTAGGCGAAGTAATTAGCACCTGGGTTGGTGGTCAATTCATTCGTCCCGAGGTACCTCAAGCCATTAGTCACCATGGGCAACAATTCTTGGCTTCGGGCTTAGTCAGTTTATTATTGATTGTTATCGGGAACGTTTTATCGCGTTATTTATTACAGTCAGTTCATTTAGTCCGCCATCTTCCTTTTTTAGGTGGACTGGATGCTATTTTAGGTAGCATTTTTTATGGTGGGATTGCTCTGATTTTATTTTTCTTTATTCTGCAAGTTCTTTCAGTGCTTCCCAATGCCTGGATTCAAGATCAATTAGTTGGTTCCCCCATATTAAATTATTATCTGGATCGGTTTCCTGTTTTCTCAAATGCAATTTACCAATGGTGGTTATAAGGAATTTAAATTAAATTATGAATACAAAAGTTCTGAAAACACTCGAATATGAAAAAATTAAGCAGCAGTTATTTGACTTTTTAACGACAGCCAGTGGTAAAAGTGAGGCTGAACAGTTAATGCCTAGTAGTCAAATTGATCAAATTAATGTTTGGCAACAAGAAACTGCTGAAGCAGTTATGATTGATCGCCTCAAAGGAGGGATTCCAATCGCCCAGTTAGCTGATATTGATCAGGAATTAAAGCGCTTGAATATCGGTGCCAGCCTAACGGCGGTTGAAATTTCAGCAATTAGTAAAGTTTTGACCAATACAGCTGGTGTTGCTAACTTTTTTGCCCAAATGACTGATGATCCGATTGGTGAATCGGTAGAACTGTTAGTTCAGCAAGCTGAATCATTGGTAGCCTTACCTGAGTTGACCAAACGTATTGCACAGGCTATTGATGATAATGCGCAGATTACCGATGATGCCTCCACCACTTTAAAACATTTGCGTGGCCGGATTATTGGACATGAGAATAGTATTAAACAAAAAATGCAAAATCATGTTCGGGGTAAAGCTGCTCAATATTTAAGTGAACCGATTGTCACGATGCGCAGTAACCGCTATGTAATTCCTGTTAAAGCGGAGTATCGTCATCAAGTTGCTGGGGTTGTCCATGATCAAAGTCAAAGTGGGTTGACCTACTATGTTGAACCACAAGACATTGTCGAACTTAGTAACCAACTAAGTGAGTTACAGGTTCAAGCTGCCAGTGAAGAACAAAAGATTTTGGCAGAAATTTCTCAAGTTATTGCTGAGCATATCGATGAAATTCGTAATAATGTTTTGATTTTGGGGCATTTGGACTTTGTTAATGCCAAGGCCCGCTTAGCTAAGAAAATGAAGGCCCTTCAGCCAGCATTAAGTGCTCAAGAGCATGTGAATTTGCAACAGGCTTGGCATCCACTCCTTGATCAAAAAATTGCTGTGGCTAATGATATTATTTTGGGTGAAGATTATAAAACCCTGATTATAACGGGCCCCAACACCGGTGGAAAAACAATCAGCATTAAAACTTTGGGTCTATTACAGCTTATGGCTCAATCTGGGTTATTTATAACCACTCGGCGACCATCAACAGTGGGGGTCTTTGAAGAAATATTTGCTGACATTGGGGATGAACAATCCATTGAACAAAATCTATCAACCTTTAGCTCACACATGGCTAATATTAAAAAGATTTTAAGTCAAACAAATGATCGTAGTTTAGTAATTTTAGACGAACTTGGTGCCGGAACAGATCCCGCCGAGGGAGCCGCCTTAGCCATGGCAATTTTAGATAAAATTGCCCAGTTAGGGGCTTATACGATTGCAACTACGCACTACCCTGAGCTTAAGGTGTACGGCTATGATCGACCTCAAACGATGAATGCTTCAATGGTATTTGATGTCACTACTTTGCGTCCAACCTATCAATTACTGATTGGTGTGCCCGGACAATCAAATGCCTTGGCCATCGCTAAGCGTTTAGGATTTACCGATGATATTATTGATAATGCTAAGAATCTTACGGATCCCGCCGATCACGATTTAAATCGGATGATTGAGGATTTAATTGCTCAACGGCGCTCGGTTAAACACGAGCGGGAAGCTTTAGAGACCCAACGTTTAGCTGTTACTAAAGAACAGCAGGATTTAACGGAAAAAAGCCAAAAGTTAGATCAAGAACAGGCTAAATTAATTCTTTCCGCTAAAAAAGAAGCCAATCATATTGTTGCCAATACTAAAAAAGAAGCCGAACGTCTAGTCAAAGAAATTCGTCAAGAACGTTTGGCGGCTGGACAAAAAGGTGGTCTTTCAGAGCAAGAATTACAAAAAAAGCGAAAATCACTGGCTGATTTGCATCAAAATGATCATTTAGAACGTAATCGAATTTTGAAAAAAGCAAAGTCGATTAAACAATTAAGCACTGGTGATGAGGTTGTCGTTCAATCTTATGGTCAACAGGGGACTTTGATTAAAAAGCACAGCAATGGTCAGTGGGAAGTTGAAATGGGCATTTTAAAAATGCTAGTGGACGAAGATGATATCGTTAAAAGCCAGGGAACCCAAAAGGCACAAAAACAAAAAAAGCAGCAACGCGTGGTTAAAACTACTGCAGCTGCGCCAAGTCGTGCTACCGTTAAATCTAAATTAGACCTACGTGGCGTGCGTTATGAGGCTGCCTTAACTGAATTAGATCGTTATTTGGACACTGCTGTCCTATCCAATTTGAGTCCGGTAGAAATTATTCATGGTAAAGGAACTGGGGCATTAAGAAAAGGTGTAACCGAGTTTTTGCGGACCGATCGAAGAGTCCAGGAATTCCACTTTGCTAGTGCTAATGCCGGTGGAGATGGTGCCACTATCGTCAGTTTGAAGTAATTATTTGTAAAAAAGGATTTTTATGTCAGAAAATAAAATTGAACCAGCAGATTTTCTATCGTCGTTGTTTTTGTATGCTCATGACTTCAATTTCAATCATATTGTTTTTGATGTCACCCGTTATAAAATTTCAGTCAGTCTATCACGTCGTTCTGCTCGATATGGGAATACGGATATGTTTTATACTTCAGCTGACGCCAAAGTTTTAGCCCGCGTAATGTCAGCTATTAATCATGCCATCGAGTTAGCAGAACTTGAAGGTAGTCAGCAGGCCACGGTCATGACACCGAACTTAAAGCGTGAGTCACAGATTTTTCAGTTTAAGCTACATGAGTTTGGGGCCGGTAAGTATCAATTAGACTTAAGTATTTAAGGGGATTATTTTGAAACAAGGAAAAGCATCACAAATAAAAAAAATTAAACATCAACGGACTAAGCACCGGTTCACTGAAAAGAAAAAATTAAGCGATTTTAATTTTGATGAATTTGTTGGTTTTTTAAGGGCACGCTATTTTTTAACCCGACATGATAAATTTGCACCAGAGACCTATGAAGTAGCCTCTTTTTTCTTGGATGATGTTCTAGCAAGTATGGTGCAGCAAAATTTCAGTAAATTTACCAGTAATGAACGGGTCATTGTTAATCTTAATGAAGTAATGCAGGCCACTCTAGTAAATAGTGACGACCGAGACTGGCGTTACTTCATTCTGTTGTTACCAGCCTTGTATGACTTACAAAAATTTTTGGCGCAAGAAGGCAGTGTGAACGATCGTTTTGGTGTTGCTAGCGCAAATTTTGATATTAATTTTTGGCGAATGATTATCCGCACTGTGGTTGCTTTGAATTATTTCCGTTTTCAGGGTAAAGATGTTACTGAGCTAATGAATTCATCCAATGCCATTGATGAACTACAATTTAAGTTTTTAAAAGTTAATGGTGATGATGATGACTTTGATTTAAACACTATTGACGAAGTATTCCGTGGGGTTACAGTTAAAATGGCACCACTAAAATTAGCAGATGCTGAAGCTCTTGCTCCAGTTTTAACTGCCGATGAAGTTGACTCAGAAATTCAATATGCCGAAAAACGCTTACCACAATTCCAGGAGAGTTCAATCAAGGGTGTTGTTAGTGAGAATGTTTTGAAAATGCTCTCAGCTTATCATCTAGGTTTAGCACAAAAGTATCAGGCTGTTCATAGTCAATGGACTGCACCATTGATTGAGACCTTTACGACTCATGACTTAATGAATTACTGGACCCCTCAATGGGACAATCTGGATGGTATCGGTGGTGAAGTTTCAAAGTATGTAACTTTTTTGGGCCAAAAAAAGGCTCTAACAAATAGTCAGGACCTAGTTTCCAAATTAGATGGTTTGAGTCACTATATTGATGTGCTAGCTTTAAATACACTTTTGGCTAATTTAAAGCTGAGTCAGGTGCAGGAATTAGGCCAAGTTAAAGAAAGCTAAGTCCTAAGTCATTAGTTTGATTCTAAGATTAGGTGACGTATCAATGCAGGGTTAATTAATAGTGGCTGGCGTTTGTTTAATAAGTAAATATAGAGGTCGCCAGCTACAGTTTGATGTAGCTGACCATAGTATTCAGATGTTGTTTCACTATAAAAAGATTGATTCATTTGAAGTTTAACGGGGATTTGTAGATTAACTGCCAGTTCTAACCGTTGAATAATCTCAGCTGAAGTTAGTTGTTTATTTAAAACGGGTACCTGAAACTTGGACCAAATATATTTAAGTAAGGGCTTTATTTTAGGACGAGTCCAGGAAATAGACAATGGTTGAGTTACTGAATTTTGCACGTTGATACCTCCTCGATATCTGATATTTTGATTATACGAACAAATGTTCTTTTTTGCAAGGCGGATTATTCATTAATTGTCTACTAACAATGATAATGATTGATATAACAGTGTTTTCCAGATATTATAAGGGGAACAAAGTTTTGCTTTCTGATTAGAATAAAATAAGTTTTTAATTTTATATAAAATTGAACTATAATGGATTAACTACTGTATTGTTACTGAATTGATAAATAACGTTTATAATGGGGAATTTTATGACGCAGCGCGGCTTATTAATTGTTTTATCGGGTCCCTCCGGTGTAGGAAAGGGAACGGTTCGTAAGGCTATTTTTGAAGAAGAAGGCATTGATTTTCGTTATTCGATTTCAGCCACTACACGCAAACCTCGTCCGGGTGAAAAAGATGGATTAGATTACTTCTTTGTCAGTCGAGAAGAGTTTGAAAACAAAATTCAAAATGGTGATATGCTGGAGTATGCCGAATATGTCGGTAACTATTACGGTACACCAAAGAGTTTTATTGATGAAACTTTGGCCAGTGGTCGGGATGTTTTTTTAGAAATCGATGTTCAGGGTGCCTTACAAGTTAAAACTAAAATGCCAGAAGGTGTTTATATCTTTTTGACTCCGCCCGATTTAACAAATCTACGTTCCCGTTTAGAAGGGCGTGGCACTGATTCACGAGAAGTTATCGAAAAGCGTGTTGCAGCTGCTAAAGAAGAACTTAAAATGATGATTAATTATAATTATGCCGTTGAAAATGACGTCGTTAGTAAGGCGGTTCAAAGGATTAAGGCAATCATTACTGCTGAACGTTTACGTGTTATTCGAGTTTTGGATCAAATTGATAATTAAGAACTAAATAGGAGATAAATATGTTACTTTACCCATCTGTTGATAAATTACTAGAACGTGTTGATTCGCGTTACAAATTAATTGCTTTGGCATCCAAGCGTGCCCGCCAATTAGACGCAGGTTTACCTGCTACCCAGGTTAAGTTCACTTCTAGAAAATCGGTCGGTGAAGCGCTAGAAGAAATTGAAGCTGGCGACGTTGTTATTGATCCCGTCGTGCAAAGCGAACAGGTATAATTGGGAGACGCTAAAATGGAATTTCCACAATTAGATATTGAAAATGTCACTGGAAGTGTTGTCGTTTTGACGACTTCTTTTGGTGACATTAAAATTAAACTATTTGATAGTCTCACTCCTAAAACAGTTGAAAACTTTTTAACTCATGCCAAGGATGGTTATTATGATGATGTGCCATTTCATCGTGTAATTAAAGATTTTATGATTCAAACTGGTGATCCACAAGGCACTGGTATGGGCGGAGAAAGCATTTGGGGCGGTAGTTTTGAAGATGAATTTAGTAATCAACTCTTCAATTTCCGCGGGGCCCTATCAATGGCTAATGCTGGTCCAAATACCAATGGATCTCAGTTTTTTATTGTTCAAGCCAATAAGGTTCCAGTTCAGATGGGGAGCATGTTAAATCGGCTGCCTGATGAAGTAAAAAAACATTATTTAGAAAATGGTGGTACACCCTGGCTGGATGGTAAACATACAGTATTTGGGCAGGTGATTGCAGGTATGGATGTAGTTGATAAGATTGCACAAAGCAAAGTGGATATGTATGATGCACCAGTGAATAAAATTGAAATTCAAAGTATGGAGATAAATTAATTTTTTAACTTACCGAATTTCAATGAAAAGGGGGAACCATGGCATATCATATTGGGCAAATTGTTCAGGGTGTCGTGACCGGAATCCAACCATATGGGGCTTTCATTCGGTTAGATGACCAGACTCAAGGCTTGGTTCATATCTCGGAGTTTAAATCTGGTATCGTAAAAAATTTAAAGGATGAATTGCGTGTTGGAGACTTAGTAGAAGTTGTTGTGCTTGATATTGATCAATACAACAATAAAATTAGTCTTTCTATTCGTCAGTTACAAATGTTTCCGTTAAGGGACTTGCCCATCATTAAAAATACTAATATCAGACGTCATTTTTGGACCAATCATCATCTGAACTTGGGTTTTACATCTATTGCCCAACAAAAAGATGAGTGGATTCAAGAAGCGTTAAATCGAATATAGGAGGTTGCGATATGACTATGATTGCAGCTACTGTAATTGCCTATCAAGATAATATTCCATATTTTTTAGTTAAAAAAACCAGTAATTCTTTTGATTTTTTATCGGTGAAAGAGCACTTGCATGATGATCAAACATCATTAGGCTGTATTTTAGATGCTTTTAAAAAAGCTGGTGTTCGTGATTTTTCACAGTGGCAGATTGGTGAATTAGCGGCTGTAAAGGGTGACAAAGGCAATTTAATGCCCTTATATTCTTTTGAGATTTCTGATTGGCAAAAAGTCCAAAAAGATCTTAAAGGGGATTTGATGTTTGAATCTGCAAACAAAATTCAAAATTTGTTAACTACCTTAAAACCCAGTGCTTTTACGGCTTTTGAGGATATTTGATACTTAATTTGAAATTAATTTCTAAAAAGTGCTTGCCAAGTATAAAATAACTTGGTATAGTAATAAAGTTCTGTTGCGAGTCAAGCAGCTGTCAACGACGACTTGAAAAAATTGTTGTTGACAAGCAGCAAGCAGCGTGATAGACTAATTAAGTTGTTTCGTAAGGGAGCAACGCAGTAGCACATTGAAAACTGAACAAAACTTTGAACAAACAAATCTGTA
>NZ_QEKT01000004.1:0-83723 GCF_003096575.1 Convivina intestini
TACAGATTTGTTTGTTCAAAGTTTTGTTCAGTTTTCAATGTGCTACTGCGTTGCTCCCTTACGAAACAACTTAATTAGTCTATCACGCTGCTTGCCGCTTGTCAACAACAATTTTTTCAAGTTGTTGTTGACAGCTGCTCGCCTCGCAACAGAACTTTATTACTATACCAAGTTATTTTATACTTAGCAAGCATTTTTTTGATTTTTTTATTTTTTCTCCCACTCTTGACCTTGCGCAGTATCCCGCACCACTACTCCTAGAGCCAGTAATTCATCCCGTAGTTGGTCCGAAGCAGCAAAATCTTTTACCAAACGTGCCTGAGCACGGGCATCCAATAGTTCTTGTTCTTCCTGATTTAAGGATTCTTTTTGCCCCAGGTTATCAATGCCAAAAATACTCATCAAAGTTTTGAGAGCATCTAATAGATGCTGAGCAGTTGCTAGTTGTAATGAGCCTTGATCAGCGTACTGATTAATTAACGTAACTAACTCAAAAACTACTGCTAACCCGTTCTCAGTATTGAAATCATCATCCATTGCGTTAATAAAATTAGCTTTAATTGATTTTAACTGTTCTTCAACAGTTGCATCAGCTTCATCTTTGACTGATTCTACGGCTACACGTTTAGCCAATCGGCGATAAGCCCGACGAATACGATCAAGTTCTATTTGAGCTTGGTCCAGCGTAGTGTCACTGTAATTAATTGGCCGACGGTAGTGCGTTTTGGTCAACAAAAAGCGTAATGCTTGAGCATCGGAATACTGAGCCAATAATTCGTGTACCGTCGTAAAATTTCCTAACGACTTAGACATTTTTTCTTGATTGACGTTTACAAACCCATTATGTAACCAATACCTTACAAACTCTTCACCACTATGGGTTTCTGATTGAGCAATTTCATTCGTGTGGTGTGGAAAAGCCAGGTCAATCCCACCTCCATGAATATCAATGGCTGAACCAAGATACTTATCAATCATGACCGAGCATTCAATGTGCCAGCCGGGCCGACCAGGTCCCCATGGTGAAGGCCAAGCTTGGACTCCTGGACGATGCTCCCCCTTCCATAGGGCAAAATCAATTGGGTCTTCTTTGCGCAGCGCCTCTTGATCATCTAAACGGCCAGCTGCGTTTTCTTCCATTTCGTTTAAATCCTGGTGGGATAAAATACCGTAATTAGGGAATTTTTGAGCGCGAAAATAAACATCCCCCTCAACCGCGTAAGCGTAACCTTTTTCCAACAAATCAGCTACAAAGCTAATGATTTCAGGCATTACCTCAGTTGCCTTGGAACGGACAGTGGCCGGCAAAATATTTAATTTCGCCGTATCTTGGTCAAAAGCAGCTTCATATTTATGTGCCAGTTGAGCTTCAGTCAACCCTTCTTTTTGAGCTTGCTGAATAACCTTATCACCCAAATCAGTGAAATTAGAAACGTAGTCCACCTGATAACCACGGTATATTAAGTAACGACGAATTGTATCAAAGGCAATCGCTGACCGGGCATTGCCCAAATGAATATAGTTATAGACCGTTGGCCCACAGACATACATTTTAATGTGACCTGAAGTTATTGGATTAAAGGTTTCTTTAGTTAGCGTATAAGTATTATAGACTTTTAACATGATTGCTCTCCGTAAGTAGTTCCCTTAATTATAACAAATAAAAAAAGATGCCTAAGCAGCTCGCATCTTTTCAATCATTAACTTAAATATTTCTTAGCCACGGCGTCCATGGTTGCCAAAACCTTATTTTTATCCAGCAACACTAACATCTCTGGTAAATTAGGCCCTTGAATCTGGTGCGTAGTAGCAATTCGGATTGGATTCCACAAATTACGGCCCTTAATCTCTAGCTCATTTTGAATTGAACGAATAGTAGCCATATATTGTTCAGCGTTAGCATCCACGGGCAAGGCCTGATAGGCTTTGTACCAAGCCTGGTAGACTTTACGGCCATCTTCAGAAGTGAGATATGATAACATTTCATCAGAAATTTCACCCAATTCAAAGAAAGGTTCCCGTACTAAGTCAACAATTTGACGGGTATATGAAATACCATCCACACCAGCTACTTCAATCACATTAGCTAGCCAATCTTTTTGTGTCTGGGCCTGTTCTGCTGTGATTAAGCCAGCATTAACTAGTTCTTGAATTAACTGTGGCATTACCTTTTCTTTATCACGGCGCATCCACTGGTTATTAATCCATTCTAACTTCTTTTGATCAAACTTAGCATTGGCCTTCGTCAAACGCTTTTCATCAAACATTTGTATGAATTGATCAAGACTGAAAATCTCATCTTCACCCTTTGGTGACCAACCCAATAAACCAATGAAATTATCCATAGCCTGGGGCTGATAACCCAATTCACGATATTGTTCGACAAATTGCAAAACATCGTTATCACGTTTGGATAGTTTTTTACCAGTAGCGGCATTAATAATCAAAGCCATGTGACCAAAGGCAGGTACGGACCAACCCAAAGCCTCGTAAATCATCATTTGCTTAGGTGTGTTAGAAACATGATCATCCCCACGCAAAACATGGGTAATTTTCATAAGATGGTCATCAACTACTACCGCAAAATTATAAGTTGGCATACCATCAGCTTTTTGGATGACCCAGTCACCACCAACTTCTTTGGCACCAATTTCAATATGCCCCTTAACGATATCATCCCAGGCGTAAACTTTATCTTCTGGCACACGGAAACGAACTACGGGTTTCAATCCTTGTGCCTCAAATTCAGCATATTTTGCTTCCCGTTGGCTATCAGACAAACCTTCATATTCATAAACATAATGAGGAGCCTGTTTTGCTGCTTGTTGGGCTTCTCGCTCTTGAGCCAACTCTTCCGATGTCTTATAAGACTTATAAGCCAACCCTTTTTTCAATAAATCATCGATATAGGCTTGATAAATACCATCAGCATTTCGCTCTGATTGGCGGTAGGGACCAAACTCACCACCCTTGTCAGGAGATTCATCCCAATCTAAGCCTAGCCAAGCCAAATTTTCGAGCTGAGATTGTTCTCCATTAGCAATATTACGATTAGCATCAGTATCTTCAATTCGAATAATAAAGGTACCGTTGTAATGACGGGCAAACAACCAGTTAAATAGGGCAGTTCGAGCATTTCCGATGTGTAAATATCCAGTGGGTGATGGTGCATAACGAACGCGAACGTCGTCAGTCATTGTATTTCTCCTATCTACTTCAATTTAATTAAAAAGTTCAAAAACTAGTATACAACAGATTCCGTCTAAAATTTACCCTAGTGCAATATGCAGCGCTTCTTTTAGGGTAGTCACACCAAGGACTTGCAAACCTTCTGGCAACTCAGCACCGGACAAATTATTTTTAGGGACAATCGCGCGTTGAAAGCCTAATTTTCGAGCTTCTTTTAGACGACTTTCAATATCAGCGACACTTCGAATTTCCCCAGTCAAGCCGATTTCGCCAATAAAAACATCACTGGGTCGTGACTCTTTATCACGGTATGAGCTAGCAATTGCGACCGCCACGGCTAAATCAATGGCTGGCTCGTCTAATTTAACACCACCAGCCGCCTTCAAATAGGCATCTTGATTTTGTAGTAGTAGTCCGGCTCTTTTTTCAAGGACAGCCATGATTAATGAAACTCGATTACGATCTAAGCCACTAGCCGTTCGTTGCGCATTCCCAAAAACCGAGGGCGTAACTAAAGCCTGTAATTCTACTAAAATCGGACGAGAACCTTCCAAAGCCACGACAATAGCCGACCCAGTAGCCCCGGCTAATCGTTCTTCTAAGAAAATTTCGGATGGATTGGCCACTTCTACTAAGCCACGATCGCGCATTTCAAAAATTCCCAACTCATTAGTCGCACCAAAACGATTTTTAACGGCACGTAAAATACGGTATTTATAGTGGCGATCCCCTTCAAAATAAAGAACCGTATCAACCATATGCTCTAAAATTTTTGGACCAGCAATGGCGCCATCTTTCGTAACATGCCCCACAATAAAAATCGATATATTGTTAGTTTTAGCCAATTGAAGTAGATCAGCAGTCACTTCCCGAATTTGAGAAACTGAACCAATAGCCGAACTCAGGTCTGGTTCTTGCATTGTTTGTACGGAATCAATCACCAAAAAATCCGGTTTTAGTTCTTCCACCTGCTTTTTAATCGCAGTCATATCAGTTTCTGGATAAAGGTAAAAATCTTCACCCCCAACGTGAAGCCGATCTGCCCGCAATTTAATCTGACTGGCACTTTCTTCACCGGTCACATACAAAACTTTGCCGGCATGAGCTAATTGACCAGATACTTGAAGCAACAAGGTGGATTTCCCAATTCCAGGATCCCCACCAATTAAAATCAAAGTCCCCGCGACAACGCCGCCTCCCAAAACACGATTTAACTCTTGCAGCTGAGTCGCCACCTTGGGCGTATTTTCTAAACTAATCTCATTGATTTTTTCAACTTTAGCAGCCCGGCCATCGAGACCAACTCGCGCTTTACGATTGGTATTTTCGGGTTGAATTTTTTCTTCAACAAAAGTACCCCACTGTCCACAATTAGGACAGCGTCCCAAATAACGAGCGGAATTGAATCCACACTGAGAACAAATAAATTGTGTTCTTGCTTTAGCCATTAATGTTCCCCGGTGGAGCCAAAGCCACCTTGACGTTGGGCTTTTTGGGTCGTTTGATCGTTATCAGCTAATAAATAAGGTAGGAAAATTCCCTGGCCTATCCGCTCCCCTTTTTTGATGTGCACGTCTTGCAAGCCAAAATTAATGTATTGAAAGAAAATTTCGCCTTCGTTGCTGGCATTATCATAATAATCAGCATCAACAACCCCCACACCATTAGGCATCATCATCCGCTTTTTAATCGGCGCACTGGAACGGGCTACTAATTGCAAATACTCACCGGCCCCCATGTAAGCCTTAATCCCCGTGGGAATTAATACTGGTTTAAGTACCTCTTGCCAACTAGGATCGGCTAATACCTTATCAAGGCGCGTCAAAGCTAATGGATTAAGTTTACGAAATGCTTCTTGATGAATAATGCTAGGAATTACGATATCTTGAGCCGCTTCAAAATCATATCCGGCTGCTTGAAAGGTACTGCGTTGCGGCAGTGTTAAATTCTCGTCTTGATATTTACTAACAATTTCAAAACCCCGTGTTGTCATGTGTAC
Source organism: Convivina intestini (assembly GCF_003096575.1). Taxonomy (GTDB): domain Bacteria; phylum Bacillota; class Bacilli; order Lactobacillales; family Lactobacillaceae; genus Convivina; species Convivina intestini. Next base: position 5,189 of record NZ_QEKT01000004.1, read on the forward strand.
CACCTCTTAATTTTTATCCTTTCTATTATACGGCATTAAGTCATCTTCCTGACAGTCCGATTTATCGTATAATGAAACCATCTAGGAGGAAGAAACTATGGAATTCCAACATGAACAAGGCCGCTATTATTATCTAGCTGCCAATACTTTATTAGCAGAAATAACTTACCAGACCAACTCTGACAACACAATCTTAGCAATTGATCATACTTTTGTTGATCCAAGTTTACGTGGTCAGGGTGTCGCTCAGCAGTTAGTTCAAGCCGTAGTTAGCTTAGCCCGGGAAAATCATCAAAAAATCCAACCGCTTTGTTCCTACGCCATCGCTTTCTTTGAACGCTATCATGATGATTATCAAGATGTTTTAATTTAAAAAATCAGCACAAACAAAAAGAACCAAACCTAGGTTTGGTTCTTTTTCTATTACTTCTCATTTGTAATAACAGCTGAAATCACTACTTTACCATCAACCAAGTTAGCAGCTAATTGCTTTTCACCTGGATTATCAAGATAGAAATCCGTTACTTGATCACGAATTTGTTGTTCAATTACTCGACGAAGTGGACGAGCACCTAAGGCTTCATCATAACCTTCTTCAATCAAGTGATTCTTAACATCATCAGAAACCTCTAACGTTAAGTCCTTCTTGGCCAAGGTCTTATTAACATCATCTAACATCAAATCAACAATTTGCTTTAAGTCTTCTTTAGTTAAAGCACTAAACTCAACTACGCCATTGAACCGGTTTAAGAACTCTGGGCGGAAGTATGGTGCCAAACGATCCATTAACTTCTTGTCACTTTCTTCATTACCGTTACCAAAACCAGCGTTAGAAGTAGCGATAATAACCGTGTTTTTAAAGTTAACAACGTTTCCTTGACCATCTGTCAAACGACCATCGTCCATAACCTGCAAAAGCAAAGTCAATACTTGAGGGTTTGCCTTTTCAATTTCATCAAGAAGCACGATTGAATAAGGATTACGACGAACCTTTTCAGTCAAAGTATTACTGTTATCTTCGTAACCTACATAACCAGCAGTAGCACCAATCAACTTTGAAACAGCAGTCAAGTCAGAATACTCACTCATATCTAAACGAATGATATTTTCCTTGCTACCAAACATATCAAGGGCCAATTGCTTAGCTAACTCAGTTTTACCAACCCCGGTAGGACCAACGAAGAGGAAGGAACCGATTGGACGATTACCTTCATCAAAACCAGCACGGTTACGACGGATTGCCCGGGCAACCATTTGAACAGCTTCATCTTGACCAATTACCTTACCAGCCAAACGCTCATCAATCTTCTTTAAGCGTTCAATATCTGAAGCACCCATCTGAGCAACTGGAATACCAGTCAAACGCTCAACTGACTCAGCCACATCATTTGGTGTGGCAGTAACCTTCTGATCCTTTTCAGCTTCAGCAATTTTCTTTTGCACGTCAGCAATTTCATTTTTAACTTGCAAAGCCTTTTCGTAGTCTTCACCATTAACCGCATGATCACGTTGATTTTCTAACTCAGTCAAGCGATTTTCCAAGCTAACCTTACTAGTTACTGGGTTTTTAGCACTCAAGTGAGCGGCAGTCATATCAATTAAATCAATGGCCTTGTCTGGCAAACTACGTTGTGGGATATATTGTACTGAATAATCCACCGCAGCCTTAAGCACAGATTCTGGCAAAGAAACATTGTGGTGCTTCTCATAAAGTGGGGCAATTCCCTGCAAAATCTTCAAAGTGTCAGCTGGACTTGGCGCATTAACTGTTACTTCGTTGAAACGACGAGCCAAAGCAGCATTCTTCAAAATGGTATTGCGGTATTCATCTTGAGTTGTTGCACCAATCAAGGACAACTCCCCACGACTCAAGGCGGGCTTCAAAATATCAGCCAAACCTTTACCACCATCTTCACCACCGGTACTTCCCGCACCAAGAATTTGATGAATTTCATCAAAGAACAACACCACATTCCCAGCAGCCTTAACTTCTTCGACTAACTTTTGAACATTTTCTTCAAAAGCACCACGGAACTGAGTTCCGGCTTCAATTGAAGAAATATCAATGGAATAAATTTCTTTGCCCTTAATTGGCGCAGGAACATCCCCATTTACAATCGCCTGAGCTAATCCTTCGACAACCGCAGTCTTACCAACACCGGCATCACCGACTAAAACAGGATTGTTCTTAGTCCGCCGACTCAAAATTTCGGCAGTCTCTTGAATTTCGCGGTTACGACCAATGACAGGATCTAACAAACCGTCACGCGCTTCTTGAGTTAAGTTACGACCCAACTTAGCTAACATGCCCCCATCTTTAACCTGACCAGGCTGTTGTGCGGCTGGCCGACCGTTGCCGGCTACATTAGCACCAGCAGCTGGGCCTTGAGGTAATTTACCAGTTTGACGATATTGTGCGAACTCTTCTGGTGTTACTTCGCGACCATTAATCAGGTAGCGACGGTTTTCTGAGTTCATGCCGTTCATACCACCCATCATGCTATTAAAAATACTATTCATGTCGGATCCAAATGGATCGTACATTCCGTTGTTGTTTGCCATAGTATATATCTACCTTCCTTGTTAAATTCTTATACTAATATTTATCAAATCGAATTAATTATTCTGTTCGGATTCATCTTCGTCATTAAGATAATGATGTTCCAGCTCACGAAGCACCTGCCACATTTCCATGTGTTGCGCTCTTGCTAGGGCATCTAAATCACGAAGATTAAGACTTGTAGCAGTCGTTTGAACCTTATTAAAAGAACGATGAATCGTTGTGTAGCCATAACCCGAGACTTTAGAGACTCGGTAAATAGTTAACGCTCGATCATCTAAATACGCTTTGATGTTAAAGCGTACCATCATTTTCACCTTCTTTCATCTCTGCCCTTGCTCTCCTTACATTTATTATTATAGCACATATTTGGTATAACACAAGTGTGCTATATCTATTTTTCACTTTTTTTTATAAAATTAGGAAGCATTTAAACTTAAAGTACTGTATTTGGCCGGAGGCCTTCATGTCAAAAGACTATTATCAGATCAATGTCCCAAAATCACTCCTGGAGAAGCTAGGCATTACCCAGGGGGAAGAGGTTGAAATCACCCTTAAAAACAAAGCCGTTAGTATTACCCGTCCAAATCAAGAAAATCAATCAGAAGATATTTCAATTCGGTGGTTCTTGTTTCCTTCATTAATTAGTACGACAATTTTTCTCCTAGTAGCCTACTATCAACAGCGGAGTATCATCCCCTTGACGGGCAGTAATTCAATTGCCACTTCCGTGTTTTTACTGGGTGAAATCAGTGGAATGGTTGGTTTTATTTGGACCCATGTACAACAAACCCGCCAGCTATCTAGCCCCGAAGACCGACGTGTGGCCTGGCGCTTAACACCAACGCTCATCATCGCCTTTGCTACTATGCAGGCCTTTATTACCATTGGTACCTTCTGGGCCATCGGTTATCTTTTTCAAAATGCAAGTTTTGATTTAATTACTGCCACCATCTTATTTTTTATGTTCATTAGTATCAGTAACTTTTTAATGATTTATTCAGCGTTACTAGCCTCTACCACATACATAACAGCCTTGTTGGTGCTAACTATCGTTGGTGGTGTACTGGTTTCGATGGTGACCAATAGCCAGTTGTTATGGTGGCAGCACAACTTTAGTTTCTTAGGTACAAATCAAGCCCAATTTTCTTGGACATTTAATGCCACGCTCATGATCTCGGGATTAATTTGGATTACTTTAATTGACTATTTATTTGTCCCCATTCAACAGCACTTCCCTAAAAATTGGCGATTGATTACACTACGAGCCCTTTTAACTTTAGATGCGCTGAGCTTGGCCTGCATCGGCGCTATTCCAAACAATCAGGGGCTTTTTCATATCTTGCACGATTCGATTGCCAATTGTCTGATTCTTTTTACTGCCATTCCAATGATTGGTTTAAAAGTCCTGTTACCCAATGCCACTAAAGAATTTGTCACTTTTTCTTATTTAACTGCCGGTGGTATGGCAATTGCCATGACCTTGTTTTACATCATCCGCTACCTATCACTAACTGCTTTTGAAATTATTGCCCTTGCATTAGCCATTAGTTGGTTGTTATTGTTGATGCAACACATCCATAAACTATTTCAAACCGATATTCATTCTTACTTTGTTCGCATTGAATAATAGCCACCATAAAGGAAAAATATGTCTTCAAATTATAAGCAAGATACCCATACAAAGCGTGCCAACCGAAATCAAGTTATGGTTAAAGTTGGTCAAAAGTTCCCCCTCACCATTAAACGTTTAGGAATAAATGGGGAAGGAATCGGCTATTTCAAGCACAAGATTGTTTTTATTCCTGGAGCCTTACCCGGTGAAGTCGTAACCGCCAAAGTCACCGAAGTACAAGAAAAATATCTTCAGGCCCGCGTAGTAACAATTCGTACCGCCAGTCCAGATCGAGTAACCCCGGTCGATGAATTTGCTGATCAGGTCGGTGGTTTTGAACTTGAGCACCTAGCCTATCCAGCCCAACTCAAATATAAAGAAGATTTAATTCGCCAGGCGCTAGAAAAATTCCAACCCAAGGGCTGGCAAGACTATACTATTAAGCCAACCTTGGGCATGGAAGATCCCTACTATTATCGTAATAAAGTTCAGTTTCCAGTCCGGAAATATCATGGCGATATTATTGTCGGTATGTTCCAGCGTGGTAGTCATGATTTAGTTGACCTTCCCGAGGTACACACCCAAGATCGTTTAACGATGAAAATCGTTCGTCAAGTTGCTAAAATTTTAGCTGAATTATCAGTTTCAATTTATAACGAAGACAAGAATAAAGGGGTGGTTAAAACTATTGTGGTTCGTTCTTCAGCAACCACTAATCAGGCACAACTAACTTTCATTACTAATCAAGTTGATTTCCCCGGATTACCAGCGCTGTTAGAAAAAATTCAGAATAGTATGCCAGAAATTAATGGTATCTTTCAGAATGTTAACCCTGGCCGTCAAAGTTTAATTTGGGGTGAAGAGACCTTTAAACTCTGGGGAGCTGATTATTTAGAGGAAGAAATTCTAGGACAAAGTTTTGATTTGTCGCCACGAGCCTTCTTGCAACTAAATTACGAACAGATGTTAGTTGCCTATGAGGAAGCTTTAACTGCCTTGCATCCCCAGGCAACTGACCGATTAGTTGATGCTTATGCTGGGGTAGGAACCTTGGGACTGTCGATTGCACGACAGGTCAAAGAGGTGCGCGGTATGGAAATTATTCCTGAAGCGGTCGCAGATGCTAATCACAACGCTGAAATAAATGACATTCAAAATGCCAGCTATGAGGTCGGAACAGCTGAGCAAATTTTACCTAAATGGCAGGATGAGGGTTGGCTACCAACGGCTTTAATTGTTGATCCACCCCGTTTAGGCTTAGATAGTAAGTTAAAAAGAGCGATTTTAAAATCTCAGCCCAATAAAATGGTTTACCTGTCATGTAATCCTTCTACGCTAGCTCGTGATTTAGTTGATTTAAGTAAAATTTATCGAGTCGACTATATCCAACCCATTGATATGTTCCCACAAACACCACGCTGGGAAGGCGTCGTCAAGCTCAGCAAACGTTCAACATCAAAATAAAACAAAAGGCTCTTCTAATCGACATTAGAAGGGCCTTTTTCATATAGTTAAGTTGCTAATTTAATCCGTTGAACCTGGCGATGATTAATAGCATACATTTCATCGTCGGCCAGCTGAATTGGCTTTCCGCGAAATGGTACAGATAGATAATTCTGATTAGCCAGATTACCACCATATAAGCCGACTGTGAAATTACTTTTGACCAACCTGCTAATGGGGTCATAATTCGTATTTAGATAAGTACTATCCACCATTAAAAGGAAATGAATTCCGAATCTTTTACCTTGTTGAAAAAGTAATTCTAATTGTTTAGCTGAAATGCCCAACTGAATTAACCCTCGTAAATCTGTAATGTAAACAATTTTGTAACGGTCAAAATCATTTTCAACTAAACCTTGTTTTACGATTGCGACTAGGTCTTGCATTTTAGCTGCAATTGTTTGCCGAGCAATTCGTTGCTTTACATAGCAATCATGGAGCTCATCATTCACATCTAAAACAAGCCCTTGCCACTTCTTAGGAAGACTGGTTAATGTTCGTAAAATGATTTGATGTAAACCATCTCGCTGAACTAGGCCATCATAAATTAATGGATACACCCCGTGTTGAGTTAGGGAGAATGAGCAGATTTTAGCTTCCTCTACTTCTAAACCAAATGGTAACCGTCCCTTTTTTAACATTGATTGGACAGCTGATTGTGTCCAAAACTTTTTAAAATTAAGCTGTGGAGGCACCATGGGAATCGCTGCTGGAACAGGTCCAGGCCATGCATGAGCTAGCGATTTAACCATTGTCTGTAGCGTTGATAAGCGATTTTTTGTATTAGCTACTAGTCCCGTTTGAGCAGTTACTACCTGTCCTTTATGTTTAAATTGCAGGCGGCCTGGTATATTTTCAACTGGTAAGCGCTCTCCTCCCAGTAAATGATAGACACTATGCTCATCATTTAAATAATAAATTAATTTATGGGAAACTAGGCTACTCAGTGCGAGACGTAAGCTATTTTCACGCAAACCAGTTAACAGAAGATACATGCCTAATCGACTGCCAGCTTTTAATAATTGGATTAAACCTTGCTCAAATTCCTGTTCAAAATCAGCATCATGCAAATTATCATAACCATCAAGTACAATCACTTGAATTGCTTCGGGCTCTTTGACTTGCTGACAGTACTGTTGCCAATTAGTTACCTGATATTGCTGTAGTAACGTTTGACGGCTCTTTACTTCCTGACATAAATAGCGCATCAATTTCAAGCATTTTTCAGGATTTTCCAAAGAACAGACATCTCGTACATGCGGTAATGAATTAAAAAGATCTAGCCCATTGTGACTAAAATCAAATAAATTAAACTGCAGCTGCTGAGGATTATTTTGTTGCGCTAAAGTCATAATTAGGGTCTGTAAGAAGGTACTTTTACCGGTGCCAACGCTCCCCAAAATGATTGTATGTTCGGCTTGTTGTATATCAAAATACCAGATAATTTGCTCTTGTTGCGCTGGTAAATCAATCCAGCCCATCGGAACCTTTAAATTAAGATTTTTTTGCCAATTTTGCTCATAATCGATACTATCCAAGTTAATTTTTCGTGGCAAAGGTGGTAACCACGGTTTATCAGGTAGCTGGTACTGACTTTGGGCCTGTACTCGCTGAATTTCTCCTAAAATAGCATGCAATTGGGTACTGCTAGCTTCCTCCCGCAACTGAGTGGCATTTTCCAAAGGCTTAATTGCTTGAGTTTGACCAAAACAGTTAATCAACCAAATATCATCAGCTGTTGACATTGACTTCAATTTTTTTGGCCTGTATTGAGCGCCACTCCAAGCTGATTGGAACAATTCATAGCGCTCATTATTTCCGATTTGAAGATAAGCTCGACCAGTTTCTACAATATCGGCTGCATCCGGCGTTTTTAATATTTCATTAGAATCGGCTTGATTTTGGACCTTTAAAGCGAGTTTACAATTCATATTAGACCAAATTTGTTCGTCCACAATCCCACTAGGCTTTTGAGTCGCTAACACTAAATGAATGCCCAAAGAACGCCCGATACGAGCTACCGAAATTAATTTCTGCATAAATTCCGGTTTTTGAGCCTTCAATTCCGCAAATTCATCGGCCACTAAAAATAAATGCGGTAGTGGTTTTTTAGGCGCTTCTAAAAGCACTGAATTAGTCCCTCGCCGCCCGGATCGATAGGCCACCATGTAATCATTAATGTTATTCACATGGTACTTTTTAAACAACTGCTGACGTTTATGTAATTCAGCCTGAATACTTAATAAAGTCCGATTTAAAAGGGAACCATCTAAATTGGTAATACTGTCCAGTAAGTGGGGACACTCAGACAACAGATTAGCCAAACCGCCCCCTTTAAAATCAATCGTAATAAAACCAACATCCTCAGGACTAAAATTCACCGCCAACGATAGTAGATAACTTTGCAGTAACTCAGATTTACCCGACCCGGTCGTCCCAGCAACGAGGCTATGGGGTCCGTGTTGACTTTCATGCAAATCTAGTTCGAGAACTTGATTGGTCCGTCCCAATCCCAACGGGACTGCTAAGCTCTGACTTGGATCGGCTTTTTGCCAGCGTTGGGCAATTTTTAATTCTTTTACCCAATTTACCTGATACATATCCAAGAAAGAAATCATTAGCGGTAGATCCTGTTGCTCTAGTTGGGGATGGATTAGATTTGCCAAATTCCGAATAAATCGTCGTTGGCAAAAACTACTACTTAGTGGTAAAGCAGCAAAGGACTGCTGACAAGCATCCCCCTTTGTCAGCATTTCCCCTACAAGGGTATTGTTATAGGTTAAAAGGGTATCAAGTTCAGCCGGCAGCTGTTCCCGATTAGCTTGTACCCAAACAATGCTAACACCTAAGAATCTTAAATCTGACAATAACAAGGGATAAATTGGATGCTGTAATAGCCATTTATCTTCCAAAACCACCAATAAATAATGGATGGCAAACTCAACTTGACGACCTTTAGCGGCTTTAACCTGCGCTTGCCTTTGATTTAGTACTTGTTGAAAAGCATTTAAAATCAGCTGTTGGCTCCGCTCATCATAAACAAATCCACGTAAGTTGATTTCTGACAAGTCAAACTGTTTTAACCAGCGTAATGGCCACCAGAATTTTTGTTCTTTATAGGGTAGAAAAATTAAAAATTGGACATGTTGATAACTATGAAAAAAAGCTAGTTGTAATAACCAATTTTTAACAATGTAACGAGCAATTGGATACTCAGCGGCTAAACCGACATTGGTTTGCAGATTTAATGTAATTGGCGCATGGGCTAAATATTGATGAGGTTTCAACACCGCTTTACGTATCTTTACCCAAATACCGGTCGTTTTCAAGTCATCATCTTGATATTGAAAGTGACACTGGCTTACAACCCTTCCCGTCCCCACACGAATTGTTAAAAAATCTTCCCTATTCGGTAGCCGTTCATAAATACGACTATCGTAAGTATCCGCCATTATCATTAGTTGCCTAAATTCTGGATAACGATCAGCCAAACGATTCTTTTCCTGGTGCTGTAAATGACTTAAGCGAGCACACTGACGATACAGATATTGCCAGTAATTTTTGTCATCAGCTTGTCTTTGGCGTTTCTGTTGGCGCTTATTTTTAAAATATTCCGTCAAGCTCAAGCCAATCGTCACTACGGCCATGATAATCATGGTGATCATCATAATAGGATTTTGGTGGGATACGAGTACCAACACGCCACTCGCCAAAAGCATCCCCAGGGCTGGAATAATGGTTCGCCACAATCCAGTATTAGATCTAGTTGTCATTGGTTGGGGCGTCTTTAACTCAATATCATCACTGGGCGGAGCCAATAACAAACGAGGCCTGGGATAATGATACGGAAAGTTCTTTGGTGGCCATTGTCTTCTTTGTTGGGGGATTAAGCGCTTAGAATCATAACGACAACGACCACACACTATCGCAACCAACCATTGTGAGCCCTCATTGGTGATTAAAAGCTCATTACAAAAAAGCATATCCCCTGGTTCAAAATCGATTTTATCACGTCCAACTGATATGACTGACCCATTTAAATAAATCTGTTGATTCGCTGCTATTTCAGGAATTTGTAAGTGATAAGTACCCGCTTTGAGAGCTGGACTGACATAGATAATCTGATTAAAGTATTCATTAATGCCCACTAAATGGCCGAAAGCATCTTTCCCACTGATTAGTAATCGTTGATCAGACGGTTGAACAAAGGATAATATCATTTGCTCAGTAGCCACTAATACTACTAAATAACCAATCGACAAGGGAATAACTTGTCCAAATTTAATTGGCTCACCTTCATCTAGTCGGACTTGCCCCTGTTTCAGCCATACCCGCTGGCCAGTGGGTAATTTTCGTTCCGATTGTGCTACTGATAGCTCCCCTTGCCAAAAAACAGTATCCCAGTAGTAAATTTTAAAAAGGTTAACTGCTTTTTGCACGACCATCTTCTCCTAATTTTTTGTTATATAGATCAATTTCTCTTTGATAAATATTTAATTGTTTTTCCTTTTCCTCACCGTCTAATTCTTCATTGCGCTCCGTTGCCTTGATTAATTGCTGATAAGCCTTAACAATCAAAGCCGAATTTCCCAGCCCTTTGGCTATCGAAATAGCTCGCTGTGATTGAGACCGCCCTAAATAAACCCAATACAATAAATAATTACGTGGTGATTGCGGCACAATATTTAAGCTCATCGGCTGCCGCGGATTATCCTTGATATCTAATTTAGCGTATGCCAGGGCAGTCATATACAAAAGTTGTTGATCAAAGCGTTGCGGGTCATCCTGTTTTAAGGTGGTCACGGTCACTTGATAGTGCCCTTGTTGAAACTGGGCTTGAGCCTTAATCACTCGCTGGTGAAATAAGCTTTCTTGATAGCCATATCCTAAAACAGTCAGCAACGTAATGACTAAGACCAGCAATCCCCCAAGTCCCCATTGATAAAAGCGATGCTTAACTTTACTAATCCGTTGATATCGCTGGCTATTTTCTGAGATTTGCTCAGCCAAACTATGATTTAAGTATGTTGATAAGTCTTGTAAATTTTCAGCTTTTTCCAGTGCTGATATGAGCCCAGCCTTGGGCTCATATTCATACCGCAATAAGCCGGCATTAGCACTTAGGAGCTCATAATCTAACTGGGGCATCATCAAATAAGTGACCATCGCTTTTACCTGTTGAAACTGATTATCGCTGCGCCAATCGCGCCACTCAATTAGACCGGCAACCCCTCGATGAGCTACCTGTAAATAATTATCACCGGCCCACAACAAGTTATCTGGATGCCAAAAAACTTGGTTTTGTCCTTGTTGATTTAAAGCCAAAGTTACTATAGCAATAGCGATTTGTAGCCGTTGAGCTAGATTCTTTTGAAAAATAATTTGCGATAAAGTCGGCCAATGGTGGGGATTATCATAGGAAAGCTGGAGCTCAGTCGCTTTTAAACTAACTCGTCCCTTTAAAAATGTTGTAGAGTCATCCGTTAAAAGCGCCTCCAAAAGCGCCATATCAGTCACTGATAAGGTAACTAATGGTAAGTTAACCTGAAAACCAGTCTCCACTGGTTTAAATTGGATTTTGCTGTCCCCATTACTTATTTCAGTCATATTAGTTTGCCACCAATTCCACGATTAACCGTTCCCCATCGCCAATTGCTAAGTCTCCTATTGATCCTTCAAACTTTTGGCTCCTTTGCCAAAGTCGTAACTGAAAGGCCGTTTGAATCCCAAACTGCTGTCGTAACAATGGTTTTAGGCGTTGGTCCAACTGAGCTACCGTCATTTGGCGCCTAATTTTTAAATCCAGAGATTGCTTTTGATATATTAATTCTAATCTTATCCACCGTTCTTCAACTATCATCGCTCATAACCCAGCGATCCTAAAAATCCCCCTCCCCCTTTAGGCCATAGTCCCTTCAATACCAGCCATATCGGTCCCCAGGTCAGTGATTGACTGCTAGTGACTTGTTGATAAGTCAATAAAAAGTCCAGCATTATCCCAGCTATTACCCTTATCTTTACTCGCATAAATATGCTCCTCTTCCCTAGTTAACATAAAAAACGATAGCAATGTGCTATCGTTTGGCATTTAATGAGTGTGCTAATTATTGCAAGCCAAAACGTTGCGCATCTTCTTGATCACGCTGTTCTACCGTGGTTGCATATTGCTTCAATTGGTTATTAATTGAAACTAGCAACTCATTAAATTGATTTACTTGGCCCTTTAACTGGTTATATTGCTCCAAATAGGCCCGAAAGGCAGCACCATTCCACTCTTGTTCAATGGCGCCATTGGTTTGTTCTACCTGGTTAATCGCATCTTGTACCATATCACGGGCAGTGATATAAGTTTGCGCTTGGGCCTGTAATTCTTCGGGGGTAACGGAAATTCTTCCAGCCATATTCATGTTCTCCATTCTAATTGTCTGATTCAATTGACTACTACACTACTGCTGATGTTGAGTTGACCAGCTAGCTTTAAAAAGCTGAACTACCTTTCTCCATCAACAGCACAACAATTTATAAGAAGGCATCAATCTCTAGTTGACGTCCTCAAAATAATTGTACGAACTGGCCTTAAAATTTTTATATCAAATAAAAACACCAGCTAGTTTTACCTAACTGGTGCCTAAATTCTACTTATTATCTTTTGGTTATTTGAGTAACCATCACTTAATTAGAATTGTTCTTCTAACAAAGCTTCAATTTCAGCCAAGCTTGGTTGGCGTGGGTTACCAGGCGTGCACTGATCGTTATAAACCAAATCAACTAACTTAGACAAACTATCTTCAAAGTGCTTGCGATCAACACCGTTAGCCGACAAGCTAGGGACAACATCCAAATCCTTGAAGAGCTGATCAATCTTAGCCAACAAAGCCTTAACTAATTCAACATCATCCTTACCCTCCAAGCACAAGTGGCGTGCAATATTTGCGTAGTCGTGTTGAGCAGTGTAAGTCTCATAACGTGGGAATGGCGTCCGCTTTACGTTACCAGTAACAGCGTTAAAGGCAATCGTCTTTGGCATCGCAATCGCAATCGCCAAACCGTGTGGCAAACCAAATTCTCCACCAGTCTTATGGGCAAGTGAATGGTTCATACCTAAGAAGGCATTGGCAAAGGACATTCCAGCCAAAGTAGCCGCATAATGCATCTTAATTCGAGCTTCCCGACCAGCATTAGTTGGGTGCTGTGGGTCATAGTGATAGGATTCAACCAAGTTATTAAAGATTAACTTAATGGCTTGCAAAGCCCAAGGACGAGTCATTTCAGAAGACATAACTGAAACATAAGACTCCAAGGCGTGTGACAAAGTATCAATTCCAGACAAAGCCACTGTGTGCTTTGGCACTGTCATAACAAATTCTGGATCAACAATGGCAACTTCAGGAGTTAACTCATAGTCAGCTAAAGGATACTTAACATGGGTTTCATCATCAGTAATAACCGCAAATGGTGTTACTTCTGAACCAGTACCTGAGGTAGTTGGAATAGCTACCATTTGAGTGGCCTTAGCATGGTTGAACTTGACAATCCGCTTACGGATATCCATAAACTTCTGTGACAACTTTGCAAAGAGATTCTTAACTGCATCAGGATCTTCTAAGATGCCTGGGTTTGACAAAGAATACTCATACATGAAACGGGCAATCTTACCAGCATCAAGGGCTGATCCACCACCTAGCAAAATCACTGTATCAGGCTTAAATTCAGCCATCCGCTGTGCAATTTCAGTGGTTTGTGAGAGCGTTGGGTCAGGGCGTACAGTGCCATAAATGCTCGTTTGGATTTGGTCTTCGTGTAATTCTAACTGACTCAAAACCTTATCAACAAAGCCAAACTGCAACATACCAGGATCAGCGACGATAAAGACCCGCTTAACATCTGGCAAATCTTGCAAATAGCTAATTGAGTTAGATTCGTAGTAGATTTCCTTAGGCAAACGAATCCATTGTGGCCGGCTACGACGGCGAGCCACTGTTTTAACGTTAAGCAAATCGTATGTTGACAAGTTGTGAGACAATGAATTCTTCCCCCATGATCCAGTTCCAAGTGTCAATGATGGCCGCATGGCGTCGGTATAGATATCCCCAACACCACCAATTGAATCAGGTTGGTTGACTAAGATACGCGAAGCGCGGATTGCATCGGCATATTCCTTAACAAATGGATCATCTTGGGCACCAATTTGAATGGCGGCATTGTGTCCAGCCCCTTGATAGTCAAGCAAAGCACGAACAATATCGATTCCTTGCTGACGATCCTTAGCCTTATAAACTGAAAGCAAGGGTGACAACTTTTCAGAAGATAGGGCTTCGCCAATATTTTTAGGATCTAGCTCAAAAAGCAAAACATCTTTACCGGCTGGTAACTTTACGCCAGCCTGTTCAGCAATCCAACGGCCACTCATACCGGCAACTGGTCCAGCAACGCCATAGCCTTCCGCGTTCTTTTTGAACACAAAGTCCGCAATCTTTTGGGCGTCTTTCTTAGGTACAACGTAGCCACCATCAATTTGCATCCGCTCCATAAACTCGTCATAAATGCTAGCATCCACAACTGCTGAGTTTTCAGTGGCACAAATCATACCGTTATCAAAACGCTTTGAAAGCATCAAATCAGACACAGCCCGGTGAACGTTAGCAGTCTTATCAATATAAACCGCTCCGTTACCAGCCCCAACACCCATTGAAGGGTTACCAGAAGTCAAAGCCGCATGAACCATGGCTGGTCCACCAGTAGCTAAGATTGAAGCAATATGTGGATTTTGAATTAAAGCAGTGGTTCCTTCCAAAGAAGGCTTCTCCACCCATTGAATAAAGTTTTCAGGAGCCCCGGCCTTAACGGCTGCATCATAAACAATCTTAGCAGCATGGGCTGATGACTTTTGGGCCTGAGGGTGGAAGGCGAAAATAATTACGTTACGTGTCTTGGCTGCCAACATTGACTTGAAAATAGTCGTTGATGTTGGGTTAGTAGTAGGCACAATCCCAGCCAAAATACCAAGAGGCGCAGCTACTTCAACCTTACCCAAAATCTTATCTTCAGAAATAACACCCACGGTCTTATCGTGACGGATTGCGTTATAAACTGATTCTGAAGCAAAGCGATTCTTAGTATCCTTATCTTCCACGATACCTCGACCAGTCTCGTCGTGGGCTTCGTGAGCTAACTCCAAAGAATGTTCAGATCCAGCTAATGCCATCGCCGCCACAATATTATCAACTTGTTCTTGCGAATAGTTCAAAAATTCCTCAGCTGCCTTTTGAGCTTTGGTAATTAGTCCGGCCACCATGGTTTCAGCCGCTTGCTTACGGGCGGCTTTTTCTTCCGGTGTCAAAACTTTTTTAGCTGTCTTCTTTTCAGTATCTTTTGCCATTTATTAAAGTTCCTTTCGGTTAATACCTTTTCGATGGTCTAAGTGTACAACAGTCAATAATGAAAATCAAGAGATTTTGTGATTTATTTATCAAATAGAATCACCACCATTATTAAAATAATAAAGCCTTTTTATCGGGTTATAACATATAAAACGTAAAATTTAATTATAGTGTATTATCATTTATAATTTTACTATGTGATTTTAATAACATTAATTATCACCCTAAATATTTGGTATAATGGGAGGGTGAGTTTATCAATTGGAGGGTAATATGTATTATCGTGATGGAGAGTACTACGAACTAAAACCCTCCCAAACTTTTTTCTACTTTATCGTAGCCTTAATTCTTAATGCTTTTGGAAACGGCTTGAGTGTAGCTAGTAATATGGGTTCAGCCCCTTGGACAGCCGGAGCGGCTAATTTAGCTCATCTTACTGGCTGGCCAATCAGCCTTTTTCTAATGTTAATTAGTACTACCGTGGCTGTTGCTAATCTTTTCTTTGCCGATGATTTTGATTTACGACGGCTAATAGGTAACGTTTTCTTCGGAGTGGCTTTTTCCTTTTTAGTCGGATTTTTTACCAGCTTCTTTACCCATTTAGGAGTAACGACCTTACCACTAGCTTGGCGCATTCCAATTGATTTATTTGCCGTAATGAATGTTGGGATTGGTATTTCAATCTATCAACGAGTCAATCTGATTATGCATCCGATTGATGACCTAACCAATATTTTACGGTTTAAGTATTTTCGTGGAAATGCCAGCAAGGCTCAAATGAGTAACTTTGTAGTCGCCATTGCCATTTCATTAACTTGTTTTTTATTTAGCCATCAACTCGTGGCCCTCAACATCGGAACGGCCTTTTCCTTTTTCTTCCAGGGAAAAATTATTGCCATTGCCGATCGCCGAATGTTCCCCCACCTAGTTCATGGGGATCTTAATCGAATTCATCGTATTAGAAAAACCAACGCTTAAAACGTTGGTTTTTTACTTAAATATTTAAATCTTGACTAGCCCAATGATTAATCGGCCCAAATTTATGACCAACTTCAATTGGCTTAGAAATAGCAGCAACCGTAACATCATGGGCGGTCTTAATCGCCTGCTTTAAAGATTGTCCCTTAGCCAGTTCAGCAGCAATCGTGGCCGAGAAGGTATCCCCAGTTCCATTAATATGCTCCGTATCATAATAAGGATGGACTAACCATTCCTCACTCCCGTCAGCATAGACGACATAGTCATAGACTTGCTCTTGACCAGGACGATGCCAACCTTTCACTACCACATTATCCACCCCTAAGGCCTGAATCGCCAAGGCGGCCGCCTTTTGATCATCTCGATCCTTAATGGCTAGACCAGTTAACAATTGGGCTTCAAAGAAGTTCGGGGTTGCCACCGTAGCCAAAGGTAAAAGTTCTTGCTTTAAGCTGGTAAAAGCCTCATCTTCTAACAATTGCGCCCCGTGTTTGGTCGTAATAACTGGATCAACAACTAAGGGGCCAAAATCATAATTTTGATAGGCTGTCACCACGGTTTTAATTAAGTCAGCCGTTCCTAACATACCAGTTTTAGCGGCTCTAATTTTAAAATCAGCTGCTAAAACTTCAAACTGCTTAGCTACAAAATCCAAGGGTAAATTCTCAGCAGCCTGGATACCGTAGGAATTACCAGCCACTGCAGCAACTAAGACCGACATGCCATACGTCTGACGCATAAAAAAAGTATGTAAATCAGCCTGCATACCGGCCGAGCCATCACAGTCCGAACCAGCGATTGTTAATACCTGTGGAAAATCATTGATCATTGTTCCCTCTTTTCTCACTGAAAAACTGTTGCGTAACTCGTTTGACCAAGTCATTGTTCAGTAAATAATAGGTCATAGCTACTTGAACTGGCAAAAACAGGACATTTTTTACTAATCGTGGCGTGATAAAACTAACAAAAGTTTGCCAACTATGAATCCGACTGTACATCATGTTTAACCACAAAGAATTCAGCCCGACATTGACAATGAAAATGACCAAACTAACAGTAATAATCACTCTTAGCCAACTAACATGGTCCTGCTGATAGTAACCATTAGCGTATATCAGTGCCGCTAGAATGGCTGATACAGTGAATCCCAGGAAAAAGCCAGCCCCCGTGGGAAACAAAAAAAACTTTAAAACATCCATCACTGCGGCGATTAGCATTGACCATAGCGGGCCATACCATTTAGCAATTAAAGACGTTGCTATGAAGGTAAAACCAATTTGCAAGAGTGGCAAACTAAAGGATAGTCTCCCTAAGACAATGCTTAGGGCCATTAACAAGGCCAATACCACTAACTGCCGTGTGTTAAGCAGTGGTAACTTCCACTTACTTCGTGTTAAATGTTCCATATTCTGAACCTCCGATTGGAGTGTTCACCGTTATACTGGTGAATGCGATACCTGCATCGCACATAATTGTTTCGTCAGTGGCCCACATTCCGTTTCCACTGCACTTAACGCACAGGTATCTACCCCTCATTTTATTTTGTCCGAAGACAAATCCATTGTAACAAAAAAACCATCCATGATTGGATGGTTTGACAGTAAAACTTACATTTTTTCTTCTAAATCAATATCAGGGTACTTATCTTTAAACCAATTCAAGGCAAACTTATTTTCAAATAAGAAGACCGGTTGATCATAGCGATCACGAACCAACAAGTTACGGGAAGAAGCCATCTTTTCATCCAACTGGTCGGGATTAATCCAACGGGCAACTTTTGACCCAATCGGTTCAAAGGCAATTTCGACGTTATATTCATTTTCCATCCGGAACTTGAATACTTCAAACTGCAACTGTCCGACCGCACCAATGATGTATTCCGTGCCACTCCAAGATTGATACAGCTGAATCGTCCCCTCTTGAACCAGCTGAGCAATTCCTTTGTGATAGGATTTTTGCTTCATGACATCCTTGGCGATTACCTTGTTAAAGTATTCCGGCGTAAATGTTGGTAAGTCAGGGAATTCGACTGACTTTTTACCAGAATAAATCGTATCACCAATCTGGAAATTACCGGTATCATAGATACCAATAATATCTCCCGGTACCGCAGTTTGTACGTTTTCACGTTCCTCGGCCATAAACTGGGTCACATTGGATAAACGCATCTTTTTACCAGTCCGTTGCAAGGTCACGTCCATCCCGCGATCAAATTCACCGCTAACAATTCGTAAAAAGGCGATTCGATCACGATGACGGGGATCCATGTTGGCCTGAATTTTAAAGACAAAACCAGTAAATTGAGAATCACTTGGTTCAACTAAGCTACCATCAACCGTGGCTACTGGTACTGGCGCTGGTGCATACTTTAGGTACTCCCGCAAAAATTCAGTGACCCCAAAATTAGCTAAGGCTGAACCAAAGAAGACTGGGGTTAACTTCCCATGCGCAATTGCGTCCTCGTCAAATTCGTTTCCAGCATCCTTGACCAATTCAACTTCGTCTTCACCTTCAGCCACCACTTCGGGATGGTTGCTAGCGTTCTTAAAGGAAATTAGTTCATCTTTTTGTAAGTCATAAATCCCCTGCAAAATCTGACCAGAACCAATCGGCCAATTCATCGGATAAGCCTGAATACCCAAAACTGTCTCCAATTCATCGACCAAATCCAAAGGAGAACGAGCATCACGATCGATTTTGTTAAAGAAGGTAAAGACTGGAATCCCGCGTTGCGAGACAATCTCAAATAATTTTTTAGTCTGTGGCTCAATTCCCTTGGCCGCATCCACGACCATGACGACTGAATCCACGGCCATCAAAGTTCGATAGGTATCTTCTGAAAAATCCTCGTGCCCAGGGGTATCCAAAATGTTAATTCGCTTACCATCATAGTCAAATTGCAAAACTGATGAAGTAACCGAAATTCCACGCTGCTGTTCAATGGCCATCCAGTCCGATGAAGCTAATTTTTTAGCGCCACGTCCTTTAACAGTACCGGCCTCACGAATAACGCCCCCATGAAGCAATAACTGCTCCGTTAAGGTTGTTTTACCCGCATCGGGATGAGAAATAATGGCGAATGTTCGCCGATTTTTTAGTTGCTCTTGAAAATTATCCATAGTGCCTTTATTCTACCTGAAAAAAGCCTTAACTGCTAGCAGTTAAAGCTTTTTCTTTATTTTTGAGCTTTCCTATATTCTTCAGCTTCGGCCGGGGTGGCCAAAACAAAGTGACCATCGCCAACTTCAACCATGCCACGTTCCTGCCCATCGCTTTCACGACTAGGATCATAGGTGATAGCCCGACGCTGGCGCTCAGCTTCAGGATCAGGGACCGGAATGGCTGATAGCAAACTTTTGGTATAAGGATGCAAGGGATGATTATAAACAGCATCGGCTGGGCCAATTTCCAACAACTTTCCCCAGTGCATTACCCCAATCCGATCTGAAATATATTTCACCATCGAAAGATCATGGGCAATAAAAAGGTAAGTCAAGGAATGCTTCTTTTGCAAATCCTTCATCAAATTGACAACTTGGGCTTGCACTGATACGTCCAAAGCTGAGATAGGTTCGTCAGCAATAATAAATTTTGGATCAACGGCTAGTGCCCGGGCAATCCCGATTCTCTGCCGCTGTCCTCCAGAAAATTCGTGGGGATAACGACTAGCGTGATCTTTATTTAAGCCGACTAAATCTAATAAATGTAAAACCTGAGCATCTCGGTCGGCTTTAGACTTGGCCAAATGATGGATATCAATTCCCTCAGCAATGATATCTTCAACCTTCATCCGACTGTTTAAGCTAGCATGCGGGTCTTGGAAAATCATTTGACTATCCTTACGAAAATCAGACAAGGCCCGTCCTTTTAACTTAGTAACGTCTTGCCCATCAAAGAGAATCTGCCCGTCACTGGCTTGGTAAAGTTTAAGAATGGTACGTCCCAAGGTCGTTTTACCAGAACCAGATTCACCCACGAGGCCAAACACTTCACCCTCATAAATATCAAAGCTAATGTTTTCTAGCGCATGCACAGCGTTTGAACGCCCTTTATTAAAGGTTAAATCAAGATTTTTTATTTCAACTAGTTTAGAAGTTTTATCGGTTGTCATTATTAAACTCCTTGAGCCTGCATATCATGCCAATGTTGCCAACGTTGCACAATTGGTGCGGGTGGGGTCACCTTGGGTGCGCGTTCATCAAGTAACCAAGTGGCTGCATAATGAGTATCACTGACCTTAAAGAACGGTGGCTGCTCTTCATGGTCAATCGCTAAGGCAAATTGATTCCGGTTGGCAAAGGCATCCCCCTTAGGTGGATATAACAAATCCGGCGGAGTTCCTGGAATAGCTTCCAAACTCCCCTGCTTGGTATCAGTAGTCGGCATGGAATCTAACAAGCCCCAAGTATAGGGATGTTGTGGGTTAAAATAAATCTCATCCACAGTCCCATATTCAACAATTTTACCGGCATACATTACGGCCACACGATCGGCAATCCCCGCTACAACACCTAAGTCGTGGGTAATAAAAATAATTGAGGAATGGTACTTGGCCTGTTGGTCCTTCATCATTCGCAGAATTTGCGCCTGAATAGTAACATCCAAGGCCGTTGTCGGTTCATCAGCAATCAAAATATCTGGATTAGCTGCTAGAGCAATCGCAATCACAGCTCGCTGCCGCATCCCCCCTGACCATTGATGAGGATAATCATTGATATGCTCTTTGGGCTCAGGAATACCAACCCCGACCATCAGCTTTAAGGCCTGTTCCATGGCTTCAGCTTTACTAACCTTTTGGTGCTTTAAAATTGGTTCGGCAATTTGCTGGCCAATCTTCATGGTGGGATCCAAGCTAGTCATCGGGTCTTGGAAAACCATGGCAATTTCATTCCCACGAATTTTTTGCCAACCTTTAGCATCCAGCTTAGACAAATCATTGCCCTTAAAGATTAATTGACTATCTTCAGAGATACGAGCATTTTCAGCATTCAAACCCATTAAGGTTTTAGTAGTGACCGACTTACCCGAACCAGATTCACCAACGATTGCTAAGGTTTCACCCTTTTTTAAATCAAAGGAAATATCACGAATAGCTTGGACTTTCCCAGCGTAGGTGTTGAAATCAACTACTAAATCTTTTACTTGTAAAATTGTATCATTCATCATCGTCGCTTTACTCCTCACTCGATCGTGGATCAAATGCATCCCGCAACCCATCACCTAATAAGATAAAGGCTAATGAAACAATCACCAAAATTGCCGATGGAATCAAGATTTGGTAGGGATAGAATTGCAGCATATTTTGGGCATCCGAAATTAATGATCCCAATGAAGCGGTTGGTGGCTTAACGCCCAAACCAATGGCTGACAAAACTGCTTCAAAGATAATGGCACTGGGCACGGTCATCATAATTTGAACAATAATTGTTCCTGTCATATTAGGAATTAAGTGTTTCAAGGCAATTTTAACAGGACTTTCCCCTAAGTTTTGGGCGGCCAGGACAAAGTCTTGTTCCTTCAGGGATAGGGTCATACTCCGAACTAACCGAGCCATGTTCACCCAGTTCGTCAAAGCAATGGCAATAATAATAGAAGTAACCCCACTTCCCAAAACCAAGGCTAACATGGTCACAACAACCAAGTTGGGGATAGAAGAGATGATTTCAATGATTCGTTGCATGACCATATCAACCCAACCACCGCGCCAGGCCGAAAAGACACCATAGGAAACACCGATTAACAAATCAATAAAGGTGGCTGCAATCGCAACCAACAAGGAAATTCGTAAACCAACGATTACTCGTTTAGCAATCGAACGACCCAAAGTGTCAGTTCCAAAGAGATAGTGCTGACTCACGTCATTTTGCTCGTAAGGATTAGTGGTATCACTAGAGACCGGTTGCTTACTTTGACCGTTCCAACCCGGAATTGGCAATCCAATATTAGGAGGCAGATTCTTATAACGTGTGACTTCATTGGTATTAAAGGCATTAGCTTGATTTTGGCTCACAAAGAAGCTGGAAACCATGGCAAAGAGCAACATACCAATCAACAGCCACATCGAAACTACGGCAACTTTATTCTTTTTCAAACGCCGCCAAGCATCCTGCCAAAAGGAAAGGGTGGGCTTATTAATGTTTTCTCCGGCATGCTGGTTCAGGATACCAACAACGGCAAATGCTTCATTCATTTTTGTCATGTTGGCCTCCTATTGCAAACGAACGCGCGGATCAACAACCGCCGTCAAAACATCAGTAACTAAAATCATAAACATCAACATCGCCGCATAGACAATCGTAGTACCCATAATAACTGGGAAATCCTTGGTCGGAATCGAACTCACAAATTGCTGACCAATTCCCGGAATAGAAAAGATATTTTCAACCAAGACCGATCCGGTCAATAAGTTAGCTGCCATGGGCCCAATCAAAGTCAAAACTGGGATCAAAGAATTGCGATAAGCATGGTGATTGACTAATTCCTTATCGCTTAAACCTTTAGCTCGAGCGAGCTCAATATAATCAGAATGAAGTGCTTCAATCATTTCTGATCGTACAAATCGGGCCGTGACCGCTGCAGGTGCTGCCGCTAAAGCTAAAGTAGGCAAAACTGTTTCTGAAAAAGAATCTCCCCAACCAGAAACGGGGAACAACTGCCATTCGTAACCAAATAAGTATAGTAAAGCAATGGCAATAATAAAACTTGGCATTGCAATTCCTAAGGTTGAAAAAATACCTAAGGTGCCATCTAACTTACTATTTTGATGGCGGGCCGATACTGATCCTAGCCACAATCCTAGAACCAAACCAACAACCAAAGCCTGCAAGCCCAACTGGGCTGAGATTGGCAAACGCTGGCCAATCAACATACTAACGGATTGGTTTTGATATTGGAAAGAGGTCCCCAAATCACCATGAAGCGCATTGACCAAATAAGTTAGATACTGTTGCCATAAGGGCTTATCCAAACCATAGGTTTCATTCATCTGAGCAATTGCTTGGGCGGATAGATGCGGATTATTAAAGGGGGTTCCTGGCATAATCTGCATCAGGAAGAAGGTTAATGTGATAACAATCCACAAGGTAAATAGTAAGATTATTAATCGTTTTAAAATATATTTAGCCATTGATTAAGTCCCTAATTGAAATAAGAATTGACGGACGTCAATTCTTATTTCACTATTTATAATTACTTGTCACTACGGTAAGCATGCGTCAAATCAATTGGAAGACCAGTTGAATTCATAACCACATTCTTAACGTTTGGACGAACTAGATAATAAGCATTCCATGAACCCAACGGATTAATGTTGGCTTGATCCTTCAAAGCGGCTTCGGCAGTTTTGAAATCATTACTACGAGCTGCGGGATCATTGGCATCGCTACCATCCGCTTTGGTAATCGCATCAATGTAAGTTTGGTTCTTAAATTGACCATCATTGTTTCCAGCAGTAGGTGACTTAAAGAGATCATAGAAGGTTGAGCCATCAGGATAATCCCCGTTCCAATTGTTCAATACAATATCAAAGTTTTGATTCTGTTGATCTTGTATACGTTGCTTAAATGGAACGAACTTTTCGGTCACGCTAATACCCTTCAAGTTCGATTCCCAAGCCTGCTTTAGATAATCAACGTAATTCTTAGTGATTGGTGTATCGGCATCACCCAACAGCGTTACATCCATCTTAGTTTCGCCGACTTCCTTCAAACCTTCAGCAAAGAGTTGACTAGCCTTATCCTTATCATACTCGTAACCTGGATTCACAAAGGCAGCCAAATCTTGACCGTTAGCGGCCTTAGTCAAGTTATTTGATACTAATCCCGTGGCCGTGTCAAAGATTCCACCGGAAGCCTGCTTAGTAGCTTCTGCCCGATTAGTAGCCATATTCAAAGCCTGACGAATTTTGTCATTAGCCAAGAACTTATTTTTACCAGTTTGGTTG
This sequence comes from Convivina intestini, assembly GCF_003096575.1. Classification (GTDB taxonomy): domain Bacteria; phylum Bacillota; class Bacilli; order Lactobacillales; family Lactobacillaceae; genus Convivina; species Convivina intestini. Next base: position 29,167 of record NZ_QEKT01000004.1, read on the forward strand.
TATTCAAGGTAAGTACTGGCAGCTTGAGGCACCTTGGTTACATCCTTGTTATTTTTGTTGGCCTTATAAATTTCTGGCGAAGTATAAACACCAGCCCGGTCAATTTCACCCTTCTTATAAAGTTCAACCATCGTTTCCGGCTTCTTAACTACCTGCCAGTTAACTGTCTTAGTCTTAACATTTTTGGCATCCCAGTAGTTATCATTTTTAACCATCTTGAACTTATTGTTAGTACCATTCCAGCCTTCCAACTTATAGGGACCAGAATAAAGTTGCTTTTCAGCAGTGGTCCCATACTTAGAACCCTGCTTTTCCACAAAGCTTTGCTTTTGCGGCATAAAGTTAGCAAAAGTTAAGAGAGATTCAAACTGTGGCATAGGATTATCTAACTTAAAGGTAATCGTATCCCCATCGGCACTGACCCCCAAGTCACTGACTGGCTTTTTACCGGCCATAATGTCATCGGCATTTTGAACACCCGAAGCTAGATAAGCATATTGAGAGGCGGTCTTAGGATCGACAATCCGTTGCCAGGAATAAACAAAGTCCTTAGCCGTCAGACTGGAACCATCAGACCATTTTAGACCACTACGCAAATGGGCCGTGTAGGTTTTTCCGTCTTCAGAAACATCAATTGACTTAGCTAAATCCGGAGCCGGTTTCCCATTGGCATCCATACGTAACAGATTAGAGCCAGTATTTCCAGCAATTGTATTGGAATATTGATCTGTTCCTTTAGATAAATCCAAAGTTTGAATTTCCGATTGTAAACCATAATTCAAAGTGGTCTTATCTTTACTTTTATCAACGCCCCACCAGCCGGCGGCTCGCGTTCCCCCAGCCACAACTAATACTGCTGCTGCAGCCAAGGTCCATTTCTTCCATGTTTCCATTGCGAATCCCCCTCGCTTATCTTTTCATGCTTACAACTCTATCACATTATTTTACCATTTTCAAATTTTTCTATAATAAAAAAGCGATAGATGTTATTCTAACGCCCTTTCTTATGCTAATTTTTTATCGAACCACTTGGCAATTAAAGATAGACCATAATTCAACAAAAAGTAGACAACAGTCAACATAACCAAGACCGGTACGATATAAGTTGAATTTTGGGCATAAACGATTTGTCCTCGATAAGTCATTTCGGCTAAGACAATTCCAGATGCCAAACTCGTATCCTTAACCAAAGAAATTAACTGAGAAATAATCGGTGGAATCATTTTTTTATAGGCCTGGGGCAAAATGATATACCACATCGTTTCCATGTTATTTAAGCCATTAGCCCGAGCTCCTTCAAATTGCCCAATATCAATCGATGCTAAACCACCTCGGACAATTTCAGCCAGCATAGCCGACTCAAAAGTACTCATGGCAATCACCGTTGCCAAGAAGATTGGTAGGTGAACACCAATTCGTGGCAAGGCAAAGTAAACAAAGAAGATAATCAACAACAGTGGGAGGTTACGAATAATATTGTTAATCGTACCCACAAAACTCGAAAAGTATGGCATCTCTTCAAATTGAATAATCCCAATCACTGATCCGACAATTAAGCTAATAATGACCGAAATCACGGAAACACCAACAGTAATTGCTAATCCGCCCAGGAGATAATTAATGTTATCACCAGAAAAGGCACTTAAAATTCCTAATGTTACCATCATATCCTCCTTAAGCCTTCGCCTTTAGGCGTTTTTCCAGATACTGCATGTAATAACTTAATGGCAAGGTCAATATCAGGTAGAAAATTCCAACGATGATATAGGCAGTGAAGGTATCAAAAGAGTTAGCAGCAACCATATTTCCTTGATACATCAAATCCAAACCGCCCACAAAAGCCAAAATAGATGAGTTTTTAACTAAGTTAATAAACTGATTACCCAATGAAGGCAGCGCCACTCGAAAGGCTTGCGGCAAAACGATATAGCGCATGGCCTGGCCAAATTTAAGCCCATTAGCCCGTGCCCCCTCCATTTGTCCAGCCTCAATTGACAAAATTCCGGCTCGAACAGTTTCAGCAATAAAGGCTGAGGTATAAAGGGTTAAGGCGATTGTCCCAGCGGTAAAGCCATTCATCTTGACTACCTTGGCCACGGCCAAGTATAAGAAGAGCGTGATAATCAAAAGCGGAATATTCCGGAAAACCTGGACATAGATGTTGCCGACAATCTGCATCCAACGTTGCGGCATCACCTGCATAATGGCAAAAAGGGTTCCCAATACCATCGAGCCTATGAGGGCAAAAATACTTGATAACAGCGTATAGCCAAATCCCTGGCAAAAGGTTGAAAAATAATTTTGTAATAATGCCATGCTTAGACCTCCAAATCATGCCAGTCTAAACCGGGTACCTGGCTAAACCACTTCTCAATCAACTGGTTATAAATTCCATTTTGCTTAATCGTTGCTAAAGCACGGTTGGCTTGATCAACCATCGGCTTTTGATCCTTATCAAAGGCAATGCCGTAAGGGCCGTTGGTGAAGTTTCCACCAACAATTTGATAATCAGGATTTTCGTTCGCAAAACCATACAAAATGGCATTATCAGTTGACATTGCCTGTCCCTGTCCAGCCTTTAAGGCTTGCATAGCTGAGGCATAGTCTTGCAGGGCGACAATATTAGCCTTAGGTGCAAATTTCTTGGTTTCCTTAGCCGCTGTAGTACCAACAACAACCAAAATCGTGTACTTGGCATCATTCATATCAGCGATGCTGTGGATACCTGATCCTTTTTGAACCAAAATCGACTGACCAGCATTAAAGTAAGAATCCGTATAATCAACCACCTTAGCTCTTTCCGGCGTAATGGTCATGGTCGAAACCGTACCATCAATATTAGTATTCTTTAAAAGTTGAATTTTAGAGGCCGTTGAAACCGGTACATACTCAGCTGACATTGGTACGCCAGTTTGCTTAGACATTTGCACCGTTAATGCCTTAGCAATATCGACATCAAATCCAACCGGGGTAGCGGTTTTAGTATCCATCAAACCAAACAACTTCGTATCAGCCTTGACACCCCAAATGATTTTCCCTTGTTTTTCAACACGGGTTAAAGTGTCCTGGTGTTTTGCATTTTTTTCAGCGGTGGCAGTGGCCCACATGAGACCCAAAATCAAGGCCGCCGCTAAAATAATTGTGGCGATAATCCCAAATCGCCTTTTTTTAGCTTTTTCCATTTTACCTTCCCTCAGACACATCCATTACTGCAACGACAATTTCAGCAATTAGTGATTAGCCACTTGACTTAAGAACTTCTGGGCCCGTGGCTCACTTGGCTTTTCAAAGAACGAAGCCGTTGAACTGTCTTCTAGAATTTGACCATCGGCCATAAAAATCACGCGATCAGCAACGGCCTTAGCAAAGCTCATTTCGTGAGTCACAACCAACATGGTCATGGAAGAATCAGCCGCAATATCACGCATAACATCCAACACATCACCAATCATTTCTGGGTCAAGGGCTGAAGTTGGCTCATCAAACAACAGGGCCTTAGGCTTCATGGCTAGTGAACGAGCAATTGCAATTCGTTGTTTTTGTCCACCAGATAATTCGCTAGGCATATTAGTGGCCTTATCAGCCAAACCAACCTTTTCCAACAACTCCATGGCAATCTTTTTGTTTTCCGCTTCATCTCGCTTTAAGACTAAGCGCGGAGCCAGCATGATGTTTTCAATCGCCGATTTGTTGTTGTAAAGATTAAAGTGCTGGAAAACCATCCCCACGTTCTTACGAATTTTATTCATATCCGTTTTAGGATCATGTAAATCAAAACCATCGACCAAAAGCTGACCTTGTTGAATCTCTTCCAAACCGTTAACCGTTCGGATTAAGGTTGACTTTCCTGATCCAGAGGGGCCAATCAAAACAACCGTTTCACCGGCATCAATTTCCAAGTTGACGTTCTTTAAAGCGTGAAAATCACCGTAGTACTTTTCCACGTCCTTGAATTCAATCATTGACATATGTATTCTCCTCAATATTCCATTAATAACAGCAGAATCTTTTCGTACCATTCTACTGAAGCATGCCAAATCGCATAGATTATAGGTCATGTTTTATGACATGATACCACTAAAATGCCCATTAAAATTTAATCTAACCCTAATTTTATAATTCTAAAGAAAAAACCGCCAACAAGGATGGCGGTTAAAATCAAAGAAATATCACATTAATTAGTCATCTTCTTTTTGATGGCTGAGCGCAGCCACATCTAAGGTTTTATCAGCCAAATCAGCCGTAAAACTACTTTCGTGGGAAACAATAATTGCATTCCCAGGGAAAGCGGTAATCGCCCGGTGGAGGGCTTGTTTAGTGGTTTCATCCAAATGGTTAGTCGGCTCATCAAGAATCAAGAAATTACTAGGCTTCATTTCCATAATTGCTAACTTAACCTTGGTTTGTTCTCCTCCAGATAACTGGAACAGCGGTTTTTGAGCATTTTCAGCATTAATACCAGCACCAGCCAAGCGCGTCCGCAGTTCTTTGGGTTGAATGGTTGGAAAGAGATCTTGCATCACTTGCAAAGGCGTTTGCTGATCATTTTCCCATTCCAAATCCTGATCAAAATAGTTCACCACAGCCGAAGGTGAAAATTCAGCCCGACCATTCAAAGCCGGAATTAACCCTAAAATAGACTTAATCAAGGTTGACTTACCAGCCCCGTTAAAGCCACGGAAGACTAACTTTTCCTCAGTCGTAATGGAAAAAGTTACCGGCTCCAAAATTGGTTGTTCATACCCCACCGACAAATCCGTCACCGTCAAAGCATTGGCCGACTGTGTTTCAATATAAGGGAAGCTAAACTTAGCCACCGGATTCCCAGATGGTGGATCAACTCGGTCCATTCGGGCCAGCATCTTCTCACGCGACTTAGCCTGCTTCGAGGTTGAAGCACGGGCCTTATTTTTAGCAATAAATTTCTCGGCCTTTTCAATCTCAACCTGCTGCTTTTCATATTGACGCAGCTGTTGTTCCGCCCGCTCTTCCTTTTGGTGCATGGCCTTTTTAAAGGAACCACGATATTTAGTGATTTTACCAAAGGAAACGTCGATAATCGCATTGGTAACCCGGTCGAGGAAATCAAAATCATGCGAAATAATCATGGCAGCGCCAGGAAAATCTTGCAAAAAGTCCTGCAACCATTCAATATGAGCCACATCCAAATAGTTGGTTGGCTCATCTAAAATGATTACATCATCGTTTTCCAACAAAAGTTTAGCCAAGATAACTTTGGCACGCTGGCCACCCGACATTTGCTCAAGTTCACAGTCACGGCCGATTGCCTCTAGACCCAAACCAGTAATGACCCGTTCAATCTCGGTATCTAAGCCGTAAAAGTCAGCCGCATCCAATTCTTCTTGCATGCGTCCAGCTCTTTCCAGCAACTTATCATCCATGGTTTCAGCGTACTGCTCATATAACTGTGTCGCCCGCTTTTGCTTGTCATATAGGTCCTGATAGGCGGTATGCAAAAAATCAACCAGGGTCATACCCTCTGGAATTTCGGCATACTGGTCCAAATAACCAATCTTAAGCCCTTTCGCCCAATCAATCCGGCCAGCTAAGGGCAAGACCTGTTGGGTCAAAATCTTAATCAGAGTTGATTTACCGGCCCCGTTTTGGCCGACAATCCCCATATGCTCACCGACTTGGAGTTCAAAATCAGCGTCTTCGTATAAAGTTTTTTCTGCGTAGGCCATTGTGAGCCCACTTACCTCTAATAATGCCATAAGTACTAGTCTATCACAGTTTTTTGAAAGTCACATGCCAAGCCGGTACAATAGAAGTAATCGCATATTAAATATCAAAGGTATAATCCATGAAACCACGTAAATTAAATCATAAAACCATTCCAACCCAAGACCCTGATCGAGCTTATCGTTTTTGGCGCGATGTCTTTGATATTCCCCAAGCTGGGCCTAGCAATCAACGCCACTTACGCTTGGATCAGGAGGATTTAACTTTTGTAGTTGGTCCGGCTCAAAATCATTTTGAATTATTAGCCCGTGATCATCAAGCTAGTCTCCGTCAGCATTTGGCCAATAATTTTGTGCCAATTCTAAAAACCGAGGAGCGTTATGGTAACAAAATCGCCTTGGTAGTCAATGATTCAGAGGGCAATCAAATTACCATTGAAGTTAATCAATAAGAATTTTAATAAAAAGTTATTGCATGTAGGTGATTTGCATGGTACAATACTCTTTGTTGTAAAAGCTGGTCAGCTAGCTCAGTTGGTAGAGCAACGGACTCTTAATCCGTGGGTCCAGGGTTCGAGCCCCTGGCTGACCACTAATAAAAGGACATCGCAAGGATGTCCTTTTTTGCTGTCTTATTTTTGAATGCCAACTCCCTTAAATTCGGGAAGTTTTTTATTTTACCAAGGCAATAGCCAAACTAATAATAGTATCAGCGTGTACTGCAATAGGTATAAACCTAAACCACCAATATTACGCGGGTTCAAATTAACCCCAAAGCGCATGACACTGCCCTTATGACTTGGCACTCGCTGTAACCACAACGGTTCGGGATATTGGGGCCGAATTAATAGATAGTTATTAACCATCGGTACAAAAGCCATTAATAGGAACAAAAAGCTCAGTAGACAACGCATCCACAAGGGTCCTTGCCACTTGCATATGAAATCGGCAACTATGACGCCGATTAAGCTCGCCAGTATCACCAAGCTGATAGCCTGCATAACATTGCTAATGCGCTGTTTGCTAGCCTGCAAATCTTGTGCCTCCTGATTACATTCTTCCAAAATACGTGGCTCCTGTTTTAATAGGTTATCCAATGAAAGCTGATACATTTCACTTATTTTAATGATGCTCACTAAGTCCGGCATCCGCTGATTATTTTCCCAGTAGGATATAGCCTGGCGACTCAGATGTAATTGTTGCGCCAAATCTTCCTGGGTCATCCCCCGCTCTACTCGCTGGTTCTTAATAATTTCGCCAATTGATTGTGCCATATTGGTCACTCCTTTCATAAGTTCATTTTTATTATGATAATTAGCACCAAATTTTGCTGTCACAATCCGTTGCAACGGTGATATTCTACCCTTTTCCAATAAAAAAAGTCCGTAACCGGACTTAAATCAAATTCAGTAAATTAATCTTGATGTGCCTCTAAAACAACTCGGACTTCATCTTCAACTGGGATACTGTCCTGGGCACCCGGACGACTGACCGTTACTGAAGAGGCCGCAGCACCATAAGTCATGGCTTCAACCAAATTATCTAAGGTCGGATTGAGACGGGTTACCAAGGCCCCGATGAAGGTATCACCGGCTGCAGTTGTATCAACAGCATGGGTTTTAAAGGCAGGTACGATGTCACAGTGACCATCTTTATTCATATAGAAGGAACCCTGCGAGCCCAAAGTAATAATCACTGTTTTTAGACCAAGCTCGGCGTAATATTTAGCATTGGCTTCCATTGAGGCACGGTCACTAATTTCAATACCGGTCAATAGGTAACTTTCATGCTCGTTAGGGGCAATGATATCAGTTAGCGCCAGCAACTCTTCGGGCAAACCACCCTTTTCTGGCATTGGAGCAGGGTTCAAAACTGTCGTCACCCCATGCTGACGGGCAATCTTAAAGGCTTCGATTGTGGTGGCAATCGGTGTTTCCAACTGGGCAACCACAAAGGCTGATTCAGTAATCGCTGATACTTGGGCGTGGACATCTTCCACTGATAGTTCTGCATTAGCCCCAGCGTAAATATAAATAATATTATCACCAGTTTCTTCTGAAACCGTGATATAAGCTTGCCCGGTTTGACTTTCTTCAGAAATCACCACACAACTGGTGTCCAAATTAGAGCTTTTCATATTTTTTTCAATATCAAATTCAGGTCCGACCTTAGTAATCATGTGGGTCGTTGCACCGGAACGTGCTGCGGCCACCCCTTGATTTAATCCCTTACCACCCATCATGGTGACCACGTGTTGGTCAGTTGTTAAGGTTTCCCCGCTGGTCGCAAAACGCGGTACTTTTACAACTCGATCAATATTAGTTGATCCTAAAATGGTTACTATCTTAGGCATGAAATTGCCTCCTTGATTAATTTTTGCTTGTGAAAAATAATTTTAACAGCTTTATTATATCAAATTAGCGATTATCCAGCTATCAGCCAGCCGTGACTTGTACAGCTAGTATAGTCATGTTTTTGCTTAATTTCTGCTATACTGTCAAAGTAAACTAGCATTAATGGGGGGACTTTTTAAAAATGGATAATGGCAAATTAGCAGCGGCCAAACAAGCATTGGATTATATGCCAAATCAAGGTGTCATCGGACTCGGATCAGGATCAACTGCTTCAATATTTATTGAATTATTATCGCAAAAGGTTCAAGCCGAACAACTAGATATCATGTGTGTAGCAACTTCAACTCAATCACAAAAACTAGGGGCCCAATTAGGGCTCAACGTGGTTGATATTGATGAAGTTGATCGGATTGATATTACGGTTGACGGGGCCGATGAAGTTGATCCTGACTTAAACGGCATCAAGGGGGGCGGAGCTGCATTATTATTTGAAAAAATTGTGGCCTTAAACTCTAATCGAAACATTTGGGTCGTTGATCCCAGCAAAGAACACAAGCGCTTAGGTCAATTCAAACTCCCCATCGAAGTCATTAAGTTTGGTTCCCACCACCTCTATCGCCACTTTGAAAAGCTGGGTCTATCGCCAAGCTATCGCCAGACCAACGGAGAATACCTACTAACCGATTCCAACAACTACATCATCGATGTTGATGTTAGTGGAGTTGACGATTTAACAGCGCTAGCCACTCAATTAGACCAATTAACTGGCGTGGTTGAACACGGTCTCTTCTTAAACATTTGCGATGAACTAATCGTAGGTGGTCAATAAACCGTCTAACATTTTAGGCCTATATTTTAAAAAATAAGATTGGATTATCTCATGATTTCAATGACAAAAGCATTTAAAAACTATTGGAGAAACTACTTTAATTTCAGTGGGGATGCCACTCGGGCTGAATATTGGTGGATGGTGATTTGGAGTTTCCTCTTTACCATCTTATGGTCAGCAGCCGGCACCGCCGTGGCCTATTATCATACCAGTGCCGTTAAAAAATTGATTGCTGCCACCGACTATACCCGACTCAACTTACCCCCAGCTGTCATGGCTTGGATGGGCATCACCGTCTTTGTTGGCTTACTACTGGTCATTCCTTCCTTAAGCTTGGAAGTTCGGCGCTTACACAACACTGGCCTAGCTTCATTTTGGGTTTGGCTATTAGTTTTAGCTGATTTATCAACTAAAATTGCGACTGAATTTGTCAACAGCATGCCTTTAACCATTGCAACAACCATTTTGTCACTAATCATTTTCATTTTGATTTTGATACCATCTAATTTCTTTGAATACGCCCACATCATTGGCCGTGATCGATAATAAAAACCAAAAATGCTATGAACCCCGAGATTTAATTCCAACAAGCTTCGGCGTTCATAGCATTTTTAGTAACTTAATTTTTTGAAAATAGACAGTAGACCGATTCCACTAACATTCCAATGGACATCAGGTACATGGCATTCATTCCTTGATTATTTATCAACAAATATAAGGTATACACCCACAGCAAGGCCAAAATGGCATGTAAAATTTTATTAAATTTCATCATTTCCTCCTCTCACTAAGATAGATGATAGCACAAGCATTTATTCAACCCAAACTGTTGTATACTACAGGCGTAGAAGGAGGAGAATTATGTCAACAAAATCTACACCAATTTATGATAAGTACTTTTTCAATGAGAGTGCCTACGACTATCACGATGGTGGCTATGTACCCCTGGAAGTTTACGATTCACCGGCAGTGCCCCTGAATATTCCAGCGCTACTCAAGCCAGATAGAGAGACCGATACTGACGTCTGGATGACGGTCCACGCTCAACCGGGCGAGACCCAAATTTTGCCGGGTGAAAAGACCAAAACCTGGGGGTATAACCAGAGTTTATTGGGGCAAACTGTTGTCTTTCGTAGCGGAAAAACCTACCACGTTACGCTAAAGAACAGTCTACCTGAATTGACTACCTTCCATTGGCATGGTTTGGATGTCCCCGGTCCCTTTATTGATGGCGGCTGTCATGCCCCAATTTATCCTGGTCAACCCAAAGAAATCACTTTTAAAGTTGATCAACCAGCTGCAACAACCTGGTTGCACGCCCATCCTTGTCCTTTAACCGGCTGGGATGTTTGGCATGGTTTGGCTGCCATGGTTTATATCAAAGATGCCCATGAGGACAGTCTGCCATTACCTCGTAATTATGGTGTCGATGACATTCCCGTTGTTTTGCAGGATCGTCGTTTCCACGAGGATAACCAGTGGGATTATGACGCTGATTATGACCCTGATGGTACCGCTGGGCCAACCGCACTGATTAATGGAACTGTTAATCCAGTCTTTGATGTTACTACGCAAAAACTACGGTTACGTTTCTTAGACGGAGCCAACCGGCGTGAATGGCGCTTACACCTTTCAGATGATTTGGTCATGACCCAAATTGCTTCGGACGGTGGTTTATTACCTGAACCAGTTAAATTAACCAAATTAATGATTACCTGTGCTGAACGAGCTGAAGTTCTTTTAGACTTTAAAGATTATAAAGCCGGTGACCAAGTTATCCTTTACTCGGATGACACACCAATTCTAACCTTTAATATTAAGGACTTTGCTCCCGATAATACCGTTTTACCGGATCAATTAGCTGAAATTACCTATCCAGATGTTGAGCCAAATGCCAATATTCACCAAGTAGTTCTGGCTGGAACCGATGAAGAAATCACCATTAACGGTCGTAAATTTGGCATGATGCGGATTGATGACCGCCAGCAATTAGGCGTCACTGAGTACTGGGATATCACCAATACCAATGACTGTTGCGGTGGTATGTTGCACCCTTACCACATGCACGGTGGCTCCTTCCAGATTGTTTCTCGTAATGGTCAAGCGCCTTATCCCAACGAAATGGGTTATAAGGATACGGTCAGTGTCAATCCTGGTGAAACTGTCCGAATTAAAATGCGCTTCAATTACGCTGGGGTCTTTATGTATCACTGCCACATCATTGAACACGAAGATGGCGGTATGATGGCTCAAATGCAGGTTTGGACACCAGATGATCCCCATAAGAAGTATGATTTGATGGAGATGGATACTTTAATGAACGCCTTAGCCGAAGAACGAGGCTGCAAGGTAGATGAATTAGTGATTAAGAGCCTAGATTCCTACAAGAAGATGGGCATGGATATGTGTTAAAAAATTAATTAGTTTTTTTAATCTTACAAAAAAGCACCCCAGCTAAGCTGGTGGTGCCTTTTTATGTTCAATGTAATAGCAATAATAACGTCACGACCATGGCTAGTCCGGCTTGTTTAAATACAATGCTCTTATTACCACTTGAAAAGCTACCATACAATGCCACGGCAATAATATAAATCATGATGGGTAATAACATACTAGGTAAAAGAAACACACTATAAATAATCCCGATACCTAACAATCCATTGTAAATCCCTTGATTTTTGAATAACGTTTGAATATTCTTATCTGCCAATTTCTCAGATGACATGCCAAAAACGCGGCCAGTCGTTTTTGATTGAGTCGCAAAAGTTTCCAGATACATAATATAAAAAAATTCAATCGCAACTAATATACTCAAAATATTTATCAAATAGGTCATATTTAACATCCTTTTTAAATTAAAAAATTTAACACTAATTATACAAGTTCCCGGGTTCAATAATCTACGCAACATTTTTAGTTCACGCTGATTGACTGTGATGAGGTTGTCAGTTAATTCTAGAATGTTTGATATTTGTGTTTGTTCTTCTAATTTAGGAATATATATTTTTTGATTCTGTACTATGTCTGTATTTAAATTTATCTGACTACCCGGCTGTCCATAACGATTCCAGTAGGGCCGAAACAATTCCAACCATTGGAACATAAAATTGAGATCAAATTTTGGATCTAAGAAAATTAAAAATCCATCATGAACACCTATTTTCACATAATTTATAACTGGTTTTCCTACGGTTGCGGCAATGCTTAGGAGTAGATGTTTTGTCTTCAAAACTCTTGTTTTAGACTGACCTTCCTTTGATAATCGCTGTCTTAAAAAATAAATTTTTCCGTCCTGTTTGGTCACATCAGCAATTCTTAACCAACCAATATCAGACTTACTATCAAACCATTTGGGATCTTTTATGGGTCGTGGGCTGGATCCTCTTACTATGTTTGATAAATCACCCAACTTACGCTTTTGCCAAGCTGCTATATTTTTAGCTTTCTTTATGTTTTTCTTTTGATTTTAGAGAGAAAAACATAAAGAAAACGATAATCTTTATAAAAATAAAAAGAAAAAATAAGAAAAAGGATATATTTTTTAGAATATATCCTTAATTAAGTTGAAATATAGAATTTTTTATACGAACATTTGTTGTAAAAGTGCTTTTTTAAGTTCTTTGTACGTTTCAACCTTACGCTGATTGACTGTGATTAGATTGTCGAGGGATTGGAAGAGGGTGCCGATTTGGGTTTGTTCTGTAATAGAAGGAACGTGCAATGGCATTTTAGCCATTTGCTTTCCTGATACCTCAACAAATGTTGAACCCGCACCGTTTATCTCTCCATAGTGCTTTAATTTATATGTTTGTGAAAAAATAAAATAATTATTTAATTGATTGAGTGTCGGAATGATAGATTGAAAGCCCTGATTAGTTGTTCCTTCCCTCGATAATATAGCTGTTTTACCAATACCTGCACGGGAAGTGAATAAGACAGTGCCCTTTGGTAATAATTGGGCTGAACTTTTCTTTAATCCTAGTTCAGTAATTGTTTTTTGGCTTTTATTTACATAAATTTGTGTATTAATTTCTGCTGGAGAATACCAATCGATATCTCCGTTCCAAAATTCTTGATTTTTAGTGCTCGGTGTTCCACCGCCAACTATTCTTGCCACTTCACCCAATTTACGCTTTTGCCAAGCTTCACTATAGCCATTGAACCGAATCTGGGGGATATCACTACCACCTGACACGAACATTCTCTGTAAAAGTGCTTTTTTCAAAGTTTGATACTTTTCAACCTTACGCTGATTGACAGTGGTAAGTACCTCTAAATTCGATAACAACCTTGCTATTTTTTGTTGCTCACTTATTTCTGGAAGAGTTACGGGAAAATTACTTATCACAGGTAGTCGAAGCGAGTCTACCGTAGCTTTTACTGTAAACTTCAAAGCATGTCTCTTAAAGCCATATTTTAACTGAAAATAAATGAATTTTCCGCAAACTGCATAAGTTACAAAACCACTTATTTTATAGACTCTTTGATGGTAATCGAATTTCCCATTAACATAATGAAAAATCTCACCTAAACGTCCTTCACCAGGAATTAATATTGCTTCTCCATCAAATAAATATTTACTACTTCGTTGGATATTTTGAGAACGTACAAAAAAAGGATATTTTCCGTTTTCATCAGCATCCTGTAAATCACTGCTACCGGTCTTTATATCAGAAACATCACCCAGCTTACGCTTTTGCCAAGCATCGCTATACCCATTGAATCGAATTCGGGGATATGACCTATCTGAATCACGAACATTCGTCATTTTAGAACCCCCTTGAGGAATTCTAGGTACTTTTGGCTCTCTTCGTCGGTACCAGTTAGATCAGCCATCATGGTTTTCAGGTCATTTTCAAGTTTTTCTTCCTCAGCATTTAATTCCTGCATATCTTTGAAAAGCTGTTCGGCATCAACTGGTGCTTCCTCTTCAAAAGTATCGACATAGCGAGGAATGTTTAAATTAAAATCGTTTTCCTTAATTTCATCCATTGAGGCAACGTGGGCATACTTGTCCACGTCTCCCATGGTTGTAGCAGTGGCTACAGCTTCTTTATAGTTTTTAAAGGTTGATACAATTTTTTCAATATCTTCTGGTCGTAATTTGTTACTGTTTTTCTGCTTTTCAAAGCCCTTTGAAGCATCGATGAAGAGCACATCATCATTTTCACGATTTTTTTCTAGCACCATAATGATGGTTGGAATACCGGTGTTAGTAAAAATCTTCTCTGGTAAACCAATAACCGCCGTGATATTTCGATTGGTTAGTAAGTTTTTGCGAATTTTTCCTTCAGCTGCTCCGCGGAATAGCACGCCGTGAGGTAACACAATCGCCATTCGGCCGTCTTGTTTTAAGTGGTATAAGGAGTGGAGGAGGAAGGCATAATCTGCTTTTGAAGCTGGGGCAACACCATCACGGAAGCGAGGGTCATCTTCGCGATCCTTATTGTTCCATTTCAAAGAGTAGGGAGGGTTAGCCATAACGGCGTCAAACATTCGCGGATTATCACTACCATCTACAATTCCATCGGGCCAGTCAGCATTTAAAGTATCAGCGTTTCGGAGATTAATATCATTATATTCAACGCCATGCATCATTAAGTTCATTCGGGCCAAATTAAAGGTTGTTGTGATTAATTCTTGGCCATAATATTTAATAGCACCACGAATATGGTCATTTTTCATGTACGAAGCAGTGGTTAATAGCAAGGAACCGGACCCCATGGCTGGATCATAAAGGCTATAGTTCTTCATGTCCTCGCGACCATAGGTCAAAATTTGAGCCATGATATCGGAAACTTGGTGGGGCGTATAGAATTCACCGGCCTTGGCGCCTGAATTAGCTGCAAACATACCAATCAGGTACTCGTATAAGTCACCCAGTACATCAGCATCGTCTTTAAGTTCGATCTGTGACATGAGGCTAATCATATCAATCATCGTGGCAGTTCGCATCTGGTCGTTGTTGCCTAGTCGACTAGAAGTGAGATCCATGTCGTCAAAAATACCCTCAAACTCAATTTTGGCATCCGGACTAATTCGTTGCTTAAAGTGCGCCAACGAGTCTGAGATATTAGAAATATTAAAATTACCCGTATTAATATCGGATTCCCAGTCAGAGAACATTTCTCCGGGTTGGATAGTATAACCAATTTTTGACTGCATAAATTGAGAAGCTCTTTGAGGATTTTGTGCCCAAATGTCAGACCATTCCTGATTACCAGGAATACTGTTTAACCAGGCTTGTGCCTTTTCAGAAAGGAACTTGTAGAACATAATACCGAAAATATAGTTTTTGTATTCGGCCGGTTCAATTTTGCCACGTGTATCATTTAATGTCTTCCAGATCATTGCTTGTTCAGTTGCTTTTAACGCCATGATTAATCATCCCCTATTTTTAAATCCATTTAGATTTAATTATACAGAGATAGAGCGTAAAGAACCTAGAAAATCTGATAGCTTGGCAAAAGCGTAAGTTAGGGAACATCTCTCCTTTAAGAGGGGGATTTGCCTTTCAAAGTAGTCAATTTGTTCCTAATGGAATACCTGTTGTAAGAATTTCAAATATTTTATCAGAAGGTAAAGTGGGAGGTGATTATTTATTTTATTCTGAACATCAACGGGATGAAAAATATCGCTTACCTAATGGATCTTGGCTATTAGCCATGTCTGGTGCGACCACGGGAAAGGTTGCCAAATTAACATTTAAAGCATATGAAAAGTACTACCAAAATCAACGTGTTGGTTATTTTCAAATTCAAAAAGATACAAATTACAATTTTATTGGCGTGTTAGTTTCATCAAATCTATTCTTAAATCAGTTAAAAACAGTTTTAGTATCTGGAGCCCAGCCAAATATTTCTTCTAAAGACGTTGATAATTTTGAATTTAACATACCCTCTGAATTATCTGAACAAGCTAAAATCGGTATCCTTTTCCAATTCCTTGACAATCTCATCACAGTCAATCAGCGTAAAAACTTTTATCATCTTCTTTGTTAAAATAAAAATAATAAAAAGTATTGTTTTACATTCAAATCCTAAATAAAAAAATATATCAATCAACAAAGGATACTAAAATGGCTGAAGAAAAATTTGAACTAGCTGTAATCGAAAAATTAACTCAGGAAGGCTGGACTTACCGGGATGATTTATCCGGAAAAACCGAAGATGTACTTTATGACCACTGGCGAGAAATTCTAAATCGGAATAATCGCACCAAACTTGAAGGAAAAGAATTATCCGATAACGAGTTTCGGCGCTTAGTTGAACAAGTAAATCAGAATAAAAGCCCCTATGCTGCCCAATTGCTTTTAGCAGGTGCTGGTGGCAAAGGGACTTTACCATTAATCCGTGATGATGGTAGCCAGCTTTCTATCGAATTTTTTTACGGAGATGAGGTTGCCGGCGGGCATTCAGAATATGAGGTCGTCCGTCAAATTACCTTTAATCATTTAACCAATAGTTTAAGTAAAAACCGTCGCATTGATCTTTTACTACTAATTAACGGTCTTCCTGTCGCCCACGTTGAAGAAAAAGATGAACACTTACAAAATCAATGGGGAGCCTTTGAACAGCTTCGTAAATATAACGGTGATGGTATGTATACCGGACTAATGTCCTTTGTCCAAGTGCAATTCATCCTTTCCCAGCATTCAGCCCACTATCTCGCTCGGCCAAAAAATAGCGAGTCTTATAATCAAGACTTTATCTTTGGCTGGCGCGATGATAATGGCAGAGACGTCACTGATACCATGGAATTTATTCACCAAGTGATGGGCATCCCCGCTCTTCACCGTTTGGTGACCGTTAACATGATTCCCGATGCTTCCAATGATAATCTAATGGTGATGCGTTCCTACCAGATTCAAGCCACCCGGGCAATTATGGACCGGATGCGAGCCATGAAGAATAATCATTTAATAGAAAAAGAAGGCGGTTATATCTGGCATACGACTGGATCAGGTAAGACAGTCACCTCTTTTAAGGTTGCCCAACTGTTGGCTTCCATGGATGATGTTAAGCATGTGATTTTTATCGTTGATCGAGTGGATTTGGTTAATCAAACTGCTGAAAACTTTAAAAACTTTGCCTATGTCACCTTCAAAAATCGAATCAAAATCGTCAATGGTAACCAGTTAAAGCGGGAACTGAAGAAAAAACAAGCACCTAGTATCTTCTTAATTACTGTTCAAGGCCTAAGTGATGCCGTTAAGCGTGGTTGGACTGACGACCAACGCTTAGTTATCTTAATGGATGAAGCCCACCGCTCAGCCAGCGGCGATTCAGTAAAACGCATTAAACAGGCGCTTCCCAACACAACTTGGTTTGGTTTTACCGGCACCCCTAATTTTTATTCCGATGAAGTCAATGATGTGAAGACTACCCGCGAAGTTTCCACACATGATGTCTTCGGCCCACGCTTACACCGCTATACTATTAAAGATGCAATCGGCGATGGTAACGTGCTTGGTTTTGATGTTACTTACTATGAGACTGATATTGAACACGATGCTAGCGCTGACCTAGATGAAAAACAGTTAGAAAAAGAAGTCTATGCTTCCCATGCTTTCCGGCAATCAGTGGCCGCAGATATCGTCCAACACTGGCAGGATAATTCCGCCGGACCAATTGAAATGGGCCACCGGGCTCCTAATCAATTTCAGGGAATGTTGGCTGTCTCAGGTAAACAAGCCGTGGCTGATTACTACAATATTTTTAAAGAGATTGCGCCCGATTTACGCGTAGCCATGACCTACTCCCGTGATGAAAGTAATGGCGCCGGATCATCAGATTCTCAAGAAAATCTCAAAAAAGCCATGGCTGACTATGTCGAGCGCTATCAAACAGCCAACTTTATTGAGCATGACGACCCAGAGCGCGACTATTTGAACGATATTACCAAACGACTGGCTCGTAAAAAACCCTATAATCGTGGTAATGACGATGATCGTTTAGACTTAGTCATTGTCTCCGACCAACTCTTAACCGGCTTTGATTCTAAATATTTGAATATTATTTATTTGGATAAGTTACTCCAAGAAGGTCTCTTAATCCAGGCCATGTCCCGAACTAATCGAACCTTCGACAAAAATGCTAAACCCCACGGTAAAGTCCGTTTTTACCGGAAAGGTCAAGTAATGGAGGATCATGTTCGCGAAGCCTTAGTGATCTATACTAAGGGTGGTAATGATACCCAAGCCGATGCCGAAAAGCACCCTTCCTTGGATGACCAGCAAGAGCTATTTAATGATGATATTCTAGCGCCCAACCAGGCCAGTCAGATTCAAAATTTAGCACCCAAGATTAAGGAATTAAAGGAAATGGCTGGCGATGATTTTTCCAAAATGCCTATGGGTTCCAAAGCTCAGATAAAATTCGCTCACTTAGCCGCTGAAGTCAATCAAAAAGTGCAACGCTTAGTCCAACAAGGCTATGCCTTTGGCGAAGCGGTACCTGTTTTTGATGGTGCTGGCCGTACCACCGATGAAAAGGTTACCCTTAGTATTGCTTCTGATAATGATTTTTCAGCCCTTCAAGCTCGATTAAATGATGTTAATCAAGTATTACCTGATGATAAGAAGTTGGACTTAACCAACATTAAAATCGCTCTGGATAAATATGCCAGTGAAATCATCGATTATGACTTATTAGTTGACCTGCTGAACCAATATATGGACGATGTAATACCCAAGAAGCGTAAGGCTGTTGAAGAGCACATCACACCGATGGATCAGGATGGTCAGGACGAAATTAGTGAGATTTTGGATGGCATTGAGCGTGGAGATTATCAGAAGCATTTTGATGTAGAAAGCTTAAAAGTTGAACGTACCAAAATCCGTTCAAAAAATACCGAACTAGCCTTGTACAAGTGGGCTGCTGATCACAACTTCAATGGTAACCAAATTATTGAAGCATATGACTTATATCAGCCCGGCTTTAAGTTAAACGATACGCCCGAACTTAATGCTAAATTACAAGAAATCGAAATACAGAACGATATTGGTTTCTTTGAAATCGCTGATTTCGAAGAAGCAATTATAAAATTCTTTGCCAGTCTCCAATAAAATTTCACAGATACTAAGATAGTATCCACCGTTTGGTGGGTGCTATTTTTTATGGAGGTGACTAAGATGTCACAGGAAGAATCAATGTTGTTACACGTGTACTACCGCCGCTGGCTGGATTTATATAAGAAAGGCGCCGTACGACCAATTACTTATGAAAAGTATGAACGGACCCTCAAACATATCCGCCTACTAGTTCCAGAATTGAGGTTAATTGATTTAAACCGTCAAAGTTATCAAGCGCTGATGAATCAATTTGCTAAAAATCACGAGAAACAAACCGTTTTAGATTTTCATCATCAATTAAAATCAGCCATTATTGATGCAGTCGAAGAAGGCTGGGTTCGCATTGACCCAACCCGTAAGATTGTCATTAAAGGGGTCGTTACCCAACGCCACAAGACCAAATTCTTAAACCAGCAACAACTAACTAAGCTCTTGGCTCAGTTGACTTTAGGGGATGAATTAAGCTGGGATTACATGATTTTATTAATTGCCAAAACTGGTTTACGTTACAGTGAGGCGCTGGGTGTAACACCCAATGATTTTGACCTGTCGCGGTTGTCACTATCAGTCAATAAAACCTGGAATTATAAGGCCGAGCAGGAAGATTTTGACGCAACTAAAAATACTGCTTCCGTACGCAAAATTCCTTTAGATTGGCAAGTAGCAATGCAATTTGGCCAAATGATTAAAGATCTCCCAGGTGATCGGCCAATTTTTGTTCGTGAAGGTAAGAAAACCTATAATGCTGTCCTCAATGAACGCTTAGAGCGCTATTGTAAGAAAGCCGGTATTCCAGCAATTTCGGTGCACGGTTTAAGACATACCCATGCCTCATTATTGCTATATGCTGGCGTTTCGATTGGCTCAGTTGCCCGACGATTGGGACATTCTAATATGAATACGACGCAAAAAACTTATCTGCACGTCATTCAAGAATTAGAGAATTCTGATACTGATAAAATCATGCGATATCTAACGACTTTGATGTAATAAAGCGAGGATGACCAGTGGTCATCTTTTTTAATAGTCATTAAAAACAAAAAAAGACGTCCATCAAGATTTAACAATCTCAATGAACGTCTTATATTTGTGAGTGGAGAAGAAGGGATTCGAACCCTCGCACGCTTTAACACGTCTACACCCTTAGCAAGGGCGCCTCTTCAGCCGCTTGAGTACTTCTCCATAACAGATAATACTATAACAGATTTTTGGATTTTCTGCAATATTTTATCGACTAATTAATTGACGTAGCGCAATGTCAAAGCGATTCCAGACTAACTGGTCACTGTTATGAAAGTCTTGAACCAAGCTATCACTTTCCGGCTCTACCTGACCAATTCGGTCCCGGTAAATATCAAAGACTTCTAATCGCTTACCATTCGCCGACCACTTAACCGTGTAGTAAGAACCGTCGGTGCGGTGGTCAATCATTTCCTGCAAACCGCGCTTCAACGTACTGGCAATCGCTTCGTCAAGGGTCACATCGTATCCCCGTGCCCCTAAAATCGCAACCTGATCTTTAACCTGCTGTAAATCTTCAGCAATATCTAACTGATCCATCATTCCTCCTACTACCGACTGAGTGGCAATTTAACCCATCACTATATATAATAAACTAGGAATATTATACTCAATAATGAGGGACAAGATGACACAATTTGTAACGACAACTGAAATGCTAACTCTAGAAGATTACACGATGAATGACTTTGAGATTCCCCAAGAAGTACTAATTGAACGGGCCGCCATCGCTGTTCAAGAAGTTATTGGTGCTGGAAGCTTTAACCTCAGTCACATCTTAGTCCTCGTTGGCCTGGGAAATAATGGTGCTGATGGGATTGCGCTTGGTCGTTTATTACACCAGCAGGGTCTTTCAGTGGCTTTACAATTTGTCGGGAACCTAAACCGCGCCAAAGCTTCCGTACATAAACAACTAGAAATTGCCAAACACTGTGGCCTCCATCCTTCTGAAAAAAGTGATTTTAAAGAAGCCACATTAATTGTCGATGCTATTTTTGGTACTGGACTAAACAATCCGCTACCCGAGGGACTGCAAAAAATGATGAAGGCCGCCAACCACATCGACAATGACGTCATCGCCATTGATACCCCAACCGGGATTAATCCCAATACCGGTGAAGTCATGGGCGCTGCCCTCAAGGCCCACACTACGGTCGCTTTAGGCTATCCCAAGATTGGTCTCCGTAAAAATCAAGGCCGTAAATACTGTGGCGACTTAGTGGTTAAAGATATCGGCGTTTTAACCCCCGATACTTTTGCCTTTAGTCTCTAATTGTTCAATCATACCCAATAAAGGAGTTATTCATGACACGTTATGGCTTTTTAGGTGCCGGTAACATGGCCCAAGCAATGATCAAAGGCTTACTAAATGCCGGTATTTCTGCGCAAGATATTTTAGTAGCATCCCCTCATTCAGCCGCTAAATTAGCCAAAGAACTAGGCATTCAAGCCTTAGATGCTACTGAGCTATTACAAACCGCTGATTTAGTGACCCTGGCTTTTCTACCTAAGCAATTAACGGCCATTAGTCAAAGTCTCCCGGCTAATCTTTATCAAAATAAATTATTAGTTTCAGTCATCGGCGACGTTAATCTAAATTCCTTAGAGAACGCCTTTCCTGGTGCTCAAATCGTGCGGACCTTACCCAACGTAAACGTTAGTATTAATCGGGGGATGACCTCTTATGCTTTGGCCACTAATCTGACGACCGCAAGCCAAACCGCTGCCCTAGCCTTTTTAGATCTATTAGGTAGTCGGATTGAATTAGCAGAATCAAATTTTGCGGTATTTTCAGCCTTGGCTGGTTCCAGTCCAGCCTATGTATTCGCCTTTATTCAATCCCTTGCACAAGCGGGACAGCAAAATGGCTTGTCGACTCAAGATGCCCTCACTATTGCTGCTCAAACAGTGCTAGGATCAGCACAAACCCTCTTAGCTAGTGATAGTGATCCCACCAGTTTAATTGCTTCAGTCGCTTCCCCTGGTGGTTCAACCGAAGCTGGTTTAAAGGCTTTATCAGCGGATAAATTTAACGAGGTAGTAATCCATGGCATCCAAGCAACAATCGACCACCAACACGAATAAAAAAATTAATCCGGCTTGGCAACGATTAGTCATTAAGGTCGGTACTTCCACGATTGTTGATAGTGATGGTCGGGTAAAATATCCAGTAATTAATCAGCTTAGCCAAGTGATTGCCACCTTGTCTCGTGATGGTTATCAAGTTATTCTGGTAACTTCAGGAGCGATTGGAGTGGCCTTAGACCAGCTAGGCCTAACTAAACGCCCTCCCGACATCCCCAGCCAACAAGCCCTAGCCGCCTTAGGACAGGGTTATTTAATGACCATCTACAATCAGTCGATGGCGCTTTATCGCCAAAAAACCGGTCAGGTACTATTAACCTACGATGTCTTCAATAATCCCCAGATGCTCGGTCATATGCAAGCGGCTCTGGAGGTTATGTTGGACAATCACATCGTCCCCATTGTTAATGAAAACGACGTCATTGCTGTTGATGAGATGGACCATCAGCATTCATTTGGCGACAATGATAAATTAGCCGCCATGCTGGCACTGGCCGTTAAGGCCCAAGGTTTAATTATTCTTTCTGATGTCGATGGCTTATATACCGCCAATCCTAATCTTGATCCCAAGGCCCAACAAATCTCTCGGGTCACCAAAATTGATCAAGCTATTCGGCAGTTGGCCGGTGGCTCTGAATCCGGCCTGGGTACTGGTGGCATGATTACTAAATTAAATGCCGCTGAACTCATGGTTAATCACCAAGCTAAAATGGTCTTAATTGATGGACAGTTCCCTGAACGCATCATGCAAATAATCGCTGATGAACCAATTGGGACCCGTTTCCAAGCCGAGGAAAAATAAATGACAGATACCCAAGCACTGCATGAACAAATGCTCAAATTAGGTCAACAGGCCCAGGCAGCTACTAATCAAGTAGCTAGTCTAACCTTAAATCAAAGAAACCAAATCTTAACGAACATTGCTCAAGCACTAATCAAGCAAACCGATGATATTCTAGCTGCAAATCAATTAGATTTAGACCAATATGGTTCAACTTTAAGTGGCCCAATGGTGAAACGGCTTACGCTAACAAAAGCAGTTCTAGCCGAAATGGCTGATTCCTTACATAGCCTAGTCCAACTGGCCGACCCACTAGCCGGTCCTTATGAAAACTGGACTAACCAGGCCGGATTAAAAATCAATGTTGTTACTGTCCCTCTGGGCGTCGTCGCTATGATTTATGAAGCCCGGCCCAACGTTACCGTTGATGCGGCTAGTTTAGCCATTAAATCCGGTAATACCGTAATTTTACGTGGTGGTAAAGAGGCCATTCATACTAACCGCTATTTGGTGCAATTAATGCGCCAAATTCTCAGTGACTTAGGTTACAATCCAGATATTATCCAACTTGTAACTGACACAAGCCACGCTTCCGTTGATGAATTATTACACCTACGTTCTTACATTGACGTGTTAATCCCGCGTGGATCAGCGGCTTTCATTGACCATGTTGTCACCAACGCCACGGTACCAGTCATTGAAACCGGTGCTGGTAATACCCATATTTTCGTGGATGAATCAGCTGATTTTGACCAAGCACTAAACATCATTGAAAATGCTAAAACGCAAAAACCCGCCGTGTGCAATGCCGCTGAGAAATTACTCATCCACCAAAATATCGCTGCCGAATTTTTACCCCTGGTCATTGACCGTTTACAAACACAAGATCAGGTTGAACTTCGAGGCGATGTGGCTAGTTGTGCGTTAGCACCTAACCAACTAACAGCAGCTACAGCAGCCGATTGGGACACTGAGTATAACGACTTAATCATGGGCGTTAAAATCGTCGACGATGTCCAGGACGCTATTAAATGGATTAATCAACATACAACGCACCATTCTGAAACTATCCTAACTGAAAATGCCGATCACGCCCAACTGTTCATGCGTGAGATTGATGCCGCCGTTGTCTATCAAAATGCTTCTAGCCGATTTACCGACGGTTTCCAATTCGGTTTTGGCGCCGAAATTGGGATTTCCACTCAGAAATTACATGCTCGGGGTCCCATGGGTCTTAAAGCTTTAACCACAATTAAATACGAGATTTTTGGTCAAGGACAAATCCGACCATAAAAAAACCACTTTCAATGAAAGTGGCTTTTTTAATAATTTGAATTACTTAGACATAATCACGTTACCATCAGCAGTAACAGTAAAGGTCTTATTAGCTGCATCAGCTTCTAAGACAGCTACATGATCACCAGCCTTGTTTTGGCGAGTAATCTTAATAGTCGTTGCTGAAGGTGTTTCAACTTCGATGCTACCATCCAAATCAAAGGCAGCAAAGTCATTACGCCATGCCAATAAGGCCAACAAATCCTTAACAACTGGACGTTGTACTTCTTGAGCAACTTCTTCCTTAGTGTAGTAATGACGGTTGATATTACGACCTTCCTTAGAAGACTCCAAAAGGGCAATATCATTTTCACCAGCCAACAAACCAACATAATAAATTTGTGGAATACCAGGGGCAAAAATTTGGAAGGCACGACTCAGTAGGTAAGCCGCATCATCATTTCCAAGGGCAGAGTAGTAAGTTGAGTTAATTTGGTAAATATCAAGGTTGTTATAGGCTGCTGAAGAATAAGTCTTCTTAACATTGGCCCCAACCTTATATAACTGATCCGAAGCGTAATCAATTTCATCATCAGTCAAAACGTCACGGGCATCAACAACCCCAATACCATCGTGCGTATCCAAAGTTGTAAACTGTTTCATTGGTGACTTCTTCAACCAGTCAGCCAAACGTTCTGTCTTACCAGAGTACAAAGTGTACAAAGTAGTCATTGGCAAAGCAAAGTCATAAGTAAAGTAACCGTGCTCATTAATCTTAGCTGGAATTGTGTAATGCTCATGAATTTCAGGCAAAATTTCAGCTTGAAGTGGTGTCAAAATGTCACGAACTGATTCTAATAATTCCCAAATATCAGGTTCGATAAAGAAATCATTGGTATCAACCTTCTTAATCGCATAAGCAAAGGCATCCAAACGAATTAGGTCAGCGCCATGCTTAACCATTGATTCCAAAGTATCCTTGAAGAACTTCTTAGCTACTTCAGACTTAACGCTGATATCGATTTGTTCATCACCAAAGGTATTCCAAAGGTTTTCCTTGCTACCGTCAGCAAAATCGATTTCTTGAATTGGCGCCTTATCTTTACGCTTATAGATCAAGTCAACATCGGCTTGCGTTGGACGGTTTGGTCCAGCTGCTTGCCAGAACTTTTCCCAACGGATAAAGAAGTCTTGATATTCAGAATCATCATGCTTAGCTTTGAAGTCTTGGTACATTACTGATTCACGAGAGATATGATTAATCATGAAATCAAACATTAGGTAGTAATCTTCACCCAATGCTTCCACATCATTCCAATCACCAAAGGCACTGTCAACCTTCGTGTAATCAGAAGGCGCAAAACCACGGTCCCCAGTTGATGGGAAGAATGGTAGCAAGTGAACACCACCAATGGCATCCCCAACATGATCCTTCAGAACTTGATGAACCTCTTTGATGTTCTTACCAAAGGAGTCCGAGTAGGTAATCAACATCGCTTTGTTTTGTACTGGCATTGTCTATTAGACCTTTCATATTGTGTATTAGACTAGTCAAAAAAGAAAGTAAGCAACCTTAATTGTGATAGGTTGCACTCACTAACTCTTTCAGGATACTATCATTCTATAGCTGTTGTCAACGTATTTACCCCAATTAAATGAGAGAAATTGAAACCGGTTCTACTTGTGGTAGGGCGAACCTGCTTGGATCATAAAGGCCCGATAAATTTGCTCAATTAAAACCAATCGCATCAGTTGATGGGGCAAAGTTAATTTTCCAAAACTCAAGAGCAAATCCGCTCTTTTTTTAATAGCCGGCGTTAAACCTAAGGATCCACCAATCACAAAAGTTAAGGTGCCATGACCGGCCAACATCGCTTGGGCTAATTGTTTAGAAAACTGCTCAGAGGGTAACTGTTGACCCTCAATTGCTAAGATGACCAAATAGTCCCGTGGCCCAATCTTAGCCTCAATTCGTTCCCCCTCAATGGCCATAATCTGCTGATTTTCAGCTAAACTGGCATTTTCAGGAGTTTTTTCATCTTTAACCTCAATTAACTCCAACTTAGCAAAGCGACTCAAGCGTTTTTGGTACTCGGCCATGCCTTCCTTTAAATATTTTTCTTTTAATTTACCAACCGTTATAATTTTAATCTTCATTTCCTAACCATTTTCTTTTTTTATTCATTTTTTAAAACAGATATAATTGATTTTTTCAACTGTTTATCCACAGTTATCCACAAATATAACTCACCAAATCAAACCTTATAAACGCTGTTATATAGGCGTTTTATAAAACAAAATAGAATTAGTTGTTAATTTTGTGGATAAAATCAAGTAATTGTGGATAACTTTTTCCACGGCCAAAATCCTTGGTTTAATCAATTTTATGTTAATACTGATCAAGCTTTCCACAGTTATCCACAATTTTATTAACATCTGTTGAAAAAGCGTTTATTCGATTCTATTTATTCTACCTTATTCGGATTTCTGATTTATGAAAATTACTTAATCAGGCTTTATACGCAAAAATAAATTTTTTTATCGTTAATATTTCAAAAAAATATGGGTAAAAGACGAACAAAAAATTAAAGTAGCTAATTTATCAATTATGAGCAATTTATCAGACTAATTTAAAATAAAACTATACCAAAAAAGCTAACCAACCGGTTAGCTTGCTAATTGCTGCGTTAATTTAATGGTAACGCTCTTTTTTGTATCCCCGTGATAATAGTCCAACTTAATCTTGTCCCCGACGCTATGCTTATATAAAGCTTCGCGTAGGTCGGCTAAGGTACTTACCTTCTGCCCATCCAAACCAACAACTACATCATATTGTTTCAAACCAGCCTTGCTAGCACTACCACCATTATTAACCTTCATGATAACCACTCCACCAGCTAAACTAGTTGGGATTTTTAAGGTCTTTTGCTGTTCATCGGCTGGTATTTGAGACAAGTTAACCATTTCAATTCCCAATGCCGGACGAGCTACCTTACCGTCTTTAGCCAATTTATTAACGATATCTACCACTTGATCGGCCGGAATGGCAAAGCCCATCCCCTCAACGGAGGTACCATTGGTCGCCGTAGAAAGCTTCATCGAATTAATCCCGATTACCTGGCCAGCTAAGTTAATCAAAGGACCGCCCGAATTACCGGGGTTAATTGCTGCATCAGTTTGAATAACCGTGGAACCGCCATTGCCTTGACCTTTTTCATTGCTGGCTTCTACTAGGCGTTTTGTTGCTGAAATAATGCCCTCCGTGACAGAGGAAGCATACTGTGAGCCCAAGGGTGAACCGATAGCTAGCACCTGTTGCCCAACTGAGATCTTATTTGAATCACCAAATTCAGCAGTAGCACTAATGGCACTAGCATCAACTTTTAAGACGGCTAAATCTGTCAGAGCATCCTTACCAACCAAAGTTGCCATAACTTTGTTCCCACTATTGGTAATGACCTGAATTTTAGCAGCGCCATCAATTACGTGATTATTGGTCACAATAAAAGCAGAACCATCAGCCTTTTTATAGGCCACGCCCGATCCTTCCGACGCTTCCTGATATTGGCCATTAGCTTGCTTAAAATTCAACACCGAAACCACGGCATTAGCCACCTTATTATAGGCCGATGTCGCTGTGTCATTACTTGATAGTTTGGTTGTATTTTCGGCTTTAATCCGGGCTGGGCTATTACTATTTTGGACATTTTGATAAACTTCCTGACCAACCAGGACGCCACCTCCACCAACTAATCCAGCCACTGCGCCGATAACAATCACATTCGTTAGGTTTTTTTGCATGCTACAAACTCCAATGAGATATTATCGTAATTTTACTAATCTATTCTTAATTATATATTAAAGCTTGACACTCTTCTCAGCTATCCGGGCATTCTTTGATACCTGAGGAAGTTTAACTGAAAAAATTGTCCCTGCTCCCAAAGTTGAGGTCACACTAATCTGCCCGTGCATTTGTTCCACTAAATTTTTCACCAAAGATAAGCCAAGACCACTGCCCGGTTGCTTTTGCACGGCTGGTTCTGACACTCGAAAATGGCGATCAAAAATATGAGGCAAATTCTGAGCAGCAATACCCAGTCCGTGATCTTGAATGACTAGCCAGCCCTGCCCTTGCTTAGCAAATACTTTTACTATAATGACGCCCCCGGCTGGTGAATATTTAAGCGCGTTTTGAAGGAGATTATCTACTACCTGGATTAACTGCGGGGCATTGGCTTGAACCCATAAATCTGTTTGATCCAGCTGGCGAATTAATTGATGAGGTAAATCGTGCTGGCTAATAATAGTTTGAAAACGATCCAAGATAGAATTAACTAAACTCGTCAGATTAATCGCAGCTAATTGAACGGGTTCATCCTCAGCCTTAGATAGCTCAGTTAACATATCAGCCATTCGTTGGCTTTCTTGATAGGCCACCTCTACAAAATGCTGTTTCGTTTGGACATCATCAACTTGATTACTTTGAAGAGCTTCCAGATAAGCCTGCACACCCGTCAAAGGGTTTCTTAACTCATGTACGGCCGTTTTAATTTTTTCTGGTGTCTTTAGACTATCTAGGATAAAAATTACCTGGTGCTTATTTAAAGCATAACTATAGCCCTGTACTACTTGCTGATTAGCCAATTGCCAAGTTAAGGCTATCGGCTTAGTTGCAATGGCTGACCAATTTACTGCCAACGCTGCTGGTAATGCTTGCCCAATTTCCAGCGGATACCAATCTTGCAGGGCCGGATTAGCATACAATACAACCCCAGTGTTATCAGTAATCACAACACCCTCTGCTACTAAATCAAAAGTGGGTTCTATTTCAAGACTTGCGGATTGTTTAGCAACCATAGTTAGCATCAAGCCCAAGCTAAATAAGAGCACACTAACAGCAATTAGGAGAAAACTTAGTAAATAATTTGGTCCATTAAGGCAAAAAAATCCGAGTACAGCTAAGAAAACTCCCGCCACTAACTCGGATCCTAAGACCAAACGGTCCCAATTTAATTGAAAAAATTTAATCATTTTTTGCTCTTTCCAGACAAGCAGGCGCAATTATTGTGGAGATTCGCCACTAGCCCTAAGATAATAACCAACCCCACGACGGGTTGCCAGCCATGCCGGATGACTAGGATTATCTTCGATTTTTTCCCGTAAACGACGAACAGTCACATCCACCGTGCGTACGTCACCAAAATAATCATAGCCCCACACCTGTTGTAATAAGTGTTCACGGGTCATCACTTGCCCAGGATGTTGTGCTAAATAGGATAGCAGTTCAAATTCTCGATGAGTTAATTCAATATCAGTCCCTTTTTTAGAAACCATATAGGCCTGGGAATGAATCGTTAAATCACCTAGAATAATGTCTTCAACACCCATATTGGGCTCTTCGGCATTTTGAACAGCTACCTTACGGCTCCGAAGGTTAGCTTTGACGCGAGCCACTAATTCTCGATTCGAAAACGGCTTGGTAACATAGTCATCCGCCCCCATCTCAAGACCCAAAACCTTATCGATTTCGCTGTCCTTAGCAGTCACCATAATGATGGGAATATCACTTTTAGAGCGAATTTGCCGTAAAACTTCGATACCATCAACTTCTGGTAACATTTGATCTAACAGCACTAAGTCGGGATTTTCTTCCTCATATAGGTCCAAAGCCTGCTGCCCATCGGCGGCAGTAATCACTTCATAACCTTCTTTAGTCAAATTAAATTTAATTATGTCTGAAATCGGTTTTTCGTCGTCGACAACCAAAATTGTATGCATTCTTGGCCCCCATCTCCCTAATCATTCAATGGCAATTATAACATATCTTACTAGTTATCCACTGCTACAAAAAAAGCTCCTGCACAGGAGCTTCATGATATTTTAAATTTATCAGGTGTGAAATTATTGATTGCGGCGGCGGAAACGACGTTTAAACATTGGGCTAATCGCTTCATTGCGACTAACACGCCGAATAGCTTCACCAATCAACTCACCAACCGAAACAATTTCAAGTTTATCAAAGGTCTTATCCTTTGGTAGGTTAATGGAGTCAGTCACAATGACCTTAGTAAACACTGAATTTTGTAGCTTTTCAACTGCTTCACCAGAAAAGACCGCATGCGAAGCAACTACATAAACATCCTTAGCCCCATGATCCATTACTAGCTGGGCCCCTTGTGTGATTGTACCAGCAGTATCAATAATATCATCAATCATGATTGCTGTTTTACCAGCAACATCACCAACAATGCTACCAACTTCAGCAACATTAGGCTTAGGTCGCCGCTTATCAATAACTGCTACTGGTGCATCCAAGCCTAACATATTGTTTAGATTACGAGCCCTAACCATCCCACCGTGGTCCGGTGAAACTACAACTGCGTTTTCTTTATCGGCAATACCAGCTTCAATGAGGTAATCAGCCAAAAGTGGAGCCCCCTGCAAGTGATCCATTGGTAAGTCAAAGAATCCTTGAATTTGAGCAGCGTGCAAGTCAAGTGCCATCACACGTGTAGCACCAGCACGTTCAATCATATTGGCAACCAGCTTAGCTGTAATCGGTTCGCGGGAACGCGCTTTACGGTCCTGACGAGCATAACCGTAATATGGTAATACTACATTAATTTGGTCAGCACTTGCTCGACGTAAGGCATCCACCATAATTAACAGTTCCATCAAATTATCATTGACCGGTGCAGCAGTGGATTGAATGACGAAAACGTCAGCCCCTCGCACGCTTTCCTCAATGTTAATCTGCACTTCTCCGTCCGCAAAACGATTCACCGAAATTTCACTCAGTGGCACCCCAACTTCTTCAGCAATTTTATCAGCTAAAGGCTGGTTGGAACTAAGCGAAAATAACTTCAAATTTGATTTGGACATACATAACCCCGTCGTATTATTTTAACCGTTGCATTTACACTAGACATTATAACAATAATTGCTTTTGATTAGCCACTCAATCAGGCGGTATTAATCAACGGTTACCATCAAGGTCCGTTCCCCGGCAATTCGAATATTATCGTGATCAATATAGACGACTGTTTTACCTAATTCTTGATGCAAGTACCGCATTAAACTAACTATAATTTCTTTGGTTTCGGTATCCAAGTCAGACGTAATTTCATCGAAGAAATAAAAATCACAATCACTAATGAGAGCGCGGGCAATCGCAATTCGCTGACGTTGTCCACCAGAAAAATTATCACCATTCTCGGCGACAGCGCTATCCAACCCTTCTGGTAGTTGTAGCACAAAGTCATCCATTTTAACCTTGCGCAGCGCTGACCAAATTTGATCATCCCTAACCGTGTCCGGATTATCAAATCCTAACAAAAGATTTTCACGAATACTTCCTGGCAGCAAGGAACTATTTTGATCCACATAAGCTAAATGTTTTCGGAAAGTAAAAATATTAACATCTTTTCGATTAAGCCCATTGATGTAAAAATCACCTTCATCAAGATCATACATACCCGATAAAATCTTTAAAATGGTTGATTTTCCACTGCCATTCTTTCCCTTTAAGCGGATTAATTCATTTTGCCCAATGGCTAAATGGGGAATGTAGATTGAATGACCACCAGGATAACGGAAGCTACCTTCCTTGATGGCCACCTCTTCAATTTGTTCAATTTTACGTTGACTAGGGGTGGCTTTTTCAACCGGCATATTAAACAGCCGCTCTAGATTTTTTACCACGCCGGTAACCTTGGCAATATTCGTGTACTGTCCAGCAATACTAGTAATTGGGGCAATCAATTGGAAAGTAAACATGACATATGACACCAGTGCGCCCACCGTCATGACTTTTTGAGTAACGGCTAAGCCACCTAAACCGATGATTCCCAGTAGAGACACCATCATAATCACATTGATCAACGGATTTAACACGGCAATCAATTTTAGTTGTTTTTGAACCACTCGATAGATTTTACGAAAGACCTGATTACCTAATTCGGTCACCTTTTCTTCAGCACCGTAGGACTTCACAACCAAATCAGACTGCAAAATGCTGATTGCTAGTTGATTAGCATCAGCGGTTAATTGCTGCGTTTCCGTAAAGTATTTAGAAATTTTTCTAGATATCAAAGCAATCAAGAATCCCAGAAGTGGAATAGTTACCATCAAGGTCAAGGTTAATTTAAAGTTTAAAACCAGTAACATGACAAAGGACCCGATAATGGTAATGGTCCCTGTTAATAATTGAGGTAGTGAACTAGAAAGCACTTCGGAGATCAAATTCGTATCATTAACTAGGCGGCTGGCCAAAACCCCCGACGACTGTTCATTTAACTTCAAATACGAGAAATAGTTATAGCGACTCCACAATCCTTGGCGAATATGCATGACCGCTGAGGCAGCTAAGTCTCCTAAGGTGTAGTAGGAAATAACGCCAGAAACTAAATCAAAAAGCAGTAAAGCAATTGGAAAGATAATGGCCTGCGCCTGCATGCCCTTACCAAAAAAGCCATTTACTAGTGATTGGAGACTGTAACTAAAAAGCAGTGCATTCACTGCTGAGAAAATCGTTAAAAAAAGAGCGAAATACAACCGTTTAAAATTTAAATCGGCATATTTCTTTATAAAAGTATATAATCCAGTTTCTGTTTTCATAAATATTCACGTTATCCACATTAATTAGGTCTTAGATTGAGCTTCGATGCTCAAAAAGAGCATCGAACCTGCTGATACACCTGTTAAGTTTAACATAAAGACATTCCTCAAATAAGAACAAAAAATCGAACTGATAGATACAGTTTACCAATCATTCCGCCTGCAGTGACAACAAAAAAGAGAGTCCACCAAGGTGTCTCTCTTTCTCATTTATGTGGTTTATTACAAACCTACACTTATCTTACTTACCGAACAAACGCAAGAAGAAAGCAAAAACGTTAGCCAATGGGCTGTTGTTTGAGTTGCTTGTGTGTGTAGTGTTTGATGAACCAGGCAAGATGTGCCAGAAATCCATTGAGAACATGTGCAGTAGCTCCTTCCTCTAAAATATGTACAAATTATACCATTTTTATTTGAAATTCCAAACAAAAAAAGAATATCTTTCGATATTCTTCTAGAATAATTAGTAATTAAACTAATTATTTTATTTTTTTTACTTACCAAACAAACGCAAGATGAAAGCAAAAACGTTAGCCAATGGGCTGTTGTTTGAGTTGCTTGTGTGTGTAGTGTTTGATGAACCAGGCAAGATGTGCCAGAAATCCAATGAGAACATGTGTATAGCTCCTTTCCTTATAAGATACATTAATTCTATATAAAATTATAAAACATGTCAAGTATAGGAATGTTATAAGTTTATTTTATTTTGCTAAAACATATTCTTGAATGGCATGGGCCACACCGTCATGGTTATTATCCAAACCTTGAACTTGCGCAATTTTTTTAACTGGATCAATGGCATTACCCATGGCCACCCCGATACCAGCGGCTTTAATCATCGATAAATCGTTTTCCTGATCACCAATTGCCATTGTTTCTTGGGGGTCAACATTAAGATATTTGGCCAAAGCTAACAAAGCATTTCCTTTAGAAGCCGTTTGATTCATAAACTCTAAATTGTGAGCAGTCGAACGAACTACTTCCATTTTATCCTGAATATCCGCTGGAACCTTGGCCTGCAAGTCATTTAATTTATCGGCTTCAGCCATGGCAATTAACTTAATAAAATCAATGCCGGCGAGTTCATCTGCATGGTCATGAACATGCAGTGGTAAATGGACTAAATCATTTTCGTAACTGGCCCAATAATCAATCAAATGATTGGTGGTATAGGCTTGGTCCATCGCTTCGACTTGTAAGTAAGCCCCTTCTTGTACCATAAAATCGTTAACTTCTTTGAAATCATCCAAAGTTAAGGTGTTACGATGGATAATTTGCTGACCATCAGCAGTTGCCATTAGACCCCCATTATGGGTAATTACAAACTGACTAGCCTGATCTAATTTTAAGCTCTTTAAAATGTCTTTTACGCCACTAATAGGCCGTCCTGTGGTGATAACCACTTTAACTCCTTGGGCTACCGCATCATCAACTGCCTGAGCAACTGCCGGTGTAATTTCTCTTTGGTCATTTAATAAAGTACCATCAATATCAATTGCAACAATTTTGATATCAGCCATTTTATTTCTCCTATTAATTTTTGGGACAAAAAAAGGATTGGCAGAACCAATCCTTTTTGACCCATTAATATTACTTAAGGGCAGTCCACTTCCAGTCAGTGAACTCTTCGATATCACGACCTTCTTCACGAGTAACCTTGAAGTGCTTTGCCAAAATATCATCCATCTTAGCGATGAAAGTATCAGCAGCAGCTTGGTCAATAACACCACGACCAGAAAGGATGCTTACAGCTTCCTTAGCTTGGTGGAAACGATCCAAGTGTGAGTAAACACGCATGTCGTAAGTAGTAGTGATGTCACCATCTTCACGGTAACCATGAACAAAGACATCGCCACGGAACTTACGCTCGAAGAAGAATGATTCAATCAAGTCTTCATAACCGTGGTAACCAAAGACAACTGGTGTATCAGCTTGGAAGAACTTATCGAATTCTTCAGCAGGCAATTCACGTTCGTCGTTACCTTCAGCTTCAGACTTCTTTTGCAAACGAAGCAATTCAACAACGTTTACGTAGCGGAACTTAACATCAGGGAATTCCTGGTTAACCAACCACAAAGCGGCCAAAGTTTCGATAGTTGGCTCAGTACCAGCAGAAGCAAAGGTAATGTCAACCTTGCCATTTGGTGATGTTGAAGCCCAATCAATCGTCTTCAAACCAGTAGTTGCCAATTCTTCAGCTTCATCAGCAGTGAACCACTGTTGACGAGGTTGCTTAGAGATAACCAAATGGTTAACCTTATGACGCTCAGTAAAGGCACGGTCTTGAACGGCCAAAGCTGAGTTACCATCGGCTGGCAAGTATTCACGGATGAAGTTAGACTTCTTTTCAGCCAAGTGAGTCAATAGACCTGGATCTTGGTGAGTATAACCGTTGTGATCTTGCTGGAAGGCAGTTGAAGTTGAAATCAAGTTCAATGATGGGTAATCATTACGCCATGCTTGTTCAGAAGCATGACGCAACCACTTGAAGTGCTGAGTAATCATTGAATCAACAACACGCAAGAATGATTCGTATGAAGCAAAGATACCAACACGGCCAGTCAAAGTATAACCTTCAAGCCAACCTTCAGCTTGGTGCTCAGACAACTGGGCATCCAAGATACGTCCTTCAGGAGCTTCGTATTGATCGTTTGGATCAATAACTTCTTCCATCCATTGACGGTTAGTAGTGTCAAACAATGACCATAGACGGTTTGACATAGTTTCATCAGGTCCAAAGACACGGAATGAATGTGGGTTCATTTGCATTACCTTTTCAAGGTAAGTTGACAAAGTGAACATATCCATGTTGCGGTTACTGTCTTTCAACAAAGTTCCGCGAGTCTCAGGAGTGATCTTGTTAGCGAAGTCACGCCAGTTAGGCAAGTCCAAAGTTTCTGGTTCAACACCACGTGGGCGTCCACCGTTAGCCATTGGGTTAGCTGACATGCGCTTAGCAGGAATAATTGCCTTTAATTCATCCTTCAATGAACCATCAGTGTTGAACAATTCTTCAGGCTTGTATGAGTTCATCCATTCTTCGAACTGTGGCAAAGTGTCTAAGTTGCCTTGTTCTAGAGGCAATGGCACTTGGTGAGCACGGAATGAATTTTCAATAGGCATACCCTTTTGGTCAAAGCGTGGTCCACCCCAACCCTTTGGCAAACGGGCGATGATTACAGGCCAAGCTGGTACAGTTCCATCTTGGTACTTACCGTTTTCACGGGCATCCTTTTGGATTGCTTGAATATCTTCGATTGCTTGGTCAAGAACCTTAGCAGCCTTTTCGTGATATGTCATGTAATCATGGATATCATCGTTTTCGATAAAGCGTGGTGAGTAGCCCAAACCTTCGAAGAACTTTGTAATTTCTTCATCACTCATACGTGAGAAGACAGTTGGGTTAGAAATCTTGAATCCGTTCAAATCCAAGATAGGCAAAACAGCACCATCGTTCTTGGCGTTCAAGAACTTGATTGAATGCCATGAAGTCATTGATGGACCAGTTTCTGATTCCCCATCACCAACTACGGCAAAGGCGATTTCGTCAGGGGCATCAAGCACAGCACCAAAGGCGTGTGACAATGAGTAACCAAGTTCTCCACCTTCGTGCAATGAACCAGGAGTCTGGGCTGTCATGTGCGAACCAATTCCACCTGGGAATGAGAAGCGCTTGAATAAAGTAGACATACCCTTCAAGTCCTGGGTAACTTCTGGATAGTCTTCAGTATATTCACCATCCAAGTAAGCGTTAGTGACCATAACTTGACCACCGTGTCCAGGACCACCAATGTAGAACATGTTTAAGTTATACTTGTTGATCAAACGGTTAGCATGGGCGTACAAGAAAGTCTGTCCTGAAATAGTGCCCCAGTGTCCGATGGGCTTAACCTTAACATCTTCCGCTTGGATAGGTGTCTTGGTAACCGAGAACAAAGGGTTGCTCTTCAAGAAGATCATCCCAGCTGACAAATAGTTGGTGGCACGCCACCACTTGTCAACAAGTTCCAAGTACTCTTTTGAATTGTAATCAACCATAAAATTCAGTACTCCTTTTATTTATAATCCATGAGAATTCGTAAATCACGAATCTTCTCCGCTATTTACAGCTCTAAGTATAACGGATTGACGGGGTTTGTTCAAGATAAAAAGCCGATTGGTTGGCAATCTGCTTAGTTTTGGTTGGATTTTAAAAATAATTGGGCCGGTCCAATTATTCAGAATCTAAACTGATGAAAGCGTTATAGTGCAAATAGCGATAATGCAGGCGCATCGTCGAGAATTCTAATGGTGTGCCATCATCCATGAAAAAGATTCCTTCCATGATACCAACCGGTTCATTAACCTTTAACTTAAGCAGTTGTTGATCTTCTTTAGTGCTTGGTTCGGCCATAATCGTCATAAAAGACTTGGTCACAGTGCGTGCCTTTTCTTGTTCCACATATTCATAGATGGATTTCGACACAATTTCGCGATTTAAACCAGGTAACAAGCTGATTGGTACATAACCATTTTCAATCATGAAGGGCACGTTTCCTAAACTGCGTAACCGTTTAATTTCATAAACAAAGTCACCTTCATTTAAAAACAACGCCTGTTGCTGTTCTGGGGTCGCTGGGAGCACCCGGAAATCAATCAATTGAATGCTTGGAATTTGCCCGTGGCTCCGAAAGAAATCAGAAACACCTAAGTTAGATCCCTCTTGTTGAAAAATCGCCTGATTTTTTAAATAAAGCGGGTTCACGAAGGTACCACTACCACGCTTTTTAAAAATAATTCCCTGCTGGACTAAAACGTTCAGGGCGCGCTTAATGGACGATCGGGATACCTGATATTGTTCCGCTAAGTCTCGCTCATTGGGAAGCTTGAGATCTGGATAACTTCCTTGATATATTTTTTGTTTGATATCTGCTTGCACAGTGACATAAATTGTATCTGACATAATATCTATTTTAGCACAAGTGGTCGGACCACAATCTTTGGCAGCTAATCCTGTGCTAAAATACACTTATGGCAAAGAAAAAGACAAAAAAGACCCTTCCAGAACAAGTATTAGAACATCATGATGTTGCTTATGAAGATTTGGCATTAAATGTATTAGACCAAACAGCTGAACAACGCCAAGCGACCTTGGCTGAATTTGAACTGATCGAAGATGACATCTATAAGACCCTGGCAGCAATGGGCGACAAAACGGGACCCGTAGTGGCTGTACTACCCATTACGGAACATTTATCCCTTAAAAAATTAGCCCAAGTTTCTGATAACAAAAAAGTTCATATGATTCCGCTTAAAGACCTCCAAAAGACAACAGGTTATATTCACGGAGCCAATAATCCAGTTGGTA
The DNA here is from genome assembly GCF_003096575.1 of Convivina intestini. GTDB lineage: Bacteria > Bacillota > Bacilli > Lactobacillales > Lactobacillaceae > Convivina > Convivina intestini. Next base: position 67,248 of record NZ_QEKT01000004.1, read on the forward strand.
TTTGGCAAAATAAGCACTTCCCCATTTTTATCGATCAATCAGCTGAAAATCGTGATTATTTTCTCGTCAGCGCTGGTGAATTAGGACGATCGGATAAAATCAATCCCCAAAACCTTGCCGATTTAATTCAGGCCCCCTTTGTAGATTTACGCCAATAAAAAAAGTGTGAATATATCACACTTTTTTACCAACCGGCGCCCGAACTAACGTCGGCATGACCTCCAGCGGGCGCATCATCTTGACGATAGCCAGGAACCATGGGACTAAACTTAAAGGTTGGTTTATTAAACATTAGTCGAGCAGTGCCCCGCGCACCTGCTCGATTTTTTTCTAAAATAACTTCAATTGGAACGGCAGTTTCTTCATCATTACCATTACCTTGGTCATCTTCGCCTTCATCGCGATAGTAATCTTCACGGTAAAGAAAGGCAACAATATCAGCATCTTGTTCAATCGAACCCGATTCACGTAAGTCAGAAAGAATCGGCCGCTTGTCCTGCCGCTGCTCCACACCACGACTTAACTGGGCTAAGGCTAAGATGGGTGTATGTAGCTCTTTAGCTAATTTTTTAATCGAACGTGAGATTTCTGAAACGGCCTGTTGCCGGCTTTCAGTATTCGTCGATTCAATCAAACCTAAATAATCAATAATCACCATACCCAAAGGATGGGGATTAGCATCGCGCTGCTCTTCAGTCATATCACTGAGTAAATCTTTTTCTAATTTACGCAGTTTGGCTGAGATTTGATTAATACGAATACCCGGCGTGTCATCTAAATAAATTTTCATGTTGGCTAGTGATTGCATGGCCAAGGTCAACGACTGCCAATCATTAGAAGTCATTTGTCCAGTTGTCAGGTGGTTAGCGTCAATAGCCCCTTCAGCAGCAACCAAACGGGTAACCAAATCAACTGCACCCATTTCCAAACTAAAGACCACGACTGGTACTTTTTCACTTTTAGCCGCATTTTTAGCAACATTTAAGACAAAGGCGGTTTTACCAACAGCTGGCCGAGCACCGATAACAATCATCTGATCTTCACGAAAACCATGCGTCAAGTGATCTAAATCGGGATACCCCGTGGCTAAACCAACCACGTCATTATCATTTTCAGCCGCATTATCAAGATTGGACTGAAACTCACGCAAAACTTCTTTAATCTGACGGAGGCTGTCATCACCACGATTTTCAGCTAGATTATCCAACTGGCGACCCAGTTCTTCTAACAGATTTTCACTATCTTCACTACCGTTATAGGCAATCGTCATCGTATGCGTTAAGGTTTCAATCATCCGTCTAAGCACGGATTTTTCATGGACAATATCAGCATAATGACGCAAATTAGCAGCCGAGGCAGTACTCTCTGACAGCTCCGACAAATAAGCCATTCCACCAACATTTTCCAGCTGCTGCATGCTATTTAACTTATCTTGTAAGGTCAACATGTCAATCGGCCGTTGTTCATCAACTAATTGACTCATAGCCTTAAAAATAGTTTGGTGAGCCTGACGATAAAAATCATTTGGCTCTAAAATTGCCTGAGCAGCAGCCATGGCACTAGCCGAATTAACATCAAAAAAGATTGCCCCTAAAACAGCTTGTTCAGCGGCAATATCTTGTGGTGACTGTCGATACTCATTCGGCCCTAAGGCATTATCCATTAGCTTTATCCTTCAGTAACATGAACTCGCAAATTAGCGGTTACATCTCGATGTAACTTAACTGGTACATCAACGTAACCCAAAGAATGGATTGGTTGTTCTAACAACATCTTGCGCTTATCCATCTTAATTTGGTACTGGTCAGCTAACGCTGCAACGATTTGCTTAGATGAAACTGCACCAAACAAACGGCCGTCAGTTCCTGACTTTCCCTTTAACTCAACAACAGTTTTTTCATCTTCAAAAAAGGCAGCTAACTTTTTAGCTTGGGCTAGTTCTTCAGCTGCAAGCTTATCTTCGGCCCGTTGGCGCCCCTTAACGGCTCCCAAATTCTTACCAGTAGCCGGCTCAGCCTTCTTATTTTTAATCAAAAAGTTATTTGCGTAACCATCAGGCACCTCTTTGATTTCGCCCTTTTTACCGCGACCCTTAACATCTTCTAAAAATACAACTTTCATCTGTTTACTCCTTTACTATTCTGCTTTTTCAGCCTGACTAGCAATGGCATCCATTAGTTGCCGGTAAGCATCGTCAGTGTTAATTCCTTTAATTTGAGTAGCAGCATTGGATAAATGTCCACCACCACCCATGGCTTCCATAACGGTTTGAACATTGTAATTACCCGTCGAGCGCGCCGAAATTCCGACGCGACCATCACGGCGTTTTGTAATCACAAAAGAGGCATCAACTCCGCTAATTTGCAACAATTCATCGGCAGCTTGGGCGGTAATCACCCCAGGATAAATTTGATCATTTTCACCAACAACAATAGCCGCCTGGTCTTCAATCTTGGTCATATTAATCAAGTGCGTGCGCGCCTGGAAGTCAGAGAACTTTTCTTTCATGAAGGCTTGGATTAAGTTACTATCCGCTCCGTTAGCCCGTAAATAACTAGCCGCATCAAAAGTTCGTGATCCGGTCCGTAGGGTGAAGTTTTTGGTGTCAATTTGAATACCACCCAACATAGCGGTGGCTTCGATTTTAGTAATCGGCGCATCACTTTGATTTTGGTACTGCAATAATTCAGCGACTAATTCCGAAGTTGACGAAGCATACGGCTCAATGTATGAAAGAAGTGGTTTTTGATTCAAACCACGCTCCGCTAAACGATGATGATCAATCACAACTAAATGACTACCCAATTTTTCCAGTAACTCAGGTGCTCCGGTTAAATCGGCTTTGGCATGATCAACTAGAATTAGTAGCGTCCGTTCAGTAGCCTGAGGAACTGCGCTTTCTTCATCAATAATGGAAGATCCGATGGCATAACCAGGTCGGTCATCGTCAGCAGAACTTTTACGTAATTCAGTTAAAAGCAACTGAATATCGCTATAAATATTTCCTTCATCAACAACTACATAAGCTGGTTTATTACGAGTTTGGGCAAAACGCCACAAGCCCAAGGCCGCCCCAATCGAATCTAAATCAGGCATATTATGCCCAACCATCATAACTTGATCAGCCTGATCCATTAATTCGGCAATCGTTTGCGAAACTACCCGAGCTCGAACCCGGGTCCGCTTTTCCATTGGGTTAGTCGTGCCGCCATAAAAACGCGCGGGCGCGTCTTCAGATTTAACCACAACTTGATCGCCACCACGTCCCAAAGCCAAATCCAAATTAGTTTGCGCTAATTTAATGAGCTTATTAATATCTTCTTGCCCGTAGGCAATCCCCATTGATAAGGTTAGCGGCGAATTTTGCTGGGCGGTTGCTTCTCGAATTGATTTTACCACACCAAATTTATCATCTTCGGCCGCTCGTAGTCCAGTTTGATAACCAAACAAGAGGTACGACACAGGACTTAAACGACGTAAATACAAGCCGTGCGTAACGGCCCAATCCGAAAGCTCACTGGTTACGTACGTCCGCAACTTGGAGCTTTCCGAATCGCTCAACCCATCGGTTACTTCTTCATAGTTATCAACTGAAATCAATCCACCAATCAAACGATGATTTTGAAATTGCTGTTGAATTTCGACCGATGGTGTTACATCCATCAAGTACACAACATGCAAATTTTCTTGAACAGCGACCTTAAATACTCGATTTAACCAGTCAATCTGGTGCGCTTGGTTATCCGCCGTATAATTTTTAACGGCTAAGGACAGACCAGCATCAACATCCTTTAACAGTAAACCAATGATATCCTGCTGTCCTAAATAACTTTGCACATAAGGATTAACCCAATCAATATGGCCACTTTTATCCAAAAGAATGATACCGATTGGCATTTCAATTAAAGCCTCTTGTTCAGTACGTGAAACCCGATAGGTTAAGTCATTCAAATATTCTTCAGTATCTTGGCTAGCAGCTTGAGTAGTATTAATACCATAGCGCAGCGCAATGAGCACTACGCCAAGCCAAATCAATCCCAATCCCCAGTTAATAATGAAAGCATAAATCACACTAAATAGGCTAATACCCAATATTAGCCAATAAAGGACTGCTAAATCCATCCGTTTACTAAGCTTAGGTAAGTTGGTAAAGTTTAACCATTTTTTCATAGTTACCTCTCATCATGAATCCCAATACTTAATTTTACCACAGCCATTAACTACAAAGAAAAACCCGAGACCAAAGTCTCGGGTTAAAACTTATTTATATTAGTCTTCAGCTACGAATGGTAGCAAAGCCATAATACGAGCACGCTTGATAGCAGCTGTTACCTTGCGTTGGTTCTTAGCAGAAGTACCAGTTACGCGGCGAGGCAAAATCTTACCTCGTTCTGAAATAAAGCGCTCCAAGAGTTCAGTGTTCTTGTAATCAACATATTCGATGTGATTAGCAGCAATGTAATCCACCTTACGACGGCGACGTGGTCCACCTTGCGGACGACGTCGTTGTTGTGGACGTGAAGTTTGCTCTGGCATAGTAATAATCTCCTTTCTAGAAATTTACTTTAAAATGGTAGGTCATCATCGGAAATATCGATACCACTACCCGATCCAGTTGCAAAAGGATTAGTAGCATCAGCTTTTCCAGTTGATGGCTTGGAATTTGTATTTTGTTGGTTAGCAGCAGGTTGGTTGCTAGCAAAAGGATCAACGGCGTCCAGTGACTGATTATTATCAAAACCAGCACTAGCACCAAAGTCGTTTCCTTGTCCAGCACCATTTTGGGCACGACGACGTTCGCTTTCGCTACGTGACTCAAGAAGGGAGAAGTTATCTACCACAACTTCAGTTACATAGACACGCTGACCAGAATTATTTTCATAATTACGAGTCTGCAAGCGACCTTCGACGGCTACCAAAGCTCCCTTGCCAGTAAAATTGGCAAAATTCTCAGCAGCTTTACGCCAAATGACAGCATTGATAAAATCCGCTTCGCGGTCACCATTGCTATTTGTAAATTGACGATTTACTGCCAAGGTAAAGGAACCAACTGCTACACCTGATTGTGTATAGCGTAATTCCACATCACGGGTCAATCGCCCAATTAAAACAACTCGATTAATCATCTCTTAGGTCCTCTTTCCCGGTGGAATGCTAAATTACTTAGCGTCGCGCTTAACAATCATGTGACGCAAGATATCGTTTGAGATCTTAGCCAAACGGTCAAATTCGTTAAGGGCATCATCACTGTCGGCAGTAAAGTCAACAATGTGATAAGTACCTTCACGATAGCCAGCGATTTCATAAGCAAAACGACGTGTTGCCCAATCGGCTGACTTAGCAATGTTCGCACCGTTTTCAGCCAAAATACCGTCAAAACGCTCAACAAGCGCTTTTTTAGCATCTGCATCCAAGTCAGGGCGAACAATATAAGTTAGTTCGTATGATGTAGCCATAGTTTCCTCCTTCTGGTCTCTGGCAGCTTATGCTGCAAGGAGTGCTTGCACTTTGTGCACTCACATTCGTCTACTATACTACAACTACTAAAGCAGTTTCAAGGGGTTAGTTAACATTTCCACCATTACCTGTATAGTACGTACTTCGACTTAATTTTTCTTCAGACATTAATTGGACGGTTCTACCCCACGAATACTAATCCAATATAGACCAGCTAAGACCACTAGCATCACCCCAAAAACTGACAGGAATAATTGGTTCATCAGCCCATTATCCATCATCAAACCAGCATAAATCGGTCCAACTACTCGGCCCGAACTAATCATCATGGAAACAAAACCTTGTGCTTGACCAGCCACTGCTGGAGAGGTTACCTGGGCCACCCAAGCCGGCACCTGAGGGCTTTCTAGCATTTCACCAATTGTTAACAACTCAAAAACTAAGACCAATTGCCAAAAATCCTTGGCAAAAATCATGAAAAAGAAACTAGAAGCAAAAATTACGCCACCTAAAATCACAGAAATCCGGTAAGGATGTCGATTGGCCCAGTTTGAAATGAATTTCTGAAAGACAATGATGGTTACACCATTAATAACCCACAAATCAGCATAATTACGGGTCGGCAAACCCAAACTGCGCATATGCGGAGCCATAATGGTTTCCCAAAGAATATAGGACAAATAGGTAATAAATAATAGCGCACCAATCCAGGCCAATAGAGGCGTGATTTTAAATTTAGTGGCACTAAGGTCTGACTTTTCGGCCATTTTCGGCTGATCATCACTGGTTACTGCCACTATTTGATTAGGATCGTTAAATACCAAGATACTAATAAGTAGCAATAAGCAATATAAGGCACTAGCAATCACCATTAACAAGGTAAAGCCGTAGTCAAAAATATAACCGACCGATAAGGTACCAAATACCACCCCAACATTTAAAACAATGTATATGTTATTGAAGACTACGCGTGTTTTTTTACCATTGACGGTCGTAGCATAGGCATTTACTAAGGTTGAAATCAATCCTCCACCAAAATTTAGCAACCAAATCATAATCGCAAATTCTGGCCACCCGTTCCAGACAATCAAGCCCACAGCAGCCACTGTGGCAATGCTACAAGCAATTATTAACGCTTTGTGAGCATCCCATCGATCAAATAGGCGACCCCCTACAAAAGAACCCAAGATACTAATCAACGCGCCGACCATCAGTACCAAACCAGCAGAGGTATAACTTTGATGCAAGGATCCAGTCATATACAGAGTGGTTACCGGCCAAATCATCGCACTGGCGGTATTAGAGAGTAATACCGCCAACAACAGCCATTTTTCACTGAGTTCTTTTTTTACTGATGATGTTTTCATAGGCCCTCCTGGTAGTGTATAGAACAGTATAGCACGGGCATTCTAACTGGCTAGCTCCCTACTAATTTGATCAGTTGCAAACATTCACCATCGCAGTTAATCACAACACTCATAATAGAAGGTACTGATTTTTAAGCCTCAATTCGTTATAATTAGCATTGTATTGAACAAAGAAATTAAAGGGGAATATCATGGTCTCAGAAATTAAGACATTGGTAACTTTTTTTGGTGCCACTGGTGATTTGGCTAAGCGGATGCTATATCCATCTGTTTTTAACCTGTACAAAAAGGGATACTTACAAAACAACTTCGCAATTGTTGGTACCTCTCGTCAAGAGTTATCCACTGAAGAGTACCAAGAAATGGTACGTCAATCGATTCAAGCTGGTATTACTGATCAAGATCAGGCCGAGGCCTTTATTGAGCATTTTTCATACAATGCTAGTGATGTGACTGAAGCGGCTGGTTATGCTGGCTTACGCGAAACCATTGAAGCTGCAGCTAAAAAGTTTGGCGTTGAAGGTAATCGGATTTTTTACATGTCCGTTGCCCCACGTTTCTTTGGCACAATTGCCCAGTATTTGAAGTCAGAAGGCTTGTTGGCTGATAAAGGCTTTAATCGTTTGATGATTGAGAAGCCTTTTGGTTCATCATATGCTACGGCTGAAAAGCTACAAAACGAATTAGAAAATGCCTTTGAAGATGATCAGCTTTACCGTATCGATCACTTCCTTGGTAAGGAAATGGTCTTAAACATTGCCCCACTACGTTTTGGTAATCCTTTAATTGCCAACGCTTGGAACAAAGATTACATCAAAAATATCCAAGTTACCTTGGCTGAAACTTTGGGTGTTGAAGAACGAGCTGGCTACTACGATACTGCCGGTGCTTTGTTAGACATGATTCAAAACCACGCCATGCAAATCGTTGGTTGGTTAGCTATGGAAGAACCAGCTAGCTTCAGCGACAAAGACATTCGGGCCGCTAAAAATGCTGCCTTCTCAGCTCTTAAGATTTATGATGAAGCTGAAGTAAATCGTTACTTTGTTCGTGGTCAATATGGGGCAAATGGTGAATACGCCGCTTATAACAAGGAACCAGATGTACCGGCTGACTCTAAGAACAACACCTATATTGCTGGTGAATTGCAGTTTGATATGCCCCGTTGGCAGGGTGTGCCTTTCTATGTCCGTTCAGGAAAGCGCATGACCACTAAGACGACCCGAATTGATGTTGTCTTCAAGGCCGGCACTTTTGCTATGGGTGCCCAACAAGAACCACAAGAAACAGTTCTTTCAATTATTGTTTCACCAGAAGCCGGTATTCAAATGAGCTTGAATGCTAAAGATGTTACCGATACTTTCAGCACTCATCTCATTAATTTGGACTGGAAGCCAACTGCTCAAGAAGCAGCTGAGACACCTGCTCCTTACGAGCGGATGATTCACGATGCCATGGATGGTGATGGTTCAAACTTTGCCGATTGGCATGGTGTTGCTACTGCATGGAAATTTACCGATGCAATTTCCGATGTCTATGCTGCTGATAAAGCACCATTAGAAATCTATCCAGCCGGCTCAATGGGGCCTGAGGCTGCCGATGAATTGTTAGCTAAAAACGGTGACAATTGGATTCTTAAGTAATAGAAAAAAGCAAGCCATAGCTTGCTTTTTTATTTGTCCTAAATTTTAGAAATAAACACCACTGACGGGCAGACCAATCGCCACAATATAAATCACCCAACCCCAAACCATGTGGCCCAAGAATTCGGATAAATTTTCATACCAAGGTTGCTTCCAAGCTGCTGGAATCGTCTTGAAAAGTGGTAAAATCACCCAATGAAAAGCAATCCAAATAACGATGCCAAATACAGTTCCTTGACCATAAGTAATCGGTGCATAGAAATTAGCAACTAGGACAAATAAAATTGAAAAGGCAATTGAAAAACCAAAATGCATTAACAAACTAACATAAGGAACATCTTGATCATCTGCAATCCGGACGGTTGCATGTGTGACTTGGCTGGACACGCCTAACTGCTCTAATAATTTTTGAGGTGGGTTAGTAGCATTACGGGCCTGATTCCGAGGCGGAAAAATTGCTTCCCAGCCTATTTTAACCATGCCCGATACCATACCAGCGACAAAACCGACCCACAAACTATTAATAATTATATTGGATAACATATTATCTACATCCTTTATCTGTTAATTAGCTTAATTTTAATACTACCATAATTAGGCGCAAACGACCGCCAAAGCCCTATGCTATAATGCAGACAAAGATTCTGGAGGTTATCTAATCATGATGAAAATTAACGTTCCCCTTGAAAAGGGATATTTAGCAGATCAGTATGCCAAGTACGCCCCGGCTACTCAAAAAATTGACGGCTATCCTAGTCAATCATTTCCGATTGAAATCACTAATTTACCCGTTGATACACGTTTTCTAGCCTGGACCTTAGTTGATTTTGACTCAATTCCAGTGATGGGCTTTACCTATATTCATTGGATTGCAGCCAATTATCCAGTATTGGGTAGTGAAGCCTTAATTCCAGCTAATTTAGCTCAAGAGGGCGAGAATTTTACGCGTGGTCAAAATAGTCTTTATTCTCAATATGTTGATGTTGATAATCCACAAATTATTAACAACTATATCGGTCCAATGCCACCAGACAAAGACCACAACTACACCCTAACGGTTTACGCCTTAAAACAGGCCTTACCCCTGCCGGATGGTTTCTTCTTAAATGAATTACGCCAAGCTACGCATAATCAGCCGGTTGTCCTAGAAAAAATGAGCATTGACATTTTAGCTCGTTCTTAAAATCTTCCTTGCGCTTCCTCCCGATAAATTAAGTCCACAATAGTAATTTTTCATAAAGAAGGTTAAGAAAATCAAAAGATTAGCACTTTCAATTAGAGCTTTTCCCCATTTGTGAGGCTTTTTCGTTATAATGAATTTGATTACGGAGGGAACCACTGTGAAAATTAAACGAGAAAATTTAAAGGATATCTATACTTTTTCATCAGTGACCGAGCTTAGTTTGTTTTTGGGGATTGACCGTGAAACCCTCCATGAACGTGCTAAAGCCCGGGGGATTGAGTTAAACGGCACTTATAGCGAAGAAGATCTTAGTGCCCTACGCCCTGAAAAAAATAGTGCCTTAAGCCAACTTAATACGGAAGTTGACCCTAAAACTGAAATTGAATTACTTAAAATGAAATTAGAAATGTTGGAAAGTGAGCTTGGTTTTAAAGACCAACAGCTTGACGATCGTAAACAACATATCGAAACTTTGAAAAGTACTTTATCCAAAGCTGAGGAAAACTTTGAAAAAGCTCAAGTTTCCGTTGATCAGCAACAGCATTTACAATTAGCAACTTTGCAGCAGTTAGATAAGGCCACCAGCCGTGTCCAACGAATTGAAATGCAGGCTGAACAAAAAAAGCATTGGTGGAATTTCGGACGTAAGTCCAAGGGTAAAGAAACCGAAGAAGATTAAAAAATCAGTTAGGATAAATCCTAACTGATTTTTGATTGCCTTTAAGCAAAGAAGTGTTGGTCCTGATGATCGACACTATTTTTAATTTGTTGGCTATACCAGAATGGTACGACCACCTTGCCCATAATATGATTACGATCCACAAAGCCAAAGTAACGGCCATCATTGGATACCGAACGGTGATCCCCCATCACAAAGTACTCACCACTAGGAACAGTGCTCTTATTTTGGTCTTTTGCCTGCCATAGTCCAGTTGTAGAAAGGGTTTTTAAGTTCCAAGTGGCACCAAAATCTCCTTCGGTTCCTTGGGTCTTTTCATCATTAGAAATGTAATCTTGATTAACCTTTTTATTATTGACGTAAAGGTTTCCGGAACGATATTCAACCGTATCACCAGGAATCCCAATTATACGCTTAACGTAGTATGGGCTATTCCCAGTCTTAAAACGAGGATCCTCCTGGCGAGCATCAAAGACAACTGCATCCCCACGTTTCAAAGTGGCCAAGTGATTGACCCCGACACGCTGCTGATTAAGCAAATTAGGTTCCATTGAAGTACCACTAATTGAAACAGTACTAAACACAAAGGCATTCAATAGCCAGATGGCACTAACGGCAATCACCATCCATAGGATTGTGCCACCCCACCCCTTTAAGAAATTTTTTACCATGTTAAGGCTCCATTCTATTTGTCCATATAACCCTATTATACTCAATTTATCTAGTAGGCGCTCTGGCTCTTCAAACATAAACTAGCCAAAGAAATGTTGGCTTTGATGATTAATATTGTCTTTCACAGTGGCATCATACCAAAACGGTACGACTACTTTTCCAAAAATGTGGTTACGATCCACAAAACCAAAGTAACGGCCATCATTGGATACCGAACGATGGTCTCCTAACACAAAGTAGGCATCGGCCGGCACGACGCTTTTATCTTGATCTTTTTCTTGCCACATACCGGTGGCTGATAAACTAGCCAGTGACCAACTGGTGCCAAATTCACCAGCGGTCCCTTGGGTACGTTCATCGACTGAGAGATAAGATTGATTGACCATTTTCCCGTTAACGTACAAATTGCCATTTTGGTAGGTAACGGTATCGCCGGGCACCCCAATAATTCTTTTGACGTAGTCTTTATTCCCCGGCCTGATTTGTGGATCTTCCTGAGTCGCATCAAAAACCACGACATCCCCACGATGCAGATTACCCAGGCGATTCACGCCGACATACTGGCGGTTAAGTAAATTAGGTTCCATGGAACTACCATTTACGATTGCCCCCGTAAAGACAAACTGCGTAAAACACCAGCCTAGCAGTGCTACCAAGGCTAGGGGAATCACCCATTCCTTCATTAAATTTTTAAATACGTTCATAACTCACCATTTTTCTCTGATTTTACACAATACATTTATTATAACGAATGTTGGGGATTTATTTGGGGGACAAAAATTACAACTCTGAAAATAACGAAAAAATGCGCTCCCAGATGACATTGGGAACGCATTTTTATGATTGAAAATTAGTTAAAGACTTAGAATTTATTCTTCATCTTCACGTTTCTTAGGCTTAGCTCCTAAGAACAAACCAGCAGTCATCAATACAGAAGCTAGAACAGCGGCTTCCTTACCGGTATTATCACTAGTTAGCTTTGCTGTTTGTGGTAACGCAGCCGGTTTAGTGCTTGTTGGTTTGATTACTGGTGTTACTGGTTCTGGCACCTTAGCACTTGGCTTACCAGGCACGTGTTGGGCATCAATCGCTTGAATACCAGCTACCTGCGCATTTGCTACACCTTGCTTATCAATAGCAGCGTTGATAGCAGATTTTGCCTTAACAGCTTCTTGATCAACATTGTTGGTCTGAATTTGCTTAGTAGCATCGTCTAGGGTTGAATCATTAGCAATTTCTTGCTTAACTTTGGCTGCTTCATTGTCAATTGCAGTATTGGCATCATGCTTTAGATTGTCAACTGACTTTGTACCAGACACATGTTGGGCATTGATTGCTTTAACACCGTCAGCCGTGGCATTTTTAACGCCTTGAGCATCAGTAGTGGTATTAATGTTAGCAGTCGCTTGCTGAACTTCCCGGTCGACGTTGGCTTTTTGAACTGCCTTTTCAGCATCATCCAGCGTTGGATCACGATCAATTTCACCCTTAACACGAGCGCCTTCGTTAGCAATTAGCTGTACGGCTGCCTTTTGCTGGTCAGCAAGAGTAGTCGTACCAGGTACATATTGGGCATCGATGGCCTTAATACCTGCTTCGGTAGCTACCTTAACGCCTTGAGCATTAGTAGCAGCCTTAATGCTATCGTGAGCCTTCTTGGCCTCACGATCTACATTAGCTCGTTGGATTTCCTTAGCGGCATTATCCAAAGTTTTATCTTGGCTAATTACGGCCTTAATAGCGGCTGCCTCGTCCTCAATCCGCTGTAAGGCTGCCTTTTGCTGGTCAACAAGAGCAGTCGTACCAGGTACATATTGGGCATCGATGGCCTTGATACCAGCCGACGTTGCATTAACGATTGTTTGAGCATCGGTTGCACTGTTAATCGCATCAGCTGCCTGCTTAACCTCTTTGTCTACATTCGCTTTTTGAAGATTCTTAGCCGCATCATCTAAGGTAACATCGGCATCAATTTGGCCCTTAATTTTGGCGGCTTCACGCTCAATTGCATGAAGAGCACTGGTCTGTTGAGCACTCAAAGCGGTGCCTGGTTGATATTGGCTATCAATCGCTGCAATGCCTTGAGTGGTAGCATTCTTCACATCTTGAGCATTACTTGCACTGTCAATCGTCTGCTTAGCATGAAGCGTGGCATCATCAACCGCTTTGGTTTGATCAGCCTTTTGACTATCCGTCAAAGTTGGATCCTTGGCAATCTGATTCTTGACCTTCTGGGCTTCTTGATCAATGACTGATTTAGCAATGTTTTGCTGTTCGACTAGTGAACCACCTGGCTGATACTGATTATGAATATCCTTTTTAGCCTGATCAGTAGCATCTTTAACACCTTGAGCGTTCGTTGCTTGGTCAACTAACTTTTTAGCATTGATTACAACCTCATCAATTGCCTTAGTTTGATCAGCTTTTTGACCATCTGTCAAAGTTGGGTCCTTGGCAATAAGGTCCTTAACCAACTGAGCTTCTTGATCAATAGCCGTCTTAGCTTGGTCTTGCTGTTTTTGCAAAGGTTGACCAGGTACATACTGAGCATCAATGGCTTTAATGCCAGCAGCTGTCGCATCCTGAATTCCCTGCGCATCGTTAGCTGCCTTAATAGCCGTAACAGCTTGTTGAGCCTCGACGTCAACGTTGTGCTTTTGAGTGGCCTTAGCAACGTTATCTAAGGTAACATCTTGATCAATCGTAGCCTTAACCGCAGCTGCTTCATCAGCGATAGCTTGGAGCGCTTCGTCCTTCAAAACAGCAATCGTCTTAGTGCCAGGAACATGTTGAGCATCGATAGCTTGGATACCGGCAGCAGTCATATCGGCAACCGTTTGCTTATCAGTGGCTGATTTCACATTTTCAGTAGCTTGAGCGGCTGCCTTAGCCACGTTGTCCTTTTGAACAGCCTTAGTAGCGTTGTCCAAAGTCGCGTCGGCATCGATGGCTTTGCTTACCTTAGCAGCTTCGTCGGCGATAGCCTTTAAGGCGTCGTCCTTCAAAACGTCGACAGTCTTTGAGCCAGAAATGTGTTGCGCATCAATAGCTTCAACACCGGCCTTAGTAGCGTCATCCACGGCCTGTTTATCAGTCGCAGCCTTGATATTGTCAGTTGCCTTGGTGGCTTCCTTGGCAACATTATTTTTCTGTGTTGCCTTCGTGGCATTGTCCAAAGTTACGTCGGCGTCGATAGCTTCGCTTACCTTAGCGGCTTCATCGGCGATGGCCTGCAAGGCGTCGTCCTTCAAAACTGGCACCGTCTTTGCGCCAGAAACGTGTTGGGCATCAATAGCTGTGATGCCGGCCTTGGTGGCATCGTCAACCGCCTGCTTATCCGTCGCAGCCTTAATGCTTTCGGTCGCCTTAGTGACCTCTTTGGCAACATTGTCCTTTTGAACAGCCTTCGTGGCGTTATCCAAAGTGGCGTCGGCATCGATGTCCTTAGACACCTTGGCCGCTTCATCAGCGATAGCCTTTAAGGCGTCGTCCTTCAAGACATCCACGGTCTTTGAACTAGCAACGTGTTGCGCATCAATGGCTTCAATACCGGCCTTGGTGGCATCATCGACAGCTTGCTTGTCAGTGGCAGCCTTGATGTTTTCAGTCGCCTTAGTGGCTTCTTTGGCAACATTATCTTTCTGTGTTGCCTTCGTGGCGTTATCCAAAGTTGTGTCAGCGTCAATATCCTTAGACACCTTGGCCGCTTCATCAGCGATAGCCTTTAAGGCGTCGTCCTTCAAAACGTCGACAGTCTTTGAGCCAGAAATGTGTTGCGCGTCAATGGCTTCAATACCGGCCTTGGTGGCATCATCGACAGCTTGCTTGTCAGTAGCTGCCTTGATGTTTTCGGTCACCTTAACAGCTTCCTTGGCAACGTTGTCTTTCTGTGTTGCCTTCGTAGCATTGTCCAAAGTTACATCGGCATCAATAGCTTTGCCTACCTTAGCAGCTTCGTCAGCGATGGCTTTCAAAGCATCATCTTTCAAAACATCAACAGTTTTAGAACCAGAGATATGTTGGGCATCGATGGCCTTGATACCAGCAGCTGTCGCATCGTCAACTGCCTGCTTATCACTGGCAGCCTTGATGTTTTCAGTTGCTTGCTTAGCTTCCTTAGCAACGTTGTCCTTTTGGATAGTCTTAGTGGCATTATCCAAAGTTGTGTCAGCGTCAATATCCTTCGACACCTTGGCAGCTTCATCAGCGATGGCCTTTAAGGCGTCGTCCTTCAAGACATCCACGGTCTTTGAACCAGCAACGTGTTGCGCATCAATGGCTTCAATACCGGCCTTGGTGGCATCGTCCACGCCTTGCTTATCAGTTGCAGCCTTGATGTTTTCGGTTGCCTTAGTGGCTTCCTTGGTAACGCTGTTCTTTTGAATTGCCTTGGTAGTGTTGTCTAAAGTAGCATCGTTGTCAATTGCCTTCGATACCTTGGCCGCTTCGTCGGCGATAGCCTTTAGGGCTTCATCCTTCAAAACATCCACCGTCTTTGAACCAGAAACGTGTTGGGCGTCGATAGCCTGGATGCCCGCCTTCGTCGCGTCATCGACTGCTTGCTTATCAGTCGCAGCCTTGATGCTTTCGGTCGCCTTAGCAGCTTCCTTAATCACGTTGTCCTTTTGAATTGCCTTAGTGGCATTATCCAAAGTAGCATCAACATCGATATCTTTGCTTATCTTGGCGGCTTCGTCAGCGATCGCCTTAAGAGCGTCATCCTTCAAAACCGGAACAGCCTTGGAACCAGAAACATGTTGCGCATCAATGGCTTCAACACCGGCCTTGGTGGCGTCATTCACGCCTTGCTTATCAGTCGCAGAATTAATCTGTTCCTTGGCCTTAGTGGCTTCTTTGGCAACGTTGTCCTTCTGAACAGTCTTAGTGGCGTTGTCCAAGGTAGCGTCAGCATCGATGTCCTTAGACACCTTAGCAGCTTCGTCGGCGATAGCCTTTAGGGCTTCATCCTTCAAAACATCCACTGTCTTTGAACCAGCAATGTGTTGCGCATCGATAGCTTCAATACCGGCCTTAGTGGCATCATCGACTGCTTGCTTGTCAGTTGCTGCCTTGATGTTTTCGGTTGCCTTTGTGGCTTCCTTGATAACGTTGTCCTTTTGAACGGCCTTAGTGGCGTTATCCAAAGTAGCATCGTTATCAATTGACTTCGATACCTTATCGGCCTCGTCGGCGATGGCTTTCAGAGCATCGTCTTTCAGAACGTCCACTGTCTTTGAGCCAGCAATATGTTGCGCATCGATAGCTTCAATACCGGCCGTTGTGGCATCGTCCACGCCTTGCTTATCAGTTGCTGCCTTGATGTTTTCGGTTGCCTTTGTGGCTTCCTTGATAACGTTGTCCTTTTGAACGGCCTTAGTGGCGTTGTCCAAGGTAGCGTCAGCATCGATGTCCTTAGACACCTTAGCAGCTTCGTCGGCGATAGCCTTTAGGGCTTCATCCTTCAAAACATCCACC
>NZ_QEKT01000004.1:83821-136023 GCF_003096575.1 Convivina intestini
GGCGTTGTCCAAGGTAGCGTCAGCATCGATGTCCTTAGACACCTTAGCAGCTTCGTCGGCGATAGCCTTTAGGGCTTCATCCTTCAAAACATCCACCGTCTTTGATCCAGATACGTGTTGAGCGTCAATAGCTTCAATGCCAGCCTTGGTAGCATCATCAACCGTCTGCTTATCAGTCGCAGCCTTGATGCTTTCGGTCGCCTTAGCAGTTTCCTTAGCCACATTATCCTTCTGGATAGCCTTAGTAGCGTTATCCAAAGTAGCATCGTTGTCAATTGCCTGACTAACCTTAGCGGCTTCGTCAGCGATAGCCTGCAATGCTTCGTCCTTCAAGACTGGCACCGTCTTTGAACCAGAGACGTGTTGGGCATCAATGGCTTCAATCCCAGCCTTTGTGGCATCATCGACCGCTTGCTTATCAGTTGCTGCCTTGATACTTTCAGTTGCTTTTGTGGCTTCTTTAGCAACGTTGTCCTTCTGCACGGCCTTAGTGGCGTTATCCAAGGTAGCGTCAGCGTCAATGTCCTTAGACACCTTAGCCGCTTCATCAGCGATGGCTTTCAGAGCATCGTCCTTCAAGACATCTACTGTCTTAGAACCAGCAATGTGTTGCGCATCGATGGCTTCAATACCGGCCTTGGTGGCGTCATCGACACCTTGTTTATCATTAGCAGACTTAATATTTTCGGTTGCTTGCTTAGCTTCCTTAGCTACATTGTCCTTCTGGACGGCCTTGGTAGCATTGTCCAATGTAGTGTCAGCATCAATGGCTTTGCTTACCTTAGCAACTTCATCGGCAATCGCCTTGAGGGCGTCATCCTTCAAAACTGGAACAGTCTTGGAACCAGAAACATGTTGCGCGTCAATGGCTTCAATACCGGCCTTGGTGGCATCGTCCACGCCTTGCTTATCAGTCGCAGCCTTAATGCTTTCGGTCGCCTTAGTGGCTTCCTTGACGACATTCTCCTTTTGGACGGCCTTAGTAGCATTGTCCAGAGTAGCATCGGCATCAATTTCCTTCGACACCTTAACAGCTTCGTCAGCGATAGCCTGCAATGCTTCATCTTTCAAAACTGGTACCGTCTTTGAGCCAGAAACGTGTTGCGCATCGATGGCCTTGATACCAGCAGCGGTCGCATCGTCAACTGCCTGTTTATCCGTCGCAGCCTTGATGTTTTCAGTCGCCTTAGTAGCTTCCTTAGCAACATTTTCTTTCTGCGTTGTCTTAGTAACGTTGTCCAAAGTTGCATCGGCATCAATATCCTTCGAGACCTTAGCAGCTTCGTCAGCGATAGCCTGCAATGCTTCATCTTTCAAAACTGGTACCGTCTTTGAGCCAGAAACGTGTTGCGCATCGATGGCCTTGATGCCGGCCTTGGTGGCATCATCAACTGCCTGTTTATCAGTCGCAGCCTTGATATTTTCGGTTGCCTTAGCAGCTTCCTTGGCGACGTTGTCCTTTTGAACGCTCTTAGCAGCCTTGTCCAAAGTTGTGTCAGCATCGATAGCTTGACTCACCTTGGCTGCTTCGTCAGCGATGGCCTTTAGAGCTTCATCCTTCAAAACATCAACGGTCTTTGAACCGGAAACGTGTTGGGCATCAATAGCTGCAATTCCAGCCTTAACTGCATTGTCAACCGCCTGCTTATCACTAACAGACTTGATATTTTCAGTAGCCTTAGCAGCTTCCTGGGCAACATTATTCTTTTGAACAGCCTTGGTAGCATTGTCCAAAGTATTATCAGCGTCAATCGCCTTCGACACCTTAGCAGCTTCATCAGCAATAACCTTCAAAGCATCATTCTTCAAATCTTGGATTGATTTAGAACCGGCAGTATGGCACAAATCAATCGCCCAAATACCAACAGTTTTAGCATCATCCACCGCTTGTTTATCATGAGCAAGGTCAATATTACTTTTAGCCTTCTTAGCTTCTTCAGTTACTGCTGCGCTTTGAGCATTCTTCTCATCATCATCAAGGGTGACATCACTATGAATCTCACCCTTAATCTTAACGGCCTCAGCATCAATAGCGGCAATAGCATTCTTCTTCAAATCTTCTAAACTAACTTTGCCTGGAATATATTGATCATCAATTGCCTTCAAACCACTCGTCTTAGCATTGTCAATTGATTGTTTATCATTGGCTGCCTTGATGCTAGCAACCGCCTTATTAGTTTCTTCAATAACATTATTCTGCTGAGTTGCTTTTTCAGCATTATCCAAAGTAACATCGGCATCAATAATTCCGCGAATCTTCACTTCTTCGTCAGCAATCGCTTTCAAAGCAGCAGCTCTTAAATCATCAACTGATTGACTACCGGGTACGTGTTGCTTGTCAATATCCGTAATACCGGTATTAACTGCATCAATAATTTTCTGGGCTGTATCAGCTGATGAAATACTATTTTTAGCTTCTGCAGCAGCTTGATCAACATTTGCCTTTTGCGCTTGCTTAGTTTCGTTATCTAGGGTTGGATCATTATCAATTTCAGCCTTTACCTTTTGAGCTTGGGCATCAATCGTTGCATTAGCAGCACGCTTACGCTCATCTAAGGTGGTAGCACTTGGTACGTGTTGGGCGTCTATATCCTTTTTACCAGCAACGGTGGCATTGATAACCCCTTGAGCAGTTGTTGCCGAATCAATATTTCCTTTGGCCTTATTAGCCGCATCGTCAACATTGTTCTTTTGCTGGGCTTTTTCAATATCATTGAGGGTCTTATCCCCATCAATATCAGCCTTCACCTTAGTAGCTTGAGCATCTATATCTGCTACCGCTTGTTTCTTCTGGTCTTCTAGTGAAATAGCATTTGGCACGTACTGGCCATCAATTGCCTTTTTACCATCACTAGTGGCATTAAGCACAGCTTGAGCATCTAATGCTTGGTCAATATTATTTTTAGCGGCTTGGGCCATCTTATTGACATTCGCCTGTTGTTCTTGCTTTTGAGCGTCATTTAATGTTGGGTCATTGCTAATTAGGCCGGCAATCTTAGTCGCTTCAGCATCAATATCAGCCTTAGCTTGTTGCTTTTGATCGGCCAAACTGAGCTTGTTTGGTTCATGTTGAGCATCAATATTAGCAATGCCCTTATCCAAAGCAATCTGAACTTGATCGGCATTGGCTGCTAAATCAACATTCTTTTGGGCATTAGTAGCAGCGACATCTACATTGGCCTTTTGACTAGCCTTTTGCTCGTTATTCAAAGTAACATCTTGATCGATGTCATTTCTAACTTTGCGAGCTTCCAAATCCAACGCCTGCTTAGCAGCTTGTTTTTGACCCGCTAAATCAGTTGGATTAGCAATATGTTGGCCATCAATGTTAATAATGCCAGTCTTAGTAGCATCAACCACTCCCTGAGCATCGGCGGAGCCATCAATATTTTTCTTAGCCTCGGTCGCTTCCTTATCCACATTAGCAACTTGTTCAGCCTTCATATGGTCAGTTAGGGTAGCATCCCCAGCAATGTCAGCCTTAACCTTGGTTGCCTCTTGGTCAATTGCTACTTTAGCAGCTGCCTTTTGTTCAGCAAGGGAAATCTCGCTAGGAACATGTTGGTCATTAATGGCTTTGATACCATCATTTTGAGCCTGCAAAATTCCTTGAGCAGTTGTAGCGGCATCGATGTTACTTTTAGCACCAGTAGCAGCACTGTCCACATTATTTTTCTGAGTGTTCTTTTGACTATCGGTTAAGCTAACATCTTGATCAATGTCTTTTTTAACCTTAGCGGCTTGGGCATCAATGGCAACTTTAGCAGCTGTTTGTTGGTCTTGGATGGAAGTTTTACCAGGTTGGTATTTGCCATCAATATCCGTAATACCATTGTTTTGCGCATCCAAAACAGCTTGGGCGTCTAGCGCCACATCAATGTTCTTTTTAGCTGTATTAGCAGCAGTTATGACATCATTTTTTTGCGCAGCCTTTTGAGCATCATTTAACTTTGCATCATCATTAATCTGACCAGTAACCTTAGCGGCTTCAGCGTCAATCAGTGCCTGGGCATGTTGCTTTTGATCTGCCAAAGACAATTTATTAGGCTGATGTTGCCCGTCAATCTTAGCAATACCATCCTTAACTGCACTAGCTACAGCTGAAGCATCGACTGCTTGATCAATATTGCCTTTAGCTGCTGTGGCTGCCGTGTCAACATTAGCCTGTTGAGTCTGTTTTTCCTGATTATTTAGGGTTACATCCCCAGCAATTTCAGCTTTAACTTTCTTAGCTTCAGCATCAATTTGTTCCTTACCAGCGGCCTTTTGACCATCCAACGACGTTGCATTCGGAACATACTGAGCATCAATGGCTGCAATACCATTTACCTGACTATTTAAAATAGCTTGAGCAGTTGTGGCTGCATCAATTGCTGTATCAGCTTTGGTTGCTTCGCCATCAACATTTTGCTTTTGTTGGGCTTTATCGGCAGCTAATAGACTTTTATCATCGTCAATCGCCTGCTTAATTTTCTTTGCCTCGGCTGCAATCGCATCCTTGGCCGCTTTTTGCTGATCTTGCAAGGAAACTGCACTCGGATGGTACTTGCCATCAATATCGATAATACCAGCTGCTTGAGCATTCAATACTGCTTGAGCCGTTGTAGCAGCATCAATATTATCCTTAGCTGTCTTGGTAGCTGTGGCAACATCAGCTACTTGGGCTGCCTTTTGGGCATTATTTAGGGTTGGATCACCATTAATTTGTCCCTGAACCTTTTTAGCCTCAGCATCAATGGCCGCCTTAGCTTGGTTTTTTCGTTCAGCCAATGAAATCTGACTTGGCTTGTATTGGGCATCAATATCAGCTTTACCAACATTAGTTGCGTTAATCACACCCTGGGCATCGGTAGCTGCATCGACCTGATTGTGGGCCTTAATCGTAGCAACATCAACGGCCTGCTTTTGAGCAGTCTTTTCCGCATCAGTCAAACTACCATCTTGATCAATCTTAGTTTTCACCGCTCGAGCTTGAGCATCAAGTTCAGCCTTAGCTGCTTGCTTTTGGCCATCCAAAGAAGTTGGATTAGCAACGTGTTGGTCATCAATGGTTTTTTTACCATCATTAGTAGCATTAATAATTGCTTGAGCATCAACTGCTTGAGCAATATTATTCTTAGCCGCTTGAGCTGCTTTTTCAACATTAGCCTTTTGATTCTGCTTTTGCTGATCATCTAAACTAGGATCCGTATCAATTTCACCACGAACCTTTTGGGCCTCGGCATCAATAACAGCTTGGGCATCCTGACGTTGTTGCGCCAATGACTTTTGAGCTGGTTGATGTTGCTGATTGATGTCAGCTTTACCAGCATTGGTAGCATCAATAATCTTTTGGGCATTGTCAGCTTGGTCAATATTATTTTTAGCTACCTGAGCGGCCTTGGTAACATTAGCTTTTTGTGTCTGCTTCTCCTGATTATTCAGGGACGGATCATTATCAATATCACCGCTAACTTTTTGGGCTTGGGCATCGATGTCAGCCTTAGCAGCTGCCTTTTGTTCCGCTAAGGACTGAGCTGGTAGATGTTGTTCACGTACCTTATTTTTACCATCGGTTGTTGCTTGAATAATGGCATCGGCATTGGGCTTGGTATCAATATTTTGTTTAGCAGCACTAGCAGCTTGGTCAACCGCCGTCTTTTGATTCTGCTTAGCTTGATCATTGAGCGTCTTATCGGCATCAATATCCTGTTTAACCTGCTTAGCTTCATCATCAATTTGCTGCTTAGCGGCCTGTTTTTGATCAGCTAGGGCTGTACCAGCAATATGCTGCTGATCAATATTCTGTTGACCAGTAGTAGTGGCATCGACAACTGCCTGAGCATCCTTAGCTTGATTAATAGCTGTTTTAGCCTGATTAGCAGCCTCTTGTACCTTGGCTTTTTGACTGTTTTTAACTTCAGCAGTTAAGGTTGAATCGCTATTAATCGCAGCTTCTACTTTAGCAGCTTCCCCATCGATAACCTTTTTAGCGGCATCTTTTTGACCATCAAGGGAAATCTTACTAGGAACATGTTGATTATCAATGTCAACTAAACCAGCTTGGGTAGCATTGATAACTGCTTGAGCACTAGTAGCTTGGTCAATATTAGCCAAAGCCTTGTCAGTAGCTGTTTTAACCCCAGCTTTTTGAACGGCCTTTTCTTGATTCGTCAAAGTGTTATCGCCATCAATCTCAGCTTGAACCTTTTGAGCCTCAGCTTGAATCAATTTTTTAGCAGCTGATTGACGCTCACTAACCGGCACAGTTCCGGCTTGATACTTACTGTCAATATCATTTTTACCGGCAGTAGTGGCATCAATTATTGCTTGAGCATTGGGGGCCTTATCAATGTTAGATTCAGCTGCCTTTGCTGCGCTTTCAACATCTTTTGACTGATTTGCCTTTTCCTCATCATTCAAACGATTGTCAGCGTTGATTTGCCCCTTAATCTTTTGAGCCTCAGCTTCAATGGCTTGCTTAGCAGTGGCCTTTTGTTCATCTAATGAAGTTTTATTGGCTTGATGGGCATTATCAATAGCCGTCTTTCCCTTATTTAGGGCTTCGTTAATTGCATCAGCGTTTTTAGCTTGATCAATGTCAGCATCAGCATTATGGACAGCAGTGTCTACCACTACCTTTTGGTTATCTTTTTCAGCATTGGATAATGATGGATCATCATCAATTAACTTCTTGGCCTTCTGCGCTTCCCGATTAATATCATTTTTCGCAGCATCCTTTTGTTCTTTTAAGGACTTGCCAGTCACATATTGAGCCTGAATTGCAGTTACTCCGTTACTAGTAGCCTTAGCAATATCAGCCGCACGGTTAGCGTTATCAATATTTTGAATGGCTTTGGCAGCTTCTTTATCAACATTATCTTTTTGCACCAACTTAGTAGTGCTATCCAGGGTTACATCATTGGTAATTTTAGCTTTTACATCAACAGCTGTTTGGTTAATAACCGTCTTACTACTTTTAATGTAGTCATCACTAATTTGCTGTTGATTAGCCAGAATTTTATCAACGTCGCTCTTACCACCATCAAGCTGAGATTTAACATTATCAGCACTCGAAGCATTTTGAATGCTATTAGAACGTTGCTGGATAGTGTTGTTGATTTGTTGTAGGGCACTAGCAATTTGGTTATCATTTAACCCACGCAACTGTTTAATTTTTTGCTTAGCTTCCTCACCATAGGCCACTAAAATAGCCACATTAGCATTCTTAGTGTTCTGCAAATCAGCATTAGATGATATTTGACGTACAATCAATTTATCAGTTTGTTCGTTAATATTCTGTACATACGAATTTTTCTGATTATCAGTCAAACTATTTAAATCAGTATTAACGTGCTTAATCGCTTTGGCCTTCTCATTGGCCAAAATCTCAAGATCTTTAGCTTTGGCATTATCAACAATACCAGCAATTACATTGGCAAAATCTTGCTCAATGATCACAGCTTGAATCTGACTATTAAAATTATCTTTATCAGATTGCTCCAGATTAATTAATTTATTAATTTGAGGATAAGCATTATCTTGAATTTTACCCAATAAATCTGTGTTTAATGACACACCGAACGTGCTACCTTTCCCATTGGATGTATCATAAGTTAAACTACGCATAGCTTCCCATGCTGGTCGAACCGCATTCATAGTGGTTCCATTTGCGTACTCACGTTGACATTTCATATAACCAGATATCCAGTCAATATCAGTTACTTTAACCGGATCCAAGGAGATAGTAACAACCGTTTTCCCTCCTACTTCTTGCCAATTCCCTAAACCAGATTTTGGTAACTTATAGCGGACTGAATAAGTTCCATTCGCCCCCTTGGTTAACTGATTGACTGTTTGGCCGTTTGTTGTAGTAACAGCAGCAGAAATATTACTCGTTTTTGCCGCAATAGCATCGCTCAACGTAAAATCAAAATGCATGTAACGATCTAATCCTCTAGGATCAACTACTGGCGTTCCATAAGTAAACTTCACATCATATTTACCAGTCTGTGAATTATATTGAACACTATCATATGTTAATGTAATTTTTTGATTTAATAGATCTCCTGTATGGCTATCTTGTCTGTTACTGCCGCTACTGCTATATTCTTTTCTGGATGCAGCATCTCCACCCAGCCAAGTGAAACTATCACTTGGCGCTTTCTCATTATTAACACGATCCGATAATGCCATAGTTTGACCACTATCTATCGTCTGATCTTTTGATTTATTAGTCTCTTGTGACTGCGCCACTGGCTGCAACATAATATCTTGCAACTGATTAAAAGATTGACTAACCAAATTAGTTAATTGGTCAACATTGTTTTCTTGATCAATTGCGTTTTTGTTAGTTTGAGCCTGTTCCTTAATGGCCTGACTGCGACTTTGCTTTTCGCTATCATTTAAAGTGCTATTTTGGCTAATTTGTGTCAACAACAATTGAACTTGACTATCAATCTTACCTTTAGCTTCAGTCTTAGCATTAGTTAGTTCTTGAACATTGGTTGACTTTTCAGCTACTGAACTAACACTTTGTGAAGTAGATGTGTCTGAATTAGCGTTGGCTACGGGTTGGGCATTCAAGCCCATCGACTGACTCGTTGTTAAATTCGTTGCATCATGACTCGTAGCTATAGTTACCGCTTGGGTATCATTGGCACTGGCCTTAGTATCGTCAATTGCAAATTGTGCACCAATTCCCAATAAACTAATTCCAGATACCAGCCATAGTTTACCGGCTTTATACATCTTAAAATGTGTTTTAGCCGACGTATTAATAAGGTTATTTGCCTTCATTAAATAAAAATCTCCTTTTCCTTCTAAAGAGAAACACCTATTTTATTTCTCTTGTCCCATTTCCAAGTATAAAATCACACTTGAATCGCCTAACACAATCTCAAGAATAAATTATATCAAAAAACTCAAAAAGAGGTGTACCAATTTTATTTCCTATATTGTGAAATATCAATCATGATTTTCAGTTTTACATTCCTTATAAAATAAAATCATTTATCTAAAATATCGCCTATCCAAAGTCAAAACAAGCACATTAAAGAACCGGTTTCTGAAAATTGTTAACAATTTCTTTCAATCGAAAATATAAGCCACCAAACTTATAGGTATACCAATTTATAAAAACATGCCCTTTCATCTAATAATTCGATCTTCCAACCTACCGAATTTCCACAAACTTTCTTATAATATTAGGTAAACCATTAACTTCATTTAAAAGAACTCTATGTTTAAATTAACCGACTATCAATGCTCGTTAATCTGTGCTGATGTTTACTACTTAGATCGCAAAGAATACCGGGAGAATAGTCTCCATAATGGACAAGTCGTTGGGCGCCCCGACTTCGAATATAAAATTATTTATGCCTTGGATGATGCCCAAACTGGTTTTCAAGGAATGGCCATCGTCCCAAAGATAGCCAATGATTTTGACGAACATCAGATTTACATTAGCTTTGCTGGTACCAACCCCAATGACCCGCGCGATTTATACACCGACGCCACGCAAATCCGTCAGGCCCGTCAACGACTCAATACAGCCAGCAGTGGTGACCAAGATTATGCTCAATCCAAGAGTCAATTCAACGTAGTTGATCGCTTTTGGACTCACTTAGTTAAAAAGATGAAAGTAAAACCGGCCGATATTCAGGGGGTTACTGCTCATTCCTTGGGTGGCGCCTTGGCACTGTATTTAGCAGCACGCCATCGCCTACCCGCGGTGACTTTTTCCAGTGCCGATCCGCGTGATCGACTCAGTGTCAGCCAAATCAAATATATTAAAGAGCATACTAATCAATACCACAACTACTATCATCCCCAGGATTGGATTGCCAATTGACAGGCCGATGAACCGCTGGGTCAGGCCATTGTTGCACAAGAATATAGCTCAGCTAAGGCCAATGATCCCACAGTTAACCTCCTATTAAATGGGCATTATTTAGATTCCTATGGCTTTACGCCAACTGGGCGCACGGCCTTCTTTGCCCAATTTAATATGGATAAATTTAAACAGTTACCCTCCCAAAGTGCTGTGTTAAGCGCCTTACAATCAGAACAGCTTTCCAATCAACAGCACCAGTATCTGACGGCCATCTCACTTTTACTAACCGCCCAACAGATACAAACCGATGTGACACGCAACATGAATGACCTCATCCGCCTAGTCCGTTTAGCACCAAAACGACTTAATGACCGCGCCCAACAAATTAACATCCTGCTATCACTCAAAACCAACGTGCAACAATTACTCAACACCAGACAGCTACCCGAATTGTCCACAAGTAAATTGGACCCCGTGGTTGCTTTCAATCAAACCGCCGATTTAATTGACGAGCTTCGACAAGAAATGAACAGTATTTTAACTTTTGCTGATCAGCTAGTCCATCAAGCCCACCAAATTCTAGAAGATAGTCCAGAATTATTACCACTATTAGAGGAGCTCGTAACTTATGAGTGATGATCAAAATGAGCAGCAATTTATCGATGAATACAATCGCCTTTTGAATGAAGAAAAACAAAATATTGAAAAAGATATTGTGAAACAAATTCATAAAATCAAAGATACTTTAGCTCAACGCCAAGTCGAATTAGCTAAAAGCCTGTCAGGTCCCCTGGAAGCCAAAAATCAAGAACAATTCAATCATTTTCAAAAGCAATTAGATCAAACTATTCAAAATTTAGATTTGTTTTCAGACAAATAAAAAGCCTGTCTACCACATGATAAACAGGCTCCAAAGATCGAGGATAAATCCCCCAATGTTTCAAATATTATTCTTATAATACCTAATTGCTGTATGATGGTCACTAGAATAGAGATAAAGAAGGTATATACATGACTGAAAAATTCAGGGTCTATCGTGACCTACTATCACAAACTTACGAGACCGCCGTTAATACCCTATTAACAAAATATGGTCCTGCCCAAGACGACTACTTCCAGCAAGCATCATACTCTGCCTTTAAGGCTGGTACGATTGATAAACCAGTCAATGGTAATGTTGACCGCAGTGACGAAGGACTTTTTTGCCACCATATCCGTGCCAATCACTACTTACGTTTGAATGATGCCCAATCAATTATTAACTTTCACGTTCCTTTTACCGCACAGAAAAAAGACCAATTGGTATATGCTGATGTCATCGAGCATATGATTCTCCACGCTTTAATCGCCAAAGAAACCCATCAAAAATTCGGTTGGGATGAACTGCAGATTTACTTGAAACCCAAAGTGCTGGAATGGTATGTCAGTCAAGTCACACCTATCCGTCCCAATGAAAGACTGTCTTATGACAAGGCTTGGTTAAATCAGGATGAAGCCATCGCCATCGCTGAACAATCAGACCATACTGCTCGAGGTGAATTATAAAAAGCTACTTCATTTGATATACAAATGAGTAGCTTTTTTACTGTGATTCAAGGTCAGTGTTACCGTTATTTTTCCAGCTCGGCCTTCACTCTTGCTAATTCATCCGGTATCATCTGACAGCAACCACTAATCCAACTGGCTCCAGCATCATGCCAGGCACAAGCATTTTCTGAAAAAACTGATTCATTTGTAACTGTCCAGGTTTTAGTATTCGGATCATATGTTGAACCAGCATTGGGAGCCAACGCAATTGCTTTAGACTTTTTAGCATGTTCCCTAAGATAGCTGATTGCCTCAAGTGAAAATTCAGGGTTAAAGCAGTTCAAACCATAGGCAACAATATTGTCTTGGTTTTCTAATAACTGCTGAACTACCACAAGATCAGTTCCGTCAGCTATGTGGTGGCTGTCTTTTAATGAACAGGTAAAGAGGACTGACATGTTAGGATATTGATCTAACAGATTACAAAGCGTCTTAACTTCCAATAAGGAAGGTACCGTTTGAATAGCCAGCAAATCACTCCCCGCTTCAATTAACCACTTCATCCGATCCTGATGAAACAACTTTAAACCAGCCTGATCAGTATCATAATTACCCGTATACTCAGCCCCATTGGCCAGGTAAGCCCCATATGGTCCAATATTCCCTGCAACCCATTTGGTTTGCTTTCCAGTACTTGCTAGACGAGCTCGTTGCGCTAACAACACAGATTCTTTGATAAATTTCTCAGATTCCTCATAGCTGTAACCTTGTTTTTCAAATCCGGCTGGACTAGCTTGATAAGAATCGGTAGTCGTAATATTAGAACCTGCATTAAAAAAATCTAAATGAACCTGATAAATTTTATCGGGATCAGTAATCAAAGCCTTAGCTGTCCAAAGCGGGTTATTGGTATCAAAACCCAAATTCTCTAATCCAAGACTCATTGAAGTATCAAAAATAATCGTTTCTTGTTGAGCTGCCCAAGTCTTAAAGTTCATCACTTTTCTCCTTTTTTCTTTCCACTAAAATTCGGTAAAAATATAAACAAATAGTAACTGGAATGCCAACAATCAATGCAATTTGCTGATTAGGATCAAAACCAATTCCCACGATGGATAATAGACAAATTAAAATTACTGTAATTGGCGTAAAAGGATACCAGCTAACCCGGTATTTCAAATCACTTAAATCATGTTTTTGAAGATACTGGCGACGAAAGTTAAGTTCGGACCACGCTATTACAATCCAAACAGCGACTACCGCAAATGCTGAAAGAGCATTCAAAATAAGATAAATTGTTTGAGCAGCGTAAATACCAGATAAGAGAGATAGTGCACCACCAGCCATGGTTAAACATAGACCATAAACAGGTAAACCCACGTGATTAAGCTTGGCCAATTTTCGAGTAATTTCTCCTTTATCAGCTAGTGACCAAATCATTCTTGAAGCAGCATACACTCCTGCATTGGAGGCTGAAAAAAGGGTAATAATTAAGATAGCATTCATTATATCAGCTGCCCCCGGAATTCCCGCATGATTCAAAATTGTAACAAAGGGACTGGTCGTTAACCCTTGATCCTGTGGCGACAACAAAGTACCCATTACAAAGATTGCGCCAATAAAAAGAACAATCAGTATGGCCAAAGTCTGACGCATTGCCTTTGGAATCGTCTTATCTGGATTTTTAGCCTCTCCTGCCGCTACTCCTATCATTTCAGCGCCCGAGTATGCAAAATTTGCAGTTAAAATTGTAGCTAAAATTGGCCCAATGCCATTAGGTAACCAACCTCGGTTCGTTAATTGACTAAACCCTTTAACCTGGTAAGGATCGTGGTTAGGTAAAACTTTAGCAATCATTAACAGGCCAATTCCGACAAAAATCATTAAAGCCACTGTTTTAATCCAAGAGGTCAGAGCCTCGCTTTTGTTAAACCAAGTTAACTGATTAAGATTGACAATAAAAATCAACAATCCAAAACAAAAACACCAAATCCAAATGGGAAAGCTGGGAAACCATCTCCGCATCAAAATGCCAATTGTCAGTAAATTTGATCCCAGGGCAATTGTCCAAGTTGCCCAATAAAGCCAAGCCACCACAAAACCAACCCCTTTGTTAATATACGCGTTGGCATAATCATGAAAGGAACCGGTTTTAGGATTATCAACAGATAATTCACCCAGGCATTGCATAACCAGACACACAAGTATCGCCCCAACTATATATCCAAAGATAGTGCCCAAAGCACCCGCACTTTGAATAAAGTAACCGGGACTCATAAAAATTCCAGTCCCAATCACACCACCTAGAGAAAGGGCTAGCATTTGCCGACTGCCCATTTGCTGTTTTTGACCTACTTTAGCGATAATATTAACCTCCCCATTTAATAAAAAGCGCCCCTACCCTAAATTAATTAGGATAGAGGCGCTGGTTGCACGGTACCACTCTACTTTTATTAGTTATATAACTAACCTTTTTATTTGATAAAATATCAAACACTGTAACGGATGTTAACCGTGATTTAAATCATTTATAAAACCGACCATATTCACTAGTACCGATAACCTGTTTCTCAGCTCCCACAGTTTTCTGTAAAATCAGCCACTAATTACTCATCTGTTTCTCATTATACAATAATTTTTCATTATTTTCCGAAAAGTTATTGTAACCGTTCAAAATAATTAGTCCTATGGTTGAACACCGAAAAACTGAGTTGCTTTATACGTATCAAAAACAAAAAGCCATCTAATTACCATAGTAATTAAGCGACAAAAATTATGGAACTAGTTCTCTCTAACTTGGAGGGTACAAATCATCAGTAGCTTTTTTACATATGTCCATAATTTTCTTCCAGGCGATTCGATTTTAACCGATAATCTTGACGAATTCTTTGTAAACCAGCTTGTAAATTTAATTCAATTTGACGAAAATCTTGTCGTGCGGCTTGTTCGACTGATTCGATTTCTGGAAAGAGCATCCCTAATTCAAGCCCCACCGAATGACTATGTAAATAATGACAGTAATCAACGATAGCATCAATTTGTTGATGCAACTTAGTTTGAATATAGTGGAGTTGCTCCAGGCCGGTTTCAATCTGCTTTTGTTTAAAGTGAAAGTCCGCTGTCAAATTTTCTTGATGTTGTAAAAATTCACGCATTGATTCTCCTAAGGTTTAATTGACTGTACACCGGCTTCAATATGTTGCATATTATCTAAAATACGATGGTATTCCTGCCGAATTGCCTTATGCGTCGCACCCTTAAAGCCCGTACTGTCAGGACTGCCTTGACTTTGTCGAAGTTCTTGGGCAATTAAGGGAACTGATCGTTGCCACCCTTGCGTATCAAAATGATATCGAGCATGAATTTCACCACAAAAAGCAAATTTCAAGGCCACTTTAGCGGCTTCGTGGGTTGCTTTTAACCCCATTGTGGCAATATTTTCCATATTTCCAATTAAATAATTATTCATTGGCTACTTACTCCATTAAACAAAACTGTTGGCGATCCTGTTGATCTTGTAACACCCGTTGGTCGGCTGTATTTAGAATTTTATTTTTTAAATTAATAAAAGCTCGAATACCACCATCTAATTCTCGTTGACTGATCAAAACTGCTGCCGGTGAATAGTGGTATTGTGGCTTTAACCGATAAGTGTCATCACAATGCTCAATATCTTCAGCGTTAATATTAGGGATTCCATACATTCTCCTTTTCGTTTCACTATGGTCTTTAACCAAAGTTGTTTCAATTTGACTGTTAATTTTCTTTAATTCTTTTAGTTGCGCAATCTGTCGACCCAAAAAGTCACAATAACGGGTTGCAGCCTCATATTCCAAGGCAATCGTTCCGCCCTTAGCTCGAGCCAATAAATAAGCCTGCCGGTGACGGACGGCTAACTGCTTAGAGGCAGTTTTCATTAACTGCTCGTCTAATAATAGGTTACCCTGCTCATCATAGCGATAGCCGCCCCACATATGTTGCTGACCAACATCATGAAGGTTAGGACTGTCAACATAAATCAAAATACCGGCCACTTTATCAGGATCCGTATAAGGACTGTAGCCACTGACTGAAATCAAATCTTTTAAATCCATATGATTTAAAATTTTAGACTTCATTTGTCCCAGATTTTTTTGCTGGGCAAAATTTAATAGATGCCAAACCGCTGGCCCCTCATACAAATTCGCCTCGGCCAACCGCTCTTGTTGTTTACCGTCTAAACACCCCAAAGCATTGGTGGCATTAGCAGCTCCCAGCGAGTGAGCATATACATACAAATCAGCTTGCGGATAATCTTTCAAACTGTCTTGCATAACGGTAACGGCCTGCATTGATTGTGGGATACCTAAGAGTGGTGTTTGCATGGCAATACTACTATCCGCACCGTACCAGTCCCCGTACAGTTGTTTGGAGCCTTGATATAAAATCGCCACTTGTTTCACAGATTGTAGCTGACTGGGACTAGGATTTTTCGGTAACTGCACATCGGTTACAACATAAGCATCTAGACTGGTGATGGGGTCGTGAATGGCTTTGGAGACGTAACCGACATTTTTACGACCAGTTTTCTTTGTTTTTAACAAAACTGGATCACCAATAAGGTAAGATTCAGCGTATTCCTGTTTAGCAAATTCTACTTTTTCTTCGTCATTCAAATTACCCCATTGCACTATTTATTACCTCCCACTTTCTTATGCCTGCATTCATAAAACTCTTTATTCTTCAGTTGAAGGAAGTGCGAAATTATCCGACAACTTCTTCCGGAACCCCATACTGCCAACATGAATTCCGCTAGAACCTTTCCCAATAGTCCCATTAAAGCCAAGACTTTCATCCCCATTTACATAACCATAAAAGTTCACGCCCCCCATAGGATTATGGTCAGTACGAGATTGATCTATCGTAATTTTTTTAACAAAATTATGTTTATCATCCTCACGTACCCATTCTTCAATCTCCCCCTTATGCTCCTCAACTATCTTTACCATCTTAGTATGTTCAACCCGCTCGGCCTGTTGCTTATCACTCACGATTTTGACTCCAATTCCGACGCTTACTAAAAAAACAACAAAAATTACTGATAATGCCAGCAACCATCTTTTTTTACGATGGTGATTACGTTCGTCAATTCTTCGTAGAATTTCATCATCATTTATCACAAATATTTCCTCCTAACTTCATTAATTTACGCTACCCCATATCTTACGTAGCGCTATTCATTTTTACTCAATAAAAAAACAACCATCACGGTTGTTTATCCAAAAAATATAAGTTTCTATATCAATATGGTGGCAATGTATAGATGAAAATAACTGCTAATCATTATTTAGTAGCCGTTGCGACAGCCTGTTCCAAATCGGCAATCAAATCCTCTGGATCTTCCAGGCCAACCGACAAACGAACTAAGTTAGGTCCAATACCAACTTTTTGGCGTTCTGCTAACGGTAATTCGGCATGCGTCATGTAGTATGGTAATTCAATCAAACTTTCAACCGATCCCAAACTAACCGCTAACCAAATCAATTGGGTGCTATTCACCAATTTCTTGGGGTCAACATTATCTTTTAATTCAAAACTAATAACCCCACCGTACCCTTTTAATTCTTCCTGAGCCACTTGGTCGCTTGCATCGCCTGCACGACCTGGATAATATATTTTCTTAATAAAGTCTTCTTTTTGATCCAAATATTTTAAAACGGTTTGGGCATTTTGAATATGCCGGTCTAATCGGACTGACAAAGTTTTAATGCCCCTTATAACCAAAATACAATTCTCCGGTGACAAAATACCGCCAACCGCATTTTGAGAAAAGTACAATTTTTCGCCAATATCATCATGATTCGTAACAACTAAACCAGCGATTACATCGGAATGTCCACCCAAATATTTAGTAGCCGAATGAATGACCACATCAGCACCCAAGGCAAGTGGTCGCTGTAAATATGGGGTTAAAAAGGTATTGTCAACAATCGTCAAAACGCCATGCTTTTTAGCAATCGCTGAAACAGCACGAATACTCGTTACCTTCATGAAGGGATTATCAATGGGCTCAAAATAAATAGCCTTGGTGTTAGGCTGAATAGCCGCTTCAACCTCCTCTAAATTCTGAGTATCGACTTGAGTAAATTCAATCTGTAAATGTTTCAGATAATCATTGATTAGCCGAAAAGTCCCCCCATAAATATTCTTACTAACTACAATATGATCTCCGGGGACAAACAAGGTAAAGACGGCGTGGATTGCTGCCGAACCTGAAGCAAAGGCATAGCCGTGTTTGGCTTTTTCTAAAACCGCAATCTGCTTTTCCAAATATTCCCGTGTTGGGTTTAGTGAGCGTGAATAATCATATTTATTATCAGCATCAATATCATCAAAAGCATAAGTTGACGACTGATAAATTGGCACATTAACGGCACCAGTATTATTATCATGTAACTGATTGAGACCCTTCCCAAACACCAATTCTGTATTAAAACCAACCATATAAAAGTCTCCTTTCTAATTTAAAAAGCCCCGCAGTCATAAGAGACTACGGGACGTTAAAACGTGTTACCACCCTGATTTTATTCGGCATCACTACCGAATACTCAATAAGTACATCAAAAATGAGATACTCTAACGCGATAACGGGCGCACCCGAAACTAGCTAACTTTTGCTCGCCAATTTAAAAACTCAAAGACCATTTTCAGCTCCACCTTGCACTAATTCCCACCGACCATTAGCTCTCTGTCGCAACGTTATCAACTTACTTATCTCATCATCGTCTGGATTGCTTCACAGTCTAGCAAGGAAGTTTTTATTTGTCAAATCTAATTTTTATAAAAATAAATATTTTTATTATCACTATATAAGTAGCTATTTAATTAAATTACTTTAATCTAATTTTCTCATTTGACAGGGATTAAATTATAATTTACAATTCATAACAATTTCAAATCTATAAATTACAGAGAAGAGCTAAGTTAACCTAATTAATTTTCAGTGAGCATCGTTTAGTGCAAAGGTGCAATTAATTTAACTTAGTAGATGAACTCTTAAAAATGGCCAGTTAGTGCAAGCTACTCGTCCGGTAGGAACCGTTATTTTCCCAGACATGTTAGTGTCGTTGAGGCTTAATTAGTGATAGTTAGGCAAAATTGGGTGGTACCACGAAAACTTTCGTCCCATGAATTTATTAAATATTACATGGCATGAAGGTTTTTTATTATGACTTTTAGGAGGAAATAAAATGGGCTGTATCAATATTTTAAATGGTTTTTCCAACAACCAGCATCCGGCACAAGATAATGCCATCAATTTACTGGTCTATAATTTGATGCCTAATCGTTTAGAAACAGAACATCAAATTATCAGTGTCCTCAAACGCACTCCCCATAACTTTAATATTACT
Organism: Convivina intestini; assembly: GCF_003096575.1. Classification (GTDB taxonomy): domain Bacteria; phylum Bacillota; class Bacilli; order Lactobacillales; family Lactobacillaceae; genus Convivina; species Convivina intestini. The sequence continues at coordinate 102,554 of NZ_QEKT01000004.1, forward strand.
TTTTGTCGCATGGCTAGTCATCACTTCCGACATGCTGATGGGGGTATTATCCAAAAATATGCCACATTAGCAGAAATTGAACAAAATCATTTTGATGCGTTACTGGTAACTGGCGCGCCCCTAGATCAAAAAAAGTTTACCGAGGTTGATTATTGGGAGGAGTTCAAAAAATTATTGATTTGGCGTAAAACCCATGTAAAAACCTCCCTTTTTAACTGTTGGTCTGCCTGGGCTGCTGGTAGTTTAGATCAAATTTTAAGCGGGCAAGCTCTATCTAATAAAATATGTGGTGTTTACCGAAGCAACGGCTTCACCATGCCCCATTCTCGTTACTTTAAAATCCCGACTAAAGCTGTCAGCAAGTCAGCTAGGATTTTAGCTGAGGATGCTCAAATTGGTGCTACCATTGTCTTTGATCCACGCCATAATTCTTATTATTTAGCTGGGCATTTTGAGTATGGTACCCGAACACTGGCTGAGGAATATCAACGTGATATCCAACGAGGGCTTAATCCCCAAGTACCAGCCAACTATTTTGATAACCAACAGCGTCCTCATAACACTTGGCAACAATCAGCGACCAAATTTTATCGTCAATGGTTACAGCAGTTTAGTACTAATTAATAAAAAAATTTGACAAATAAGTTTTTTGTGAATAGAATGTGAAGAAATTAAGATGTTGATGAGATAAGTAAGTTACAGCGACGATCTAAAGAGAGCTGACATTGTGGTGAAAGTCAGAATCGTCAAGGGCTGAAAATGGTCTTGGAATCTATTCAATGCGGTGAGTCAATTATGATAAACCAAGTTCGGGTGCGCCCGTTATCGCGTCAGAGTATCTCATTTTTGATGTACTTGTCGAGTGTCCGACAGTGATGTCGAGCAAAATCAGGGTGGTAACACGTACTAACGTCCCGTAGTCTTTAACGACTGCGGGACGTTTTTTGTTTCCACTTTTAATCAAAAATAAAGCAAAGTAGCTAACCTGAGGAGGTATGAATTATGACGACAAGTATTATTGGTTTCCCACGTATTGGTGCCCAGCGTGAATTAAAACGCGCTACGGAAAAATATTGGAAGGGTAATTTAAGCCAGGCAGAATTAGTTGAAACAGCTCAGGAATTAAAGAATCAAAACTGGCAACAGCAGGCCGACTCAGGGATTGATTATGTTAGCACTGGTGACTTCTCTTTCTTCGATAATCTTTTGGATACTGCCAATTTGCTAAATATCATCCCCCACCGTTATAAAACTTTAGACCTAGATTTTTTGGATCAATATTTTGCCCAAGCCCGCGGTTACCAAGATGAAAACCATTCGGTCAAAGCGTTGCCCATGAAAAAATGGTTTAACACTAACTATCACTATTTGGTACCCGAATTTGAAGATGATACCCAAGTTAAGGTCAATCAAGGTTTCTTATTCCAAGATTTACAAACCGCTGCTCAGCAACACCAGCACATCAAAACCAGCTTAGTTGGCCCGTTTACTTTACTAAAATTAAGCCATTTCAGCGGTAGTAAACAGCTAGCTGATTTTGTCCCTGACATTATCAATGCTTATCGCCAAATTCTCCAACAACTAACAGCCTACCAACTTGATTGGCTTGAACTAGATGAACCTAGTTTGGTTTATGATCTGACTGCTGCTGATAAAGAGCTCTTTGAGACACTGTATCAAGGAATTTTAGCCGAGCCACATCACTATCGAATTAATTTACAAACTTATTTTGGTGATGTTCGCGATATTTATCAAGAATTAATCAACCTTCCTGTAGATGGCATTGGTTTAGATTTTATCGAAGGTAAAAATAATATCGCCTTGCTTCAGCAATATGGCTTTCCAAAAGAGAAGGTGCTTTTTGCCGGCGTTGTGAATGGTAAAAATATTTGGCGCAATCAATATCAGAAAACGATTGAACTATTAAAGGCATTACCAGTTAATGACAACTTAGTCATTTCTACTTCGGCCTCCTTACTACATGTACCTTACACCGTAGCGGGTGAAGCAGAACTGGAGCCAGCTTTAAAACAACACCTGTCTTTTGCCTATGAAAAGTTAACCGAACTGCATGAGTTAGATCAAATTTTGTGGCATGATGCTAAAGATTTATTGGTGGCCAATCAAACCCTCTTCAAAAATGTCAATCATCCCACCGATTTAACCGTAACTCAACGAGTTCAAGCTTTAACCTCATCGGATTATGAGCGTCTACCACTTCGTTCCAAACGCGAGGCAATTCAAAAAGCCGAATTTAAGATACCGGAACTACCTACTACCACCATCGGATCTTTCCCACAAACACCTGATGTTCGGAAAAATCGGGCTGACTACCGTCATCACGAAATTGATCAAGCAACCTATGACCAATTTAATAGAGACAAAATTAAACGAATTATTACTTGGCAAGAAAAAGTCGGTTTTGACGTCCTAGTCCACGGCGAATATGAACGCAATGACATGGTCGAATACTTTGGTGAAAACTTATCGGGCTTTGCCTTCACTAAAAATGCCTGGGTTCAATCTTATGGCAGTCGTGGCGTCAAGCCGCCCATTATCTGGGGTGATGTCAGCCGTAAACAGGCTATCACAGTAGCGGCTTCAACCTATGCCCAAAGTCTAACGGATAAACCAGTTAAAGGTATGTTAACTGGACCAGTCACAATTTTTAACTGGTCCTTTCCTCGGGAGGATATTTCAGCGCAAGAATCCGTGACTCAAATCGCTTTAGCTATCCAAGACGAGGTTCTTGATTTAGAAAAACATGGTATTAAGATCATTCAAATTGATGAAGCCGCCTTACGTGAAAAGTTACCACTACGACAAAGTGACTGGTACAAGGAATACCTTGATTGGGCCATCCCAGCCTTTAAATTAGTCCATAGTCCAGTCCAAGCCTCAACCCAGATTCATACCCATATGTGCTACAGCGAGTTCAACGATATTATTCCAGCGATTGATCAAATGGATGCCGATGTAATTTCCTTTGAAGCATCGCGTTCTGATTTATCTATTATTGATGAATTAAAAGCGAACCACTTTGAAACTGAAGTCGGCCCAGGTGTCTATGATATCCACTCACCCCGAATTCCAAGTCAAGCTGAAATTTATACAATTATCAATAAAATTCTGGCTAAACTACCCGTTGATAAAGTCTGGATTAATCCAGATTGTGGCCTAAAAACTCGGGGAGAAAGTGAAACCTTTGCTAGCTTAAAGAACCTAATTGCTGCAACCCACCAAAAGCGGAGGGAGTTATCCGAATAGATGAATTTAAAAGATGTATTTCAGACTAAAACTGTCTTTTCTTTAGAAGTATTTCCACCTAAATCTGAATTAGCTACTCAAAAATTATTAAATTCCTTAACTGGCATTCAGAGTATTAAACCTGATTTTATCTCGATTACGCTCGGGGCCGCTCAAATGGACATCCAAAAAACTGTGAACTTAGCTACCGCTATCCAAGAACAGCTATCCATTCCGGCAATGGCCCACCTTACAGGTCTCTATCTTTCTAAGCAACAAGCCGCCGATACCTTATCGATTTTAAAAGAGAGTCAGATAAATAATATTTTAGCCTTGCGGGGTGACCAGGTTTCTAATTGTCCACCGGTGGGTGATTTTAAATATGCTGCTGAGCTAGTGAATTTTATTAAATGTCATGGTGATTTTGATATAGCCGGTGCCTGTTATCCTCAAAAACACCCAGAATCTAGTGATTTTGTCGCCGATACCTTGCACTTGAAAGAAAAAGTTAATCAAGGCGCCAGTCACTTAATCACCCAAATGATTTTTGATAATGAAGCGTTTTGGCAATTTAAAGAACGACTGCAGCTGGCTAACATTAACGTACCAGTTGAAGTGGGGATTATGCCCTGTACCAATCACCAACAAATTCAAAGAATTACCGCCTTATCAGGTATTCAAATGCCAAAAAAATTCACTAACATTATGGCCCGCTATGCCGACAATAAAGAAGCCATGCGTGATGCTGGAATTGCTTATGCTATCGATCAAATCGTTGATTTAGTAGCTTCTGGCGTGGATGGTATTCATCTCTACACGATGAATAATCCTGAAAATGCCCAGCGCATTTGGGAAGCCACTCATACCCTTTTTGAAGCGCAAAATAAGCAATTGGCCTATCCACTCTGATTGGCAAATATTAGATTAAAAAGGAGTAACTATTAAATAGTTACTCCTTTTATCTTCCCATCAAATGTGGCACTAACCAAGATAAAAAACCACCTATTGGAAAAATCAGCCACCAATAATTAGCTAAAAATTGCCAAACATTTTCAATGGGTTCACGTGGTTTAGACGGTCGTTTTTGATAAGCCACGCCTAACGTTTTGGGGTACTTTGCATCCAAGTGATTCATCACAATTATTTTATAAAAATAATAACCACTACTAATCCCTATGAAGAGAGAAAATAACCACAAAACACCAAATAAATTTTGTGTCTGTTCTGGACGACTCTCTACAAAAAGGCCACCACACGATAACAAGGTAAATATCACAGCGAACAGTGCCAACTTAATCGCTGTTGCTTCTGAAGTCCGACGGCTAAACTGAACCTGCTGTTCTTGCGAGGAAGCCATCAGTTCAATCTCACGTTCTTCAGTATCAATATATTCAAATAAGTCAGTAATAGTTACTCCCAAGGCATTGGCGACTGAACTCAAAGTCTCAGTACTAACTTCTTGTCCAGCTTCTAGCCGTTGAATCGTGCGAACCGTAATGTAGGCGCGTTCAGCTAAATCTTCTTGCGTCCAACCTTTTGCTTTTCTTAATGCTGTTACTTTTGTTTTATCCATGCAATTAATATAATCTTTTTTCTAAAAAATAAACACGACAATTACCCGACAAGGAGGTGACACCGAACCGACAGGACACAGATCAAACCTCCGATTTCTGGTTTAACATCTGACGATAATAATTCTTCTTACCCTTCAAAAAATCAATATGGTCTTGAATTTCTCTTTGATTATCCAGCAAAAATTGTTCCTGTTCATCCAAAATTGCCATCCGTTCCTTGATAGTTTGATTCCCCTGCTCACGTAATTTAGCATAATCAATAATCTTATTTAACGACAGTCCGGTAGCCTTCGCTCGTTTAATAAAATCAATCCAGCGTAAATCATTATCCGAAAAAATCCGATAATTATTTCTATCTCGAGCTGGTTTTAACAGACCCAACTCCTCATAATATCGTAAGGTTGCAATCGAAAATCCGCTTAATTTAGCCACTTCGGCTATCTGATAATTTTCAGCCATCTATTCCCTCTTTGAAAAACAAACTTGCTATCAAGTTAACTTGATAGTTTATATTAACCCTATCATACAGAAAAGAGGATAATTCATGGATATCTATGAAAAAGGATTACAAATCCGAGAAGCAGTAATTGGTCAGAAAAATAGTGACTTAGTATCTGCGAGTTTAGCAAAAATAGCGCCAATTTTAGACGAAAAAACACTATTAGCGTTCGCAGAGGCCGATGAACGTAGTATTCTCAGCATGAAACAGCGCGAAATGATCACCATCACCTCGTTACTCACCCAAGGTGATACCGCTGGTCAATTAAAAATTCATATTCAAGGGTCGCTAAACGTCGGCTGGACTGAAGCTGAAATCGTAGAAGCCTTTGTCCATTGCCTACCGTATGTCGGTTTTCCCAAAGTATTAAATGCGATTCGGGTTGCTAAAGAAGTTTTTGGAAATTGAACTAGTATGATTAAATAAACGGGCGCTTTCTTTGAGCACCTGTTTATTTAGTTCATCCATCAAAATGTTAACTCTTAGCCTTCGACTGCCATCAATCGCTTTTCAACAATAATATAAACTAACAAAATTAATGACAAACCAGCCGCAACGTACAAAACAATATTACTTGCTATCCAACCATAGTGAGCAACCAAAATACCGATTAAAGCTGTAGCTAACACTTCACCAAAAAGATATTGGAAGAATCCCATAAATCCTGTAGATGATCCAACCGCAAACTTAGGTACTGATTCATTAACAATCAATCCAACCAAAGTCAGTGGCGCATATATCAATGTTCCCATGATAAACAACACTATGATAATCAATACATGACTAGTACTAAAGAAATAGGTGGTTAAACATACAATTAACCCTAACACACAACCAATACAAACAACTTCACGACGATCTTTCAATATATCTGAAACTGCACCAATAATAATCACACCCGGGACAGATGCCAATTCAAAAACACCTACTAGCCATTTAGCCAAACTAGGATCAAATCCCTTTGAATGAACCAAGTAACTAGGAATCCAGCTCATAACACCATACCGTACCAAATATAAAGACATAGAAGTTAAGGTAACAGCCCACACAATTTTATTTTTTAAAATATATTGAACAAAAATTTGTGACAAAGTTAAATCAGTCAGCTCATCATCAACTGCCTTACCATCACCAACAATGACCTCATCCCCGGTATAATCACTAATACTTGGCAATCCAACAGAAGTAGGACGATCCGACCCCGTAAACAAAATAAATATTGCAATCAAAAAAGCTACTGCTGAGGCACTATAAAATACCGCTGAAATAGACCCAGAGAATAGGTAAACTGCCAATTGCACGACCGCAACACAGACAAAGGCCCCTGCATTATGTGCCGAAGACCAAATTGAATACACTGTACCGCGCCACTTTTTGCCCCACCATAACTGTACGGTACGCTGACAGGCCGCCGCACCCATACCTTGGGCAATCGACATAACCAACATTAACAGCACCATGACATAAAAATTTCGTGTTGATCCCAACCCCATATTCAAGATGGCAGAAGCAATTAACCCAGCAGCTAAATAATGATTAGGATTACTTTTATCACTTAAAGCACCCATAAATAGTTTTGAAATACCATACCCAATCCCAAAACAAGACATTATAATTCCAACTTGAGCCGTAGAAAAATGATAACTTTTCATAATATCATTTTGTTCAGTAGTAAAAATCAAGCGAATCACATAATAGCCAATATAACCAATCATTATAGAAGCGAGTACACCGATTTGATGTATTCGATAACTGCTAGCAATTTTATCCTGTTGCACCTTAATCGTTGCATCTGGTGCCGGTTTTAAAAACGAAAACATAACATCCCCCTAAGTAATAATTCTCCTACATCGATTTCATTCTAACACTTATAAAGCAATGTTGTAAGCGCTTTCCAAATATCATATTATCAACTTATAAAATATTAAAATTCACAATGGATACAGCGGCTCCTTACGGGTTTGTTTATAATATTACTCATTCTATTTTTAATTAACAGATAGTACTTTCGCCTTTCTTCCATTAATCCCATAAGAATTTATAACTTATTTGCACTCCTCCCCCACGACCCTTATCATTATTAATGTGAATAACTATTCTAAAACGACTTATTTTTAAACACTCTGGTGGGAGCACTCATGACCAATTCAATCACCCAAAAAGCCCAGCAAGACAGCAATAATAAAGCTCAATTGCATCATATGACGGTCCAATGGCAAAAGTTTATCCACGGGGCTAGTGGACCAGCGCGCCAAAGCAGCCTACAAGTTCGGGCTTCAATCGTCGGTCGGACCGGTATTCTCCTGCTATCTTGTGGGACTGGATCTTGGCGGGTACGCGATGCCATGAATACCATCGCCACTTCACTTGGAGTGACCTGTGCCGCCGATATCGGCCTAACGACGCTAACTTTTACCTGCTTTGATGGCGTTAACAGCTATACCCAAAACTTAGCCCTAGCCAGTACCGGTGTAAATACCGATAAATTAACTGCCCTGGAACACTTTGTGAACCATTTTGCCCAATTGTACGCTGACCAAAGCGCTGAAAGTATCCACCAAACCTTGGATATTATTCAGCATCGATCCGGTAACTATTCAGCCCCCCAAGTCGGTCTAGCTGCCGGAATTGCCTGTGCTGGTTTTATCTTTTTACTCGGTGGTGGCTGGGTTGAAATGCTCGGTTGCTTCTTTGGTGCTACCCTAGGAAACTACACCCGTCGCAAACTAATTGACCGCCACATTACCACCGTGGTCAATACTTCTTTGGCCGTAGCAGTTGCCTGTTTAACCTATTTTTTGGTTTTTCATTTACTAGGGCTAGTAATGCCAATTGCCCAAGGCCATGAAGCCGGTTATATTGGATCCATGCTCTTTGTCATTCCTGGATTTCCCTTTATCACTTCCATGTTGGATATTTCTAAATCGGATATGCGTTCTGGCTTGGAAAGACTAACCTTTGCCCTCTTAGTAACCCTTTCGGCGACCTTGGTCGGGTGGTTAGTGGCCATGTTAGTGCAGCTCAAACCAGCTGATTTCATCCCCTTGGGCCTCACACCCCTAACCCTAATGGGCCTGCGGCTACTAGCTTCCTTTGCTGGGGTCTACGGCTTCTCGATGATGTTTAATAGTCGCCAAAAAATGGCCATCACAGCCGGTATTATCGGCGCAATTGCCAACACGACCCGCCTAGAATTGGTTGATTTAGCGCAAATGCCACCGGCTGCGGCTGCCTTTATTGGGGCTTTGATTGCCGGACTCCTGGCCTCGATTATCAACAAAAAAACGAGCTATCCTCGCATTGCTCTAACAGTCCCCGCTATTGTGATTATGGTACCCGGCCTCTATATTTACCGTGGTATTTTCAATCTGGGCCTAAATAACATTAGCACTGGTGCTGTTTGGTTAATTCGAGCCGCTATCATCATGCTTTTCTTGCCCTTTGGCCTCTTTGTGGCTCGCTTCCTACTAGATAAAAAATGGCGTCATGTCGATTAAAACTAAAAAGTTCTGCCTCAAGGCAGAACTTTTTTGGTACGTATTGAAATTATTTTTTAACTGGCCCTTTTTCCGCCTTAACTAACGCGTCATTTAAGCATTGCGCATAGAGCTTATCTCCATCAGCATTTCCAGCAAAGTGAGTGCCATCCCCACTACCGAAAATTTCTCGATGTTGGCCAGCTAAACGATTCCAATCGGCAATCGTAATAAAGGGATATTTATCAGGCAAAGTCCGTTCCAAAACCGCTAACTTGGAAGAATTCCAACTGGCATTGGCCTGCCCATCAAAAGGCGTCATCAAAATCAATCGGTGCCCGGCTGGTAAGGTATTAATTAACTTCATCAGCTGATCCTGATAATCATTCAGTGAATTGGTACCAATACAAATGATCACATTTTGTCGCAAAGTTTTATTACGAATTTGATTAGCCAAAATCTGATTAGCCTGGGTCATATTCCGATTTGGTTGGGCATCAATGCTACTATCAGCTAGATGGGTAGACAGATAAGCGCGTGTCCCCAGGGTAACACTATCGCCAATTACACTAGTTCCTTTGGGAATCTGACGATTATTACCGGTTTGAGTCGTGGTATTATCGGCCAAACTATGCAACTGATCAACATCTTGCTGCAAGTTCCCCTGCCATAAATGTTGGCTAAGATTCGACATTTTAGGTGCCTGCCAGCAAATGACAAAGGTTACCCCTGCTAAAATCGTCATCAGCCCTAAAGCACTCCGATGCCAAAGCGGTTTCGTTTTGGGACGGGTGAGTATTGGTTCAATGACGTAGTAGGATAGCGCTGACAACGTTAATGACAGAGTAATCGTTAGCAAAACCGCCAAATCATGGTTCATCAGATGGCCAAAAATAATAATCAAGGGCCAGTGATACAAATAGACACTATAACTAGTATCGGCTAAGAAGGTAATTGGCCGAGGTTCTTCAATATTGGGCGTTTTATCGTGCAAAATTCGAGCACTGACAATCATGAGTGCCGCGCCCAGACTGGCTAACAAGAAGCCCCACTGGTAGGTAACTACTTGGTCAAACTTTAATAAGGCCGTTAAACCAGCAAGTAAAACTAGTCCCAACAGCATGCCCGCCATCGCTCCCCAAACCGAGGTGCGGGCCAAAACGTGTTTGAAATAATTAGGTAACTGTCGAATCCCTGTCAAACTGGCCAATAAGGCCCCAATAAAGAAGGGAAAGGCATGCGTTAAATCTGAAAAATAAATAATATTTAGATTAGTTTTTTGCTGGATTTGGACATAAATAAGCGCTAGTTGAATCAAAATAAAGACAGCCGATAACTGACCAATTCGCAAGCGCAGTAAGGCTGTCCGGTCAATACGATTAAAACGTGATCGCTTAACATACTGAACCAAAAACCAAACCAGTAATCCCCATAAAATATAAAAATGCATCTCCAAGGCCAAAGTCCAAGTATGGACAAAAAGATGGGGCATGAACTGATTTTCATAATTCCCACCCGTTAATATTTCATAGTAATTGGTAACAAAACCCAATGCTGCTGCAACCTGTTTACCAATATTAGTTAAAAAATCACGATTAATTAGTAATGATAATGGTAGTACCAGAGTAACCGACAGCCACAAGGGCGGCACAATTCGATTAAAGCGCCGACGATAAAAGGCTAATAAATCAAAATGCCGCTGTTTAGCAAATTCATCAATTATTAAACTGGTAATTAAGAATCCAGAAAAAACGAAAAATAAATCTACCCCGACAAAACCACCAGTAACTTGTTTGGGATAAAAGTGATAAGCCAAAACCATGATTAATCCAGTAATCCGGACTAAACTAAACCATTTAATTCTCATTTTTGAAAACTCCCATCTTTGAAAGTTCCCTGATAGGTCTTGTGATTAGCCAAAGTTAGCTTTCCACGACCATCAGCTTTACCGTCCACAAATTCCCCGTCATATTGCCAACCAGCCGCAGCCGTATAATGCCCTGCCCCATCAAAACGTCCCTTTTTAAAATCACCCTTGTACTCAGAGCCATCCTTTAAAATTAGAACGCCGTGCCCACTAAAATACTGATCCTTCATTTGCCCAGAGTAGACCATATTCGGCGCAATTCGAAAATTATGAACCTCTTGTTGGTCAAAATCCAGCAAACTATAACTGGCCAATCCTACAATAATCAGCCCCCAAATAATTAATAATACCTTTGTTTTCAAAATATGTACTCCGCCAAGATTTTTTCCATCTTAATGTACACCTTATCCAACAAAAAAAGACCTCTAAGAGGTCTTTCTTATTACTATTTTAATACTTAGGTGTCCACTTTAATTCTTCAATGGCCGCCTTAATATCAGTAACTGGTTGCTTAGTAATTCCTTGGTCGATGGCACTTTGACCAGTCGCGATTGCAACAGTTTCTGAGAACTTAGTCAACTGTGAAACTGGTGGCAATACAGCAGCCCCTGGTTGGCTAGGATCAACAATCCCACCCAATGAGTGGGCAGCGGCTGAAATCATTTCATCATTTAGCAACTTAGCCGTAGCAGCAATTGTTCCCAAACCAAGACCTGGGTAAACCAAGGCATTGTTGGCCTGGCCGATTTCATAAGTTACACCCTTGTATTCAACTGGGGCAACTGGAATACCCGTGGCAATCAAAGCCTTTCCATCAGTCCAAGCCAAAAGGTCCTCGGCCTTAGCTTCAGCCAACTTAGTTGGGTTACTCAATGGGAAGATGATTGGACGTTCCGTGTGAGCAGCCATTTCCTTCACGATTTCTTCAGTAAATGAGCCTGGTTGCGTTGAAGTCCCCACCATAATCGTTGGGTGAATCGTTTTAACAACTGACAACAAGTCCTTCAAATCATCAGCGTTATCAAATTCAGCACGTTGACGGGCAAATGGTTTTTGTTCAGGAGTCAAATCATCCATGTCATCAAACAACAAGCCTTGCTTATCAACCAAGTAGAAACGCTTACGAGCATCAGCTTCTGACAGACCTTCTTGACGCATTTCTTCATACATCCGGTTAGCAATTCCCGCACCGGCTGATCCAGCACCAAAGCAAAGGTAAGTTTGGTCAGTAATCTTTTCCTTGGTAATGTTCATAGCACCGAGCACAGCGGCTAAGGCGATGATCCCAGTGCCTTGGATATCATCGTTAAAGGTCGTAATTTCATTCTTGTACTTGTCCAAGATGTTGGCAGCATTTTCACGACCAAAGTCTTCCCAGTGCAAGTACAAGTTAGGGAACAATCCCTCAGCTTTTTGAACGAATTGGTCAACAAAGTTATAGAACTTTTCACCGCGGACACGAGGATGACGGTTACCCAGGTACAAAGGATCATCTAACAAAGTTTGGTTATTGGTCCCAGTATCCAAAACAACTGGCAAAACGTTTTCAGGATTAACACCAGCTGCAGCGGTATAAACCATCAATTTACCAACGGCAATATCAACACCGTTAGTTCCCCAGTCACCAATTCCTAAGATTCCTTCTGAATCAGTTACCACGATTAATTGAATATCACGACCCTCAGCACCGGCCTTCAAAGCACTTTCAATAGTATCTGGTTGGTCAATTGACAAGTAAACCGCATTTTGTGGGTCCACAAACAATTCGCTATAGTTTTCAATGGTATCAGCGATGGTTGGGTCATACACGATTGGCATGAATTCAACTACGTGTTGGCTAAACAAGTAGTAGAACAAAGTATGGTTGGTATTGAAGATTTCCATCAAGAAGAGGCGCTTTTCTAAATCAGATGGCTTACTTAAGTATTGTTGGTAAGTCTGATCAGCTTGTTCCTCTAAAGTCTGCACCTTAGGTGGCAACAAACCAGCGATGCCTAATTCCTTTCGCTCTTCCATAGTAAAGCCAGTGCCCTTATTCAAAAAGGGATTGTTTAAAATCTGTAATGGTGAAGTCATTTTTTACTCCTTTTTACTTGTGTTGTATCTATCAAACGTTTCCATTCTAGTGCTTAATCATTTTTATAGTCAAACGCCAGCAAAGCTATTAATTTTATTTATGGCAAGCGTATAATAGGCCTAATAGCAACCATTGAGGAGTCCCCATGCGCATTACCGACTTACAGTATTACCTAGCCTTAACTGATAATCATAATTTTTCGCAGGTATCCCAACAATTTCACGTCAGCCAACCGACCGTCTCTTTAGCCATTCAACGCCTGGAAAAAGAAGTTGGTGCCCAATTAGCCATCCGGAGTAGCCATCATAATATTGTTTCCCTCACCCACGCCGGTCAAGTATTTGCCCAGCACGCCCAGGCCATGCTGGAACAATACAACTTAGCTCTTACTGAAATCGGCCGGATTGATGAACAGAGTTTATTGCTGGGCTTGCCCCCCATTATTCAAATTAGTTATTTCCCAGAAATTGCCGGTCGATTATCCAATCAAGCCCTAGAACATCTGAAAACCGTGGAAGTCGGCGCCCATAAGGCCATTCAACTCCTGCAAGATGGGAAATTAGATGCCTCTTTTTTGGGATATTTAGACGCCATTGATCAAAATGACTTCCAAGTCATCCAGTTTGACCAACGGCCCTTTGAAATTGTGGTCGCAAATGACCATCCCCTCGCCAATCATTCCGCCATTTCTTTCCGGGAACTCGCCAATCAAAATTTCATCCTCCTCAAGGGAAGTTTTATCCATAAACAGGCCTTTGAACAGCTAGCCCAAGCTAACCATCTCCAGCCTGATATTTTATTTAGCTCCAGTGAACCTTATGCAATTTTGAACCTAGTAAGCCAAAATCGTGGAATTGGTTTTATGGTTTCTAGTAAAAATATTCAACATCCTAATGTTAAATTTATTCCCTTATCTGACCCGGCACAACCACAACTGAACGTTGGCTTTGTATACCGGAAAAACCCGATTATGACCACCGAACAAAATACAATTTTTAAAGAGATTTTGGCTGCTATTCACACCCCCATGCTATAATAAAAGTTATGAGCATTTTTACTCATCGGTATATTTTATTTATAAGGAGTTGGTAATATGAACCAGAACACTAAGAAGTTCGGTCAAATCGCATTAATCACCATCATTTTCTCCATTATTTGGACAGGACTATCACGTCTATTTGATGTATTTGCCTTTGCGACTTATGACACTTTTTTCAAAAATACGAGTACGATTTTTTGGCACGTGGGTGCACCCATGGCCATTACTTTTGTCCTTTTCTTCCTATACATGAAGAAGTCAGATCGCACTCAGCAAATTTATGCTAAGCAACCAGAGCTTTCAACACCACTCAAGGTGCTGTTTGGCATTGTCGTAGTTGCTATGGTTGGCTTTGCCTTGTTTCAACTCACTAAGAATTTGAACACAATCATGCATAACTGGAATGATGATTCCATGAATCGCTTATTGATGTCATTTTGTTCAGTCTTCTTTGTTGGTTTAACAGAAGAATCCGTCTTCCGTGGTTTTGCCTTAACGGAATTACGCCGGGAAAACAATGAACTTGTTTCTTGGGCCCTATCAATTGTTCTCTTTGGCCTTTGGCACTTCCCTAACATCATCACAGGCGCACCAATTATACAAGCTACGCTACAAACTTTCTCAACGATGATTATCGGAACTGGTTTGTACATGGCCGTTCGCTTAGCTCGCTCAATCTGGGGTGGCGTTGGTTTGCACTGGCTTTGGGATTTTGCCCTCGTTATTGGTCATTAATATCACTAACTCGTTCTACGGAACGAGTTTTTTTGTCCAAATTTTATACCGATTAATAAACAGTAATGATATTAATTTTCATAATTTTATCATTATAAATTAATTTATTGTTGACAAAGGCTTTTAATTCAAGTTATACTTCCTACCAATAGTTAAAGATAAAAACAAAGTGACCAGGAGAGTACTGATTTTTGATAGTTCAGAAAGTCTACGTAAGCTGTGAGTAGATCACATCAAATTTCATGAAGATGGCCTGTGATTTGGCAGCATTGATTAATAAGATGCTGATGGGTTGGCAACCATTATCAATTGCACGCGTTATTTCAAGGACGTTGTTGAGGATCGCTATGTAAATAGCGATTAAATTAGAATGGTACCGTGGTTAAATCCGCTTCTAGCAAAACACTAGAAGTGGATTTTTTATCTACTAAATAAAAATCTAAAGGAAAAACACTATGCAAAAAATTTATGATTTAGCCATTATCGGCACCGGATCAGTTGGATCAGCCGCTGGATATTATGCTAGTCGTGATGGTCTTTCCGTCCTCGAATTAGATTTAAATCGTCCACCACATGATCAAGGTTCTCACCATGGTCAAACACGAATTATTCGTCATGCTTATGGCGAAGGCGATCAATACGTTCCGCTAGTATTAAGAGCACAAGAACTTTGGAACCAGCTCCAACAAAATAGTCATCAAGATATTTTCCATCAAACTGGCGTCTTAAACATAGCGCCCAAGCATAGCAATTTTCTTAAAAATATCAAAAAAAGCGCTGATAGTTACCAATTGAATGTTGATTATCTTAGCCCGTCGCAAATTCACAAACGTTGGCCAGATTGGCATTTTAATGACGATTATGCTGGTATTTTTGAAAATAATAGTGGCTATCTACTATCTGAAAATATTATTGAAAGTTATTTACAAGGTGCTGCTAATTATGGTGCCAAACAGGATTTTTCGGCTAAAGTACTGTCCCTAAAGCACCTCAGCCCTGACTTAATTGAAATTCAAACGAGTAAAACTACCTATCTTGCCCAACAAGTTGCTGTTACCGCGGGCACATGGGTTAAAGAACTACTACCACAGTTACCAATTAAACCAGTCCGTAAAGTTTTTTCTTGGTTCAATATCGACGATGTAAGGCTCGAAGAGTCTGCGGGTTTTCCATGTTTTACTGTGACTACCACAACGGATCAAATTTACTATGGCTTTCCTGGACAAAATCACCAAATTAAAATCGGCCGCCATAATGGTGGTCAAGCCATTGAAAAGCGTTCAGAACGCCTCGCTTTTGGAAATTACCCCGATGACACTTCAGAAATTAACCCCCTCTTAGCAGAACACCTACAAGGGACAACTGGCTTGAATCACGGTGGGGCTTGTTCTTATGATTTATCTCCAGATGAAAACTTCATTATTGATTGGCTACCCGGCAAATCTAATATTCAGGTTGTTACCGGACTCAGTGGTCATGGCTTTAAATTTGCCAGCGTCCTAGGGGAAATTATCGCTCAGCGAGCCCAGCGCCAACAAATCCATTTTGATTTAAGCCCTTTTTCATTACAACGTTTTGACTAATATGACTAACCGGAGCACCGGTTGGTTTTTTATTTGACAAAAATTAAGAAACATATTAAAGTTAACTGGTTAACAACTTAGTTAACCAGTTAACTGTTTCAAAGGAGTCTACTATGACTGCGACCGATCGGATTTTAATTGAACTAAATTCTTTTATTCAAACCTATGCTACCACGGCTGAGTTAGTGGCGAAACAAAGCTTAGATTCAACCAATATCAGTACAACCCAGGGGCATTTACTGATGTTACTAGCTAAGCAACCCCAAACCAATCGTGATTTGGCCCAAACCATGCATTTAAGCAAACCGGCTATTACCAAGGCCCTTAAAAGTTTAACTAGCCAAGGCTATATCACCGGTCAGACCAGCCAAATCGATAAGCGTCAGATTGAATTTCAGCTTACCAAAGCCGGCCTAGCCTTGGCTCATCGCCATTTACAAGCCCACACAGAAATACATCAAGCAATTGATCAAGCCCTCAATCAGTTTGATACTAATCAGCAAAATACCATTCAAGAATTCCTAACCAAAATGAATGCCATTGCCCGAAAGGATCCCTCATGAAAAAAATTCATCTAATTATTTTAGGTATGCTCGTTATTGTCGTCGCTAGTATTGGCTTTGCCGTTGTAAAAAGCAATAATACAAATCAAAAAAAGAGCGATAAATTAACAATTGTTGCCTCAACTAATGTCTATGGTGAAGTGGCCAAAACTGTGGCAGGTTCCCACGCAGATGTCCAAGCCATTATCACCAAGCAAAACGTTTCTCCTGAAGACTATGAACCGACTCGTTCTGTGGCTAATCAAGTTAGTCAAGCCGATATTGCTCTTGCCAACGGACTAGGATATGATTCTTGGTTAAATAAATTAGCACGAACTTCCAAAAAAACTGAACTAATTCGCGTCGGCGAAGATATTGTTCACAAAAAATCAGGCGATAATCCTCACCTATGGAATGATCCTCAGACCATGATTGATACCGCCAAGTACTTAGCTGATGTTCTTAGTAAAAAGGATCCCAAGCACAAGGATGATTATCAGGCTAATGCCCAAAAGTATATTGATAGCCTAAAACCCGTTACTGATTTAGTAAATGAACTAAAGGAACAAGCCCCTAGTCAAAAGGTTGCGCAAACTGAACCAGTCTTTGGTTATATGTTAGAGGCCCTAGGCTACCACATTACCGATGAAGATTTTGCCGAAGCTGTCGAGGAAGGTAATGATCCTTCTCCTGCTGTTTTGACTAGTTTACAAAACAACATTAAAACTCATCAAATCGGCTTCTTAGTTGATAATACGCAAACTTCCAGCAGTACTGTGGATAATATCGTCAAATTAGCTAAGGAAAACCAAGTCCCAATTGTAAAGGTTACTGAAACCAGTCCTACTGATCAAACTTATGTTCAATGGAAACTTTCCGAACTAAAGCAAATTCAAGACATCGTTAAAAAATAAAAAAAAGCAGAGAAATCTGCTTTTTTTGTGTCTTTAAGATTAATCCCTCGTAATATAATCCAACAGGGTAAACATAACTGCTTCATTTTCAGCTGGAATCCCATGAGCTAAAATGTCGTCAGCATTTTGTTTTAAAGCATTGTTATCAGCTGGATAGCTTTGATCATTAATAACCATCTCCCGCAAATTAGTTAATAATGGTTCAAAGTGAAACTGTAATCCTAACACATGTTTTCCCAACAGAAAGCCTTGTTGATCCACCAAATCACTCTTAAATAGCTGAATCGCTCCAGCTGGTAGCTCAGCCATTTCTTCGTGCCAATGTAAGGGATGTAACACTGCAGGCAGGCCCTTAATAACATCGCTTTGTCGATAAACTGGTGCCCAACCAACTTCCTTATATGGCGCCTTGGTTACTGAACAACCCAAGGTTTTAGCAATTTGTTGCGCGCCATAGCAGGCACCAAAAATCGGCACGTCCAGGCTTAGTAGTTGTTTAATTAGCACCCTTTCCGCCTTAATCCATGCCAAATCATCATTAGGACTCATCGGCCCGCCCAAGATAATCAACATATCAGTGGTCTCAAGGGTTGGTAAATGGCCAAATTGATAAGGATGATAAATATAAACATCATGTCCATGTAAAGCAGCCCAATTGGTAATCGATCCTGGGCCTTCATTAGGGGTATGTTGTAAAATATTAATCCGCATGAAAAATCCTTTCTTTTCAACGGCAATGTTGGCCTAGGTATCGCCTGCAAATCCCTATTTTTGGTCATTCTACCATAATTTAACCAAATAAAAACCCCCAACACTAAGGTGTTAGAGGTTCTTATATTCAGTGATTGAACTGACAAGCTATTTAACGAATTAAGCTAACTTGTAAACAGTGGCATCGCCATTGTTAGCAGCATCAATTACATTGCCGTACATGTCAGCAACACGGGCAGCACTTGAAGACCACAAAGCCCCCAAAAGCATTCCCTTGTTGTAAAGACGACGAACGTCATCAGCAACATTTTCAGCGTCGTAGGCGATTGATCCACCGATAAATCCGGCAAGAGTCAAAGGTCCACCGATAATTTGAGCGATAGTACCAACGATTGGCACAGCTGACAATACACCAGTAGTAATACCGGCTGCATAAGTCAAACCTGTGATACCTGCGTTAGTAAGTCCCCAAAGGATTCCAGTACCAGCGTTTTCAACCGCTTCAGTACCAAGGAAAGTACCTTCAAAGACAGCATCAGCGATAGTTGCGGCTGAAGCCTTATCGGCTTCACCGTTAACTGTCTTAGGCTCAGTAATTGCTGGTACCTTTCCGTTAGAAAGAGCAGCAATCAATTCGTTGTCTTGCTTAGTTCCATTTGCAACACGGTTAGTGTTGTAGTTGTTGATAAGTTGAGCTGTATAAGCAGGTCCAACTGCCAACGGAATCAAGCTGTACAAAGCAACCCGGCGAGCACGATCTGCCAAACGCCATGCTTCACGCACAGCAACTTGGATACCGTAAGAAACAGCAACACCGATTTGCAAAGGTCCACCAATTAAGGCACCGACCCATGTAGCGTTCAACACACCACCAATAGTGTAAAGTACACTGTTGATAGCAGTCCAGATGCCATCTACGACACCTGCTGCTACGTTACTAATACCTTGAATAGCGCTATCAACGCCCAAAATAGTAGTAATTGCTACCTTTGGCAAAATGTCATTGGCAACAGAAGTCTCTGCTTGAGCAGCAGCAGCCTTCTTTTCTGCAAAAGTTTCATCTTGAACTAATGCATTTCCAGTACCAGGGTTAAAGACCTTGTACTGCTTACCATCAGCACCAGTAACTACTGTGTAGTCACCATTACTGATAGTTACTGCTTTACCATTCAAAACCAAGCTCAATTCCTTAGTTGCAGAATTGAAGTACTGATCCATAGCAGTACCATTGTTACTTAGTTGAGTATGAGTATAGGCAGCATTTTTAAACTGATTAGCATCAGCATCCTTGCTGTTAGCACCCAAGTTAGTTACAGCAACTTTAGCATTTGTAACTTCAGTTTGCTTGTTAGTGTTCTCAAGCTTTTTGAGATCACCGTTAAGCTTGCCAAAGTCAGTGCTCATGTTTTCGACTGGCGTAATCATCCGAAGATCATTAGCAGCGTCGACATCATTGCTGTACTGCTTAGGGCTAGACACTACACCATTTGACTGGTTGTTAGTAACTTTTTTGTCGCCAAAGAAGTTGCTAGCAGTAGTCAAGACATTCTCAAACGGTACGTCTGAGTCTGGCTTGGTGTAACCACTACCCTGGTCAGTCTTAACAATTGACTGTTCAGGTGTAGTAGTGGTGCTTGTAGCTTGAGCACTATCAGCAGTAAATGGCTGAAGTGGTGTCTGCAAAGAATCTGCAGTAAAAGGCTGCAAGTCACCAGTGTTATCGGCACTAGCTTGCACAGAGGTAAGCATACCGAAACCTAGCAAGGCTGCAATTGCTGTTGTGGAAACAGCTTTAATTGCACCCATAATATCCTCCTATTATTCTTTTGTGCCCCTACCAATTTGGAATTGCACTGCTATGAGTATACCATAAATCCATTATAAAATTCCCAATAAAGGAATGTTTTTTAATAAAACATTGCCTAATAGTGCAATACAAGCGCTACCGCCAGCGGAGCTTAGTCGTTGCTACTGCAATCACAACGGCCCCACCTAAGGGTAGTAAAGCAGAATAATCAAGATGGCTGATTTCAAAAATCATAAACATGGCCATTAACGGTGCTTGCTGTGAAGCAGCCAGAAAGGCAGCCGCCATCAAAATCGTTGTTTGTGGTATTGAAATACCGGGAATAAACAGGGTTAAAATAGAACCCAACATTGCGCCTAACGCTGCGCCACTAGCAATCGCTGGTGTCAAAGTGCCACCAGTTCCACCAGCCTTTAATGTAGAAAAAGTTAATCCGAATTTAATTAGCGCTAATAGCAATAAAGTGGTCGCAAAACTCAAACTAGAAACATTCATTGCACTTTGAGCAATCGGCCGGCCATTCCCAAAAATATTAGGATAGTAATATGCTATAGCTCCTGTCGCTAACGCTACTAATGGTAATTGCCACAATATAGCTGTTCCTGCTTTTTGATGGGTTTGAGCCCAAGCCATTGCCTGACGGAAAAAAGCCCCAGTCACACCCGCAATTGGCGCTAACAAACAGCCTACTAATAAAATAGAGATGGAAAAATGTAAATCACCAACAAGATAATAAGGACGAAATCCTTTCGCTAACGAACCAAATAAAGTGGCAATAATTGACATCCCCAAACTAACTGCAATCGTTCGAATGGAGACTTTTTTTAGCAGCACCTCAATTGAAAAAAGCATTCCAGTAATGGGCGCAATATATACACCAGCAAAACCTGCCCCGGCAGCCGCCGTAACCAAAAGTTGTAGGTCATCTGAACCCAAACTGCCCAACTTCGTTTTACCTAGTAATCGTTCCCACCACTGGGCTAAAGCCGCTCCGGCCTGTCGAGGAGCTAATTCACGACCGACTGATCCACCCGTTCCAACATAAAATATCTGGGTAACAACATTGATCAAAGTTTCCATTAGTGGCATTTCCTGGCCTTTAACAGCACCCTTAATCCCTACAATTGGCCGACCATATCTACGCAGCAAGTACCACACAATTGATACGAGGATTCCACCTAGAAAAACCGACAGCAGGCGCAGCCAAGGTTGACTGCTGATTGGACTAGGTTGACTGGCTGATTCATTAAAATGTAGAAAAAATGATTCTACACCATCCAAAAAAAAGGACAACGCCATAGCAACCAACCCGACCAGCGAGCCAACTACAACGGTCGAAAATAACAGCGTAATATTTTTTTTAACTGATCCTTGTTCCATAATTTTCTTCTTAATTAATCCTTGATTCCGTAATAGGCACGGGCAGCACCCAAATTAAAACTAAACGTTTTACGTTCTATAAAGCCAACTTGAGCTAATAGATGATCCAGCGCTTTAAAATCCATAAAGGCTTCAGTCGTTTCATCTAGATAACGATATTCTTGATGCTTGCCATTAGCAAATACTCGGCCAAAATTAGGAACAATTTTACGGATATAGAACTGCCAAAAAGGTTTGATAAATCGATTTTGCGGTTGTGACGTTTCTAAAATAACTAATTGTCCACCGGTCTTTAGTACTCGGTAAATTTCCGCTAATCCTCGTTTAGGATCTGGCAAATTACGTAAACCAAAACCAATCGTTACAATGTCAAACTGATTATCCCCATAGGGCAAAGCCATGGCATCCCCCTGGGTTAACTGAATCTTGTTCTTATACGAGCTAGTATTTATTTTTTGTTGTCCCACGGCCAGCATTTCACCACTAAAATCCAAGCCTTCTACCCGTGATTGGCGACTACTACTTGCTGCTAATGCCAAAGCCCAGTCAGCAGTCCCAGTAGCCACATCTAAAATATCATCTCGTTGACTAAAATGAATTTTTTGCATAACTTTACGCCGCCAATGCCGGTGAGTACCCAGACTAATAATATTATTCATCCGATCATACTCAGGTGCCAAACGGTCAAACATTGCTGAAACATTTGTATTTTTAGGTGACTGAACCATTTTAAATTCCTCAAACTTAGCGCACAATACACAATAATTATCTTATATAGATTACTACTAGGATAGCACGAAAAAGCACATCCATTGGATAAGCTCAACATTAATATTTTACGTATATACCAATTCTTATTTTAAAATAAAAAATTAGATCCTATTACTCCTAACTACATATAATAAAGACTAGATTTGTATTTTATTACAAGCAGATGTAAACTAGACCCCTAACATTACCTAATTGCATTGCCCTATAGGAGAGGAGTTCAAATGAATAAAAATCAAATGCATGACATGTCCTCAATGTCTAATCAACATGATATGAGTCAAATGTCACATAGTGATTCGATGGCTGATATGTCGTCCATGTCTCAACATAGCGGACACATGCACATGATGGCCGGTGGTAACATGATGAATATGGACATGGGAGACATGCGTCGTCGTTTTTGGTGGTCCCTGATTCTAATGATCCCCATTATTTTTATTACCCCGCTAATGGGGCTAGATTTACCCTTTACCAAAACCTTTCCGGGTAGCAATTGGGTCACCGCTATTTTAGCTACTGCTCTTTATATAGTGGGCACCAAGCCATTTTTCACTGGGGCAATTGCTGAACTCAAACAAAAAAAGCCAGCCATGATGAGTTTAATCAGCATGGGCCTTTTAGTGACCTTCTGGTATTCAATTTACGCCTTGCTAGCCAATACCTTCCTACACAGCGATGTCATGGACTACTTCTGGGAATTTGCTACCTTAGTTGTAATCATGCTTTTAGGTCATTTATTAGAAATGTCAGCCACTATGCGGGCTGGTGATGCCACCACAGAACTTCGCAAGCTAATGCCAGAAACTGCCCATGTACAGCACGGCGACACTTTTATGGATATGCCCCTTAGTAGTCTTAAAAACGGCATGGTTGTTCAAGTTTTGGCCGGTGAAGCCTTCCCAGGTGATGGCCTGGTGCAAAGTGGACAAAGTCAAATTGATGAATCTTTGATGACTGGTGAAAGTAAACCAATTACTAAAAAAGTTGGCGATAAAGTTATCGGTGGGACCATCAATGGTGATGCCACCCTGCTAGTCTTGCTAAATGGTGTTGGTAATAATTCATTTATTGGTCAGTTGGAGAATACTTTAACTCATTCTCAAAACGCCAAATCACAAGCTGAAGATTTAGCCACCAAAGTGGCTTCTTGGCTATTCTGGCTGGCTCTCGCCTTTGCCATTGGTGCTTTTTTGATATGGACACCCCTCAAAGGGTTGAATTTTGCCATTAACATTGCCGTGACCACCTTAGTGATTGCCTGTCCCCACGCTCTAGGACTAGCCATTCCCATGGTTATCCAACGAACTAAAGCCATTGCCGCTAGTGACGGTATTTTAATTAAAAATCATAAAAATGTGATTATGGCTAAAAATATTCAATACGCCCTAATGGATAAAACCGGCACATTAACCAATGGTCATTTTACCGTCCAAAAATTAGTATTTACTGGCATTAAAGAAGATGATGCCCTAGCTATTATGGCTGGATTGGAAAGTCAATCAACTCACCCCTTGGCTAAATCATTAGTAAGCTATGTTACTGACAAAAAAATTCAAGCCACTCCCATGACTCAGGTTAAAGTACTAAACGGCTATGGTGTTCAGGGGCAACTAAAAAACGTTACCTATACTTTAGCTTCCGGACGCTATTTAGATGAAAACCATATTCAGTATCAAGCCTTAGATGACATGGGGACTGTTTCCTATTTAACTGATGGTCAGCAAGTCCTCGCTGCTATTTCTCAAGGGGACAGCATCAAGACCTCAACCCCTCAGTTTATTCAAGATCTAAAGGCAGCAGGTATTACACCAGTAATGGTTACCGGTGATAATCAGCAAACCGCCAACCATGTTGCACAACAACTTGGCATCACCGAAGTTAGGGCACAGACCTCCCCCCAAGATAAAATTAAATTAGTTAAAGAATATCAAAGTAAGGGTCAAGTAATGATGATTGGTGATGGTATCAATGATGCCCCTGCTCTAGCTCAAGCCAACCTAAGTATCGCCATCGGCGCTGGTACACAAGTTGCTCAAGCCTCAGCTGATGCCGTTTTGATTTCGCCTAGTCTGACTAAAGTAATTGATCTAATTCACCTAGCTCGTAATGCTAACCGTAAAGAAATTGAAAACCTATGGTGGGGGGCCGGTTATAACGTCCTCGCTATTCCTGCCGCTGCTGGGCTGTTTGCCTTTGCTGGTATTACCTTGAATCCCATGATTGGGGCCATTGTTATGTCACTATCCACTGTGATTGTGGCTATTAACGCCCTGCTATTGCGCAAATAAATTTCCCGATTAATAGCTATAAAATGTTATCCTGTTAAAGATTGCTATATAAAAAATGATTCGAGGAGATATTCATGCGCAAGTACCTTGCTGAATTTTTAGGAACCTTACTATTTATGCTCTTTGCTGGTGCGAGCATTATTTATCTAACTGCCTTTAATTTCGCCCAAATATTTGATATCATGCTAACTTTTGGCCTAGCTTTGATGACTTCAATGTTCATCTGGGGGCCATGGGCTAATGGCGGCCACTTTAACCCGGCCGTATCAATTGGCGTGGCTATCACTGGACAAATCACTTGGAAAACTTGTCTAGGATATATTGTCGCCCAACTGCTAGGTGGTATTACTGGCCTTGGTTTTACCATTGCTGGCATCAATGGCTTATCTAACATTCAAAAATCCGCCAGTCAAAATATTTCCACCACTCAAATTTTAAGTTCCTTACATCCAACATCTAGTGATTTATTAGCACCCTATACTTTCGGGGTTGAACTAGTGCTAACTTTCTTTTTAGTATTAGTCGTCCTATTAGCAATCCAGGAGCATCCCCGCTTAAGTCCAGTCATTGCTGGGACATTTTTAACCTTAACCATGTTCACCGCATTCCCACTTAGCGGTGGTGCTTTAAACCCAGTTCGGGTGATTGCACCCATCTTCTACACTAGTAATCAGGCTGGCTCCTTTATCTGGATTTACCTAGCAGCTCAACTTCTGGCGGCTGTCTTAGCCGGCGGAGTGCTACGTATCTTTTACCGTCCGAAACAAGCTTAAAATAAAATAGGTGAGTTGCTAAATAGCAATTCACCTATTTTTTATTCCAAAAATAATTGATTATTTTTAAGTTTAATTGACAAACACTGTCTACTAAACGGCTGAATCAAATCCAACTGCCCGGCTTGTAACATTAACCGATTGGCTTGGGGTCCACCATACAAAGAATCCCCAATGATTGGGTGTCCTACACTTGCTAAATGCACCCGTATCTGGTGCATTCGGCCGGTCGATAGCGCTAATTTAAGTAAACTCCTATCGCTTAGTTGCTCAACAACCTGCCAAGTGGTTTGAGCTAGCTGGCCACAATCGTCATTTACCCACCGTAATCGATCATCAGTTGGATGTTGCCCAATCGGCCGATTAATAATACCGGTAGTAGCTGACATATGTCCTTTGACCCAAGCATAATAAGTCCGCTGCATTTCTTTTTTACTAAGCTGACGGTTTAAGATTGGTACCACAATTGGATTTTTAGCAATGAGGACCAATCCCGAAGTATCCCGATCTAATCGATGAACCATATATGGCCGAGCTGGTACTTGCGCCGATACAGCTTGGTTTTGTTTCAGATAAGCGGCTGCATAATTTAATAGCGTATCATCCTCACTTGGGGAATGGGCATGCATTTTCATTCCGGCTGGTTTATCAAGCACCATTAGGTCATTATTTTCATAAATAACTTTAATTGCTCGATGATAATTAGGCCGATAACTGTCTGGCGCATAAAAATCATCCGTGTGAAACTTCATGGTCAGGCGATCATCTATTTTTAATACATAGCTTGTAGCAACAATCTGACCATTAACAACTAAACCTTTATTTTGCCGTAAGGCGCCCCGTAAACGTTTCGGTAAATAGCTATTAATTAAAAATTCTTTAATTGATTTTCCACTACTATAATCATCAACTAATACTCGATATTGCCACATGTCATCTTCCCAAAAAGGACTAGTAGTTTATACTAGTCCTTTATTTATTAATTACTGCCTGAAAAATCATCAGCACCACGCGGAATCACACGGGTGGTATCTCCCTTAGCATCATATACTTCAGGAGCATCCGTTACGTAATCGCCCAACGTAGTCTTGTCGCCATTTTTAGCATACAAACTGTTAGACTTACGTTCCTCACTTTGATGCTTTAATCGTTTAACGGTTGCTGACTTACTATAATCATAATTACGATCATCAATAGCCTTGAAGCCCTTTGGATCATAAAAACGCAGTAAATTCTTTTGATTAACATCATCTGACATCGCTAATTCTTTAACAGCTGAGGCCTGTAATTTATTGAGCGTTTCCTGCTCTTGTGCCGTCGGATCAGTAATTCGCTGGCCCGTTTTAACATTCCAATAACTACCCGAAAGACTAGCATAATCAGGACTAATCCAGTCCTTATTTCGGAAGACAACCAGCTGTTGCCGCTTAGTACTTAACAGGTCCTGTCCAAACTGAATGTAGCGTTTCGTGCCGATACCTAGCAAATGTTCAATTGTTGGCGCCACATCAATTTCACCACCATAAGTATGGTCAATGTGCCCCTCTTTATAGCCCGGTATATGGACAATCAATGGTGTCCGCTGCAAATTAGCATTATCTAAATCAGTCCATTCACCATCTGTGCGACCCAAAATTGGTGCTAAATAATGGTTCTCGGTGTTTGAAATACCATAATGATCCCCGTACAAAACAACCATGGTATTATCATACAATCCAGTTTTCTTAAGATAATCAAAAAATTCTCTCAGTGATTGATCCAAGTAATGATTGGCCACAAAATAGTTATCAACATACTTAGAACCACTATTAGTGGTTACAAAATTAGGATCTTGATCCTGTTTATCAATATCAAAAGGTGTATGGTTAGTGACCGTCAAATACTTCGTATAAAACGGCTGTGGCAAGCGCTCTAAGTAGGGCACGGAATCACGGAATAAGAGTTTATCCTTCAAGCCCCAAGAAGTGGCTTTTTTACCAGTAACATCAAAATACTCACCGGAAACCCAATTTTGATAGCCCATTCGCTTATAAACGTTACTCCGGTTCCAAAATGTACCGGTATTACCGTGAAAGACCGCATTCGAATAATCAGCACGCTGGTTCAAAATTGCTGGCATCGCCTGGAAGGTCTGGTCATTTCCTAACTTAGAAAATAAAGATCCCTGTGGTAGCCCAAAGGTAGAAGTTTCCAGCATATTTTCAGCATCTGAAGTTTTACCCTGTCCCACTTGATGGAAAAAGTTATCAAAGGCAATCGTCCCTTGATCATGGTAGAGACTATTCAAAAACGGCGTTACTTCTTGTCCATTAATCTGACGATCAATTGAAAATTGTTGGAAACTTTCCAAATGAATAACAATCACATTTTTGCCCTTAGCAGTACCATAAAAACTAGGATTAACCTCCGCATAGTGACTTTTAATATAGGCCTTAACCTCGTCCAATTGATCCGGTCGCGCACTCTTACGCACTTGACTGGTTTCATACGTATTATAGGCATCACAAATCGTAAAAGGACCTAAGCCTAGGTACTTAACTAAATACTCTCGATCAAACTGACGAGTCAATAACTGAGGCCGCTCAATATCAGCCACCATAAAATTCAAAGCCAGTAAAAGCCAGCCGAAAGTAAAAGTTTTAAAAGCATAAAATCGCGGTAATCGACGATTATCAAATTTAATTTTTTTAAAGACAAACAGACCAATCAAGAGCACAATATCAGCCCAAAAGAAAACATCATGCCAGTTTAAAGTAACGGCACCTGCCACTTTAGTCCCTTGGTTAACGGTCTTGTATCCCAACATCGTGTTAATGGACATATAGTCCGAAAATTCTCGAAAATAGGTTACATTAATGTAAAGTAAGGTTGTTAAAAGACCATCTAACAGTAATAAAGCTCCGTAATATAATTCCTTACGGCGAATAAATAGCGCCAAACTCAAGAAAATAATAGTAAACCCAATTGGATTAAAAAATATCAAAACAAATTGAACCGGACTAGCAATATGCAACCAGTTAAAATCAGCCCCATAGGCTAGGATTGTTTTTAAAACCATCAAAACAACAATCCACACAAAAAAACCTTTGCGACTGTTAAGTTGTCTACTCCAATTTTTAGGTGACAACACCTGTTGCCATAAATTTTGAACACGATTCCTCATGCTGAACATATTTCCCACCCTAGTTATCTATTCCCTACTGCGCTTAAACGTTTTCACGCTGGGCATAGGCTACTTCAACTTTTACATAATGTGGTTTGACAACTTCCACCAATTCTCGACGGCCCTGCACATGGCTTTTGCCACCTGTGATGACCACCGAAGCTAATGATAATTGGTAATCTTTTTGAGCCTGTTTAACCGGCAATAAACCAATTTTAGCAATCGTAGCAATGTCTTGTGCTTGTAATTGATTCAACCCCGCTACAATGTCTAAACTACCATCCGCCATTTCTTGTAAATCAAAATATGGCAGTAAAGTCCCGGGATGATTATCATGGATGCAGCCATCTTGAGCAATAATTTGCCGCTGGCCCTTTTTACTGAGATTGTGATAATCGTGTGCCCACATATTCATTTCTTCTAACTGCTGAGCTAAATTATCGATTGCCTGCTGCTGTTGGGCACTCATTTGAACTTCAGCCTTTAACACATCTTTCCTGTCATACAGGCCATTGGCTGGCATAATAACAGGACGAGTAGCCGTAGCTTCGCCGGCCACTGGAATTGTGGTCCCTAGCACCTTAGCAAGTAGCCGCGAAACATCCCATTTCATGGCCTTAGTTGTAAAGAAATAAAAAACGTTTAAAATGCTAAAATACAGTAATACTAAGAACACTGCGACCAATAGGGACCCACGTAGCCAACGACCGTTTTGAAAAAATCGTAATGATAAATATAAAATATACCAAACACCAGCCATGGCTACAACGGTATAGATTTTCCCCTTAGTTCGCGTATTAGTAGTAAAATACCCCAAATAACTATTCACAATATCTAATAGTGAAAACATGTTATATTACCCCTGTTCTGATACCTTACTACTTGTATCACTGCTAGATGCTTTATCACTTTGTTGACTACTGCTAGAACTGCCTTTTGCATCCTGTGAACTAGTACTAGATTCACCACTCGACGAATTACTAGATGAAGCCGTCTTTTCCGAAGAAGAACTACTTTGTGAGCTGCTGTGACTCGGCTCACTGCTTGATGAATGCTTTTCACTATTGGCAGTACTAATCGAAGAGGTTGATACATAACTGACTGAACTAACCTTTTTTCCTTCTTGAGTGCCGGTAGCTACATTGACTGCTAAGTTAGCAGCACTAATAGCGACAATTAACGATACAATCGCTGCTGGCGTTAAAAATGGTGGTATTTGTTTTTCATCGCTTAAAATTTTTTCTTTGAGCATAATCCTTTTAATTCCTTAATAACCATTTTAACCGACTTTCCAAATAAAAGTAAAAAAACCGCCATGGCGGTGATGACTACTGCTATTAAGTCTACTAAATAATAATAGGTCCAACTACATGGACAAGCTTAATTGTACTATAATAGGATGATGTTAAATCAAAATTAAGAGTTTTTTCAGAAGGGTTCAGCTATGCGAGAATACGATGCCTATTTAATCGACTTAGATGGCACCATTTACCAAGGAACAAAGCCAATTCCAGCTGCTAAACGATTTATTAGCAAGTTACAAAAGGCCAATATTCCTTACCTATTTGTTACCAACAATTCCACCAAAACACCAGCCGACGTGGCCCGCAATTTATCCATTAATCATGATATTCCCACTAGTCCTAAACAGGTGTACACCAGTGCCCTTGCAACAGCTGACTATCTAGCCAAAGCAGCTACACCTGGTCATCAAACCGTTTATATGATTGGTGAAGAGGGCTTGAAGGTTGCCTTAAGCGATGCTGGCTTTAACCTTATTGGCGATGATCGAGCTGATTATGTGGTTACTGGCCTAGATCGTCAATTAACCTATGCTAAGCTGGCTAATGCCACCCTCGCTATCCAAAAAGGTGCACGCTTCATTGCGACTAACGCTGATACTAATTTACCAAGCGAACGAGGCATGCTCCCTGGAGCAGGCACAATCGTACAAGCCTTGCAAACAGCTACCAATGTTAAACCCACTATCATCGCCAAGCCCTCGCTACCCATTATGACCGGTGCGCTATCACGCCTGGGAAACCCTCAGCATCCGATTATGGTTGGTGATAATTACCATACTGATATTCTCGCTGGTATTAACGCTAAAATTGATACCTTATTAGTGTATAGTGGTGTTTCCACGCCCGAACAAATACAAAAAATGCTTCTCAAACCAACTCATTCAGTTCAAACCCTGGATGAATGGGCGTTATAAAAAGGGAGAGCCATCTGGCTGTCCCTTTTTACTGTAATTCTAGTAGTCTTTTTCTTAATTGTGGATCAGCAGCGGTTAAATATAGCCCCTTAATTCCACGTTTTAGCAAAACATTCAGCGTATTAAACATCACCTGACTCTTAAAAGCAGTCATCTCTTGTTCACCTTGAATTCGAGGTGTTTTTTTATAAATTTCAGTATGCGTTATCTTGTCAGGATTAACAATAATTGAATCAGTGGTAGCATCATACTCAAAAGCAGGGCTTAAAATAACACCAGCGTAATTCAAATCAAAACCTTGAATGGTGTAAATCGATCCCACTTCTGTAATTGATTCGGGTCGCTCAGCCCAAGGCGTTGGCTGAGCATCTAATTCATCCCATGGTTGGTTGAAACCATCCATGCGCACTGTATGCTCGCCATGTGGTCCTCGGGTAAATCCAGTAGCTGTCAGCATTCTAGATAGACCAACTTCTTTATCCCGTTGTTTAATGTCTTCATATAATTCATCCGCACGACTATAAATTCTCAAATCATAGTTACCACGATCTGCCGGTAATGGCAATATCTGACCGTTAGCCAACCCATCAATCCAATCCATAATAGCTTGGGAAGCCTGCATCCGATACTGAAAGTCAAGATTGAAAAAGGCATGATGATAGGGAGCAACAACCTCTTCTAATAACGGTTTGTTCCAAAACATTTTAGTCTGCATTACTTGCTTAAAATCAAAAACAACAACGACGACTCGACTTAATTTAATAATTTCACTTAATTGGTTCTCTTGGGTAAATCGAACATAAGGCTCTGGCTTTGTAAATAATAAATGTCCTTCATCTATTAAAACAATATCATACATTTTTTTCGTTTTATGACAGTCATTGATTAAAGAAGTTGGGCGAACATAATCCTTTTTGTAAATACCAGGTAATTGTTTTCCTAATTCCTGATAAATTTTCAATAATTCTGGGTGATTCACAGTAAAAATACATTGCTTCTGATAATATGGTGATCCGTTTAAAGTAACACCAGCTTTTAACCGCTGAAAAAGTTTTGTTAAAAGAACACTCTTACCAGTACCAGCTTGCCCCTCGATAACAGCAATGTGATGTCCACTTGACTTTAAGGCATGCTCTAAATAATTCTCAATATCACTTAACTGCTGTTCTTGCTGAACAGTCATTTTCTCAACATTAAATTTTTTAATTGCTGAATTACTCATTTTTTCTCCAAAACAAAAAGGAAGAGGTCTCCCTCTCCCTTGTCATGGGCCTGACAGGACTCGAACCTGTGACCCCTGCGTTATCAACACAGTGCTCTAACCAGCTGAGCTACAGGCCCCTCTTTGCTTCTCTTGCCGAAACAAAAGCGAATGACGGGAATCGAACCCGCATAGCCAGCTTGGAAGGCTGGAATTCTACCATTGAACTACATTCGCATGCTGGAACTTTCATTCCTATGGCGCGGGACGGAATCGAACCGCCGACACATGCAGCTTCAATGCATTGCTCTACCAACTGAGCTACCGAGCCATCTTCTATTCTTCTTCATAGAAACGGTCACAGCGGGGCTCGAACCCGCGATCTCCTGCGTGACAGGCAGGCGTCCTAACCAGCTAGACCATGCGACCAATTGCGGGAGTAGGATTTGAACCTACGACCTTCGGGTTATGGGCCCGACGAGCTACCGAACTGCTCCATCCCGCGATAATATTATTCGTGGTTCCCCACTTAAAGGAGAATGAGGGATTCGAACCCTCGCGCCGATTTCTCGACCTGACGGTTTTCAAGACCGTTCCCTTCAGCCAGACTTGGGTAATTCTCCATTATGTTTTGTGTCCTTGATGGACCATGTTGGACTCGAACCAACGACCGGACGGTTATGAGCCGTCTGCTCTAACCAACTGAGCTAATGGTCCCGCTTCGAGCCTATCGCGGCGGGGGGAATCGAACCCTCGACCTCTCGGGTATGAACCGAACGCTCTAGCCAGCTGAGCTACACCGCGATCGCCTTAACTGATTTTCTTCAGTCATCGGGACGACAGGATTCGAACCTGCGACCCCCTGGTCCCAAACCAGGTGCTCTACCAAGCTGAGCTACGTCCCGTACTTTTCCCAGGTCTTTGCCCCGGCCATTCTTTTGTTAGAGTTTCTTTCAACTCTATGCACCTAGCAGGAGTCGAACCTGCAACCTCCTGATTCGTAGTCAGACGCTCTATCCAATTGCGCTATAGGTGCATATGCCGGCGACCGGGATCGAACCGGTACGATGTTTCCATCGCAGGATTTTAAGTCCTGTGCGTCTGCCTATTCCGCCACGCCGGCATTCCAAGCGGAAGACGGGATTCGAACCCGCGACCCCCACCATGGCAAGGTGATGTTCTACCACTGAACTACTTCCGCATTATATGCCGACTAAAGGATTCGAACCTTCGACCCCCGCTTTACAAGAGCGGTGCTCTACCAACTGAGCTAAGTCGGCAGCTTCTATCCCGACGTGGCTTGCTTTGACTGCCGTAGTCAAATGGACGCTACAGGGATCGAACCTGTGACCCCCTGCTTGTAAGGCAGGTGCTCTCCCAGCTGAGCTAAGCGTCCAATATGGAGAGAAAGGGATTCGAACCCTCGAAGCAGCTTGCACCGCTTACACGGTTTCCAACCGTGCTCCTTCAGCCTGACTCGGACACCTCTCCGAATTCTACTGCTCTCTCTGTCTATGTACGGCATCGCATCGTCCTATCCTCGCAGCCAGCGTTCCGGCCACTACTTTCGGCGCTCTAGAGCTTAACTTCTGTGTTCGAGATGGAT
>NZ_QEKT01000005.1 GCF_003096575.1 Convivina intestini
GGTCAATTGCTTTTAATTTAGTTGCCAGTGAATATTTCGCCATGATAAAAGGCGCCCCCTAGTTTGGATTTCTCCAATCTAGGGGGCGCACTTCAGCTCTACTTCAGAGCCGTCTTTTCATTTACCATCAAACTTATAGCCAATCCATGTGATCCCCATAATTAAGGAATCCATTTGATAAATCTTCTCGCATGGATTTCCGTCGATCAGAACGCATTTCTTTATCTTTGCGACTATGGTTGATGAACTGATCATTCACGTCACTAGCCTGTTGAATATAACGCTCGCGTTCATTCCGCTGCTTTTCTTTGCTTTCGGAATCTTTTCCAAAGTTATCTGGATTATAATAACGAACTCGTGGCAAAATCTTTCCTTTCGTGCTTCCATCAGAGCATTGATAAAGGCTCATATGAGAATAAGTCTCTATTTTGCTCATCATATTACATAATTAAAAAATGACAAATCTATGTACAAGGCTTATTTAATACACATCATTAACTATTTACTTAAAAATAAATCTTGGAAATCTCTATAAATGTGAAAAAATACTTTTATTCGCCATTTTTTATAATTTTAACACGAAAAATCACCTTTAAATTTGTTTCCTTTTCTTTTTTTAATAAATATTATTATTTCATCCATTTTTATTAAAGGTATAGCTTAATCTAGCTCTTATATATCGTCTTTCTTTCCCACTATGTACAGGATTGGCCTATTTTTATTTTTTTACTGAAAAACCGCCGATATCTTATGCTAAGATGTCTTTAGTCGCATTTTTTCAAGTAAGTTATTTTGTGAAAAAGACAACAACTAAAGCTAAAATTATAATTTCTTGGGGCTTTCACTAGCCAATATATGAACACAATCTCACGTGCTGCACTAGTGATGTAAGTCCCCCTACATATTGGGCCTTTGTCAGTCGTTTTAACCTCAAAGCGTGACGGCGTTGTAATCCTTACCGCTGACAATGTAAGCCCCAGTACATACGTGCAATTCACGTTAAAAATTATCGTCGCTACAGCGATAACCTTAATTCTGTCAATGATTTATCACGGGGAGTACAAAATGATAATGAACCAGATTGGTTATTTATACCTATCTAAAATTGGCTTAACCACGCCCACCACTACGATTGAGCGGACTGATTTTTATATTCAATTTTCCATTTGTTTTGGGGCTATCAATTTTGCCCTACTAGACATGCACAAAATTTCCTTCCTTTACAGTGAAGTCAATGAAGATCAAGAAATCCCACTGGTTTGGAGTAAAAAAAGAAAAATAAAGTTCAGCCAACCTAATCAAAAATTTGTCATTAATGACGTTCGCATGCCTTACATCAAGGATGGTGTTTATCGCGTTAGTATGTTTGTTTCCGATGAAAATGATCAATTAATTACGAGTTCGTCAACCCTAGTTAATGTATCTTAAGTACTAGGCCTTCACTGGCATATCAATTTTAATTCTTTCTTCTAAACTTCTTCAAGCTGGTGATATAAGTCCTATCTATAAAACACCCCAACCGCCATGGGCCCCGGTTGAGGTGTTTTTTCTGTTTAAAAACTAATTAATAAATTGTTTAAACGTGGCGCATATATATCACCAAAACGGACAAAGTGCATCAAAATGTAATAGAATTCATACCACTTCATTCGCTCTTGCCAGCCATCATCTAGTGGAAAATGCTCCTGATAACTTTCATAGAAGTCGTCATTGAAACCGGCAAAGACACGACTGATTCCCAAATCATATTCGCGATCTCCATAAAAGGCATTTGGATCAATTAAAACGGCATGGCCAAATTGATCAAACATAAAGTTTCCAGCCCATAAATCGCCATGGAGTAACGAAGGTTTAACTGATTGGACATGAGCGTCTTGACGAATTTGTTCCTTTAGATTGTCAAAGTGATCGCCCCGCTGGGTTAACCAAAATTTGGCTTGCTGAGCCTGTTTCATCAAGGGCTCTAACCGTTGTTTAATGAAAAATTCACCCCAATTATCCTGCCAACTATTATCTTTGGGCACAAAATCAACTAAGTTATTCAATTCAAAGCCAAATTGATCTGCCGTTTGACGGTGAAGCTTAGCTACGGTAGCCCCTAAATCATCTTGGTAGCCACGCCCTGATTCAACCCAAGTCAGAAGTAAGTAGGCATTGCCCTGCACCTCTCCTTGTGCCATTACTTTTGGAACTGGTACAACTTGACCCAGGGCCTTTAAACTAGCTACCTCACTGTCAAAGAAACTGGCTGGGTGATCTGGTTGCACCTTTAAAAATAAGTGCTGATTGCCACTGTACAACGAATAAGCTAAATTAATGTCTCCACCCGAAACAGCTTTTAAATTATGCGGATCTTGCAGGTGTAAACGACTAATAAAGTCTTCATTTACCACATTGTTTTTACTAACTCTGGTCATTGATTTCTCCTCTTTTTTGGGTTAAAAAACAAAAAAACAGCTTCCGAAGAAAGCTGTTTTTGAGAAAAAAGGGGCCCGATAAAATTGTAAGTTCTTTGAAAATGCAATAAATCAGTCCGCATCTTTCCCACCGTTTATGCTAACACCAGTCTAACACTTTTTTAAAAATCGTGAAAGTTTTCAGCCCGAGCAAGCATTGAGTTTACATCAATTTGTTTCATATAACCGTTGTCATAAACAGTCTCTAATAGGTCTTGACCAGGATGATCAGCAGGTACGGTAATGATTTGTCCCTGGTCATCATAAATAACCTTCATCCGACCCGATTTTGAAACTTTAGAAGGATCTGTTTTAGGACGTTTTTGAATTTGCAGGTGCTCTCCGGCGCTATTTTCAGCATAGGCCTCCTTAATCGCAAAACGCTCAGTGTCTCGAGTAAAGCCTTCTTGCAACAAGCCCCCACCTGATCCAACCACCAAATTATCACTAGACCAACCGTGGTCTAATAAGGCTTGGTAGAGCTCGATCATGGTATCAGCATTCATACCATCCCCTTGAATTAAACCAACATTATGATTCAAGACTCGATAGCCCTTCTCATTTAAGCTAGTACCAAATATTTCAGCCAGTAAATCCAAAATTTGTAGATCAACGGTTTGTGGATCACCAGAATCCGGACGTAAGACGACTCGACCCAATCGATTTTTAATTCTTTCCTTCATGGCCGGTGAGCCCACTACGTTTTGTACAAAATTAAAAGTATCGTAAGAATCAATCACAATTGACACTGGTGCTTCTTCAGGCGTCCGATCTAGCTGGGCATTTAGATAATCAAGCTCCCCCTGGCCCTCGCCATAAGCAGTCGCTACTGAATGTTCCGTCGCCCAAATTGATAAGGCCCGACCTTCTAAGCCATAGACTGAAGCAAAATAACGACTGGCAGCCATATTGTCAGAACCACGAAAATGGAGCAGATGAGCACTACCCCCACGTTCACCAGATTCTAGCGAAGTGGCCCCCCGCAAACCAAAGTCATTAACCATCAGGGGCAAGTTGTCCATGGAACCACTTTTTTCAACTAAGGGCGCTAAACGCTTTTTAATGTACATCGAATTAGTCGCAATGGTCGTTGGATACCAAACATGCATCAAGATCGTTTCCAAGGCATTTAAACTAGTCGCAAACCAGCTCTGTGTGGATTCAATTGTAAATAAAGCAGTCCCAGTTGGCACGACCATTCCTTCTGGTAAGGCTTTAATTTTAACCGGAAAATGGCCTAAATCTCGCACCTTTTCCCAAACTGGTCGATTGAAATAGACATCATTGCCAAAGGTTAATTCAGCCACCTTTTGAGCCTCATCAATCATGGCATCAGTAACTGGCTGGGTAAAATAGTCGTTTAAAATCATTGACATACCAAACCAAGAAATATGGTCATATCGCCCGCCCTGTCGAGCTTCCCCGTAGGAATAAAGCTTGGTAATATTTTGTGGATATTGTAAATGATGGGTTAGTTTATATGCATCAGTTGCCAAAATGATATTAGTCATTATTACATCTCCGTAGGATTACTACTAGTTAAGAGTGGCGTCAAATCGCCATAATTTTGGTCAGTTGCTAAACGAATAATTCGCCAATCATACTGGGCATTATTATTTTTCTCATCAATGTAAGGATCGTAAAGCCCCCGCGTTTGTAAAATCAAATAACCAGCAAAAGCTTTTATGAATTCGGCATTGCTAGCCACGGTCTTAATCAATTTACCGGTTTGAAATAAACCAACTGCCAACTGATCACCGGCCCACTCACCTTCTAAGGCCCATTTTAAACTAATCCAATCTGAACTAGTAATCCCCAAATTAAAGAGATAATCGCTGGTTAAACGAATATGAATCGGGTGTTCTTGGGTTTGACTAGCATTGCCCCGCTGATCCAATACTTTTGAGAAAACCAAACACAGTTCTTCAATTTGACTAGCACTTGGCATGACCTGGCCGCCCTGCCAAGTAGCCAGTTGATTGCTATCCACCTGCAAAGCTTCGGCTAAATCTTGATCCGATATTTTGGTTAATTCTTGTAATTTTTTAATATTATTCATACTTCTATTATACCTGCTTTTACAAGTAGAAAAAAAGATGCCCACGGCATCTCTAATAAATATTAATCAGCTTTACGCTTTTGAAAGAAAGAACGGCCCACAGCAATAATGGTTGGGATTAATGAAACCAATACAATCCCTAGAATAATGGCGGAAAAATGTTCCTGGAAGAAGGGAATATTACCTAATAAGGCACCGGCGCCAGTTGCTAGAAAACTCCATGAAAAGGCAGCGATCACAACATAGCGGAAAAATGTACTAAATGAAAAATGACTAACACCTGAAACAAAAGGTACAAAAGTTCGAATAATTGGTACATAACGTCCTAAAATAATCGCCATGCCACCATGCTTTTCAAAGAAAGCTTCGGCTTCTTTAATATTTTGCTCTTTAATCATTTTATTGAATGGTGGTTTTTTCAGTAACTGATAACCACCAGTATGACCAATCCAATAATTTAAAGTGTCCCCAGCCACAGCCGCGATGAAAAATAACACCATAAACACCCAATGGTTTAGACCAGCTGCCTGTCCAGCAGCAGTCATGGAAATTGCACCGGCAGCAAAGAGCAAGGAATCACCCGGCAGAAAAGGCAAAACGACGGCACCCGTTTCCACAAAAATAATGATAAATAAAATCACATAGGTCCATGGGCCGAACTGTTGGACAATATTGGCCAAATGATGATCGATGTGTAGGACAAAGTCAATTAAAAAAGACATGTAAAGCTCCATTCGATTTGAGTAAGTCTATTGTAACAAGGGAGGCATTAAATAAAATTTAAATTACTTCGTTACAGATTGCGGTTGAAGGCGTGAAATTAACCCAAAGATAGCCAACCACAAGGTAGCCCCGATTGCTGGTACAACCGAATCAGGGTTAAAGAAAAGCGTGATATAAATCAAAACAAACACGACTAGCGAAAAGGGCACCGCCACTTGAGGAAAGTCCATCAAGAAACCATCCTTGAGGTAATCACTGGACTTACGATATTGCCAGTAGGCCGCCAAAGTCAAAATATAAATCATTAAGAACAAATCAGTTGAGGCACTCGTTACAAAACTAAAGGCGTCTGTAATTTGCGGAATAAGACTGATAATCGCTGAAAAAGCGACTACTAGTGAAGTAAAGAAAATCGCATTAGTTGGCAAATTATTCTTTGACATCTTAGCAAAAGGCTTTAAGAAGCTACCACGAGATTCAACTGCCAGGGAATAAAAATTACGACTAGCGGTAAACAAAACTGAGTTTAAGGCTGAGGCTGCACTGGTCAAAACCACAAAGTTAACCAAGGCCGCCGCCCAATCAATCCCGGCTAGTTCAAAGACCATCACAAAAGGACTTTGGTTAGCCGGAATCTTAGTCCAAGGATAAATGGTCATAATAATGAACAGCGCCCCTAGGTAAAAGAACAATACTCGCCAGGGAATCTGATTAATTGCCTTAGGCAATACTTTTCGTGGATTTTCAGTTTCGGCCGCTGTCATCCCGATAAATTCCATCCCCACAAAGGCAAACATCACCATCTGAAAGGCATTAACAAAATTACCGACCCCATTAGGGAAAAGACTAAAATGTTGCCAAACATTGCTAAAAGCAACTGGCCCTGCCGCGGTTTTAAAACCAGTTAAGGCCATCATGATTCCAGTCACGATTAAAGCCAAAATAGCCACGATTTTAATCATGGCAAACCAAAACTCGGTTTCACCATATAGGGCTACGGCAATCAAATTCACCGCCGTTAAGACCAGTAAAATCACAATTTGAATAATCCAACTAGGCCACTGGGGGAACCAAAACTGAACATATTTACCAATGGCTGTTAGTTCGGCCATCCCCATGAAGGCCACTGTTAGCCAATAGGACCAACGGGCAAAAAAGCCAGTTCGATTACCCAAATAACGGCTAAGAAAGGTAATAAAAGTATGCTGGTTAGGATCTGCATACAGCATTTCCCCAATCGCACGCATCACCACAAACATCAACAAGCCAATAATGGCATAAATCAATAAGATAGCTGGCCCAGCAAAATGAATCGAATTACCAGCCCCCATAAAGAGTCCGGTCCCAATTGTGCCACCAATCGCAATCAATTGAACATGTCGATTTTGGAGGCCGCGTTGCTGTTCTTGGCCCTGATTATCTTGATTTAAAGACATCATTTTCTCCTTTACTGAAAATATAAGACAAGGCACCCAACAATCCTGCTCGTCGTTGAGTGCCTGCCTTAATTCATTTTCATTAAAAATTACTTTTCACGTGAGTAATTTGCTACATCCGCCACAACTTCACCTTCAAAATCAGCCAGACTCATCGTCTTGGTTTGATCTTGACCGTACTGACGAACAGTAACTGTTTGACCTTCAATTTCGTCGTCTCCTAATACCAAAGTATAAGGAATCTTGTTGGTCTGGGCTTCACGAATCAAATAACCCATCTTAGCATCCTTGGTTTCAACATGAGCCCGCAAACCAGCGGCTTGAAGCTGCTTTTGAACCTTACGAGCATAATCACCGTGCGCACCTAAGTTAACGGGGATTATTTGCACTTGCAAAGGTGCCAACCAAGTTGGGAAAGCGCCCTTATACATTTCAATCAAGTAGGCGGTGAAACGTTCCATCGTACCAACGATTCCACGGTGGAGCATCACTGGCCGATGATTATCTTGACCATCTTCGCCAACATAAGTCAGATTAAAGCGATCAGGCAAAAGGAAGTC
The DNA here is from genome assembly GCF_003096575.1 of Convivina intestini. GTDB lineage: Bacteria > Bacillota > Bacilli > Lactobacillales > Lactobacillaceae > Convivina > Convivina intestini. The sequence continues at coordinate 7,235 of NZ_QEKT01000005.1, forward strand.
CAACTGAATGGTCGATAGCGTTTCTTCTCCACCCAAGGCAGTCTTGGTCTGGACATCCAACTTAGGACCGTAGAAGGCCGCTTCTCCTTCAGCTTCGTAATAATCCAACTTCAAGTCGTCCATAGCGCGCTTTAACTGAGCTTGGGACTTTTCCCACATCTCATCATCATCAAAGTACTTATCGGTATTTTCGGGATCACGATATGACAAACGGAAGCGGTAATCAGTAATGTTGAAATCTTCATAAACGCCCATCATCATTTGCAAAATCGACTTAAATTCTTCTTCCAACTTTTCTGGTTCCACGAAAGTGTGGCCATCATTTAAGGTCATTTCACGCACCCGCGACAAACCCGTTAAGGCGCCGGATTTCTCATAACGGTGCATCATGCCCAATTCAGCGATACGCATTGGCAAGTCACGATAAGAACGGGGCTTGTGCTTATAAACCATAATGTGTGATGGACAGTTCATTGGCCGCAACTCTAAGAATTCGCCATCACCCATATCCATTGGTGGGAACATATCATCACGATAGTGGTCCCAGTGTCCCGAAGTCTTATACAGGTTTAAGTTGGACAAAACTGGTGTATAAACGTGCAAGTAGTCATTTGATAGTTCTTTATCAACAATGTAACGTTCTACTTGGCGACGGATAGTGGCCCCATTTGGCAACCAAACTGGCAAACCAGAACCAACTTCTTGGCTAGTAAAGAAGAGATCTAGGTCTCGACCAATATTACGGTGGTCACGTTCCTTAGCCTCGGCTCGACGTTGCAAGTCAGCTTCTAAATCGCTGTCCTTCCAAAAGGCTGTTCCATAGATTCGCTGCATTACAGGATTATCAGACTTACCACGCCAGTAAGAACCAGCAACTGAGATCAACTTAAAGTGCTTAATCCAGCCGGTTGATGGGACTAAACCGCCCTTATCCAATTCAATGTGATCACCTTGCACGGCAATTGTAATCGGCTCATCAGCTGGTAAGTCTTCGATTAATTCAACCTTGTAAGGATCATTAGCAAACAGTTTTAATGCTTCATCACGAGAAATTTCGCGAGAAAGGATTGGCAAATCTTCTTTAGCAATCTTGTGCATCATGGCTTCGATTTCCGGAAAATCTTCGACAGAAACCTGATTTCCAGCACCGTTATCAGTGTCGTAGTAGAAACCATTTTCGATGTAAGGACCAACCCCAAAGTGCATATCTGCAAACTTTGGCAAACGCTTAAGCGCTTGGGCCAACAAATGCGAGGCTGAGTGGCGTAAAATGTCACCGGACTCTGCATCAGCAGTGGTAATTAATTGAAAGTCACCACTGTGCTTGATTTCATCGTGCATCCCCACATAGTGACCGTCTAGCTTAGCTGAAACGGACTTTTTAGCCAAGGACTTAGAAATTTGACTAGCCACATCAATCGGCTTTACGCCTGCTTCATATTCCTTAACAGCCCCATCCGGGAAAGTTAACTTAATTGTTGCCATAATATACCTCTTCTTTTACTCGTTTGCAGTGACCGGATTTCCCCTAAAAAAACGCCCCTCCGAACATATTGTTCAAAGGGACGTTTTACCGTGGTACCACCCAATTGACCTGTTGTTAAAACACAGGCCCCTCTTTTAACGGTTAACGGTGTCACCCGGATCAACTTTCCATCTACTCGCTGATCACTTAAAGGTAGTCCCGTTATAGCCAAGCTACCTACTTACACCAGATGTAGGCTCTCTTAAAACTTGAAGTATAACAGGTTGTCCTTATCACTGTTTATAGTTGTAGTCTAGCACAAAACTTGCGCTGGCACAATTATTTTAAATCTTCTAAAACTTGCGCCAAGGCTTGGCGGGCAGTATCATCATGATCTAAAATACCGTTATCATAAACTGATTGTAACGCTTGAATTTGACTTTTTGTTAAGGCCATTAGTAAGCACTCCTTTAATCTAATCTGCTAATATTGTACCGCATTTTCCAGGCGGATGTATGCTAACTGGCGGTAAGCATAAAAGTCGGTATAATAAACAATAATGTATTTAGGAGGATTTTAAAATGACCCAACACCCCTTAAGCGCTCAGGTGGTCTTTGCTACTATCACTGGTAACAATGAAGCCGTGGCGGATATTATTATTGATCAACTTAAAGCGGCCGGTTTGTCGGTTAAAAAAAGTGAAATCAGTCAAACTGAAGTAGAAGAACTCCAACAAGTTGATATTGCCATCATTGTGCCCTACACCTATGACCAAGGTTCTCTACCCGATGAAGGGTTAGACTTCTTTGAAGATTTGGCAGACGTTGATTTAACCGGGGTTGTTTATGGTATTGCTGGTTCAGGAGATTTGTACTACGGTGATACTTACTGTTTAGCCTTGGACAGCTTTGAAAAGCAAATCCAACCAACCGGTGCTATTCAAGGAGCAGAAATTGTCCGGATTAATTTACGGCCCAGCGCCGAGGATGCGGTCATTTTAAAGTTATTTACCGATCAAATTATTGCCAAAGCTCAGGCCTTAAAATAAAAAATTGTCCCATAATTATGGGACAATTTTTTATTCAGCAGTGGTATAAACCGCCAAAACATCTTCATTTTCTTCCAATTCATCAACTAGCTTATCTAGCTTTTCACGGTCTTCACCGTCGATGGCCATTGGATTTTGTGGAATCATGGTTACTTCTGAATCGGCAAAAGTGTAGCCAGCATCAGTTAAAGCAGCTTCCACAGTCTGAAAGTCAGCTGGTTCAGTATAAATCTCAAACGCTTCATCAGAAGTTTGAACATCTTCGGCACCCGCCTCTAAAGCGGCTTCCAAAATTGTATCTTCATCCAAATCAGGGAATTCTTCGCGATCAATCACTAAGTAACCCTTACGATCAAATTGGAAAGCCACTGAACCACTGGTTCCTAGTGAACCACCAAAGTGCTTGAAAGAATTACGAACCGTTGAAACCGTACGATTAATGTTATCAGTCGAAGCTTCCACTAGAACGGCTACTCCGGCAGTACCATAACCTTCATAAGTGACTTCTTCGAACTTAGCCCCACCAGCACCAGAAGCCTTATCCAAAGCACGTTGGATGTTGTCTTTTGGCATGTTGGCTGCCTTAGCCTTTTCAACTACTAAACGTAGGGAAGAATTCATTTCGGGATCTGCACCGCCAGCCTTTGCCGCAACATATAAATCGTGGGCTAACTTTTGGAAAATTTTTCCTCGCTTAGCATCCTGGGCATTTTTACGACCTTGAATGTTATGCCATTTACTGTGTCCTGACATTGTGTCATCTCCTTAAACAATACGAATAGTTTTTATTTTACCAAAAAAAGAAGTCTAAGACTAGCACTTCTTTTAATACTGATTACCGCCTAGAATTTCCAGGTAAGTCATGGCCGCACTAGCAATTAAGGCCGCTAAAATATCATCCAAATAGACATTAATTGAATCTAACCGATCATTGATTTGACCAATCAAACCTGGTTTTAAATCATCTAAGAGGCCGTAATGGACCGTAGCAGCGGCCGAACACTGTTGGGTAATGGCAATTGCTAAAATTTCATCGACATTATGGCCATTGGCATCACGTTGCAAACGGGCCTTAAGCGGCTCGCTGTCAGGCATTTTTTCAGCCTGTTCATCTAGATACAGCGCCGTTAAAATAATATCGGCCACTTCATCCTTATGTAACACCCGATTAATAGCTTGATCTAAAAACTCTTTTTGAATTTCATCATGATATTTATTCGTTAAGAATTCAGCGGCACCATCATAAACATCTGAAAGGGCTACTCCTCGTTCTTGTAACTTAGCAATGGCGGCTGATTGTAGTGCTTCGGTCATTTTTTATTCTCCTTACTTGCTTTGCTGGTAAAAATGAACTTTTAATACTTGGTCAATTTGGCCTAAACGACTCAACAAACCGGCTTCTTGCTGTTCATCCAATTCATTAATCGCCACTAAAGTATAGGCATATTGCTTATTAGCTCGATTACTTAATTCTTCAATATTTAAGCCTAAACTACCGAATACTTGGGAAATTTGTCCCAGCATATTAGGCACATTTTCATGGAAAATACCAACTCGATATTGACTAGTAAAAGGTTCGTTAATATCTGGAAAATTAACTGAATGAATTAAGTTTCCACTGGTCAAAAAGGCATCCAATTGTTGGGCGGCCATCGAAGCACTAGTTTCCTCAGCTTCAATGGTTGAACCACCAATATGAGGTGTAATAATAACCTGGTCGTTGTCATATAGTACGTCATCGCTAAAATCAGTTAGATAACGCCGTAAACGTCCCTCTTTTAAAGCATCAACCGCAGCTTGATTGTCAACAATGCCATTGCGCGAATAATTAATCAAAGCTGCTTCTGGCTTCATTAGGGCTAATTTATCACGACTAATGAAGAAATGGTTGGTTTCCGTATAAGGAATATGAACAGTGACGTAGTCAGCATCCTGCAATAAAGTTTCTACCTGACTGGCATGTTGCACATGTCGGTCAATTCGCCAAGCTGTATTAGCATTTAAACCAGGATCATAACCAATCACCTTCATGTCCAAGGCTAGGGCCGTATTAGCCACCTTGGAACCGACATTTCCTAGCCCAATCACTCCTAGTGTTTTACCAGCTAATTCAGTCCCGCGATAGCCTCCCTTATTACTTTCCGTTCGCAAGGAAACATCCCCACCACGGACACTATTAGCAAAATCAATGGCCCCGATGACCGGCCGAGCAGCCATAATCAAGGCCGCAATGGTTAGTTCTTTGACCGCATTAGCATTTCCTCCCGGCGTGTTAAAAACTGGAATACCACGCTGAGAAAGCTCATCAACCGGAATATTATTAAAACCAGCGCCGGCTCTTACAACGGCCTTAACACTGTCACTAATCGTTTCGGCATGGAGGTCCTGTGACCGTAACAAAATCGCATCAGCTGGCTGATCAGCATTGAGTTGGTATCCGTGTTCAGTTAAATAATTTAACCCCTTAGGGCTAATGGCATTATAGGTTTTAACGTTCATTTTGATGCTCCTTTTGTGCTTTATCTAAGTAGTCAATCAAGGCCGTTACCGCTGCTAGCGGCTGGGCATTGTACAAGGAAGCCCGGAAACCACCCACAGAACGATGTCCAGCTAAATTATATAGGCCATATTCTTGGGCTTGTTGAGCAATTGTTTGATCTAATTGATCATTACCGGTGCTAAAGACCACGTTGGTCAAAGAGCGATCTGCTCCTGTAACTAACGGATGGTAAAAATCAGATTGGTCTAAGTAGTCATAGAGCAACTGGGCCTTCTTTTGATTTGCAGCATACATAGCGGGTACCCCACCTTGATCCTGAACCCAGCCTAAGACCAAATTTAAGGCGTAGATATTAAATACTGGTGGTGTATTATACATTGAATTTTTATCCAAATAGCTTTGATAACGCATCATTGGTCCCACCTTAGTTACGTTTTGTTGAGCTAACCAGGACTTCTTAACAATTACCACAGTTACTCCGGCCGGGCCTAAATTCTTTTGTGCTCCGGCAAAAATCAAGTCAAAATTACGGACATCGTAGGGCTCTGCTAAAATATTAGAACTCATATCAGCTACTAAAGGACCGGTTGTTTGCGGTAAATTACTTTGGTGATAGCAGGTTCCTTCAATCGTATTGTTAGTCGTAATATGCAAATAATCATACGCTGGAGCCGAAAAATCAGCCGGTAACTGCGGTAAGTAGCGATACTTTTCATCACGAGAGCTCGCTACAATTTTAGCCGAAACTCCTTCTGCTTGAGCAGCTTGGGCGGCCTTGTGCGCAAAATTACCAGAATCTAAGACCGCAATCTGATGCTTTTGGTTAGCAAAATTAAGCGGCACCATTTCAAATTGTAAAGAGCCACCCCCTTGAACAAAAAGCACCTCATAGTCTTGGGGTAAATTCATTAACTCACGTAAGCGGTCCTTAGCCTGATCAACTATTTTGTCAAAGGTTAAACTTCGATGTGAAATTTCTAAAATACTCATATGCCCTTTTTGACTTTGAGCCAAATCAGCCTGAATCTGAGCCAAAACTTCGCTGGGCATAACCGCTGGCCCAGCCGAAAAATTATAACTTTGCATATCTACCTCCCAAATTGGGTATTAAAAAAGCACGGGGTCGAATGATTGATCGACACCCATGCTCAACTTGGTTTACTATTTAAAAACGTAAATAAACCCGATTAGCAATGAGTGCCAACGGGGGAGGAGGAAAAGAGTACATGATTATTTAATTGAATAATTAGCATCTTCCAGTCCCCCCTTCATTAGGTATTTACTCCCCCAATCATACCCCGGAACGATTGAATGTCAAGTCTTGTAATCGAGTCCTTTTTAACGGTATAATACATTAGTTGTATCTTGCCGATGTGGCGGAATTGGCAGACGCGTACCGTTCAGGTCGGTATGATGATTTCATCGTGCAGGTTCGACCCCTGTCATCGGCATAACAGGCTAGTAAAGCACCACCTAAGCCTAAGTTACTCCAATTTGAAGTTGGAGTTTTTTCTTTTTAGCATAAAAATCCTGCATTAGTAGTGAAACAGCTTAATTATTTTTCATTAAAATTGCATAATAAAGGAAATAAATAAAGTTAATAAACACTCGAATTTTACTATTTTAACCGGATTACCGGTTATATATTTTTATCAAGACTGGAACCGATACCGTACTTTTTGATGCCATAATACGGGGCCTTCGTCGGCATATGATTTCTCCTAGCACACACTACTACTCCAATCCACCGACGATGTAAGTCCCTGACGTTGTTCTTAACGTGTATGTAGGCTTTTACTACCTATCTGGCTGGTAGTAATATAAGTCCTATACATATTTAGTTATGTATTCACGTCCGACTCAGCCTGGTAAACTGTAGTCAATAATTAAGACAATGTCCAAACAAAAACAGCTAAGTAAGCATACTTAGCTGTTTTTTGTTGGATAAATTTAATAAATCAGACAAGCTGCAGCCATAAACCGTATAATATGGTTAATGTAAAGAAAGGTTGTTTATCATGAAAATCTTAATTATTGGTGCAACCGGCATGGCCGGTCAATCCCTAACCCAACTTGCTGTTGCACAAGGCTTCTCGGTTACCGCTAATGGTCGCAATGCTGAAAAATTAGCTCAGCTGCAACAGCGATACCCAGCCATCACGCCTTTAGTCGCTGATGCCTTTAGCCTAACTAAGAGTCAATTGACACAATTTGATGTGGTCATTGATGCCTTTGCCACTAGTCCAGATCAAGCCTACCTCCATGTTGATTTAGCAACACATCTAGTAGCTTGCCTACGCAATCAAACTAAGCCACGCTTAGCCTTCATCCTTGGGGCTGGTAGCTTAAAGACTGGGGCCAATCGGCATAACCTGGTAGATGATATTATCGCTGATCCGGCTAACCAAGCTTGGCAAGCGATTCCACAAAATCAACTAGCCGAACTAGATTTCCTAAAGCAGGTGGATAATGTCAATTGGTTTGGTATTTCTCCAGGAATTACCTTTGAAGATGGTCCAGCTAGTGAACAAATAATTACTGGTACAGATGACTTACTCTTTAACTCGGCTGATCAATCCGTAACTACCTCTGGTACGATGGCTCAAGCGATGCTATCAGAAATCCAGCATCCTCAGCACCACCAAAGCCGTTTTACCATTATTAATGCCTAAGTAAAAAAAGCCTTTTAATTAAGGCTTTTTTTGACGAACTAATCTTCATTCATAAAGAAGTTACGTAGCCGACCACTATGAAGCTTACTACTTTTCTTCTTTTCTTGATGACTGGCGTGCTGAGGGATCATATCAGCGCGAGTATAATCAGTGATTGCTGTATCATATCGCAAACTGGCTAACCGATCCTCATTAGGATGGGGCACCATCACGGGCACTCGCAAATCATTGGCAAAAGCGCTAGTTAAAAATTCAAAGGAACCGGTTAACGACTCACTAATTCTAACGGAAATATTTTTAAATTGTTCTCTTAGCGCGGGTGACATCCGTTCCAAATAAGGTACTTTTTGATCAGCACTCGGATCAGAAATAACCGCATGGCTACCTCGGAATTTACCCTGATAGGTTAAGGCCGTATAGCTAGAAATTAAACCATAGCCAACAAATTCAATTTTGTTGGCATGTACCGCTTTTTTGGCCTTATTAATTTCTTCGACTAGGTCGGTTTTAAGATAGCTATCGGCATGCAATAAGTCCGTAGTAAAGTACAGAACCGCCTGATTACTAGGTGAAATCAAATCATTCACGTATTTAAGACTGTGAAATTCTGGTTCTGAAAAAATTACCCGTAAGGTCTTATTCTTTAAGTTTTTAGGTACGTCTAAGTAAGCATACAGATCATCATTTAATTGCTGATCACCACTGAGTAGATAACCCTCTTCAACCTTAGGACGAATATTAAAGCCTCGGAAGATAAAACTACCCGTTCCAGCGGAAAGTAATTTAACTTGATAATAGTCAGTTCCCTCTGGCACCGTCACTTCAATGCGATCAGCATTTTGTTGCTTAGTATCCAAAGCCAAGCCGTCTTTATCGTAAAAAGTTACGGCTAAATAGGCATGCATCCGCTCTGAATTAACAACTTGACGGTCAAAATAATAGGTTTTACCGGGATACAAATACGGTAAATCTGACATCGTTTTAGTATTTAAATAATTAGCCTGAGAGTACCAGCCAACAATTGGCTGTCCACTGGGCAAAAATTGATGCTGAAACTCAACTTCGTTGTAGGCTTTAAAATCAATTACCGCCCCCTGCAATTCAATTAACTGCGTTTCGGGCGTCCAATATACTTGATATCTCATCTTAACGCCCCTTTGCAATCATTTCGGCAATAATCCGCTCGTATTCATCAATCATGAAACGAATCATCTCTGGAATCTTCTGTTCGTGATAACCAGGCTCTCCGTGATGATTCAAACGGACACGCCGTTCTTTTAGATAGTCTAACAACTGTGGCAAAGAAACCCCATCATATTCATCGCTATCCATACTAAACATTGATACTTGTGGCCAGTCAGTGGCGCTGAGTTGATCAAGTTTATGCCACAGTTTTTGATTTAAGGCGACCGTGTCTTCTGGATCAACTCGGCCAGTCAATTGCCGGCGCACGTCCAAAGTCCAGTCATGGTTAACGCCACTATGTGGGAATTCAGCACTGGATGTAAAAGTACCCAAATTCAAGATTGGCTTAGCTAGTAAGAGGGCCCCCGGCTTAATATCTGGCGTGTAATAAATAGCCGGATAGCTTCCCATGGAGTACCCAGACATGATGACCTGATCGCTGGTTAAGCCCAAAAATTGTTGGGCCTTACGAATAATCTTTACAACCAAGGCTTCATAGGCGGCATTACCAACGTCAAAGGCTCCCCCCTGACTACGAGCATCAGTGAATAACAAATAAGGATAACCTAATTTGTCCAAAGGCCCCATCATTTCAAAACCTTCCACGTGCAAACGGGTACCGGCAAAGAGGACAATCATTGGTCCTTTTTTGGTACCAGGATTAAAGTAGGACAAGACTTCTTGATTGTCTTCGGTCAACTGACGCTGTCCACCGGGAATAAACATCCCCAAACCGTGCCGGGAACGGCGTTGATGTACCGCATGTAAATCCACAGTCCCCTTCCCCTTGGCCAAAACAATAATTTGATAATCTTGGTAACGAGCTGGGGCCTTCAAAGGCGTCATATTAACTAAGCCATCACCCCGCAAAAACTGTAGTTGTTGCAGACGACCACCATGGAAAAAGACACACTCTAAACTAACTTGAGCTGTCCCAGTTGCATCATAATCGAGATAAATCAAATTATCTTGGTTAGGGTTCAAATCCCCCGCAAAAGTTTTTAAAGTCCCAATTTGTTGCCAATCATCGCCAAAATCACCGGTAAAGGCACTGGAAAAACGACCGGAACGGCGGAATTGCCAATCATAATTAATGGTTGGAATAAATTGCTCTTCACTAAAACGGGTTGGAAAGGCAATTTGTCCCAAATACAAATCCGCTAAAATACGTTGGGCCACTGTTTGGGGTTGTTGTTCGTTGAAGTGAAAGGCACCGCGCATTGACAAAGCCTGTTGCAATTCAACGCTAATCTGGCTCAATTCAGCCAAATAAATGAAACGATAAGCCGGCCATTCTTCAATTTTTCTTACTAGCAAACTGCTATCCAGTGTCAAATCGGTCAACAAAACGTAGTCTTGTTCTAATTTAAAGGGTTCATCTTGTTGAGCCAAAAAAGTAGGCAAATCAGCTACTGTGGTATGAACCCATTTTAGGCCATCCGTTGCAGCTTGACTTGTCCAATCTGCTTGTCCAATTTGTAATACCGATATATCAGCCATGCCGTTATTTTTCTCCGTATTTATTACCTAAACGCGCACGTTTAAGCACTTCTTGCCACTTTTCCCATAATTCCTGTTGATCAAATTCATAGGACAGGCGAATCGCTGCGGTTTGAATGTTCATCCAGTAATTCCAATCTTCCAAATACTGGTTAACTACAGCAATAATTTGACTTGGCTCTTGCAAAATTTGACCATTTTGTCCATTGACCAAATAGGGCGTAGCTACCCGATTTAACTGCGGAATACCCTTGGAAATTGCCAAAGTCTGTAAATAAGTATTGGGCCGATTGCCAAAATCTAACAGCAAATAAGTGGCATGGAACCAGTCCAATAGTTGCCCTTCAGATTGCGGTGGAATAAAGATGAATTGGTCTTGAAAGGCCTGTACATCCGCGGTTGTACTTCCTGGTTGACTAGCCATTTGTTGCGCCGCTTCAGCCACAATTGCTCGTAAATCATCGACTGCCTGTGATGACTCGCAAACAATATTTAACTCACGATGCTCCTGAACTAACTGAATTAAGGTCCGCATAATCTGATGGCGTAACTGTTCATCAACCTGATTAACTGCCCAAAAGATTGGTAAGTTATTATGTGGTGCCGCCCGTCCCAAAACTAATTGCGCTGCAAACGGTGGAATGACTTCTAAGGGTACTTGAACCAAAGAATTAGCCTGTAAAGCAGGCACTTCGCCTGGTTGACTGGCAATAATTTGCTGGCCATTAGTAGGAACTTGAACCGTACTTTCAGCGTAATCACCATTATAAGTCGTAATGATTTGGTAGCCAGCTGGTAGTTGATCCAAAATTTCAACATTTCGACCAGTTTGAGCCACTAACAAAATCTCTTCTGGTGGTAGGGTTTTAAGATAGCGAACACTGACCTCTCGAATCAAAGCGTTCATATTAGGAAAGGTCTTTTGACCAGTCCAACTTTGCTGGGTCGTTACTAGGCCAGTTTGGTAATTTTCTTGAACCGCAATATCCCCACTAGGTGTTAAGTAGTCTACTCGCACCACAACATCATTTTCAAAGTTAACCACGCGCGAGACAAAGCCACGATCATCCAGCGTCAATTGTTGTTTTAGTTTATCATTTTCCATCAAATCAATCCGGTCAAACAAATCACCGGATGGATAAGCAGGCCAAATTGTCGCATAGTGCTGACGCTTGACCATAATCAATACCCGATCATACATCCGAATAAACTGTGCATCCGGCGGCCAGGTAAAGTCATGAACACCTAATGGTTGCTGTTGTTTAATGTTAACATTTTGCAAGCAGTCATAGGCTGACCAGTAGGACAAACCTTCTAACCCGTTTTGCGATAAAAGTGCTCGAAACTTTGGTAAGTAGTCACAAACAACTAGCTCAACGGCTTCCTTATTGAGAGTAAATAACTTGGCCTGGTGCACCATAGCATCCATCTGTGGAACCTGATTTAGATACCGCTGCCAATCTGGCATCATATGTATGGGCATTGCCACTTCCTCCAATTAAAAAACTGATAATTACTTTAACAACGATACTTTATTAAGCTTCAAACGAGCCTTACGTAATACCGCAAAGTCACGGGGCTTAACTTGAACTTTTTTGATCTTATGATCCGGGTTATTCAAAACGTTCATCAAGTTACCCAAAATGTTACCTTGATCATCCACAACTGATTCTGGCAAGGTTAACACGGTATTCGCCGGTGCAAAATCAATTTCACGACCAACTTGGGTAATCCGATACTCATTTTCAGGAAAACTATTACCAACTGCAGCAACATAGTCTTCGGCATTTGCGTACTTTTGACCATCGGCATAAACAAAGTTACGTTGCCCTTCAAAATAAAAGTCACAAGCTTGTGGCTCTTTGGCGCCAACATAAAAGTCAGACTCTAACAACTGCCCTTCACTGAAATATTGTTTAGCAAAAATACTACCATCACGTTGGTAAATATCTTTGTAATCAATTTGACCGTCGGCATCTTGCCAGCTAACCGCTTGAACCAGACGTTGCGAATTCGCAAACCAACGCACCTTAGCCAGTTCATGACCCTGACTGATAATACTCTTCGTCCAGTCGTCGTTAATAATGGCTTGGGCTTCATTAGGAACTGGCAAATCAGTAAACCAAATACCTTGCGTTTCATCGGCATCAGACAAATAAGCCCGAGAATACATATCATAGACCCGCTTAGGATCTAGACCGAGCCCCTTAACCAAGTTAGCAGCATCTTCATGGGGCGTAGCAATCCACAATTCATCACTTTTACCAGTTTTAACTTGTTCAATTTGCCAACCAATTCCCGGGAAATTAAGGAAATCAAGGGAATTTATTAATTCAACTTTCATGATAGCTCCTCTACTAATTTCTGCCACTGATCAGCAATCCGATCAGATTGATAAACATGGGCAACTTCGTGGGCCCCCTGTGATAATTGATCATAGTCATCAAAAATAGCGCGCATAGCAGCAGTTAAGTTAACCACGTTTTGATCTTCGTCACTGTCTTGGCGGCTAAATTCAGCCAATTTTCCGTTAACCCCGTCTTGAACCAATTCTTGGGCCCCGTACAAATTAGCATAAGTCGCAATTGGTAAGGCGTCAGAAATAGCTTCAATGTAAGTCAGACCAAATCCTTCAGAATAAGAAGCTGATACAAAGGCGTCATAAGCTTGTAAGTCTTTAACCACGTTTTGACTAAGTCCCTTAACGGCCACATAGTCCCCTAGATTTAATTCAGTAATTAAATCGTTTAACGGCTTTTCATCAGCCCCAGAACCGTAAATGGCCAGTGTCGCGTTCAAACCATCCTGACGCAAAGCAGCAATGGCCTTAACAATTTGACTAATGTGCTTTTCAGGGTGCAAACGAGAAGCCGTCACAAAACGGGCTTCCTTACCATCCCAATGATGAGCAGGCTCGTTAATATCGGCTCCCCCAACTGGTATAGCATGAATTTTTTCCAAATCAACCGCCACGACTTGATTTTTCAAATCATCCTTCATGGCGTCCCGTTGCAACTTAGTAGCCGTAATAACCGCATCCATGGTATCAAAGTGGTCAAACATGTACTGATAGAAGTTGTTAAATAGTGGATGACCGTTTTGGAATTCGACCAGATGAGCAGCATGCACGATATCAACAATCTTGAAATCAGCACCCTTCTTTTTTGCTCGAACCAAGGCTTCTTCGTTTTCATTACCACGATCAATAAAGTAAATATTCTTATCAAAGGAATTTTCTAGTTCCCCTAAAAAGAAAGTAACCAATTCTTCAAAAGTTTCGAAAAGATAATCATTACCACGGAAATTATTTAAATGAATATTAGTTGGTACTTTTCCTCGAGAAGGTACCTCACGGAAATGCCAAGAAATCTTATGATCTCCATTTTCTAAGAAAATACGGCTATCATCAACGATATAGATCTTTTTTTCATCAGAATAACGCTTATCCCGAATGATTGTTTCTTGATATTTACCAGTTGTTTGCCGAACTTGACGCCGTTGTGTATTCGTTAAATCCCACAAAGAATCTTCTTGGAAAGAAAATTTCTCAATTAGACCAGTCTTTAGATACTGATCAGGATCATCACTCAACAAGTAATCATACATGCCAATCACTTCGTCTTCGGCTAAGTGCCATTCTTGCATGTGTTGATGCAATTCTGGCAACAAATCGGTAAAGACTAGTTTAAATGGAATATTCTTTTGACGAAAACGAGCGGCCCGGTAAAATTGCGCATGTTCGACACCACTATTACCGTGACCCATCCCTTTATTGATGAAAATATTCATTTTGTTCCCTCCGGATACAGATTGTTTTCTAATATGAGTCTAATAGTAAAACCACTATTCATTATGCCACAGTTGGTAGGGTTTTAACTAGGTTTAATCGCGAAATATGGACCCTGGAAGCAAAAAAATAAAAAAAAAGAACCAAACTGGTTCTCATTGTACCAATGCCTGTGCAGCAGTGATAATGGCAACTTTATAAACATCTTCCTCATTTGCACCACGTGACAAATCTGAAACAGGTTTGGCCAATCCTTGTAAAATTGGGCCAATGGCTTCAAAGCCACCCAAACGTTGGGCAATTTTATAACCAATGTTCCCTGCTTCTAGACTTGGGAAGATAAAGACATTGGCTTGACCGGCTACCTTAGATCCAGGGGCCTTGGCCTGGCCAACCTTAGGGACAAAGGCTGCATCAAACTGCAATTCGCCATCAATTTGGTCGGCTAACTCTGGTGCCATTTCTTTGGCCAAACGAGTTGCTTCCACGACTTTATCCACTTCAGCTGATTTAGCTGATCCTTTAGTAGAAAATGATAGCATTGCTACTTTAGGTTCTAAATCAAAAACCTTGGCAGTATGAGCTGATTGAATAGCAATCTGGGCCATGGTAGCCGCATTAACGTCAATATTAATGGCAGCATCGGCAAAGACGTAACGTTGATCACCTTTTTGCATAATAAAGGCACCCGAAATATGAGTTGAACCTGGGGCAATCTTGATTAATTGCAAGGCCGGACGTACGGTATCACCAGTTGGATGAGTAGCTCCTGATACCATTCCATCAGCTTTACCCATCTGAACCAACATAGTACCAAAGTAATTAACATCCTTAACCCACTTAGCCGCTGTATCAGCATCCGTTTTTCCATTACGACGGGCAACGATTGCCGCTTCCATAGCACTTAAATCAGCACTGGGATACTGCTTTGGATCAATAATGGTTAATTGATCGATTGACCAATTATGAGCTTGAGCCACGGCTTCAATTTTGCTTTGATCGCCCAATAAAATTGGTTTAACAAGCTGGTCTTGGGCCAAACGAACGGTGGCTCCTAAAACTCGCTCATCTTCTCCTTCCGGAAAAACCAAAGTTTGCGGTTGCTTTTGAATCTTTTCTTTAAACTGTTCAAACAAATCCATATGACACTCCTATCAAATCAATATTTTACTACTGCTATTATAGCAAACCTAGCAACTAGTTTCACAAAGTAAACTTAATGTAACCAATTAATTGGTTCCCGCCCCTTTTCAATTAAAAAGGTATTTGCTTTAGAAAAAGGCTGACTCCCAAAAAATCCTCGATAGGCTGATAACGGGCTCGGATGCACACTAGTTAAGACTAGGTGTTTCTTTTCATCAATGAGCTTACGTTTAGATTGGGCAAAGCGTCCCCATAAAATAAATACTTTTGGTTGAGTATCATCTGAAGCAATCTTAATTAAGGCGTCGGTTAGTCCTTCCCAAATCTGGCCCCGATGGGCATTGGCCTGTCCCTTGGGGACAGTGAGGACTGAATTTAATAACAAAACGCCCTGTTGGGCCCAAGATGATAAATCGTGGCTAGAACGGGGGCCAATATCAGTGGCCAATTCCTTTAAAATATTTTGCAAGGATGGCGGCGCTGGTACAGCGTCTGGTACTGAAAAACTTAACCCTTGGGCCTGACCAGGCTCGTGATAGGGATCTTGACCCATAATCACGACTTTAGTATTTGATAAAGGCGTTTGTTCCAAAGCGGCAAACAACTTTTCCCGCGGTGGATAAATTGCTTGATTGGATTGGTATACTTGATTGATAAAATCGGCAATCTCGGTCAAATAAGTCGGACTTAACTCAGCATTGATACCTGGAGCCCAGCTAGTGTGTGATAGCATGGTGCGTTGATCCTTTCATGTTAAAATAAGGAAAAGGGGATTGGTCTTATGGAAAAATACTATCTTCGTCATCATCGTAGCCAAGACGATGGCATTAACATTGTTTTTGATCAAAATTTCCAAGCCGTCTACTTAGTAGCCGGGCGTTTAGGTAAAAAAGATGACCAGTTAACCGTGCAAAGCATGTCTGGTGAGGTTTTAGTTCGCCTAAGACAACTCTCCTACGGTTTAATTCCGCGCTTTGAAATTAGTAGTCCAACTGAAACGGTAGCTTCGTTAAATTTTCACCTAGGCTATTTTGGTGATTTAATCTTTGTCCACCAGTTAAACTGGATGATTTCTGGTAACTTTTTAACCAATCACTACGTCACCTATCACCTTACCAAACGTCTGCTCAGTGTCAAACCAGAACTTCGACCCGATGGCCTGTATAACCAACTAACCGTCTTGGAAAGTAACGATGACTTGCCAATTCACATTGCCATTGCTGCCCTCCTTGATTTGTGGAGTTTAAAAACCAATAAGATTAATTTAGCCCTGCAACGCCCCTTTGTCCCCCTTAACTCCTACTACAATAACTTTTTTGAGGAATCCAATCGTGGATGAATTTCAACAGCAACTCCGACAACAATATCAAATTTTTGCAGATCGACCACTAGTCCAAGATAAAATTCAAGCGGTCCTAGATTGTTTAAAAAAAATAAAGCAACAACAATTGCCGGCTCAGCCCTTACCAGTGCTAACGTTTAGTATTAACGCCATTTTAGCAGACCCACGGTTAATGCCCCTTGATGACTTATTTAGTCAATTACGTCAGTACTTAATTGTTAACTTTGGTATTTGGTCCTTACCCAACCAGGCTTTTATTCGTGATTTAAGCGCCTTTATTCATGGGCGACCAACCCTAGAAATAATGGCTGGGAATGCACTGATTTCAGCATGTCTTCAACAAGCGAGTCAAATTATCCAAACAACTGATACCCTCAAATGGCAGGGACAAGACAATCAAAGCCCCCATCCTTGGTGCTCGGTTCAAACTTTAGATGCCCTTACAGCCGTTCAAACAATACCAGCAACAGTAATCATCATGAGTTGGGCTCCTGATACTGATAATCAAGATTATCAGTTGTTAAACTATCTGCGACAAGAAAATTTTCAAGGCGATTTAATTGTAATTGGGGAAGCCAACGGGGCCACGAATTCGGCTGACTTTTGGCAAACGGCCCAATTAGAAAAAAATAAACACCTCAATCAAAACTATCGCAGCCTAGACAATATTCAAGAAGCAGTGTATCTAGTCCAATAAAAAATGTCCAAATTAATGGACATTTTTTTATTTTATAAAATTGGTGCTAATAATCGACTAAAATGCTGTTTAAAATTCAGCCACCAGGACTGTTTCGCAAAATCAGCTGGGCTTTCTAAGGTGGCATCCTTCAAATCTTCTTCAAAAATTTGCCCTAATTTATGGGCAAGGGCCTTGTCATAAATAAAAGAATTAATTTCAAAGTTTAATTTGAAACTGCGAAAATCAAAATTAGCTGATCCAACCGAAGCCATCTTATTATCGATTACCACCGTTTTAGCATGGATAAAGCCCTTACGGTAATAATAGACTTTAACTCCAGCAAGCGCTAACTGATGGGCATAATACTGCGTCGCCCGGTAAACAAAGGGATGATCCGGCATGCAGGGCACCATAATTCGGACATCAATCCCCGAACTAGCCGCAATCCGCAAAGCATCGTAGGTACTATCATCAGGAATTAAATAAGGCGTTTGAATCCAACAAGTCCGCTGAGCTAACTGAATTAAACGAATATAGCCCATTTTAATTTGCTGTTCATCTGAATCCGGGCCAGAGGTAACAATTTGTAAATTACTATTGCCATCCGTTGCCACCAATGGGAAGTACTCGGCTAAAGTTGCCTTGATTGGATTCTTAATATCCGTGGCATTCCAATCTAAAATAAATTGTCCCTGTAACTGGTAAACCGCTGGACCACTAATCCGTAAATGGGTATCACGCCAATAACCAAACTTACGACTCCGATTCATATACTGATCACCAATATTAAAGCCACCAATATATCCCAGCTGACCATCAATCACCACAATTTTACGGTGATCACGAAAGTTCAAACGAAAATCAAACAGAATTGAATGCGTATGCAAAAATGGTCGGGCATAACCACCCGCTAACCGTAGTGGCCTAAAAAATAATTCGCTGGTCCCAAAAGAGCCTAAACTATCATAAACCACATGCACCTTAACCCCTTGACGGGCCTTTTCAACTAAAATGTCACGAATTTGATGACCTAATTTATCACTGTAAAAAGTGTAAAATTCAATATTAATCGTTGCTTTAGCTGCTTTTAAGTCCTTAATTAGTTGTTCAAATAGCTGCGGACCATTCGTAAAAATCCGGACATGATTATCTGGTGCTAAATAGGTCTGATTCAATGTGTTAAATAAAGTAATCAAACTATTATCGCGACTATTTTTAATGGGTTGTTCATTCGGCCGAATAGCCAACTGTTGTAAACGTTGGCCAATTAACTTACGAATTTCATTAAAATCTTGCGCTTGATAGCGAAATAATCGTTTTTTAGGTAGCTTTCGACCGGCAAAGGAATACAATAGGAAACCAATCACTGGTAGAAAAATCAAAACTAGCATCCAAGCCCAGGTAGCAGCAATATCTCGTGGTTCACGAAAAACCGTTACTAAAGCCAAAATAGTGTTTAATAAAACTAAAAAATACAAAAAATACAGCATTTGGCCATCTCCCGTTTGCTAGCTTGAATTAAAAAAGGCTGGGGCATTAATACTCCATCAATGCTAAGAAAGGCACTTCCCCGGCTTCCATAATTTTTTCACGACCGTGCAGGTCCTCTAATTCAATGATAAAGGCTACCCCAGCCACAACACCGCCTAATTTTTCAATAATTTCTCGGGTCGCATTAATTGTGCCCCCCGTTGCTAATAAATCATCAACAATCAAAATCCGTTGTCCCGGTTTGATAGCATCTTGATGAATTTCTAGTTCGTTAATACCGCCGTATTCTAACGTATAAGAAGCACTAACTGCGGCTCGAGGTAACTTACCACTTTTACGAGCCGGCACAAATCCTACTCCTAAAGCATAGGCCAAGGGTGAACCCACAATAAAGCCACGTGATTCTGGACCAGCAATTAAATCAACATTCAAATCCTTGGCAAATTCTTGGATTTGATTAATTGCTTCCCGGTAAGCTGGTCCACTGCCCATCAAAGGCGAAATGTCGCGAAAGGAGATGCCTAGTTCAGGATAATCTTTTACGGTTGCAACATAATCATGCAAATCAATTTTTTTCATTTATATATCCTCTAAAGAAAGTTAACTTTCCTTCTATTCTTAGTTATTTTGTAAATACTTACGATAACTTGGTGATGCACTAAGTGATTTTTTATCGGCCGTATGGTTGACGATTACATATCCAGTTTGAATAGTAACAAAATCTAATTCTATAAAGACTTGAAGCACCAACTTAACCTGCACAACAGTTAAATTTAATTGCCCAGCAACATTGCTTATATTTTGTGCAAAATTCAAATCCTGATGCTGCACGATAAATTTGTAAACTCGAGCAAAGAGGACTTTATGATTCCCAGTTTGCGCAGTTGCTTCCGGAACTTGAACAGTTAAATCGCTCAATAAGAGCTGTAAATTTTCCTGTCCACGGAAATAATTAATACCCAGGCTAGCGATAAAACTATCTAAGGGCTGTTTTTCTAGGGCCTGGACCCAATCCGGATGGTTAAAACCGACTGCTTCAATAGGCTGTTGCAAACCCGGTAACTTTAACTTTAGGTGCTGTTGCGTGGCACCCATGGTCGTTTTAGCCAACACTCGGGGTTGATCAAATTCAAAAACCGGCTGGGGATTATCAACCCCAAAAGGTTCTAAAATTGATAATTGTTGATACAAATCAGTCGTTAAAGCGGTCGTCTTCAACACCGCAGTGACTGCCACCGGTGCTTTAACCAACTTTAAATCACGACTTCCCTGGGCGACTTGTTTTTGTAAGTCCGCTAATCGAGCCGGATCAACTGACAAGCCCAAGGCCCCGGCATGCCCACCAAAGTTTAGGTATAGGTCTTGATACTGGCTCATAAATTGATGCAGGTCAAAATCACCAAATGAGCGGCCCGAACCCTTATAGATACCATCAACTTCACTCAAAACCACTACTGGTTTTTCTAGTAAATCGACTAATCGACTGGCCACAATTCCTAAAATTCCTTGATGCCAACCTTGACCAGCAACGATGAGGACCCCCTGATTTTTAAAATCAGCTTGAAGAGCAATTTGTTTACTGGCCGCAAAGACCTCTTCCACGATTTCACGCCGTTGATCATTAAGAGCCTCGACTTGGGTAGCTAATTTTTTAGCTTGTTCAAGATCATCACTGCGTAGCAAATCAACACCCAGTTGGGCATCGGCAATCCGACCGACTGCATTTAACCGTGGCGCAATTTTAAAAGCAACCGTTTCGGCTGTAACTGGTTCTTGACTGGCATGTTTGGCAGCTTTTAACAGGGCCTGGATTCCGGGGCGAGGACTCATACTTAACTGTTTGAGCCCCTGTGAAACTAAGGCCCGATTCTCCCCTGCTAGTGAGACCATATCGGCAATTTCTCCTAGGGCCACGAGATCAAGAAAATCGACGGGCAAATCTTCCCAGCTAATAACCGGCTGATCCTCATTTAGGAGCGCTTGAGCAACCTTAAAAGCAACGCCAGCTCCTGATAAATCAGCAAAAGGATAGGCGCCTTGCGGATGGCGCGGATGAACAATGGCATAAGCTGGCGGAAGACTCGCTGGTAGCGCGTGATGGTCAGTGATAACCACATCGACTCCCTGGTTTTGGGCGTACTCAATGGCAGCATTTCCTGAAACGCCATTATCAACTGTAATAATTAACTGGGTGTCCTTGGCAATTAGTTCCTGATAACGGTCGAGATTGGGTCCATAACCATCTTGAAAACGATTAGGAATATAGGCCATCACATCCGCGCCCAGTATTTCAAGCGCTTCAACCATAATCGTCGTACTAGTCATGCCATCTAAATCATAATCGCCATAGACGACAATTTTTTCGCCACCAAAAGCAGCCGCTTGAATCCGTTCAACGGCTACATCCATATCGTGGAATTCAAAAGGACTGTGCAGCTGATTGACATTAGGCCGCAAAAAGGCCAAAGCCTGTTCCGGAGTATCAATCCCACGCTGGACCAAGATACCAGCCGTAAAAGCAGCAATATTTAATTGATCAACTAATGCTTGAACCTGTTTGGAATCAGGCTGTGGTAAAATTTGCCAATTACTTTGACTCATTGAGCTCCTTTTTAAAGGGAATATCTACTATGTCAAAATCCCGTGCAACATAGGTATTGGGGAAAATTTGACGGACATCGGTAATAAGATTTTTTAACAGCGGACCTAAATAACGCGCCGAAATATGGGTCAAGATCAACCGTCCTACGCCCGCTTCCTTGGCTACTCGAGCGGCATCAGCACTGGTAGAATGGCCGTGGGCCTTAGCTAGCTTAAAGTCTTCAGGTGTTTGACCATAAGTACTTTCATGAACCAACACATCGGCACCCTTAGCGAGGTTAACAATTTCAGGATTAGGCCGGGTATCATAAACAATTGCAATAATGCGCCCCTGTTGTCGAGGGCCAATGTAATCCTGCCCATTCACTGTACGGCCATCAGCTAATTGAACGGTTTGACCAGCCTTTAAGAGACCATAGACTGGTCCAGCTGGAATATTATCTTGTTTGAGCTTATCAACCAAAAGTTCACCAGCATGATCTTTTTCCTCAACTCGAAAGGCCCAGGATTCAATTCGGTGTCGCATTGGTGCAGCAATTACTCGAAAAGTTTGATCTTCAAAAATAATACCGGGTTGAATTTCGACATAATGAATGGGATAGGATAGATG
Organism: Convivina intestini; assembly: GCF_003096575.1. Classification (GTDB taxonomy): domain Bacteria; phylum Bacillota; class Bacilli; order Lactobacillales; family Lactobacillaceae; genus Convivina; species Convivina intestini. The sequence continues at coordinate 29,259 of NZ_QEKT01000005.1, forward strand.
ACTATCAGAAACTCGCAGCGCTGTTTGAACAAAAGACCGTAAGCCTTTAGGCCCATAAATTGTCAAAGGTTCATCTTTGTCCGCCCCTTGGAAAGAACGAGAGCTCAAAAATCCTGGTAGACCAAAAATATGATCCCCGTGTAAGTGAGAAATAAATACTTTTTCAATCTTACGCGGACGAATACTAGTTTTTAAAATCTGATGTTGTGTTGCCTCTCCAACGTCAAAAAGCCACACAGCATTCCGCTCATCTAACAGTTTAAGCGCAGTACTGGTGACGTTTCGACCCTTGGAAGGTTGACCTGATCCGGTCCCTAAAAATTCGAGCTGCATAATTTATCCTCTATTGAAATGATGTCAATCACCCCGTATAACTACAATATTTTACCATAATTTAGCTATAGGCCCCGCCAAAAATAAAAGAGAGCCTTTAGCCCTCTTCGATTTCGCTTTTAATATCGTCCAAAAGATCGCGTTCCTGGGCTGTTAAAGTCCGATTAGTCAGTAAATCTGGTCGACGTAAGTAAGTACGGCGCAAGGATTCCTTTAATCGCCATTCGGCAATTTTAGCATGGTTCCCACTGAGTAATACATCTGGCACCGCACGCCCACGAAATTCAGCAGGTCGAGTGTACTGGGGATACTCTAAGAGCCCATCTTCAAAGGAATCTGTATTAGCACTGGCCTGATTACCTAAAACTTCTGGTAAGAAACGCACGGTCGCATCAATCATTACCATGGCACCCAACTCACCACCGGTTAAAACATAGTCCCCTAGGGATAGTTCTTCATCGACTAGTTCACGAATCCGTTCATCATAACCTTCATAATGTCCAGCAATAAAGGTTAAGTGATCATAACCGGCCAATTCTTGGGCAACCTTGTGGTCAAATTTGCGACCAGCTGGATCCATCAAAATCACATGTCCACGCTGACCAGCTTCCTGTTCAATATGATCAATGGCATCAAAAATTGGCTGAGCGGTCAAAAGCATCCCCGCACCACCACCAAAAGGATAGTCATCAACATTATTGTGTTTATTGGTTGTATAATCTCGAAAATCGGTTACTTGAAAATCTAATTTTCCCCGTTCAATGGCTTTTCCCACAATTGATTGATGCATGGGGGCAAACATATTTGGAAATAGACTTAAAACATCAATTCGCATTAATCAAATAACCCTTCTAAAACCTCGATGGTAATCCGCTTTTGCGCCACATCAACCTCTTTGACAACATCGGCAATCACCGGAATCAATCCTTCTTTACCATTGGTCAACTGTACGGTCCAAACGTCATTAGCCCCTGTAGTGAAAATATCAATAATTTCACCCAAAACTGTTTGGTTTAAATCAACTACCTGACAGCCAATAATTTGGTCATAGTAGTATTCACCAGCAGCTAAGTCTTGACGTTGGCTACCACTTACATACAGATCATGCCCTTTAAACACCTCTACCAAATTAATATCAGCATAATTTTCAAAAGTTAGTAACCACATCCCCTTATGCGGCCGACTGGCCTTAATTACTAGTTCTTGATATTGGCTCTGATCCATATCCAAATAAACCAGTTGTCCCTTGGCAAAACGCTCTTGGGCAAAATCAGTGGTTGCTTTTAATTTTACTTCACCGCGGATTCCATGGGTATTGACAATGGTTCCGACTTTATAATATTTTTCTTCCATAGCTACTATTATACCAAGGTCTGGGGGATAAAGTCGGTTTGTTTCCTCACAAAAAAACTACCTTGACCTTACGTCAACGGTAGTTTTTAAAAATTATACTAATTCAAGCAATTCAGCCTTCTTCGCTGATGATGCGTAAGAAATACCTTGGGCATCCAAGTATTCCTTGATTTCAGCAACAGTGTTCTTAGCTGATGGCTTGCTGCCACTTGCCTTAGGAGCAGCGTTACCTGACTTAGCAGCATTGAACTTAGCAATGATGCCAGCCTTAGTCAAAAGGTTACGAACAGTATCAGAAGGTTGTGCACCGTTTCCTAACCATCCCATAATCTTTTCTTCGTCCAACTTTACTTCAGCTGGTACAGTGATTGGGTTATAAGTACCCACAGTTTCAATAAAGCGGCCATCACGTGGTGAACGTGAATCAGCAACTACCACACGGTAGAAAGGACGCTTCTTGGCACCCATGCGCTTCAAACGAATTTTAACTGCCATGATTTAATTCCTCCGTTAATTTAATGACTGGTATTAGTATGCCATCATTTCTAGATAATGTCAAGCAAATATACTTGACAGTCTAATTAATAATTATTCAAAACCTTCACTAACGGCTGCGGGATAGAATTCACGGACAATTTCAGCTTCGTGTTTAGATAGCTCTGGGAAGGCTGAATCTGCTCCCAAATCTTCATGATACATCCGGTCTCGTGGTGAAACCTTACCGCGAGCATGACTCACTGTTACTTGCAAACCATCATAATCTCGGCTGGCTTCATCAGCCTGACTAGCATCCTTGAGGTCTAACTGCGATACCATTAACAACAAGCGGGCGTTCAAACCAAGACGGGTCAAAACGTCTTTTTGTTCTTGGGTTAGGTAAAGAGTAACGGCAGCTTCGGCATTTTTACCAATTAATTCAGCTTCTCGAGCGTCTTCAAGGGCCTTATTAACCGCAGTTCGCATCTTCATAAAGGCTTGCCAATCAGCCATCATAGCACTCGTATCACCTAAATCTTGCACGACTGGCATTTCTGAAAGATAGGCAAAATCACTAGTTTCGTTTGGTAAGTATTCCCAAACTTCTTCGGCCGTATGAGGCAAAACTGGTAGTAGTAACTTCGTCAAAGCCAACAAAGTCTCATAAAAGACGGTTTGCATGGAACGTCGTTGCGGACTAGTTGGTGCTTCAACGTAGACAACATCCTTGGCAATGTCTAAGTAAAATGCTGATAAATCAACATTTACAAAGTTAATCAAGCGCTTAAAAATATCGTTAAATTGATAGTTATCATATGAAGCGCGGATTTCTTTAACAAAGTCATTTAAGAGCACGGTAAAATACTGATCATGGGCTTGACGGTCAGCAAAAGATACCTTATCTTGCTCATAGTTAAAGTCACTAGTATTGGCTAGTAAGAAGCGCAAAGTGTTACGAACCTTACGATAACTTTCAGAAACCTGCTTTAAGATTTCCTTAGAAACCGGCATATCCTGAGAAGTATCGACGGTAATCGTCCATAACCGTAAGATTTCAATCCCCATTTGGTCAGCTACTTCTAGGGGAGAAATCGTGTTTCCAAGCGACTTTGACATTTTATTACCCTTACCATCCAGGGTAAATCCTTGCGATAGTAGGTTTTTATAGGGCGCCTGTCCATAACTAGCCACCGAGGTAATCAACGATGAATTAAACCAACCACGATATTGATCAGACCCTTCAAGGTAAAGATCAGCCGGATAATCTAATTGTGGTCGTTGACGCAAAACTCCGTTCCAGGATGAGCCTGAGTCAAACCAGACATCCATGATGTCTTCTTCTTTAGTAAATTCGCCATTAGGTGAATGTTCATTGGTATAACCAGCTGGTAATAACTCCTTGGCACTATGTTCAAACCAGTAGTTTGAACCATGTTCTTCAAAGAGTTGGGCTACATGATTGATGATTTGTTCATCAACAATGGCTGTCCCATCTTCTGCATAGAAAATTGGTAGCGGTACACCCCAAACTCGCTGACGGGAAATAACCCAATCACCCCGATCGCGAATCATGTTATAAAGACGCTTCTTACCCCAACCAGGATAGAAATTAACTTTATCAAGTTGATCCAAAATTTCTTGACGGAATTTTTCAACTGAGGCAAACCACTGCGGCACAGCTCGCCAAATGATTGGTTTTTTAGTACGCCAATCAAATGGATAGGAGTGGGTAATTTTTTCTTTAGCCAAAAATAGGTTGGCATCTTGCAATTTATTGATGACTAAGCCGGTAATGTCATCGTAAAACTTACCCTCAAATTCAGGACCAGCTTCAGCAGTCATGTACCCTTTTTCATCAACAGTCACAATAATTGGCAAATGGTACTTGCTACCAACATTATAATCATCTTCACCAAAACCGGGCGCTGTATGGACCAAACCAGTTCCAGAATCCAGGGTCACATGATCAGCGTTCATCACTAACTCTTCGGCCTCGGGGTCCCAAGGATGGTAGGCCGTGATTTTGTCTAACTCCTGGCCCTTATAGGTAGCCAACGTTTCCCAAGCATCCCAACCAAACTTAGGTGCAACTTGTGGCAACAATTCTGTAGCAACCACGAACTTACGTTTTTCACCCGCTGGTTGAACTACTGAATACTCAAAATCAGGTCCTAAGGTAATTCCCCGAGAAGCAGTTACCGTAAAGGGCGTCGTTGTCCAGACCACAAAATAAGTATCATCATCTAGCAGTCCCTTGCCATCTTTAACTCGGTTGGCATAAAAAAGTGAAGTTGAATCAATATCATGATATTCAATTTCGGCTTCGGCCAAAGCGGATTCAGATGACCAAGACCAATAAACTGGCTTAGCTCCCTTATAGATATAGCCCTTACCAGCCATCTTTCCAAAGACGCGTAACTGGGCAGCCTCAAATTCTGGTTGAAGGGTTAAATAAGGATGTTCCCAGTCGCCTAAAACACCTAGGCGCTTGAAGTCTTCACGTTGCTTATCAACTTGTTCTAAGGCATAGTCTTTGGCCAAATTACGCCACTGGGCCTTAGGCATAGACTTACGATCATAGCCGGCTTTAGTCAATTGCTGTTCAATTGGCAAACCATGGGTATCCCACCCCGGTACGTAAGGTGCATAATAACCAGTCATGTTCTTATAACGGACAATAATATCTTTAGTAATTTTATTTAAAGCATGCCCTAAATGAATGTTTCCATTCGCATAGGGAGGCCCATCATGTAAATTAAAGTGTGGCTTCGTCTCATTTTGAGTTAAACGTTGTTGGTAGAGATTATTCTGATACCACTTGGCCTGACGCTCGGGCTCAGTTTTAGGGAGTGATCCCCGCATTGGAAATTTAGTCTTACCTAAATTTAATGTATCTTTATACTTCATAAAAACTGCCTCCTTTTGAATAAAAAACGTCCTGTGCAACATAATTGCACAGGACGTTTGAACGTGGTACCACCCATTTTTTAGTTGTAAAATACAACCCTCTAATCAGTGATAACGGTCTGAACCGCCCAAACTTAACAATTTTCATCTTCAGTCTGGGTGAATGGTAATTGATCCGATTAATAACAGAGACTACCACCTCACACCAACGTGGCTCGCTTTGAGCGTGTTATTAATCCTTCTGGATTACCTCAATTTATTGTCTATTATATTAGGGATTGTCCGGGAAAACAACCAGCGTTGGATCATCATCTTGCTTATCGCTTGGTTGAGCAGTATCACCGCTTGCTTCAACTGCTGGAACATCGCCCGGTTCAGCCACTACATCAGCTGATGCCATGTTAACTGTTTCAACGGTGTTAACTACTGGCGTTTCCACTGGACTAGCCTCAAGCGCATTAACCGAAATTTGACTAGTTGGTAACAAAGATACGGCTGCATCTAGTTGTTGGCTTTCTAATAGGTTCTTTTGTTGGGTTAACAAATTAGCAAAGGAATCCCGGAATTTAATGACTTCACCACGTAAGCGATTTTGCTCATTGATAAGGTCCACATTTTCCTGGGCCAAACGTTTAGCTTCCACGTCAGCCTTGCCACGAGCATCATCAATAATTTGAGTAGCTGCTTCACGAGCTTGACTAACCTGTTTTTGTGATTCTTCTTCAGCCTCACGACGGACCTTGTTAGCCATCTCTTGGGCAAAGATAATTGACTGGTTAACTTCTTCTCGCTGGCTTTCTAGCTGCTTTACCCGCGTCTCTAATTGTTCATTGGTAGCACTTAAATGATCATAGCGAGCAATCAACTCACGATAGTCATTATTAACACTATCTAAGAAAGTATCAACCTCTTTGGCTAAATAAGCCTTAGATCCTTTACGAGTAAATTCATGATTTAAAATTTCATCCGGTGTTAATGCCATCATTAATTCCTTTCTCATTCCCATTCAACCACAACAAACTATCGTTTAATAACGTTAAAAGTAGCTTTAATTTTATCTTTTTTACTACGCCCCGTAACAGTTAATAGACGTAATCGGCCGTAATGACGCACCGAAATGATGTCCCCGATATCAATTACACTATCTGCTTTTTGACATGTAGCCCAATTAATTCTAACTAATCCTTGATCTATCATAGTCTTGACCACTTGACGGGATAGACCAAAAATAGCTGCAACAACTAAGTCAATCCGCAGGGAAGCTAGCAGGACAAATTCTTCCTGCCCGGCATCCAACTTATCGTAAGCAAAATCCAATGCTAATACCAACCAATTAACTTTACTATTACCAATGTGGTCGACATTTTGTGTAATGAAACTGACTAATTGCTGATCAACCAGCAATTGCCATTGACTTTCATTAACATCCGATAAAATATCACCCAGCTTTTTTCGATCTAAGCCTGCTGCTAAAACAGCGCCTAAAATATCTGCCTGACGCAAATGGTTAAACTTTTGCGGATAATCAATCCCCAGTAAGCTGATTTCAAAATCAGCTTGGGATAAATCAAAATAATCGGGAGCGATAATCGCCCGACGCGCTTCTGCTGAGACAATTCCACCATTAAAGGCTAGTTGAAGATCTTTTTGACGAGCTACCAAACTACTTAAAATGTATTGCTCGCGGGGATTTAAAAATGGCGTTAAAATCTCTCGGCTATCAAGGGATACTCGTCTCAACCAATCTTCAACTTGAGCAATAAAAGCAAACTCATCTGGTCGAAAATGTTGTTTAATTTGATCATCACTTGCCATCAGAGCAAATTTGACAATAACTTCATCACAAATTGCAAGACTAGCAAAGCAATAATCGGCGAGAAATCAATTGAAGCCACCGTCGGGATAAAACGAAATAACCGTAAATAAGGTACGACCACTCGGCTAATTTCCCGGCCCAACCATGAATTGGCCGCACCTGGCAACCAAGACATTAAAGCAAATACCACGATTAAAAAACTATAGAATTGAATAAAATAACTTACAATTGATAAAAAAAGCGCCATTAGAATTAGTACCGACTAGCAGGCTCTAAATTATCACTAAGTGAACCTGAAATTTCAAATGTATTTGGTGTAACTAAGAAAATTGACTGTCCAATTCTTTCAATCTCACCATCAACTGCATAAACTGAACCACCTAGAAAATCCAAAATTCGCTTAGCTTGTCCTTCATCAATTTGAGTGAAATTAACAATCACCGCTTCACCACCCAATACTTGGGAAGCAATTGCACGTGAATCCGAATAAACTTTAGGTTCAAACAAAGCAATCTTACTGCTAATTGTAGCTAAATCACGATTGGTGATTTTACCCCGATTAGCATTATTGTTTGAATTTTTAGCACCAGCTGGAACTTCTTGAGTTGGTGTTTCGTGAAACTCTTCTTCCTCATAGTAGTCATCATCACTACTAAATAAACGCTTAATTGAATCAAATGCCATAATAGCTCCTTACCGTTTCTTGAAGAATGGTGGCTTATCATCATCTTCAGAAGACAAATCTAAATTAACACCCTTATTATCGCCTTCAACTGGGTCAAAACTGCGCTTTTGAATGCCATCAAAGCGACCATCATCACCCTTAGTTGCTGTTGAAGAAATATCCCAATCAGCAAATGGATCTCGAGGTTCTTTTAGATTACCGTCTTCTTTAACAGTGGTTTGATCATCTTCACGATTAAAAACTGACTCTTGGTCATCACTAGTCTTAGGCTTAGTAAACAAACCGTCTTGCTTTTGATGCATAGCATTCTTGGGATCAACGCCACTGGTTTTTTGAAGTCCAGTGGCAATTACTGTAATTCGAATTGAATCCCCTAGATTTTCATCAATCGAGGTTCCAAAAATTACGTTGACGTCCCGACCAGCTTCTTGGTTAATGACGTCAGCAGCTGCTTGAGCTTCAAACAATGACATGTCTGGACCACCAGTAATGTTTAGCAAAACATCCTCAGCCCCAGCCATATCAACTTCAAGCAATGGTGATGAGATAGCCGCCTTCGTTGCATCGGCTGCGCGAGATTCTCCGTTGGCTACACCAACACCCATCAAAGCTGGACCAGCATCCTTCATGACAGTTTTAACATCGGCAAAATCCAAGTTAATAAAGCCGGGATTAGTAATCAATTCAGAAATACCACGAACGCCTTGTGAGACAACGTCATCAACAATCTTAAAGGCTTCTGACAACGGCGTGCGTAAATCAATCCGATCTTTAAGCCGTTCGTTAGTAATCACGATTAACGAGTCTACTGATTCGGATAATTCTTGCAAGCCTTCGACTGCATAGCGGCTACGCTTAGGTCCTTCCCAAGAAAATGGTCGAGTCACAACGGCAACGGTTAAGGCTCCCTGTTCTTTAGCAATCCGAGCTACTACTGGTGCAGCCCCGTTACCCGTTCCACCACCCATACCAGCAGTGATGACCACCATATCAGCACCCTTAAGGGCTTCTGCTAATTCTTCCGAAGACTCCTCAGCGGCCTTAGCACCACGTTCTGGATTGGAACCAGCACCTAATCCACCAGTCAATTTTGGCCCGATCTGAACCTTAATATCAGCTTGTGACTTGTTTAGAGCCTGAACATCGGTATTAGCGGCGATAAATTGAACGCCACCAATTCCTTCATCAATCATGTGGTTAACAGCATTTGAACCACCGCCACCAACTCCGATTACCTTGATTACCGCGCCATTGCTCTGCGCTTCATCCATTGAATAACCCATAAATTCACTCCTTAAAAAATGTTATTTTTTCTCGTCGTCTTCTTCTTTAAATAAGTTAGTAATCCTTGTGCGCCAACGGTTCAAAAAGCCACCACCAGCTTGCTCATCAACGTAAATCTCATCTTCTTCATCGATTTGCGTTTCGATTGCTTCATCAGCCCCGCTGACTTGGTGATACGGTGCAACGTGACTGGCACCCTCCTCATCAAACTGAGCCATCAAAACCCGCTTAACTACCTCTTGTAACTGCGTTTCCGAACTATTAAACAAGACGTAGGACAAAGCGCGCGAATAGGCGGGATGTCGTAGCCCAATTTGGTCTGGGACTGACATATGCACATTATCACCAAGCCGTTCTTTGGCAAAAGCCAATGAACCAGGCAGTGCTGAATTACCACCGGTAATAATGAAGCCACCCGGCAAATCCATGGCACCAATGAATTTCAAGCGCTCAATCACTCGGTCATAAATTTGACCTAATCGAGCAGCAATGATTTCAGCCAAGTACTCTTCATTAGTGATTTGGGCTTCATTTTCGCCGACCACTTCAATGAAAAACGTCTGGTTGGCCGATGCTTGACTAGGTGTAGCAAAGCCGTGATCCCGTTTGATATTTTCAGCATCATTGTATGAAATACCTAACACCGTTGAAATATCGCGAGTAACATTATCGCCACCTTCAGGATCCACAAAAGTAAACTTTAACTGATGGTCATGAATAACTGAAACAGTGGTTTGTCCCCCACCCAAGTCGATAAGCACCGAGCCAAAATCCTGTTCCCCATCATTTAGGATCGTTTCGCCCATCACCAACGGAGCTAAGACAAATTCTTTAACCCGTAGGCCGGCCTTTTGAACCGCCATTCGGATATTATCAATCATCTTACTAGGGCCAAGATAGGCTAGTCCACGCAATTCAAGGCGCACACCAATCATATCATTAGGATCCTTAACACCGTCAAAACCATCCACAACAAAGTCACTAGGAACTAATTCAATGACCTCTTTGCCATTATTAGATAAACCAGCTAAAGCCTGCTCGGTAACGTTGGCGACATCGTTATATGTAATGCGCTTATTTTGATTCTCGATGGATACCAAACCATCAGCGTTACTAATTTCTAGCTGATTAGCAGGTAATCCAACAACCACTTCTTGAATCTCAATGTTAGCTTTTTCACGAGCATAATCAATTGCCTGTCGAATCGCACTAGCAGTCTCATTAATGTCAACAATGATGCCATTACGAATTCCACGGGATGGCGCATTACCTGTGGCAATCACATTAAAATGTTGGCCATCGGTTTGCGCCACGACTACTTTAATTAAAGTAGCACCAATATCTAATCCTACTGTCACGCCCGTCTGGCTCATGAAACTTCCCCTTTTTTAATAAAAAATTTAGAAACTAACCTAAAGATAATCTTAACATAAACAAATAACATAGTGTTGTGCTAGCACAGCTTTTTTCGTATTATTCTTTACTTTTATTCCCATAGGCATACGAGTAAGAACCATACTGAAGATCAACAACCCCTTTATCGTTCATCTGCGCCACAATGCTAGGATAATACTTCATTTTATCGGCAAAACTTCGGATGCTAGCATACACTGTATTGCCATCATTCATAACCAAAATGATTTTTTGATTATTATTTTTATCAGGTGCAAAAATAATTTCACTTACGTTATGCCGAATCGCATAGTTCAAAGTGGTAAAAGATTTAGCTACTTGACTACGTTGCTGATCATCTTTAAAGCCGGTATAAATCGGTGCGATTCCATTGGGTTTATCAACTTTTAACTTACGGGCTTGACTATCTAATTCGAACCACTGGCCATTTTGTAAGAAAAAACCAGCATTAACGCGCTCGTGTACGATGATTTCTAATTTTTGCCCCGCTAATTTAAAATCAGCATCCGTTATCTTATCGTTAGCCATTTTAAGACGATTCACTAAAAATATTTCCTGGCCTACGACCTGCCAACGGTAACTACCAGGACCAATCTTTAGAACCTTTTTAACATTTTGTTCTGGAATATTGACCGAGGAAACATGGACAGTACTAATTTTTTCCCAAGGACGCCAATAGCTAAAAAAAATCACCAATAGTAAAAAAAACATAAAAAAAACTGCAATACGACTAAGGAGTGAATTTTTATGAGTATTTTTTTTACTAAATTGTGAATGATTTTTTTTCAAGATATCACTCCGCCATGGCATCCAAAACTAAACGATATAATGCTTCTCCAGCTTGAGGCTCTCCGATAGCTGCGGCCTTTTTAGCCATATCAGCCCGCATCGTTTGATCAAGCATAATTTGATCAACAGTGGCCATAAGTTTTTGTTCAGAAAGCTGGTCTTCGGTAATCATCAAGGCCGCCCCAGCCTCGACTAAACTCTGCGCATTTTTTCGTTGATGATCACCGGTTACATAAGGACTTGGAATCAAAATGGAAGGAATCCCAAGAGCAGTGATTTCAGCTAAGGAAGTAGCACCCGCTCGGGCAACAATGGCAGCTGTTTTAGCTAACACCGCTGGCATATTGTCAATGTAAGGTAAAATTTTAATTTGCGCTTGTGGCGTTATATTCAATTCTTTTAACTGAGTTTGGAAACTGTCAAAGCGCTTTGGCCCGGTTACAATCACGGTCTGATAACTGCGTTGGTTAAAATCAGACATTGCCTGTAACACTGCCTTATTAATGGCTGGTGCACCTTGTGATCCACCAAAAATCAATAAAGTTGGCTGATTATCAGTTAAACCAATCTCTGTCCAACTAAAATCAGATTGAATTCCGGCCACCTCTTGGGCCCGGGGATTACCAACTAACCGTGTTTTTTCACTTGGGAATTGACTTTCGGCCGCCTGAAAGGCCAAGCCAATGCGAGTTGCTTTACGGGCCAAAAAGCGATTAGTAATCCCAGCAACTGAGTTTTGTTCATGAATAACTGTGGGAATTTTGAGGGCTTGGGCAGCATAAACAACTGCCCCACTGACATAGCCGCCTGTGCCAATCACTACATCCGGCTTAAAATCGCGAATAATTTTTTTAGCGCGATGGACTGCTTTTAAGAAGAAATATAAGGTTTTAAAATTATCAAATGATAAAGAACGCCGGAAACCTTGAATTTCAAGTTGATCAAAAGCCATCCCAGTTTTCGGAACGATATTGGCCTCAACCCCACGTAAAGAACCAACATATAAAAATTCAGAATCAGGTTCATGTTCCTTAATAACCTTTGATAACGCTAGGGCTGGATAGATATGGCCACCAGTACCGCCACCTGATAAAATTACCCGCATCAATTTTCTCCTTGTTCAAATGCTTCCTGCAGGGCTTGGGTGTAAACTTCCCCACGGACTTCAAAGTTATCATACTGATCCCAACTAGCTGCAGCAGGAGAAAGTAAGACTACATCGCCTGGTTGCGCTAATTTAATGGCCATCGGTGCTGCACGTTCCACATCAATAGCAGTAATGACTGGTAGGTGTTGAGATCGAGCTAATTCCACTACCTTTTGTTGCGTTTGTCCAAAGGCAATGACCCCTTTGACATGCTTTAAATTAGGTGCTAAGCGCATCAAATCATCCCCACGGTCCAAGCCGCCTGCTAACCAAATTGTTGGCTTAGTGAAGCTATCTAAAGCCGCTTGGGTTGCTTCAATATCAGTTGCTTTCGAGTCATTATAATAAGCCACACCATCTCGGTCAAAGAGATGCTGCAAACGATGAGGTACTCCACCAAAACTTTTTAGGACTGCTGCCATCGCCGTAGTAGGGACGCCAGCTAGTTGGGCAACTGCCACTGCTGCTAGAATATTTTCTAGATTTTGTGGGCCCACCAGACGGATTTGATTCAATGGCAAAACTGTCTGTCCATCAACGATTAGGTCAGTTTGATTTACGTGGGCAAAGGTTGGACTTTCCTGGCGTGAAAATTCATAAACTTGCGCAGCTGTTTTAGTCGCAAAGTCAGGACTATCAGCTCCTTGGGCATTGAGAACCAAAACTTGGTCAGGACGCTGATCTTTGGTAATCCGAAACTTTGCCGCTACATAGTTTTCCCGGGTTTTATGGTAATCAATGTGGTTGGTAAAGATATTGGTAATCAAGGCAATATCCGGTTGAATAGCCGGAATTCCCAACAATTGGAAACTTGAAAGCTCTAATAGGAGCGTATCCGAAGACTTTAAGGCACCGACCACCTCACATACTGGTGTACCGATATTACCGGCAACTGTGACTGAGACCCCTGCTGTTTTTAACATTTCACCGATTAATGAAGTGGTGGTGGTCTTTCCATTGGAACCTGTGACCGTAATTAAACGTCCTTGGAAAGTTGATAGGGCAACGGCAACTTCGGTTAAAATTGGTATTTTTAGTACTAATGCCTTTTGAACCAGGGGATGATCATAATTAATTCCTGGATTTTTAACAATGTAGGCAAAATCAGGCGAAAGTTGTTCAGCTTGATCACCAATGACAAATTCAACACCGGCTGCTAATAACTGCTGATAGTCAGTATCATCTGGATAAGGATCACGATTAATCACTGTTACCTTGGCCCCTAAATCTAATAAGCGCTTGGCTGCTGCCTTACCGGAGCGGGCCCAGCCAAAAACTAAAACTTTCTTTTCGTTAAATACTAATTGTCCCATTTAATAATTACTTCCTATCCAAATATGTACTGTGGTAAAACCACAATTAACCGATAACATTAACACCAATAACAGCAAGGACGAGGGTAATCGCCCAGAAAAAACCATCAATTTGCCATTCTGACCAGCCCATTTTTTCAAAGGTGTGGTGAATAGGTGCCATCGGAAAGACGCGCTTATGATAAAAATGATAACTGAAAGTCTGGATAATAACGGACAAGGTTTCAATGACAAAAACCAGCCCAAACCAGAGAAGCGATAAGGAGGCATGCAAGAGAATTGACTCAATCGCTAAACCAGCCCCCAGTGCTAAGGAACCTGTATCTCCCATGAATATTTTAGCCTTGGGATGGTTATAAAATAGAAAACCGATTAAAGCGGCCATGAGAGCAAAATTAAATGTTAAAATGCTAGGATTTCCTGCTCGCCAAGCCAAAATGGTAAAGGCACCATAAACGATTAGGGCTGTTCCAGCCAATAAACCATCCAAGCCATCGGTCAAATTAGTGGCATTAGACCAACCAACTAACCAGAACCAGAGGAAGAAGAAATAGAAGATACCAAGGTTGACTGGACCAACCCAGGGAATGGTAATGATGAAAGGAACTTTGAGGGCCCACATTAGCAACATCATCAAAACGGCACTCAAGGTCTGAGCCAACAGTTTCGGTTTGAAAGCAAAGCCCTCATCGGCATGCCGAATTAATTTTAAGGCATCATCAATACCACCAATCGCGGCAAAAGATCCCACTGCCACAATCAAAATCAAGGTCCAAGTGAAACTGGTCCAACTTTGATAAGAACTAGGCATACAAAGAGTGGCAATAATTGTTGCTGCGATAAATAAAGCACCACCCATGCTAGGCGTTCCGGCCTTAGCACGATGATCAGGCCCTAATTTACGAATAACAGCTTGCTCTTTTGACTGTCGTAAAAACTTAATGACAAAGGGCATTCCTCCTACCGTGATAATCAGGGCAATCAAAAACACCAAAAAATTCTCCTTCATTATTTCCCCCTACTCTTTTTCCTTTAACTCGACGCTTACAACCGACTGACCATTCACTTCTTGACCGGCTTCCATACTCTGTTTGGTAATAAAACCTGTGCCATCAGTCTTAAGGTTAAAACCAGTCTCATTGGCGTAGCGTTGTGCTTCAGCCAAGCTCCACCCGTCCATATTTGGTAATAACGTTTTACCGTTAGCCTTTAGAATGATCAATTGATCTTTGAGGGCATAACTACCAGCCGAAACTGACTGCGTCTTAACCCGACCAGTTGAACCGACCACAGCAACCCGTAAACCAGCCTTTTCTAGCTTACCACGAGCATCATCAATTGATTGACCGGTAACTTGCGGTAATTTAACTTCATTTGTTTTTGATTTTACCGCACTCTTGCTATCATTCAAAGCCTGGAGCATGACCGGCCGAAAAACTTTATTCAACGTGAGCTGAATGTTAGGATCAGGGAAAACTTTTGGCTGGCGGACCGACACATACATAATGAAGCGCGGATTTTCTTCTGGGACAATCGTCATGACCGAATGAATATCATTATTCAAGCCATCTAAATAACGACCATTTTCTGAAATTTGAGCCGTTCCGGTCTTGGCTGAAATTTGATAACCAGCATCGCGTAAATCATACTGCTTGGCTGTTCCAGTTTCTTGATTAACAACATCTGTCATGTACTTACGAACTTCTTTAGCAGTGGCAGCAGTTATCGGCTGCCCCACGGTTGTGGTTTTGCCTTGATATAGGGTTTTACCAGTTTTAGAATCGGCCACTTTTTCAACCAGATATGGTTTTACCTCTTTACCATTATTGGCAATCGCACTATAGGCTTGCAATAGTTGTAAAGTAGTCACGTTAATCGCCTGTCCGTAAGCGGTATTGGCCTGGTCAATGGCCTGTTGGAAGGAAATTGACCCACTGGCTTCATTTGGTAAATCTGAATGGGTCGGCTCTAAGAAATGGAAACGATCGATATACTTTTTCCAAGTTGTCGCCCCCAAAGATTGTTCAATGTGGGCAAAGGCCACATTCGAAGAACGCCAATAACCTTCTCGGTAGGTTAGCACCCCTTCATTTTGCCCAAAGGCATCAACAATTCGGCCCCCATCAATGTTCAAACTTCCGGATTGGTAGGTGTCATTAGGGTGCCATTTACCTTCTTGGATGGCAGCCGCTAGGGTGATGGTTTTCATTGTTGATCCTGGTTCAAAGGTCGATTGGTTTAACAAATTCACCCAGTTATCTTTTAAGCCATCTTGCGAGTTGGGATCAAAATTTGGTCGCTGAGTCGCCGCTAAAATTTTACCGGTCTTACTATCCATCAAAACCGCCATTGCAGACTTAGCTTTGGTACCATCAAACATGACATCCATTCGATTTTCCAAAGTAGTTTGTAACTTTTCATCCAGAGTTAAGGTAACATTATCACCGTTTTTAACTTGATTTTGTCCTTGTGACACCTGATTACCCAGATAATCCTTGACGCCATCCTTACCCTTTAAACTCTTATTACGGGTATCTTCAATCCCTAAAATACCATTCAGGGTATTTTTACCAAAGGCATTGGTAATCGAGTTGGTTAAACCAATAATATGGGAAGCCATCCGATTATTAGGGTAATAACGAGCCGGCTGCGGGATAAAGCCTACTCCCGTTAGTTTCATCGCCTTAATTTTATTGTATTGGTCTATATTTAGGCCTTTACCGGCTGTACCAAACTCAACTTGCAATTTATTGCTATCTAAGCGTTTTAAAATATCATCCTCAGATAAATCAATCACTGAACTTAATTTCTTGGCAGTTTCTTTTTTATCTTGAACATACTTGGGTTTCTTACCATCAAACTGATTTTTATCTAAAACGGCATATAAATCATAAACCGTACTGTTATCAGCTAAAACTTCGCCATCAGTAGAAAAAATTCGCCCCCGCGTAGCAGCTACCATCTGCTCTTGCATAAAGGCTTGACGGGTTGCCGTGGTTAAATTATGTGAATTAACTCGCTTTAAGGTAGCAATTTGTAACAAACGTAAGCCCATAATCAAAATTAGCAATCCAGTCGCAATCAACAGAAAAAAGCCAAAAAATTTGGCATTTTTTGACACTCTTCGATTGGATAGACGCTTAATTTTTTTACTCATAATAGTTATTGATTAATATTACGGACGCTATCACCCGTCTGTGACATTTTTGATTTTTTAGCAACATCATCTAAATTCTGACGGTTTATTTTTTTTTGAATATCAGCCCTCAAACTATCATTATCTTGCTTAATTTGAGTCATTTTACGCTGCGTTTGGACATTCTTTTGAAGCACATTATCGGTTTGAACACTAGTATAAACTGTAGCCAACATAATTATTAGCGTTCCCAAAGCAAAGCCAAAAACTAAACGCCGTTCATTTTTAGTCCAAACCGCGGCTTTATAGCGTTTCAAAACTTTCTTTTTAGCTGGTTTATTAGAAAAATCACGGGCTAAATTAGCGGTCCGGTAACTTGGATTTTGTGCCATAAGATTAACTCCTAATCCTTTGAAAAATGAATCCGCTCAATTGCACGTAACTGAGCTGACTGGGCGCGATGATTGTTTTGAATTTCGCTTTCACTGGGTTTAATTGCCTTACGGCTTAACAAGCGATAATCAGCTTCAAACTGGCCAGGTAGGACTGGCAGTTCGGCCGGTAAATCCGGTCCACTCGCTTTTTCACGAAACATTTGCTTTACTAAGCGATCTTCTAACGACTGAAAGGTAATTACGCTGACACGTCCCTGTAAGTCCAATAATTCTAAGGCCTGCGTTAAAGAATCTTCCAAAGCACCTAATTCGTCATTAACTGCAATTCTCAGCGCTTGAAATGTTCGCTTAGCCGGATGTCCGCCGTGACGACGAGCTGGCGCTGGAATAGCTTCTTTAATAACCTCAACCAATTCTAGTGTGGTATCAATACTTTTTACTTGCCGACTTTGCTCAATTTTACGAGCAACCTGCTTAGGAAATCGATCTTCACCATAACGACTTAAAATACGATAGAGGTCTTGAAAGGACCACTGGTTGACAATCTGCCAAGCTGTTAAAGTCTGCCGCTGATCCATGCGCATATCTAACTGCGCATCATGATTATAGGAAAAGCCACGCTGACCATCATCAAATTGAACCGAACTGACCCCTAAATCATAGAGGACTCCATCAACGTGTTTAACCTGCTGATTAGCTAAAGCTGACTTTAAATCACGAAAATTTTGATGTACTAGTACTAATTTACCAGCCGCAATCTCAGTGGCATACTGGTCTTGATTGTAGGCAATGGCCACATCATCTTGATCAAAACTGTATAAACGCCCAGTTTCTAGCTGTTTAAGGATTTCACCGGTATGACCACCACCACCTAAAGTAGCATCGACATAAATACCATCTGGTTTGATCGCTAAAAATTCAACGGCCTCTTTTAATAGGACGGTTACGTGTTCAAATGCCATTATGTCTCCTTACTCGTATGCAGGCCTTAAAAGTCAAAATCAACCAAACCTTCAGCAATTTCGTCAAAGTCTTCAGCAGTAGCTTGGGTATAGTTTTGCCAATTTTGGCTACTCCAAATTTCAAAGCTATCACCCGCTCCGGTAATGACCACATCTTTATCTAACTGGGCGTGCTGTCGTAAATTACTGGGGATCACAATTCGGCCTTGTTTATCAAATTCAGCCTCTAAGGCCCCCGCCATGACAAAGCGTTTGAAAGCCCGGGCTTCTTTTTTACCAATCGGTAGTTGATTTAAATGTTTTTCAAGATTTTCCCAAACATCGCGGGGCATGGCCCGCAAGGCATGCTCCATCCACTTAGTAATGACAAAACTATCCCCCAGTTGATGGCGGAATTTAGCAGGAATAATCAGGCGACCCTTAGTATCAACGGTATGTGAATATTCTCCCATGAACATAAGAATCGCCTCCTTTCCTCTGCTTTACTAAGATTAATTTACCACATTCCCCCACTTTCCTCCACTTTTTTACCACTTAGTTTCAATTAGAGACCATAAAAAAAATCTTAAGAACTAATTAAGTCCTTAAGATTTTTTTATTTTTTTAAATAAATGGCCACAATCACAACTACTAATTCAGCTAAAATCGCCACCAAGGCAGACCATTGCCAATATTTATGAAAAAAAACATGCACTGGCCAATCCTTTCCCAATAACCACCAAGAAAAAACCAAACCAAGAAATAACCATATTCCTAAGATGAATGGTAAATATGACACCCCAAAAGCTAATCCCATCGTCATATAGAGGGCAATCCAGCTCGGGAATACGGCTAAATCAAAAAAGGTTATCTGTCGCCAGGTACGAAAAAAGTGCCTACAAAAGTACAATAAGATTAAAATTCCTAACAGGCCCAAGGCCCAATATTTCCAATCCATAAACACCTCTAAATTTCAATTTTAAAAAATAATATGATACCATGTTACTATTCTAAGTGAGGGAAAGCTATGGCAACGAATACAAAAAAAATTAAGATTAATAAAAAGTTAGCTGATGAAGTGACGGAACAATTAGATAAACGACCAATTCCCAAGGTCCAAAAAAAGGAAAAAACCAAGTTACATCGTTTAACCCTTTTCATGTCTTTTCTAATGGTCTTCATCATGGTTGGTGGTGTTATTTACGCCGCCGTAAGTGCCTTAGGCTTAATGTGATTTTAAATGATAAATAAAAAGTGGAACCGTGCCGGAGGAATTGATTTTCCAACCGCTACACAGTTCCACTTTTTTATTCAACTGAAATTAAGAATGGATAAAGCGGTTGTTTACCATCATGAATTTCAGTTTCTAAATCTTCATCGTAATCCTGAACCCACTTCATTAATGATTCGGCATCACGTTTTTTAGCATCTTGTCCGTAGATAACCGTAACAATCTCGGAATCATCGTCTAGCATGGCTTGAATCGTGTCGGTAGCCACTGTCATAAGCTTTTTACCGACCACTTCAATCTCACCATCGACAATTCCTAACCAGTCACCATGTTGAATTTCGCGACCATTCAAGCTAGTATCTCGGACCGCCTGGGTAATTTGTGCTGACTTCACTTCTGCCAACAAGGCCGTCATTTCAGCCGCATTATCTGCCAAACTACCTTCAGGGTTATAGCCTAACATAGCCGATAATCCCTGTTGAACCGTTCGACTTTTGACAACTTCAACTGGCACACCAGCCAAATCCACGGACTGCTCCGCCGCCATGAAAATATTACTGTTATTAGGCAAAACAACCGCCGCCTTGGCGCCACTTTCTTGAATAGCTTGTACAATGTCAGCCGTTGATGGATTCATGGTTTGACCACCGCTAATAACGGTATAAACTCCTAAACTTCTAAAGAGTTCGGCCACACCATCTCCAGCGGCAACAGCGATGACGGCTACATCAGGGACCTTGGTTGCTTGAGGCACCTGACCACTTTGCTGGGCATCTTGGCGCTTTTGTTCATCAATAACAGCCTGTTGCTGATCACGCATATTATCCACTTTGACCTTGACCAAAGAACCATACTCAGTTCCCCAATGTAGTACTGATCCTGGATCTTCAGTGTGAACATGCACTTTGACGATCTCATCATCATTAATGACTAGCAAAGAATCGCCTAATTGGGCTAAATAATCATAAAACTCTTGATAATCAAACTGCTTATCAAACGTTGTTCCCCGGGCTATTTCGACCATAATTTCGGTACAATAACCGTACTTAATATCAGCTGGATCCAAATTACTATCCGCCTGAGCACCGGCATGTAAGTTTTCAACCATCCGATCGAGTTCGGCATTATCAGGAGCCGTCAATTCATCTTCATTAAACTGGCCGCTAAGTACTTCATAAAAAGCACGGAGGACGAAAACTAGTCCCTGTCCACCAGAATCAACTACACCGACCTCTTTTAAGACCGGTAATAAATCAGGAGTTGAGTCTAAGGCCGTCTGGGCAGCATCGGTTACAGCAGCCATCAAAGCCACAACATCATCGGTTTCTTTAGCACTTTGATTAGCTTGACTAGCTGCTTCACGAATGACTGTTAAAATTGTTCCCTCAGTCGGCTTCATCACCGACTTATAAGCCACTTGAGCAGCTTCCATTAAAGCGTCAGCCAAATCACGGGCCGACATAGTATCTTTATCAGCAACACTGTTGGCAAAACCACGAAAGATCTGCGATAAAATAACGCCCGAATTACCACGAGCGCCCATCAACAATCCCTTAGAAGTTGCCTTGGCCAAGGCCCCAATCTGAGTATCTAAGGCGTCACGCTCGTACTGAGCACCACTAGCCATCGATAAACTCATATTAGTTCCGGTATCACCATCTGGGACTGGGAAAACGTTTAATTTATTAATTTTTTCAGCATTAGCAGCTAACATGGCCGCAGCAGCATTAATCATTTTGCCAAATTCGACATTGGTTATGGTTGTTACTTTTTTACTTGTCATGTTTCTTCCTAGCGATAGTCGCCCGTTTGAATGCCTTGAATAATAATATTCACTTCGGCAGCCCGAACGCCTAATTGAGCGTCTAAATTATACTTAACCTTTTTTTGGACTGATTTTGAAATTTCAGCCAAGCGCATCCCATACTGAGCCACCACATAAACATCAACACTCAAGCCAATATTCTTTTGATGGACAACCACTCCGCGACCGTAGGTTTCTCGATTTAAAATCTGATCCATTCCATCTCGCAAAGCGGCCCGAGAAGCCATGCCAACTACACCAGGATTAGCAATTGCTGCGCCGCCAACGATACTAGCGATAACATCATTTTCAATGTTAATTTCGCCATTTTTGGTTTTAATTTTTATTGCCATTTCTTTCAGTGATAAGGAATATTACTATTCCCTATTTTCCTTCCAGTCCGTACTTGCTGCCTTCTATTGTATCATATTCAACCAGTTCGATTATTGATAAGCTCGAGGATAAATTCACAAAATAAAAAAGCCACTGAATAGTGACTTTTCATTAAACACGTTCAATGGAACCGTTCTTCAACCCAGCCTTTAAAGTCCGTGCTGTCAAATAAACTTTTTTAGGTGCAGAACCATTAATTTTAACCGTTACTTTTTGCAAGTTAGGCTTCCAACTACGACGACTTGAGTTAAGTGCGTGTGAACGTTGGTTACCGAAACGTGTACGTGCGCCAGTAATAGCATCCTTTGCCATGTTCAACCCTCCTTTTGCGAGCCTTTTATCTTAAACGCTCTTCTTACAACAATAATAAATTTTACCAGAAGTGCCGAACTTTGACAAGCTACTATAGATAATTCTCTAAGATCTTTGCCAATTGCTCTTTATTGTGGAAACCAGTTAAACGATCAACTACTTCTCCATCCTTTTTAAGCAATAGGGTTGGAATAGCCCGAACACCAAAATTGGCTGGTGTTTGTGGATTCTGATCGACATCCATCTTTAAGAAGTGGACATCCGTCATTTCCTCCGCCAAAGCGTCCAAAACAGGTGACTGCATCTTACAAGGGCCACACCAAGGAGCCCAAAAATCAGTGATACTAACCCCTTGACTGGAGGCCTTCTCAAAAGTTGCATCAGTTACTACTGCTACTGTCATCGCTGCTCCTATCTTTTGTCTGGGTAACCATGATAATTCCAGAATCAAAACTAACATGTACCAATTCGTCGACAAATTCATTTGATGACCACATCTTAGGCCAATTTACCGCAGATGTCAAGGTATACTTGGCATCAATAATATGCAAATTATCAACTAGACCCAACGGCATAAAGCCCAGATATTTCATACCAGGAATATGCTGAATGGTTTTATAACCGGGTTGTAAGTAACTGATGTCATTTTGGCAATCCACAAAGTGAACTTTTTCAACAATCGGTTGAAAAACTGGCTCGTTAATAATCCATAAATTACTAAGCAAATGGTCAACTCGCCCTCCGGTAGCACCATACACTTTAATTAAATCACAATCAAAGCCCATTGCCGTTTGAAGGGCCAATTGGGTATCGGTAAAATCTTTAACCGTGGGGACTTGTTTAATATTTTCTTGTTGAAAATGCTCTTTTAAAAATTGATACTCTTGGGGATTTAGCGAGTCAAAGTCGCCAACGGCCAATTGGAAATTAACCCCAGCCTTTAGCAGGCGCCAAGCACCACGATCAGCGCCAATCCATACACCGGGTTGATCAAAGATATCGGTTGGCCAAAGTTCTGCGCTACCGCCTGCTAAAATATTAACCTGCATCAAATCCCCCTCCTCAATTAGTCAGTCACAACTGATCCAGAAGTCAACTTCATCAACTGGGCTACCTTAGCAGCTGGGTCCTTCTTATCGTAAACATAAGAACCAGCAACAAAGACATTAGCGCCAGCTTCATAGGCTAGACGAATCGTCTCATTGTTAATACCACCATCAACTTCGATATCAAAGTTCAAATCATTCATCGTCCGATAAGTATTCAATTGACTAATCTTGTCCAAAGTAGATGGCAAAAACTTTTGTCCACCAAAACCAGGATTAACCGTCATGACCAAGACTTGGTCAACCATATCCAAAACTGGTTGAATAGCACTAACCGGCGTTCCAGGATTAATCACGACTTCAGCCTTAACACCACGATTTTGAATCATTTGCAAAGCGCGGTGAATATGGGGAGTGGCTTCTACATGAACCCCAATAATGTCAGCACCAGCATCGGCAAATTGGTCAATGAAGTTTTCTGGATGAACAACCATCATGTGCACATCCAAAGTCATATTGGTCTCAGGACGCAACTGCTTGACCCAGTTAGGTCCGTAAGAAATGGCTGGTACAAAGCTACCGTCCATAATATCGATGTGTAGGTACTCAGCACCGGCATTTTCCACGATTTTGACATCGCGTTCCAAATTCGTATAGTCTGCACTTAAAATTGATGGGGCAATAATTCCTGCCATGAGAAAGGTCCTCTTTTCCTTCTATTCCCTTGAATAACGGGGCTTTTGTTGCTTAATTAAGTTATAAAATAGCTTGTAATCATTATACCGTGATGGGGCAATCGTGCCAAGTTCAACGGCGGCTTTAACCGCACAACCAGGCTCATTCAAATGTAAACAGCCCCGAAAACGACATTGGCCACTAATGGCTGCCATTTCTGGAAAATAATCAGCCAAGTCTTCAACTGGAAAATCAAAAACTTCATAAGATGAAAAGCCAGGTGTATCAGCAATCATGGCCTCATAACTTGATATCGTAATTAAAGAAACTTGCCGAGTCGTGTGTTTACCACGACTAAGCGCCTTAGAAACTTCTCCAGTAGTTAAATTCAACTCTGGGGCAATTTGATTTAACAGGGTGGATTTTCCAGCCCCGGTTTGGCCCATAAAAACGACTACTTTATCCTTAAATAATTGTTTTAACTGAGATAAAGGCTCCTGGTCAGAACAGACGACTGAATAACCGATGTGACGGTATAACTGGACTACTTGTTCAAAATCAGCCCTTTGATTAGCTTCTAATAAGTCTAATTTAGAGAAATAAATCACGGGTTGAACATCAGCAGCTGCTAAAGCAACTAATTGTCGATCCAATAAATTATTCGTAAAATCCGGCTGGCGCACCGCCGTGACAATAACCGCTAAGTCAACATTAGCAATTAGTGGCCGAATCAATTCATTTTCTCGAGCCTTAATTTGCCAAATAAAGCCTTCATCGTTTTCACTTTCAAAATCAACAAAATCACCCACGACGGGTTTTTGTTTAGACTTTCTAAATTGTCCCCGAGCCCGGGTCCGTTCAACCGTACCATCGGCCAGCTGAACATCATAATAACCGCTTAATGAGCGTATAATTCTACCTGTTTTCATGCTGTTATTATACCATGCCAAGATTTAATAGACGGTTTGACGCAATAAAAAGCAGGTCATTACTGTGTAATAACCTGCAATAGCTCGTACTATTTATTTATGAGCCACTTGAGCTCTTTTGACTAGATGAATTCGTCCCACTGGAACTACTAGAGCTAGCTGAGGATGAACTATCAGCAGAACTAGCTGAAGCTGGTCCATCTGAAATGGTTACTTCTAAAGTTTGGTCAACTGACATTTTTGATCCAGCACTTAAGGATTGCGTTAAGACTTCATTTTTAGGTGCCTGGTTAGTTTGTGATATATAAGAAACGGTAATATTGTTGGCCCGGCTCCAGGCCTGGACATCATTGCGCGTTTTACCAGAAAAATCTGGCACACTAACCTTAGCCACGCCACTAGAAACAACAAAAGTAACGGTCGTATCAGTTGGATCAACCAAACTCCCTGCTTCAATGGATTGACTGATAATTTTACCAGCCGGCACGTCATTAGACGTTGTTAGTTCCTTTTTAACGGTAAAGCCTTGGGCATTTAATTGCGCAGCCGTAGCACCGTAATCAGAATCAGTAAAATCGCCAAACCGAATTTTACCAGCCCCAGTTGAGATAATTAGGCGAATCTTGCTTCCACGCTTTACCCGACTTCCTACACTAGGAGAGGTCTTAATCACCTCATCCTTACTAACAGTTTTAGAAGTAGTATAAGTCACATTATTATCGGCTACTAGATGGGCGCTTTCCAATTTACTAGTTGCTTGACTCTGCGATAAATTACTTAAATCTGGCACTTTGACATAGTTATTCTGGGATTGATTAATGAAAAAGATAATCAGCCCCAGTAAGCAAACTAGTCCACATCCGACCAGCCAACGACGTTTGTCATGGAATTTAATACCATTATCTTTAAGGACCTTACGCACATAACGGGGGGTACGATCGACTAGACCGGCGATCTTTTTAATGGCATAACCTCGATTAGCATAGTCAATAATTTGATCAACGACTGGTTTAGTATTCTCCCCTTCCGTTGCACTAGTGGCTTTTTCTTGCTCTTCAGGCAGGTTATAATCCTCTAGTTCATCTAGCGGAATTACCCGAGTGTCATCATCAACTAGGGGAACATATCGAGGATCATGGGCGCGTCTAGGCGACAAACAAGTCTGCAAGTCATCGGCCATGTCTAGGGCACTAACATAACGATCTTCCGGATTTTTAGCGGTTGCCCTAAGGACCACATTTTCCAAAGGTTGCGGGATGGTCGGATCAAAATTACGAACCGACGGCATCGTGCCGGTAGTGTGCTGCAGGGCAACTGTGGCCGCCGTTTCTCCTTCATATGGTACTTGCTTGGTAATTAACTGATATAAAATCACCCCTAAAGCATAAATATCAGATTGGACGGAAGCACTTTCTCCGGCAATTTGTTCTGGCGAAATATAGTGTACTGAACCGATAACGGAATTTGTTTGCGTCAGATTTTGATTTTCTTTGGCTACGGCAATCCCAAAATCAGTAATTTTTACTTGACCATCGTCATCAATTAAAATATTTTGGGGCTTTAAATCCCGATGAATAATGCCGGCATCATGGGCAACTTCGACTGCTTCTAGAATTTGGAGCATGATGTCGACAATTTGGCGGTAAGGAATGGGAAAATGCTGCGAAACATATTCCTTTAAATCCATCCCCTCGACATATTCCATGACCATATAGTGGGAGCCATCATATTCACCAGTCCCATAAATTTGAACAATATGTTCATTGACTAAATCCTTAGCCGCTTGAGCTTCCCGTTGAAAACGTTTGACTAAGTTTTGGCGATCACGTAAGTCCATTCGCATGATTTTAAAAGTCACATCACGATTGAGCTTTTGATCATGAGCCAAATAAACATTGGCCATACCACCCCCACCCAGTGGGCGGATGATACGATATCGATTATCAATTATAGTCCCTGCTTGCATTCTAATCTCTATCCTTTATGAGCTTAGCTCATCAACTCTCATCATCAAGGGCAATCAATGCGGTTATATTATCGGAAACATTAAGTTTTACCGCAGCCGCCATCAAATCTTCAACTCGCTGGGCAGCCGAATGGCTTTGCTCAATAATATTAACGATATCATCATCACTAAGAACCTTTGATAAACCATCCGAAGTCAAAAATAAGACATCCTCTAAAAAGAAATTGCCATAATTAAACTCCAAGTCCACTTGATCATTTACGCCTAAATAACGCGTTAAGCTATTTCCTTGTGGCAAAGAATCATCATAAACTTTTCCTTGTTCTCGTGATAACTCATTTCTTAAATTGTGGTCAAAACTCAGTTGAGATAATTCGTGGTTGTGTAAAATATAGGCCTTGGAATCACCTGCATTAGCAATGAGTAACTGATGGTCAATCACCACTGCTAAAACTAAGGTTGTCGCCATCTGTGCTGCACCAGGCTGATGGCGACCAGTTTCAATCACCGCTTGGTTTGCTAGGTGTACTTGGCTAACCAGCCATGCTTGTACCTGCTTTAAATCGTCAAAATGACTAATCTCCCATTGCGCGCCTAAGTATCGAATAACTACTTGACTAGCCTGCTGACTGCCGGGATTACTAGTAACCCCATCAGCTACCATCATGAGTGGGGCTTTTTTAGTATTATAAAAAACACCAACAGCGTCTTGGTTATCGGTTCGTAAAGGTCCGGCACTCGTTTGATAGGCAATTTGCATAGAATATTACTCCTTGCGTTGGAAGGTGGCGATAAAGAAACCGTCCGTCAGGTAATCATCAGGATAAATTTGCAATGTTTTTTCTTGACGGTCAGACTTTAAATTAAAATCTGTTTTAGTGGCTAGCAGTTCAAAATTAGGGTGTTGCGCTAAGAACTGCTGCACAACATCGTCATTTTCCTGCTGCAAAATGGTACAAGTACTATAAACCATGATACCATCTTTTTTCACAATGTGACTAGCTGCACTTAAGATTTCTCCCTGTAGTTGCGCTAATTTTTCCACATCGGCTAAAGTTTTTTCATAACGAATCTCAGGTTTACGCCGTAATAAGCCCAAACCCGAACAAGGAGCATCCACCAAAACACGATCAAATTGCTGGTTTAATTGTTCTGGAATTTGACGAGCATCAAGCATTTGAGCACTAACCTGATCTCCCACACCCAAACGCTGCGCATTATCTAAAATCAGCTTAATTTTATGCTGGTGAATATCCAGCGCCAACACATGTCCTGCTTCACCCAAGGCTGCCGCAATTTGGGTGGTTTTACCACCTGGTGCTGCCGCAACATCTAATACCGATTGGCCAGTCGAATTTAACTGCATACTTTCCACTGGCAGCATGGCACTTTCATCTTGAATTGTTAGCCAGCCCTTTAGAAAGGCTTGACTAGTAGCAACATGACCGCCAGTTACCAAATAAGCATGCGGTACAATCGCTGATTTTTCGACCGTTAAACCGGCTTCTTCTAAGGATGCAACCACCTGATCATCAGTGGCCAAAGCGCTATTGACCCGAATTGATTGTTTCGGTGCTAAATTAATACTCTTTAAAATGGCAAGCGTTTTTGACTGACCAACTTGGCTGATTAAGTTTTCCACTAACCAACGCGGTACGCTGTATTCAACGACCAAGCGCTCAGTCAAATCGTCAATCGTCTGTATATCAGGTAAGCCTTGCCGGTCAATTTTGTGTAAAATAGCCGTTACATATTTGGCGGTTCCTTGATGCCCCATAATTTTAGCGACTTCAATGCTTTCATTAAATAAAGCATGCTTAGGCACTCGGTCTAAAAACTGCCATTGGAATAAGGCCGTATATAATAATTCACGAACCCAGGGATCAATTTTAGCCGGATTAATAAAGGGGGCTAGATAGAATGCCAAAGTTAACCGATGTTGGATTACACCATAAACAAGAGTCGTTAGCAAGGAACGATCAGCTGTTGACAACTGATGCTTTTTAATCACTTGGTTTAACTGTAAATTGGAATAGGCGCCATCCTTAACTCGGCTTAAAGTTTGCACTGCTAGGACACGTGGATTATTACTGTTAACTTTTTTTACTGACATTTTTAATCCTCAACCCAAGCTTGTCCGACTGTTAAATCACGTCCGCCACCATTTAAGTAGGCACTGATATCCATGGCTGGCTTACCAGCCGGTTGTAAACGCAAAATTGACAATTGAGTATGGTTAGCAGCAGCAATCGTCAAAGTTTTTTTATCTTTGGCAACAATGGTACCCGCCGCTTGATCAGTTGCTTCCTTTAGCACTTTAACAGCTACTAGCTTAAAACGTTGTCCGCCAGCCTGCATATAGGCCGGATGCGTTGGATACAAACCACGAATATGCCAATCTAATTGTTGGGCCGTTTCATTTTTAAAGTGTAACTGCTGTTGTTCATGACTAATATTAGGTGAAAAAGTCACCGCTGCTGGGTCTTGGGCCACTGGCTGAATTTGACCGCTGGCAATCTTAGGTAAAGTCGCCATTAACAAATCACGACCAGCCAGACTAAGCTTTTCAAACATGGTACCGACGTTATCATCATTTTGGATGGGTACCCGGACGACATCAATCACATCGCCGGCATCCATTTCTTTGACCATATACATAATGGAAACGCCAGTTTCTTGTTCACCGTTCATGATGGCATAGTGAACGGGTGCGCCCCCTCGATATTTTGGTAGGAGCGAGGCATGGGTGTTCACCGCAGCAATTTTAACTGAATCCAGCAATTTAGTCGGTAAAAATTGTCCAAAAGCTGCAGTAATAATAAAATCTGGCTGCCAGGCAATAATTTGATCCATCGCTTCGGAATGACCAATTTTTTCTGGTTGCAAAACCAGTAAATTATGTTCTAAAGCAGCTTGCTTAACCGGACTAGCAGTTAAGGTCTTTTTACGTCCCTGTGGTCGATCTGGCTGAGTAACAACCGCCAAAATCTCATAATGGTCACTAGCAACCAAGGCTTCTAAAATTGGAACTGCAAACTGGGGGGTGCCCATAAATACTACCCGATATGTCATAATTATCCTCACTAACGAAAGGGGCTCGAAAGACTTCGAGCCCCTGTAATTACTGTTATTGTACCAAACTTTTCCCTTTACATAAATGTCAGCGGATTCCGGACAATGTTGACCTGAAAATTTCCCTTAATTTGTTGCGCCCGCTGAATTAGGTCTTGTAAAAGTTCATCATTTTCATGAGGTTTTTTAAACTTTAATAAGATTTGAAAATAGTAACGCTTTTTTAATTTAGCAATTGGCTGGGGCGAAGGACCCAGAATAATCACGTCTCTATTGAGTTGACTTTTTAACCAACGGGTAATTTGAGCCGTATGCACGGCCACCACATTTTCATCCAAATCACTCGTTTGAATTTGAATTGTGTAGTAATAAGGCGGATATTGTCCGATTTGACGCAATCGCATTTCGTAGCGATAAAAGCCTTCGTAATCATGTTTTTGTGCAAAAGTAATCGCATAATGCTCTGGATTAAAGGTTTGAACGACCACTTCTCCGGCCGTTTGACCCCGACCAGCCCGACCACTAACCTGGGTTAATAACTGAAAGGTCCGCTCACTAGCATGAAAATCAGGTAAACCTAAGGCCGTATCAGCATTTAAAACGCCTACTAGAGTAACATTTGGAAAATCCAGTCCCTTGGCCACCATTTGCGTTCCCAGCAAAATATCAGCCTTTTGCTGACCAAAATCTTGTAAGGCTTTGGCTAAACTCCCCTTTTTTCGAGTTGTATCTTGATCTAGGCGAATTACCCGGGCCTCGGGAAGTATTTTTTCTAGCTCCATGGCTACTTTTTCAGTCCCCGTACCATAATAACGAATGCGATTGGATTGACACTGAGGACATCGATGCGGAATGGCCGTTTGATAACCACAATAGTGACATTTCAAACAATGGCTATCTAAATGCAAGGTCATGGCTAGGTTACAGTTGGGATCCCGAGGAACGTAACCACAGTCACGACACATCACAAAGCTAGAAAAGCCGCGCCGATTCAGCAGCAAAACTACCTGCTGATGGGCCTGAAGGCGCTCAATTATTTTTTGCTTTAATTCGGGTGAAAAATTAGTTTCCTGACTACCTGCTAAACTCTCCCGCATATCAACCACTTGAACGGTTGGTAAATGCGCATCCCCAGCTCGTTTCGTTAGCATTAGTAGTTGATAAAGGCCTTTTTGGGCGCGGGCACGACTTTCTAATGATGGCGTAGCGGATCCTAAAATAACGGGTGCCTGATGATACTCTCCCCGCCAAAGCGCTACCTGACGGGCATTATAACGTGGATTATCCTGTTGTTGATAGCTGACTTCATGTTCTTCATCGACAATGATGAGACCAATATTAGTCAAGGGAGCAAAAACTGCTGAACGAGCCCCGACTACCACCTTTACATCACCACGTTGAATTCGCCGCCATTCATCGTAACGCTCACCCTCACTCAAGCCCGAGTGCAAAACGGCCACACTTGGCCCAAAGCGGGCACTGACCCGCCGAATCATCTGGGGGGTTAAAGCGATTTCAGGCACTAAAAATAAGACCGTCCGGCCATCTTGAACGACCTGCTGGGCTGCTTGTAAATAAACTTCGGTTTTACCCGAACCAGTAATTCCCTCTAATAAAAACGGTTGATAAGTATGGCTTTGATGGGCAGTTATTATTTGTTCAAAGGCCTGTTTTTGTTGGTCATTCAAGGTTAAATTAGCTTCACGATCCGGATTCAAAGTTTCAAGCGGACGGCGTAGCTTTTCAACCGCCAAGACTTGTAGCCATTCTTTACTCACGCCGGCCCGTAAAGTCGCTGAGCTCAAATCAGTCATTTCTACTAACTCTTTTTGGGTGAATACTTGGCCTAAATTTTGTCGAGCAAAAGCTAAGAGTTGGGCTTGCTGATGAGCATTGGCTCGCAATTGTTGTTGGGCTTGAACCAGCAAGTCATCGTCAGCCGTAATTTGATAGGCTCGTTGCGTTTTAACACCTAGACGATCTTGAATAAGCATTTCCACCGTTAGCTGTCCTTGCTGATGTAGGGTTGAAATTAAACGCCGTTGCCGTGAAGTGAAATCAGTTAATTGCACAACTTGCTGATCTAATGCTTGTAAAAATTGGCTGTCATCATTCAACCTAAAGGTCGGCTGAAGCTGAATTAAATATTGATAAGTAGCACTAAGGGCATTGGGTAAAATCGTTTTCAATACTGAAATTCGAAAGGCAAAAACATCTTGGGCTAGTTGTGCCGATAAGGCCAGTAATTCTGCATTAAGTACGGGTACCAAATCCATGACGGATTGAATGGCTTTAATTTGAACATTATCCGCTGGTTTTTGATCGGTTAAATCCACCACAAAGCCCATTAAATCCCGTTTCCCAAAGGGCACTTTCACACGCATCCCCACTTGCACTAAATCAAGCAAATCGGTTGGAATCGCATAAGTATAGGGTTGATTGGTTTGCTGTGTGGGCACATCCACAATGACCTGCGCATAGCTTGAATTCATATTTGCGTCCTTTCTACCTTTGAATTGGTATTAATTGATAAAATAAAAACCAACAAAATGTTGGTCCTACTTTTTAAATATGCTTTAAATTAATGCCCAAACGATCTTGGATAGCATCTAACGCTTGTAAATAACGGGCATAATAACCATATCGATCTTCATGATTACCAGGCCGATCTAAAATCACTAATTTATCACTAAAACCATATTGTTCAATAATTTTAAGCAATTCCTGATGAAAACGTTCCTGTAAGGCCCTGTCGACTCCTTCTTGTTCAAAAGGCGGAATCACCAAAATTAAATCAATTTCCTCTTCTTTGATTGTATTATCAAACAAAGCCTTGAGCTGCTCATTATCGGCTGCTGGTAAAAAAATATGGGCTTCAGCCATTGTTACCATGGCATCTGTATCAAAAAAAGTTAAGCCGTTATTGGCTGGCGAATTAATTTCATTAGAATTGGCATCATATTGGCCTTGAATAATTCGAATATAATCTTTTAGAATCAACTCATCGTCACAAACATTGGATTCTTCTTGATAGTGTCGGGCATATTCATCTGAAAAAGGCGAATTACTAGTACGGGCTAAGCGCCGAACTAGCGTTGATTTTCCCGTATTAGGCGCCCCCATGATGGTAATTTTATGGGCAAAGTGCCGTCGAAAAACTCGATTAATATAGTCCCAGTTAGCCATCGGATCTTTACGAATAGCCGTGGCTGATACTCGTAAAATCGTTCGATCCATTAAACTAACCTGAAAACGGCCATTATCGGGTAGTAATTCTTGTAATTTAGCTTGGTACTCGGGTTCCCCGGTGTACAACGTTACCTGGGCATCCGGATTTACGATGTTACGCTGGATAGTTTCTGTTAAAAGACGCGTCCATTCCGTCCAGCCGCCCGGCATGACCGGAATATGGTCTTCATTGATGTAATCAACCTTAATACTAGGTTCATCATTAAAGGCTTCGCGCACATAGCGAAATCTTTTTTCGACCGGTAGGCCAATTTTATCGCCCCGATCACCGGTATAGCCCGACACAATGACTACCACACCGTCGTTTAAGGCCGCCGCCTTATAAATTTCAGCCTGATGTCCAATGTGCATGGGCGCCAAAGTACCAAAAAAGACGCCAATTCTGTTACCAGTTAAATTATCCTTGACTAAATTACTCGTTTCAACCATAACCTCATCCAACGATTTATCTTATTTAACGATTTTCAATGTCCCTATTGTAACATTTTTACCAAATTGAAAAAGCCCAACGACCGTTGGACTTTTCCACCATGATTATTATTCAAATAAAGTCAAATACTTTCCATAACCTTCTTTTTGCAAATCAGCTTTAGGAATGAAACGTAGACTAGCTGAGTTAATGCAATAACGCAGACCACCTTGCTCTGCGGGACCATCGGGAAAGACATGCCCCAAATGAGAACCGGCTTCTTTAGAGCGAACCTCAGTTCTAGTCATCCCAAAGGAATGGTCAGTTGATTCAGCTAAATCATTAATTCCTTTAGTAAAAGCGGGCCAACCACAACCAGAGTCATATTTATCGGTTGAAGAAAATAAAGGTTCTCCACTGACAACATCGACAAAAATACCATCATCCCACCACTGGTCATATTTACCAGTAAAAGGTCGTTCTGTAGCGGCGTTTTGCGTCACATCATATTGTTCCGGCGTCAGTCGTTGCTTAAGTTCATCTTGAGAATATTTGGTCATTGCTTATCCTCCCAATACTTTTCCTGATAGCGAACCCGCGGTGCCATCATGGCTGCTTCACGTAAAGGATCTTTTTTATAGAAGTCTTGGTGATACTCTTCAGCATCATAAAACGGCTGAGCATCCTCAATAGTTGTTACGATTGGGTCATCGAAACGTTGTGAAGTGGCTAAGTCTTGCTTTGATTCTTCCGCCACTTCCCGTTGCTGAGGACTATTAACAAAAATCACAGGACGATAGTTATCGCCACGGTCTTGGAACTGCCCCATCGCATCGGTTGGATCAGCGACTTGCCAATACAAATCTACCAATTGACGGTAGGAAATAATCTCAGGGT
This sequence comes from Convivina intestini, assembly GCF_003096575.1. Classification (GTDB taxonomy): domain Bacteria; phylum Bacillota; class Bacilli; order Lactobacillales; family Lactobacillaceae; genus Convivina; species Convivina intestini. The sequence goes on from NZ_QEKT01000005.1 coordinate 63,231, forward strand.
CAAACCAAACTTTGACCGCTTCAGTATGCCCAGTGGTATGACTGCAAACTTGTTCATAGGTCGGATTGGGTACATGTCCCCCAGTGTAACCCGAACGAACCTTAATGATCCCAGGTAGACTATCAAAGGGTTCGACCATGCACCAGAAACATCCTCCGGCAAAAATTGCTGTATTTTCTGACATTTCAACAACCTCCTAGATTCTATTGTACTCACTTATCCTAAATAAACAATGGTATAGTTTATATATTTAATTACATATGGGATTCAATCCACTGCCAAACTTCATCCTTACCAGCCTTAGTTTGTGAAGAAAAGAATTGAAATGTGCTATTTTCAGGATTAAATTCTAAAGCCTTTTTAATAATTGATTCAGCTTGATTAAACTTACCACGAGCAATTTTATCTGATTTAGTAGCAACTACTAAAATTGGTATATTATAATAATCCAGCCATTGGTACATCATCACGTCTTCTTGGCTAGGAGCGTGCCGAGCATCAACTAAAGCAATTACCCCACGCAGCTGCTTACGCGTTGAGATGTAAGTTTCAATCATTTGACCAAAGGCTTCACGCTTTTTCTTAGATACTTTGGCATAGCCATAACCAGGCACATCAACAAAATAGAAAGTCTCTTCAACATGGTAGAAATTCAACGTCTGGGTTTTTCCAGGCTGAGATGAAGTCCGGGCCAAGCCCTTACGATTAATTAGGGTATTGGTCAAAGAAGACTTCCCCACATTGGAACGGCCAACCAAGGCAAATTCCGGCTGTCCATCAGTTGGATACTGACTAGGACTAACCGCACTCATAACGATTTCAACATTGTGGACTTCCATCTTATTTCTTTTCCTTTAAGACTAATTCAGGACTTTTCTGGTCCAAGACACTTTCCTTAGTGATAATTACCTTGGCAATTTCAGGGCGACTAGGAATATCATACATAACTTCCTTCATCACTGCTTCAATAATTGAACGCAGGCCCCGGGCTCCGGTTTTACGTTCAATCGCCAAATCAGCCATAGCCTGTAGGGCGGCTGGCTCAAATTCCAAATCAACCTCATCTAATCCCAACAAGGCTTTATACTGCTTCACTAAGGCATTCTTGGGTTGAGTCAAAATGTGGGTTAAGTCTTTAACCGTCAACTCATCAAGGACAGTTAAAATTGGTAAACGACCAATAAATTCTGGAATTAAGCCAAACTTAGACAAATCCTCGGGTTCGACTTGTTTCAAGATGTTCTTATCATCCAATTCGTCATTTTTACGATTTCCTTGGATAGAACCAAAACCAATTACTCGTTGCCCCAAACGCTCTTTAATGATGGTTTCCAAACCAGCAAAGGCGCCACCGACAATAAAGAGAATATTGGTCGTATCAACCTGAATCAGCTCTTGTTGCGGGTGCTTACGGCCACCTTGAGGTGGCACACTGGCAATGGTTCCCTCAAGCATCTTTAACAGAGCTTGTTGGACCCCTTCACCGGAAACATCTCGTGTAATCGAAACATTTTCTGATTTTTTAGCAATCTTGTCGATTTCATCAACATAAATAATTCCCTGCTGAGCCCGCTCAACATCAAAGTTGGCCGCCTGTAGGAGCTTAAGTAAGATATTTTCAACATCTTCTCCCACATAACCGGCCTCTGTCAAAGTCGTTGCATCAGCAATGGCAAAAGGTACATCCAGAATACGGGCCAAGCTTTGAGCTAAATAGGTTTTTCCCGAACCGGTAGGTCCTAAAAGAGCGATGTTGGACTTTTGTAGCTCAACTTCAGTCGTTTTAAGATTATTTTCATTAACCCGCTTGTAATGATTATAAACAGCGACTGCCAAAGTTTTTTTCGCATCTTCTTGTCCAATCACATAGCCATTTAACTCAGCTACGATTTGATGGGGCGTTGGTAATTCAAGTAAGTGCTCACCTTGTTCGGCAGCTAGTTCTTCTTGAATAATTTGCTCAGCTAAATCAATACATTCGTTACAGATATACAATCCATCCGGGCCAGCAACTAGTTTTTTAACTTCACTAGCTGGTTTGCCACAAAAACTGCAGTGAACCTCAGGTGAATAATTTGGTGTTTTGGCCATATTTATTTCCTTTTTTATAAGCTAAAGTACCCTCTATTTTATCAATCTTAAAATAGTTATCAAGCAGGGTAAAAGAAAAAAGCCCGAAGGCTTTTTTTCTTGATTTTACTTTTGAATAGCCTTAGCAGATGAAACAATCTTTTCAACTGCTTGACGCATAGCGATATCATGCTTCAAAAGTGTGTCTGACAAAGCAGCCCGAACTTGAGCTTCATCAACATGGTACTGTTCAGATAAGCTCTTAACTTCTTCGTTAACTTCTTCATCAGATGGTGTAATGTTTTCAGCCTTAACAACGGCATCCAATACCAAACCAGTCTTAACACGGCGGTCGGCACCTTCCTTAAACTGGGCGCTCAAGCCTTCCTTAGTCTGACCAGAAATCTTAAAGAACATTTCTGGTGAGATCCCTTGTTGTTGCAACTGACCCAAATACTGGTTAGTTTGGTTGTCGATATCTTCTTGAAGCATTGCTTCAGGAATTTCATCGCCAATTACTTCAGCATTATCAACTACGGCGTTTACGGCAGCGTCTTCGAAGGCGTCCTTAGCAGCTGCTTGCTTTTCGTCAGCAAGACGCTTTTGAACCTTTTCCTTCAACTCAGCCAAAGTTTCAACGTCTTCATCAACGTCCTTAGCAAATTCATCATCCAAATCAGGCAATGACTTACGCTTAATTTCGTGGATAGTTACTTCAAACAATGCTTCCTTACCAGCTAAGTTCTTAGCTTGGTATTCTTCAGGGAAGGTAACCTTAACGTCAACTTCTTGACCAGCTTCATGACCAACCAATTGTTCTTCAAAGCCAGGAATGAACTGTCCTGAACCTAATTCCAAAGAATAATCCTTGGCTTGACCACCATCAAAATGATCGCCGTCTACTGAACCATCAAAGTCAATCACAACAGTGTCGCCTTCTTCAGCCTTAACGCCAGCATCTTGCAAGACCAATTCAGCTTGGTTCTCACGCATTTGGTTCAATTCTTGTTCAACGGCAGCGTCGTCAACCGTTTCGTCTTGGGCAGGTACTTCAAGACCCAAGTATTCTCCCAACTTGATTTCAGGAGCAACTGTTACTTCAGCCTTTAACTGCCAATCTTCACCCTTGTTCATTGATACAGGAGCAATTCCTGGACGTCCTACCACGTTAATGCCAGCTTCCAAGACTGCTGCTTCATAAATAGCAGGCAAAACTTGGTCCAAAACATCTTGGTAAAGAGCTTCTTCACCAAACTTTTGGATAAAGAGCGCCATGGGCACCTTTCCCTTACGGAAACCAGGAACCGCAATCTTGTCCTTATTCTTTTCAAAAGCGGCCTTCAAGCCCTGCTTTACCTCTTCTTGAGGTACTGTAAATTCTAATGTACCGCGATTCTTTGCATCCGTTGCCGGTGTCCACTTAGACATATTAAATCCTCCAATAATTAACTCCCTACAATTTTAGACTAAAAGCGGGATTAACTCAAGTTTTCGACCTTAATCTAAAGCCGAAATTTCAAAAATAGCTTGTGCATAAATACTAATTGAGCGAACCAAATCACTAATCAAGGCAAACTCATTGACCTGATGCATGGTATCTGGTGAATCGGGGAACAAAGCACCAAAAGCGACTCCACGTTTCATCAAGCGACCATAGGTTCCACCACCAATGACTTGATCATAAGCAGGTAAACCAGTCTGTTCATGATAAATATTTAACAACGTTTGAACCAAAGGATCACTAGGGGCTACGTAGTGGGGCACTTGGGTATGTCCCCCAATGGTTACAGTCGCTGCCCAAGAGCCAGTGGCCTGAGTCAACTTGGTTAGAATTTCTTCTGGTTCAATTCCCTTTGGATAACGGAAATTAAAGTTCAAAAAGGCCTCTTGCTGGGCAACAAACTTTTGGATACCGACATTCATTGACAAAGCGCCCATGACTTCATCGGTATGGTCAACACCAAACTTAACGCCACGTGTATCATTGTGGGCCGGTCCCCCAAGGTAATTTAAGAACTCAGCAGCATCCCCACCAAAGTCATATTGTTTCAAGAAACTAGCCAAATATGTGCCGGCGTTAACGCCAGTTTCCGGCATAGCGCCATGGACCTGTTTACCCCAAAGCGTTACATAAACTGACTGTCCGTCAACCTTTAATTCACCCTTCACATTGGGATGGTAATTTAGGTAGGCTTTAAAATCATCTTTGATGATTGCCGGTTTTGCTAATTTAAGGCTGGCCCGAGCCACACCGGGAACCATATTTGTACGCATTCCGGCTTCAAAATGCTCTAAAGTCACGCTACCGCCATTACTGGCCACACTCTTAATTTCAATTTGAACATTACCTTTTTCACCATTAATAATTGGATATTCCGCATCGGGTGAAAATCCTAGCAAAGGCGCTGGTTCAACTTCAAAATAACGGGTCATACCCGTCCAATCATTTTCTTCATCCGTACCAAAAATCAAACGCACCCGATGTTTCAAAGGAAGTCCTAAGTCACGAATAATTTTAAAGCCATAATAGGCCGCCATACCGGGTCCCTTATCATCCGAAGCACCTCGAGCAATCACCTTATCTTCAGTAATTTTAGCCTGGAAAGGATCGGTCTCCCAACCTTCACCGGCTGGCATGACATCAATATGCGACAACAAGGCCACGTAGTCTTGGCTATCTTCGGGTCCAATCTCAATGTAACCAACAATATTATCAATATTTTTAGTCCGGAAACCATCGCGTTCAGCGATTGCTAACATGGTGTCTAGGGCTTGCTTTGGGCCCGGTCCTAAAGGTGCCTCGCTGGTGGCCTGCTGGTCATCACGGACAGATTTAACGGCCAATAAAGTGGCTAAATCTTTCAAATAGTCATCTTGCCGTACTTGTGCTTCTTTTTGCCAATCAGTCATTTGCTACCTCCGTATGAAAACATTTGATGTTGGTTGATTCTAAGCTCTTTCTAAAATTTCTAGAATCTTACCCTTCATTATACATGTCAGTCATGTAAAATGTTTAATGAGGAGGCTAGGTATGCGGATTTTAACCGAACAAATTTTAAAAGAAGTCATCACTAAGCGACCCAGCGTCAGCTACAAAGGAAATTTCGGCCGTGTCCTAATCATTGGCGGAAATCCTAACTACGGCGGCGCCGTCATAATGAACGCTATGGCGGCCGTTCATAGTGGGGCTGGTTTAGTTTCTGTTGCCACTGATCCCAGTAATTTTACGGCAATTCACTGCCACACGCCCGAAGCCATGGTCACTGACTACCAACAAGATTTAAAAGCTTTGATTGTTAGCAGTGATGTAGTCTTAATTGGTTCTGGTTTGGGTGATCAACTGGCACTTCTTCAAAAGGTACTAACCAGCATTGAGCCCCACCAAATCTTAATTATCGACGGATCCGCCCTAACTCTTTTAGCACAACACCCGCAAGTACTACCGGACTGTCACTTAGTATTGACCCCGCATCAGATGGAATGGGAACGCCTAAGTCATATCGCCATTGCCAATCAAAATCAAGCCGATTTAAATTGGCAGGCGTTACAAGATTATACGAACCAACCTTTGTTAGTTCTCAAAAGTAATCACACCCAGATTTATACTGAAAATGAAGTCTATCAAATCCCAGTCGGGGGGCCCTATCAAGCCACTGGTGGGATGGGTGATACGCTAGCCGGCATGATTGCTGGCTTTGCGGCACAATTTAAGCCGCTAGCTTCAGCCGTAATGGCTGCTACTTATGCTCATTCTGCCATTGCCCAAGAACTTGCCCAAGATTATTACGTCACCCTACCAACGCAAATTAGTGGCCAAATCAGCCCATTTATGCGCCGGTATAGTCAATTAGATAAATAGAAAGTAGGTCTCTTTTGAAATTTATTTCATGGAATATTGATTCAATTAACGCTGCAATTACCCACAGCAGCCCCCGCGGAGAAATGACCTGGGCAGTCTTAAATGAAATTGCCCAAAGCCAACCAGAAGTGCTGGCTATTCAAGAAACCAAGCTCAAGGCGACTGGTTTAACACCTAAACAAGAAAAAACCCTCCAAGAAATTTTTCCTAATTATCAAATCTATACTTCATCCAGTACCGCCCGTTCGGGCTATTCCGGTACCATGTTTTTAACTAAAAACAAACCAGAAAATGTTAGCTATCCCCAATTAGGGGCACCCGGTGAAATGGACCAAGAAGGCCGGGTAATTACCCTAGAGTACCCGAATTTTTACTTAGCAACAGTCTACACACCCAATTCTGGTAGTAATTTAGACCGCTTACCGGATCGCCAAGCCTGGGATGATGCTTTTCGGGCCTATGTTAGTGAGCTAGATCAAAGCAAACCAGTTATTTTCAGCGGTGACTTAAATGTTGCTCATGAAGAAATCGATCTAAAGCATCCTAGTAGCAACCACCATTCGGCTGGCTTTACCGACGAAGAACGGCAAAAGTTTACTGAATTATTAGCGGCCGGCTTCACTGATACCATGCGCCAGGAACATCCTGATCAAACTGGTCTTTATACTTGGTGGGCGCAGCGCTCTAAAACCAGTAAAATCAATAATTCTGGTTGGCGGATCGACTACTATCTCGTCAGTAATCGGATTAGTGATTTGGTTGAAAAAACCGGTGTTATTAATACTGGCGCTCGTCAGGATCACGCCCCGATTGAATTAGAAATTAAGCTATAAAAAAGAAATCAGTCTACTGGCTGATTTCTTTTTTATTTATTACGGACTAACGCTTTTAACAGAGCAGGACCAAATTGTTGGTGTTCATAAATTAAAATTTGAGCCGCCGCAATTGCATCGGCCAAGGCATTATGGTGATGATCCAAACGAATAGCTAAACTTTTTGCAACAGTATTTAATTTATAATTTTCTAACTTTAACAATCGCCGACTAGTTTGAACAGTATCCAGTAACTGATAATGAGGTTCAGCGATACCATAATAAGCCAAAGTTGCCTTTAACACGCTACTATCAAAATTAGCATTATGCGCAACTACCAAATGATTCTCAGTAAATAAAGGGGCAATTTTAGCCCAAACCGCTGGAAATTCGGGGGCATCAATTACATCTTCTTTGGTGATGCCGTGAATTTGGGTATTCCGGGCACTGATGTAAGTTGCTGGTTTAATTAAACTATAAAATTGATCAACAATTTGATCATCACGTACGACTACTAAAGCCAAAGACAACGCTGAATGACGTTCATGATTAGCCGTTTCAAAATCAATTGCCACAAAGTTCATTTTAAGGGTAACTCCATTCGTAAAATGACAACCTGTCGTTGGTTGGGCAGGGTTAATTGTTGGGAGGCACCGGTAAATTCAAAGCCCAATTTTTGATAAATATGAACAGCCGGTGCATTTTGTTCTTGCACATCTAACCATAAATAAGCTAAATTTACTTGTTGCGCCCAGGAAATTAAGGCTTGGATCACCATTTGGCCAATTCCCTGCCCCTGTTCTTTATTTAAAATGGCCAAGCCGATTTCACCTTGTTCAATCGACGCTACGCCAATCGGCTGGTCAACTTTTAAAATTAACCATGTTTTAGCCGGACGATCATCGATGGGTTCGGCCAGCTCCTTTTGACCATCACGGACACTGCCAATCGTAAAAGTATCACTTTCTTGCTGTAACTGATTAATTAATTGGCTAGCAACTGGTGCTAATTGAGCATTTAAGGTCACTAAACTATAATCATCCTGATTGGTCATGCCAACTGCTCCACTAACTTGGCGCCAGTTCCCTGACCCGTAATTTGGATTAGCCGTTGATTATCCCCCGCCTGTCGGATAAAATTCAAACTCAAGTAATCGTTGGGTAACAAATCGGCCATATACTGCGGCCATTCAATCAAAGTCAAGCCATCAGTCCCAATATAGTCTTCAAAACCTTGATCTAAAGCGCCACTTTCTTCTAAGCGATAAGCATCAAAATGATAAATTGGAAAATCCTGCCCCTGATAGATATTTAAAATATTAAAAGTTGGACTTTTTACTCGGGCTTTTACTCCCAACTCCTGAGCTAAGGCCTTCGTAAAGGTCGTTTTACCAGCACCCAAATCCCCGTTTAGGGTAATAATCAATCCTGGATAAGTTAGTTGAGCGACTTTTTGGGCTAAATTTTGGGTATCAATAACCCCATTACTTTGATATTCTTTCATGCTGTCATTATAACACGGGCTTAAATCGGCTTAAGAATTTAGGACAATAAAAAAGAACCTCAAGGAAGCTCCTTTTTTACTTATGCACATACATAGCATCGCCAAAACTAAAGAAACGATAGCCGGCCTGAACCGCATGTTCATAGGCAGCTAAAATATTTTCTCGACCAGTAAAGGCTGCCACTAACATAATTAAGGTTGATTTGGGCAAGTGGAAGTTAGTAATAAAAGCATCCACGACCTGCCACTGATAGCCCGGCTTAATGAAGATGTCTGTCCAACCAGAATCAGCCTGCAATTGCCCATTGAATTTGGTTCCAATTGTCTCCAAGGTCCGAATCGTCGTGGTTCCGGTCGCCACAATTTTACCCCCTTGGGCTCGAACAGCATTCAAAGTATCGGCCGCCGCTTGCGTTAGCTGGTAAAACTCAGAGTGCATTTTGTGATCTTCGATATTTTCTTCTTCGACTGGCCGGAAGGTCCCCAAACCAACATGTAGGGTCAATTCAACCGTTTGCACGCCTTTGGCCCGAACTTTTTCTAATAGCTCTGGTGTCCAGTGTAAACCAGCAGTTGGCGCTGCGGCTGATCCTTCAACTTTGGAATAAACGGTTTGATAACGTTCTTGGTCACTTAATTTTTCTTTAATGTATGGTGGCAAGGGCATTTCACCCAATTGCTCCAGCAATTCCATGAAAATCCCATCATAGGAAAATTCAACATAGCGACCGCCATGCTCTAGTTCGCCAACTACGGTGGCCGTCATCAAAGGATGATCCGGATTATTACCAAAAACGATGGTTGAACCAATTGGTGATTTCTTAGCCGGCTTAACTAAGGTTTCCCAAACATCCCCATGATCTTGTCGCAATAACAAAACTTCGGCATGACCACCGGTTTCTGGTCGGACGCCATGCAAACGAGCCGGCAAGACCCGGGAATTATTCATTACCAAGGCATCCCCTGGATTTAAATAGTCTAAAACATCATAAAAATGACGATCTTGGTATTCCCCAGTTTTAGCATTAAGAACCAACAAACGAGATTGATCTCGTTGTTTTAACGGTGTTTGGGCAATTAGTTCTTCGGGTAAATGATAATCAAAATCCGATAGTTGATAAACTTTATTTTCAGTCATACAAATTCCTTTAGTTTATTTTGGTTCAGGTTGCGACATCCCTAGGTGTTGATAAGCTGCAGGAGTCACTTGACGACCGCGGGGAGTCCGTTGCAAAAAACCAATTTGTAGCAAATATGGTTCCACCATTGATTCCAAGGTTTCGGCTTCTTCCCCGATGTTAGCTGCAATGGTATTTAAACCAACCGGACCACCTTCATAGTAATCAATCATCGTTTGTAACAATTTATGATCAATTTCATCTAATCCCCGTTCATCAACCCGCAGTTTTGTTAAGGCCATTTCCACGATAGCTGCGTCAATCGCCGGTTTACCAGCAACCTGGGCAAAATCACGCACGCGCTTTAACAACCGATTGGCAATTCGCGGTGTTCCCCGGGAACGAGAAGCAATGGCATAGGCTCCCTCTGGGGTAATTGGAGTTTCAAAAATATCGGCCGTCCGTTTGACAATTTCTTGTAATTCTTCTGGCTGATAATAGCGCAAAGAATTGATGATACCAAATCGGTCGCGCATCGGCTTAGATAACATACCGGGTCGAGTCGTCGCCCCCACTAGGGTAAAAGGTGGTAAGGGAAAGTGGACGGCTCGTGCAGTTGGCCCCTGCCCGACCATAATATCAACAAAGAAATCTTCCATGGCTGAGTAGAGCATTTCTTCAATACTGGTAGGTAAGCGGTGAATTTCATCGATGAAGACAACATCTCCGGGCTCAATCCCATTTAATAGGGCAACAAGATCACCTGATTTTTCAATAGCCGGGCCAGAGGTCGTTTTTAAATGAACGCCCATTTCATTGGCAATAATCATGGCCAAGGTCGTTTTTCCTAATCCGGGCGGACCAAAAAGTAACACGTGATCTAAGGCTTCCTGGCGCTGTTTAGCCGCCGCAATATAGACCGATAATTCGTCTTTTAAGGCTTCTTGCCCAATATATTCACTTAGCCGACGCGGCCGCAAAGAAAATTCATCTTCTTGCTCACTAGCATTTACCGCTACCTCACGCAAAAGCTCATCGGTTTCATTTTGCGGGGTATCCCAATAATTAAATTCTGGTTGATTTTCTTCCATAACAACTCCATTATACACAAGTACCCAATCCCAATTAAATAATAAAACCCGCTTACTGATAAGCAGGTTTAGCTCAAAATTACTTTAATTGGTTACGATTGACAACCGCTTTTAACACGGGCAATTCTTGGTGCTGACGGTTATAAAAATCAACGATTAACTGCTGAGGTTCAATTGACAAAACAGCATAACTACCACCGAAGCTGGCATATTCTCCCATTGGTAGGGTCGTTGATCCTGGATTAATAAATAACTTGTGATCATAGACTTGGGTCCCCGCTTGATGGGTATGCCCAAACAACACGACCTGAGCCTGGGCTTCATTAGCCGCTTGATCCATATCCGTTAAATTAGCCCAACCAATAAAGTCCCCGGCATTATATAAATGCCCATGGGTTTGGAAAAAAGTTACCCCGTCAACCGTAGTAGAACGTGCCTCTACAAAATTAACATCACTATCCCGATTACCAATTACCGTTGATACCCCATCAAAGACTGAATCATCAGCGGCTAACTCGGAGTCTCCATTGTAGAAAATTGCATCCACTTGATTACGCCAGTGATTTAAGATATCAACTAAAATCGACCGATCGCCATGTACATCTGAAACAATTAAAATTTTACCCATTTTTTACTCCTTCAGCCATGCTGGCAAAGCCTGAACTAATTCAGCCAAGGCCCGTCCCCGATGGCTAATTGCATTTTTTTGGCTAGCTGAAATTTCGGCCATAGTCGCATTGGCATCAGCCAGCCAAAAAATTGGATCATAACCAAACCCATTTTGTCCGTGTGGATGTTGGGTAATAAAGCCATCTACCCGTCCCTGAGTCACTAACTCAGGCCGATTAGGCCCAACTAAAACCATTACGGTCGTAAAATAGGCAGCTCTTTGAGCTCCTTGTACATCTTGGAGTTTGGTTAAAACTTTTTTATTATTGGCCGCATCATCATGGTCCCCAGCATAGCGGGCCGAATATACGCCTGGTTCTCCGTTTAGGGCTGGAATAACTAAGCCCGAATCATCGGCCAAAACATAATCAGTCGGATAAAGGCTAGCAATTGTTAAGGCCTTTTTACGAGCATTAGCCAAAAAACTATCCCCATCTTCGACTACTTCAGGTTGTTGGGGTAAATCTTTTAAGCCCAATACTGGTAAATCAATTGCTTGTGTTTGCAAGACTGCTTCAATTTCACTAAGTTTATGGGCATTATTACTGGCAATAATTAATCGGGACATACAACTTCCTCCAAATATTCCTGAGCAGCATCGTGTTTAATTGCTAAATGGGCCACCACCAATGGTTCAGTGGGCTGTAACCACTTACTGGCAATCTGGGTAAAGGTGGCGCAATTTCCGGTCGTAAAATAGCGATTTGGTTCTGAAATCAAGTCTTGGCTGGCCAACATTTTGTGTTGACTAAGATATTTTTTAATGTCATTGGCCGTTTCAAAACTTGGATCAATTAAGGTAACCTGATCGCCCACTGCCTGTTGAATCATTTGGCCTAGTAACGGAAAATGCGTACATCCCAAAACTAGGGTATCAACACCTTGACGGACAAAGATCGCTAAGTGTTGGTCAATTAGTGCTTGATAGGCCGGATTATTAGCCTGGTCACTTTCCACTAAGGTAACAAATTCTGGTTCTGCTTGGGCAATTACGGTTAAATCAGGATTTAATTGCTTGATTTCAGCTTGGTACTTACCAGAATTGACCGTTCCTTGAGTAGCAATTAAACCAATTTTTTGATTTTTACTCTGCTGCACGGCTGCTCGAGCCCCGCCATCAATCACCCCAATAATGGGAATATTTAATTCTTTAGCTAAAATTGGTAAGGCACAGGCTGATGCAGTGTTACAAGCAATGACTAAGAGTTTGATATCATAATTGTTAATTAGAAAATTCGCAATCTCTTGGCTAAAAGACACCACATCACTTGCAAGTTTACTACCATAAGGCATCCGCGCGGTATCACCTACGTATACAAAGCGTTCCTGGGGTAAAGCCTGTTGGGCCGCCAACAAAACGGTCAAACCGCCTACGCCAGAATCCATCATTCCAATTGGTCGACTATCATTTATCATATATTTTATTATGAACAGTTGGTCTTATATTGCAAGCATTTCCCTTAATCGAAGGGAGTTTTGTTATAATAAATTTCTAGAGAGGTCAACTATGAATATCAATACTTATGACGAGATGAACAGCCATCCCCAATCGGTCAATTTCTTTGCAACACTCCTTTTACGAGATGCCCTGTTAAGCAATTTATTACAAACTGATTATCATGGCATTGCCTACTGGGCAGGTAAAGAATTGGCCCGTCAGTTTCCCCTGGATACAATTGAAGAACTGAAACAATTTTTTCAAACAGCTGGTTTAGGTGATCTAGATATTTCACGCCAAAGTAGTACTGAACAAATTTGGTTGCTCAAAGGTCCCTTAGTACGCCAACGTTTAGACCTTAATCGTCAGGCTGACTTTAATTTAGAAACGGGATTTTTAGCACAACAATTAGAAAATCAAGTTGGCGCCATTGCCGAAGGCAGTTATGTCATTAAAAATCACTCACGTCGAGTAGTTATTAATATTTTAACGGACTTAGATCATCCTCTAAATGTCGATAACCCTTCCGAGGAAGTCGCCCGGCGGGATACCTTTTTGAAAAAGGCTAACGATCAGGCCCAGCAACAAGCTGAAGCAGACCTTCCCAGTGAATCAACTAGTTTTACTAGCCCTATTCAACAGACACAGCCCGTTGATCAAAATTTTCTAAATAATTCAACTAGTCCCACTTTTCAATCTCAGGCCGCTAGTTCCAGCCACACTGCTAGTACTAGTATGCCTCATTCAGAAGTGGCGACCGAATCAATCACGAATTCATTATTGGCCTTCCAATTTGATAATGAAGCCGATTTCCAATCAAATAGTACTCATTAAAAAAGTTCAAAACCTAACGGTTTTGAACTTTTTTATTTTTTATGAGCAGCCCGACGTTCTTGTCGTTGCTCAATACGACGTTCCATCTGTCGCTCACGCTTCAAAGTATTTTTAATTCGCCGCTTATAACCCGGCTTAACAATCTTCTTTTTCTTTTTAACCATCCCAATCATCTCAGGCTTCAACTTATTAGTAGTTGCCACCCGTTGATGGCGAGCCCGTCGATCTTTAATGGGTGAAATTTCGCCTTGGCGAATTTCCATAGCTTGGAAGGTAATTCCTAAGTTTTCCAACTCGACCACCGCAGCATCTTCATCAGGACTATACAGGGTAATGGCAATCCCACTCATTCCATTTCGACCGGTTCGCCCAACTCGGTGGACAAAGAATTCTAATTCGTTAGGAATGCCATCGTTAATAACGTGGGAAACCCCTTCAATATCAATTCCTCGAGCCGCCAAATCAGTGGCTACCACGTACTGATAGTCTAGATGTTGAATGTCTTTCATGACGCGCCGACGTTCACGTGGGTTAATATCGCCGTGAATTTCAGCGACCTTCAAGCCTCGTTCGCGTAAGTGTTGACTTAATTCCTTAGCTCGCTCCTTGGTGTTGGCAAAAATAAGCGCCAAATAAGGATTCAAGATCTCCAAAAGTTGATCTAAGACAAGCTCTTTAGACTTTGATTTAGTGGCCAAAAGCCAATTATCAATGGTATCAGCAATGACCGTTGTGGTTGGAATTTCCTCAAAATGCGGATTATCCAAATACTTTTTTAAAAACGGCTTTAACTTTTCTGGCATGGTTGCACTAAATACCAAAGTTTGTAACTGCTCCGGCATAGCACCCGCAATATAATCAATGTCGTTTAAAAAGCCCATATCCAGGGTCATGTCAGCCTCATCAACCACTAAAGTGCTGACTGAAGTCAATCGTAGCGCTTTTAAAGCAACTAAATCACGGATTCGTCCTGGCGTACCAATCACGATTTGGGCTTGATGCTTGCTTAACTGGCGTAACTGCCGTTGCTTATCAGTGCCACCAACATATTCAGCAATTGAAACCTTTTCATACCCCATGGCATCACTCATTTGACGAGCAGCCCGAGTAATTTGAGCAGCTAATTCCCGGGAAGGCGTGGTAACAACCACTTGGGTAGCTTCGACGTCGGCCTTGAGCGCATTAAAAATAGGAATCAAAAAAGTATGAGTCTTACCCGAGCCAGTTTGAGATTGGCCGACCACATCTTTTCCCTGCAAAATATCAGGGATTAATTTAGCTTGAACTGGGGTAGGCTTGGTAAAACCAATCTTAGTCAAAGCTGAAATTACATCATTTTTTAAATTAAATTCACCAAAATAGTTTGTTTGGTCAGTCATCCAGTTTATCCTTTACCTGCTGAGTCTGTTCGTCAACCAAAATAGCTTGGTCAACACTTTTAATGATTTTATCAATCTCTTCTTGATCTTGAGCCCAGGCACCGGAAGCCATCGGATGTCCACCACCATCGAAATTTTGGGCAATCTTATTAATTGGCACACTCCGAGAACGCATCCGCACCCGGTAGTTACCTTCATCTTGCTCTTCAAAAATGGCCCAGGCTTTGACTCGATCAATCTTGGCCGGTAGGGGCACGATAAAGGAAGTGCCCGCATCCCCGAGATCAAACTGATGAATCAGCGTCCGAGTTAAGACGACGTAAGCAAAACCAGATGGCAAAATATTTAAATGCTGCAACACATATCCTGAAAGTTTCGCAGCACTTTCAGATACCGTAGTCATATGCAAATAAATTGATTGGTAATCAAATTGATAGGCAAAAATTTCTGAAACAACTCGGAAAACTTCTTGATCCAAGCTATACAAAAAACGCCCAGTATCGCCGATAATACCAATGTAAAGGTATCGAGCGGCTTCAGCGGTCATCTGCAAGCCTTGATCTTTCAGGGCTTCATACCACTCATAAATCATGATACTAGTAGCGGCCTTCTCATCAGCAACCCACTGCCAATCCCCAAAGGGTTCATCATTGGGATGATGATCAATTTTGATAATTTCAAGGCCTTGACGCCAGCGCTGATCATCAACCCGAGGATCGTTAGCAGTATCACAGACAATCACCAAAGCCTTATTATAAGTAGCATCGGGAATATCATCCATAAACTGCTCAGATGAACTAATCCAGGATAATCCTGGAATCTCTTTGCCGACTGCATAAATATTTTTTTCTGGAAAACTAGCCTGCAACAGGGCCTTCAAACCTAGTTGTGATCCGTAAGCATCGGGATCAGGCCGTTGGTGGCGATGAATGATAATCGTATCATATCGCTTAATTTGATTTAAAATTTCTTCCTGAATGGTTGCCATGCTAAACCCCTTCATTCTCTAATAACACTTCCATTATACACATAACTAATAATTGACGTTGTGATACTTATTAATCATCAAATAGCGAAAGATTAACATATAAATTACTTTGTAAATTACTGAAAGTTAACCCTAATAGGCGAATTGAAAAATCATTTTCAAAACTACTATCAAATATTTCTTGGGCCCTACGGGCTAAATTACTAACATCCAGTTGCCAAGGCTCTGATAAGGTAATTGCCCGGGTAATGGTTTGGTAAGAGTCAGCCCGCATTTTAATATTTAAGGTCCGACCAACCATTTTTTTAGCCTGCATATTGTCAACAACTCGTTTGGCTAAAGATTGAAATTCAATGCTGACTTCAGCCCTAGTACGCAGGGGCCGGTCAAAGGTTTCTTCCTTACCGATTGATTGGCGTTGCCTCTGCCAATCAACCTGACCAAAATGGACCCCTCGGGCTTGCCAATAGAGGTGTTCCCCCATTTTACCAAAATTAGCCCGTAACTGATCCTGTGATAATTGCCGCAGATCCAAGCCGTTATGAATATTCATTGCTAACAGCTTACTTAACGTCTGCTTACCAACCCCACGAAAATTTTCAATTGGCAAACAATCCATAAAACTCTGGGCATCTTGATGATCAATTAGCGTGACGCCATTCGGTTTATTATATTCAGAACCTAATTTGGCCAATAACTTATTATACGAAATACCAATCGAACTCGTTAATTTAGTTTCTTTTAAAATATCATGTCGAATTTTAGCCGCTAGGGTAGCACCACTTAGCGCATGGTCCGTTAAATCTAGGTAAGCTTCATCCAGGGCAACCGTCTCAACTTTATGGGTATAGGCATGAAAAATGGCATGGATTTGACGTGAATTTTGGCGATATTTATCAAAATCAGGCGATAAAAAAACTGCCTGTGGTGCTAAACGCTTAGCTTCTACCGTACTCATCGCTGAATGTACACCCAGCTGACGAGCCAAATAGTTAGCTGTAGCTACCACTCCATGTCCATGGGATTGTTGTGGATCACGGCCAACAATTAACGGTATTTTTTTCAAACGAGGATTATCGCGCATTTCAATTTGGGCATAGAAAGCATCCAGATCAACATGCAAAATTTTACGTGAATCACTAGTAGTTAAAAATTCACCCATCACTATTCCTTCTAACAAATAAAAAGTCCCCACTAAGTGGAGACCCTTCACTATTAAATATCGCGACGGCGCTCTTTAATACGAGCAGCCTTACCTTGCAAGGCACGCAAGTAATAAAGCTTGGCACGACGAACGTGACCGAACCGCGTTACTTCAATCTTATCAACTCGAGGTGAGTGAAGTGGGAATGTACGTTCCACACCAACACCTGAAGAAATCTTACGAACAGTATAGGTAGCTTGAATACCAGCACCCTTACGCTTGATTACAACGCCTTCAAATAACTGAACACGTTCACGAGTTCCTTCGACGATTCGAGCGTGAACTCGAACAGAATCTCCAGCGCGGAATACTGGAATATCAGTACGCAACTGAGCTGAAGTAACATTTTCTAAAATACTATTTTGACGCATGTCATTCTCCTGATCGCCAATCATACACTCGCCCGTAGGCTCCACGCACAGCGGATTGCCGTTAATTGTCGGCTCTTAGCCGTTTGTTATTGTAGCAAATATTACGAAATCTGTCTAATTCTTTTTTAAAGAAGCTTCCATATCATTAACAATTGCCGTTAACTTGGTTTGCGCACCGGCTGCACTATCGTCGGTAACCCCTACATAAAGCTTTAGCTTAGGTTCGGTACCAGATGGACGCAAAGCAACCCAAGAACCATCAGCCAACCAATATTTCAAAACATCAGCCTTAGGCTGTGGCAAAGTCTTAGTAGCCCCATCACGATCATACTCAGTTTGACTAGCAAAATCTTGCGTAGCTAGGACTAGCTGCCCGCCAATGGTCTGGGGCCCTTCCTGACGGAAAGCACTCATAATTGCGGCCATTTCTTCATGACCATGTTGACCAGGGAACTCATAACTAACAGTCTTTTCTTCAAAATAACCGTAACGTTCAAAGAGTTCTTGAAGTCCATCGGCAAAGGTTTGGTTTTTAGACTTATAATAAGCCGCTACTTCAGCAAACAAAACCAAGGCCTGAATAGCATCCTTATCATGGGCAAAAGGCTTAACCAAATAGCCAAAACTTTCTTCAAAACCAAACTGGAATTGGTGCTCACCGGTTGCTTCAAAGCGATCAATCATCTCGGCAATATATTTGAAACCAGTTAATACATCTACAGTAGCAACGCCAAAACTTTGGGCAACCGTTGAGGCAAAACGAGATGAAACAACTGAAGTAACAATGGCGCCATTTTCTGGTAATTCTTGGCGTTGTTTCTTAGCAGTTAATAGGTAGTTAACCAACACAGCGGCAATTTGATTTCCAGTTAATACTTGATACTCCCCATTTGCCAAACGAACGGCAGCACCCATCCGATCGGCATCAGGATCAGTGGCCACCACTGCATCAGCACCATTTTTCTTGGCATATTCAATAGCCAAAGCTAAAGCAGCCGGATCTTCCGGATTGGGCTTTTTAACAGTTGGAAAATCGCCATCCAAAATGGCCTGTTCTTTAACAATCGTATAGTTGGTAAAACCAGCCTGTTGTAGCGCTTTTTCACCAATGTATTGGCCGGTCCCGTGCAAAGGTGAATAAACAAACTTTAACTGTGCGCCTTCGGCAGCCACTAGGGCTGGATCAACCGTAACAGTCTTCATTTCCTTTAAGTAAGCATTATCAAGTTGGTCATCGACAATATCCACATTGGCTTCTTTTTCATCAGTAGTAATCGTGAAAATATCTTGAATTTCAGTCCGCTTAGCAACCACAGCCGCTACAGCATCGGGCACCATTTGACCACCATCTTCACCATAAACCTTGTAACCATTGTATTCCTTAGGATTGTGAGAAGCCGTTATCATGACACCGGCAAAGGCCTTTAGATAACGTACTGAAAAAGAAAGTTCAGGAGTCGGACGCAACGAACTAAACAAGTAAACATGAATTCCATGTTGTGATAAAACGCGGGCTGTTTCTTGGGCAAATTCTTGGGAATGATGACGGGAATCAAAACTAATGACGACCCCACGTTGTTTAGCTTCAGCTCCCTGATCATCAATGAAGCGCGCTAGGGCTTCGGTCACTTGGCGAACCGTATAAATATTCATCCGGTTACTACCAGGCCCCATCAATCCCCGCATACCGGCAGTTCCAAAGTTTAAATCTTGATAAAAAGCATCCTCTTGTTCAGCAGGCGTATAAACTGCCAATTCCTGTGCTAAATCAACTGGCAAACTAGCTGCCTGCCATTTCTGCAGATTACTCTCCTGCGCCATTTATTATTCCTCCTAGTTATTTTTATTCTAATTAATATTTTACCAATTAAAAAGTAACATACTAAAAAACTTAGCTTTCTTTCATAACTGCTTGCACCTTTTTTTGTAATTCAGGGATCACTTCTTGCTCAAACCAAGGATTACGTTTTAACCAAATATTATTGCGTGGTGAGGGATGTACAATTGGTAGGTATTTGGGCAAATAACTTTGGTAATTTTGGATAACATCAGTAATCCGAGCCTGACGAGAAAGTCCTAGATAATAACGTTGTGCATAAGAACCAATCAAAATTGTTAGTTTGATATCTGGCATTTTAGCTAACATACGGGTATGCCACTGTTCAGCAAATTCCTTGCGCGGCGGTTTATCCCCACTACTAGCCTTGCCAGGATAGTAGCAATCCATTGGTAAAACGGCAAATAGACCCGAATGATAAAAAGTATCACGATCAACTCCTAACCATTCCCGTAAGCGATCCCCACTGGCATCATTCCACATAATCCCAGTGTCTTGAACCTTACGTCCGGGTGCTTGACCAATAATTAAAATTCGCGCCTGTTCATCAATCCAATAAACGGGACGCCAACCCTTTTTAGTAAATTCAGCGTTTAAGGGGTCGGCCATAATTTCGTCTTCAAAAAGCATATTTAACTCCTTTCTTACTATTATTAACATGTAAATCACAAAGTATTACCCTTAATGTCCATTATACCTTATTGAACATTAATCAAACTTAAGGCTTATAAATCCGCTAATCGATTGTAAATACAGACCTCATCTGTAATTTTAATAACAAAGTATTTTTTTATTTTTTAAAAAATTTAAATGGCAGTTGACACACCATTGTTACCGGTTTAACATAGAGTTTGCATCTTAAAAATTAAGCACTCGAAAAGGAGAAGTCTTCATGGAAGCACTTGTTTTAACTGGTAAGAAGCAACTTGAAGTTCAAGATATTGCTAAGCCCGAAGTAAAGCCCAACGAGGTATTGATTCACACTGCCTTTGCTGGTATCTGTGGTACTGACCACGCCCTATACGCTGGTTTGCCTGGTTCAGCTGATGCTGTTCCACCAATCGTGTTGGGTCACGAAAACTCAGGAGTTGTTAAGGAAATCGGTTCAGCCGTTACTAACGTAAAGGTTGGCGACCGTGTCACTGTTGACCCTAACATCTACTGTGGTGAGTGTAAGTATTGCCACACTGCCCGTCCTGAACTTTGTGAGAACCTTTCAGCGGTTGGTGTTACACGTAACGGTGGTTTTGAAGAATTCTTCACTGCTCCAGCCTCAGTCGTTTACCCAATCCCTGACAACGTTGATTTGAAGTCAGCTGCAATTGTTGAACCAATCTCATGTGCCGTTCACGGTATCAAGTTGCTTAAGCCATCACCATACCAAAAGGCTTTGGTAATTGGTGACGGATTCATGGGTGAACTTTTCGTTCAAATCTTGCAAGCTTACGGTATTCACCAAGTTGATTTGGCTGGTATCGTTGATGAAAAGTTGGCAATGAACAAGGAATTATTTGGTGCCAAGAACACTTTCAACACTGCTAAGGGTGATCAAGTTCCTACTGGTGAATATGACGTTGTCATTGAAGCCGTTGGTTTGCCACAAACACAAGAAATGGCAATCGAGTCAGCTGCCCGTGGTGGTCAAGTATTGATGTTTGGTGTTGGTGGTCCGGATGCCAAGTTTGAAATGAACACTTATGAAGTCTTCCAAAAGGAGCTTACTATCCAAGGTTCATTCATCAACCCTAACGCTTTTGAAGATTCATTGGCTTTGCTTTCATCTGGTAAGCTTAACGTTAAGCCTTTGATGTCTCACGAATTAGACTACAAGCAAGTTGATGACTTTGTAAATGGCCGTCTTGGTGTTGTTTCTAAGGCTGTTGTTAAGGTTGGCGGCGAAGAGGCTTAATCATGAAGAAAAGTGCCCGCACCATGTCGTGGGGTTCCTCCCTGGCCTTCTTTGCTTTTTCCCTAATTATTAACTCAATGGGGAATGTTTTAACCATTGTCACTAGCCAAAAGATTCATCCTGCCTTCTTAGGATCAGCCTACTGGACTGCCGCGCAAAACGGTTGGAATGTTTCCTTCCTAGGTGGTAAGCCTGGTACCCTATCAATTGTCTTCTTTGTAGTTGGTATGTTGGTTGCAATCTTAAACATGGTGTTAGAGCACCGTCTAGATTGGAAACGGTTCCTGGGGAACTTAGCGTTCATGGTGCCGTTTTCAGCCTTGATTAGTATCTTTGCCACTGCATTTGCCAATATTTTACCCGAGGCTCATGGTTGGGGTATGGACATCTTATATGTTCTCCTTAACTTTACAGGGGTAGCCTTCATTGCGATTGCTATTTCTATCTACCAGCGAGTTAATATTGTCCTCCATCCTGCTGATGATTTAATGCAGATCTTACGTTTTAAGTATTTCAACGGAAATGCCGGAATTGCCATGTGGGTTTCTTACATTCCACCAACTATTATCGGTATCGTTGCTTTGATTGTTTACCCAGACTTTAGTAACTATGGACTTGGTACGATTTTTGCCTTCTTATTCCAGGGAAATATCACTGGTTGGGCAGATAAGAGTATCTTCCCTAAGTTAAAGCATCAAGCAATTTCCGTTGAAAATTAATTTAAGTATTTGAAAGGAGTATGTAGTCAATAATAGGTTGGCTACATGATTGATAATATGGCTTTTACAGATTATTTTGACGATGTTCAACACATTGGAATCCCTACCAAGGACTTAAAGCAGGCGGAAGCCTTTTGGCAATCACTTGGCTTTGAAAAGACTGGTGATTTTCCAGTGGGTAAGGTGATTTTCATGAAGCGTAATCACCTTGTAATTGAGACTTGGCAGGCTGATGAAGTTGCTGGTAAAGCCGGTGCCATCAACCACATCTCAATGAACACTACTGATGCTGATGCTGCTTTTAAGGCTGCTAAGGCAGAAGGTTTTGATTTAATCGATTCAGAAGTTCAACACCTACCATTCTGGGACAAGGGCATTAAGTTTTTCAATGTTCAAGGTCCTGATGGCGTTATCGTAGAATTTTGCGAAATTGTTAAATAAATCCTCAGTAAAACAGCAGTTGCCAGATGGCAACTGCTGTTTTTTATTATAATTAATCATTTAATTGACTAACATATTCATAGGCGGCCTGTCCGGCGATGCCACCATCACCAACCGCTGTGGTAATTTGACGCAGGGTCTTTTGACGTACATCCCCGATAGCAAAAATACCAGGAATCTTAGTCGCCATCTGCTCATCAGTTGGAATCCAACCGTGTTGATCAGTAATCCCTAAGTCAAGAAATGCCTGAGTATTAGGCTTTAATCCAATATAAATAAAGACTCCAGCAAAAGGCATGGTACTCAAAGCCTGAGTTTGATTGTTAATTAAGGACAAACTTTTAACTTCCTGTTCATCCCCCTCAATGGCCTGTACTTCAGTATGCCAGAGAAACTTGATTTTATCATTCTGCTTAGCACGTTCTTGTAAAATAGGCTGAGCCTTTAATTGATCATGCCGGTGAATAATTGTAACCGAACGAGCCAAATTGGCCAAGTACAGTCCCTCTTCCACGGCCGAATCGCCACCACCAATCACCGCGACATCTTCGCCCTTAAAAAAGGCACCGTCACAAACCGCACAGTAACTAACCCCTTTACCCTGATAGGCTTCTTCGCCAGGGACGCCTAGATGCGTGTGTTCTGATCCGGTCGCAATGATAACTGCTTTGGCCTCTAGGTCACCCATATCGGTCCGGACTAATTTACGGTTGTGATCAAGCAATTCAATCCCAGTCACTCGGCCAAAAGTATATTCAGCCCCAAATTGTGTTGAGGAGGCATACATTTTTTCGGCTAAATCAGGCCCCATGATACTATCAAAGCCAGGGTAGTTTTCTACCTCAGCGGTATTATTCATCTGTCCCCCATAGATTCCTTGATCAATCATCGCCACAGATAACTCGGCACGAGAGGCATAGGTGGCAGCGGTCATTCCACCAGGGCCAGCACCAATAATTACTAAGTCATATTGTTTTATTTCAGTCATATTTTACCTCACCTATCAAAAAAAGAGGTTTGAACTACCTCCCCTTTGATATCAATTACAATTTAGCTGCTAGTTCCTTAATATAGGCTCGCAACTGGTCTTTAGTTTGTGGATGCTTTAAACCAAACTCAATATTAGTTTCCAAGAAACCAATTTTTGAACCAATATCGTAACGCTCTCCCTTAAATTCGTGAGCATAAACGTGCTGACGATCGTTAAGAGAATCAATAGCATCAGTCAACTGGACTTCGCCTCCCTTACCAGGTTTAGTCTTTTCAAGTTCTTCAAAGATTTCCGGCGTAAGGAGATAGCGACCAATAATAGCCAAATCAGAAGGTGCATCTTCGGGACGGGGCTTTTCAACAAAGCTTTTTACCCGATAAAGGCCATCATCTGTTACCCTTGTGGCTGGATCAATCACCCCATATTCAGAAACTTTAGAATGAGGCACTTCCATAACAGCTAATGTCGATTCACCGGTTTGGTTATAGCGGTCAATCAATTGCTTAGTCAAAGGCACCTCGTCTTGCATTAAATCATCACCCAACAAAACCACAAATGGTTCGTCCCCGATGAAGTCCTTAGCAGTTAAGACCGCATCTCCTAGTCCCTTAGGATGAGACTGGCGAATGAAATACATATTGATATCGGTTGTTTCTTCAACTACTTTTAGAAGTTCTAACTTATTTTTTTGTCTTAAATTATCTTCCAATTCTGGATTGGAGTCAAAATGATCCTCAATTGAGCGCTTAGATTTCCCATCAACCACGACAATGTCTTCAATTCCAGAAGCAATTGCCTCCCGAACAATATATTCAATCGTTGGTGTATCAACGATTGGTAGCATTTCCTTGGCTAAGGCCTTAGTGGCTGGTAAAAAACGAGTTCCCAAGCCGGCAGCTGGAATAATTGCTTTACGCACTGGTTTCATAATGTATCCTACTTTCTCACCTATATATTAATTTTCACTTTTTAGCGGCCGAGTCATTAAAGCTTCAATTTCAGCCCTAATATCAGCTTGCTGATAAAGCACTTGATAAATGGCCTGGGTAATTGGTATTTCAAGGTCAAACTGTTGGGCGTACTCGAAAACAGCTTTAGTTGTGTTCACCCCTTCAATTACCATGCCCATTTGGGCCTTTACTTCTGGCAAAGACTGTCCTTGACCTAAGGCAAAGCCGGCCCGGTAATTCCGTGAATTAGCCGACATACCAGTCACAATTAAGTCACCGATACCTGCCAATCCCAAGAATGTTTCCGCCTGAGCACCCATAGCCACACCAACTCGGCGTAATTCTACTAAACCACGGGTTAACAAGGCAGCTTGGGCATTTACACCATATCCAAGGCCAACTAACATTCCTGAGCCAATCGCAATAATATTTTTTAAGGCCCCACCTAATTCTGAACCTAATAGGTCTTGATTGGTATATGGTCGAAAGGTTGGGCTAGCTAATACAGCTTGGATAGCTTGCGCAGCTTTGAGGTCTGGGCTAGCCACTGAAACCGCCGTTAAATCATCTTTGACGACGTCTTCAGCGTGGGAAGGTCCAGATATAGCTGCAATAGCAGTATAAGTCTTTGCCTCCATTTCCTCAAGCAGCATTTCAGAAATCCGCTTGTGACTACCTGCTTCTAATCCCTTGGTAGCATGCACGACAATGGCGGAATGCTGTAAATCTAATAACATTTTATTTAACTTTTGGGCGACTTCACGGATGCCCTTAGTTGGTACAACCACTAAAATAATGTCAGCGTTGTCAACGGCAACTTTCAAATCAACCGTTGCCAGTAAATCTTGATGAAGTTGGGTACCAGGTAAATAGTGCACGTTAGTATGAGCCTGATTAATTTCTTCAACTTGCTCAGCCCGATGCGACCATAAGACTGTTGAAAAACCATTACTGGCAATTCGATTGGCTAGGGCACTTCCCCATGAACCAGCCCCTAAGACAGCAATTTTAGTCATTGTTTTCTTGCTTTTCCTTTGCATCAATTTTTTCATTTTTACTAATTTCAGCTGTCATCCGCTTTTCCAAAGTTTCTAACGCATCAAAGCCCATATTAGTAGTCCTAAACTTAACCGCCGCTGCATCAATAACACTGGCTGTGTTACGACCAGGAGTCACAGGAACAACCATACGCTTTAATTTGACACCTAAAATTTCTAGAGAATCATTTTCATTACCGAGACGATCAAAGTTTTCTTCACCAATGCGACCATTCGATAAATGAATATTAATCATAATCGAAGCATGGGAACGTACGGAAACCGCTCCATACACCTGTTGCACGTCAATGATACCAACCCCACGAACTTCCATCATATTTCGCAAAACTTCGCTAGGTTCGCCAATTAAGCGTTCTTCATCTTCTTGATGAATATCAACCCGGTCATCGGCTACCAAACGGGCTTTTCCTTGCTGAATCAATTCCAAAGCTGCTTCCGTTTTACCGATTCCTGCATCTCCGGTAATTAAAACACCCATTCCGTGAACATCAATTAATACTCCGTGCACGCTTTCTCGTGGAGCTAACTGATCGCCTAGATAATAGGTCATATTAGATAAAATTCGCGAAGAAGTTAACGAGGTGGTTAAAATCGGAATATGAGCTTCACTAGCGGCTTGCTTTAGCTCATCACTGATTGGTAAGTTAGTTGAAACCACAAAAACAGGTGTTTTCGCATTGGCCATCTTCCGATAAACCATTAATAGTTCATCATGTTGCATCCGCGTCGAAAATGAAGTTTCTGTAATCCCTAATAACTGGACTCGCTCAGGAGCATAATAATTAAAATACCCAGTCATTTCCAATCCTGGACGGCTAATATCAGAAGTCGTAATTGGTCGATCCAAATATTCTTTTCCCGCCACAATCTTCAAACGGGTATTATTAACTAATTCTCTAACGGTCACTGAATTTTGTGCCATTTTAATATCTCTCAATCTTTAACTTACTCCGGTCATTAAAAATGAAATTAACACCGGCTAAAATAATTGCCACTAACATTGCCCAACCAAAATTGGTAAATGCAAACCCATTTAATAGATGAGCTGTTATCTCTAACAAAATTGTATTAATCACGATTGTAAAAAGTCCCAAAGTGACCACTAAAATTGGTAAAGATAAAATAAATAAAATTGGTTTAAGAATAATGTTCAAAGTAGCTAATAATATGGCAGCCACTAAGGCTGTCAGCATGTCGGCTAGCTGAAAACCAGCTGGAAAGAGCATCGAACAGACTAAAAAGACTGCCATATTAATCATTACATTAGTAATAAAACGCATCTTACCTCCGGATATAAACAGGTCGAAACTTTTTAGCTATGGCCCATTAATATTACTATTATATCAAATTCGGTCAAGTCACGAAAACAAGACCATAATAAAAAAGCCCCGAAGGGCCCTTCAAACTAAATAAAGTAGTTATAACCAGGATTTAATTCAATGATTTTTCCAGTCCGCTTATAAACAATCCACTCAGCAATATCAGTCGTATAATCACCAATTCGCTTAATATAACCAGCAATAACCAAGTAATCGGCTGCTGAATCAACTAATTGGGCATCTTCTTTCATAGCATTGACTGAATCAGTACGAACCTGGGCAGCATTATTCGATAATTCATGATTTTTAGCAGCGATTGTTTCAGCCCCTAGGGCCTCATTTTGAATGTAGTAAGACATCACTTCAGAAACCATTTGAGCGACTAATTCACCCATTTCACCCAGTTGCTCTTCAACTTTTTTAATGTGCTTAGTACCCTTCACACGAATTGTTGAGGTCGCAATGTTTCGGGCTTGATCACCCATCCGTTCCAAAACGGAAACGGCTTTTAAGATAGTAACAATTTCACGCAAGTCAGTTGTAACCGGTTGGTAAAGGGCAATCATCTCAAATGACTTTTTTTCAATAGCAGCTTCGCGCTCATTAATCTTAAAATCATTATTAATAATTTTGTGAGCTCCTTCACGGTCGTGATTAATAAAGGACTGTACCGCAGTCTGGATTGTCTTAGCGGTAATTTCACCCATTTCTGTAAAAGAACTATCTAAATCAGCTAACTCTTCATCAAATAAACGTCGCATTCTATTACCTCTCTTTTGTTAGATTATCCAAAACGTCCACTAATATAATCTTGGGTCTGCTTTTGACTTGGATCCAAGAAAATCTTACGTGTATCATCAACTTCAATTAAATCGCCATCCAAAAAGAAAGCTGTTCGATCTGAGATTCGCGATGCCTGTGACATAGAATGGGTCACAATAATCATGGCATATTGGTCACGCAAATTCATCAAAGTTTCTTCGATATTGTGACTAGAAACCGGGTCCAAGGCCGAAGTTGGCTCATCTAATAGTAATAATTCTGGCGAAGTCGCCAAAACACGGGCAATGGAAACTCGTTGCTGTTGTCCGCCCGATAGCCCCAAAGCCGATTTATTAAGCGAATCTTTAACTTCTTCCCAAATGGAAGCAGCCTTTAATGACGTCTCTACGGCCTCGTCCAAAGTGTGACGATCCCTTACACCAGCTAATCTTAAACCAAAGACAACATTATCGTAAATTGAAAATGGAAAGGGATTAGGTTGTTGAAAAACCATCCCAATTTTCTTACGCAACTCCACCGTATCGGTGGTTGGCGCATAAATATCACTACCATCAAGAGTAAAAGAGCCAGTTACCGTTACATTATCTTCTAGATCATGCATCCGATTAAGTGCCCGCAAGTAGGTCGACTTACCAGAACCAGACGGCCCAATTAAGGCTGTGATTCCTTTTTGTGGAAAGTCTAAATCGATCCCATGCAAGGCTTCTTTTTGGCCATACCAGAGCCGTACATCACGCGTTATTAAAATATTATTTTGATTTTTCATCCAAAATTACCTGATATATAGTCATTCGTCAACGCTACTTTAGGACGGGTAAAGATCTTACGAGTTAAATCATATTCAATGGCGCGACCCATATGAAAGAAAGCCGTATAATCACTAATTCGAGCCGCTTGCTGCATATTATGCGTCACAATAATAATTGTGTAATCTTTTTTCAACTCTAACAGCGTATCTTCAACTTGGGCAGATGAAATTGGATCTAAGGCACTTGAAGGTTCATCTAACAGCAAAATATCGGGCTTCAAAGCTAAAGCACGAGCAATTACCAGACGCTGTGCTTGTCCTCCCGAAAGAGCTAAGGCTGATTTATTTAACTCATCTTTAACCTGATCCCACAAGGCCGCTTGTTTCAAGCTAGTCTCAACAATTTCATCCAACTGATCTTTGGTATAACGCCCACGTTGAGTTAAAGCAAAAGTAATATTGTCATAAATCGACTTAGCAAATGGATTCGGCCGTTGGAAAACCATCCCAATATGACGGCGCATTTCGTAGACATCAATATCAGCTGAATTAATGTCTAATCCGCGGTACATAATCTTACCACTAACCGTGGCAACATCATCGTTCATTCGATTTAATGAACGTAGAAAGGTTGATTTTCCAGAACCTGAGGCGCCAATCAAACTAGTAATTTTATAGCGCTCAAAACTTAAATCGCCCTCACTCAGTGCCAACTTATCACCGTAACGTACCTGCAGCCCTTCGGTGGCAATGGCGACTTCATGCTTGCCGGAGTTCATATCATAGATATAACGTTCCGGTGCTTCGTCAACAATAAACTCACTTAACGGTTTTAAATCAATATTAGGATTTGTCATGTATTACCTCAAGAGCTAGTTAGCTTTTTAAAGAGCTTCATACCAATTTTACGGGCACTAAAATTAAAAATAAGAACAACGATGATT
The DNA here is from genome assembly GCF_003096575.1 of Convivina intestini. Classification (GTDB taxonomy): domain Bacteria; phylum Bacillota; class Bacilli; order Lactobacillales; family Lactobacillaceae; genus Convivina; species Convivina intestini. The sequence goes on from NZ_QEKT01000005.1 coordinate 92,266, forward strand.
AAAACAGCTGATGCTCCGGCTGAAACTAAATTCAAATCCGGCATAATTCCTTCCGAATTAATTTTCCAAATATGAACAGCCAATGTTTCGGCAGGTCGCATCGGACTTAATGGACTAGAAATATTAAATGCATTCCAATCCATAAAGTTCAAGGCTGGTGCCGACTGGCCCGCCGTAAAAATCAAAGCGGCTGCTTCACCAAAGACTCGGCCAGCTGACAAAACAACGCCAGTCACAATTGAAGGAACGGCTGCTGGTAAAACAACATGTAAAACTGTTTCCCAGCGGGACAAACCTAAAGCAGCGCCAGCCTCCCGTTGCAGGTATGGAATTTGAGCCAAACTAGTTTCAATTGACCGAGTTAACAGTGGTAAATTAAAAATACTTAAGGCAATCGCCCCAGATAAGATTGAAAATCCAAACTTAAACTGGACAACGAAAAGTAAGAATCCAAACAGACCAACAACAACCGAAGGTAGTGAACTTAAAATTTCAATTGCAGTTCGAATAATATTGGTCCAAACTGATTTCTTTGCGTACTCGTTTAGGTAGATAGCAGCACCCAAAGCAATCGGAAAACTAATCACCATGGCCAAAATTAATAGATAAAAGGAATTAAACAACTGAATGCCAATTCCCCCACCAGCCTCAAAAGAGAGGGCTGGCGAAGTTAAAAAGTGCCAAGAAAGGTGAGGCAATCCCTGTACCAAGATAAATCCTAGCATGGAGAATAAAACCAACGCCACCATACCGGCAATAATGTAAATGACCGTAGTAGCAATTTTATCAGCTAATTTAGCGTTCATTATTTCAACTCCCCTTTGCTACCAATCATTCGGATAATCAAATTAAAGACCAATGACATAAGTAACAAAATCATAGCTAATGTCCATAGCACGTTATTTTGTAAAGAGCCCATCACGGTATTTCCAATCCCCATCGTCAACACTGATGTCAAAGTTGAGGCCGGTGTAGTCAATCCCGTAGGCATTAACGCCGCATTTCCGATAACCATTTGAACCGCCAAAGCTTCTCCAAAAGCTCGCGCCATGCCAAATACCACAGCAGTTAAAATACCTGGAGTAGCGGCACGTAGAATTACTTTATAGATCATCTGCCACCGAGTAGCGCCAATTGCCAAGGCAGATTCACGATAGTGGCGTGGTACCGATTTCAAAGTATCGACGGTCATTGAGGTCACTGTGGGTAAAATCATCACAAATAGAACAATCGTTCCGGATAAAATACCAAAGCCCGATCCGCCAACAATTCCCCGCATAAAGGGTACAATGACTGTTAAACCAATAAATCCATACACAACCGAGGGGATACCAACTAGCAATTCCACGATAGGTTGCATAATTTTAGCCCCACGCTTTTTGGCAATTTCAGTCATAAACAAAGCAGTACCAATCGCAAATGGTGTCGCCACTATTGCTGACAAAAAGGTAACCAGAAAAGACCCCATAATCATCGGCAAGGCACCAACATAAGGTTGATGTGTTTTGGGATTGACCACAGATGGGTTCCAAGTTGTACCGAACAAGAAATCAGTAACTGATACCTTATTACCGATAAAAGTATTTAAACCACGACTTAACACAAAAGCAAAAATTAAAGCTACCACTAGGGCAATAAAAGTTAGCGCAGTCCAACTCAACGCACGACCGAAACGATCCTTGCGAGTTGACTCAGACTGTCTCTTGATTTTTTCTGTAATACTATCCATAATCTTCTCCCACCCGACTTAGGAATTGGCTGTTATCTGTCCGTCCATACTACGTTTAATATCCATATCGTGGATAGAAATATAACCCAGTTTTGGCACTAATTTAGATTGAACCTGATGAGACATTAGATAATCAAGAAATCCTTGTACAGCCTGATTGGGCTTACCTTTGGTATAAATATGTTCATAAGACCAGATTGGATAAGTACCATTTTTAACATTTTCATCTTTGGCAGCAACACCATTGACCGCCGGACTAGTAACACTGCTATTACCATAAGCAAAGGCTACATAGGAAATTGCGCCCGGAGTACTAGCAACAATTGAGCGAACCATTCCCGAAGAATCTTGCTCTTGTGCTTCTAAACTCTTGGCCCCGTCTAGTCCCCATTTTTCAAAGGCCGCACGCGTACCAGAACCAGCAGCGCGATTAATCACAACAATTTCTTGGTCTGGACCGTTTAACTCTTTCCAATTAGTCACTTTTCCAGTAAAAATATCTTGTAACTGCTTGGAAGTTAAATCATGGATATTAAGTCCTTTATTTAAAATAGGGGTAATCCCGACGACAGCAACTTGATGATCAACTAAATCCTGAGCTTTAATTCCCTTTTTCTCTGCGGCAAAAAGGTCAGAATTACCTAAATCAACTGCTCCTTGAGCAACTTGGCTAAGACCTGTTCCTGTTCCTCCTCCTTGAACGTTTACAAAAACACCAGCATTCTCTCTGGCATAATCTTCTCCGGCTGCTTCAACCAAGGGCTGAAGAGCTGTTGAACCAACGGCTGTAATTGAAACACTTGAGGAAGTTTTATCTCGCGTTAGGTAAGCTGTTCCAATTAGCATTGCTAATACAACTAAAACCCCGGCAAAGATTGTTCTTCCACGGTGCATTTTTGGCATGAAACCATCCCCCACAACATACTGTCACTGTGATTGCTGTACGTGTAACTAACACACTCAAGTAACTGACTCACTCAAGTAACTGACTCACTCAAGCAAGTCTATTGTAACAAAAAAGAGCACTAATTTAGCCCTCTTTTTAGTAAATTATTTATTAGGAAATTGGCTGATCTGCTTGATCATCATCGATCAAATTAAGTTCTTGATTAGCTTCTGGCTCAACAGGTTCTTCTTGAACAACCTCATCGGTTTTATCCCCAATGCCGTAGGCTTGTCGAACTTTACGATATAGTTCAGCACGTAACTCACTATGTTCGGGATCATCCAAATATTCTTTGGCTTTTTCACGTCCCTGCCCGATACGTTCTCCCTCATAGGCATACCAGGCACCAGCCTTGTCAACAATATCTTGGTCAACTGCTAGATCCAAAATTTCACCGGTTTGCGAAATTCCCTTTCCGTACATAATATCGACTTCAGCCACTTTAAAGGGTGGTGCTACCTTATTTTTAACCACTTTGACCTTGGTCAAGTTTCCAGTAACATCTGAACCATCTTTAATTTGGGTGGAGCGCCGAACTTCCAAACGAACAGTGGAATAGAACTTCAAAGCTCGGCCACCAGGAGTAGTTTCTGGGTTTCCAAACATAACCCCAACTTTTTCACGGATTTGGTTAATAAAAATAGCAATCGTGCCCGTTCGATTTAAGGTTCCGGCTAGCTTACGTAAGGCCTGACTCATCAAACGAGCTTGTAACCCGACATGCGCATCTCCCATTTCCCCTTCAATTTCAACTCGAGGTACTAAGGCAGCGACCGAATCAATAACCACCATATCAACCGCACCGGATTGAACTAAGGCATCCGTAATTTCCAGTCCTTGCTCACCAGTATCAGGCTGTGATAAAAGGAGCTCTTCTTTTTTAACACCTAACGCCTCTGCATACTTAACATCTAAAGCATTTTCAGCATCAATATAGGCTGCGGTACCACCGGCTTTTTGGATTTCAGCGACAGCATGCAAGGCTAATGTTGTTTTTCCAGATGATTCTGGACCATAGATTTCAATAACCCGTCCTTTAGGATAGCCACCAACCCCTAAAGCAATATCCAATTTAACAGATCCAGAGGGAATGGTCTCAACTTGGGTAGTAACATTATCACCCAAAGTCATAATCGATCCTTTTCCAAAATTCTTTTCAATCCGCTTCAAAGCATCATCTAAGGCCGCTCGGCGACCATCTTGCTTACTTTGAGCATTTTTCTTTGCAACCATGTAAGTTAACTCCTTATTAATTACGATTAGTTTACCTGTTTAATAATAGAAAATCAAGAATAATTCGAACATTTGTTCGTTCTCTATCCTTTCATTTCTTTATACGAAAAAAAGCGCCAATGCGCTTTTATAATCCGTCGGAAAATACCTGACGATTTTGCCAAAAATAATCAATTCCTGAATAAATAGTAAATATCACTGCAATGACCAACAAGGTTTCGCCAACCGGCACGCCTGCCACCGGCCAGTTATGCAGGTAAAGAAACACAATGGCAAACATTTGCGAAAAGGTTTTAATTTTACCTGGTAAAGCGGCTGCCAAAACCTTCCCGTTATTTTCTACAATCAGCGTACGCAACCCAGTAATTGCCAACTCACGAATCACAATAACAGCCGTCATCCATGGCGCCACTACGCCAAAGGCCGTAAGGTAAATTAAGGCCGTCATGACTAATAACTTATCTGCCAACGGATCTGCAAACTTACCAAAATTAGTAACCAAATTTTTACGACGGGCAATCTGTCCGTCCAAAAAATCCGTTAGTGAAGCAAGGGCAAAAATAATTGCGGCAACCATCCAAGTCAACGGTAAAGTCTGCCCCGAGCCAATATTTAGAACTCCCCAGCTGTTAGTAGCCGGAACCGATAATACCAGCATGAATATGGGGATTAAAAAGATACGAAAAACAGTTAATCGATTCGGTAAATTCATTGTAATACCACTCACTTATTAAAATTCAATAGAAGATTCCAAGTTGTAGGCGCTGGCGTCGTAGGCAAATTATTAATAGCAACTGCCTGACCATCCAGTGACACCGTACCATTAGCAACCGTGCCAAACTGAACGTTAACAGCTGTAGTGTTAGCTGGAATTTCAATCGTTTTCTCGGTATTAGCAGCCACAGTCTCATTAAACAAAATTTTACTAGTAGCATCATTAACTTTAACCATTGTACCTGTAGCACTAGCCTTAATTACCAGCTTATGGGCTTTAGCTTGCTGTCCGGCAATATTATAGGTTGTTGTTAGTTGTTGGGCATTGGCTTGTGCTTGTCCCAATTGAATTTCATCCTTTTTAGATGATGACGAAGAAGATGAGGAACTAGCTTTTGATACTGAAGATGATGATACTTCAACCTGACTTTGTGAACTACTCTGTTTTCCACTGCTAGCCAGTTGTGTAATCACTAACCAGACAACAAGTAGACCTACCAAAATTCCTAAGCCAACCCAAATTTTGGGCACCCATCCCATTAAACGAGTTTTAGCACTCTCATTATGATCTACACCAGCTCGAACAACACCATCATCATCACGATGCGCATAACTTAAATCACTGGGAACAATTGGACTCTCTTCACTTTCACCTAATAATTCATCCGGATTAAGTCCGACTGCCTCAGCATAACGCCGCGCAAAAGCCCGCACATAAAAAGCGCTAGGAAGAGTATCTGTATCACCTTCTTCAAGTGCTTTTAAATAACGGGTTTGAATCTTAGTTTTTTGATTTAATTCATCCAGTGATAAGCCCTGCTGTTGGCGGGCGTCTTTTAACTGTTGACTAATTGCTTCGGTTAATACCTCTGACATAATATTATTCGCCTACTTTTTTTAATACTACTCGACTGAGTTCAAACTGATTAAACAGTTGGTCTGCAAAATCAAGTATATCCTTAAATTTTATTTCCTTTAACATATCAATTTTATCAAAGAGATTGACCCCACACAAGATATCATCCCCCCGAAGCGCAATTTGTTCCAGTGAATTCAACCGGATAATTGCTTCTCCCAGCGTTGCTGCTTGTAATTTGATAAATTCTTGCTGTTGATCTAAGAGATAATCATGATAATTTTTCAATCGTAACCGTAAAGCTCTTTCTAATTGGCTATAAAATTGGGTTTGACTGAAAAAAGTTAAATATTGGTACTGGGGCATTAGGACGTATTCGAAATCAAAATTATCATCAATGATGCCTTCTTTGTACAAATCCTGATACCAGGTAGTTTGTTCCCCAAATAAAATATCAAGTAGTAAATCGGCCACTAAACTTCGTTGACTCATGGCCAGCCCTTGCCAATCACCAGCCGGGAACCGAATTCCCCAAGCGGCTTTAGGAATAGTAACATTAGCTGCTACTTGAAGATTTTGTGATAGCCCAGGCTCTAAGATTGGTTCTAAGGTTTTAAAATCAACCATTCGGTGTTCCTTAGTAGCCTGATTAGCTTGTACTAAATTATAAATTGCTGTCGGATCAAATTTCCCAACTACCTGTAAAGTTAAATTTTTAGGTTGATAAAAAATATGATGGATTTGATATAACAAGTCGGCCGTAATCCGCTTTAATGAAGCTGGACTCCCCGCAATGTCGGCTGCTAGTGGTGATTTCGGATACAATTGCTCTAACAAGGTCATATACAAACGCCATTCTGGATCATCTTGGTACATTTGAATTTCTTGCTCGATAATACCGCGTTCTTTGACCACCTTAGTTTGATCAAAATATGGTATTTGTACAAAATCTAGTAAATGTTGTAAGCAGGCAGCTAAATTTTGACTAGTGGCAAAATAATAACTGGTCTGTAAATTAGTTGTAAAGGCATTAGCATCAGCGCCAAGTTGACTAAATCGATAAAAAGCATCCTCGTCTGGCTTGTCAAAAAGTTTATGTTCCAAAAAATGGGCCGTTCCGGCTGGAATATCCAAAATATTTTGTCCGTCCACGCTTACCTTTTGAGCCAAGGAGCCAAAGCTAGTACTTAAAACTGCGATGCACTGATGATAGTTGGCCCGAGGAATCATTACCAGCTTTAAACCATTCGGTAAAACCTCTTCAATGACTTTCTCATTAAGATTGGTATAATTTTTTATCATTAGAGCTCCTCAGGTAATAAATTATATTGGTAAATAGCTCGCATTTGTTGCGCCAAAGATTGAATATCATCCCGTTGTACAGCTTTAATTTTAGCTATCCATTCCTGAGGAGTGATTTTCAATTGGGTCATTTCCTGTCGTAAAATCATCGACAAAAGACTCATAGGTACATCCAATTGACTAAGATAGTCATTAATTAGCATTTCTTTCACATCAGCTAATAGTTGATCCGAAAAATCACCGGTAGCTAGTGCTTGTCGTTCTAATTCAATCATATTGCTTACCTGATCGACTGTATCAGCACCTAAGCCAACAATCACAGTCAATAATCGCCAATCTAACTGCCAACGACTAACAATACTGTAACAAAGCGAATGCTTTTCACGAATATTCATAAACAGCTTAGAAATCGGCGCACCGCCAAACATCGTATTTAATACCATGGCCGTAAAACGTTGATCACTGCTAGGATTAATCGGCAAAAGGTAATTCTTGGTTAACACTGCTTGTTCCATCTGAGGTCTAGATTCATTTTTTATAAATAATTCTTGCTGTGATAAGTCCATAAATGGGCTGTGGTCGGTTTGGGTAGCTAACTCAACATCACCCCAGGGCCATTGACTAAAAGTTTTAAATAATTGATCAGCGTCTACATCCCCTAGCACCGTAATTGTTACCTGATCATGGTGGATCATCCGTTGATGTGACTGATATAGCTGCTGAGAAGAAACCGTTTGAATTTCTTCAACTTTACCTAAGGCTGACGATTGGAGCGCTGGTACTGTAATGGTTAATTGTCGTAATTGAGCTAGAGCAAAGTCAACTTTATCGTCAGCTAGTGATACCAATTCATTGAGTAGACTTTGTCTTTCTTGACTAACAACATCAGCATTATAGGAGCTCACTGAATCTAAGAGTGGCTCAAAAATCATTGACTTCATAAAAGCCAAATTGGCCTCAAGATAATCACTATTTTGATTAATATATTGCGGATTAGGACACTGTAATAGGAAACGCACCTGATGTTGATTGCCAAAAAGCTGCACATCAGTTTGATATTGGCTACCAGATAGTGAAATTAACTGGCGAGCAACCGCTTGTTGATTAATATATTTAGAAGAACTGACCGCCTGCACATAAGATAATAAGGCCCGCTCACTAACTATTTGAGGGCTGCTAGCCGTACTGGCAAAATTAATGGCTAATTGAACTGTTTTAAATTGACAATTGGACACAACGACCAACTTAATTCGTTGGTTTATTTGATAGCTTTTGGTTTTCAAAATACTCAGCATTCCTCTTTAATTTTTTTAATGAAAAAAGCGCCTATAGCGCTTCTCACTGACCAAACCATTTCTTTTCTAAATCACTGATCCAGCCATTTTTTTGTAACTTACTAAACTGTTCGTTAACTGCTTTTTGTAGACCAACATCGCCTTTACGGAAGCCAACCACATCATCAGTCATTGAAAAATCACCCTTAACAATTTGGTAATTATCAGCGTTATCTTGATGACTAATGTAGTAACGAGCGTAATCCTCATCAACTAGTAAGCCATCAATTCGACCGGCATTCAAATCATTAAACGCTTTATCAAAAGTATCATAACCGACAGCCTTATTATCTTTAATATATTTTTTCAAAATATTAGGCTTGGCATTCAACTCAGCATCACCACTTGATGAATTCTGATCAGCTAATATCTTACCACTCATATCGGCAAAACTATTAATATTATTTTTCTTTAGCGTCACTACTACCTGAGTAACTCGGTGGTATGAATTCGAAAAGGCAACTTTTTGAGCCCGTTCTGGCGTGGCAGTATAACCATTCCAAATTGCATCAATATTACCAGTATTCAGCTCTGTTTCCTTCATGGACCAATCAATGGGTTGCCACTTAACGGTAACGCCCAAATCCTTAAAGACTTGAGTGGCCAAATCAATATCAAATCCAACTAATTTCCCACTATTATCACGAAAACCCATCGGCACAAAAGTATCATCTAAACCAATCGTAATCGTTTTTTCACTTTTAATTCGTGGCCATTCATCATTATGAGTTCCGACTTGTCCCTTGTTTTGATTTTTATTATGCAAACCAAGCCCAATAAAAATCACACCAAACAATACAACTAATCCAACTATACTATTGACAATAATTTTTTTTCGTTGACTAACCATTATCTTTGTACCTCCTGGGCGAAATCAAACATACGGTCAGAAATTAATTCTGCAAAGTATTGATCGTGGGTAATGACTAATTGGGTAACACCGCTGCCCTTCAGCTGCTTAATTACGGCGGCTACTTGACGTGTTGAATGTTCATCTAACCCACTAGTTGGTTCATCATAAGCGATAATATTGGGATGCATTGCTAAGGCACGAGCAATGGCAACCCGTTGCTTTTGCCCACCAGATAGCTGATAGGGATATAAATTCTCTTTATCCTTCATCCCCAATGTATCAAGTAGCTTGATGGCTTCTTGTTTAGCGGCTTTTTTAGATAATTTATTAACATTAACCGGTGCTAAAGTGATGTTATCTAAGACAGTATAATTTGGAAAAAGGTTAAAATCTTGAAAAATAATACCAATTTTAGCATTTAAGCGACCATCACCAATGGCGAATTCCTCACCATCAATGAAAACCTGTCCACTATTAGCTGTCTCTAACCCCGTCATAATTTTAATCAGCGTAGTTTTACCGATTCCAGAAGGTCCAATGACACTCAGCACTTCTCCATTATTGACCGTGAGATCCAAGTCTTTAAAAATAACATTTTGGCCATATTTTTTGGTTAATCCCTTAATTTCTAACATATTTACCTCCAAATACTTAAGCGCTTCTCACTACGACGGAGTGAGACAGTAACGGCTGCGGTCATAATTAGATAAAGAATTCCTACAACTAGATAAGGAATCAAAGTCACATCTCGACTGGCGGCAATGCTTCCCGCTCGTAAAATATCACCCAAACCAATAACATATACTAACGAAGTATCTTTAACCAAATTAATTACTTCATTACCAAAGGATGGCATAATAATTTTAATTACCTGGGGCAAAACAATTTTAAAGAAAGTTTGGCTTCGGCTAAAACCTAATACTTTAGCCGCATCATATTGTCCTTTGGGGATTGATTGCAACCCTCCACGAAATATTTCAGCTAAATAAGCGGCATAATTAACAACAAAGGCTAGTACGGCTGCTTCAAAACGGGGAAAATTAATCCCAATCATGCTCAAACCATAGTAGATAAAAATCAATTGTAGCAATAATGGCGTACCACGCATAATCCAAATATAACCATTAATGAGCCATCGAATTGTAAAATAAGGAGATTTCATTCCTAGAGAAACTAAAATTCCCAAAGGAATTGAGCCTAGCAGAGTAATGAAGAAAACCCCTAAGGTCGACTGTAATCCGGTCAAAATCCCCGGTAAAATTTCCATCAAATATTTCATATTGCCCCCTCTTTATATCACGGCTAATGACTGTTAATTATCTAAAAACGAAAGAAACGCCCTCTAAATGCTAATAAGCACCTAGAGGGCGTTTCCGCGGTCCCACCTCGTTATCCGCTGTATCATCACTAATACAGCCTCAATCAGTTTAAAACTGAATGTGTTAACGGCCATCACCGGCAAAACCTACTAAAATTCAATCTTGCACTCGTAGATGTGGTTCATTTACTACCCATACTTACTCACAATTACCGTAAGCTCCCTGATATGGGGTAGTAAATTACTCTTCTACTCATCGTTTTCAAATCTTTTTCTCAGTATACAAAGCTTTATTCAGATTGTCAAGAATTACGATAGAAGTTGGAATAAAGACCAAGCTGGATAGTAACCTAGGGCCGCAATTATAATATTTAAGACCACCGTTGGTACTAATTCATACAGTAAAAAACGTCCTAAGCTAACATCGGCAATGTTAATAATAAAGCCGGCCGCATATGTCACTAATAGATAAATGATTAAACCAATTAAGCATAACAATAAGCCACTCATCAATCGTTCATCAAAATAGGGACGTAAACGATCCATTACTACACAGGCTGCCAAAAAGGCAATCGTGTAAGAACCCAAAATTCCAGTGTAATAAATATCAAATAACAAACCAATCAAAACAACATACACCCAAAATGCAATACGATTAGTAACTTCAAATTCAATTGCATAAAACAGCCAAATCAGAGTTAATAACGGTAAAACATGAAAAGGAAAATGGTTTAAAATGCCACCTAAACTAGACATCAAATTACCATCTAAGAACAATAAAAGGAATAAAACTAACGGATAAATAACTCGAAATCGAATCAACTGCCAAAATGCCATTACTTCGTCTCCATATGTGAAACTGCCACTAATACCGTTGTGATATTACCCAAATCAGCACTTGGTTCGATATATACTTTCTTTGATAAACCATAGTCATCGGTTGTTACTTCAGAAACTTTACCGACAAACAAGCCGGCTGGAATCACACCACCCAGTCCAGATGTCTGAACAGTATCACCCTTTTTAATTTCATTGCTAGAAGTGATTTGTCCCATGACTAACTGACCCCGCTCCGAATCAAAATCAGAAATAATGCCATTGACGTCTCCGTGACTCCCCTTAATGGTAATCGCAAAACGATTGGCATCCTCACTAGTATCAGATATTAAAGCCACTTTAGAATTAACCGTATTTACTTCGCTAATTCGACCAATAATACCAGAACCAGCCAATACCGGCATTCCTTTTCTTAGACCAGCTCGAGAGCCTTTATCAATAACTAACTGTGACTTCCAAGTTGTGGGTGAGCGACTGATGGTTACTGCTGAAACAGTATCATAATCAGTCAAAGTTTCTTTTAACTTCAACTGTTTCTTTAAAGATCGATTCTCGTTTTCAACCGTCTGTAAACGAACTTTATCTTGGGCATAACTATCAATTTCTGATTTTAATTTTTTATTTTCAGAAAATGTGTTAAGCAAGTTTCCGGCACTATCAGCACTTTTCCCAACGACATTGGTCGGTACAGAAATCACACGACTAATTCCCCCAGCTAAATCATTCATAAAGCGTTGAAAAAAAGGTGTAGTATTCGTACGGCGTGCCCACCAATTCGATCCTGCAATCAAACCCACTATGACAAAGAAACCAATAATGATAGTCACTGCAGTTTTTGAAGAAAAAAATTTACGCATTCTTATTATTCCTTCCCCAGATGTGAAAAATAAAAGCGTAGCGCAAGCGCCACGCTTCTGTTAAACATAATTATTTTTGACGTAATACATCAAGTGACTTCAGTGACTCACCAATACCATTGGCAACAGCATCAAGTGGATCATTAGCAATCAATACTGGTACTTTAGTAATTTCTTGAATCATCGAATCCATACCGCGTAACAATGCTCCACCACCAGTTAAGACCATGCCATGATCAATAATATCAGCGGCAATCTCAGGCTGGGTCGCTTCCAAAGTTTCACGGATTGCATTAACAATTTCGCTAATTGGCTCTTGAATTGCCATGGCAACGTCTTCAGCACTAATCTCATAGGTCTTTGGCAAACCAGTTAATAGATCACGTCCACGTACCATTGCTGGTTCAATTTCGCGGGCTTCTTCCAACGAAACCGTACCAATATCAATCTTTAGACGTTCAGCAGTTGGTTCACCAATTGCAGCTTCGTATTTATTACGGATATAGTTAGCGATTGATTCATCTAACTTATCACCAGCAAATCGTGTCGAACGACTTGAAACAATACCACCAAGCGAAATGGTAGCAACGTCAGTCGTTCCTCCACCTAAATCAACAACCATTGATCCGGTTGGATCCATAACTGGTAAACCAGCTCCGACAGCAGCAGCGAAGGGCTCTTCCAATACATAGGCGTCCCGAGCTCCAGCTACACGAGCGGCATCAATAACCGCACGACGCTCAACTGCAGTAATTCCAGAGGGAACTCCTAAAGTAACGTAGGGATGTCCCATACGGCCACCAAGCGCTTTTTTTAGATAATAAGTAATCATTGCAACCGTTGTATCATAATCGGCAATAACGCCGTCACGCATCGGACGAATTGCAGAAATACTTGATGGTGTCCGCCCAAGCATTTCCTTAGCTTCAGTACCTACCGCAATTACTTCGTTTGTTTCAGTATTTCGGGCTACGACAGAAGGTTCACGTAATACAATTCCTTTACCTTCTAGGTAGACATATGTATTGGCTGTTCCTAGGTCGATACCAACATTTTGTTGTCCAAATGAAAAAACCACGATTTTGCCTCTCATTTCGTGGTAGATCCACAAGGGCCACCACTAATTATTATTTTACTCGTAGATCATTGTAGCATATTTTTCAGCGCTACACATCTTATTTTGAACGAATGTAAGTGATCTGTCCACCCTTATGAGCAATTCCTCGTACCGTATTTTGATAAGGAAATTGTGACCACCCTTTTTGAAAGGCCGCAAAATCACTGGGTGTAATTTTAAGTTCTTCAATTTTTCCATCACGTAAATCTTTTAGTGCTGTTAAATAGTCAACTGCCATTTCAACTCCTTATTTCAAATGTTACTGATTAGCAAGATAAGTTTTTACATGATCGTAAGCCACTTGTGCGTCAACCCATTCTAACCCATCAATTTGATGACGCCAATAGGTTAACTGTCGTTTGGCATATCGGCGAGAATCTTGCTGAATTTGTTCAACAGTTTCTTTCAGTGTTATTTGGCCATCAAAATGTGGATAGAATTCTTTATACCCAATTCCGCGCCCAGCTTGTAAGGCAATACCACCAGCCTTATACAACATTTGAGCCTCATCTACCAATCCTTGATCAAGCATCAGCAATACTCGCTGATTTATACGTTCATACAAGATTTCACGTGGCCATGCTAAAGCAATTGTATGCGCATCGTAACTTGGTCTAGCAATCCTGGTTTTCTTACCATGACGCTGCTTTTGAACACCTCTAATTAAACGTTGACGATTGCTTATATCAGTTACCAAAGTAGAATCAATTAGTAAATCTTGCAATGCTGCTGTTGTTAATTTTTCCAGTTCAGCCACTTCATCCAAGTCACTTTCATCATATTCCAAAGGCTGTAACCCTAAAAGTGCCTTAACATAAAAACCTGTTCCGCCCACAACAATTGGTAGCTTACCACGCTGATGCACGGATAAAATTGCTTGATCTGCTAATTTTATATAGTCGTAAACTGAAAATTTTTGATTAATATCTACAATATTAATCAAATGATGGCGAATTTGGGTCTGTTCATCAACAGTTGGCTTAGCAGTTCCAATATCCAATCCACGATAAATTTGCATTGAATCAGCCGAAATAATTTCTCCGTTGAACTCTTCTGCAATTTTTAAAGCTAAAGAACTTTTCCCTGAAGCAGTTGGACCAGCTATGACTAAAATTGGAATGGCAACCATAAATCCTTCTCTTTCTAAAAAACATTTACAAAAGAATAAAAATAAACGATAATACAGTGTATACGTAGTACAGAGGAGATAGTAATGAAAAAAACATTTAAATTTGGTGTATTAACAGGACTAGCCGTTTCCGCCGTTGCCCTTGTAAGCAGTGCATTGGGATATCGCCAGCTAGTTGTTAAACCAGAACAAGAAGCAGAAGAAAACTATGACAAGGTATCTAAAGCAGCTGTTCGGCGTAGTGTTGCCGCTCACCAATCACGCTACTAAGATTCAAAGAAAAGGACCGCAATATGCGGTCCTTTTGTGCGCTATCGTCCCTTATATTGACGGTAACCTCCACGTAAAATGAAAATTTTACTCTTAGAAAAACCTTGCTTCTTTAAAATCCCAGCAACCCGAATGGCTCCTCGAATACTGTCATCATAGAGAAAAATATCACGGTCCTTACGTAAACCTGACTTTCCCTGAGTAAAGTTTAAAGTTGGTATATTCCGAGCACCCCGCATGTGCGAACGCTTATACGGTGCGCTATCACGTAAATCGACTAGCTGGCCATGTTTTCCAGTTGTTTTTTGATAAAATTCATCACCCTTTAAAACAATTCCGCGACTCTTAGCCAATAAAAACATAAAAAGCCAAGAAAGCCCAACAAATAGTAGCCAAAAGAAAACAAGCAAAAATAATGTTAAAAATAAATTCATATCAATATTCCCAATAATCAATCACGTGTAATGTTAACTAAATAATTCTGCTAACCGCTTTAAAGCAGTCCTAGAATAAATAACCTGGCCGTGTTCTAGCAAAGCATCATAACTAAGCTTTGCTAGCTCAGCAAATTCATAAAAATTCCCCAACATAAAATTATATTGATCGTCTCCACAGTCTAAACTACTAAAATCAACTGTTAAATAAAGTTCTTCTTGATACCTAAATAACGTGTTAATGAATTTAACATTTTTCATTAAAACAGCCAATTTGATTAAATCTTCAAAGTCACTAAAACGATAAACCAAGACTGGTCGCTCTTTATTATCAGTATCTTCTTTACTTTCAAATGAATCCTGGCCCATTAAGGCAGAACGTCGTTCATCTGAAAGACTATCAATCTCATCCTTAGTATCATTGCGAAGCTCATTAGCCCCAACAATTGAATCAAGAATATCAGAAATACCATTCTCACTATCCATACGAGAAATAAAAAGCTCTAAACCATTTTTGTTAGGTAAAATTTGAAAGGAAACTTTATCATTATCCATGAAATCATTATCCACATCAATTTCAGACAGAATGTTGTAAAAAAAAGATTCAATTTTAGTACGATCGCTTAACAAATCTTTAACAGAAGTACCGCG
Source organism: Convivina intestini (assembly GCF_003096575.1). Lineage (GTDB taxonomy): Bacteria > Bacillota > Bacilli > Lactobacillales > Lactobacillaceae > Convivina > Convivina intestini. The sequence continues at coordinate 107,846 of NZ_QEKT01000005.1, forward strand.
GTCTTCTAAATCTTCATTTTCCACCATTATCCGAATTGTGTGGTCGTTAATGCGCTCCATTTCCATAGAAACCACCTTTCTAAATAAGGCTTGAATTAAAATATAATCACAACTTATATTTTAAACAATCAAAGCTTGAAATACAATAAAAGACATCCGATTGGATGTCTTTTATAATCTATGTACGGCATCGCATCGTCCTATCCTCGCAGCCAGCGTTCCGGCCACTACTTTCGGCGCTCTAGAGCTTAACTTCTGTGTTCGAGATGGAT
>NZ_QEKT01000006.1 GCF_003096575.1 Convivina intestini
CGCAGTATCAAAAACAAAAAGTCGCCTAATTACCGTAGTAATTAAGCGACAAGATTTATGACATTACTTCTCTCCAATTTGGAGGGCGCACTTCAATAGGCGTCTTTTTATATTGTTTATAATTTTGCCATCAAATCAGCCAAAGTCATTTTCGCTAGCTGCTGTTTAACTACTTGATCCAATTGATCATATTCGATGGCCAAGGCCCTTTTAATATTTCTACCAACCGGACATTCTGGATTCGTATTTTCATCAATAGGAATCACCCGTTGCGGTTCATCTAAGGCTTGATAAACCGACAAAAAAGTAATTTCATCAACTGATTTTGCCAAAGAAGGGTTGGCTACCCCACTCCTCGAACAAATCAAACCGGCCTTTTTTAGTTTTCCCATGATCCGTCTAATCCGAGTTGGATTGGTATTAACACTATCAGCAATTTGTTGACTAGTGATACCTTCATTTTCTTCAAACATTTTTAAATAAACCAAAATATGTAAGGCATCACTAAACTGTAAAGAATACTTCATTATCTATCCCCTGACTTGACCATTCGTTAAAAAGAGTATAGCATATTAGGTGTATTTTATATAAGCACAAGGAGAAAACATATGACTTTTCATTCTTTACAACAAAAGCGCCGTTCCATCTATAACTTAGGAAACCAGCTTACTCAAACGCCAGAAGAGATTTTTAACATCGTAAATGGGGCCGTCCGTGAAGCCCCTAGTGCCTTCAACAGTCAATCTGTTCGGGCCGTAACCCTAACTGGCGCTGCTCATGAAAAGTTATGGGATTTAGTCTTGGCCCAATTAAAGACTGTTGCCAAAGACCCCGAAAGTTTTCAAAAGACTCAAAACAAAATCGATCATTCCTTTAAGTCAGGATTTGGCACGGTATTGTTATTTACAGATACCGCAGTTGTGAAAAATTTAGAAGAACGCTTTCCTTTTTACGCCGATAATTTCTATGATTGGTCCGAACAAGCCTTAGGTATTGCTAGTTATGCCATTTGGGTTACCTTAGCTGAGGCTGGTATTGGTGCTTCTAATCAGCACTACAATCCCTTAATTGACCAAGCACTCCAGGCTGAATTCAACTTTCCAGCTAATTGGCATTTACGGGCAGAAATGCCCTTTGGCTCAATCCAAGCCCCAGCCGATACTAAAGAATACATGGCCGACGATCAGCGTTTCCGCTTAATTCAGTAGTTTCCTAAATAGTTTTATTCTCTTTTAATGTATTTATAATAAACTGGAAAGAGCAATTTAAAATACTCAAGGAGAATCAACCATGGGATACTTACTCCTAGCCTTGGCAATTGCTGGCGAAATCATTGCCACCAACCTGTTAAAGGCTTCAGCTGGTTTCACCAGGCTCTGGCCTTCAGTTGGCTCCATGCTAACTTATGGTTTTTGTTTTTACTGCTTTGCCCTGTCACTCAAAAGTGTTAATTTGAGTATTGCTTATGCCGTATGGGCCGGATTAGGCATTGTTATAACCACTCTGATTGCGGTTTTCTTTTGGAAGGAGCCGATCAATTGGCCCATTATCATTGGGATTACTCTAATTGTCATTGGGGTGGTTATCGTTTCTTGGTTTGAACCATCATAATAAAAACGGATTCCTCACGGAATCCGTTTTTATTATTACTGAACAATCTGGCTAGGAATAGTCACAATGCGATCAATTATTTTAGGATGTTGTCCCTGTTCACGATACATCTTGGCTCCGCTCTCAAAAATTAAGGAGACATCCTGACTAGTATTATCCAAACTAACTTGCTCAACTGATGATGGTACCTGAACTTTTTTAGCATCTTTTACATCATCACGATAGTCAAATTTATCGCCCGTCTGGCCATTAGGCTGTACAACCATCAACACTGAATTATCATCCCCATTCGACTGGGTAATTAATGCCAAATTAGACTTAGTAATCGCTAATCCCTGCATGCGGTCAAAGCCGGAAGCTAAGGCACTAATTTTCTTTTCTTTGAATAAGGTTTCAACATATTCTTTAAAGCTCGTTCCTTGATAAACCACCTCAACTCGTTGATTATCCGTTGGTAAGCCCGTATTGGCGTCAAAAGGCATAACGGCAATCGTCCGTGTAGCAGCATTTAAACCATATTTAACAATAAACATTTCGTGGTTATGATAAGCAATGCCCGACGTTCGACTAGCCCATGGAATGGCAATCCGCTCACTTTTTAAAATAGGCCGATCTTTTGTTGGTTGATACTGCTTAATATTGGTGACATCCGTATAGGATAGACCCGCAAATTGCGTCCCATCATTTGACCACCATAGTCGCTGGTATTGTGGATCATAGGCTAAACCACCGACGTGTGATTTACTATCTAAAATTAAACTTTTTACATATTTTTGGCTAGCTTTATCAATCACCATAATGAGTGAATTACGCTGATGATCACCATCGTAAAGGCTGACAAAAATATACTGATTATTCTGGGTAATCCCCTGTGGTACCCAATTATTACCAAAACTAGCTTTGCGACTGCGGTGATCAACTGACCAAGCTCCTCGTAGTCCTGGTAATACAATTCCAGACAAATCATCAGGGCTTAGCTGGGTTGCTAACTTGCCTTGATGATTGGCTTCGATAAAATTATGTTTGAATTCATTTTCACTGACTAATGGTTGTGTATCCGCCTGCCACATTGGTACATCTTTGGCGGCAACAATCATTTTTTTATATTTATCGGTTCGATTAACGTGACTGATACTTAGCGCCGTGCCACAAAATAATAGTACGACGATTCCCACATAAATCACACAATCCCAATTTTTACGCTTCATTATTTATATATCCTCTATTAATTAAATTATAAAATATTTTTTAAAAAAAGGCTTATAAATACTACAATCCACTCACCATGCTAGAATGGAATAAGGGGGAAAGGTTATTAGGCTTAGTTATCACAACGGACATTACAAGGAGTTTCAATGTTATGAAAACTACAGACCGCATCACACAAAAAACTGATAAGTTACTCAACAATACAAATGCTAAATGGGTAGCCTTCCGGCAATTTATTTTTGCGCCTAACCTACTCACCTTTGTTATTTCGGTGGTTGTTGGTAACAGTTTTGGATCGGCCATTAAGGATTTAATTTCCACCGTCTCTGGTACAGTTAACTTTTTAATCAAATGGTCGCTATACAAGGATCATCCACTTGATTTTGATTTAATTGCCTCTCCTTTTGGCGACTTTTTTAATAGTTTTTTGACAATGCTCTTTATCGCTGTAACAGTCTTTTACACGATTCAATTTATTAATAAGTCCCTGATTCGTACTAAAGAAGAACAATGGGGCTTTGACCAAGCACATGAAGATGCCCTTGTATTCCAAAAGATGCAGGCGGAAAACAATAAATTGCAAGCGGAAAATGCCCAGTTACAAAAGCAAATGTTAGCTAAGCTAGATGCTCTAACCTCCCAGAAAAATTAATTTATTAAGGAGAGAGTAAGACATGAATGAAAATAGTAAAGAAGTACCACAAGAAGTCAAGGGCTGGAACTGGGGAGCCTTTATGTATGGTATCTTTTGGGGAATTGGAAATAAAACCTATCTGCCTTTGTTAAGTTTAATTCCAATCTTTAACTTTGTCTGGATTTTTGTCTGTGGCTTTAAAGGCAACGAATGGGCCTGGCAAAAAGGTGATTACCAAGATATCGAGACTTTCCAAGCCGTTCAAGCGACTTGGAATCGTGCCGGTCTAGCTCAATTTATTATCGGCATTGCCGGATTAGTACTTTATGTCATTTTTATCTTCTTTATTTTATCGATGGCTACCACCCATGGACATGTCCAAACTCAAATTGGCTAATAAACAGTGAAAATAGCTACTCTGAATTAATGAAAAGCCCCAATTTAGGGGCTTTTTTACGTTATAATTTATTTAGCAGATTTATTGAAAGCGATGAACTATATGCCCCGTCACATTTTTATTAGTCAAGAATCAACTAATGACCATATTTCTATTTTCTACAATGAACCAATCTTTATTGTCACTGCCGATAAAAATGATTTAGCTAAACTTAGTCTTTTAGATGAAGCCCATAAACCCGGTATATACATCCTCATTGGCCACCAACGCCGCTATATCGGACAAGCTTCTAGTGCAACATTTACTCGGTTACAGCAACATAATCTTCATAAGGATTGGTGGAATAAGGTCATTTTCTTTGGTCGTGAAGATGGTCACCTCTCCAAAGCCCAACTAGATTACCTAGAATCTGAACTTATTGAAGAGTTTGCACAAACAAGCCTAGTACTTGATAATAATACTCAAGGTAATATTAGTTATATTGATAAATTAGGCAAAATAACTGCCAAAGCACTCCTAGTTCAAGTTAAGGATACACTAGCTAATATCGCCAATATTGATTTACTAGAAGAAAATCCGATTGAAGAAAATGAACCAGAAGAAAATAACGATACCGATCAAAAATTTGTTAACTATAATGGTAAAAAATACACAGGCCCTTCCGCCCGCCAAATCTTTATCACTGTAATCACTGATGTCTTAAAATTCGAATCATTAGCGTTACTAACACCATTAATCAGCGATAATGAACCGAATACAGTCAAATTCATTGGGACAACAGCTCGCATTTCTAAATCCGGTACTGAGTTAACAAAAAAAGTCAACGGAACACCTTATCATATATATATTAATTATTCCAAAGATATGTTACGTAAACGCTTAGAGGTCGTGGCTAAAGCTACTGAAAAGCCCATTGATATCCAACTTTAATTTTATACATACTAAAAGATTAAATAGTGGGATAAAATAATTAGAAACCTGTTAAACACAGCTACAGTATTAGATAAGGGGATAAATATGAAAGAACAAGATCAGAAGCAAAATAACGAAGGGCAACCAACGGTAGATAGTCCCTATAAACAACCCTGGTTCATTGCCATCGGCGTGATTGCCGTACTTAGTATGGTTGGTTCCGTTTTACTTTGGTTATGGTAAAACCAAAATAAGCGCTCGTGATTAGGAATCACGGGCGCTTTTTATCACTATATTTTTAATAAATATCAATGTCGAACAATCTGTTTACAAAATTTTACTATCGTTGGGCTAATGAGCGACAGCATAACACAGAAAAAGGCCGCCGGAGTATAAATTGTGAGCGTCAATAAAATTCCGATCGCTTTTAGTACCAAATCAAACCGGATTGTTTTCAACCTAATATCCAGTTGTTTTAAGGTCTGGCGATCATCTCGATGTAGTTTCTTTAATTCATCATAGATATAAGCATTGATGACATTGGTCAGCAGTACTACCACCCCATAAATCATCTGCGCAATCTTATTGTTAAAATTTTCTGCGACCATAGTCGTTGCGTATGGAAACAAGGTCAGCATAAACAATGATATAAAATTAATCCAAATGACACGGTTACTTATCTTTTGCACATACTGCCAACCACTATGAATATATACCCAAAGCCTAGCTAATACTAAAAATGACAGCAAATAGGCGACAAAATGTACACTAACTGTAGAAAAACTATTCAGCATTAAAGGCTGGTTAGGTTGCGGTAAATCTAATACCAGTAAGGTCATAATCACTGCATAAACACCATCGGTTAAGGTATTCAATCGTTCTTTATCCATCTAATATCCTCTGCCAAAATTATACCTCGATAGATAATAATTAAGTATAGGTATCGTATTCCATAGTTCCTAACATTTTTATAGCCTCCCTGTTTCACAAAGGCCCCATTTTGTTGTCTTTTTAATCTATAATTTAAAGTATAAATGTGGAGCACGTGAATCTAAATTTGCTACTTGGGAAAAGTTTTAATATTCCAGTTTGTTATGTAAAAGGGCCTAAGCTTCTCAACTATAATGACTTACAGATATCTCCAATGGCCTACAAATCTATTACAGTGCTGTTGTCTTTTTTAAGTCATTAAACAATGAGGATGAGGAGTAAATATTATGCAAGTAAAGATTATTGATGCTAATACCCAAAATGGTCTAGAAAAAAACTAAATCAGGCTATTAATGACTTGGAGGCGCAAAATCGTGAAATTATTAGCGTTACCCCTTGGTCTATAACGTACCGGGCACTCATTTTGTATAAATAATAGACCTAAAAACAGGCTGAGTTTAGAGGTAAAGAAAAATGAAAAAAAGCATTATTTGTGCTACTGGATGAGTATGCAGATTGGGAAGGTGCCTATCTATCCAGCATGCTCAATAAAACTTATGAATGGTGCGTCGAAATTGCCTCCAATACCGACACTGTGACGTCTATTGGGGGATTTAAAACGTTAGTCGATAGACAATTCACTAACTTAATCAATGATATGGATTTTTATGAAATGGGTTTCTATGAATTTTCTGCTAAGTATAGCAATCCATATCAATAAAAAAACGCCCCCAATTAGGACGGTAGAAAGTAAGTTTTATGTACGAAATTTTACTAAAAACATTTAAAATTTTATTACTTGCGAGCCTGTTTTATCAAATTTTACTAATATCTAAATACAGAAAAAATCGAACAGAAGTCTCTAAGAAGCAAAAACTAATTTTGGTTTCTACAATTACAATGTTCATTATCAGCACAACCTTAAAATAAAACCCAAACAGAGAAATTCCCAATGGTAAGGAGTGAATATTATGCAAACTAAAGTAGTATCAGCCGTGACAGATAACGGGCTAGAAAAGAAGTTAAACAGCGCTATCAATGATATTGAACAGCAAGGCCATGAGGTCATTAATCTTAAGGGTATTTCTAGTGGTTATTGCGTGATTATCATGTACAAATAATAGACCTAAAACAGGGATGAGAGAAGTGTATGAAAAAGAGAACATATAAATACGTCATTGTGGCAGTAGGTGTGCTTGCTATAGCTAATATAGGATTTGTACTTAACAGCAGTTTTCATAATAGATTAACAAATAAAACACATAAGGCCACTAAGGGTAGCAGCATAAAGATCAGCTCTAGTAGCCCCGTTAGCTCTTCTAGTAGTCAGCAAGAACAAAGTAATAGCTCTAGTCAGACAGTTCAGAGCAATGCTGACAATAACCAAGTAGCTAGTCAAGAGCAACAAAGCCAGCCAACAGAGCAGCAATCAGATACTCCAGATAGCTCAATGACATTAGCTGAATACCTAAAAACACACACCGAAACACCTACAGCTACCAAGATTAAGAACGGTATGAGTGTTAAGGACGCTTTAAACGATACATACGCTACCACCCCTAACCTAATGAGTAGTGGTGAAATACAGAAAATGCACCAATTAGACGGGAATTAATATTGTCTATTTGAGTATCAAATCAGATAAAAACACCCCCGATGATAGGGATGAATAGTCAATAATTTGGTTATAAGAGATAATACAAAGGTTGAGAAATGAATTTTTTAGAAAACTTAGTAAAAGAAAATAAATACCCAATAATATTTATAGGGTCTGGGATAACTAAAAGGTACTTTGAAAATGCTCCTACATGGGAAGATTTATTACGTACACTGCTTATTAAAAGTGGCCAAGAGGAAGATGAGTATTACGCTAAATTTGCTGAGTTGTCTTCAAAATACAATCAAGATTCTTTTAAAGTATTGACAGAGCTAGCTTTGATAATTGAAAAGGACTATAACAACTCTTTCTGGAGTAAGAAAATATCCATGGATACTTTAACGTTACGGGAAGCTCATGAACAAGAAATATCCCCATTCAGAGCAGCGATTGCCGAAATATTTTCCAACTTAAAACCCAGATCTGGAGTAGAAGACGAGGTTGAGGACTTTTCAAAAATGCTGTCAAAGGCACGTATGATTATTACTACAAACTACGATAATCTTATTGAAACATCTTTACAGAAGAATAAGATCAATATCAATGTCCATGTTGGAAACGGTGGCCTTTTTGATAGCTCAACTAGTTGGAATGATCTTTATAAGATACATGGCTCTATATCTGAACCAAATTCCATTATGATTACTGATAAAGACTATGAAAAAATGAAACGTAGTTCAGTTCTGGTCAATGCTAAAATACTTTCTAGTCTCACTGAGTCTCCCATCATTTTCTTAGGGTACTCTCTAACAGATAAAAATGTGCAATCGTTATTGTCAGATTTTAGCGATAATTTACCATACTCCATTGCACAGGCAGCCAATTTAGTTGGTGTTGTTGAATATAAACCTGGATTATCCGAAATAACTCAGGTAATTAGTCAACAATCCGAGTCAAAGTTATACTATACGAGCATTACTACTGACAATTTCACATCAATTTATCAACAAATATATAAAGTTAATCAAGGATATTCACCAAACGAAATATCAAAATTCAAAAATGCATTTAAAGAAATTATCGCAACAAAAGGTCAGGAAGGAAATTTAGATACAGTATTAACATCATTTTCGGATCTCAACAACTTGTCAGAAGACATAAAAAATAAAAACATTGTTGTTGCATTTGGTGATAAACGGGTTATTGTAAAAATCCCAACTGTTATAGAATACTTACTTGATTATTTCTTTAAAGAAAATAACTATCCTATTGAGGCAATGTTGTCCTGTATTACTAATGAAACAAAGCAATCCCAATTACCTGTTTCAAAAATTTATAATTCCATTCAACAGAGTGGTTATCGAAAGGAGCTAGTTTCAAACCAAGAAAGACTAGATAGAAATCTACAGTACAAATTGAACAATCCAAAAGATATGAACGAATTAACATCTAAAATTCAAAAAATTGGAGTCAAAACAAGCCACCTTCTAGATAATTTAAATACTGACGATCCGATGGAAATATTTACTTGTGCTAATACAGAGGTACCATTCGGGGTTAAGATAAGCTACATATCTCTTCATATAAACAACTTTAATCGCGAGAAATTAGATGCATTTATGAAATATATTTTAAAAGACTATTTAGGTACTAATCACTTAACAACTAATATCAGACGTATGTTCTTGGCTTATGATTTCTTATAAAAAAACAAATAAAAAATCCCGAACAGCAGTGTGCCGATCAGGATTTTTTATAATGTGCGAAAAACAAGCTAGTCTAGCTATACCGTATTTTCTGTAACTCCATATTACCATTCAACACACATTAATTGCAATAATTCATAAATCAAAGTTTAGTTACAACTACATTAATTATTTTTTACACATTTATTTATATTGTTTATATCTACTCCCATTGTTCCTTAATGGCCTTGTCGTGTGCTTCTCTGGCCTCTTTGTAGATTTGATAGAGCTTAAATAGTTGCATACTGATACGGTCAATCTGCTCCAGCTTTCTAGCGTAGGTAGTCTAGTGCATTCCCTTTGGCCGTTTGGGTGTGACTGCTAGCAAACTTTAAGACTCCAACTAGTGCAAAAATTGCACGAACCACAGCCTAGATTTAGGGATCTATTTTGTGACTTTTTAAGTGTAACCTTATCCCCTTTTTTGTATGCAACCTTTTGCAACAAAGTTGCACACTTTTTCGACTTTGTGTGCACAACTTTTTTACCACGGGGATGTACCTTTTTACCGCCTTAAAGCAGTCACAGAATGCTGGAAAATGCTGGAATAAATCGCAACAGATACCCTAACATTTACTAACATTTTTCTATCTAACAATGTTGCCATTTGTTGCAATTTTATTGGCTTAAAATCCTAGTATTTCCTAGTATTCATCCCCAGTAGCTCGGCTTAGTTAGGCGCTACACCACAGGCCTCAACCACTGTAACCATGTAACTTTTTAGGTGTAACCTTTTATCCTTTGGTTACACTTTTTTGTTGCAACGCTTTTAACAGCCTGTATTCACTGCTCAGGACGGCTGTATATTGCCCTTATAGACTGCGATGATATGCTAGTATTTATGCTAAGAATTGCTAAGGTTACATGTTGGAATAAAATGTTGCCATTTGTTGCAATTGGATGATGGTATTTGTTGGTATAAAATATACTAACTTTTACTAACCTGATTGATAACAAATGATAACGTTTTATCTCAGTGTTTCTTGGGTGTTATTGCAACCATCAGCAAGCTACCTCATTCCCTTTCTGCCAGATAATCTGGTTTAAACACAAACAAAAAGACCCCGTGAGCTGAACTCATGAGGTCTTATTTATGTAGTTGCCTGTGAGTGGTCAGGCGTTACCACTGAAACATACGCCGTTATTCTTATGCCCGCGGCAGGCGATATATAACAGGCCGTATATATCTTAGTTAGCGTAACTAATTACGCCATTATTATCAAATAGTGATGATATTTAGCAAATATAGTTTAGTGAATAAAGCTACTACTCTTCTCTAACTCTTCATAACCAATGACTAACGTATAACTTTCTTTATAGCTATTTTCTTCAAAGTTATTTAAAAAATCAAACCCATTTTTGATATAAAAATCAACTGGATCAGGAAGACTGTCAACGGTTACCCCAGCAATAGCGACATTATACTTGACACGTAAATCAACTACTATGCCGAAAATAAATTGAAGAATGGCTGTTCCTATATGTGGGCTGTCATCGCTCCCATCATACTGATACAGTTTGTTTACAGATAAATGGTCAATGCTTAATAATGGTAATTGATTATACAAACTACTAGCCACACCAAAGGCTTCATTCCCGTGTTTATCCTCTTGATAAGTAACTGTACTAGTAGTGGATAAAGCAAACATCCCCACAACGGTTTTACCTATAAGGACAGCACTCAGTGCTGTCTTGTTATATTCTTCCATCTCTCTTGAATATATTTTTATAAAGTCATCAAGGCCAGGGACACCACAGGTATAACTTTCTAGCTGACTTGAATCTATTAAAGAATCTGCCGGTACAACCTCAAAAATATCACTCTTCATGCTCTAAACTACTTTTAAAGCGCAACACGCTCGTATGAGCATTACGAAAACGCTCCCCAACTCGCTTAGCTTTTTCGTTTGCCTCGGTCTTAGTTGGTTTAAAAATCTTACGCAAGCGCTCTACTTGGTTAGTGCTGTCTATTTTAATTACTACATTATCATTTCTAACTACCATAGCACGCCACTCCTTCTTCTGTTTATTATCATCTAAAGTCTAACATAAAAAAGTAATATTTTAGATTATATTAGTTCCTATTAGTTGTTCTTAGTTATTTATGATACCAAAACTAATGCACTCAAAACAATATTCCACCATGATATTTAACTAAGGCTATCCAAGGTTGGCACTCCCTTACATGAGGCCTCGTTTCAGGGCGTCATCTTAAATATCTTCGCCACTTCTGGCGAAAGTTACTCTAATGCCATTGATCTAACGCACTAATTCCGTGCGTCAGGTTGTCTGTGCTAAAGTCGAAAAGCACGACCTTAGGTTATTAATTTATATTGTCCGTTGGTGTCCCTAAGGGGGTCGTGATTCGCTACCCCCTTCACCTACTTCATGTCGGTATAGATTGGACTCTCTTTCTAACCTGACTCGGTAGATCACAGTAGCAGGTCTAAGGTGGCAATTTACCACCCCAGCTTACTCCACGTCGGGCTAGGTTTAAGCTAGGCCGTTACGTTTCGTTACTCCCTTTCCCCAGACGTGGGGCATATTCATACCCACTTTTGGGCACAGTGTTCCCGTTTGTTTCTAAATTGTCCAGTTTAGGACAACAAAGGCCTAATAGATTCTAAAATACTGACAAGGTTCTCACACTTTGAGGCGGTATCTAATCCTCTGTTTCTTTGTTGACCAGTTTTGGTCAATCTGTACCAAATGCGAAGACTAAGAGACCTAAAACACCAATAAAGTTCCCACGATAACAACCAAAACAGCCACAAACGCTTATGTATCAACGCTTAAAGTGCCGTCAACTTATTATTTTTTTAGAATATAGCTACTTACTCTAAAATGCGCACGTTTTTAGTTTAATAATCGCTAAATCATTGCCATCAATAGATTTATAGCTATCCTAAACATGCAGAAAGCACTCAATAATCGCCCTATTTAGCGCCTTTTTCTGCCAAAAGTGGCAAAAACACAAATCACTTAACACTGGGCTTTGTCAAGGGTACCCCCCTACCTAAAATTTTCAAAAACTGAACTTTTTTATACGATGACGATATATGAGCGCTCTCTTCGTCAGAAAAACAAGGGCGGGGGTATCTAGCTTTTTATGTCTGCGTTCGTGTAAATACACCACTGCAAAATAAAAACGCTTAAATCGAATTATAAGCGTTCAAACGTTATTAATAGAATTGTTAACATTGCTAATCCCGCCTGCTTAAAGACAAGAGTCTTATCACCACTCGATAGACTTCCGTATAGTGCTACTAATACAATATAAATCATAATTGGTAACAGCATTTCAGGCATAAAAAGCACGGCATATAGAATTCCAACACCAATCAAACCATTGTAGATGCCCTGATTTTTAAATAGCGTTTGAATATCGTTATCTGCTAATACCTCACTCGATAAATTAAACACCCTACTAGTCGCTTTTGACTGGGTAGCAAACGTCTCTAAATACATGATGTAAAAGAATTCTAACGCAACCAAAGTACTAAAAATATTTACTAAATATGTCATATTTCCTCCAACAGATATATGTAATTCTACCAGAGAATACTTTTTACTACATGGCTACTACCTCATAAAACCTCAACCCTATTATAGGGATTTGGTTCGTATATGTTGGGTTTTGTTAGGTTCTTAGCTCTGCAAATTGTCGGATTTTGTCGGTATGGATAGCAGGTTTTGGCAGGTTCTTACGACCTTATCCCTAGCAAGTAAGTATCATCTAACACTAGCCAGCTCTTAGCCTCCTTGAGGTGTCTGTTACCTGTCCTGTTACCAAGGGCTAGCCGATACTCAATGTTTATCCAGCTATGGCCTGTGTATCTTAGTTTAATAATCTGTTGATCTAACTCATCAAACACCTCAAGCCATTCACTAATATACTCCATGACCTCTTTAGTTGTGTTTATGTATGGGTCTTGTTCTAAGACTGCTAAGGTTGTCTCAGTAGTATGGCTTTGTTTATTCTTAGCTCTAATGTTACGGTTTACGTCGTCAACATGATTGTGCCCGTGACGTATTTCTAACTCTCGCTGTTTAATCGCTAAGGCCATCTTACCCGTGAAGTATGCTTTGAGTATCTTGTCTTTATAATCTGCCATTCATCCCCCATAACTTAGCTATGTACTGTCTATCTCTGAGCCTGCGTAGTTGTAACTACGGTGGTCTCACAACCGTGCTTGTAGGCACCCTTGTAACAAGCGTAGCTCTAACTACTCTTGTACCTTAACTGCTTGCTACGTGGATATAACCACATACCAACAACAATGAAAGGGAGCCCCAATTTAGGGCGTCCTACTACCTGTGTACTTCCATGCACGGTGGTTCATTGATAACAGGCGTACCTTAGGTACACCCGTTTAAAACCGTGGACACATCGACAATATACTAACAAAGTATTTTACTATTTATCTGTTATTTTCTGTTATTTTCTGTTATTTCAAGACGAATAAAAAACAGCTTAAACGCCGTTACATTGCTAGGAAGCTAGGTTATTTTATCTGTTACTTTTTCTGTTATTTTACGTAATTTCTAATGATTTCTCTTGATTGTCGAAAATCACTAAATCGCATAACAGCAACGTTTTTCAATGCTCTTGACTTCTCTTGAACACTACAATGGATCTGAGGGGAGTCGAACCCCTGTCCAAACCGCCCGATACACCAGCGTCTACATTCTTAGGGCTATCATTTAATTTCATGATGCTGTCCGCCATAGCTCACGGCCCATCAACACCACTAACCTGATTGATTTAACCAATTCTTATCAGGTGGGTAAGAATTAGCGGTCTAGCCATTTATTAAACCTAAATTCAAATGCTAGCCTTCAAATTCAGGCTACGGATCACTGGTTTTTAGGCAGCGATTGCGTAAGAATTATTGTTTTTTGCAGTTAAATGTCTGCCCGTTTTACGCCCGGACGGCGGAATGCAGCCAATGCTCTAAACAGCCTGTCGAATTCCATAAACAGACCCAAAATAAAAGCTACTAGGATATCCTAGTAGCTTTTATTATAACAAAGATTAGCTAAGGCTAAAAGGCACGAAAACGGGCACGACGCATTTTAACTAATTCTTGTCCACCAACTTGTTCTAGTTGGTTAATTTCAGTTGTTAACTTAGCTGATAAAGCGCTAAATACTTTGGCATGATGACGATTTTCCGGAATAACATACTCAATAACGTGCTTTTCCAACAAATCTTTTGGTGTAAGCCCCATGATACCGGCTGCTTCATCACTACGCTTACTATCTTTCCACAAGATAGAAGCAAATCCTTCTGGTGAAAGGATTGAATAGGTCGCATTTTCAAACATCCAGACCTGATCAGCAGTAGCCAAGGCTAAGGCTCCACCAGAGCCCCCTTCACCGTAGATAATCGCAATCATTGGCACGGTCAATTTCATTGATTCTAAAATTGACTGAGCAATAGCATCTCCCTGTCCTTGGGCTTCGGCCTCTTTACCAGGGAAAGCACCTGGAGTATTGATAAAGGTAATAATTGGACGATGAAATTTTTCGGCCTGTTTCATCAAACGTTGGGCCTTACGATAACCCCAAGGTTGGGGTGAACCATTCCGCTTGGATAACTTATCATTAATATCGATTCCCTTATCAATGGCAATGACCGTTACCGGGCGATTCCCCAGCATGGCAATACCGCCAATGACGGATTCATCATCCCCACCGCCAAGACGGTCTCCATGAAGCTCAATAAAGTCGGTAAACAAACCGTCAATTAATTCTCGGGCAAAAAAACGGTCCTCACGGGAACGCTTCACAACTTCTGCTGGAGCTACATCATGTTTAAATAAAAATCCTAATAAATCAGCCATTTTATGCCTCCCCTGAATGCATTTGAACAATCTTAGCAATGACAGCAGCTAAATCAGGACGAGGAACAATTTCATCAACAAAACCGTTAGCTAGTAAGGTTTCTGCTCGTTGAAAATCTTTCGGTAGCTTTTCATGGATTGTTGATTCAATAACGCGGGCACCGGCAAAACCAACTAAGGCGTGAGGTTCAGCTAGCGTAATATCACCCTGCATGGCAAAACTAGCCGTTACACCACCGGTGGTTGGATCAGTTAAGACAACTAGATATAACAAACCAGCTTCTTGATGGGCAGCCACGGCACCCGAAATCTTAGCCATTTGCATTAAGGAATTAATTCCTTCTTGCATTCGAGCGCCACCAGAAGCAGTAAACATCACAAGTGGCAATCGATTAGCAGTAGCATACTCAAACAACCGTGTAATTTTTTCACCAGTTTTTGACCCTAAAGAACCCATCATAAAGTATGAATCCATGATTCCCAAAGCAACCGTTTGGCCCTTAATCAACGCCTTTCCAGTTAAAACTGACTCGCCCATATCGGTTTGTTTCTTTGCTCGAGCTAGTTTATCAGCGTAACCGGGAAAATCCGGATTATGCATTGATACATCTTCATCGAATTCTTCAAATTCGTCGGCTAATAAAGCAACTCGTTCACGTGCTTGCAAACGGAAACCGTAACCACAATTAGCACAAACTCGGTACTCGCCCAATTGCTTATTGTACATTTGGCTACCACAGTATGGGCAGGCCAAAAAGAGGCCATCGGGAATCCGATTTTTGGCCGCTTCATCAACCACAATATTAGCAATGTCATTTTTGTGTGAATTAAATAAATCCATAGTCTTTGACGCCTTCTCCTCTAATTCTCCGACCAAGAATCAAACAGACAAATTAATCATCTTGAGCTGCTAATTCAGCTTTTTGCTTTTCCCAATTTGGTAGAAAACCATCTTCCAAATACTTAGTATCAAAACGATCATTTTGAACATTTTCATCTAACAAAAGTGCTTTTTGGAACTTTCGACTAGTAGAAACCCCTACCACAACAGTCTCATCAACAATCCGTTCCAATTTTGTTAGTGCTTCTGCTCGCGTATTATCATGTGCAATTAACTTGGCAATCATCGAATCATAGAAAGGTTGAATAGTGTCTCCGGTATAAAGAGCTGAATCAATTCGAACACCTGGTCCACCAGTCGGTAAGAAAACAAATTCAATCTTTCCAGCACTGGGCGCAAAGTCTTGTTCTGGCTTTTCAGCTGTTAATCGCATTTCAACCGCATGGCCTTTAATTTGAATATCTTCTTGTTGAAGAGGTAAATCCATACCAGCAGCCACTTGTACCTGTAAACGAACCAAGTCCAAGCCAGTGACCATCTCAGTTACAGGGTGTTCAACTTGAATTCGCGTGTTCATTTCCATGAAATAGAACTTACCATCATGGTCCTGCAAAAATTCAATCGTTCCGGTATTTTCATAATCAATGGCATTAACCGCCTTGGTCACAATATCAGCTAATTCAGCTCGCATCGTTGGCGTAACTGAAGCTGCTGGTGATTCTTCCATAACCTTTTGATTACGACGTTGTAGGGAACAGTTTCGTTCCGGCAAGCATAAAACATGACCATTCTGATCACGAACTACTTGCATCTCGATGTGACGAACATGGGTCATCACTTTTTCAATGTACATGTGCTCGTCACCATAAGAAACTCGCGCTTCACTTTGAGCACTGTCAAACTTTTCAGCTAGTTCCTCTTCATGATAAACGAAACGCATTCCCTTACCACCACCACCAGCAGCAGCTTTCAATAGTAGAGGATAGCCAATTTCTTGCGCAACAACTTTAGCTTCATCGACATTGTGGATAAAGCCTTCTGATCCTGGAATCACAGGCACCTTAGCCTTACGCATTTCTTCACGCGCATGAGCTTTGTTACCCATCAAGTCAATGGTTTCTGGTCGAGGACCAATCCACTTAATACCAACTTCACCGACCATTTCAGCAAACAAACTATTCTCTGATAAGAAACCGTAACCGGGATGAATTGCCTCAGAACCAGTCAACACAGCGGCACTTATCACATTTTTCATGTTTAAGTAGGAGTCAGTAGGTTTAGGGCCACCAACACAAATGGCCTCATCAGCTATCTGCACGTGTAAACTGTCGCGGTCTACCGTAGAATAAATTGCTACTGCAGCGATTCCCATTTCCTGAAGGGTGCGGATAATGCGCACGGCCACCTCACCCCGATTGGCTACCAATACTTTTTTAAACATTTTATTCTCCAATAATAAAGGTTAGTTCAGCAGTTGTGGCCTTCTTCCCATTAACCCAGGCAATTCCCTTACCTGTTCCAATAGGGCCGCGCAAACGATCCAAAGTCACTTCTAGGCGAACTTGATCGCCGGGACGAACCATCTTACGATAACGCGCCTTTTTGATACCACCAAAATAGGCAGTCTTACCTTTGAATTCTGGCATCGACAACAAGGCCACGGCACCAGTTTGAGCGAGTGCTTCAACTGTTAATGCTCCAGGAAAAGTCGGATTACCAGGAAAATGTCCTTGAAAAATTTCTTCGTTAATACTGATATTTTTCAAAGCCACGGCCCGCTTGCCGGGCTCTAATTCCTCGACTGTATCCAACATCAACATAGGATAACGATGTGGCAAAATCTCTTGAATTTCCTGGGTATTTAAAATAGTCATTTACACTCTCTCCTTTTGTTTTGACTTATGTACGTTTGGCCGAAACCAAACATGTAATTTAATCAACGGTCACAAGATAAAGTGGCTTATCGTAATCAACCACTTCTTCATTTTTAACTAGCACTTGCGCAATGGTACCAGTGACATCACTCTTGATATCTGTCATTAGCTTCATTGCTTCAATAATGGCAACCGTTTCACCAGTCTCAACATGATCCCCAACTTGCTTAAAATCGGGCATATCTGGCTTAGGCTTCAAGTAAACTGTTCCCACCATCGGTGCCTTAATTTCTTCACCTGACACTGGTGCTGCTTGACTAGCAACTGGCGCAGCTTCTGTAGCTGTTACCGGCGTAGCAGGCACTGCCGTGGCTGGAGCCGTAGCAACTGGCGCAACTACTGGAGCCGCAACATTTTCATTTTTGGAAAGATGCAAAGCAAAGTCACCCTCTTGGATGTTTACTTCTCGTAGTGAACCCTTCTCAAGATCCGCCATCAATTCTCGGATTTCTTTAATATTCAGGTCCATTACTTATTATCTCCCGCCCATTTTTTAAAGACTACAGCGGCATTATGTCCACCAAATCCATAGTTAGCACTCATAACATATTCAGGAGCAGTATTTTTACTACTCTCATCAACTAGGTTAACCAACTTAGTATGTTCGTCTGGTTCCTCAAAACCAACGTTTACTGGTACTTGACCACGTAGCAAACTACCGATTGAAGCAACTGCTTCAATGGCTCCGGCTGCACCAAGTAAGTGACCAGTCATTCCCTTAGTCGATGATACTAAGACTGAGTCAGGACCAAAGATTGAAGCAATGGCTTCTGATTCAGCTGAATCATTGGCGCCCGTAGCAGTTCCGTGAGCATTAATATAACTTACTTGTTCGGGTGTAATTTGCGCATCAGTCAAAGCAGCCTTCATGGCCCGAGCAGCACCTTCCCCATCAGGAGCAGGGCTAGTCATGTGATAAGCATCGGATGAAACACCGTAACCAACTACTTCAGCCAAAATATTAGCACCACGTGCTTGGGCATGTTCTAAGCTCTCAAGAACCATAACACCTGATCCCTCACCTAAGACGAAACCATGACGGTTTTTATCAAAAGGCTTAGAAGCCTTGGCCGGATCAGTTTCCTTAGAAAGAGCAGTCAAAGCGGCGAAACCAGCAATTCCAATTTCGTTAACCGTAGCTTCAGCACCACCAGTTAACATCACATCTTCCTTACCAGATTGAATCCGCCAAAAGGCTTCCCCAACAGCGTTCGTAGCTGAGGCACAAGCTGTTACAACAGTAAAGTTAACACCCTTAGCGCCAAAACGAAGAGATACATTTCCTGATACCATGTTCGGAATCGATTCAGGCACGAACAAAGGACTTACTCGTTGAGGCCCCTTATCGTGCATCTTAATCACTTGTTCTTGGATGGTTGTCAAACCACCTATTCCGTTTCCTAAAATAACACCAAATCGAGTTGGATCAGCTACAGTGGTTGGCTCTTCCGATCCTTCAGGAGCCTTTAAACCAGCTTGTTCCATTGCTTGATCAGCAGCATCAATGGCATACTGTGAAAACAAATCAAGCTTACGGGCATCACGCTTCCCAACGCGTTGAGCAGGATCAAAACCATCAACCTGCCCCGCAACGGTAATACCAGTCTCACTTGCATCAAACTTAGTAATTGGCTTGATACCTATCTTTTCATTAAAAATACCATCTAAAAAGGTCTTGGTATCATTCCCAAGGGGTGTAACTGCCCCAATTCCAGTAATTACTACTCGTGTCATCTTCTATCCTTTCTCTATCCAACGGTTTAAATATGTAAACCGCCATCAACTGTAATTGTTTGTCCAGTAATATAGTTATTACCAGCTAGAAAAACAGCAACATCAGCAACATCTTCTGCTGAACCAAATCGGCTCAAAGGGATACTTTCCAAAAGTGATTCACGCGCCTTATCTGATAATTGATCAGTCATATCAGAAACAATCATCCCTGGTGCAATTGCATTGACTTGAATTTGACGTCGAGCACCTTCTTTGGCCAAGGTCTTAGTCATACCAATTAATCCAGCCTTAGCAGCTGAATAATTAACCTGTCCAACATTACCCATTTGCCCAACAACGGAACTAATATTGATAATTGAACCGTGCTTTTGGCGAATCATTTTCTTAAAAATAGGTTGTGTGACGTTAAAAGTACCATTTAAATTGACATTAACGACTTGGGCAAAATCAGCTGGTGACATACCAATAGTGATTTGGTCCTTAGTGATACCGGCATTATTAACTAAAATGTCAATCCCTTCAAAACCATCTTGCTTGTACAAAGCCTTCAACGCTTCTTCAGCAGCCTCAGCATCAGCAATATCAAATTGCAAAGTCAACGGCTCTTGATGAAAACTAGCAATTACCTCTGGTTTGATAGCTGAGCGTGCATGTAAGACTAACCGAGCCCCTAGATTATCAAAGGCATGCGCAATTGCCAAACCAATACCTCGTGAGGATCCGGTCACTAATACAGTTTTATCGGTAAAATTCATTGTCTATTCCTTTCCAGCACTTAGCATTTCCTGTACTTCTTGGAAACTGTCTAAGTCGGTGATTGAATAACGCGCCACTTCCTTGGGTGCAATTTTTTTAGCAAATTTAACCAAAGTTGCTGCAGGACCAATCTCAATCAGAGTGTCCACTCCCTGGTCCAACATGGCCTGTAAGTCTTGTGAAAAATACGTTGGTGAAACAATTTGTTTCTTCAACGTGTCTTTTAATTGATCAATAATAAATGGTTGTTTCGTAGTATTAGAATAAACCGGATAAAGCAAAGGCTGGAAAGTCTCATCAGCCAAACGATTTTGCAAACGAAGAGCAGCCTCATTTAAGAGTGGCGTGTGGAAGGCACCCACCACTGGTAATTCAACCATTCGTTTGATACCAGCAGCGGTTAATTCGCCCACTGCTTGATCAACATCAGCAGCCACACCACCAATCACTAACTGGGCAAAAGTATTAAAATTAGCAGGATAAACTTGGAGACCACGCTCTTGCAACTTTTTTAACGTAGTCACAATTAAATCTTGGTCATCACCCATTACCGCAACCATTTTACCTGGATTTTGGTCCCCAACTTCTTGCATATAGCGACCGCGATCTTTGATAATAGCCAGTGCTTGATCAAAAGTCATTGCTCCAGCTGCTGCTAGAGCGGAATACTCTCCCAGACTAAGACCGACACTAGCCACTGGCTTTGGTAAATCAGCTCCTAAAGCCTGAACAATAGCTAAACTCATAGCTACAATCGCAGGTTGAGCAAATTCAGTTTGCTTAATTTTACTTTCATCTTGCACCACTTCAGTTAAATCATAGCCAAGTTGCTGAGAGGCTTGATCAATTAGGGTGCGATAGGCTGGTAGTGATTGGTAGAAATCCATCCCCATATCAACTTGCTGAGCTCCCTGCCCTGAAAACATTAATCCGATTTTCATGGTTTTATTCTACTTCCTTACTTGGTTGTATCTGGAATACCCATTAAGTCTGTTGCTTGTGCCCAGATATCAGATAAAATATCTGCAACTGGCTTTTCATCTTTGATCAAACCAGAAATTTGACCAGCCATGAAGGCGCCATGATCCTTATCTCCCTCTTGAACAGCAGCTCTTAAGGTACCAGACTCTAATTTTTCAATGGTTTCATAATCAGGCTTTGGCTTTTGTAATTCATTCACTTCATTCTTTACAAATTCCTTCGCCATCTTGTTTTTAAGCACACGCGCACGGCTTCCTAGCAAATTACCAGTAACAATCGTGTCAATATCACGCGCTTTTAAAATCTTTTTCTTAAAGTTCTCATGAACTTCTGATTCAGTTGCCGTTAGGAATCGAGTGCCCATTTGTACTCCTGAAGCTCCTAACATAAAGGCAGCAGCCACTCCACGACCATCGCCAATACCACCTGCGGCAATAACTGGGATGGAAACAGCATCAACTACTTGTGGAATCAAGGTCATAGTTGTCATTTGACCAATATGACCACCAGATTCCATACCTTCAGCAATGACCGCATCCACACCTTTACGTTCCATCATCTTTGCTAAAGAAACGGAAGGTACAACTGGCATAACAGTAATACCAGCAGCGTGTAATTCATCTAAGAATGGTGAAGGATCCCCTGCACCAGTGGCCACAACCTTGACACCCTCTTCTAAAATAACGTCGAAGACTTCACGGATATGACGACTCATAAGCATGACATTGACACCAAATGGCTTATCGGTCAATGCTTTAGCGCGCTTAATTTCACGGCGGACATCATCCCCGTGCCAATAACCAGTCCCAATAAAGCCTAGTCCACCGGCTTCTGAAACAGCAGCAGCTAAGGCCCCGGTCCCGGCCCAAGTCATACCACCTTCAACAATCGGATATTTCATTCCTAATTTTTCAAAGATTGGGTTATTAATTTCTACAGTCATCTGCTTATCCTCTTATTATCAATCCTATGTACGCGGTATAACGTACCGCTTGTGATATTACTTCTTGTCAGTTTGTTCCTTGATCTTGTTAACCAAGTCTTGGACAGTCTTAATGTCTTCAGCAACTTCCAACTTGATGTCAAAGTCATCTTCCACACGGTTCAAAACTTCAAACAAGTCTAATGAATCAGCATCGATATCATCAGTCAAGTTAGTTTCCAACTTAACTTCGCCTTCTTCCAAATCAAATTGGTCAACCAAAATCTCGTCTACCTTGTTAAAAATCTCTTCGTTAGTCATGTTTTTTCTCCTATATATAAACCGAAAAATACGTTTGATTTTTACGGTGCAGCCTACTACACCGTGTTACTAAAATTTTATAGTTGCCAAATTTGCACGCCAATAGCTAAACCACCACCAAAGCCGACAAAGGCAATTTTCATACCGGGATGAACCTGGCCTGATTCAACCAATTCATCCAATAAAATAGCGGTTGATCCGGCGGATGTATTGCCATATTCGGCCATGTTGGTCGGAAACTTAGCCAAATCTTGGCCAAAGTTCTTCGCCATTGAACGAATAATTCGCTCATTAGCTTGATGAGCCAAATACAGATCAATATCATCAGCAGCTAAACCAGCCTTATCAAGAGCCTTATTCATAATCTTAGGTACTTCACGAGTAGCAAAGCCATACACACTACGACCATCCTGATGGAAATAAGGATCTAACGGTGAAATTTCACCGGAAAAGGCATTTTGATTGGCAAAACGTCCGGTTAAAATGGCATTCCCCATTTCACCATAAGACTGTAATTCTTCAGCAATTAAGCCAACAGATTCATTAGTTTGCTCTAGCAATACACCACCAGCACCATCACCAAACAACACGGAAACCGTTCGATCTTTCCAATCTACTAACTTGGAAAGCACCTCGGCCCCGATAAACATTCCCTTGCGATAACGGCCAGAAGATAGTAGGGCTGAAGCAGCTGATAGCCCGTAAACGAATCCAGAACAGGCCGCATTAAGGTCAAAAGCAAAAGCCTTGCTAGCCTTAATATTTCCTTGAACAATCGCTGCAGTATGAGGGGATAAGGAATCAGGTGACATGGTTGAAACGATAATAAAATCTAACTCATCAGCTGACCAACCCGATTTCTCTAATAACCGTTGTGCCACATGGGTAGCTAAATCAGAAGTGTTTTCATCAGTGACTACATGGCGATTATGAATACCAGTCCGGGGATAAATCCACTCGTCACTAGTGTCCATGATAGTACTGAGTTCATTATTGGAGACCACTCGTTCAGGAATATAACGGGCAGTAGCTGCAATTTTCAAGTTTTCCAAAATTTCTATCCGGTCCTTAACAATCACTATTTTTAAATCAACGAAATTAAGTAATGCTTCAAATTATGAATAGCCCGTTGAAGGGTGCTAATTTCATGGGTGGACATATTTTCAAAGAGGCTGTGTGTTAAGCCTCGATGAAATTCTTGATGGGCACGATAAACGACACGGCCGACGTGCGTTAACGCTAATTCAACTACCCGACGATCTCGTTTTGAACGACAGCGCTCAACATAGCCTTTTTCAACTAACCGATCAATAGCCGTTGTCATGGCGCTTGGCGTAAGGTGAATTAATTTAGCTACTTCTGAAGCGCTTTTGTGTTCATACATTGAAATAGCATCAATGGTATGCACTTCCTTAACTGATAAATCAAAAAAAGGTCCCTTACGAATAGCACTCTCTTCTACCCACATGACATTGGTAAACACTTCAACTAGTTCGCGATTAGTTTCTTCAAAGTTAAATGTTGTAACTGGTTCATTCATTCTCTTTTTCATCTGGAGCAACCACAAACATCAACTCTGCTGAAGTGGCTACCTTCCCATCAACCTTCGCTGTCACGAGGACGCTACCCATGTTCTCGCGCACTTTACCAAAGGTTACGTGTAACTTCAAAACATCACCAGGTACAACCATCTTTTTAAACTTAGCATCATTGATACCAGTCATATAGGCTGTCTTCCCTTTAAACTGTGGCGAGGATAAAATCAAAATCGAAGCTGCTTGAGCCAACGATTCAATAATTAAAACGCCGGGCATGACTGGATTTCCAGGGAAATGACCTTGGAAATATTGTTCGTTAATCGTTACATTTTTGACCGCCAAAATTGACTCATCTGGCACCATTTCCTCAACATAATCCATATAAAGAATTGGGTAACGATTTGGAATTAATTCCATAATTTCCGTAGTAGTCAAAACTGGCATAATAGTCCTCTCTAAATCACAAATCTTATAAATACTTCGATTATCGAAATAATCTTATAACGTAACTAGCCTAACATGCTATATTTTGATTGTCAAACTATCGCCAAGCCTCTAATAACAGCAAAACGCCGTAGATTAATGGCAAGCTAAGTATCAAACAGAAACGGTATTGATTAAGTAAAGCAATAAATTCACGACCAACGCCCTGCCAAAAATTTCTAGTACTACTTTTACTGGTACTAATCACAAAATTAATGTTTAACTGGCGCGCTAAAAGCCAAGTTCGCAAACAGTGATAATCGCTGGTGAAAATGACCAGTCGCCCTGGCCAATCAGGTTGGTATTGATAAATAACCCTAAGGGTATTTAATAGATTCTCCTGTGTACTATGACTAGCATCTTCAATCCACAAATTCTTAGCTGGATAGGCAAAATGCTCCTGGGCAAAATCTCGCATAGCCAGACCCTCTGGAAGCTGTTCATCGATTCCCTGGCCCCCTGAGAAAATAACGACTGGCAATGAGGAGTTTTTTTTAGCAGCCAACATTGCTGTTGTAATCCGTCCGCCTAGCAAAGGGCCAACTTGTTTTCCATGAGCTAAATAGGCCCCCAATACTACATAATAAGTAGCCTGATTGACTTTTAACCAAGGCTCCGGCTCATTCAAAAAACGATGAAACATTAATAAGAAGATAAAAATACCAAATAAACTATTTAACAGTATGATACTGCCTAAACTAGCAACTCTCTCAAAGTAGCCAAGTGGCGCAATCACGGTACCCCAACAAGTGCCAAAGGCAATTACGATAAAAAAGATAGCTAATAATAAGCTCATCCGATTTTTTGACTCCTGTCGACCAATTTTAAAGGCTAAAAGTATCCACAAAAAATCACAAATCAAGGCTGGTAATGATAGAAAAAACAAATAACTCATCTACACCTCATGTAACTTAAACTGTCAGAAATACCATACTTTGCTGCCATTCAGTCATAAAATTATCACTCTGCCATTCGTGAATTCGACGAGTTTGGTAGCCGACCGCCGAATTATAATAGGTATTTTTTCCATGATTAATGGGCGATAAATGCAAGTGTAAATGACCACTAATCGTAGCAACTACCGGTGATTGATCAGCTAGTTCCCCTAATTTAGGACTTCCTAAGAAAGCATTCAAAATTTTTAAACGGGGATTGCGATAAGGCAGCTGATCAACAAAATCGACAATGGGCACAAAGTGATCGACTAAAATTAATTTGCGCCCATCAGCCTGTTTAATTTGATTTTCAATCTGCTGTAAATTAATCAAACAGCGTTCTGGGTCACTCATCGGCTGTTGAATCCGCCGGTCATACCAAAGCTCATGTTTGAAATGTTCGATTTCTGCTTTAGGATGATTTTGATTATCAAAACCATAGTCATACCAACCATTATTACCAATTAATCGGTAGCTATCACCTATATCTAAAGATTTATTATGAAAATATAATGGATCTATATCGCTCTCTAATTCTTCATAAGTAACACCACTGGCCATGTCATGATTGCCTGCCAGAAAGCGAACTGCAAAACTCCCCTGACCAATTTCGGATAAACGGCGGCAATAGGCTAAAGATTTTGAAAAATCATTAAATAAATCACCCGCAATGATATATAAATCAATTTGATTTTGGACTAAATACTCCGCTTGACGTGGCAACAGTTCATCCACCGACAAACGGTTCACATCAAAATGATTATCAGAAGAAAAAGCTAATTTCACTCAAACATTCCTACGTTTCCATAAATTTCGACTCAGTATACCATATAATCCCATCAGTCATTGAATACAAAAAAGAGTGCCAAAGGCACTCTTCAAATGTTTAATTATTAACCGATGTGAGCAAAGTGCAACAATGTACGGATCATGTTTGAAGTGAAACCGTATTCGTTGTCATACCATGAAACAGTCTTAACCAATTGCTTGTCGCCTGCTTCAACGATTTGAGTTTGCGTTGCATCGAAAGTAGCACCGTGAGTGTCACCAATAATATCTGATGAAACAATCTCATCTTCGTTGTAACCGAATGAATCAGAAGCAGCAGCCTTCATAGCAGCGTTAACTTCGTCAGCAGTTACCTTCTTGTTCAAAATTGAAGTCAATTCAGTAACTGAACCATCAATAACGGCAACACGTTGTGCATGTCCGTCAACCTTACCCTTCAAATCAGGAACAACAAGACCGATAGCCTTAGCCGCACCAGTTGAGTGAGGGATAGTGTTTACTGAAGCAGTACGGTTTGAACGGAACTTCTTACCCTTAGGTCCATCCAAAATCATTTGTGTTGAAGTGAAGGCGTGGATGGTAGTCATCGTAGCAACTTCAACACCAAATTGGTCTTGCAATACACGAGCCATTGGTGCCAATGACTGTGTAGTACATGAACCAGCAGAAACAATCTTGTCGTCAGCCTTCAAGATATCTTGGTTTACACCATAAACAACAGTTGGTACATCACCAGCTGGGGCAGAAATCAAAACCTTCTTAGCACCGGCATCCAAGTGAGCTTGTGACTTTTCGGCTGAAGTATAGAAACCAGTAGCTTCCAATACGTATTCAACGCCATCGTTTTTAACCCATGGAATATTGCGAGCATCACGTTCAGCGTAAACAGTATAGTGCTTACCATCAACGATGATACCAGTTTCGTCAGCTGAAACTTCAGCATCCAAAGTACCGTGAGTTGAATCATACTTTAGCAAGTATGCCAACATTGATGGGCTAGTCAAGTCGTTGATTGCTGCAACTTCAACATCAGCGGCTGAAGCACCCAACTCCAAAATACGGCGGAATGCCAAACGACCAATACGACCGAATCCGTTAATACCAATCTTTACAGTCATGTGTGTAGAGACCTCCAATTCATTTTTTGACTTTTGTCAACGCATTTATTATAACACAAAGCACTCTTTTGGGCGAAGTGCTAAGCCGACTTAGTGAAATTGTTTCAAAAGTAATCCAGGTGTATTCCAGTAGAAAAACAATAAAGATTTAGGCACATTTTCATCTCAAAATTAGAATAATTTAATGCTAAAATAGAAATTAATATTTTAGATAATTGTGGAGAAAAAAAGAGAGGTTTAATCAACTATGGCTAATAACCATACTCGTAGAATTGCTGTTTTAAGTGTCATCATCGCTGCTAATGTCGCCCTATCCTATATTGTTAAAATCCCTATCCCCGCTACTTCTGGTTTTGTAAATCTAGTCGAAGCCGGCATTTTTCTAGTAGCACTACTAGGTGGGGCTCGCAGTGGTTTAATTGTCGGTGGCATGAGTGGCTTTTTACTAGATATTCTAGCGGGTTATCCGCAATGGATGTTCTTTTCGCTAATTATTCATGGTTTGGAAGGCTGGTTAGTCGGCTATCTTGGTTACAATAAAAAATGGCCTCAGCAAACTTTAGCTATCATCCTTGGTGCAGTAGTCATGCTGATTGGCTATGTTATTGCCGGTGCCATCTTGGTTAATTGGCCCGCCGGTTGGGCTTCTATTCCTGGTAATATTGCCCAAAATATTATGGGCTTAATTGTCGCCTTAATTCTAATGCCCGCCCTAAAGCGCGTACCAGCAATCACTTCCTACCTATAACGAAAAGCAGAGAAAACTCTGTTTTTTTATTGTAAATATTTTCATTTGGTATAGCTTATATTTTCATTTAATCTAGTTTGCCCTGTAAGGGAGTATAATAGTAGGTGGTATACCTGTAAGGAGGATTGAAAATGACTGAAAACTATGATTATGATGTGCTTTATCTCGGAAGTGGTCACGCGGCCTTTGATGGGGCCGGCATTTTAACTGCAGCAGGTAAGCGAGTAGCCTTTGTTGAAGAGGATAAAATTGGTGGCACCTGCCCCAACTGGGGATGTAATGCTAAAATCCTACTAGAATATCCGGTGGCCTTAGCACGCCAAATTAAAGATTCCAATGGCATTCTAGATGGGAACGGTAAAATCGATTGGGTAAAAAACCAGGCTCATAAACGTCAAGTATTGGACGATTTACCTGATATTTTACAAAATATTTTTGAAGGATTAGGCGTAACCTACCTATTTGGACAGGGTAAGTTTGTTGATGCCCACACGATTCAAATCAATAACCAGCAAGTAACGGCTGATAAAATTGTCATTGCCACTGGTGAACATTCACACCGCTTGGACATTGAGGGGCGTGAGCTATTACATGATTCCAAAGACTTTTTGGCCATGGCCCAGATGCCGGAAGAAATGGTCATTATTGGTGGTGGATACATCGCCATGGAAAGTGCCAGTATGGCCGTAGCCGCTGGTGCTAAAGTTACCGTTATTTTGCATAACGATCGGCCATTGAGCGCCTTTTACGCAAAATTTGTTAAAAAATTAATGGCCGACTTAGAAGCTCAAGGGGTCAATTTCATCGTTAACGCCAATACCCAGTCCGTTCAAGAAACTGCAAATGGTTTGTTGGTCAAAACCGATATCGGTGAATTAAAAACTGAATGGGTTTTGGATGCTACCGGCCGAGTGCCCAATACGCAAAATATTGGCCTCGATGAAATTGGTGTGGCCTACAGTAAGCACGGTATTATTGTAAATGATCATCTCCAAACATCGGTTGATAACGTTTATGCTGCTGGGGATGTTGTGGATAAGGTCGTACCAAAGTTAACCCCAACAGCAACCTTTGAATCACAGTATCTAAGTCAACTATTCATTGGTCAAACCCAAGAAGCAATTGATTACCCCGCCATTGCAACCAATCTCTTTACCAGTCCACGAATTGCTCAAGCTGGCATTAGTGTGGAAAAGGCGCAAGCAGAACCAGACAAATACACAGTCGTCGAAAAAGATGTAATGGGTGATTGGTACCGACATGTCGATTATGAAAAGGCCGGTGAAATTGCCTTGGTCTATGATCAAGATCATCGTTTAGTAGGAGCCACCGAAATTTCTGAACGCGCTGAAGATATTATTAACAGCTTACTTCCAGCAATTGAATTCGGCTACACACCAGAACAACTGGCTCGTTTGGTTACCATTTTCCCCACCATTGGTTATTCTGCCTTTGGGGAATTGGGTTAATTATTAGTCTTGATACCATCAAAAAAACACTTTGCTCACGCAAAGTGTTTTTTAATTAGTTATTCAATTCCTGAACCCGGTTCAATCGAGTCGGGCAAAATCGTAACCGTGACAATATCATGCTTTTCAGCAGATAAAATCATCCCCTGACTTAATTCACCAGCCATCTTCCGTGGTTTCATGTTGGCCACAATCACCACCATTTTACCTAGCAAAACTTCTGGTTCTGGATACCACTGACGAATACCAGAAAGAATTTGACGATCATTACCGGAACCGTCATCCAAAGTAAATTTAATTAGCTTCTTAGATTTAGGCAACAATTCAGCCCCTGTGATTTTTGCCGCAACTAACTGAATTTTATCAAAGTCATCATATTCAATTGGCGCCTTAACATCAACTGCTAATTCTTGAGCTTCTTGCTTCTTGGCCGCTTCTTTGACAGCCCGTCCTTTTCCCTTAGTATCCTTAGAAACCAAGCCCGAAATAAACTTAACTTCGGCTTCCATATCCAAACGAGGGAAAATTGGCTCACCCTTAGCGACAACCTTACCACCAGCAGGAAGTTGGTCAAAGGCCAAGCCTTCTAATTTTATGCCTTCTTCAGGATAATCCAAACCTAATTGAGCAAAAATTTGTTTAGGTGCCTGGGTCATAACGGGTTGAATCAATACGGCAATAACCCGCAAGGCACCCGCCAAATGCGCCATAACATCAGTTAACTCAGTAATCTTAGTATTGGTATTATCATGTTGAGCTTCCTTGGCCAAAACCCAAGGCTGAGTTTCATCAATGTACTTGTTAGCCCGACGAACAATCGCCCAAACATCCTCAATGGCATCAGCAGTCCGAATATCTTTAAAGTGCTTTTGGTAATCAGCAATGCTTTGGGTAATGGTGGTAACTAGCTCTTGATCAAAGGGGGTTTTACCCGTATCTAAGGCTGGCACAACGCCATCAACGTACTTGTTAATCATCGCCACAGTCCGGTTTAACAAGTTACCCAAGTCATTGGCTAAATCATAGTTAATTCGGGAAACAAAGTCTTCTGGTGTAAAGACACCGTCATTACCAAATGGCATCGAGCGAAGCAAGTAGTAACGAACGGCATCCAAACCGTAACGTTCTTCTAAGACTTCTGGGTAAATGACATTTCCCTTAGACTTAGACATCTTGCCGTCCTTCATGACTAACCAACCATGACCAATAATCTCTTCAGGCAATTCCAAACCTAAAGCATGGAGCATAATTGGCCAATAAATCGTGTGGAAGCGGACAATTTCTTTTCCAACTAATTGAACATTAGCTGGCCAGAACTTTTGGAAAAGTTCATCTTGATCACTGCCATAGCCAAGAGCCGTAATATAGTTGGCTAGCGCATCGATCCAGACATAAATGACGTGCTTTTCATCACCAGGAACAGGCACTCCCCAGTTAAAGGAAGTCCGAGTAACCGCTAAGTCTTCTAAACCAGGTTCGATGAAATTGTGAATCATTTCATTCATCCGTGATTCTGGTTGAATAAAATCTGGATGACTATGGTAATAATCAACCAACCAGTCAGCATATTTACTCATCTTGAAGAAGTAAGTTTCTTCTTGAACTCGCTCCACTTCATGGCCTGAAGGGGCAATTCCACCGGTTACCTGTCCCTCGCTATTGCGGAACACTTCGGCTAACTGTGACTCAGTAAAGTATTCTTCATCAGAAACTGAGTACCAGCCTTCATATTTACCCTTGTAAATATCACCTTTTTCTAACAAGGTCTCAAAGATTTTTTGAACTGCTTTTTCATGATCTGCTTCAGTTGTTCGGATAAAACGATCATAAGAAATATCCATCAATTGCCACAAATCTTTAATTTGCTTGGCCATACCGTCTAAATAAGCCATCTCAGTGGTACCGGCCGCTTCGGCCTTTTGTTGGATTTTCAAACCGTGCTCGTCGGTTCCGGTGAGGAAGAAAACATCATCCCCTAATAAACGATGATAACGGGCAGCCGCATCGGCCAACACCGTCGTATAAGTATTACCCAATTGTAATTTACCGGATGGGTAATAAATTGGGGTGGTGATATAAAAAGTATTTTTCGCTGACATATGAGTCTCTCTTTCTAGCCCTAATGGCGGGCCAATTAGCTTTATTATATCAAATTTTAATAGACCAGGAAGTCTGATAAGCCATCCTAAGGATAGTAATGACAAAGCTAATTAGTAACTAGGCCAATCTTATAAATAATATAAAACAAACAGACAAAGTCCTCGAAAATAATCGATACAATAGAAAAACAGAGTTAAACCAATTACAAGTATAACAATAGTTACAGTTGACAAAGGATGATAAGACCGCTAAACTGATGGATATGTTGGAGGATATTATGTCATTATTGAACACGACTAACTCAGTTTGTTTAACGCCGGGCGCTTGTTAGCACCGGTATTTTGACGTATATTTTCTACACTTCAAAATCATCGTAACTAGCAAACCGCCCTAGCCTTTATCTGGGGCGGTTTTTTTATGTACAGGGGGATTCGGATATGAAAAAAGTTATTATTCTATTAGTTGGTATATTGGTCGTAATCGGTGGTATCGTTGGAATTACCCAGTATTACAGCCAAAGTCGTCAATCTGAAACAATCACCAAAGGGACTTTAACCGTCGGTTTAGAGGGAACTTATGCCCCGTTTTCCTATCGTGAAAATGGTAAGTTAACTGGTTATGAAGTCGATGTCGCCCAAGCCGTCGGCGATAAACTACACCTAAAAACAAAATTTGTCCAAACGAAATGGGATTCCTTAATTGCTGGTTTAGGCAGTAATCGTTACGATGTTGTCATGAACAATGTTGGGATTACCCCTGAACGTAAAAAAACTTACCGCTTAGCAACACCTTATATTTATCCTAAAACAGTACTAATCAAGCGTAGTGATGATCAGAACCTGACCAATCTAGAGAGTATCAAGGGTAAGAAGATGGCCCAATCAACGACTTCTAATTATGGTCAAATTGCCCGCGATCATGGCGCCGAGATTGTCGCTGTTCCAGGCATTGTTGAAGCCATGAATTTAATTAATACTAACCGAGCTGAAGGTTCGCTAAACGACTTAGGGGCCTTTGCCGCTTGGCAAAAGCAAAATGCTAACGCTGATTTAACAACAGTTGATATTTCTAGTGAAGTTAAGTCACAACCGTCCGGTCCACTTCTTAAAAAAGACAACATCAAACTAGAAAAAGATATCAGTAAGGCAATTGAAGAGTTAGAAAAAGATGGTACTTTAACTAAGTTATCAATGAAATACTTTGGTACTGACTTATCCCATGAATAAATAGCAAAGGAATAATGCCTACTATGTCGGAATTTTTTGAATTAGCAGTCAAATATCTACCCAGCCTACTCCAAGCAGCGCTACAGTATACGATTCCCTTGACAATAATGTCCTTTAGCTTAGGACTAGTATTTGCCTTAGTGACTGCTTTAATTCGTCTCAGCCAATCACCCAAGAATGAATGGGCAGCCGCCTTTTTAAAAATATTAAAGGGGTTTGCGGCCTTTTATGTCTGGACTTTTCGTTCCACCCCCCTCATTGTGCAGTTATTCATTGTTTTTTACGGGCTCCCCAATGCTCATATTAGTTTTTTTGCCAATGCATGGGTATCGGCAATCACTGTTTTCTCACTTAATACTGGTGCCTATGCTTCCGAAACCATTCGAGCGGCGATTTTATCAGTACCGCACGTTCAAAAGGAAGCCGGTCTTTCGTTAGGCATGTCTAACTGGGAAGTTTATCTTTATGTCGTTTTGCCACAAGCAGCTCGGATTTCAATTCCACCGCTAAGTAACTCCCTAATTTCTTTACTAAAGGATACTTCCTTAGCCAGCGTCATTACCATCGTGGAAATGTTTTATCTTAGTCAGCAAATTGCAGCCCAAAACTATCGTATTTTATCTATGTATATTTTAGTCGCTATCGTTTATGCCTTTTTAACTTCGATTTTGTCAATCGGACAGCACTATTTAGAAATTTATACGTCGAGGTTTGCTCAATGATTACAGTCAATAATTTAACAAAAAAATATCCAGACCAAGTCGCGCTAGATAATATTACAACAACCTTTCCAGTCCATCAGACTACTGCTATCTTAGGACCTTCTGGTTCCGGAAAATCTACGCTACTAAGGTCACTAAATTTATTAGAACAACCCACTAGTGGCGAAATGATTTTAGATGATTTACAAGTAGATTTTAGCCAGGTCATCAGTAACCCAACAATTTTAAAAGTACGTCAACAGTTTGGCATGGTTTTTCAAGAAAAAGCTTTGTTTACCCACTTAGATGTGTTGCATAATTTAACTGAGGGATTAATTCACGTTAAGAAATTAACCAAAACCGAGGCTAACCAGCAAGCTTTAGATCTTTTAGAACAATTTGAGATGACCGAATTAGCTGATCGCTTTCCCTATCAACTCTCCGGTGGCCAACAACAGCGAATCGCAATTATTCGTGCCTTAGCCATGCACCCCCAATATCTACTCTTAGACGAACCAACCAGTGCCTTGGATCCTGAATTAGAAGCACAAGTGTTGCGCATTCTCAGGAATTTAGCTGAGCAAAATACTTCCATGATTATTGTGACTCATAATATGTCCTTTGCCCGTCAGGTTGCCGATCGCATTTTATTTATCGATCATGGTCACTTAGGCTATCAAGGTGACACAGAAAAATTCTTTACTTCTGACAACCAACGGATTCAACAATTCTTAGGAGCAATGACTTTCTAATGGCCCGTAAAAAAAATATCAAATCAAACTATCGCCGCTGGGTGGCCCTAGGTCTGTTATTAGTTTTATTAGCGCTAGCTTTTTTTTGGAAACAGCCTAGTTCTCATAAAGCCCCCACTGGAAATTTCAGCAGCGCCCAAATCCGTTCCAACCAAGATTTATTAGCCCTAAAATGGGACGGCACCCTAGATGGGGATGTCGTCCACATCAATGACAATCAGGCCACTTTTTCACAAAGCGAACTAACCGAACAATTCCCTAGTGAAAATAATCGTCTACGACCAACTGACGGCTTAGCCTTATCCCCTCTAGATAGTTTGGGGCGGTCTCAACAGGCTAACTTTGTCGTTAACCAAGCGGCCCTTCAAAAAGTTACTAAACGGCCAGCGCGGATTCCCAGCGATGTCCGACCTTCTGGCTGGTATATAAATGATCATTATAACGGTCAAAAATGGGTCGGTGGTACCCACGTTAATCCGCAGGCCGAATTAGGTGGCAGTAAACAGGCCCTTTGGAATAAATCCCATATCGTCGGTTACCAATTCTTTGGCATGCCGACCATGGTTACTGAAAATATGACCACTGGTACCCGAGTTGAAAATGCCTACCCAGGTCAATTAGTACCAGAAGATGACATCCGGAATGCTTTGAAACAACATCCCAATATTTCCATCCGTGGTCAGGTCACTCCCCTCTATCAGGGAACCGATCGGCTCGCCCGAGGCGTTCATTATATGGCTAAATCAGTCGAAGATAATGGCCAAAGTCTCAATCTTAATTACTGGATTTTTAACGTTCAACCCGGCGTGACCATCAATTATCAAACAGGTGAAGCTCAACTTCAATCTTAAAAACAGCATCCTTAGGGATGCTGTTTTTATTCAATAATTAGACTACTAGAGTGTCCTGGCCCACCCCGGTCAGGATCAAAACAGCGAATCGCCGCATTAACGGCTTCTGGCGCCTGGCCAAAGCCGATGGCAATCAAATCTGCCTGGCCTGGATAGGAATTAACATCCCCAATGGCAAATAATCCTGGTTGGGAAGTAACAAAATTTTCTTTCACCAAGACCCCGTAAAGATCTCGGTCTGGGGCTATGGCCCACTCCCGTACCACTTGATCTTGTGAAATAAAGCCATATTGAACAATCAACTGGTCAACTACCAACTTTTCATTTTTTTCGAACTCTTTAACATGAGTCAAATTAACCTGTAATTGTCCATTAGCAAGCCGCTTTAGCCCAGTTACTTTTTTGGGCGTTAAAACTTCAACTGGACTATGTTCTAGCTGCTTGACACTTTGTTCCAAAGCCCGGAATCGATCTCGGCGATGAATTAGATATGTTTTTTTTGCATAAGGTTCAATAGCTAAGGCAAGCTCAACTGCTGAATCACCCCCACCCACAATGGCAACAACTTGTTGCGCTAATGTTTCTGGTTGGGACAAAAAATAAGATAAACCAGCCCCTTCGAACTTCGATGCCTCCTCAATTTGAAGCCGTCGTGGTTCAAAAGAACCCTTACCGGTCGCCATTATGACCGTTTTAGCTAGTAAGGTCTTCTCTTTATCAGTGGTTAATGTAAATAAAGCATCCGTCTGCCTAACATCAATAATTGTCGTATCAGTAAAAATATCAACTTTAAACAGTCCCATTTGTTTTTTTAAATTAGTAACCAAATCCCGACCGGTGACCCCTAACAATCCCGGTACATCATATATTTTTTTATCAGGATATAGGGCTAACGGCTGCCCGCCTAATTCAGGAAGGGCTTCAATTAGGGCAACTTTTACATCTCGTAAACTAGCATAAAAAGCAGCAAACATTCCCACCGGGCCACCACCAATGATGACAATATCATAGACTTCCGTCATAAGATCCTTCTTCCTAAAATTAAATGAACTCACGTTATTTTTTAGCAATGCACTTGTTATAATGAAAGTAACGAAAAAATGGAGAAATAGCAATGGCAGAGAAAAAAATGATTCTTGATTTGGACACTGGTATTGACGATGCTTTGGCTTTAGCCTATGCCATCGGCAATCCTGATGTTGATTTAATTGGGGTAATTGCCAGTTATGGTAATACAACCAACCAAATAGCGGCACAAAACACCTTAAACTTATTGCACCTATTAGGTGCCGATGATGTACCAGTTTTCATCGGCGAGGGACATTCAAGTACGACCAACCATTTTGATGTCATGCCCATTTCACAACAAATTCACGGAAAAAATGGTATCGGCGATGTCGAGTTAACCACTGCTAATCATCAAGTTAGCAATCAAAGTGGCGTTGACTTCTTAATTGAAGTTGCCCATAAGTATCAAGACCAGCTAATCATGCTGCCAACCGGACCACTTACTAACCTAGCCAAAGCACTCGAAATTGATCCAGCAGTTGGCCAATTAATTGGTCAAACAACCTTAATGGGTGGTGCCTTGAGTGTTCCTGGTAATGTAACGCCATTTTCAGAAGCTAATATTCATCAAGACCCTGAAGCAGCCGATGTTGTTTTCCGCCATCAAGAAAACCTAACCATGGTTGGTTTAGATGTTACCTTACGAACACTACTCACTAAAGCCCACACCGCTGAGTGGCGTGAATTAGGTACAGTAGCAGGACAAAAATATGCTGATATCGTTGATTACTACATCGATGCTTACCATGATCTTGGTATCAACGAAAATGGCGCAGCCTTGCATGATCCTCTTGCCGTGGCCGTCAGCATTGACCCCTCTTACATGACGACCCTACCATTAAACATGAAAGTCACTTACGACAACCAAACTGGTGATTACGGTCGTACCATTGGTGACACTGCCCGTTTGTTAGATCCAACAACTGCTCAAGCAGCTGTCTTGGTTGATCAAAAGCGTTTCGTACCTGATTTCCAAAAACAAATGCTAGCTGTCCTAAAGTAAACTAAAACCTCTGCCATACATGTGGCAGAGGTCTTTTTTATGCAAAATTTTTAATTACTTAGTGGATAAAGCGCCAACATCAGCTAACTTATCCTCAATCATTTGTAAGACAACTTGCCGATCAGCTTCGTTTTCAACAAAATTATAACGATCACCATCAATTTGAATTTTAGGCGAGCGGTTATAGTTAGCAAACCACTGGTCGTACCTTTGATTAAGGTCTTGATAATACTGATAAAGATCAGGGTCTTGCTGAACTTGTTCAAAAGGTCGTCCGCGCTTTTTAATCCGTGCTAACATGGTATCCAAACTTACCCGAACATGTACCAATAAATCGGGTTTCTGAACTAAATTATCACTATTTGAATCATCCAGCATGTTATCAACCAAATCTTGGTAAATATCAACTTCAGTTTGAGTGGCGCGTCCTAAGTCCGCATTTAATTGGAATAAAAGTGCATCCTCAAAAATTGAACGGTCAGACACATTTAGCCGGCCCTCTTGAGCTTTTACAATTTGAGCTAATCTCGTATTTAAAAAATAGATTTGCAAAAGAAATCCATATTTTTGTGGTTCCTGATAAAACAACGGCAAGATTGGATTATCATCCACACTTTCATAAAAGGCTTGACTACCCAAGCGTTGCGCCAACAATTCAGTTAAACTAGTTTTCCCAGCACCAATTGTCCCTGATAAAACAATCATTTAGCTACCCCCTGTATCATTCCATCTTAGTATATCAAACATAACTAATATTTTTATGCTTGACCGGCGTCTTTTAAATAAGTTAAATATTGTTCCAAGGTTAAATGGTGTTTAGTCATATACTGCGCATTGGTATACCCAACATAGCGAAAATGCCAAGATTCATAGTCAATACCGGTTTGTGCTTGGGATTTTTTATCGGGTAAAAATCGTAAAACAAAGCCATATTCAGGGGCATGCTTAATCAACCACTGCTGTGAAGGAAATTGATCCATATTAGCTTCTAAATTAGGACATTTTGCTAAGGCATCATTTCCTGCCAAATCAACAGCCAAACCGGTTTGATGCTCCGATGAGCCTGGGGTTTGCACGACTGCTTCAGTCGCTGCTTTAGCATCTTGCGGAGCAAGACCATTCCGCTCGTTTTGAGCGGTTACGTTAGCAAAAACATTCCGCTGATCGGCAATCGAACGATACCCGGATACCAAGGTAGTCGGATATCCAGCTGCTAAAGCCGCTTTCCGAAAATCTGCCAAAGGCTTAACAATCCGCGTATCGACCTGCTTATCATCAACAGTGGCCTTGGTAAAGTTTAGCTCTTGATTTTGAGGATGTTGCTTATTGACTAAAACTAGTTGCCAATCACTAGCCCGACTATTTTTAGGTAAACCATCAGTCTTGATTGACTGAGAATTCGTCGCTTTTCCCTTTGCCAAATGAGGCTGGCTGGATAACCAATAACTGGTTCCCACCAACAGAACTAATAGACAGCCTAAACTAATCCATAGCCATCGTAAATTATTTTTAGGTTTTTTAAGCATGAATTACTCCTCCCCTTTGGAAAATAAAAAAAGCGGACCAAAGTCCACTTTCATTATGGTCAGCCAGGGGCTCGAACCCTGGACCCACGGATTAAGAGTCCGTTGCTCTACCAACTGAGCTAGCTGACCGCTGTGCTATTTCACAACAGAATATATTTTACCATAGCAATCAGCTAGCTTCAAGAATTTAACACCAAAATACCTGTTTTTCTTTTATTTAGTTACCGAACGATTTTCCAACTTCGTAATCAGGGTAATCACCAACGGCAAGACAACAAAGCCAAAGACGGCCATCCCAATTGCATACCAATTAATACCAATAACTTGACCATTTTCTACAATGCCAAATTGCAATTTCCAGTTATAGTTAATCAATAGAAAGACTACCAGTAAAATTGATACAATCGGGGCGCATACATCCGTGATAAAGTTTTTAGGAGCTGGTAAGACTGCTACTTGGCTTTTATTAAAGTAAAAGAAAATAACCGCTAGCGGCACCATAATAAAACCTAAGAACCGTACAAGCGCACTGAGGGTGATCAAGTTAGTCATATTGTAATTAAAGGCTAGTGGAATAAGTACGGCCAATAAAATTGAAGTCACAAAAGAACGCAATGGAAAATTATTTTTAGTTCGCCGAGTTAGCTTACTAGAAATCTGGCCTTGTTTGGCCATCGCTTCTAAAATTCGCGGCGCATGAAAACTAGACGCAACATTGATGCCAAACATAGAAACCAAAGCACCAATTAAAATTATATCCCGCAAAATAACGTTATTAAAAATAGCCGTTACTGCTACCACTTGATTGGTGGTCATAATTACTTCAGGATTGACTAGCAAGGTCACAGCGACTACCCCAATATAAATCGCCGCAATAATTAAAATGGCTAACGGAATCGCTCGTGGAAGATTCTTGGATGGATTTTGCATATCTTCTGAACCCGATGCTACCGCTTCAAAACCAGTGAAAGCATAAAAAGCTGAAACCACCGCCATGGTAAAAGTAGCCGTCGTTAGTGTTGGTACAATCACTTTACCATTTTGCGTAACCTGATCAACCTGAGATAAATTACCAGTCGCCCCGGTCGTCAATAGTAAAAGCAGGCCAGCTACAATAATCAAAAGTAGTACGGCCACCTTAACGATGGTCGACAAATTCATGACGTATTTAACAACCCTTTGCCCCAACGCATTAATTAGGCTAATAATTCCCATTAAAATCAGGATTCCTAAGATAA
Organism: Convivina intestini; assembly: GCF_003096575.1. GTDB lineage: Bacteria > Bacillota > Bacilli > Lactobacillales > Lactobacillaceae > Convivina > Convivina intestini. Next base: position 39,916 of record NZ_QEKT01000006.1, read on the forward strand.
CCCGGCCATTGTCGTTTGGATTCATGCCAAAGATGGCCAAAGTTGATTTAATCACCCCAACAGCCATCACTCCCCAAGCCGTCGTGGCCGAAAAATAACGCAAAATACCAATGTAAAAACCAACTTTATCACCAAAAGCAGCTTTAGCATAAGCGTAGGCTGCGCCCGATTGCGTGACATACTTAGCAGCCGCAGCAAAAGAAATGGCGATAATTGATGCTAGAATAGCTGCCAGCAAATAGGCTATTAAAGCCTGACTACCAACCTGGCGAACCACACTACCAGGAGTTAAAAAAATTCCAGAACCAATAATCGAATTAATGGCTAAAAAGACGATAGACCAAAAGCCCAGCTTATCCTTGAGATTTATTTGTTGCTTCATACCTACTCCTATTTCGCTTGTTCAATCACATACCGGAACAGATTATTCATGAAAGCCGTATCCGGATTACTGCACATCATCTCCGGATGCCACTGAACGCCAATCACAGTGCCCGAAGCATTTTCAAACCCTTCACAAATACCATCGTTAGCATAGGCGCAAGGTTTTAATCCGGTACCAATTTCTTTAAGAATTTGATGGTGGAAAGTATTGACATCAAAAGTAGTTTTCCCCAGAATTGCGGCTAACTTACTATCTTTATCCACACGCATCCCATGGGTCGGTTGACTAGCAACAATATCTTGTACGTGCTCTTGGGTTTCTTGGTCACGATAAGATTGATCTTGGAAACAACTGCCCCCATGGGCAACGTTAATTAACTGAGCCCCACGACAAATACCCAATACAGGAATACCACGTTTTTCGGCTAATTTTAACAATAGCTCATCAAAATGGTCTCGTTTAGGCCAAATATCTCCCAAAGCTGGTTGTGGCTTTTCATTATATAAGGTTGGATCTACATCATGACCACCAGACAAAATCAATCCCTGAACATGGGCTAACTGGGCTTCAATCACCTCGTCATTGTCACTAACCGGCATGATAAAGGGTACCCCACCATTTTTAATAACAGCTTCAACATAATTTTCATTTACATAACTACGATTTGAGCCATAAAAAGCCTTATCGTGATCAATAATTACTGAACCAGAAATGCCGATGATTGGTTTATCCATTTAAATCTCCTTTTTTAATATACAAAACGCCTCATAGCTCTAAAGCTACGAGGCGTTAATAACGCGGTACCACTCGTTTTAATAGTTTCCCAAACTACTCTACCGACAGAATCATCCTTAAATAAGAGAATTCTTAGCGCGATAACGGGCGTACCCAAAATTGACTTATCATCGGGACTCGTCAATTTAACTAACTCTGAGACCATTTTCAATAATATGACGACGCTAACTTACACCAATTGTTAGCTCTCTAAGGACGTCAGGGAAAATCTACTCATCTCTTCAACGTTTGGATTGACATTTATGGTAACGATAAAAATGATATTTGTCAACTTGAGGTTCCATTTATTTTTAATAATCTTATATTAAAAGTTAATCTTTGTTTAGCAAGTCCTTACATAGATAGAAGCAACCTAAAATTCCAGCATTATCACCGTTTTCAACTGGAACAATGTATTCATCCAACGGTGGCACAGCCAAGTAATCACTCATTTGTTCGGCAAAGCTTTGACGAATCAATGGGAATAGACTTTCTCGATGAGGAACCCCACCACCAAAAATAATTTTTTCTGGCCGTAAAATCATGGTGTAATCCAAAGCTGCTTGGGCCAAGTAAAAGGCTTCGATTTCCCAAGCCAAATCGCCATCAGGAATATCCTTAGCACTCTTGTTCCAACGTTCTTCAATTGCTGGACCGGCAGCCAAACCTTCCAAACAGTTAGCACCGTGGAAAGGACAATGTCCTTGATAAGAATCTTGCGGGTGCTTTTGTAAGAAAATGTGGCCGGCTTCTGGGTGCCCTAGGCCACTAAGCAAATGACCGTTAGTCACGATTCCAGCACCAATACCAGTTCCAACAGTTAAATAAACCATATTTTGGACGTCACGGGCTGCTCCGGTCTTAAATTCGGCCCAGCCAGCACCGTTAACATCAGTCGTCCAAAAGTATGGAATATCACGCCAAGCCTTCATTCGACCCAAGAAATCATAACCCGACCAGCCCCGCTTTGGTGTGTCTAGAACACGACCATAAGTTTTTGATCCTTCAACAATGTCAATGGGCCCAAAGGCAGCAATCCCAATAGCATCAATATTGTCATATTGATCAAAAAAAGCAATTACTTGATCTAAAGTTTTCTCACCGTCTAAAGTAGGAAAAGCTTCCCGCTTAATAATATTAAAATCATGATCAGCAACTGCAACGACAAACTTAGTTCCACCTGCTTCAATTGCTCCTAGTAGTCCCATCAACTGTCTCCTTTAAACTTTTTCATTTATACAAGCCAACTATACCACACCTGAAGTGCTATACGATTGGCCCTCTTATACAGTCATTGTAACCGCTCTCAAAAAATAATGCAAAACGGTTTCATAAAATTTAATTTTCACTTTATTTTGACTTTATGAATATTTAACTTAAACCCCTTATTATAAGAATCATCAACAACGCGAGTTAGTCTCAAGCAACAAGCCAAGTTGAAATTATCCTTTAATTAAACGGAGGTTCCCCATATAAGCGGAATAACTAGTGCTTCCCACTAGGACCACGAAACCCCAAGCCCAGGGACTAAAAACTTATCGTTTCTCCCAACGATGACATTCATATTCTTTTCCCTCTCCCAAATATTCTCAATTATTTCCCCGATTACCACGCTAGGTAATCGGGGTTTCGTGTTTTATAGAAACTAAATAAAAACACCTTACTCCTAAAAAGAGGAGAAGGCGTTCCAGATAATATGGGCAAACATTGGGTATTGAACTTTTTTAGTATAAAAACGAATTATCATTAACAGGGTGGCTAAGCTACCATAGGTCAACCAATCAGCTAGACGGCTCGGTCCATGAACTAAGGTAAAAAGTAAGGTTGGCAGGATAAACTGAATTATTTTACCCCAACCGGCCAGACCCCATACCAGCCAACCTCGAAAGAGTAATTCTTCAAATAAAGGGGCCAAAAAGATTAGCGTAAATTTAAAAAATAGTTGGTTAATGGCGCCAATGTGCGTATTTATATAATTAATTTCGGCTTGATTATCACTCACTGGGCTGGGATAAAGCTGGCTAATCACAATGATGGTCAAATACATCAAGAAAAAGACCATTAGCGTAAAGATCAATTTATATCCTTGTGGCCGCTCCCAGACACTCCCATTAGTGGCTTGTAAAAAATAAGCTGTTCCTGCAATTATTAGCATGACAATCACCGAACCAATGGCCATCGATCCGGGAAAAAAGCCTCTAAATAGGAGTGGTAACAAGTTAATATACCCAATTTGAAAAGTAATAAAAATCAACACTATTAAACTCGGAATATGCAGATCATTTAATTTCTTCATCATTTGTTTAGATTAACATAGAAAGCCAAAAAGACACAATAAGGCCCTATCTTATGCAATCAAAAACAGCGCCCATTGAGCGCTGTTTTTATCATCAATCGTTATAACCAGTGGGATGGCTTTGAGTCCAATGCCAAGCAGTTTTAATAATATCTTGCACATTATCGTACTTAGGTTGCCAATGTAAAATATCCCGAGCCTTGCTAGAGTCGGCAATCAAAATATCTGGATCGCCTGGCCGGCGAGGTCCCACTTTGGCCTCAATATCGACTCCAGTTGCCTGGCGAGCAGCTTCAACCATTTCCTTGACGGAAAAGCCAGTAGCTGACCCCAAATTAAACTGATTAGATGGTTGTTCATCAGCCAAATACTTTAAAGCTAAAATATGGGCATCAACTAGATCCAAAACATGGACATAATCGCGAACATTGAAGCCATCTGGGGTTTGATAATCATCCCCAAACATCTCAATATATGGTCGCTGTCCAGCAGCAGCCTGTAAGATAATTGGTACCAAATGGGTTTCTGGGTGATGATCTTCACCAATAGTACCATCTTCAGCTGCCCCGGCTACATTAAAGTAGCGTAAAGCAACCCATTTAATCCCATCGGCCTGATCGGACCAATCCATGATTTTTTCCATCATTAACTTGGATTCCCCGTAGGGATTGATTGGTCGTTGCGGATCAGTTTCCTTAATAGGAATTTGAACCGGATTACCGTAAGTAGCGGCAGTAGAAGAAAAGACAATTTGTTTAACGTTATGTTCCTTCATGACTTCCAACAAGGTAATCATGCCACCAGTATTGTTGTCAAAATACTTTAGTGGTTGCGCTACTGACTCAGGCACAATTGAAAAGGCTGCAAAATGCACCACTTGACTGATATTTTCTTGATCAAATACTTCACTTAATGCCGCTTTATCACGGATATCAACTTCATAAAACTTAGCCTTAGGATCAACAGCTTCCCGGTGACCGGTAACCAAGGAATCAACTACAACTACTTCAGCGTTTTTTTCAACTAAACGCTTAACCATATGAGAGCCAATATAACCGGCTCCACCTAAAACTAGAACTGCCATTTTAGTACCTTCTTTTTAATTTTATTGATCAATGGATCGCCATTCAAATTCGGCTTCGGCACTGACGGTATTATCCGTTTGAATACGATGCCTAGAGTAATTATCACCCTTAACGACTTGAGATACCACTGTTTGATTCAAATGAACCTCGTTTTCAAACTTTAAATTAATCCGTGTAACCTCATGGGTCTCCAAAAAGTCGGCGCCCATCACATCTTCCATCCACTCAAAATATTTAGAATTATTAACATGCTGATTGGCATCAATATCTAAATAACGTACTCGATACCTTTGCTCTTGTACTGTTTCATCCGCTTTAATTTTGCTTGGATTGGGAATTCGATTTAATCGCTTAGCTGCTACAGCACCATAAGGTTCAACTAAATCAAGGGGCAAACGAACCATATGGCGCTTTTCAATATCAATCAGCGCCCAAAGGGAATTAATGTTTACTAACTCCTCCCCCTGTTCATCTAAAATCTTAAAGGAGCGCTGGGCAAAAAATGGATTGAAATGACCAACAGTTGTTTGCAATCGGATTGATTCATTAACTTCTGGCCGACGATAAACATGTAAATCGTACTGTAATATGACCCAACCTAAACCACGCGCTTGCGTAGTTGCCTGTCCGATATTTAGGATATCGCCTTGTTTTTTAGAAGCTAGGACTGCTAAATTAACAATCATTGGCAGCGATAAACGACCATGACGATCCGCCTCGTAATACTCAACACAGCGTTCAATTTCAAAGACACTTTCATCAACCATTACGATTCCTCCTCTAATTGATGATAAGCACGATAAACACTTTGACGTTCTAATTGGCGTTCTCGGGCAATTTGTTTAATCGCTGCATTGGGCTTTAATCCCTGCGCAACTAATTGCTCCACTGCCTCAACCACGGGTAATATTTCTTCTTCTGATTCAGTTACATCAGGAGCTGAATTACCAGCAATCATAATCACAAATTCACCTCGAACTGGATGGCTTTGCACCCAGCCCAAAATTTCACCAGCCGTTCCGCGTAAAAATTCTTCGTAGCGCTTGGTTAATTCCCGTGCTACCACTAGTGATCGGTCTGACCCTATGACTTTAACAAGGTTGGATAAAGTAAAAATTAAACGGTGGGGGGCTTCATATAAGATAACCGTTTCCCGTCGTTCTTTTAATTTAGCTAATTCAGCCACCTGCTCATTTTTTTTGCGGGGTAAAAAGCCATGGAAGTAAAACGGCTGTGGTACTAAACCACTGGCAATCAAAGCAACAATCCCCGCACTAGGTCCCGGAAGAGGTACCACCGGAATATCAGCAGCAATTGCCGCAGCAACTAATTCTTTACCCGGATCAGAAATTGAAGGCATTCCGGCATCACTCACCTGCCCAATTGATTGTCCAGCTTGCAAAATGCCAATCAATTCTGGAATTTTATGCTGCCAATTATGTTCGTGAAAACTAGTTTGTTTAGTTGTGATTTCAAAATGATTCAACAATTGCTGCGTATGGCGAGTATCCTCAGCTGCAATTAAATCAACCTCAGCTAATGCAGCTAAAGCCCGTTGACTAATATCTTGTAAATTCCCAATTGGAGTTGGAATGAGATACAAAGTGCCAGTCTGATGTTGTTCAAAACTTTTTTGTACTTGCATCATTTACTCCTAATTCTAAGGATAGGTCTAACGTTATTTTTTCCAAACGACTTTGCCAAGATAAATTGATTTTACGTAAATCGTCATCTGCTAACACACTATCGCCAGCAGCCATGAGCTGATCCAAGGTATATTGACGATGCAAACTAGTATAAAATCCCCGTAACTGTGGGAAAAACAAACGTTGATCACCAATCTGATTAAAAACAATCATATCGCGCGTTAACTGATGTAGCCATTCTAACAATAAATTTTGTTGTTGTTTTTCAGTTGCTACCGGTACCAGCTGCGTTTGAACTAAGCTAAAGGCCGATAAATCACGCTGCATCGCTTTTTCAAACCACTTAAACAAAATCGGTTGCGCCTTATCAACCCAATCCTCGTCTAATCCAGTGGTTTGATCACCAAGTTCTTCCCCTTTTAGGGTATGTAAGTGCACCACTTGAGCTCGAGAGCGAATCGTCGGTAAAACCTCTGCAACACTATCAGTTAATAACAAAATCAACTGCGGTCCTGCCGGTTCCTCAATAAATTTCAAAAGTGAATTAGCCGCACTGGTGGTCATCGTTTGAACTTGATCAATGATAAAAATTTTACGTGAACTCTCCAAACTAGTTGTCGTAAACTCTGGCATCAAAGCCCGAATTTGTCCCACCTTCAGAGCATCGCTGCCGGCCTCAGGGGTCACAATAAAAATATCAGGATGATCGTTTTGTTCAATTCTAAGGGCATTTCTCTCTGTTGGTCCAGCAACTAACCATGCCAACGAGCGGGCAAAAGCTAATTTAGCCTGGGGGTTGCTCCCAGCCAATAGGTATAGATGACTTAAATGATCATCTGTAATCAATTGCTCAAAGCGGGCTAGCTGCTTTGGGTAAGTTTTTTGCGCTAATTCAATAAAATCTGCTGTCATTAGAAACGATAGAAATCATCAATAGCTTGCGTAAAGACCGTGGCACCACCAACTTCAACCTCGACTGGATAAGAACCGGCATGATCGGCATCCATCCCCAATGGCGGTACCATAAACTGCTTACGTTTTTGTGAAACAGTCTTGATAATCTCCAAGACTTCCGTCACGCGTTCATCCTCAATCGCCATCATATAGGTGGTATTTCCTGAACGCAAAAATCCGCCCGTTGTCGATAAACGTGTTGCCCGAATATTAGCTTTGACAAAGGCATTGCTTAATTTTGTTGCATCTTTGTCTTGAATAATTGCTGTTACTAATTTCATGATTCTACCTCCAAAACTTTACTAAGCTCTACTCGAGCCGCTTGAATAACTTGTTCAAGTGGTTGATTAGCATCTATTTTGACGATTCGGTCTGGAAAACGCTCTAACAAGCTTAGGTAAGTTTCCCGAACCCGCTGATGAAAATCTAATTTTTCACGATCCAAACGATCAATTTTACTTTGACGCTGTTGGTTAATTCGCTCTAAACCAATTTCAACGGGTAAATCCAGATAAAGGGTTAAATCGGGTAAGACATGATCAATCGCAAATTCATTAAGAGCTAAAACATCATCAACGCCGAGCCGACGACCTCCACCTTGATAAGCTAGAGAACTATCTAAATAACGATCAGACAGAACAATTTCATCTTTAGCCAGGGCTGGCAAAATTGTTTCCACTAAATGTTGTCGTCGAGCTGCTGCAAACAGCAAAGCTTCGGTGCGAGCATCCATATTCACGGATGTATCGGCCGCTAGCATATTGCGAATTCCTTCAGCAATTGGGTTCCCACCTGGTTCTCTAGTGGTCAGTACTGGTCGTTTTAAATTTTGTCTTAATTCAGGTGCTAGGGCATTAATCAAGCTTGTCTTTCCAGCCCCTTCGGGTCCTTCAATTGAAATAAACACTGATTGGTCTACCACGTTACTCTCCTTGGAACCACATATTTTGCATATCTTCGACCGTTTGACGATGACGAGCTTCGCGATAAACATAATTAAATTTAGCGCGTTTTAAGGCCGTTTGTGCCTCAATTAGATGGCCATTAACACGACTATCTACCAGGGCAGTTTCCGATTCTTGGGCTAATAACAAGGCCCGTTTTAAATAGCGAACCTGATAAAGCAAAATTTGGTCGTACTCATTTTTAATGTCAATTTTTTTATTTTTCTTAAACATCATAGTTCGTTACGCCCCTCCACCGCCTTAATTAGGGTTAACTGATCCGCATAATCAATATCAGAGCCAACTGCCAAACCATGGGCTAACCGTGTAACTTTAATGTTCGCTGGCTTTAGCAACCGCGCTATATACATGGCCGTTGCCTCGCCATCAGCATTAGCATTCGTTCCCACAATCACTTCTTGAATTTGATCGTTACTAGATAAACGACGGATTAAACTTGGCAAATTGATATCTTCTGGTCCCGTTCCTGCACTAGGAGAAATGACACCATTTAACACATGATAAAGGCCGTGATATTCTCGAGTATTTTCCATGGCCATCACATCTCGTGAATTTTGAACCACTAAGACAGTTGACTGATCGCGACTCTTATCCTGACAAATCATACATGGATTCACATCCTTACTGGTGATATTGCCACAAATTTCGCAAAAAGCAATATCAGCTTTAACGGCCTGGAGAGATTTAGCAAAGGCGATTACGTCTGCTTCTTCCATACCTAGCGTGTAAAAAGCTAACCGAGTAGCTGTTTTGGGGCCGATTCCAGGTAGCTTAGTATAGCTATCAATTAATCTAGCAATCGGTTCTGGATACTGCATTAAGAAGATCCTTTCCTGGGTTGGTTAACCACTTTAACTAGCTCTTCACCAAACATTTGTTGCGCTGCATCAACAATGTCAGGAATTTGTTGATCATTTTCAATGATTTCTGGAGCATTTTCATGCTCGTTAGTAGTCATTTGAAGTGGCTCTAGCTGATCAAAGCGCTCATGTGGTTCTTGACCTAGCTTTAATTTAGTCACATAATCACCACGATCCTTAGTCCATTGATCTTGACTAATTAACACCAACTTGATTGGGAAATTATTTTGTTGGAAGGTCGCTTGAACCTTACTTTGAAAATTACCATCGTGTAAAGCCTGCTCCAACAAAGCTGGGTACTCAAAGGCCAGTACAACCCCTTCACTACTTGCGGCTACTGGATTCGCGGTCTGTAACAAGGCCTGCACCTGAACTGGTAAAGTGTCTTGCAACTGTGACCAAGCCTGCTGAATCGTGGTTAACATTTTACGCTGGGCTTGAGCCAACACCGCAAATACCGCTGATTGGCCGGTATAAGCCACTGGTTGGCTGCTTGGCGTCACTGGTGTTGAAACTGATGGCGTTGCTTCTGAAGTTGCCATTGCCGAAGTACTGGTTGCTTGACTGGACTCTGAAATAGGTGAATCAACTGGGGCTGCCTGAGATTCAATAATTGGTGTGGACTTATTTACCACGACAGCATCATTTGTCGCAACTGGACTGTTTTCACGCGCCTTAGGTGCTGCAACTGATTCCTTAACGCCAGGATGAGTATCCTGCTGTTTGTTTTGCAACAAAACCAATTTAACAGTCAGCATCTCCAAATACACATCAGTCTGGAGGGACTGAGCAATTTGTTTTTGCATATCATCAATTGCTAACATCATGGTTTGTAAATTATCTAAACTAAACGATTGGGCTAACTCTTGTAGCTGCTGAATGGAAGTCGTACTACGAACCAAGTCTGGGACAACATTGCTCAGCATAATATCCCGTAACAATCCCATTAAATCAGCTAAAAACCGATAGGCATCTTTACCATCGGCGATAATCGCACTTAGCAATTCTAAAGCAGTGGGCGTATCTTGATGGCCAATTGCTTGTAAATAATCAATTAATTGATTAACCGCAACGGTACCAGTTACCGTTCGAGCCGTTTCGACAGTCACTCGTTGCGGTTGGTAGGCAATAACTTGATCTAAAATTGACAAAGCATCTCGCATACCACCTTCAGCAGCAGTAGCGATTAATCTGAGACCTTCAAAATCATAGGCAACTTTTTGTTGGTCTAAAATCTTAGCTAACTGGTTTTGAATTGTTTGATCACTAATCCGCTTAAATTCAAAACGCTGAGTTCGCGATAAAATTGTCGCTGGCATTTTTTGTGGTTCCGTCGTTGCTAATATAAATTTAACGTTAGCCGGTGGCTCTTCTAACGTTTTTAATAAAGCATTGAAAGCACCCGTTGATAACATATGCGCTTCATCAATAATGTAAACCTTATAAGGCGCCTTGATTGGGGCATAGTTAGCGCTATCGCGAATATTTCGGATTTCATCCACACCGTTATTAGAAGCTGCATCGATTTCAACAATATCTGGAATTTGACTGTCATTAACGCTGGCATCAATGCCATTGATCTCACGTGCAAATATTTTTGCTGCTGAAGTTTTACCAGTTCCACGGGGGCCGCTAAACAAATAAGCATGTCCTGTTTGATTGGCTGCAATGGCATTTTGCAAGGTCTGGGTAATGACGTCTTGTCCAACCATATCTTGAAATGTTCGTGGTCGATAAACACGATAAAGTGCTTGATAAGTCACAGTACTCCCCCTTACAAAAAAAGCTGCCAATTGGCAGCTTTTGCATATGTACACAAGCACAACGCTAATCATCCTTAGAGCTGCTACATTCCTGTCCTGACTCGGTTCGGGAGCCAACGTTTGCTCGCACAATAATTATATCGAATTTTAAAAGTGATGGCAACCGGAGTTATTAAGGATTAGTTACTTTTTACGCTGAGCGATTTTACGAGCCTGTTGTCTAAGACGAATAGCTTGGAAAAATTGCTGTAATAGCCGGCCACTTTCTTGGGCCATAAGCCCGGTGTGTACGTCAACGCGGTGATTTAAACGTGAATCCTCCAACAGTTGATGTAAGGAACGTACAGCGCCACCCTTAGGGTCATCAGCACCGTAATAAACTTGAGGTATGCGGGCATTAACAATGGCGCCTGCACACATAACACAGGGTTCCAAAGTCACAAATAAAGTAGTATTTTCTAACCGAAAAGAACCTAAAACTGCATTTGCGGCTTCAATAGCTAACAACTCAGCATGAGCAGTCGCTTTTTGGTCAATTTCTCGATGATTATACCCGCGGGCGATGATTTGACCACCCTGAACAATCACCGCGCCAATTGGTACTTCCCCAATCGCCTCGGCTTTTCGAGCTTCCACCAAAGCCTCTTTCATAAAATAATTGATTTCTTCAGTCGTTAAAACCGGATCAATCCGCATTAATACTCTCCAAAACGTAGTAACCCTTACTTTTCCCAATTACCTTCACATTGCCAAAAGCAGCAGCCATATTCTTTTGAGCTGAAGGGGCTCCCTGCTTTTTTTGCAATACCGCGATTAACTTTCCTTGCTTAATCAAATGATTTTTAGCCTCGGTTAACATGGCTGTCACAACCGTTTTACCAGCCCGAATTGGCGGATTAACTAAAATCGCTGCGTATTTTTGGTCAATTTGCTGATAAATATCTGATTGGAAAATATCGACTAATTCAGACACGCCATTCCGCTGAGCATTTTGTTCTGCTAAAGATAAAGCCCGTTGATTGACATCAACTAAATCGACTTCACGTTGCCAAGCCTTAGCCATGGCAATCCCCACCGGCCCATAACCAGTACCTAAATCTAAAATTTTTCCTGCTGGCAGTTGCTGGGAACCGACTGCTTCTAGCATGGTACGACTACCAAAATCAATCGTTCTTTTAGAAAAGACACCCGCATCGGTAACAAAGTGTAATTCCTGTCCCAAAAGCTGAAAATCAAACTCATGCATTTCATGTTGCGCTGTTGGCTGTGCTGTAAAATATTGTTCCCCACCCGTTACCTGTGTCATGGAGATACCTTCTTTCCTATGTACAAAAAAAGAGCACCGCAGCACTCTTTCTTTAGAAGAATTACTTCAAAGTAACTGAAGCACCAGTTGCTTCCAAAGCTTCCTTCAATTCGTTAGCTTCGTCTTCTGAAAGACCTTCCTTAATAACTGATGGTGCACCATCAACAAGGTCCTTAGCTTCCTTCAAGCCCAAGCCAGTTGCTTCACGAACAGCCTTGATGACCTTAACCTTAGCAGTACCTGCTGAAGTCAATTCAACATCAAATGAGCTCTTAGCAGCAGCGCCGCCATCAGCAGCACCTGCAGCTGCAACTGGAGCTGCAGCAGAAACGTCAAATTCTTCTTCGATAGCTGAAACCAAGTCAGCCAAATCCAAGATGGTTGCATCCTTCAATGATGCGATAATCGCGTCTTTATCAAAAGCCATGATTAAATTCCTCCAAATATTATTCTTTTTACTAGTTTGTTATTATTCAGCAGCTGCTGTTCCTTCGGACTCAGCTTCCTTCTTTTCTTGCAATGCCTTAACAGCATAAGCAAAGGTACGGATTGGGTACTGGAACTCGGCCATCAACTGACCCAGCAAACCATCGTGAGATGGCAATGAAGCATACTTGTTGATGTCTTCCAAATTGGCAATGTTACCATCAACAACACCACCCTTGATTTCAAGAGTTGCGTTTTCATCAGCAAACTTCTTCAAAATACGGGCAGGTGCCACAGCATCATCGTTTGAAAAAGCAACAGCAGATGGACCAGCAAACAAATCATTTAGTTCTGGGTAACCAGCTTTTTCAGCGGCACGAACCAAAATCTTGTTCTTGATAACCTCTAAGGTAACACCTTCTTGACGTAGTTGGTGACGCAAATCAGTTGATTCAGCCACAGTCAAACCACGAGCATCGACAACCACAGCTGAAGTAGCGGCGTTAAACTGCTCAACAACTTCTTCAACCTTCTTGGCCTTAAGTGCAATCGTTTGTTCACTCATTGTGATTAATTCTCCTTCCTTTGAATTTTTTGCAAAAGAAATCCCGCACGCCAAGAAGACATGCGGGCAAAGTTAAAAATCAACTTCCTCGGCAGGAAATTAAGGTGCAAGCACCACCTGAGTCTTAGGCAAAATGGGTTCAATTACTTTTTAAATTCTAACAATTAATAATTAATCTGTCAATTAAAGACTAGCAACATCAACAGTCACAGCAGGACTCATAGTTGATGAAAGTGCTACGTTTTGGACATATGTTCCCTTAACGGCAGCAGGACGAGACTTCAAAACAGTGTTAGCAATAGTCTTAATGTTTTCAGCTAACTTTTGGTCATCAAAAGATACACGACCAACAGTAACAGAAACGTTTCCGTCACGATCAGTACGGTATGTTACTTGACCACCCTTGGCATCAGACACAGCCTTAGTAACATCCATTGTCACTGTACCAGTCTTAGGGTTAGGCATCAAACCTTTAGGTCCCAAAGCACGACCAACACGACCAACCTGAGCCATCATGTCTGGTGTAGCAACGGCAACATCAAAGTCCAACCAACCGTCTTGGATACGTTGAACCAAGTCAGCAGCACCAACAACGTCAGCGCCAGCAGCTTCAGCTTCCTTTGCCTTATCACCTTGAGCAAAGACAACAACAGTCTTGTCCTTACCACTTCCATTAGGAAGCACTACGGCACCACGCAATTGTTGGTCAGCTTGACGAGTATCAACGTTCAAATTGAAAACTAATTCAACAGAACCATCGAACTTAGCATAGCTAACGTCCTTCATTAAAGCAATCGCATCGTCGAGGCTGTATGTCTTTTCGGCATCAACCTTGGCAGCAGCTTCTAAATACTTCTTACCATGTTTTTGTGTCATTATTCTGCGTCCTCCTTGATTGCTGTACCATCAACAGTCAAGTCAACACCATCAACAGTAACACCCATTGAGCGTGCTGTTCCTTCAATCATCCGCATTGCTGCAGTGATATCATTGGCGTTCAAATCGTCCATCTTATTTTCAGCAATGGCACGGATTTGGTCAAGAGTAACGTTACCAGCCTTCTTGGTGTTAGGTTCACCAGAACCCTTACCAACAATCTTACGCAACTGGTCAGCTGCTGGTGGTGTCTTAGTAACGAATTCAAATGAACGGTCATCAAAGACAGAGATTTCAACCGGGATCATTGATCCCGCTTGATCAGCTGTACGCGCGTTAAATTCCTTTGTGAATTGCGCGATGTTAATACCGGCCTGTCCAAGCGCTGGTCCAACTGGTGGAGCTGGCGTTGCTTTGGCGGCGGCAATTTGTAGCTTAACTACATTTACGACTTTTTTAGCCACGATTATTTCCTCCTCGTGTTGTGGTAAAGCGCAGCTTCAGTGCTGCTTCCACGCATGTCTTTGACATGCCTATTCAGTATACCAAATAAAAAGGATAATTACCAAGTAATTATCCTTTTTATTATTAAGCTAGGCTGGTATCAACATCATTAAAAGTCAATTCAGTTGGTGTTTCCCGGCCAAAGACTTCAACTGTCGCTTCAATAGTTTGTTTTTCAGGGTCAATTGCTGTAACAACCCCTTCCATCCCATTAAATGGCCCAGTGATGATTTTAACTGTTTGGCCAACTTCTACGTCTAAGTCAATAACTTCTTTGGTAACCATCCCCATCCGACGCATCAATAGGTCAACTTCTTCAGGCAATAAAGAGTTGGGCTTTGAACCAGCTCCGTGCGATCCCAAGAAACCAGTTACACCTGGCGTGTTTCGCACAACATACCATGCTTCATCGGTCATATTACCATCTTGAGGAGTAGCTATTTCAACTAAGACATATCCAGGGAAATCATTTTCAACAGTGGTTTTAACTTCACCATCTTGCACAGTTGAAACTTCTTGCTCTGGTACCAAAATGCGGAAGATTTGTTCCGTCATTCCCATTGTCTGTGTTCGTGACTCCAAATTAGCCTTAACTTTATGTTCGTAACCCGAATAGGTGTGGACAACAAACCATGCTTTTTCCATTTCTTCTGTCATATTACTAAGATGCTCCAGGCACCATAACCTCCTAAATGTAAAATAAAAAAGAGCTCCAAGAGCCCTTTGCGCTACTAGTAGTATACTACAGATACTTTTAGTGTGCTAGCAACAAGTTAACTAACTGCTGTAAAATCCAATCTGAGCTACCGACCACAATTGCGAAGAAAGCAGACACAGCTAAAACAGCAACTGTCTCTTTACTGGTTTGTTCGCCAGTTAACCAAGTAACTTTATGCATTTCAGCGGCAACATTTTTAAAATATGTAATCATAAGATTTTTTACCTTTACTTCGTTTGCTGATGAATTGTGTGCTTTCCACAATGGGGACAAAACTTTTTAACAGTCAATCTTTCAGTACGATCTTTTGACAAAACTACGGTGTAATTACGCGAACCGCAAACTGTGCAGGCTAAAGAGCCCTTTGAACTTGGCATACTAACGCCCTCCACTTTGCTTTCAATTCTAACACCTGCAGCCTTGCAGTTCAAATCACCGCTTGAATCGCTCGTTTAAAACGATACTGCATTTGATCAAAGCTACGTCGGTTAATCTCAGTCCCCTGATAAGATTGAGCGCCAACTAACTGACGAACAACTTTACAAAAATCCTCAGTCTGGGCAAAACTAACGCTTGAAAGAGCTTCTTTTAACAGCGAAATCTGTTCAGGATTATAGGTATCATTCCCTTTCTCTAAGCCCTCTAATTCAGCTTGATCCTGACTATACAAGGCCCGTTCGAATTGATTTTTAGCCGTGTAGTGGCTTCTAATTAAATCGGTTGCTCGATTTTGTAAAGCAGAGGCATAATACGTCGAAAATTTAGCTCGATTACGCTCCATGTTATAACGCTTGATACAACGTAATAGGACTTCCAATGCGTCTGAATACCAATCATCTGGACTAACCCGAGCACTAATTTTTTGGTGATGCACTTGGTAAATTAGTCCTTTCAAACGACTAATCAATACCGGATAAGCACAATCATGTCCTTTTTTAGCAGCATACACAACTGCTCGTAATTCATCTTTCATCACTTTCCCCAATAGGCACCTTTCGGTGTTTATAGTGGGTGTCGTGAATTATATCCTTGATACACTAATAAACTAGTAGCCACACTGGCATTCAAACTCTGCACATGTCCAACCATCGGAATAGTTAACATGCCATCCATTTTCTTCTTCAGAAGGGGAGAAATACCTTTTCCTTCATTACCAATCACTAGTGCTACTGGACCAGTAGCATCCCACTGACGGTAATCTTGTCCGGCCATGTCAGTTCCAAAAATCCATAGGCCACGTTTCTTAAGGTCATCAACCAGATTAACTAAATTACCAACCCGAACAACGGGCACATGTTCAATGGCCCCCGTGGAAGTTTTAGCAACGGTTGCTGTAAGTTGGACAGCCCGCCGTTTAGGAATGATGACACCATGGACACCGGCCGCGTCTGCTGTTCTTAAAATCGATCCCAAATTATGAGGATCTTCAATTTCATCTAAAATCAAGAAGAAGGGATCTTCATTAAGTTGGACTGCCTTGGCAAACAAATCATCAAGTTGGGCATATTCAAAAGCGGCTAGGCTCAGTAAGACCCCTTGATGATTACCACCATCAGATAATTCATCTAATTTACTTTTGGGCACCTGTTGTACGATTAATTGCCGTTTTTTAGCTAA
Source organism: Convivina intestini (assembly GCF_003096575.1). Lineage (GTDB taxonomy): Bacteria > Bacillota > Bacilli > Lactobacillales > Lactobacillaceae > Convivina > Convivina intestini. The sequence goes on from NZ_QEKT01000006.1 coordinate 56,656, forward strand.
TTTACGGACTTGTTGGGCCAAGGTCGGATTTAATCCAGTTTGCAACCAGACCTTGTTAATGGCCTGATCGCCCTGTAATGCCGCAATACTGGCATGATGTCCAAAAATAAAATCAGTTGAAGTTCCTTTACTCATAACTAGCCTCCCCAGTTTCAACCTGAATATAAATCCATTCCATCAATTCTTGCAAACGGTCTGACTGGTTAGATAAATACAAGTAACCGAACAAGGCTTCAATCCCAGTTGAAATCCGATAGGAAACCACGTCGGTGTTTTTAGCCTTGGTATGTGATTTAGCATTACGACCGCGTTTAAAATATAGTAATTCTTGATCTTGGAGAATTTGCTGTTGATCCATTAACTGGTATAAAGCAGCATGAGCCTTGGCAGAAACATAATGCCGACTGTGCCGTTGTAAGTCGTTGACCTTGGTCAAACCTAGTCCTAAAAGGTGCTGCCGGACTGCTAGTTCATAGATTGCATCGCCAATATAAGCCAATGACAACCCGTTCATTTGTTCGTAATCTAAATTTTGCATGTCTTTAATTATACGCATTCTGCAATTAATTGCGTAACAAGTTATTAGTTTCCTTAAATGAACAAGTATTACTTTAAATTATTTTCACAAGATTAATAACAGTTTTGGCATGGACGCCCACTTTTGGGCATAGCTAACCTCTATTTATTAAAATTTTAGCTTTGAACCAATAATAAAATTGCACAAGAGAATATCCTAACAAAATAGCAAATACCATTTGAAAGGACACACTCATTAAACAAGTATCTGCCCAATATAATCGAAAAATGATAAATAATACACCGGTAAAAATTAATGATTGTAGCCATTTAGACCAAGTCGCGACTTGATATTGGTAATTAGGCATTTGACGCGGAAAGCGACGGTAACGTAGTTGCGCTTCAATTGGTGTAAATAGCCACATGAAGTATAACCCCATCGTGATTTGTCTGCCATCTAAGCGGTTTTCGTTCCAATAGCTCAACGGTTTCTGGTAAAAATAGGTCTCTATCATAAATACCATAATTAATGGCAGTAACGATATAATCCAAACCTGCCATGGTTTTAGGTTCTTAATCCAAGCTATCCAATTTATCTTAGCTACTTCTCTCATAACTAGTACCTCCAAATTGGTCAAAGACATTGTTATTCATCTTTTTTATTGATCACTCGGGCTAGTAACCACCGATGAAACCACATAGCTGCAAAGCCAATAATAGTTGCAAAGGCAATCTTAGATGATATATCAGCCAAATACTGTGGTCGCCATATAAGCAGTGAAGCAACAAAAAATGCACCGGCAAAGAGCAAGGCCTGTCCCCACTGATACCAAGTCGTCACTTGATATTGAAATCGAGGTTTATTATACGGAAAAGCGCGGTAGGCCAATTGTTCCCCTGCTGGCGAGAAACTCCAGAGAAAATAAGTGGCTAATACAATCTGCTGCCAATTAAGTTGGCGATAATCACTGCTATTACCTTGAAACATTATCAATAATACAATCACTAGAAAAGTAACTGAAATCGCTAAAGCCTGCTGCCGTTTTAGTTTTTTAATCCAACCAATCCAACGAATAGTTACTATCTTATCCATCTCTCCACCTCTTTTTCTTAAGTCTACTCTCCCCTAAAAAGAAGAACAATAAAAAAATACCAGCTTGCGCTGGTATTTTCGAACTTACTGATTAGAATCCATTGATTGGGCAACATCATCCAAACTAGGAATATCCTCAATGCCTTCTTCCTCTGGGTTGGCAACAACTTCACCAATCACCTTTGGCTTGATACGACGGTATTCAGACATACCAGTTCCGGCTGGGATAATCTTTCCAATAATAACGTTTTCCTTAAGTCCAACTAACGGATCGTTCTTTCCACGGATAGCTGCATCCGTCAAGACACGAGTTGTTTCCTGGAAGGAAGCCGCAGACAAGAATGAATTAGTTTCCAAGGCAGCCTTAGTAATTCCTAACAAGACTGGCCGAGCTGTAGCAGGTACTTTACCAGCAAGTAATGCTGGTTCGTTGGCCCGCTTAAAGTCAGCAATATCCATCAAAGTACCTGGCAACAAATCAGTTTGACCAGGATCCATGATGCGAATCTTACGCAACATTTGACGAATCATAACTTCGATATGCTTATCAGAAACTTCAATTCCCTGTAAACGGTAAACTTTTTGGATTTCTGACAACATGTAAGACTCAGTTGTCAAAGTATCAGTTACAGCAAGCAATTCCTTAGGATCAATTGGTCCTTCGTTGATTGCTTCCCCACGCTTGATTTGGTCCCCTTCACCAAAACGCATCCGAGCAGTCAATGGCAAAGTATAGGTACGAGTATCCGTTTCCCCTTCGATTGTGACTGACTTAATCCGTTCTGCAGGATTTTCTTCAATTGTGGTAATTTGTCCGGTAACTTCTGAAATTTCAGCACGTCCCTTAGGAATACGTGCTTCAACAATTTCTTGCACACGAGGCAAACCTTGCGTGATATCGTTTCCACCGGCAACACCACCCGTGTGGAAGTTACGCATGGTTAGTTGGGTACCAGGTTCTCCAATTGACTGAGCAGCGACTGTTCCAACGGCTTCTCCAACTTCGACTTCTTCACCAGTAGCCAAGTTACGACCGTAATCAAGAACAGAAACACCGTGTTCAGTTGTTGAAGTAAAGACAGAACGAATAGTTACTTCTTCAATGCCAGCATTCACAATATGACGAGCGGCATCTTCATGAATCATTTCGTTACGAGCAACAATCTTTTCACCAGTTTCTGGGTCAAAGACAGACTTCATGGCATAACGACCAACAATTCGATCATACAAAGGCTCAACCACTGAATTGCCATCCATAATGGCGCGAACAGCAACGCCACGGTCAGATCCGTTATCAAACTCACGTACAATAACATCTTGAGCCACATCAACCAAACGACGAGTTAAGTAACCTGAGTTGGCTGTCTTTAAGGCCGTATCAGACATTCCCTTACGAGCACCGTGGGTTGAGATAAACATTTCCATAACAGTCAAACCATCACGGAAGTTAGAGGTAACTGGCAATTCGATAATCTTACCACCAGGTCCAGCCATCAAACCACGCATTCCAGCCAACTGCACGAAGTTAGAGATGTTACCACGAGCACCAGAGTCCTGCATCATAAAGATTGGGTTAGTTGGATCAAAGGTCTCAATCAATTCGTCTTGAATGATGTCCTTAGCCTTACTCCAAATATCAATGACCCGCTGATAACGCTCAGCATCGGTAATCAAACCGCGACGGAACTGCTTAGTCACTGTGGCAACTTGATTATGGGCATCCTCTAAGATTTGTGGCTTATCGGCTAGCTCGGTAACATCCGTCATAGCCACAGTCAAACCAGACTTAGTTGAAATATCATAACCCAAGTCCTTCATCCGATCCAACAATAGGGATGTTTCAGTCACCTTATAACGCTTATATACTTCAGCGATAATATCGGACAAGAACCCTTTTCTAAATGGTGCTACAATTTCACGATCTTTAAGGTATTCATGAATGTCTTCTCCTGGCTCCATAAAGAAGTCATCGGAGATACCCTTAAAGTTATCATCTGAAGGTTCGTTAATATATGGGAAATCACTTGGCAAAATCTCGTTAAAGAGTAATTTACCAACTGCAGTTACCATAATCTTACCGCGTTGTTCTTCGGTAAATGGCTTGTCAGCCGGGAATGATGAAGTTTGAATTCCGACACGAGTATGGTAGTGAACAATCTTGTTTTCATAAGCAAGGCGAGCTTCGTCAACCGAGCTAAAGATCATTCCTTCGCCTTCACGACCAGCTTCTTCAGTCGTTAGATAGTAGTTTCCAATAACCATATCCTGAGATGGGGCCACGATTGGCTTTCCATCCTTAGGCGCCAAAATGTGTCCGGCCGCCAACATGAGCAAGCGGGCTTCTGCTTGGGCCTCATCAGACAAAGGTACGTGAATAGCCATCTGATCACCATCGAAATCGGCGTTATAGGCCTCGGTAACCAATGGGTGCAGACGCATTGCCTTACCAGAAACCAAGACTGGCTCAAAGGCCTGAATTCCCAAACGGTGAAGGGTAGGTGCTCGGTTTAGCAAAACCGGGTGTTCCTTGATGACGTCTTCTAAGACATCCATCACATCTTCGTCAGCACGATCAATCTTACGCTTAGCCGACTTCACATTGCCAGCAAGCTTGCGCTTCGTCAATTCCTTCATGATGAAAGGACGGAATAATTCAATCGCCATTGGACGAGGAAGTCCCATTTGGTTCATCTTCAAGAATGGTCCCACATCAATAACTGAACGACCAGAATAATCAACACGCTTACCCAGCAAGTTTTGACGGAAACGTCCTTGCTTTCCCTTCAGCATGTGTGAAAGAGACTTCAATGGACGATTTCCAGGTCCAGCAACTGGACGACCACGGCGCCCGTTATCCATCAAGGCATCAACGGCTTCTTGCAACATCCGCTTTTCGTTTTGAACGATGATACCAGGAGCATTCAAGTCAAACAAACGCTTCAAACGGTTGTTTCGGTTAATTACTCGGCGGTACAAATCATTCAAATCAGAAGTCGCAAAACGACCACCTTCCAATTGAACCATTGGCCGTAAGTCAGGTGGAATAACTGGAATAACTTCCATAACCATCCACTCCGGCTTGTTATCAGAATGCAAAAAGGCTTCAATAATGTCTAGACGACGAACGGCACGCACACGCTTTTGACCAGTCGCTTCTTGTAATTCCTTTTTCAAGGCATCAGCTTCACCGGCCAAGTCAACATCAGCCAAAAGCTCTTTAATTGCTTCAGCTCCCATGCCGGCCTTGAACTTAGCACCGTATTCTTTTTTAAGATCACGGTATTCACGTTCCGTTAGTAAACGCTTCTTTTCTACGGGAGCATCCCCAGGATCAACGACTACGTATGAGGCAAAATAGATAATTTCTTCCAAAGAACGAGGACTCATATCCAAAACAAGTCCCATTCGAGAAGGAATACCCTTGAAGTACCAAATATGCGTAACTGGTGCTGCTAGTTCAATGTGACCCATGCGTTCACGACGAACCTTAGAAGAAGTAACTTCAACGCCACAGCGATCACAAACAATTCCCTTATAACGGATTCGCTTGTACTTACCACAGGCACACTCATAATCCTTAGTTGGGCCAAAGATTCGCTCATCAAAGAGCCCATCTTTTTCAGGCTTAAGTGTTCGATAGTTAATGGTTTCAGGCTTTTTAACCTCACCATGGGACCAATCATGAATCTGATCCGGTGAAGCCAAACCGATTTGCATACTTTCGAACTTATTTACATCGATTGCCATCTATTGGGTACCTTTCTTTAATTATTGTTGATCATCATCAGTTAAAGGAGCGGGTTGGTCACTAGCAACTTTGGTGAAGGCTGCCTTAACCTCTTCATCTTCCTTGTTTAATAGCTCTGGATTACTCCGGGCCAACTTTTCTAGCGCATCAACTGGCAAAACAGAATCATCTTCATCCATTTGCTTTAATTCAACTGCTGATCCTTCTTGATCAAGCACACGCATATCCAAACCAAGAGCTTGCAATTCCTTAACCAACACTCGGAATGACTCTGGCACACCGGGACGTGGAATTGGCTCACCCTTAATGATTGATTCATAAACCTTAACACGACCAGCAACATCATCTGACTTGTAAGTCAAAATTTCTTGCAAGGTGTAGGCGGCACCGTAGGCTTCCAAAGCCCAAACTTCCATTTCACCAAAACGCTGGCCACCAAACTGAGCTTTACCACCCAAAGGCTGTTGCGTAACAAGTGAGTAAGGTCCAATTGAACGAGCGTGAATCTTATCGTCAACCATGTGGGCCAACTTCATATAGTGCATAACCCCAACGGCCACACGCTTATCAAAGGCTTCTCCAGTCCGGCCGTCATAAACGACTGACTTTCCATCAGCTGGCAAACCAGCTTCTTGCAAAGCTTCTTCGATTTCATCATCGCTGGCACCATCAAAGACTGGTGAAGCAACGTGGATACCTAACTTCTTAGCAGCAAATCCCAAGTGAAGTTCCAAAACCTGCCCAATGTTCATACGAGAAGGGACACCCATGGGTGACAATAGGATGTCAATTGGGGTTCCATCAGGCATATATGGCATATCTTCTTCTGGCACAACCACAGAAACAGTTCCCTTGTTTCCGTGACGACCGGCCATCTTATCACCGACTTGAATCTTACGCTTTTGGGCAATATAAACTCGAACCATCATGTTGACACCCGGTGCCAATTCATCTCCATTTTCAGGAGTATAGATCCGAACACTTTGGACGACACCGCCACCACCGTGTGGTACATGGAGGGAAGTATCACGAACTTCACGAGCCTTTTCACCAAAGATTGCGTGCAACAAACGTTCTTCAGCAGATAGATCAGTAACACCCTTTGGTGTTACTTTACCAACCAAAATATCACCATCGTGAACTTCAGCTCCGACACGGATAATACCATTTTCATCCAAATCCTTAAGCTGTTCTTCACCAGTGTTAGGAATTTCACGGGTAATTTCTTCCGGTCCTAATTTGGTATCACGCGCCTCTGAATCATATTCTTCGATGTGAATTGATGTATAAACATCTTCACGAACTAGACGTTCGTTCAAGATGATGGCATCTTCGAAGTTATATCCTTGCCAAGTCATAAAAGCGATTAATGGGTTTTGACCCAAGGCTAATTCACCTAATTCCATGGAAGGTCCATCAGCCAATACCTGATCAGCATCAACTTGTTCGCCGACCTTAACAATTGGCTTTTGGTTATAGTTCTTACCACCGTTTGAACGGCGGAATTTCATTAATTCATAGGTGTCTAATTGACCATCTTCGCGACGAACACGAATTTGACGAGCATCGACGTACTCAACTTCACCATCCGCCTTAGCAATCAAAGCAGCACCAGAATCGTGAGCGGCCTTATATTCAACACCAGTTCCCACAATTGGGGAATGTGGGTCAAGCAAAGGAACGGCCTGACGCTGCATGTTGGCACCCATCAAGGCCCGGTTAGAATCATCGTTTTCCAAGAAAGGAATAACGGCAGTACCAACTGAGACAACCTGCTTAGGCGAAACATCGACATAATCAATCTTTTCAACTGGCGTTTCGATGTTTTCTTCACCAAAACGAGCCATGGCAGTTGAATGCACGAAACTACCATCATCTTCCAACTCCGTGTTGGCTTGGGCCACGATGTAGTTATCTTCTTCATCAGCCGTTAGGTAATCAATTCGGTCAGTAACCTTGTGAGTACCCCAATCAACACGACGGTATGGTGTCTCAATGAAACCATACTTATTAATGCGACCGTAAGTTGCCAAAGAGTTAATCAACCCAATGTTAGGACCTTCGGGTGTTTCAATTGGGTCAATTCGGCCATAGTGCGTATAGTGAACATCTCGAACTTCAACCCCAGCTCGATCACGAGTCAAACCACCAGGTCCTAAGGCTGACAAACGACGCTTGTGGTTCATTTCACCCAAGGGATTCGTCTGATCCATAAACTGTGAAAGCTGTGAAGAACCAAAGAATTCCTTAACGGCAGCCACAACTGGACGAATATTAATCAGTTGTTGTGGAGTTACCGTGCTGGCATCTTGAATTGACATACGTTCGCGAACAACACGTTCCATACGAGTCAAACCAATGCGGAATTGGTTTTGTAGCAATTCACCAACTGAACGAATCCGACGATTACCCAAATGATCAATATCATCAACTTGTCCAACCCCTTCTTGTAGGTTCAAGAAGTAGTTGATACCAGCCAAAATATCAGCTGGACGGACAGTATGGTCGTCTTCTGGGATATGACCATTACCAATCAAGAGCAAAGTCTTCTCTGGATTTTCAGGAGATTCAATTTTAATCTTTTGCAAGATAACAGGATCCTGCAAAACGGCATCCCCACTTGGAGTATAAGTGACTGTCTTAAAGTCTTCACGGTCCAAATAAGGCGCCAACTTCGACATAACCGTCTTATCAACTAGCGTACCCTTTTCGGCAATGATTTCACCCGAATCAGGATCAGCCAAAGTTTCGGCCAAAGTTTCGTTTAGTAAGCGAGTCTTCAATGACAACTTCTTGTTAATCTTATACCGACCAACTGGTGCCAAATCATAACGCTTAGGATCAAAGAAACGGGCAACTAACAAAGCACGTGATGAATCAGCTGTCTTAGGTTCGCCGGGACGTAGTCGCTCGTAAATGTCCTTCAAGGCTTCTTCAACACGAGAGTCAGACATGTTTTTGTGCACGTCTTTTTCCAAAGTCATGTTCAAAGCATCATACTGGTCAGAGAAGATGTCAACGATATCTGAATCAGAACCAAAGCCAAGGGCCCGGACCAATTCAGTCATCAAAAGCTTACGAGTTCGGTCAATACGAACGTTAGCGATTCCCTTTGCATCGGTCTCGTATTCCAACCAAGCACCACGGTTCGGAATTACAGTAGTACCGTAGTGTGGACGACCATTTTTATCAGTCTCTTGGTTGTAATAAATTCCAGGTGAACGTACTAACTGAGAAACGATTACTCGTTCTGCTCCGTTAATAATGAAAGTTCCCTGTTCAGTCATCAATGGGAAATCACCAAAGAAAACATCTTGAGACTTAATTTCACCAGTTTCATGGTTAGTTAAACGCAAAGTTACGTGTAATGGGGCTGAATAATTGGCATCGTGTTCACGTGCCTCATCAATATTGTACTTAGGCTCCATTAACTTATAATCAACGTATTCTAATGAAAGATTTCCTTGGAAATCATCAATAGGCATAATGTCGTTAAACATTTCCTTGATTCCTTCATCCAGGAACCACTGGTAAGAAGCTAATTGCACCTCAATCAAGTTAGGTATATCCAGCACTTCTTTAATGCTGGCATACGACCGACGGGTACGATTTTTACCATACTTTACTAAATGTCCTGCCACACTTGTCACCTCATTTATTTTTTGCCGTGTTGTAATATTACATTTTGGTTACAAAATAACTTTTTCGCCTATTTTAAAAGGCTCAAAGACACAAAAAAAGCAATCGTCGCTCTTTCCGAAGCTAACGTTTGCCTTCAATATAATGGGATTACGGACAATAGATCGTAAAACCCGTATTTATTCACGGTGTTACTTCCATAATCATACTCGAAAAAACCTATAAATACAAGCCTTTTAGCGAGCTACCCCATACAATATTAAATTAAGTAATTGCTGAATTTGTTCTTTACGACTCTGCTGCGGTTTTAAAGAATGAAAGGTCGAAAACAGCGGTGCCAAACTCGTAATGTAAAACGAGCTAGCAGTATGGGCATCGACATTTTCATGTAGTTTCACCGCCCCGCTAGCAAAAAAAGCTTCAATCGGCGCCACGTAATTCCGCCCAAAAGTCATCCCCAAAACCCGCTGATTATCGGCCGATAGCGAAGGAAAGCTTCCGTGAATAAGTGTGAAAACATCACGTGGGTGGCGAGTTAAAATGGCCTGGGTCATATCAACAAGTTGATCAACTGGGTCGGAATAAGTTTGATCCAATACTGCCCACATTTCACGGCCAATTTGACTACCAACGGCACGAATCACTTCCACAAACAGCGCTTCCTTGTCACCAAAGTAATGATAAAGGGCTGGTTGACTGATATCTAAAATTTTAGCAATTTGACGAGTTGAAGTCTGATCATAACCGTTACTCAAAAAAAGATCAGTTGCTGCTCCTAAAATTCGATCGCGGGTCTCCTCGTGTAAAACCGTCATATTGATGACTCCCCTTACTAATCTGTTTTATTTTTAAACCTATATAAAAAAGAATGGTTAGAACCATTCTTAAATTATACTACATTAATCCAAGTCCACGTCCTTTAACTTGATAACCTTGGAATGCTTCACCAATTTGTAACCAACGTAAGGAATGATAAAGAGCGGTACTGACAAATAGGTTATAGCGATTTTTTCAAAATCAAAACTAGTAAAACTTTGCGGATCTTGGCCAATGATAACCCCGATTGAAACGACAAAGGCAAAGATTGGACCAAACGGGAACCACTTAGCACGATACTTTAGCTGGTTTAAATCGCGCCCCTGCGCGACATAAGCGCGGCGGAACCGGAAATGAGAAACGGCAATCCCAACCCAAGCAATGAAACCAGTCAAACCAGAAGCATTAACCAACCAAGTATAGGCGACTGATCCCCCCTTTAAGTTAGACAAGAAGGCAAACAAACCAACCATTGAAGTTAGCACTAAGGCTGCAACAGGCACCCCTCGTGTAGAAAGCTTAGCAAAGATTTTAGGTGCCTCACCTTTATGAGCTAAAGCATACAGCATCCGGGTTGAAGCATAAGAGCCTGAGTTAGCCGCTGAGATAATCGAAGTTAGAATAACCGCGTTCATCAAGCTGGCTGCAAAAGCAATACCAGCATTTTCAAAGACGATCGTAAAGGGTGAAACTGAAATATTCTGAGTTGAAGCACTCAGCAAATCTGGATTTTTGTAATATACTAAGGCACTAATCACAAAAATCGAGCAGATATAAAACAGTAGGATTCGCCAGAAAACTTGATGAATGGCCTTGGGAACGGCCTTACTTGGATCTTTAGCTTCTCCAGCTGTAATCCCAATTAATTCTGTCCCTTGAAAAGAAAAACCGGCTACGACAAAGACCGAAAGAACCGCTTGCCAGCCACCAACAAACCCATGATTACCGGCCGAAAGGTTTTTGATTACGTTAACATCGGAGTGAATAATACCAAAAATAGTCATAACTCCGACAATTAAGAAGGCCACAATTGTTACTACTTTCACCATGGACAACCAGTACTCAGCCTCACCAAAAACGCCCACTGAGAATAGATTAATCAAAAAAACCAACAGAAGCGCTAAGGCTGAAAAAATCCAAGAGGGTACATTTGGAAACCAGAATTGTGAAACCAAACCAACAGCCACAATATCAACCGCTAGGGTAATGGCCCAATTAAACCAATAATTCCACCCAAGGGCAAAGCCCAAAGCTGGATCAACATATTTACTGGCATAATCAGCAAAAGAACCAGAGGTGGGGGAATAAGTCGCCATCTCACCTAAACTAGTCATCAAAAAGTAAACCATAATACCAATGGCAATATAGGCGACAATCGCCCCCATTGGTCCAGCTTGGGCAATACTGGCACCAGAAGCCACAAATAATCCGGTTCCAATCGAACCACCCAAGGCAATCATTGATACATGACGGGTTTTTAAATTACGTTTAATACCATTATTTTCGTCTGCCATTTTATCCTCTCCAATAAAAAGGCTCCCTTCCAGAACGAAAGAGAGCCTCGGCGGTATATTCGCCAAAAGTGCCAAAGCGCATCGCAAATCACGACAGTCTGATGACTCTTAATCATCAGCCCAAGTAACTACCTACCAAGTGAGCTACCTTCGGCAACCGCCCCTTTCATTAAGCTTCTAAGCCGTGGTTGGCTCTGCTTAATTACTGATGTTGGTCGCGACCTCTCTGTATATCGGTCTTATACTACCACATCCTACAAGCCACCGTCAATTTGTAATACTTTTTGCCAATGGTTTGCAAAGTGAAGATATAACCGACGTGTCATTTGCCACCAAGTATAAGCCAGTAAACCAGCTGCTAAACCACCGGATAAAAGAGCATAGCCTTGATTAATCTGTGATAAAAGCTGAAAGAACCAAAATATCATCCCCATCCAATGTAATAAATGATAGGTAATTGGTCGACGACAACGAGGTCGAACGGCCAAGTGGTAACTAGATAACCAATAATATAACCATAAAGTTAGCAACAGATCAGGAAAGTTCCCCTCAATTGCGAGACCATGATCCCAACTCAGATCAATTAACAAAAACCAAAATAAGTTAATGACTATTAAAGATAGAAAACTAATTATCCAAAAATTAGCCCCTAACTGATATTTTTGATAGCGCAGCCAGACAAATAGGACAATCACTAATATGGCTAGCAGCCACCAATGATTCAAAAAAGCCCCTAAGTGCAAAAACAATCCAAACTTTCCTTGTAGGCTAACTTGAACAATGAACGTAACTAAGCTATCAAAAGCCCGCACATCCAAAAATTGGAAACGAACTGCCATAGATAAAAATATAAAAGCAATTCCTGCCATTAACCACCGAAATTTATCGTTATTTTTTGTTGAAAACAACATCCTAATTGCCTACCCCTCAAAGGTTTTTACTTAGGTTATTCTAGCATGAAACTGATACAGGACCAAAATGACTGAACCATCAAACTTAATCACTTTTTTGAAGCTACTTCCAGGCTAATTTATGTCATAATGGAGTTTAGTTATAATTTCAGTTAGAGGGTAAATGTCATGGCGGAACAGCAACCATTATCACGGGTCCAAAAGAAAACTACTAATAAATTGTCCAAAAAACATTGGCCCTGGTTTAAGCTATCATTGTTCGTTTTCCTGATTCTATTTGCTCTCTTTTTCCACTCTACCGTTCATCAGTTACAACGTACGGTTGCAAAAACCTATGAGTCATCCAACATTACCCATCAGCGTTCCCTGTCAACTCTTCTTAAGAATAAACAACCGGTTAATATTTTGCTGATGGGAACCGATACGGGTGAACTCGGTCGAACTGATCGCGGCCGGACCGATTCAATCATGCTCTTAACCTTAAACCCTCAAAAGGGACAGGTTACCTTAATTTCTATTCCCCGTGATATTATGGTTTCGATTGTAGGCTATGAAGAGTACTTTCCCCAAAAAATGAATGCAGCTTACGCCTTTGGTTCAACCGGTGCCACAATTAAAACCATGGAAGCTTACCTAAATGTGCCCATCGATGGCTATGCGCTAGTTAATATGGGTGGCTTAGAAAAAATGGTCGATAATGTTGGTGGTGTTACCATTAAATCCCCCTTAAGCTTCCAATACAGTCAAGAGACTGCTCATGATCATGGCCCCAACTTATATCGTTTCCATAAAGATAGTAGCAATTATGAGCACTCCAACGATGACGGCAAAACCTGGTCAGCTACTCGAACTAGTCTAACCGGTGACGCTGCCCTCGCCTTTTCTCGGATGCGTTACGACGATCCCAATGGAGACTATGGCCGTCAACAACGGCAACGGATTGTGCTTGAAGCCTTGTTAAAGCAAGCGACCCGTCCTAACGTTATTTTTAACCAAAAAATGATGAACAGCCTTAGTCATAGTATCCGAACCGACATCACCTTTAATCAACTCCTATACTTACTCCAGGGTTACGGTCAGACTAAAAATAATATTCAGACCGAACACATGCAAGGTAAAGGTGAGGCCGTTCAAAGTGGTGGGACCGCAGTTAATTATGAAAAAGTTCCTGAAAGCGAAAAGGAACGGATTACCAATCTAATTCGTAAACAACTCAACCTTAGCCCCGCCCAAACCGGTACAACTTACGGTGGCCAGCTACCTAATCAACAAGCTAAATCAACAAGCACCAGCAAAAAGGGTTCCTGATAAACAGGAACCCTTTTTAATTTATCCAAAATAATCAACACCAATCGCTGAACGAACTTCTTGCATCGTTGTTTCAGCCACTTGATTGGCTCGTTGTGAACCGTCTTGCAACATTTTCAAGACCGCTGGCAAATCTTGGGCATATTCAGCTCGACGCTGACGAATAGGGGCTAATTCTGCTTCCATAACATCCATCAAATGTTTCTTTAACTTCATGTCCCCTAAACCACCGGCCTGATAGTGATCCTTTAATTCTTGTACGCGCGCTTTATCAGAATCAAAAATATCTAAATAGGTAAAGACCACGTTGCCTTCCACATGCCCTGGGTCATCAATATTAATATGCAAGGGATCAGTGTACATTGATTTAACTTTTTTAGCTAAGGTATCCGCATCATCACTCAGATAAATACCATTGTTCAATGACTTAGACATCTTAGCATTGCCATCAATACCCGGCAAACGCCCCTGTCCCTTAGGTGGGAAAACCCCCGTTGGTTCAACCAGAACATCCCCTGGGTAAGCATTGTTAAAAGAGCGAACCAGTTCCCGAGTTTGTTCAATCATTGGTTCTTGATCATCCCCAACCGGCACCTTCGTGGCTTTAAAAATAGTAATATCAGCTGCTTGTGATACTGGATAGGTTAAAAATCCAGCTGGAATACTTTCACCAAAAGCCTTTTGCTGAATTTCAGACTTAACGGTTGGATTACGTTGTAACCGGGCCACACTAACCAAATTCATAAAGTATTCGGTCAATTCGGGCAAACCATGGATTTGCGATTGAACAAAAATAGTACTTTTATGAGGATCCAAGCCGACTGCTAAATAATCTAAGGCGACTTCAGTTAGAGACTGCTTAATTTTTTCAGGGTTACGAGCATTATCCGTAAAAGCCTGAGTATCAGCAATCATAATAAAAGGCTGATATTGGCCACTATTTTGCATGGCTACCCGATTTTTAAGAGAGCCAATATAGTGTCCAATGTGTAACTTACCGGTAGGTCGATCACCAGTTAAATAAATTTCTTTCGTCATTTGTACAATTCCTTACTTGAGTGATTTCACTGTTCCATTATACCCAAAAGCTACTTTACTTGCAGTTGGCATTTATAATTGTTAGAATTATTAAGAAAATATTATTTATTTTTAATGTAAGTACTATAGGAGGCTTAATTATGAAGTATACCGTTGTAGGTGCTGGGGCAATGGGCTTGCGTTATGGACTTTTATTACAAGAAAAAGCCGGTTTAGATGTTGAATTCGTTGAACCTACTGCTGCTAGCTTAGAGAAAATTCATTCACAAAACGATCAAGTCTGGCAATCCCGTGATCAAAAGGGCCGTCATCAAGTACCAGTTAAAATTTTTTCACCTGAAGAATACGAGGGGGATCCGGATGTATGGATTTTCTTTATGAAGCAAATGCAACTAGCTGATACTTTAAAACGTGTGGCGCCTAAATTCAAAAAGCATCAGACTGCTCTAGGTGCTATGAATGGTATGGGACACATTGAAAAGTTGCAAGAGTACTTCGATGACGAACATATCATTGGTGGAACCGCCATGATTGCAACGATTTTAAATGATTATGGCGATGTTGATTTTATGGGAAAAGAAGGTGCCGGATCGTCAGTCTATGCCAATCTAACTGAACAACGCTCGGCCGTAATGGACCAACTCCAAGAAGATTTCCAAGCAGCTAATTTAAACCCATCCTATAGTGATAATTTCATGGGCACCTTGTTAACCAAGGTATTCTTTAATGCCGTTGAAAATTCTATCGCCACGATGTTCCAATCACGCATGGGACAATTAATGGCCTATGATAACTTCTTGGAAGGAATTGCCCGTCCCCTAATTAATGAGGCTTATGATGCCGCTGAAGCAGCTGGCATTACCCTCTTAGAGAGCCGAGATGACATGGTGGCCCAAGTTGATTATGTTTCCCGTGTTGCTAATCCACTGCATTTTCCATCAATGTATCAAGACTTTGTCAAGGGCCGTCCCACCGAAGTAGATTATATTAACGGCTGGATTGCTGATTTAGCTGAAAAGAATGATGTTCAAGCACCTAATCAACGTTTTGTTACCAACCTAGTTCATTTAGCTGAAGAAATGCGTCAATACAATCCGCCAGTTAATAAATTAGCTCCTGAATACCGTAACGCTCAATAGATGTAAACAAAAAAGTCGCAATCAAATGATTGCGACTTTTTTAGTAGCTCGTGAGAGAATCGAACTCTCGATTCCGCCGTGAAAGGGCAGCGTCTTAGCCACTTGACCAACGAGCCATGGTCAGTGTTGTCTTAAACAACTATTACATCATACCAAGGATCAAATGGTTGGTCAAGTAAATTCCCAACATTTATCAGAAAAGTTTTCAAAAATTGAAAGTAAATAAAAAGGACTGCTGAGCAGTCCTTAAAATTAGCGTCCTGAATTAACAGAAGCTACTTGAATTCGATTAACAGCTCGCATTAATGCTACACGAGCAAGTACGATTTCATGTTGATTTTTAATCTCTTGGGCATGAGCCAAACGGGCTTCAGCACGTTCTTTAGCACTCTTAGCACGAGAAACATCAATTTTATCCGATGTTTCAGCACTATCGGCAATCACAGTTAGAACACTGTTAGAAAATTCAGCAATCCCACCATTAACAGCCAGTGGTAAATAACGGCCATCTTTTTTAATCACTAACTCACTAATCGACAAAGCTGCCAAAACCGGCACGTGATTGGCCATCACACCGACTTGACCTCCCTGGGTATTTAGAATAGCTAGTTCCACACCATCTTGGCTATACATATCTCCTTCGGGCGTTACGATTTTAACCGTAATCCCCTTTGACGCTGTATTCTTTTCATCTGCCATTAATCAGTACCCCCTTATTGGGCCATTGACTTAGCTTTGTCAACTACTTGTTCAATAGCACCAACGTTACGGAAGGCATCTTCAGGCAAATCGTCATACTTACCATCTAAAATAGCCTTAAAGGAACGCACTGTTTCAGCAACGGGTACGTACTCACCCTTTACACCCGTAAAGGTTTCGGCAACTGAGAAAGGCTGTGAAAGGAAGAACTGAATCCGACGAGCACGATTAACAGTAATCTTTTCATCGTCTGACAATTCATCCATTCCCAAAATCGAGATAATATCTTGCAATTCACGGTATCGTTGCAAAGTCCGTTGGACTTCTGTAGCAACTTCGTAATGTTCTTGGCCAACAATATCAGGGGTTAAGGCTGAAGAAGTTGAGGCCAATGGATCCACCGCTGGGTAAATACCTTGCTGAGTCAAGGCACGTTCCAAGTTAGTCGTAGCATCCAAGTGAGCAAAAGTTGTTGCTGGAGCCGGATCAGTATAATCATCGGCTGGCACGTAAACCGCTTGAATTGAAGTAATCGCACCCTTTTTAGTAGAAGTAATTCGCTCTTGCAAACGGCCCATTTCAGAAGCCAAAGTTGGCTGATAACCAACGGCTGATGGAATACGTCCTAGCAAGGCTGAAACTTCAGAACCAGCTTGAGTAAAACGGAAAATATTATCGATAAAGAGCAAGACGTCCTTACCTTCGTTATCACGGAAACTTTCAGCCATGGTTAGACCCGTTAGAGCCACACGCATACGAGCTCCAGGAGGCTCATTCATTTGTCCATAAACCATGGCAGTTTGCTTCAAAACTCCTGATTCATCCATTTCGTGATACATATCGTTACCCTCACGGGTACGTTCACCAACACCAGTAAAGACTGAAATACCATTGTGTCCTTGGGCAATGTTGTGAATTAATTCTTGGATCAAAACGGTCTTACCAACACCGGCACCACCGAACAATCCAATTTTTCCACCTCGAACATAAGGTGCTAACAAATCAATAACTTTAATTCCAGTTTCTAGAATTTCAGTTGAAGTAGTTAATTCATCATAGGCCGGAGCATCACGATGAATAGAATGCCGCGGAACTGAATCGGGAATAGCACCAGCATTATCAACTGGCTGACCCAAAACGTTAAAGACCCGTCCTAGGGTTGCTTCACCTACAGGCACTTCGATTGGTTTTCCAGTGTCAGTAACTGACATTCCACGTTGTAGTCCGTCAGTTGAATCCATGGCAATCGTTCGAACGACACCGTCGCCCAATGCCAAGGATACTTCCACAGTCAATGTCTTATCTTCGCCGGTATGAATCAACAAAGCGTTGTTAATTTCCGGTACAAGACCGCCCTCATCAAAGGCAACATCAACAACTGGACCAATCACTTGTACGACTTTTCCAGTAGTCATGGTTATTTCCTCTCATTTTGTGGCTGTCCAACAGCCCTTAATCTTACCAAATCAGCTAGTCGTCTATTCTAGAGCAACCATGCCACCGGTAATTTCAGTAATTTCAGTAGTGATTTGAGCTTGACGAGCACGGTTATACTGCAAACCTAAACGACTAATCAAATCATCAGCACTATCAGTGGCTGATTTCATAGCGGTTGAAGAAGCAGCGTGCTCAGCTGTTTTAGCATCCAAAACCGCTTCATACACTAAGCTTTGCGCAAATTGAGGCAAAACTACATTTAAAACGGCATTCGTATCAGGCTCAATTTCGTAGACACTATGAACGTTGTACTCTGACTTTTGTGCCTCGTTACCGCCCATGCGAGCTAAAGTATCAGCAGTTAACGGTAGTAACTGCACATCACGGTACTCACTGGTCAAGCGATTAACAAAGTGGTTATAAACCACGTGCAAAGCATCAAAAACTTCGGCATCATACAAGTCAATCACGGTCTTTAAAACAGAACGAATTTCATTAAAACTTGGTACATCAGAAACGCCCCGGTGCTCAACAGCTACGTTAAATCCGCGCTTTTTGTAGAAATCAGCCCCATTACCACCAACCGCTAAGATGACAGTGTTGGTAGTATCAAGTGACAGTTTTTTCATCAAGTCATTGGTTTGTTTGATGACATTGGCGTTATAAGAGCCCACCAAACCACGATCAGAGGTTATCACCAAAATACCGGTCTTTTTAATATCCCGTTGTCCAATCAAGGGAATATGTTTGGCATCGACGTTGTCTAATAGATGGGCCGCAACTAAGTGCTCAACCACAACCTCCAAGCGTGATGCATAGGCATGATAACCACTACCACTACGTTGAATTTGACTCAACTTAGCTGTTGAAACCATTTGCATAGCTGACGTAATCTGACGCGTTTTTTTAGTCGATGAAATTCGACGCTGAATATCTTGCAAAGAAGCCATCAACAACGCCTCCTTTTATTGTTGAGCTGATGATGCAGCAAAGCCGGCTTTGAAGCCTTCAATCGCCTTTTGCATACCAGCATCTTCAGGCAACTGCTTAGTGGTTACAATCTCTTCCAGCAAATCGCTGGCATTAGCATCCACGTAAGCAATTAATTCATCTTGGAAACGTTGAATATCTTCAATTGCAACATCATCCAAATAACCATGTGTCAAAGCATAAAGTACAAACACCTGATGTTCAACAGACATAGGTTGGTGCAAAGGCTGCTTAAGAACTTCAACTGTACGACGTCCACGGGCTAACTTAGCCTGGGTGGCTGAGTCCAAATCAGAACCAAATTGAGCAAAGCTTTCCAATTCACGATATGAAGCTAAGTCCAAACGCAAAGTTCCAGAAACCTTCTTCATTGCTTTAATTTGGGCATCTCCACCAACACGAGAAACAGATGTTCCAGCATCAATAGCTGGACGAACACCAGCATAGAACTGGTCGGCATCCAAGAAAATTTGTCCATCAGTAATGGAAATAACGTTGGTTGGAATATAGGCTGAAACATCTCCAGCTTGGGTCTCAATGATTGGCAAAGCTGTCATTGAACCACCACCCAATTCATCACTTAACTTGGCTGCGCGTTCTAGCAAACGTGAGTGTAGGTAGAAAACATCCCCAGGATAAGCTTCACGTCCAGGCGGACGACGCAAAATCAAGGATATCTCACGATAAGCCGTAGCTTGCTTGCTCAAATCATCAAAGACAATCAAGACATGCTTGCCGTTGTACATGAACTCTTCACCCATGGCCGCCCCAGTATAAGGTGCCAAATATAGTAGTGAAGCTGATTCAGAAGGGCCGGCATTAACCACAATGGTGTAATCCATGGCACCCATTTGACGCAAAGTTTCGACTTGTTCACGAACAGTTGAATCCTTTTGACCGATTGCCACATAAATGACGATCATGTCTTGGCCTTTTTGATTCAAAATTGTATCCACAGCTAGCGAAGTTTTACCGGTCTTACGATCACCGATAATTAACTCACGCTGTCCTCGTCCAATTGGAACCAAGGCATCAATCGCCTTAATTCCAGTTTGAAGAGGTTCTGACACCGATTGACGTTCCATAACGCCGGGTGCCTTAACTTCGACTGGACGAGTCTTAGTTGTCTTCAACTCACCTAATCCATCAATGGGCTGTCCAATTGCATTGACAACCCGCCCAATAAGTTCTTCACCGACGGGCACTTCCATAACGTGTCCAGTCCGCTTAACTGTATCACCTTCACGAATACCAGCTGAATTACCTAAAACAGTAATACCAACTTCACTCGTTTCTAGGTTTTGAACCATTCCGTATTCGCCATTGGCAAACTGCACCAATTCACCGGAAATAGCATTGGCCAAACCAGTAGCTCGGGCAACACCATCACCAATATAAGTAACGGTTCCAACCTCTTCAACAGTTAGCTTTGTGTCAAACTTTTCGAGCTGTTGCTTAATTAAAGCAGAAATTTCTTCAGCTTGAATAGCCATTCTCTTTCCTCACTAACCTAATAACTGTGCCTTCATTTGAGTAATTTTAGTGCGTAAACTACCATCAACTAATAATGACTTAGATTGCATAATCACACCACCAATAATGGTAGGATCAACTTGATAGGTTGGATTGAGCTGCTTAGCCCCGCTATGACGGATAAAGGCCGCTTCCAACTTCGCTTTTTGATCCTGCTCTACTTCTAAGGCGGTGATGATATCAACATCAACAATGCCTTGGCTTTGCTTATACAAATCTAGGAAATCATCAATAATTTGGTCTAACAGCATTAAACGTCCATTAGCCATTAAAATCCTTAATAGATTTTGAACGCTAGGAACTGCTGTTTTGGTCAAGGTATTAACTAGCTGATCTTGATTTTTAGCATCAAGTTCGCGTGAGGCCAGGGTTACTAAAAGCATTGGTTGCTCTGCAATCACCTGTTTAAGGGCTGTTAAATCAGCCACAACCTCATCGCTATTATGTTGTTCAGCTGCTAATTCTAAAATTGCCTGGGCGTACTGGTTAACAATTTGACGTGTCTTTTTTGCCATCCCAATACTCCTTACTTATGGTCTAAATCTGCGATATAGGCGTCAATTAAAGCCCGCTGATCATCAACAGATAGCTCCTTTTGCATCAACTTTGAAGCAATTGCCACCGAAAGGTTAGCCACTTCACTTTTAGCACCGGCAATAGCGTCAGCTTTCATCTTGGTTGCGTCTGCTTGAGCTTGCTGATGAATACTATCAGCACGTTCATTAGCCTTTGCTAAAGCGTCTTCACCCTGTTTTTGGGCACTTGCTTTAGCGCTGGCCACAACTTCGCTAGCCTGCTGCCGAGTTTGGTCAAGCTCGTTTTGCCGTTGCTCAACCAATTGCTCAGCCTGTTGACGTGATTCCTCTGCCCCATCAAGGTCAGAAGAAATTTTGTCGGCTCGTTGATCCAAAACCTTAGTTAGTGGCCCAAAAGCCACCTTTTTAAGGATAACCATCAAGACAAGGAAGGCAACAATGATAAACAGCATATCACCCAATGGCATTTCTTTTGCTGCTAATAACGTTGTTCCCAACATGATTTTCCTCCGTAGTACTTTGGTTTACTTACCCATCAAGATGAAGGCAAACACAATTGACAAAATTGGCATAACTTCGACCAAAGCAACCCCCAAGAACATACGGGACAAAAGACGTCCTTCAAGTTCTGGTTGACGGCTCATACCAGCTAAGAATTGTGAAATTAAAACACCGTTACCAACACCACCACCGATGGCAGCTCCTGCTGCGGCAAGGCCGGCGGCAATAACACCTAGATTATGCAAATCCATTAGACTTCTCCTTTAGATATAAATATGGCTCCTACCATAAGTTACTGTAGTGTGGATGATAACGCTCCCGCGTGACTGTGATAGTCTCATAAATAGTCCTAATGACTACTCATTTCCCGACAATTGGGCAATGAAGACACCCGTCAAGATGACAAAGACGTAGGCCTGGATGGCACCGATAAAGAGTGAAAATCCTTGCCAAATCATTTCTAATGGTAAGGCTAAGATGGTCAAAAATCCGTTGAAGTGCCCGGGCCAAGCCATACTACCGGCAATCAAGTTCAAGAGCATCTCACCGGCAAAAATATTACCAAATAGACGCAACGATAGCGTCAAGAAGTTAGCCAACTGCTCAATAATATTGAGGGGTAACATCCAAGAATATGGTGTTAGCAGCATATTCTTAAGGTATCCACCCAAACCAAGTTCCTTTACACCAATACCATGGGCAATGGCTAAGGTCATAATGGACAAGGTCATTGTCACAATTGGATCAGCAGTTGGAGACTTCATGTAAGTTACGCCGTCACCCATTTTAATCTGTAATAGCAACCCAATTTCGTTTGAAACTATAACAAAGAAAAATAAAGTGAAAGCATACAAGCCAAACTTACGGGCTAAATCTTTGGGGAGTTGCCCACCGATAATACTGTTGGAGAAATCTAACATCCACTCCATAGCATTTTGTCGTTTATTTGGCCTGACACTTGGTCGGCGGCTTAGAAAAACCGCAATCGCAACCACAATCGCCATCGAAACTAGGGTTGAAATGATAATCGACCAATCGAAAGTCAAACCTAAGAATCGAAATGTTGCCGTTGGTTCATCCATGCGTTCGCTCCTTTCTTAATTTAATATTTGGCGAACACCTTTGACCAGCAATCCGTCAGAATATAAACCAATGATACGCCTTGACTTTTTTAAATTCAACAGCAAAAAGATAATTTCACAAGAAAAAATACCGGTACGAAAGCCGTTAGAGAGGCATTGGCAAATCTTTAACAAATATTTAAAAAGCATATAAAAAAGCTTGATAAATCAAGCTTCACATAACTATTCTCTCTCGCTGGCCGCCACCTTAGGCAACACTAAATTCAAAACAATTCCAAGGACTGTTGCTAGAGCAACCCCTGAAAAATCAACCTGACTACTTAATTGCAAATGAAAATTACCAATCCCAATCACTAAAATCGGGGCGGCAATCATTAAATTCCGCTTTTTACTGTAATCAATCTGATTATTCACTATAACTTGTAAACCAGCAGCGGCAATTACACCATACAACATGAAACCAACCCCACCGGTTACAGCACCAGGAATAGTACTAATTAAGGCGGATAACTTACCAATAAAACTAAAGATAACTGCCAAGAAAGCTGCACCACCGATAACCCAGACAGAGTAAACCCGGCTCAATTGCATGACACCGATATTTTCACCATAAGAAGTTACAGCGGGTCCGCCAACCAAACCAGCAGCGATGGAAGCTGCTCCATCACCAGTCAAGGTCCGTTTCAAGCCAGGATTTTCAAAAAAGTCATGGCCCGTAATTTTTGACAAAACCATCAAATGCCCCAAGTGTTCCGATAAAGTAACTAGGGCCAAAGGTGCCATACTAAGCACGGCAGCTGGATAGAAAACAAATCCCCGTTCATCTAAGAAAGATTCAAATTTAGGCATTTGGAACCAATGGGCTTGGCTAACAACTGACAAATCAACTAGTCCAACCGCCAAAGCCACTAAGTAGCCAAAAATAATACCCAACAAAACAGGCAAAAGTCCTAAAAAACCACGCAAGAACATGTTAAAGGCAATCGTGGCCAACAGCGTAGCTAGAGCCACCACAAAAACCTTTAAATCATAGTGTCCGTTCAATTGAGTAGCTGAACTAGCGGCGGCTCCGGCCAAGCTCAAACCAATTACCATAATAACTGGCCCCACTACAGCTGGTGGAAAAATAGCATTAATCCAATCCGTACCAGTAAAGGTCACGACCAAAGCAACAATTAAGTAAACTACCCCAACGGAAATGACTCCTTGGGCAACGGCTGGATAACCCACAGTTTTTAAAAGTGAAGTCATCGGAATAATAAAGGCAAAACTAGAACCCATATAGGCCGGAATTCGTCCACGGGTGATTAAGATGTGGATTAAAGTACCAATTCCGGATGAAAAGAGGGCCACACCCGGATTTAATCCAACTAGCAAAGGCACTAAGACCGTTGCACCAAACATGGAAAAAAGGTGTTGTAAGGACAACCCAAACCAAGTAAGAAAAGGTGGACGTTCATAGAGATCATAAACCGGCTTATTGCTTTCTTCTGACATAATTTTCCTCGATTTTAACAAGAGTGCAGTAAAAAACCTGCCAATGGCAGGCAGGCTAAGTCAATATTACTTGGTCAAAACTTTCTTTGATACGATTGACAAATCATCATCCAAATCGTAAACAATTGGTTGACCGTTAGCAATCTCAACACCCAAAATTTCGTCATCTGAAATTTGTTCCAAATGCTTAACAAGAGCACGCAAAGAGTTACCATGGGCACCGATAACCACGTTCTTACCGGCCTTTAAGTCCTTAGCAATGTTTGAATACCAGAAAGGCAAAACACGTTCCAAGGTAATCTTAAGGTTTTCACCCAAAGGTAGGTCCCCATAAGGTACATCAGCATAACGGCGGTCAAAAGCAGGGTAAGTCTTGCCTTGAACAGTCACTTCAGGATCATAGCTATCCAACATTGGTGGCAAAACATCGTATGAACGACGCCAGATATGAACTTGGTCATCGCCCCACTTTTCAGCAGCTTCGGCCTTGTTTTGTCCTTGCAATGCACCGTAATGACGTTCATTCAAGCGCCATGACTTAGTTTCAGGAACGTAAAGCTGACCAGCTTCTTCGAGGGCCAAATGAAGGGTTGTGATTGCTCGAGTCAACACTGAAGTATAGGCTTGATCAAACTCAATTCCTTCTTGTGCCAACAATTCACCAGCATCCTTAGCTTGCTGAATACCCTTGTCAGACAACTTGGTATCCACCCAACCATTGAACAAGTTCAAAGCATTCCATTCACTTTGACCATGTCGAATTAATACTAACTTAGCCATGTTTTTAAAACTCCTTAGTCTTTGTTTACTTGTTAATTATACTGCAAAATAAACAAAATTTCAGCAAAACAAAAAGCCTAGGAAAATTCCTAGGCTTTAAATATTAATCTTTAACGATGTTAGTAGCTTGCAAACCACGGTCTGAGTTTTCAACTTCGAAAGTTACTGACTGACCGTCTTCCAAAGTCTTGAAACCGTCACCTTGGATAGCTGAGAAGTGAGCGAAAACATCTTCACCGTTTTCACGAGTGATGAAGCCGTAACCCTTTTCTCCGTTAAACCACTTTACTGTTCCTTTTTCCATGATTGTTCTCCTTTAGGTGTATCACCAAAATAATGTAGTTGTAATTAAAAATAATTGGTATGACGCCTTCCGAAAAAAACAAATCAAAATCAAAAACTTAAATTACTATCGTTAGTATAGCATGCTTCCAAAGAGAGTACAAGTGCTCCCTTGAACAAAGACTAAATATTCAGTGTCGCTTTGATTTGCTGTACCTGTTTGATGCCCGCTTGATCAGGATCACTTTGTGCCAGTTCAGCTAAGGCTTCTTGCTGTTGAGCTAAAGTCGCCTTTTCTTCATCAGTCTTAGGCGTTATTTTAGCCTGTAAAGTTTTAGCTTGCTGAGTTGTCAGAGCAATCCAGTTCTGTGGCAACTGGTAGGTAACTTGGCGCTTTTTTAACTCACCATCATTGCCAGCAATGTTAAACATCAACTTCCAGAAATCATTTTTATAGACGTAGCACGTATCCTTAGTAACCCGATAAGCTTGATTACCAGCAATTGCTTGACGATTAGTCGTCATCGTCAAATCAGGTTTAACAATGGTGGGCTTTTGATCTTGTTCATGCTGACGATAAATGTAAACATTTTCTTTTCCAGAAGTACCAACCGGCTGATACAACAATACGCCATAGCCCTTGGAATTAGTAGCTGAGTACATCACGCTTTTATGCGTGGTAACTTTTGTTTCCATGCCAAAGTGGTTGGCCATATTAGCCGTAATCAGACCCACTGATAAAATGATACCTACGAAACCGATGACACCGCCAATAACATAGGCCTGTTTATCTAAAAACATCAAAGAAATAAAGGCTAGTGCCACAAAGAGAAATAGAATCAATAAAATCATGCTTTTTCCTCCTCAGGTTCAGCAGCAGTTACCTTACCCTTGTGTAAGAAAAAGGCCAGGATGAAAGCTACTAGGACAAAACCAGCCGCACACAAGAATGACGCATGGAAACCAGATAGACCAGCATTCAGCATCTGCTGAGCATATTCCAACGGATCCTTGATTTTCAAGCTACTGGTAGGCGTATGGTCATTAATTACGGATTGCATGATAGAAGATAGTACCGCTGTCCCTAGGGAAGCAGCTACCTGACGAATCGTGTTGTTGACGGCCGTTCCCTGGGCAACTTGATTTTGTCGCAAAACTCCCATGGCTGATGAGGTTAGCGGCATCATAGTCAAAGCAATTCCAGCCATCCGTAGCATATACAAGGTGGTGATGAAAACTGTCGGTGTCGTTTCAGTTAGTTGGTAAAAGGGTACGGTTCCAATGAAAACCAAACTAAATCCAAAGATAACCAAACGACGGGCCCCGTGCTTATCGTATAGATAACCAGCTAGTGGGGACAGTGCCCCCATCATCAATGCTCCGGGTAAGAGCGTCAAACCTGAATTTAATGGACTTAAACCACGTACACGTTGCATGTAAATTGGCAAAACCATTTCCACACCAATCATGGCAATAAAAGCCAACGAAACTAAGATGGTCGTAATGGTAAATTGACGATTTTTGAAGACTGAAATATCTAAGAAAGGCACTGCCATGCGTGACTGATGCCAAGCAAATTCTGCAATGACTAGCAGTCCCAAAAGCATTGGCAAAATTACCCAAGTAAAACTCGTCCACCCATGATCGGAAACCATAGCTGATCCAAACAGAATCAAGCCAAATCCAAAGGTAGATTCAATTAGGGATCGTACGTTTAACTTCACATCACGTGTAGGTAAAATGTTTTTAAAGTAGACAAATGAAATTAACAAAACGGCAATCGCAATTGGCAACACCAAAATAAAGATTGAACGCCAGTTACCGGCAATTGTTAAACCTAAAAACGTGTGATCTTGGTCAAGAATCCAACCTGATAGTGTTGGGCCAAGGGCTGGGGCCATTCCAATAACTAGACCAACCATCCCCAAGGCTTTTCCACGTGATTCTTCACTAAAGAGGGCCAAGGCAACAACCTGCATCAAAGGCATTACGATTCCAGCTGCAACCGCTTGTAGGGCTCGAGCAACCATCAACAGCCAAAAAGCACTTGTTGGTGTCACCACTGCAATCAGTGTCCCAACAATATAGATGAGTAGTGCTGATAAATATAAAAATTTTGTGGGAACACGGGTATTAAGGAAGGCCGAAACCGGCACCATAATGCCATTAACCATCAAAAAAATAGTAGTTAGCCACTGGACCCCTGCTGAATCAACCTTAAACGCTGTCATCAAACTAGGTAAAGCAGTCCCCAATGAGGTCTGCATCAAAATAATAACGAAAGAACCGATTAACAAAAGGGCCATCATGGCAATTTTATTAATTGGCTTCCCGTTCATGTCTTTTAGTTCACTGGACATGTTGATTCCTCCTAAAAATTAAAAAATTACACAATGGGTAATTGTACACCAAAGTGTAATTATGTCAACGTATTGCAAATCTTATTGATTAATCAGTCGATCTGGTTGATGCCATCGATCCAAATGAACCAAAACATCAGCCTGCTGACGGCTAGGTCCAATATAATCATCCAAGTTCTTTTGATTTGTTGTTTCCCAAACCGCTAAGGCCAGGTTTTTAAACTGTTCTAATGGCATATTACGATATTGATACCGCCAACTCTTAGGATTATCAGTAGCACTTAGCGTAGCCATAATGTTGCGGCTAAGATACCAATTTTTAATATGATCTAAATCAGCATCTAAATAAATACTAAAGTCCCGTTGGTTACTGGGCAGCTGCAAGGCCACCACTCCTTCGACAATCAAGATATTCGGACGAGTAATTATCTGCCGTTGATCAGGTACAATATCGCCAAAATCTTGCTCATAAAGCGGAATTTCAACCTGAGCCTCACCGGATTCAAAGGCCTTCAACATACCTACCAAATGGTCTAAATGATAACTAGCTGGAAAACCTTTTTGTTCAAAAATACCTGCTGTTGTTAATTCCTGGTTGGTATATAGAAAATGATCACTACTAACTACCTGACAATCCAGACCCCTATTACTCAATTTTTCGGCCAACTGTTCTGCAAAGCTACTTTTACCAACGGCAACTGAACCACTAAGAGCCACCACAAAAAAGCGTTGCTGATATTTAGCTAAAATTTGATTAACTAACTCATCCATGATTATTCCTCTTGGTATAAGTCCTGCGGTAAATCAGTCAATAGGGGCGACATTGTCCCTGTACCAATCAAGGTTAAGCGATGCATCGCCCGCGAGGCCACCGTGTATAGCAATTGGCGCTGATTTTCACTGTGATAATGTTGGGCATCGGCTTGCCAAATAATAACGGCGTCAAATTCCAAACCTTTGGCTAAATAAGACGGTAAAATAATAGCGCCCGTGACCAAACGTTGGTTCTCAGAGTGAATCAAGGTAATGTCGGTATCTTGAAGCTGCTCGGTTAATTGACGAGCATCGGCTAAGGATTCGGTGATAACAGCAGTTGATTCCCGATCGGCCTGGTTTTGACTCAACTGATGACGTAAAGCCACTAGTGCCTCTTGGTTATCGGCATATAATTTAATGACTGGTTTCTCTCCCTTACGATCAAAAGCCTCAATCCGTTGACCATCTTTCAAAATGGCCTTAGTAAAGTCCGTGATTTGTTGTGTCGAACGATAAGTCTGATTCAATTCAACCCGATGCACCTTATCTCCATCAAATAGTTGAGAAAAATCATCTTGTAGGTCTTGGGCATTTTCATGCGTAAAGATAGCCTGATTCAAGTCACCTAAAACTGTAAATTTGGCCAAGGGGAACGAGAACTTCAAAAAGGCCAGTTGTAAGGGCGTATAATCCTGAATTTCATCGATAAATAGGAAACGAATATCCCGCTGTCCGTGTTTACCAGTTACTAAATCATAAAGATAAAGATAAACCGTAGCACTAGCTAATGAAATCTCGCCATTTTTCAGACTAGCAATCACCTTTTGAACGTATTCGTGCCATTCAGCCACACTAAGGTTAAACTGCGTCAAATCCAGATAGTCAGGTACTTGATTTAAAAAGTCAACAAATTGGGCATTAATATTCAAAAAGGCTGCCCGACGGATCTTACGAGCCAAGGGCCGTAATTCTCGAGTCACGATTTGCTTCCCCAAGAAATGGCGTTCAGCCTTATCACTGCTGAATTCGCGCTCCTGAAGGCCCTGTCCCAATTGATTAATCCGCGTTTTAGCCGCCGCATCCCCTTCTTGGTCATCGCCAAGACGGCTACGACCGGCGCCAACTAAATCGTCATATTCTTGCTTAGATAAGTTTTCAATTGCTTCTTCAACCCAATCCTGACGAATTTGCACACCAACTTGGCTCCGTAAAGAGCGCATCAGGCTTTCCTGAGTAGCTTCTAGGCGTTGTGACAAACGGTAATTTTGATTGTAGTGGTAGTAAATTTCGGCGATTTTTTCTTTACGAATTAAAGACTCCCCATGGAACATTAAATTCCGTAAACGAATTCCTCCTTGATTAAGGCTATTGGCATAGGTATTAATCGCTTGATACATCGCCAAGCTACCCATTAATTGGTCAATTTTAGGATTTTTACCTTGATCTTCAAAACGTTGGTTTAAATTTTCCACTTGAAAACGTGGCAATCGACGGGAAGCGTACTGATAGAAAGTCATTTGAACCAAGTTCTGCTCACCTAATTCTGGCAAGACTTGGTCCACATAATCATTAAATAACTGATTGGGGCTAAACAAAACCACCTGTCCACTGGTTAATTTTCCCCGGTAACGGTAAAGCAAGTACGCCACTCGTTGCATAATGGCAGCCGTTTTACCAGAGCCAGCTGCCCCCTGGACAAAGAGTAAATCCGCTTCAGTATCACGAATGATTTTATTTTGTTCTTTTTGAATGGTGGTGACAATGGACTTCATCTTTGTTGAAGACTCGCCAGCTAAGGCATTGACCAGCATGGCATCGCCAATGGCTTCTTCGGTATCAAAGAGTGTCACAATTACACCATCTTCAATTTCGAATTGACGTTTCAACGTAACTTCAGCTTCTTGCGGACCGGCTGGTGTCAAATACTCAACGTCCCCAATACCACCATCATAATAAATAGAAGCGACCGGTGTCCGCCAATCATAGACTAAAAAGTTATTATCATCATCGCTAAAAGAAGCTAAACCAATATAAATCGTTTCGCTTGGCGTATCTTCCCCATTTTTCTCTTTAAAATCAATCCGAGCAAAATAAGGCTTTTTAATTTGTTTCACTAGAGTTTCGTAACGTTGTTGCGAACGTGATTTAGAATTTTCACGCTCGGCTAAAAGCTGTTGTTGCTGCCGAACTGACATAGCTGTTTCGATTATGCCCGAATAAGTATCGGTTTTGATGCGAACATCATCCCACCCTTTGGCGGCATCATTAATATTTTTATTTGATTGTTTAATCGCCGCTTTAGTATGCGCGATGGCTGTTTTTATTGCTTTAAGAGTCTTCTTTAAATATTTCTCTTCTATCACTCGAATTGGCTGATCCACAATAATCACCTCTACCCTTAAAATATGTTCTCACAATTATACGCTTACCATTCGTAAAGATAAAGCACCATGATTTGGGCATAAAAAAACGCCCGAAACGGACGTTGTAAAAATTAAAATTACTTATTAGTAAGAGATTCGATTCCAGGTAAAGGCTTACCTTCAAGGTATTCCAGTGAAGCACCACCACCAGTAGAGATGTGCGAAAGCTTATCAGCCACACCCAAAGCTTGAACAGCGGCAGTTGAATCACCACCACCAACGATAGTTGCCCCACCATTTTCAGTAACCTTAACTAGTTCGTTACCGATAGCCAAGGTTCCCTTAGCGAAGTTAGGCATCTCAAAGACACCCATTGGACCATTCCAAACTACTGTCTTAGCATCAGACAACACTTCTTGGAACAAAGCGATTGACTTTGGTCCAATATCCAATCCCATGTAGCCATCAGGAATACCAGCTGCACTATCAACAATAACTGTCTTAGCATCATTGTTGAAAGCATCAGCAGCAACAGCATCAACGGGTAGGACTAGCTTGTCACCAGCTTCTGCCATCAATTGCTTAGCCAACTCAACCTTGTCCGCTTCAAATAGAGAATTACCAATCTTGTTTCCCTTAGCAGCATCAAAGGTGTAGGCCATACCACCACCAACGATAACCTTATCAGCCTTGTTCAACAATGCCTTGATAACTTCAATCTTATCTGAAACCTTAGCACCACCAATAATGGCAACGAAAGGACGCTTAGGGTTAGCAACTGTTTCGCCAAGATACTTGATTTCCTTTTCCATTAAGAAACCAGCAGCGGCTTGGTCAACGTTACTAGCAATTCCTACGTTAGATGCGTGGGCCCGGTGGGCTGTTCCAAAGGCATCATTGATAAAGATATCATCACCTAATGAAGCCCAGTACTTACCCAATTCAGGATCATTACCAGATTCCAACTTTACATACTCGCCATCCTTAACGTCTTCAAAACGAGTGTTTTCAACCATTAAGATCTGACCGTCTTCCAAAGCGTTAACCGCAGCTTCTAATTCTGCGCCACGAGTCTCAGGGATAAAGGTAACGTCCTTACCTAGCAACTCACCCAAGTGCTTAGCAACGGGTGCCAAAGATAATTCTTTCTTATCATCTTCAGTTTTAATCCGTCCCAAATGTGAGAATAAGATAGCGCGACCATTGTGCTCCAAAACATACTTGATAGTTGGTAGCGCGGCAACGATTCGATTATCATTACCAATCACACCACCCTTAATGGGCACGTTGAAGTCAACTCGCATCAAAACTTTCTTACCTGCAAGTTCCAAGTCAGTAACTGCTAACTTTGCCATAAAAGCCTCCAAAATTTATTTAATTTGACAGCACCATTATAAAGCAAAAAACAATTGTTGTCTTGTTTTTGCAATGAATTGAGCAAAAAACGGTTTTATTTTTTATCTGATTCCGGTAGGCCAAGTACGAAGAATAGATCCACTGGAATACTATACTTAGAAACTAGCAGCCGTACCTCCGACAAACGAAAATCGGAACCGGTACCATTTATTTTTTTATTAATATAATTGCTGCTGGTTTTTAACGTTTCCGCCAGTTCTAGCTGTGATAGGTGGTTGCGGCGCAACCACTTTTTTAACGCATAATAGGGCTCTCTCAACCTTTTAGTCATTATATAGTCCTCGCTCTTTCTTTATGTTCCTTTCAAGGAACAGCTTTATTTTACCTATACTTTTAAAGACTGTCAACAGTAATGTTCCCCAAACGGAATAATTATGTTATAATTATTCCCTCAGGAGGAATAAAATGACATTTGGAAATATCATCAGAAAGGCTCGCGTAAATTGTGAATTATCACAAGAACAGTTAGCAAAAGAATTAAACGACGAATTTCATACCTCCATTAGTAAGAGTATGATTTCTCGTTGGGAACATGGCACCGATATTCAGATGTCTTACGTACGAATTTTAGCCAAATATTTTAAAATGTCACCGAGCGAAATTTTAGGTCCTGATCTTACAGCTCTCTCTCCGACAAGATTGGCTGAAATTGAACAACAGCTTAGTCCAAGTAATCAACAAGAACTGCATCGTTATGCAAACCAGTTATTACAAGCAGAAAAGAAAATCATCCCTCTTGATGCCAATAAAAATCGTGTCCAAATTTTAGGTACGGTTTCGGCCGGAACTGGCCAATACTTGTTGGATGCAGAGCCAGAATGGGAAAGCTTTACAGGTCATATGACTCTCCATGACTATGCTGTTCGCATCAGTGGTGATTCCATGGCTCCTCGTTTTGCTGATCAACAGGTTATTTTAGTTAAAAGAACTAATCAGGTACATTCTGGTGAAATTGTAATTGCCAACTATGATCAACAGGCTTACGTTAAGCAGTATGTTGATGATGAAAATGGTCGCCGATTAGTTTCCTTGAATCCTAAGTATGCTGATCTACCAATTAACGATCAGCACGAAGTAATGATTTTAGGTCAAGTCGTCGAATAATAAAAAGCAAAGAGGACTAGCTAGTCGTGCTAATCCTCTTTATTGTTACGTAATACATGTTGCTACTGCTTTATTAGATTACAAAAAGCCCCTGGATTTAAAATCCAGGGGCTTTTGCCATGCTTGGGGTTAAAAAGTAATGCTTATTGTCTTACTTTTCTTCCTCTTTCTTGCGCTTTGAACCAAGTACACCTAGTGACAAGGTTGCAGCAGCTAAGCCGATTAGACCAGCAGCTGATTGGTTATCGCTGTCTTTACCAGTATTTGGCAAAGCACTGTGTCCTTGTG
Source organism: Convivina intestini (assembly GCF_003096575.1). GTDB lineage: Bacteria > Bacillota > Bacilli > Lactobacillales > Lactobacillaceae > Convivina > Convivina intestini. The sequence goes on from NZ_QEKT01000006.1 coordinate 90,002, forward strand.
CTTTCGCATTCGAAACAGAAGTTGAAAGAACAGGACTCAAGCTTGTTGATGTTGAGTTTGGTACTACCTTACCGTGAGCCGAACTCGTTGATGTTGAACCAGCAGCCGAGGCTGATTGACTCATTGATTCAGAATCAGACATTGAGGCTGGATCGTTGGCCTTTGACTTTGAAGTCGAAGCTGATTGACTAGCACTCGTTGACATTGACGTCGAACCAGCAGCCGAGGCCGACTGACTCATTGATTCAGAATCAGACATTGAGGCTGGATCGTTGGCCTTTGACTTTGAAGTCGAAGCTGATTGACTAGCACTCGTTGACATTGACGTTGAACCAGCAGCCGAGGCTGATTGACTCATTGACTCAGAATCAGACATCGAGGCTGGATTGTTAGCCTTTGACTTTGATGTCGACTGGCTAGCGCTTGTTGACATTGAGCTAGAAGTTGACTGACTCGTTGATGTCGAAGCAGAAGCTGAAGCCGGGTTGCTACCGTCCTTTGAAGTCGATGTTGAAGCCGACTGGCTAGCGCTTGTTGACATTGAGTTAGAAGCTGACTGACTCGTTGATGTCGACGTTGAAGCCGATGTCGGGTTGCTACCATCCTTTGAAGTCGATGTCGAAGCCGACTGACTTGCGCTTGTTGACATTGAGCTAGAAGTTGACTGACTCGTTGATGCCGAAGCTGAAGCCGGATTGCTACCATCCTTTGAAGTCGATGTTGAAGCTGACTGGCTTGCACTCGTTGAGGCTGAGTTTGAATCGGGATTATTGCCACTCTGAGACATGGAAGCCGATTGACTAGTTGAAGCAGAAGTACTGTCAGACTTTGAATTTGAATTAGATTCTGAAGTGGACGTACTTGCCGACATCGAGGCCGACTTGGATTCAGACTTTGAATCAGAGATCGAAGTCGA
>NZ_QEKT01000007.1 GCF_003096575.1 Convivina intestini
GCTGGTTAGAGCACTGTGTTGATAACGCAGGGGTCACAGGTTCGAGTCCTGTCAGGCCCATGACAAGGGAGAGGGAGACCTCTTCCTTTTTGTTTATTTCTAAGTTTTTATATGCTATCATTAAGTCATATGTTGCTTACCATAAGTAAACCACCGCAGAAAGACATTGTTTGATGTGAAATGTCGGGTTGAAATTCCAGTAAGTTCTAGTTGATGCTAATTACATCCGGTGGCACCGTTATCTGTTTGAATGAGAGCTATGTTTTTTAACATGGAAAACGGGTGGTACCGCGGAATAGCGTTTTTCGTCCCGATTTGTAGGTAGCTACAATTGGATGAAAACGCTTTTTGTTTACTTAAATATTTTGGAGGATGTTATGTTAGATATTCGTTATTTGAGAAAAAATACAGATGAAGCTCGAGCTCGTTTGGTTGATCGTGGTGTAGAAGCAGAGACATTGGATCGTTTATTGGCGTTAGATCAACAGCGACGGGAAACAATTGCTGAAGTTGAGACATTAAAGGCTCAGCGAAATGAAGTGTCAGATAAAATTGCCTTTGCTAAACGTCAAAAAGAAGATGCCAGTCAAGCTATTGCAGAAATGCAGACAGTCGGCTCTAAAATTAAGGAATTAGATGCTCAACGAGCTACTTTGGAGCAGGGCGTAGAAGATATTGCGGCTCACTTGCCTAATTTGGCGGCTAAAGAAGTACCAGTTGGTCCTGATGAAAGCGCTAATGTGGAACAACGACGTTGGCAACCTGATGCGGCTAGTTATTCTAAGCGTCCCCAGGCTTTGCAAGCTGCACCTGAATGGTTAAAGCCTCATTTTGAGATCGGTGAAAATCTGGGTATTTTAGATTTTGAGCGTGGTGCTAAAGTATCGGGGGCACGTTTCTTGTATTACATTGGTGATGGAGCTCGCCTCGAACGTGCAGTGTATAATTTTATGTTGGATGAGCATCGCAAAGAAGGATACACCGAGATGATTACCCCCATTGTGGTTAATAATACTGCAATGTTTGGAACGGGCCAGTATCCAAAGTTTGTTGATGATGCTTATCGAGTTGAAGGTTTGGAACAAACCTATATTCCAACTGCCGAAGTACCATTAACTAATTATTTTTCTGGCGAAACAATTCCAGCCGAGGATTTGCCAATTAAATTTACGGCTCTTTCACCATCTTTCCGTAAAGAAGCTGGAGCAGCAGGACGTGATACACGTGGTTTGATTCGTTTGCACCAATTTAACAAAGTTGAAATGGTTAAGTTTACAAAACCAGAACAGTCATACGATGAACTAGAGAAAATGACTGCAAATGCAGAAAATATATTGCAAAAGCTAGAAATTCCCTATCATGTAATCATGTTATCAACAGGGGATATGGGATTTTCAGCAACTAAAACTTATGATGTTGAAGTGTGGATGCCAGCACAGAATGTTTACCGAGAAATTTCTTCGGTTTCAAATACTGAAGATTTCCAAGCCCGGCGAATGCACATTACCTATCGAGATGAACAAGACAAGCTGCAGTTAGTGCACACTTTAAACGGTTCAGGTTTGGCTGTTGGCCGAACAGTAGCAGCCATATTAGAAAACTATCAAAACGAAGATGGTAGCGTCACTATTCCAACGGTTTTGCGTCCTTATATGGGTGGACAAGAAGTGTTAGCGGCTACGCCTCATTTTTAATAACAATGAAGAAGACTTGTAATATATATTTTTCAGGTCTTTTTTGTTATAATTATATTTAGTTTACCGTCACGGTTTGTTATTGATTTTAGTATGAAGGGAGTGCCTTTGCGAATAAGTGAAGGCATCAAAAAATATGGCTAATCCAGTACGTAAGTTAGTTGATAATTCTAAACGACAACTTAAAAAAGTAGAAGCAATAACTGAGAAAGTGGAAAGCTACGCCGACGCTATGTCTGCATTATCTGATAAAGATTTGCAAGCAAAAACGGCTGAGTTTAAGCAGACTATTAAAAATGCCACTGAAGGTATTAAAGATGATCGAGCCTACAATAAAGCTTTAGCAGATGTTTTAGATCAATTATTGCCAGAAGCTTTTGCGGTAGCGCGTGAAGCAGCTAAACGGGTACTAGGCCTTTATCCTTTCCACGTTCAAATTATGGGCGCAGTGGTTTTGCACGGTGGAAACTTAGCCGAAATGAAGACCGGAGAAGGTAAAACCTTGACAGCCACAATGGCGGTCTATCTTAATGCCCTCCCAGGACGTGGTGTTCATGTTGTTACAGTTAACGATTATTTGTCTCGCCGAGATGCAGAGCTGATGGGCGAGCTTTACAATTGGTTAGGTCTAACTGTTGGGGTTAACGTTGGAGATGATGCGCCAGAAGATAAGCGTAAGGCTTATGATGCTGATATCACCTATTCAACCAACTTTAACATTGGTTTTGATTATCTACGTGATAACATGGTTAGTCGTGCTGAAGATCGTATCATGCAGCGTGGCTTGAATTTTGCGCTAATTGATGAGGCTGATTCAATTTTAATTGATACGGCACGAACACCTTTGATTATTTCAGGACCGGGATCAGGGATTTCACCACTTTATCAGCAAGCTGATCGCTTCGTTAAAACTTTACAACGCGATGAAGATTTTAAGGTTGATGAAGAAGGTAAAAATACGCTTTTGACTGAAGAGGGTATTAAAAACGCAGAGGTGTTTTTTAATTTGGATAACCTATACGGACCCAAAGACACTGCCCTAACCCATCACATCGACCAAGCTTTACGAGCTAATTTTAATTACTTACGTGATAAGGATTACGTTCTTCAAGAAGGTGAGGTCAAGTTGATTGATCAATCTACTGGCCGTATTTCAGATGGTACTCGTCTTTCTGATGGATTGCACCAAGCTATTGAAGCTAAAGAAGGTCTGCAAGTTCAAGAAGAAAATAAGTCGATGGCACAAATTACCTATCAAAATTTGTTCCGTATGTATCGTAAACTTTCGGGTATGACTGGTACTGCTAAGACTGAAGAAGAAGAGTTACGCGAAATCTATAATATGGACGTCGTAGAGATACCAACTAACAAGCCAATTCAACGTTTGGACCGTCCTGATTTACTTTATCCATCGTTAAAGTCGAAATTTAATGCAGTTGTAAAAATGGTATCCGAACTCCACGCTAAGGGGCAGCCAGTGCTACTGGGAACCGGATCGGTCGAGTCATCGGAGTTAGTTTCTAAGTTATTAACAGCACATCACATTCCACATAATGTTTTGAATGCCAAGAATAACGCTAAGGAAGCTGAAATTATTGCTAACGCGGGACAGCGTGGCGCGGTAACTGTTGCAACCAACATGGCCGGCCGTGGTACTGATATTAAGTTGGGACCGGGCGTTGATGAACTTGGCGGTCTAGCTGTGATTGCCACTGAGCGACATGAATCTCGTCGAATTGACAATCAGTTGCGTGGTCGTGCCGGCCGTCAAGGAGACCACGGATTTTCACAATTCTTCCTGTCTCTGCAAGATGATTTAATGATTCGTTTTGGTGCAGAGCGAGTACGTTTGCTGTTAGAGCGGATGAACATGGACGAAGAAGATACAGTAATTACGCACCGATGGATTACTCGCTCGGTTGAATCAGCTCAAAAGCGTGTTGAAGGAAATAACTATGACACACGTAAAAATGTTCTACAATATGATGATGTCGTTCGTGAACAACGAGAGCTAATTTATCAGGAACGTGACCAAGTGCTTGATGAAAAAGACTCCTTGGATGATGTATTTATGCCAATGGTTAGGCGTACGATTGACCGGGTTGTGGATGCACAGACTCCGGGTAATGACTCTAGTAAGTGGGATTTGGATGAAATTTCTAACTTCATTAGTGATGCATTATCAGTTAGTGGTGAAGGACTTGCTCGATTGAATAATCTTTCCCGTCAAGAGATTAAGGATAAGTTATTTGCAATCGCTCAACAGAATTTTGCTGATAAAAAGAAACAGCTTTATGAGCCAGGACAAATGTTAGCTTTTGAACGGATTGTTATTTTACGTTCAGCAGATCAACATTGGACTGATCATATTGATTCCTTAGACCGTTTACGTCAAGGAGTAGGTTTGCGTGGTTATGGTCAATTAAATCCACTGATTGAATATCAGCGCGAAGCCTTTGATAATTTCAATAAGATGATTGCTGATATTGAATATGATGCAACGCGGACTTTCATGAAATCTGAAATTCGTCATAATATATCTGCGTAAGTTGATGAGCGAACTTCGGTTCGCTTTTCTTATGAGGAGAGGATAAGTATGGAATTAGTTGATGCCAAACGAGCTTTGGAAGAGATAACAACAAATATTGATCATTTTAGAGAATCATTAGATTTAGAAGCATTAACTGAAGAAATCGCTGATTATGAGAACCAGATGACGATTCCTAGTTTTTGGGATGATCATGAGGCTGCTCAAAAAGTAATTGATGCTAACAATGTTTTAAAAACACGTCGCGATTCTTTTTTACATCTAGTTAACCAATCTGAGGAATTAGAAGTTTTAATTGAAATGCTTTCAGAAGATGCTAATGACGCTGAAATGATGGAAGAACTTAGTGCCGGAATTGAGAAAGCACAAAAGGATATTGAAGCCTATAATCTTGAACAATTATTAACTGGCGAATATGATGCTAACAACGCTATTTTGGAAATCCATCCTGGATCAGGTGGAACCGAGTCAACTGATTGGGGTGCTAACCTTTACCGAATGTATACACGATGGGCCCAGCAACATGATTTTAAAGTGGATGTTTTAAACTATAATCCCGGTGATGAGGCAGGAATTGATAGTGCAACCATTAAAATTAGTGGACATAATGCCTTTGGATTTTTACGTAGTGAAAAGGGTGTTCATCGTTTTGTTCGTATTTCACCGTTTGATAGTGCTGGTCGGCGGCACACTAGTTTTGTCAGCATTGATGTGATGCCTGAATTAGATGATTCCATCGAAATTGATGTTCGAGATGAAGATATTAAAATGGATGTTTTCCGTTCTGGTGGAGCTGGGGGGCAAAACGTCAATAAGGTTTCAACTGGGGTACGTTTAACCCATGAACCAACTGGTATTGTGGTTGCTTCCACTGTGGAGCGAACGCAATATGGAAACCGTGACTATGCTATGCGACTATTAAAGGCTAAGCTTTATCAGTTAGAGTTGGAAAAACAAGAGGCCGAACGAGCTGCAATTAGTGGCGAAAAATTGGAAAATGGTTGGGGATCACAGATTCGTTCTTATGTGCTCCATCCTTATCAAATGGTAAAAGATCATCGGACTGGATTTGAAACTAATCAGCCTCAAACTGTTTTAGATGGGGATCTTGATCCTTTTATTAATGCCTATTTACAGTGGCAGCTATCATTAAAGAACCCAGATTAATATAAAAAGTCGAAACATTTGTTTCGACTTTTTGCTTGGTATAATTTTGATAAAAACAGTCTATGCGGTATAATATATTCCAACATTTCTCGTTGGATGCCTAACTTTAAGGAGGCAATACATGGATAATGATTTTACGACCAGTGCACAGAATGTATTGATTTTAGCGCAAGAACAGGCACAGCATTTTAAGCATCAAGCAGTGGGCACTGAGCATCTACTATTGGCTTTAGCTATTGAAAAAGATGGTTTAGCTAGCAGTGTTTTAACTCAATTTGATATCCAAGCTGATGATATTCGGGAAGAAATTGAACATTTTACTGGATATGGCTTAACTGAACACTATGAACCAGGTACCTATTTACCATATTCACCCAAAGCAGCTGAAATTCTTCGCTTAGCCAACGAACAAGCGCAGCTTTTAGGACAAAATCAAGTAGGAACAGAGCATATATTGTTAGCTTTATTACAAGATAGTAATGTGCTATCTTCTCGTATTTTGTTAGCATTGGACGCTAATTTAAAAGAGATAAATCGCGTTATTTTACGAAAATTAGGTGTAACCGATTTACGTAAACAAATGAAGCAACAAAAAGAGCGTAATAAGGAACAAATTGGCACACCAACGCTAGATCAATTATCTCGTGATTTAACCCATATTGCTAAAGAAGGTGGTTTAGACCCAGTCATCGGCCGAGACCAAGAAGTCCGACGAGTGATTCAAGTCTTATCTCGACGAACTAAAAATAACCCTGTTTTAGTGGGGGAACCTGGTGTTGGGAAAACAGCTATTGCGGAAGGGTTAGCACAAAAAATAGTTGATCAAGCCGTACCGGATAACTTGAAAAATAAGCGGTTAATGGCCTTGGATATGGGGTCATTAGTTGCGGGTACTAAGTATCGTGGTGAATTTGAAAATCGTCTAAAGCAAATTTTACAAGAAATTGAGCGCGATGGACAAGTGATAGTTTTCATTGATGAATTACACACACTAATTGGTGCCGGCGGTGCTGAAGGGGCCATTGATGCAGCTAATATCTTAAAACCGGCCTTGGCACGTGGAGAACTGCAACTTTTGGGGGCAACAACCTTTGATGAATATCAAAAATATGTGGAAACTGATGCAGCGTTAGAACGGCGTTTTGCTCAAGTAGTAGTCAAAGAGCCATCAATAGATGAAGCCACTGAAATTTTAATGGGCTTGCGTGTTCAATTTGAAAAATATCATCAGGTGGCGATTAGCCCAGAAGCGGTTAAAAGTGCAGTGACATTGTCTGCTCGTTATATTACTGGTCGGTTTTTACCAGATAAGGCAATTGATTTAATGGATGAAGCTGCTGCACGAGTTCGATTGGAAGCTATTGATCGCACTACGCCACTAATGAAAAAACAAGCTGAATTGAAAAAGATTCAACTAGCTAAAGAAGCAGCTTTGGCAGCCATTGATTTTGAACAGGCAGCTCAGTTAAGACAAGAAGAAATCACTTTGCGTCAAAAAATTAACAAGGCACAACACCGTCTGGCCAAAAAGGATAGTCAAATTGATCAATACAATCTCACTGTCAATGGAGAGGATATTGCTCAGGTCGTTGCCCAACAAACCGGTGTACCGGTTACACAATTAGAAAAGAATGAACAACAACGTTTAATTAACTTGGAACAAGTTTTAGGCCAACGTGTAGTTGGGCAGCATGATGCTGTGTCTGCTGTAGCACGAGCCATTCGGCGAGCCCGTTCAGGTTTGAAAGATCCGCAGCGCCCGATTGGGAATTTCATGTTTTTGGGACCAACTGGGGTTGGAAAAACTGAGTTGGCTAAGGCTTTGGCTGAATCAATGTTTGGTAGTGAGAATAACCTAATTCGGGTTGATATGTCGGAATATCAGGAACGTTATTCTGCTAGTCGATTGATTGGTGCTGCGCCAGGATACGTTGGTTATGATGAGGGCGGCCAATTGACTGAGCAGGTTCGTAAACAGCCATATTCAGTTATTTTATTAGATGAAGTAGAAAAAGCTCACCCAGATATTTTTAATTTAATGTTACAGGTTTTTGATGATGGATTTTTGACAGATTCTAAAGGTCGTAAAGTCGATTTTAGGAACACAATTATTATTATGACCTCTAATTTGGGCGCAACTCGATTGCGTGACGAAAAATCAGTTGGTTTTGGCGCTCGTGACCTTTCTACTGATCACGAAGCAATTGCTAGCAAAATTCGAGAGACGTTAAAGGAAACGTTCCGTCCTGAATTTATTAATCGACTAGATGAGGTTATTATTTTTAATCCACTAACTGAAAATGAATTACATCAGATTGTTAAATTAATGAGTAAGGATATTTTAGACCGAATCACTGAGCGAGGAATTCGCGTTAAAATGACGTCAGCTGCTATCGATGCGGTTGCTAAAGCTGGATTCGATCCAGAATACGGTGCTCGGCCAATTCGTAGAGTTTTGCAATCAACTGTAGAAGACCAGTTGAGCGAAGCGCTCCTAGCGGGTAAGATTACGACTGAAGATTCTGTTACCATTGGTGCTAAGAATGGCAAAATTAAGTTAACTATAAAACCACTAGTTAAAGTTTAAAGAAGTAAGGAGCTGATATGGCTCCTTTTTTTATGTAAATAATTTGATGATAAGCCAACTAAATGATAAAAAAGGAATAAATGCTATTCTAGGCTGATGAGGTATTTTAAAAAAGAAAAAGAAAGCTAATCCAGTAGCTAATAATATGGCCCAGGCGAATTGAATATAGCTTAAATCTAATAGTAATAAAATTAAAATAGGATAATCGCCACTCCCTAGTGCCTTTCGATATACAATTAACCACCAGCTCAGCAGACTAATGCTAATTAGTAAATAAAAAGAAACACAGTTATATTTTTGAATATAAAGTAGTAAGTTAATTGGCCAAAGATAATTACTGTGAGCCTGCTGTTGGTATAGATCTTCAATAGTTAAAAAGAGCAAAGCCAAGCAAATAATAAAAGTAAACCACTGACCCCAAAAATGATATAAGATCATGGTGCCTATTCCTTCGTAAATAGCAAAACGCAGCCCAAATTTAAAATGACAGTAGCGGCATCGCCCATGCAGTAATAAAGCCGATATAACTGGTATTAAGTCCAAAGCCTTTAATTGGTGATAGCAGTTAAAACAATAGGAACGTTTAGTCCATAAAGAGACTCCTTGATTACTACGATCGACTAAACATAGCAGAGTCGAAATTAGAATGGCTGAACAACAGAAAATTAAAATATTTTGCATACTGAATTAGACGAAAGAGCTGCACAAATTTTATAAAGTAAATTGGCTAAGAACCTTGACTTAGATAATATTTCTGCTATTATATTTGTCGTGCTTTTAAGTAATCTGTTCTGTGACCTAGTCACAGTGTGCTAAACGGCGCTGTAAAGGCAATTTCAAACAGATTCCCGTCGGGCACTTTTGTTTAATAGCAAAAATGGCACGCCTGGAACTGTGTCAAACAAATTTTAAGGAGATAGTAGGATGCCTACAATTAACCAATTGGTTCGTAAGTCACGTAAGTCCCAAGTGACTAAGTCTAAGTCACCAGCTTTGAACTTCGGCTACAACTCAATGAAGAAAAAAGCCACTAACAACGTTTCACCTCAGAAGCGCGGAGTTGCTACTCGTGTGGGGACTATGACCCCTAAGAAGCCTAACTCGGCTTTGCGTAAGTACGCTCGTGTACGTTTGTCAAACTTATACGAAGTTACTGCTTATATTCCTGGTATCGGACATAACTTGCAAGAACACTCGGTTGTTTTGATTCGTGGTGGCCGTGTTAAGGATTTGCCTGGTGTGCGTTATCACGTTATCCGTGGTGCATTAGATACTGCCGGTGTTGATGGCCGAATGACTTCCCGTTCAAAGTACGGAACTAAGGCCCCTAAGAAGTAAGAAGGAGAGACTGACTCATGCCACGTAAAGGTTATACTAAGCGTCAGGAAGTTCTACCTGACCCAATTTACAATTCAAAGTTAGTTTCACGTTTGATCAACAAGTTGATGATCGATGGAAAGCGTGGAACTGCTTCAACTATCTTGTATGATGCTTTTGATCGTATCAAGGAAACTACTGGTAATGATCCACTAGAAGTTTTCCAACAGGCGATGGAAAATATCATGCCAGTATTGGAAGTTAAGGCTCGCCGTGTTGGTGGATCTAACTACCAGGTGCCAATCGAAGTACGTCCTGATCGTCGTACAACTTTGGGATTGCGTTGGTTGGTTAACTATGCTCGTTTGCGTAACGAACATACAATGGACGAACGTTTGGCCAAGGAAATTATTGATGCTGCCAATGATACTGGTGCATCAGTTAAGAAGCGTGAAGACACTCATAAGATGGCTGAAGCCAACCGTGCCTTTGCTCACTATCGTTGGTAAAATTCTAGCATTGTTAGACCATAGGTTTAGCATAGCTAACATTTATCACAGATATTTATTACTACAGCTAAAGCGCGCATAACTTGTGTCGCTTTTTGTTGCAAGTAGAACAGAATCAGGAGAAAACTCACAATGGTAAAGCGTGAATACCCACTTGATCGTACTCGTAATATTGGAATCATGGCCCACATTGATGCGGGTAAGACCACTACTACAGAACGTATCTTGTACTATACTGGTAAGATTCACAAGATTGGTGAAACCCATGACGGTGCTTCACAAATGGATTTCATGGACCAGGAAAAGGAACGTGGAATTACGATCCAGTCAGCCGCTACTACAGCGGTTTGGCGTGGATTCTTTGACCAGTATGAACATGCTCCATACCGTGTTAACATCATTGATACCCCAGGTCACGTGGACTTCACTATTGAAGTTGAACGTGCTTTGCGTGTTTTGGATGGTGCCGTAGCGGTTTTGGATGGTGCTGCCGGTGTTGAACCACAGACTGAAACAGTTTGGCGTCAAGCAACTACTTATAATGTTCCTCGTATTGTTTTTGTTAACAAGATGGATAAGTTGGGGGCCGACTTTGCAATGTCTGTTGCCTCAATGCACGAACGTTTGCAAGTTAATGCCGAAGCTATCCAATGGCCAATTGGTGCCGAAGATGACTTCGAAGGTGTGATTGACTTAGTTAGTCAAAAGGCTTACTATCCAACTGATGAACTTGGTTCAAATTGGGAAGCACGTGAAATTCCGGCTGAATACCAAGATTTGGTTGTTGAACGTCGTGAAACATTGGTTGAAGCAGTTGCTGATGTCGATGAAGAATTGATGAATAAGTACCTTGAAGGTGAAGAGATTTCAATCGATGAATTAAAAGCAGCTATTCGTCGTGCTACTTTGAACCTTGAATTCTATCCTGTATTGGCTGGTTCAGCTTATAAGGATAAGGGTGTTCAAATGATGTTGGATGCCGTGGTTGACTATCTTCCAGGACCTCTAGAAGTACGTCCATATGTTGCCACTGATCCTAAGACTGATGAAGAAGTTGACTTGATTGCCGATGATAACAAGCCTTTCGCGGCTTTGGCCTTTAAGATCATGACTGATCCATTCGTTGGTCGTTTGACATTTATGCGTGTGTATACTGGAACATTGAAGTCAGGATCATACGTACAAAATACTTCATCAGATAACCGTGAACGTGTTGGTCGTTTGCTACAAATGCACGCCACTTCACGAACTGAAATCGAAGAAGTGTTCTCTGGTGACATCGCCGCAGCTATTGGTTTGAAGAACACTACTACTGGTGATTCTTTGACTGATGTTGATCATCCACTCGTATTGGAGTCAATGGAATTCCCTGACCCAGTTATTGAATTGGCCATTGAACCTAAGACTAAGGCTGACCAAGATAAGTTAGCTAATGCTTTGCAAAAGTTGGCTGAAGAAGATCCTTCATTCCGTGCCACTACTAACCCTGAAACTGGTGATACTTTGATTGCTGGAATGGGTGAATTGCAGTTGGATATTATGGTTGACCGTATGCGCCGTGAATTCAACGTTGAAGCTACTGTTGGTGCTCCTCAGGTTGCTTATCGTGAAGCCTTTACTAAGACTGTTCAAGCGCGTGGATTCTTCAAGCGTCAGTCTGGTGGTAAGGGACAGTATGGTGATGTTTGGATTGAATTCTCACCAAATGACGAAGGTGCTGGATTCGAATTCGAAGATGCTATCGTTGGTGGTGTTGTTCCTCGTGAATACATTCCATCTGTTGAAGCTGGTTTGAAGGATGCTATGCAGGCTGGTCCATTGGCTGGATTCCCATTGGTTGACTTGAAGGCCAAGTTGTACGATGGATCTTATCACGATGTCGATTCTTCTGAAGCTGCCTTTAAGATTGCTGCTTCATTAGCTTTGCGTGAAGCTGCTAAGACTGCTGGTGCAGTTATCTTGGAGCCAATCATGGCGGTTGATATCGTTGTACCTGAAGACAACCTTGGGGATGTTATGGGTCACGTTTCTGCTCGTCGTGGATTAATTGAAGGTCAAGAAAACCGTGGACCAGTGCTTGCTGTTAAGGCACAGGTGCCTTTGTCAGAAATGTTCGGTTATGCAACTACCTTGCGTTCAGCTACGCAGGGTCGTGGAACATTCCAGATGGTCTTTGATCACTATCAAGCCGTTCCTAAGAATGTGCAAGAAGAAATTATTAAGGCACAAGGTAAGGAAGCTTAATCCTATCTATTTGCCTAAAAAGAGTGCTACTTTAGTAGCGCTCTTTTTTGTTGGAGACTATAATTAAAAGGTTAAGTTATTGTAGAATTGAAGAACTAAAAATTTGAGGTTGGGAATGTAATGGAAAATAAAGAACCAATTATTGAATTTCAACAGGTAGATTTATCTTTTGGTAGTACTAAGGTTTTAAATAAGATTGATTTAGCACTGGATGCGGGTAAGTTTTATACTTTGTTAGGTCCATCTGGCTCTGGTAAGTCAACGATTTTGAAATTAATTTCGGGACAACTCCAAGCAGACAGTGGTGAAATTTTATTTGAAGGACAACGTATTAATCATCTGCCAGCTGAAAAACGTCGCGTTAATACAGTTTTTCAAAATTATGCGCTTTTTCCTAATATGAATGTCTTTGATAACGTTGCCTTTGGACCTAAATTAAAGGGATTAGGCAAAGATGAAATTCGGCATAAAGTGGAAACTATGTTATCACTGGTCAAGTTAGCAGATTTTAGTGATCGGGAAATAAATGAGCTATCAGGTGGACAACAACAGCGAGTTGCGATTGCGCGAGCCTTGGCTAATGATCCCGAAGTCCTATTACTCGATGAACCTTTATCAGCGTTGGATTATAAACTGCGAAAAGATATGCAGCAGGAGTTGCGGACCATTCAAAAGCGCTTAGGGATTACTTTTGTATTTGTTACGCACGATCAAGAAGAAGCTTTAGCTATGTCGGACTGGATTTTTGTGATGAATGATGGTGTTATTCAACAAAATGGTACGCCAGAAGATATTTATGATGAACCAATTAACCATTTTGTGGCTGATTTTATCGGTGAAAGTAATATTGTTAAAGGTATTATGAAAAGTGACTATTTGGTACATTTTGTCGGGAAAGACTTCATCAATGTCGATGCAGGAATGCGTCCGGAAGAACGGGTTGAAGTGGTAATTCGTCCAGAAGATCTTGACTTAACCACTATTGAAAACGGGAAACTAGTGGTAACGATTGAAGATCAGTCTTTTCGAGGTGATTTTTATGAAATTACTGCTCAAGACGATGATGGCAATCAATGGCAGATTCAAGCAACTAATTCAGCAACAATCGGGGAACGAGTGGGCCTAACTTTCGATCCAGAAGATATCCATATTATGCGCTTTAACGAATCTGAAAATGATTTTGATGCTCGTTTAGAACGTTACGAGGAGTAAATTTATGTTAGTTGATAAAAACAAATTTAGCTTTACTCGCCTAACTTTTTATAGTACCTATGGTCTGTGGTTATTGCTTTTTGTAATCATCCCGTTAATGTTGCTACTGTGGCAGTCCTTGATTGGGTCTGATGGCCATTTAACATTACAAAATTACCAAACATTTTTTGCTAGTGGAACTTATTTAACGATGGCCTTTAATTCAGTTTGGTATGCCTTTATTATCACTGCTGTGACCTTACTGATTAGTTATCCAGCTGCCTACGTAATTAATAGCCTTAAATACAAACAGCTCTGGTTATTATTGATAATATTACCTACCTGGATTAACTTGCTGCTAAAAACATATGCCTTTATTGGTATTTTAGCCAAAACGGGTCCAATCAATCAGCTGGCTGAAGGCTTGGGACTAGGGACACATCAATTATTGTTTTCTGATTGGAGTTTTATTATTGTTGCGGCTTACATTGAAATTCCCTTTATGATTTTGCCGATTTTTAATTCGTTGACTGATATTGATCCTGTCTTAGAACAGGCCAGTCGAGATTTAGGTGCTAATCGTTGGCAAACGCTAAAAAATGTTATTTGGCCACTTTCATTACCGGGCGTAAAATCCGGTATTCAAGCTGTTTTTATTCCGAGCCTTTCCTTGTTTATGGTGACACGCTTGATTGGCGGGAATCGGGTTATTACCTTAGGAACAGCCATTGAGCAACATTTCTTAGTTACTCAAAATTGGCAGTTTGGTTCGACAATTGGCGTAGTCTTGATCATCGCCATGGTGATCACAATGTTACTAACTAGAGACAAGTGAGGTAGAAAATATTGAAAAATAAAACTGCTCATTTATACCTGATATTCCTATTTGCTTTGCTGTATGCGCCGATTTTCTTTTTAGTTTTGTATTCTTTTAATGCGGGTACAACTATGCAGGGTTGGCAAGGTTTCACCTGGAGTCATTACCAAGAATTATTTAGTGATTATCACTTGATCGAAATTGTTTTAGATACTTTGGTATTAGCCTTATTATCTGCCTTAATTGCGACCACAGTTGGAACAGTTGGCGCGTTATTGATTAATCGTCAAAAAAACCGGATTTGGAAAAATACCCTGTTGTCATTAAATAATGTTTTGCTAGTTTCACCCGATGTTATTATTGGCGCTTCTTTGTTAATTTTATTTACGGTTTGTGGATTTTCATTAGGATTTATCTCTACTTTATTTGCCCACATTGCGTTTAGTATTCCAATTGTGGTGCTAATGATTTTGCCCAGATTACAGGAAATGAGTCATAGCCTAATTGACGCCGCTAAAGATTTAGGAGCTAATGATCAACAAGTGTTATCACAAGTAACATTGCCATATATCTCGCCTGGTATTTTAGCTGGATTCTTTATGGCCTTTACTTATTCTTTGGATGATTTTGCCGTAACTTTTTTCGTAACTGGGAATGGTTTTACTACACTATCAGTGGAAATATATTCACGAGCTCGTCAGGGAGTTAGTTTAGAAATTAATGCTTTATCCACAATTATGTTTTTAGTTTCTATAATTTTAGTTCTTTTTTATTACCTCATTAATCAACGGGCTAATCGTCAACGTAAAAACAAACTAACTAAGATGGTCCTACCGGGAGAAAGGGAATAAGATGCGGAAATTATTAACCGGAGGGGCAATTATCATTGCGGTGATTTTAGCTTTAGTTGGTTTAAAGACCTATCTAGTTCAGGCCCAAGACAATCAACAACATTCCGACAAAGTATTAGATTTCTATAATTGGGGTGACTATATTGATCCTGATTTATTAGTGAAATTCACTAAAGAAACTGGCTACCAGGTTAATTACAATACTTTTGACTCCAATGAAGCGATGTTTACAAAAATTAAACAAGGTGGGACTTCTTACGATTTAACCGTGCCATCTGACTACACGGTTAATAAAATGATTCAGGCTAATCTTTTGGAACCGTTGGATTACAGTCGGTTAGTGGGGATGGACAACTATTATCCGCGTTTGCTGAATCAAACATTTGATCCGCACAACCGTTATTCGATACCTTATTTTTGGGGAACATTAGGGATTTTATATAATAAAAAGGTCGTTTCAACTAGTTCTGTAGCTCATTGGAATAATTTATGGGACTCAAAATTTAAAGATCAAATTCTATTGGTTGATTCTGCTCGCGATATTTTGGGGATGACTTTAATTTCCCAAGATAAGTCAATGAATGATCGTTCTACAGCCGATTTAGCAGCAGCTCAGGGTAAATTAACTTCTTTGATGCCTAATGTAAAGGCTATTGTGGCCGATGAATTAAAAATGTACATGGCCCAAGGAGAAGCTAATATTGGAATTACCTACTCTGGAGAGGCTGCTCAGGCCATGGCTAAAAATCCAGATTTAGCTTATCAAGTGCCTAGTGAAGGCTCAAATGAGTGGTTTGATAATTTTGTAATTCCCCGTAATGCCCGGCACAAAGATGCGGCCTATGCTTTCATTAATTTTATGAATCAACCTCAAAATGCTGCGCAGAATGCAAAATATATTGGTTACGCAACGCCTAATCAAAGGGCATATGAATTGCTACCACAATCGGTTCAGAATAATCGTCAATTTTATCCGAGTCAGGTTACTTTAGATAAATTGGAAGTTTATCAAAATTTGGGGCAAAAATGGACCGAAAAATATAATGATGCTTTCTTAGAATTTAAAATGACTAAACGTTAAAAATAAATATTTATAGTAGAAAACCCTTGTACAGCAAGGGTTTTTCTGATACTATAGTCAGGTACGCCTTTCAGGTGTATAGATAATAACCACCTGAAAAGACTGGTGTATCAACGTTTAGCGATGATGATTAAGGTTGCGACACGCGCGGCCGCGTTGCCATGGGCGCGCAAACACAAGCAAGTGTTGTCGGTTTTTGATCGGAGTTAGCTGATTTACGAAATCAACGAGGAGGCATAAAATGGCACAAAAGAAGATTCGTATCCGCTTGAAGGCATACGAACACCGCATTTTAGACCAATCAGCAGATAAGATTGTTGAGACGGCTAAGCGCACAGGTGCAGAAATCGCTGGCCCAATTCCATTGCCAACGGAACGCACTTTGTACACGGTGTTAAGTTCACCGCACAAGTATAAGGATGCCCGTGAGCAGTTCGAAATGCGAACTCACAAGCGGTTGATCGACATTGTGAACCCTACTGACAAGACAGTTGACGCATTGCGTAAACTTGAATTGCCATCAGGTGTTGCAATTGAAATTAAGTTGTAATTAAATACATTGCCTCTGAGCAATGAAGTTAAGGAGAATAGTCATGACTAAAGGTATCTTAGGCCGCAAAGTCGGTATGACTCAGGTTTTTACTGAATCTGGCGAATTGATTGCCGTGACTGCTGTTGAAGCAACGCCAAACGTTGTTTTGCAGGTTAAGACTGCTGAAACCGATGGGTATAACGCAGTTCAGTTGGGTTATCAAGATAAGCGCGAGGTTTTGTCAAACAAACCTGAACAAGGCCATGTTGCAAAAGCAAACACAGCCCCTAAGCGCTACATTCGTGAAGTCCGTGATGCGGAAGGCGAATATAACGTTGGGGATCAAGTCGCAGTCGACACATTCCAAGCGGGTGATTACGTCGATGTCACTGGCATCACAAAGGGACATGGCTTCCAGGGCGCAATTAAGCGTTTGGGACAGTCTCGTGGACCAATGAGCCACGGTTCTCGTTACCACCGTCGTCCTGGTTCAATGGGTGCTATTATTAACCGGGTATTTAAGGGTAAGTTGTTGCCTGGTCGTATGGGTAACCATAAGCGTACAATGCAAAATGTTGCCATTGTTCACGTTGATGTGGAAAACAACCTCTTACTGCTTAAGGGTAATGTACCTGGGGCTAATAAGTCACTTTTGACAATTAAGTCAACTGTTAAAGTTAATGCAAAACATCCTGAAATCAAGATGGCTGGCGCAAAGCCTGCCGCTGTTTCAGAAGAAGCTTAAAAATATATAGAAAGGAGAACAATCAATCATGACTAAAGTTGCTGTATTAAAGCAAGATGGCAGTCAAGCAGCAGAATTGGAATTAAATGATGCTGTCTTCGCCATCGAACCAAACAACGCGGTTATTACTGATGCGGTTTTGATGCAACGTGCTTCAATGCGTCAGGGTACTCATGCCGTTAAGAATCGTTCAGCCGTTTCTGGTGGTGGTAAGAAGCCATGGAAACAAAAGGGAACAGGTCGCGCTCGTCAAGGGTCTATCCGTTCACCTCAGTGGCGCGGTGGAGGAATTGTTTTCGGACCTACTCCTCGCTCATACGCTTACCGTATTAACCGTAAGGCTTATCAATTAGCTTTACGTTCAGTGTTATCACAAAAGGTTGCTGAAGGTAAGTTAGTGGTTGTTGATTCATTGGCTTTCAACCAACCTAAGACACAAGATTTTAAAAAGGTTATGGATAACCTATCTGTTGATTCAAAGGTATTGGTTCTTGTAGACAACGATAACGAAAATGCTATCTTGTCTGGTCGTAACCTTGCTAATGTTCAAATCATGCATGCTGATGGAATTAACGTTCTTGATGTTGTTAATGCGGATAAGCTGGTGGTTGTTCAATCAGCTCTCGAAGAAATCCAAGGAGGTCTTGCCTAATGGATGCACGTGATATTATTCGCCGCCCGATCATTACAGAGGCTTCTATGGCTCAAACTGAAAACAAGCGTTATGTGTTTGAAGTTGACACTCGGGCCACAAAGCCTGAAATTAAAAAGGCAATTGAGCAAATCTTTGACGTGCAGGTTTCTGGTTTAAACACTGCAAATGTACGTGGTAAGAAAAAGCGTCAGGGACGTTATGTTGGCTACACTCGTAAGCTTAAGAAAGCTACTGTTACGCTGGCTGCTGATTCCAAAGATATTGAAATCTTTAACGAAGGTTAATTTTAAAATAGGAGGATAAGACATTGGCTATTAAGAAGTATAAGCCAACCTCTAACGGTCGTCGTAATATGACTTCTTCAGATTTTTCTGAAATCACAAAAACGACCCCCGAAAAGAGTTTGTTGGTTAAAAAGTCAAAAACTGGTGCCCGTAACTCATCTGGCCGTATGACTGTTCGTCATCATGCCGGTGGACACAAGAAGGCTTATCGTATCATCGACTTTAAGCGTATCAAGGATGATAAGTCAGCAACGGTAAAGGCTATTGAGTACGATCCAAACCGTACTGCTAACATTGCTTTGCTGGGCTATGAAGATGGTATTAAAGCTTACATCTTGGCCCCTAAGGGTCTTAAGGTGGGCGACAAGGTTCATTCTGGACCAGACGCTGATATTAAGGTTGGTAACGCATTGCCATTGAACGCTATTCCTGAAGGAACTTTGATTCACAATATTGAATTGAAGAACGGTAAGGGTGGTCAATTGGCGCGTTCTGCTGGTGCTTCAGCACAAATTTTGGGACGTGATGGTAAGTATACTATCGTTCGTTTGACTTCTGGTGAAGTACGTTTGGTTTTGTCAACTAACCGTGCAACTATTGGTGAAGTTGGAAATGCTGAACATTCATTAATTAACTGGGGTAAGGCTGGTCGTAACCGTTGGCGTGGTAAGCGTCCACACGTTCGTGGATCAGTTATGAACCCTAACGATCACCCACACGGTGGTGGTGAAGGAAAGGCTCCAGTTGGTTTGCCGAGTCCGCTTTCTCCATGGGGTAAGAAGACTGTTGGTAAGAAGACTCGCGACAAGAAGAAGAGCTCAACTAAGTTCATTATTCGTGGTCGTAAGAAGAGTAAGTAAGGGAAAGGAGACAAATAATGGCTCGTAGTTTAAAAAAGGGACCATTTGCGGACCCGCACTTGCTTAAGAAAATCGAAGCGCAGGCTGACAACGAAAAGAAGTCAGTGATCAAGACTTGGTCACGCCGTTCAACGATTTTCCCAAGTTTTATCGGATTTACCATTGCTGTTTATGATGGTCGCAAGCACGTTCCAGTTTATGTACAAGACGATATGGTTGGGCATAAGCTTGGTGAGTTTGTACCAACTCGTACGTTCAAGGGACACAAGAACGACGATAAAAAGACTAAGTAAGGAGGAAATGAAAAATGGCTGAACAAGTTACATCAGCGCGCTCAACTGCCAAGATTGTTCGTGTAGCCCCTCGTAAGGCTCGCCTAGTTCTTGACACTATCCGCCGCAAGAATGTGAATGAAGCATTTGCAATTTTGAAGTTCCTACCTAATCATTCTTCTGAAGATGTTTATAAGGTTTTGAACTCAGCAGTTGCCAACGCTGAAAATAATTTTTCACTTGACCGTGAAGACTTAATCGTTAAAGAAGCCTTTGCCAATGAAGGACCTACGTTGAAGCGTTTCCGTCCTCGTGCAAAGGGTTCTGCTTCACCTATTAACAAGCGCACAAGTCACATCACGATTGTGGTTGCTGAGAAGGAGGAAAAGTAATGGGTCAAAAGATTAACCCAACTGGATTCCGTGTCGGTGTCATTCGCGACTGGGATGCCAAATGGTTTGCTGACAAGGCTGATTTCTCTAAGCAACTTCTTGAAGATTTGCGTATTCGTAAGTATATCGAAAAGAACTTGGCTGATGCGTCAGTTGATCGTGTTGAAATTGAACGTAGTACAAAGTCACGTATTGATATTGTGATTCACACTGCTAAGCCAGGAATGGTTATTGGTAAGGGTGGTTCTGAAGTTGAAAAGCTTCGTACACAATTGTCAAAGTTGACTGATAAGGATGACCGCGGTCGTTCAAAGCGTGTTTTCATCAACATTATTGAAATCAAGAAGCCTGATTTGAGTGCTCACTTGGTTGGACAACAAGTTGTTGGTGATTTGGAGCGTCGTATTGCTTTCCGTCGCGCTATGCGTGGTGCAATCCAACGTGCTACTCGTGCCGGTGCTAAAGGAATTAAGATTGTTGTTTCAGGACGTTTGAACGGAGCTGATATTGCTCGTATCGAACAGTACACTGAAGGAACTGTTCCTTTGCATACTTTACGTGCCGACATCGACTATTCATGGGATGAAGCAAAGACTGCTTACGGTAATTTGGGTATTAAGACTTGGATTTACCGTGGTGATGTATTGCCTAAGAAGAAAAATAACAAGTAAGGAGGGAAGCAAACATGTTAGTACCAAAGCGTGTTAAGTTCCGTCGTGTACACCGTGGCCACATGCGTGGTGAGGCTAAGGGTGGTAAGACGGTTGCTTTTGGCGAATACGGCTTGCAAGCAACTACTTCAAGTTGGATTACCAATCGTCAAATTGAAGCTGCCCGTATTGCAATGACCCGTTATATGAAGCGTGGTGGTAAGGTTTGGATTAAGATCTTCCCTCACAAGTCATATACATCAAAAGGTGTTGGAGTTCGAATGGGTAATGGTAAGGGTGCGCCTGAAGGATGGGTTGCCCCAGTTAAGCGTGGAAAGGTAATGTTTGAGGTTGGTGGCGTTTCAAAGCCAGTTGCCGTTGAAGCATTGCGTTTAGCACAATACAAGTTGCCTGTACGTACAAAGATTATTGCTCGGGAGGCTGAATAATGGCTAAAGCAAATGAATTAAAAGCTTTGTCACTTGCGGATTTGCAAAAGCGCGAAGCCGAATTCAAGGAAGAATTGTTCAACCTTCGTTTTCAATTGGCTACTGGTCAATTAGAGAACACGGCCCGTATTTCAAAGGTTCGTAAGGACATTGCACGAGTTAAGACTGTAATTCGTGCGCAACAGTTAGCAGAAGCTAACAAGTAAGACGAAAGGAAGAAGCTGAAAATGAGTGAAGAACGTAATGCTCGTAAGGTTTACCGTGGCCGTGTTGTCTCTGACAAGATGGACAAGACTATTACTGTAGCTGTTGACACTTATGTCAACCACCCAGTTTACGGTAAGCGTGTTCGCTACACAAAGAAGTTCAAGGCCCATGATGGAAACAACGTTGCCAAGCAAGGCGACATTGTTCAAATTATGGAAACTCGTCCTTTGTCTGCAACTAAGCACTTCCGTTTGGTTAAGGTTATCGAAGAATCTGTTATTCTTTAATAATAACTACCAATCGTCGTAATTAATTGCTAACAAGGAGGATGAACCATGATTCAACAAGAGAGTCGTTTAAAAGTGGCCGATAACTCTGGCGCACGTGAAATCTTGACGATTAAAGTGCTCGGTGGTTCTGGTCGTAAGTTTGCTGGCATTGGTGACATGATTGTTGCAACTGTTAAGCAGGCTATGCCTGGTGGTAACGTTAAGAAGGGTGATGTTGTTAAGGCTGTTATCGTACGAACTGTTTCGGACGTTCGTCGTGCAGACGGTTCATACATCAACTTTGATGAAAACGCTGCTGTTATCGTTAAGGATGACAAGTCACCAGTAGGTACGCGTATCTTTGGTCCTGTTGCACGTGAATTGCGTGACAACAACTACATGCGTATTGTTTCATTGGCACCAGAAGTGCTCTAATACTGACAAGGAGGAGAGCCTATCATGTTTGTTAAAACAGGTGATAAGGTTCGCGTCATTGCCGGCAAGGACAAGGGTAAGGAAGGAACAGTTACTAAGACTGTTGCTGCCAAGGACCGTGTTGTTGTCGAAGGCGTGAACATCGTTAAAAAGCATCAAAAGCCTTCTAACGAATATCCACAGGGTGGTGTTATCGATATCGAAGCACCTATCCATGTATCTAACGTGCAATTGCTTGATCCATCAACTAATGAGCCTACTCGGGTGGCATTTAAGATTGAAGATGGCAAGAAGGTACGTGTTTCAAAGAAGTCTGGTAACGTACTAGGCTAATAGTCGAAAGGTGAAATCATTTTCATGGCAACTACTTTAAAAGAAAAATATGTTAATGAAGTTCAACCTGCTCTAATCAAAAAGTTTGAGTTTACTTCACCAATGCAAGCTCCCAAGGTTGAGAAGATTGTCTTAAACATGGGTGTTGGTGATGCTGTTTCTAACTCAAAGAACTTAGATGAAGCGGTTGAAGAATTGAAGTTAATCGCTGGTCAACAACCAGTAATTACACGAGCAAAGAAGTCAATCGCCGGATTCCGTTTGCGTGAAGGTATGGCAATTGGAACTAAGGTTACTTTGCGTGGACAGCGTATGTACGACTTCTTAGATAAGTTGATTAACATTTCTCTACCACGTGTTCGTGATTTTCACGGTGTTTCATCAAAGGCCTTTGATGGCCGTGGAAACTACACATTAGGTATTCGGGAACAATTGATTTTCCCTGAAATTGACTTTGACCAAGTTAACCGTGTTCGCGGTTTGGACATTGTTATTGTTACAACAGCTGAAAATGACGAACAAGGTCATGAGTTGTTGGCACAAATGGGAATGCCTTTTGCAAAGTAAGTATTTAAAAAATGCAGTCGCTCATCGAGTGACGCGTTTTTAACTGTTTAGGACTTTAGGGTCTTAAATAGTTAAGAGCGTGTCAATTGTTGACCACGTTCAAAAATAATAGGAGGATATCGATAGATGTCTATGACTGATCCAATTGCCGATTTTTTGACTCGTATTCGTAACGCTAACCTAGCGCGTCACGCTTCAGTTGAAATTCCAGCATCTAACATTAAGAAGAGTATCGCCGAAATCTTGAAAAACGAAGGTTTCATCCGCGACGTAGAATACATTGATGACAGCAAGCAAGGTGTTATCCGCGTATTCTTGAAGTACGGTGAAAACCAAGAACGCGTTATTACAGGAATTCAGCGTATTTCAAAGCCAGGTTTGCGTAAGTATGCCAAGGCTGAGGAATTGCCAAAGGTCTTGAACGGTTTGGGAATCGCTATCTTATCTACATCAAATGGTGTGATTACTGATAAAGATGCCCGTGCTAAGCAAGTCGGTGGCGAAGTGCTGGCTTACGTTTGGTAATATATCTAAGAAAGGAGACTTACCATGAGCCGTATTGGAAATAAAGTAATTACACTTCCTGCTGATGTGACTGTTTCACAGGAAGGCCAATTAGTAACAGTTAAGGGACCTAAGGGTGAATTGTCACGCGAAATCGTTCCTTCCATTACTATGCATATTGATGGCGACAAAGTATCTTTCACTCGTGAAAGTGATGACAGCAAGCACCGCGCTTTGCACGGTACTACTACTGCCAACTTTGCAAACATGGTTACTGGTGTAACTGAAGGATTTTCTAAGACTTTGAAGATGGTCGGTGTTGGTTACCGTGCTTCTAAGTCAGGTTCAAAGTTGACTTTGAGTGTTGGTTATTCACACCCTGTTGATTTTGAAGATCGTGAAGATTTAACTGTTGAAGTGCCTGATGCCTTGACTATCAAGATTTCTGGTATTTCAAAGCAACGCGTTGGTGATTTTGCTGCCGAAGTTCGCGCTGTTCGTCCTCCAGAACCCTATAAGGGTAAGGGAATTCGTTACGAGAACGAAGTTGTTCGTCGTAAGGAAGGTAAGACTGGTAAGTAATCTACTCTTATCAGCAGTTATATTTTTTAACAATTTTAATACTTTTATTGAAGAGAAAAGGAAAGCACAGCTATGATTTCAAAACCAGATAAAAATAAGCTCCGCTTAAAGCGCCACAAGCGTGTCCGCGGTAAAATTTCTGGTACTGCTGCTCGCCCACGTTTGAACGTTTTTCGTTCTAATGTTAACATCTACGCTCAATTAATTGATGACGTAGCGGGTGTAACGCTAGCAAGTGCCTCATCACAAAGTGCCGATGTTACTGGTACAAAAACTGAACAAGCCGTTAAAGTCGGTGAATTAATTGCTAAACACGCTCAAGCAGCTAACATTGAAGAAGTTGTTTTTGATCGTGGTGGTTACGTTTATCATGGTCGTGTAAAGGCTTTGGCCGATGCAGCCCGTGAAAACGGATTGAAGTTCTAAGGAAAGGAGGAATATAAAATGGTTGAATTCGTTAGTCCTAATTCAGTTGGTGAATTAGAAGAAAACGTTGTTGCTATTAACCGTGTTACCAAGGTTGTTAAGGGTGGACGTCGTTTGCGTTTTGCTGCCTTAGTTGTTGTTGGTGATAAGCAAGGACACGTTGGTTTTGGAACTGGTAAAGCTCAAGAAGTTCCTGAAGCAATCCGTAAGGGTGTTGAAGATGCTAAGCGTAATCTTATAACTGTGCCAATGGTTGGTACAACTATTCCTCACGATATTATTGGTGAATGGAGTGGTGGTAAGATTCTAGTTAAGCCTGCCAAGGAAGGTGCTGGTGTTGCTGCCGGTGGTTCTACTCGTTCTGTTATGGAATTGGCTGGAATTAACGATGTGACTGCTAAGTCTCTTGGATCTTCTACTCCAGTTAACGTTGTGCGCGCAACATTTGACGCTTTGTCAAAGCTTAAGAGTGCTGATGAAGTTTCTAAGATGCGTGGAGTTTCACTAGAACACTTAGCTGAATAAGGAGCGATAATATGGCTGATTTAAAAATCACTTTGATTAAGAGTGCGGCTCATCGCTTACCCAAGCAACGTGCCATTGTTAAGTCTCTTGGACTTAACCGTGTGTCTAGTTCAGTGGTGAAGCCTAATAACGAAGCGATCCGTGGCGCTATTTTCCACATTGCTCACCTTGTGAGTGTTGAAGAAGTAAAGTAAAAAATAAAAAGGAGGGACCAAAAGATGAATTTGAATGAATTACAGCCAGCAGCTGGTTCACGTCAAGTACGCAACCGCGTAGGTCGTGGTACTTCATCCGGAAACGGTAAAACCGCTGGACGTGGTCAAAAGGGTCAAAAGGCTCGTGGAAAGACACGTTTGGGGTTTGAAGGTGGACAGATGCCTTTGTACCGTCGTATTCCAAAGCGTGGGTTCACAAACATTTCTCGTAAAGAGTTTGCTATCGTGAACTTGGAAAAGTTAAATACTTTTGATGATGGTACTGAAGTTACTCCAACTTTGCTAATTGAATCAGGTTTGGTAAAGAACGCAAAATCTGGAGTTAAGATTCTTGGCGAAGGTAAGATTGAAAAGAAGTTGACTGTCAAGGCTAATAAGTTCTCTAAAGCGGCAGTTGAAGCAATCCAACAAGCTGGTGGCTCAACCGAGGTGATTTAATGCTTAGCACGTTATTTAATGCAGTACGTGAGAAAGACATTCGGAAGAAATTGGGCTGGACTATTCTAATTCTTTTTGTTTATCGAATTGGAATTCATATCACAGTGCCCGGTGTTAATCCGGCCGCTATGAATTCGATGGCTAGCAATGGGCTTTTGAATATTCTAAACATTTTTTCTGGTGGTGGACTACTGAACTTCTCGTTATTTGCAATGGGAGTTTCGCCGTATGTTACTGCACAGATTGTTGTGCAACTTTTGCAATTAGATATCGTGCCTCGCTTTGTTGAATGGAGTAAGCAAGGGGAAGTTGGTCGACGAAAGTTGAATAATGCAACGCGTTGGTTAACCATTGTGTTTGCTTTTCTGCAGTCAATCGGTATTACAGCCGGATTTAATTCCCTTTCCGCTTATGGATTAGTTAAGCAGACGAATAATGTTATGTCCTTTGTTATTATTGGGGCAATTATGACCATAGGTACATTCTTTGCTGTTTGGTTGGGGGAAATGATTACTGAAAAAGGTTTAGGTAATGGTGTTTCCATGATTATCTTTGCTGGTATTATTTCTCAAATTCCCGATGGTCTTTATGAAATTTATAAAGAGAATGTCCTACAGGCTGGAAGTCAAAGTGATTTGATTACTGGTTGGGTATTTACCGCAGTGATTATCGCTGCCATTATTTTGGTTGTTGGTATAACGACTTGGTTCTATGAAGCAACTCGTCGGTTGCAAATACAATATACTAGGTCGGCTGCTTCTTATGGAAGCGAAGCCTATCTACCACTTAAATTAAATGTTTCTGGAGTTATTCCAGTTATCTTTGCTTCATCATTTATTAGTACACCACAGACAATTTTGTTTGCCTTTCAAGATAAGTTTGGAACTGCGCAGTGGTATAAGGTGCTTCAGCAAGTCTTTAGCATGACGACTGTTTCAGGTGCCATTTTCTATACAGTATTGATTATCATCTTTACTTATTTTTATGCTTTTGTTCAGGTTAATCCTGAAAAATTGGCAGAAAATCTTCAAAAGCAAGGGGCTTACATTGTCAATGTGCGCCCTGGCTTAGAGACGCAAAAGTTCATCACGGCGATGCTTCTGCACCTAAGTTTTGTAGGAGCGTTGTTCCTTGGTTTTGTGGCATTGGTTCCTTTAATTGCCTCAGATGTTTGGGGCTTAAACGAAAAAATTGGATTGGGTGGTACCAGTTTGCTAATTACAATCGGGGTTACACTTGATTTAATTCGACAAATTGAAGGTCTGATTCAAAAGAAGAATTATGTAGGATTTATTCAATAACTTTTTAGCTTAATAGGAGGCTATTAATGGCTATGAATTTAATTCTCTTGGGTTTGCCTGGTGCAGGTAAAGGAACCCAAGGTGATTTAATTGTCAAAGATTATCCCGTTGTTCATATCAGTACAGGTGATATTTTCCGTGCTAACTTAGCTCAGAATACCGAGTTAGGTGAGCAAGCGCGTTCGTATATGGACGCTGGAAATTTGGTTCCTGATGAAATAACAAGTGCTATGGTTGCTGATCGACTAGGTCAAGCAGATGTTCAAGAGCACGGTTTCATGCTTGATGGGTATCCTCGTAATGAGGACCAGGCACGTTTCTTAGATCAGTACTTACAAGAGCATGGTACCAGTGTGTCAGCTACTCTTTATTTTGAAGTTTCAGATGACATTTTGCGCCAACGCTTGTTGGGTCGTGGTCGTGCTGATGATACTCCTGAAATCATCGATAATCGTTTGGCTGTTAATAAGGCTGCTAATTTACCATTAGTTGACTATTACCAAGCTGAAGGTGTTTTACACACTATCAACGGTAATGGTGATTTAGATGGTATTTATCAGTCAGTTAAAGAAATCCTAGATGCTTTAGCATAGGCTAAGTTTCTTGATAAATGTTAATAATTCTGATATAATTCGATAGGTTATGCACTTATCGATTATGTCGTTTACTTGGAGGTAACGTGCGTGGCTAATGATGTCATTGAAATTGAGGGTAAAATCAAAGAGACGATGCCCAATGCAATGTTTCAAGTTGAACTTGAAAATGGGGCGGTAATTTTAGCTCATGTTTCTGGTAAGATTCGTAAGAATTTTATTCGTATTTTGCCCGGAGACCGTGTTACAGTGGAGATGTCGCCTTACGATCTAACTAAGGGTCGTATTACTTACCGTTTCCGTTAATCTAAACGGGGCGGTCTAATAATCAGTTAACCGAATAGGAGGAATAGATTATGAAGGTACGTCCATCAGTTAAAAAAATGTGTGATGCTTGCCGTGTTATCAAGCGTAACGGCCGGACAATGATTATTTGCCCTGCAAACGCCAAGCATAAGCAACGTGCTGGTAAGTAAACTTACCAGCTTCATTAATATTGATTGAAATTAAACATAAATGTTATTTTCAAAATACAACAAGGAGGTAAATTGTTATGGCTCGTATTGAAGGTATTGATTTGCCACGTGACAAGCGTATTGTCATCGGCTTAACATACATCTACGGAATCGGTAATTCAACTGCACAAAAGATTTTGGCAGAAGCTAAGGTTTCAGAAGACGTGCGCGTACGTGATTTAAGCATTGATCAAGAAGATGCTATCCGTAATGCTATCGGTGAAATGAACTTGCAGTTGGAAGGTGATTTGCGTCGTAAGGTGTCACTTGACATCAAGGGATTGCAAGAAATCGCCGCTTACCGTGGTATTCGTCACCGTAAGGGATTGCCCGTTCGTGGACAACACACGAAGAACAACGCCCGTACTCGTAAAGGCCCAGCTACAGCAATTGCTGGTAAGAAGAAGTAAAGATTACTTCTTTAGCAGTACTCGTTTTTGGAGAATAGCATTTGTAGGGAAGGTCTAACTTTCGTTATAAGCGTTGTATCCTAATCGATGCCGCACATGATTATCACAACCTTAGTTGTGTAATGTTGGTTATTTAATTAGCCCGAGAAATTATAAAAAGTATTGAAAAGGAGGCAAATATTATGGCAGGTCGCACAACGCGTAAGCGTCGAGTGAAGAAGAATATTGAAACTGGCGTGGCTCATATCCATGCTACTTTCAACAATACCATCGTCATGATTACTGATGCTCAAGGTAATGCTGTTGCATGGTCATCAGCTGGTGCATTAGGCTTTAAGGGAAGTCGTAAGTCAACTCCCTTTGCTGCTCAAATGGCAGCTGAAGCTGCAGCCAAGGGCGCTATGGAAATGAACATGCGCTCAGTTGCAGTTACTGTTAAGGGCCCTGGCTCTGGTCGTGAATCAGCAATTCGTGCTTTGGCAGCAGCTGGTCTGGAAGTTACATCTATTAAGGATGTTACCCCAGTTCCCCATAACGGATCACGTCCACCAAAGCGTCGTCGTGTTTAATTGAATTTCATTGCTTCTGCTTTGAAAGAGGGGGTACGAATTTACTGATGATTGAATTTGAAAAGCCAAAAATTCATCCCATTGAAGAGGATGCCAGCTATGGCCGTTTTGTCATAGAACCCCTTGAACGTGGTTATGGTACGACACTAGGAAATTCCTTGCGTCGAGTAATGCTATCATCGCTTCCTGGTGTGGCAATCAACACTGTTCAAATTGATGGTGTCGTTCATGAATTTTCAACTGTAGATGGTGTTGTTGAAGATGTGACACAATTAATTTTGAACCTTAAAAAAGTTGTTTTGGCAACTGATTCAGAAGAAGAACACAGTCTAGAAATTGACGTTCAAGGTCCATTGGATGTCACAGCTGCTGATTTGCAAGGCAGTGCAGATATTGAGGTGCTTAACCCAGATTTGCATATTGCTACATTAGCTTCTGGCAAGTTACTGCATATGACAGTTACTGCTGTAAAGGGTCGTGGATATTCTTCTGCCGATGAAAATAAGAATTTGCGTGAAGAAATGCCAATTGGTGTTTTGACAGTCGATTCTATTTATACGCCAATTGATCGCGTTAATTACCATGTAGAAAACACTCGTGTGGGTTCTCGTGATGATTATGATAAGTTGACGATGGAAGTTTGGACAAACGGTTCAATCACACCTAGTGACGCTTTAAGTTTAGGTTCAAAGGTTTTGACTGAACACTTAAATTTGTTTATGGACATTTCACCTGTAGCTTCTGAAGCTAGTGTAATGGTGGAATCAGAACCTGTTGTTGCTAGTTCAACCGATTCAGCACCAATTGAAGATTTGGATTTATCAGTTCGTTCATACAATTGTCTGAAAAGAGCTGGTATCAATACCATTGTTGAATTAACTGATCGAACTGAAGATGATATGATGAAGGTTCGTAACTTGGGTCGTAAGTCATTAGACGAAATTCAAGAAAAGTTAACTGATATGGGATTGGGTTTCCGTAAAGAAGATTAATTGATCTTTTAAAATATTTGGAAAAGGAGGATTCACTGATGGGATACCGTAAGTTAGGCCGTACATCTTCTCAGCGTAAGGCAATGTTACGTGATTTGACTACTGATTTGCTAATCAATGGTCGTATTACTACAACTGAAGCACGCGCTAAGGAAGTACGTAAGACTGCTGACAAAATGATTACCCTTGGTAAGCATGGAGATTTGTCTTCACGTCGTAAGGCAGCTGCCTTTGTTCGTAACGAAATCGCTGACGTCAAGGAAAATGATGGTGACATTAAGGTTCAAACTGTCTTGCAAAAGTTGTTTGATGATGTTGCTCCTCGTTTCTCAGAACGAAATGGTGGTTACACACGCATTCTAAAGACTGTTCAACGCCGTGGTGATGCGGCTCAAATGGTTATTTTGGAGCTTGTTGATTAATATGTATTAAAAACCCTGTTACTTGTAAGTAACAGGGTTTTTTTGTTAGCTTTGGCGTTCTATTAGTTTATTGACTAATCGCTGGAGGTTTTGTTGTAAGGCTGGTGCCGGTAATCTCTCGATAAGATCGTTCAAATCTTGCTGATACTTATATAATAAATCTTCCAGACGTTCCATGGCTGATGTGGCCATAATTAATTCCTGCAGTTCATCTAGTTGTGGATCGCTGATATCATCACGTAAGTTCAACAGGTCTAAGATGGGTTTACGATATTGTTCGTCTTCGAGACTAAACAGTACAGGAGCAGTATATATACCATTACGAATATCTTGATTTTTGGGCTTACCAAGCATATTTGAGTTAGCATTATTACTGAAATCCAGATAGTCATCAAACAGCTGAAATGAAATTCCTAATTTACGACCAAATTCCTTGACCAATTCGTTGACTGTATTTGAAGCATCCCTAGTCCCCGAATGAATACCGTAAAACATTGCGAGTTGGAAAAGTGCACTGGTTTTACCATCCATTTGTTGGACATAGTTTTCAAAAGTGTTTGCTGTATTATAGCGATTTTGTTTTTGGTATAATTCGCCAAAGAGAATCCGTTGAATACTGTGGATAACCTGAGTGTTTAGATTAGGTTTATTAACTTGACTAATTAAAGAAAACATACCAGTTAATAGATAATCACCAGCGTACACGGCAGTATCTTTGCCAAAAGCGCTCTGAATACTAGCACTACCCCGACGTAATTTAGATTCGTCGATAATATCATCGTGGATAAGTGTAGCCAAATGCAAGAGTTCTACACTGGCAGCCATTTTAATGGCTTGCTGGTGGCTATTCTGGTCTGGTTCAACACTTAATTCAGTAAAGAATAACGTTAGAGCTGGCCGTAGTAGTTTACCAGCGGATAGCTGGCTACGAATAGCTTGGTCAATTTCTGAAAAATTGATTTCCCAGCTGTCGTTAATTACAGTGATTACTTCGTTTAATTCGGTTTTTAATGTGGGAAAATCATCCCAAATTGAGGATAGGGTAAAGTCGTTGGGCATTGCCATATCATACTTTCTTACTTAATTTATTATGTACAAAAGGGTCTGGATAAAAATCCACACCCTTTTATTATACGCTACTTATCAAGATCATCGTATTGCGATTTACTTTGACCATACCAAGCTTTACCAAAAATCTTTTGAAGCAGTGGTACAGCGAAGAAATCTACACCAAATCCACGACCAGAACCGTTCATGACGGCTAGACTACCAAAGATGATAAAGAGTTGAGAAATATCAAATCCATTAAAAATCCAGGCAGCCAGGGCCAAAAGAATTGAAAGAATACCGGCCGACCAAGTAAAGAGACCAATTAACAAACCAGCCCCGGCAATGATTTCCAGGAAGCTAGCTAGTCCACCTTGCCAGTAGAAGTTGCCCAAATGACCTAGGCTTTCTACCGCAGCTAAAATCCAAAATACACCTAAGAAAATTCGAAGTGGTGTTGCCCAGAGTACATTCCCTTGGCGTGAAATTGTACCACGGAAAGGATTACGACCGTTGGCTGTCCGGAAGAATTCATCGAGCATGTAGTGGAAGATTGAATAACCAGAACGAATTTGAGAGTAGAAGTAAAGGTTGATGCCATGCTTAGCCAAGCTAGCAAAGAAACCAGAGAAGTTCCAGTTTTTCATTAGAGAGGCTACTGTATAGTGCGAACCAATGGAAACGGCATAACCATGATATTTAACCAAGTCAGCGAAAGTTTTGGCATCAGCGACCAAACCAAGGTCATTTAAGATATTGTTGCTGGCAGTCTTAGCGGCATTTTCAGCACCTTCAACTGTTTGTGGTACGGGGCCAGTCTTTTCGTCCACATAGGAAATCGTATCACCAGCTGCGTAAATATCCTTGTTAACCTGTTCATCGTCGTTGATGGCGTGCATGTAGTCATCGACTTCAATTCGACCACCACGGCCAGTTTTAAAGCCCCAGTCAGCAACCGCTGACTTAGCTTTAACCCCAGCAGTCCAAATTAAGGACTTAGTTGGTAGCGTACTACCATCATCAAAGATAACACCGTTTTCATCGACGCCCGTCACCTTTGAATTCATGCGCAAATCAACACCGTTGTTAACCATGTACTGGTAGGCTTTGTCTGCTAGGCGACGGTCACTTAGCATCCGTAAAATCGCATCCCCAGCTTCTAACAAAACTAACTTGATTTCACTTTCATCAAGCTTGTAGGTTTGAGCAAGAACTTTACGTTGATCAATAAATTCACCCATTAATTCAGCACCGGTAAATCCAGAACCAACAACTGCAATGGTTAACAGTTGTTCACGGCGCTTAGGATCTGATTCGGCCGCTCCTTGAGCAACAATATTTTCAATTTGTTGGCGAATACGTAGCGATTCTTCCATCGACCAGAGCTCAAAACCAAACTCTTTAACGCCGGGTGTACCAAAGTCATTGGATTGTCCCCCAACTGAAATGATTAACTTTTCATAAGGGAGGGTACCGCGTGTTGTCGTGATAGTTTTATTGTCTTTGTCAATAGACTCAACTTCAGCAGTTACTAACTCAACATTAGTATCATGAGCAAAAAGATGTTCTAAATCTTCTTGGACGTGTCCAGGCATAACCCGTTGAGCAGCTACTTCGTGTAACTCCGTCATATAGGTCATGTAGGAGTGCTTATCAATTAAGATAATGTTGTAATCTTTTTTAGCTCGGAGCTTCTTAGCTAGTTTTTTAGTAGCAAAAACACCACCAAAACCGGCTCCGACGACTATGATATTTTTTTTCGTCATATCTTTCCCTTGTGAAATATTATTTTTTAGTACATAACTCAATTTATAATTATAATCCCAATAGACCATTTTTTGAACCGTTATTAGGTGATAAGTTTGTGAAAACTGAAAACTGGACTGATAGTTAGTGAGAAAGTCATGGTTATTTTAATTATGATAAAATAGCCTTTAATGGAAAAAGCAATTACAATTAAAAATTTAAAATATCAATATGATCAAAACCAGCCCTTATTCGATGGATTGAACCTGAATATTGAGCAGGGACAATGGGTAGCTTTGGTTGGTCACAATGGTTCTGGGAAGTCGACTTTAGCTAAGTTGATTTTAGGCTTATTAGTAGCCGATGAAGGTGAGATTGCAGTTCTGGGTCAGACTTTATCAGAGGATTCCGTGGATGAAATTCGGAGTCAAATCGGTATGGTTTTTCAAAATCCAGATAATCAATTTGTGGGGGCAACCGTTGCTGATGATGTTGCCTTTGGATTAGAAAACTTAGAGGTTCCTAGTGAAGCAATGCCGGCTAAAATTCAGGCTGCTTTAGAAGTGGTCGGCATGGAAGAATTTACTGATCGTGAACCGCATCATCTTTCTGGTGGACAAAAACAACGGGTGGCCTTGGCCAGTGTCTTGGCCCTGGAACCTAAGATTATTATTTTGGATGAGGCGACGGCCATGTTAGATCCTGATGGGCGACAAATGGTTCAAGCTACTTTAAAAAAATTAAAGCAGTTATATGGATCAGAGTTGACCTTAATTACGATTACCCATGATATGGATGAAGCCAGTTTAGCTGATCGAGTGGTGGTTGTTAATGATGGTCAGTTAGTCATGGACGGGCAACCTAATCAAGTGTTTGCACAAGGAGCTACTCTAGCTAAAATTGGGTTGGAGCTACCCTTTAGTATGCAGTTGATTCAACGATTAGACCCACGTCCACAAAATTATATGAACCAGCAGGAGTTGTTAGCATGGCTATCACCTTTGAACAAGTAAATTTTAGTTATGGCCAGGGTAGTTTAGCTCAGCCAATTTTAAAAGACATTTCAACGACAATTCCATCTGGAAAAATAACCGCCATCATTGGACAAACTGGTTCGGGTAAATCGACCCTAGTTCAGCATATTAACGGTTTATTGAAACCTACTAACGGAAAAGTGATAGTCAATGACTTTGAGTTAAGCTCACAGACAAAAGAAAAGCAATTAACAGCCTTGCGGGCACAAGTAGGGATGGTTTTTCAATTTCCTGAAAGTCAACTTTTTGCTAACACAGTGCTAGAAGATGTCATGTATGGTCCTTTAAACTTTGGAAAAGACCGTTTGGCTGCCAAGGAAGCGGCTCAAGCAGCTTTAACTATGGTTGGTTTGCCCAGTCAACACTGGGATAAGTCTCCCTTTGCCCTCTCTGGGGGACAGATGCGTCGAGTAGCGATTGCCGGGACCTTAGCCTTGAATCCGCCAATTATCGTTTTAGATGAGCCCGCAGCTGGTTTAGATCCTTTAGGACAGGCTGAATTAGTTGAGCTGATGCTTGGTTTAAAAAAGCAAGGTAAGACGGTAGTATTGATTTCACATCAAATGGATCAGGTGATGGCGGTCGCAGATTGGACTTTAGTCATGCACCAGGGGCAAGTTGTTGCTGCTGAAAGTCCGAAAACATTGTTTAATCGGCCCTTATCTTGGTTTAAAGAGGTACATTTGGATTTGCCCACGGCCGGTCAGTTTGCCCAGCAATTGGTGGCGCAAGGATGGCAATTTAAAGAACGGCCATTGACGCTTGAACAGCTGGCTCAAGCCATTAATCAGGAGGTTGCAATCCATGAATAGTATCGTGATTGGCCGTTATCTTCCTGGCAACAGTTGGATTCATCGATTGGATCCACGGACGAAAATTATCTTAACTTTTGTCTATATTATGATTTTACTGTTTGCTAACAGCTGGGGGACCTATTTAGTTGCGTCGATTTTTTTAGTAGGTGTGATTTATCTGACCAAGCAGCCATTAAATCTGTATTGGCAGGGGATTAAACCGATTTTATGGTTAATTCTCTTTACCGTTATTTTGCAAATTTTCTTTACGGGTGGGCAGCCAGTTTTGTGGCAGTGGCAATTTATTAAGGTTACACAACCGGGTTTTATTAATGCTATTTATGTAGTGATTCGCTTTGTCCTGATTATTTTAATGTCGACGATTATGACTTTGACGACACCACCAACTAGTATTGCTTCAGCACTGGAATCATTACTTGGGCCTTTAAAAAAGTTGAGAGTACCAGTTGCTGAATTGGCCTTAATGTTGTCAATTGCCTTACGATTTGTACCCTTGTTAATGGATGAGACGCAAAAAATTATGAATGCGCAAAAATCCCGGGGGATGAGTTTTTCCACTGGTGGGCCGATTAAGCGGGCTAAGGCAGTCGTGCCGTTATTGGTACCACTTTTTGTTGGAGCCTTACAACGGGCCTTAGACTTGGCTAATGCCATGGAAGTACGTGGCTTTAAAGATGCTGATCATCGCACTCGGTATCGGGTTTTAGCCTATCATCGAGCTGATTATGTCAGTGGTTTAGTGATGGTACTGTTTATTATTGTTTTTAGTTTAATTAATTTAATGGGTTGGTAAGGAGTAAGAAATGCCACGTTATCGAGCAGTTGTTGCCTATGATGGCTCCGGCTTTGCCGGCTTCCAAGTGCAAAGTAAACGCGGAGTAGAGCGTGAACGTACGGTTCAAGGCGAATTAATTAAAGCCGTTAATCAAATGGGAAAAAACCCGCAACCAGCCATCAAGGTAGTCGGGGCATCAAGAACGGATACTGGCGTCCATGCCTTTGGCCAGGTTATTCATTTTGATTTACCTTTTGATATTCCAGCTGAGGGTGTTCGTAAGGGCCTGAATACCATTTTGCCCCGTGACATTTTAATTAAAGAAGTTTTGCTAGTGCCAGACGACTTTCATGCTCGTTTTAGTAGTCACTCTAAGCGCTATTTTTACCGCGTGTCAACTCAGGATTATGTTGATCCCTTTAAACGGGTTTACACGGGTCATTTCCATTGGCAGCTAGATGCCAAACGGATTGAAGAAGCGTTACCCGATTTAATAGGCGAGCACGATTTTGCCTCCTTTGCTGCTTCCGGTAATGAAACGGCGACAACCGTGCGGACGATTACTCGAGCAGATGTAATCGTTAAAGCCGATGAACAGGAATTAGTTTTTATTTTTGAAGGAAATGCCTTTTTATATAATCAAATCCGAATCATGGTGGGTGTGCTCTTAGAAATTGGTACTGGTCGTCGGCCGGTACATGATATTGTGCGTTTGATTGAGGTTAAAGATCGTGAACAAGCCCGTTATACTGCTCCAGCTGCTGGTTTATACTTGGACGAAATAGCGTATAATTAATATCAAATGGAGGTTATTACTGATGACATTATTTGAAGAGTATATGCAAGCAGCTAAAGGTTTGGTTGTTATTTCAACGGCTGTTGATGGCCAGCCCAGTTCACGCTTAATGGGCTTTGCCCCAGATCCCCAGCAACCGAATGTTTGGTATCTGGTAAGTCAGCCCGATGCCACTAAGGTAAAGGAACTGGCCCAAAATGAACGAGTTGCGATTTTGACTTTATTAAATGAAAACGGTGCTCGGATTGAGTCTAATCAGGCTACGATGACGCGTTCTGATAAACAGTGGTCCGAGGTGGCTAGTTACTTTAAGGCCCCAATCTTTTCTAAGATGCATCCCCATCCAGAAGAAGAGGTATTGTACCAATTAACGATTCATTCGGCCCGGTTGGCTTCTTATGCCGGTAATGAAAATGTCACCTTTGATTAGTAAAATTTAGGTGTAAAACATTGACATAACTACCTGGTTTGGGTAGAATGAGAAACGGTATTGTTTACCTCACGATAAGCCCCGGAAACTTATTGTAATTATCTTGGTAAGGAACGACCAAGTCTGTAAACAAGAAATTAAAGGAGCGCACTATGCGTACAACATTTTTAGCCAAGCCAGGCGAAATCGAAAAAAAGTGGTACATCATTGATGCCAAAGACGTCGTAATGGGACGTTTGTCAACGGTTGTTGCCTCAATCTTACGTGGTAAGAACAAGCCAACTTTCACACCAAACGTTGATATGGGTGACAATGTTATCATCATCAATGCTAGCGAAGTAAAGTTGACTGGTAAGAAAGCCACTGACAAGATTTATTACCATCACTCAAACCACCCAGGTGGTTTGAAGGAACGGACTGCCGGTGACTACCGTCAGAAAGATCCTGAAAAGCTCTTGGAACTTTCAATCAAGGGTATGTTGCCTAAGAACACTTTGGGACGCGCACAAGGTTTGAACTTGCACGTGTATGCCGGTGCTGATCACAAGCATGCTGCACAAAACCCTGAAGTACTTGACATCGACAAGTTAATCTAAGAAAGGAGAATCTAAATATGACTGCAACAGTACAATATGCCGGAACAGGTCGTCGTAAGAACTCAGTTGCCCGGGTACGTTTGGTACCAGGAACTGGTGCAATTACTATGAACGGTAAGTCCATCGAAGATTACATCCCTTTCCCTAACTTGCGTGAAGTTGTTTTGCAACCATTCAACGCTACGGAAACATTGGGTAACTACGATGTATTCGTTAACGTTAATGGTGGTGGTTTCTCAGGTCAAGCAGGTGCAACTCGTCACGGTATCGCCCGTGCCTTGTTGGTTGTTGATCCTGACTTCCGCTCAGCTTTGAAGGCTGCTGGTCTTTTGACACGTGACTCACGTATGAAGGAACGTAAGAAGCCAGGTCTTAAGAAAGCCCGTAAGGCATCACAATTCTCAAAGCGTTAATATTATTATTTTCGTTTTTAAAACCACCAACTGTAAAGTCGGTGGTTTTTTTATGTTTATTAAATTATATTGGAAACTATTTATTGTTAAAATAGAACTTATATTTAAAAAGACTAATAGGGAGTTGATACATGAAAAAAAAGTTAAAAGCTTTAGTACCAGATACTAATCTTTCTGATAGTAATTATGCGCTTTATTGTAGCTATTTGGATGATGCACTAGCAGATAAAAGAGTTAATAATATTGCTCTAATGGGGAAGTATGGTAGTGGAAAATCTTCTATTATTGGAACATATTTTAATGTAGAAAATCAAGGAAAAAATTTAA
The DNA here is from genome assembly GCF_003096575.1 of Convivina intestini. Classification (GTDB taxonomy): domain Bacteria; phylum Bacillota; class Bacilli; order Lactobacillales; family Lactobacillaceae; genus Convivina; species Convivina intestini. The sequence continues at coordinate 38,128 of NZ_QEKT01000007.1, forward strand.
GTTTCATTAAAAAGTTGTTTAACTGCTCAGTGTTAACGGAGAAAAATAGTTCAAAACGTACAGGTAAAGATTCTAGAATTTTAAGAGTTAGTTTTGCAACATTTTCGAGTCAACAAAATATTGATTCGAAGTTAGAGGTTGATAAACAAACTACTGTTAGTGATAGTGAAATATTTGCTAATATAATTAATCAAATAATTTATCAAATTAAGCCTAAAAAAATTCCATTGACTAAATTTAAAATTAAAAGGCCATTGGAAATAAAAATTAAATTAAGTGCTTGTGTAGAAGTGCTATTAATTATTTTATGGTTATTAAAACCAAAAAACATGGATATACCTTTTTTAAAAAACATAGATGTAATTCGATATTTACCAATCTTGATTGCTATTTTAGGAAGCGTTATATTGTGGAATGTGTTGTCTAGAATTGAATTTAGTAAATTAAAAATATCCTGGAAGGGTAATGAAACAGAAATTAATCTCCTACAGGATAAATTATTTGAAAAATATATAGCTGAGATTTTATATCTTTTCGAAAACACTGATAAAACAATTTTGGTAATAGAAGATTTGGATAGGTTTGATGATTTAAGAGTTTTTGAAAAATTAAGAGAGCTTAATACAAAATTGAATTTAGCAGGGGATAAACATTGGCGTTTTATTTATCTGCTGAAAGATGAAATGTTCAAAAATTCCAAAGAACGTGTTAAATTTTTTGATGTAATTATTCCAGTGATTCCTTTCATGACAAGTAATAATTCTTTTGATAAATTATCACAATTGTTTAGCAATCGTAGTAAGGTACTATTAAGTATATTGAGCGGATACATTGATGATTATCGAGTGTTATTGAATATTTACAATGAATATTCTGTGTATCTTGATATTTTAGATAGTAATGATAGATTACAATTCAGTAGAGATGACAAAGATCAATTATTGGCGTTAATCGCTTATAAAAATTTTAATCCAAAAGGATTTGAAGATCTCCAAAATGGGCAAGGCGTCTTGGGAAATTTAATAAAATCTTCTTTGGAAGATTTGAATAAGAAGATTAATGATTATGGGAATCAGTGGGATTTCAATGCTCTTGAGGGAGATGGAAGCCCAGAAGAGAGAGAGCAAAATGAAGAATTAGAGCAAAAAATTCAAGAAGGAAAAAAGAAATTACAAAATTTTCATTTGTCTAGTATAAAAGGGTACTCGGAAACTTTACAGAAAGAAAATGATAATATTTTATGTGCATTAATTGATAGTGATATTATTAAACTAAATTACAGAGATATTATTAATCAATTTTATGGTGATGATTCAACATTAAAATTTATAAGAAACTTATATTCACCAGTAAATAACACTAATAATCAAATGTTGCGTTTATATCAATTAGATGAGCTATTGGATCGATTAGAGGACAATGATTATAGGAGGCCACAGATATTAAATCTTGATTTAGCTAAGTGGTTAAAGCTCAATGACCTGAATCATTTTCAAATGTTAGTTCAAACTGCAATTGATGATAATAGCGGATTTAAGGAAAAATTACTTAATGATGACCCTACAATGTATGAAAATATTATAGCAGGTGAAGAAGTACAGTTTGATGTAACTAAATTACAACCGATTAAAGTATTAGATATTATTCTAAATAATCGTTACAAAAATAATGAAAAAAATAGGCAGCAACTTAAGGAATGGTTAAAATCACTAGTTAATGTTGGATCAGCAGAGAGCCTTATAAATATTTTGAAGTCAAAAAATGTTTATGACGAAATTAAGCCAATTGTTATTGACGTATTGCCAGTTCCCATAAAAGACATTAGGATATTCGATTTAAAAATTCAGGAATATTTAGTTAAGGAAAAGAAGATAGAAAATTCTTTTACAAATATAATCAACTATTATGAAAATGTAGGTGATAAATTAGATGAGAATTTAATTGGGTTTATAAATCAATACCACAACGTTGATTTTAATTTCTCTGGTGAGGACTACAACACAGGACGTATTATTAATTTTTTGAATGACACACTAAGAAACGCTAAGTTATCTTACGTAGCATTTCAGAACATTTGGATGAAATGTCCAATTAGTAATTTTGTTATTAGTAATTCAGAACAAATAGAAAATACAAGTAATGAACGTATTCAATTTTTAGTGGAAATTGGACGAGTAACAATAGATGTTGGAATTATTAAATTAATTGATTCAAAAGGCATTACAGTTTTTGACCATAGAAAGGATAGTTTTAGTAGCTATCTTAAAGATAGCGATAACGTTTTTGATACTGGGGTTCATGATATTGGTAGTTTGTTCAGCTATGAGAATAAAATACTAATTAATAACATAAAACGGGTTATTTATGAGAATGAAATTTCTATTAAAAATCAGGAGTTACTTATTGAATTACTTATCGTGGACAGTGAATGGAATAATAAAATTTTTGTTGATAACTTGTCAATACTTTCAGTACAACAAGTGATTAATTATGCGAATAGTAACGATAAGAGTTTGAATGGTAGCCAGAATACAACAAAAAATAAAATTGGAGATAAAATATTTTCTATTATTAATGAGAATAATAGAAGACGTACAGGTTTTAGTTTTGTCAATAATTACGAAATGAAGAAATTACTTGAGTGGCTTCAAACAAAAGCTGATTTTGATAATTTTAAAATAGATAATCATGGGAGATTAAAGCCAGTAGGATTTAAGAACTCAAAAAAAATTAACACTAAATAAGCTATTTTGTACTCAAAAGAAGTTGAATTGAACTTTAAATATTCTTTAATACAAGGATGGTTTCGATATTAACCATATTTACTAGTAGTAAGATACAGTTCACCCAAACACAACCTCGCCATCTTCAAACGCCTTAATCTTCGCCAAACTTTCCAAATGAACACCTCGCTCAGCTAAGAGTTGGTGACCCTTTTGGAAAGTTTTTTCAATGACAATGCCCACGCCGACTACGTCAATCTTAGCGGCATCAGCAATTTCTAATAGTCCTAGGACGGCCTGGCCATTGGCCAAGAAATCATCAATAATCAAGACCTTATCATCAGGACTAATAAACTGACGATCAATCATAATCTGGTTGGTCGTTTGTTTTGTAAAGGAATAAACTTCAGCGGTATAGACATCATTGGGTAGCGTCAATGATTTGTTTTTGCGAGCAAAGACGACCGGAACCTGCAATGCTAAGCCAGTCATCACCGCTGGGGCAATCCCGGATGATTCAACTGTTAAAATTTTGGTAATCTCTTGATTAGCAAATAAAGCAGCAAACTCATCCCCGATGGCCTGCATTAACATTGGATCAATCTGATGATTTAAAAAGCGATCGACCTTTAAAACATCAGTTCCTAATACCCGGCCTTCGCTTTTAATTCGTTCTTCTAATAACTTCATGCTGTTTGCTCCTTTTGCCTATGAAAGCCATTTAAAATTATATTTAAACCAACTGCTAAAATCGTGGTCACCACTACACCATTAGTCAAAACTAACTGCCAAGTTTGGGGAAGATGTTGGAAACATTCGGGATGTACTGTAATCCCAATCCCGCCACCAATCGATAGGGCCGCAATTACTAAGTTCTTTTCATTATCAAAATCAACACTACGTAAAATGTTAATTCCCTGTACCCCAATCGTACCAAACATGACAAACATGGCGCCACCTAAAACAGCACTGGGGATGATGGTTACCAAAGCGCCAAACTTTGGTAGTAAACCAATTAAAATTAACAGGCTTGCTGCAAAATAGATTGGTCGCTTACTTTTAACACCGGATAACCTCACCACGCCAACATTTTGGCTGAAAGTTGAATAGGGGAAGGTATTGAAAATTCCCGATAGAATAACGCCCAATCCCTCGGCACGATAACCATTGGCAAGATCATGATCACTAAGTTTACGGCCAGTTAAATCAGCCAGAGCGAAATATACCCCGGTTGATTCAATTAAACTCGTCATGGCCACTACAATCATTGTTACAATAGAGGAGGTGTGAAAAGTAGGCATACCTAAGAAAAAGGGTTGGGGTAGATGGAACCAACTAGCCTGAGCAACGGAGTCAAGGCTGACTTGTCCCAACATGGCAGCAACAATCGTGCCCATGATAATGCCCAGTAAAACAGCAATGGCTTTAATAAAGCCACGGCCTAGTAACATAAAGGCTAAGATGATGATAATGGTTATCGTGCCTAAAAGTAGATTGGTCATGTTGCCATAGGAAGCTGCCTGATTATTACCACCGCCCCAATTTAACAGAGCAATTGGTACTAGGGTAAAGCCGATTACGGTGATTAGTGATCCAGTCACTACTGGTGGGAAAAAGTAGCGTAATTTAGCAAAGAGGCCACCAATCAGAAAGACAAAGATACCGGCTGAAATAGTCGCCCCATACATTGCTCCGACGCCTAGGGTGGTACCGATGTTAATCAAGGGGGAAACCGATTGAATCGCTGATCCTAGTACGACCGGCATGGCAATTCCAGTAATTGGTGTCCGTTTAACCTGAAAGAGGGTGGCAATTCCGGTCATGAAAATATCGACGGAAATAAGATAGGCCATTTGACTGGCTGAAAAATGTAAAGCCGTTCCAACTAGCAGGGGAACTAAGACGCCACCGGAATACATAGCTAAAACGTGCTGTAGACCGAGGATTAAGTCCTGACCTTTACTTTTAATGCTACTAATTTCCATGATTTTCCTCCAAAAAAATAGCGCTATCCCTCGCTGGGACAGCACTAAGCCACTAGTGTCCGTTGCGATAGTCGCACATTTAGGCGTGCGGTAGAAACTTGGTTACCATTTTTAACCGATTATATCTGCAAACTATGTTTCCAGTGTAGCAGGAATGGCATCAGTTAACAACGAACAAATCGATATATTTTTTATGGTATATTTATAAAACACGAACAAAAGGATAGTTTGAGTAAATAATATGACACGTTTAAAACAAATATTAATTTTTATCAGCTTTTTTATCTGGGATATTCTTGTTTCCGGTCTGATTCAAGTTTCCGTTTTACCACGCTTCTCAGTACTGCAGCGGATGGGACTTTTAACGGTTGGCTTGATTGGATCGTTACTCTATGTTTGGGTGATTATTCGGGTCATTAAAGTCCGTCAGCCTGATTTTTCAATCTTACCGATTAATTTCAAAAACTTTCAAAAGGCCTGGTGGTTAATCCGTATGTGGTTAGTCTGCTTACTAGGTTTGGTCGTCTGTGGTATGATTCGGGTTACTCTGTTAGGCAGCAAAGGGGCGGTTTCAGCTAACCAAGAAGGCATTACTGAATTGATAACTTCTTCTGGAACTTATTCCTTACTGGCCATGCTCTTTGGTATTATTATTTTGGCACCTATTATGGAAGAATTGCTTTTTCGAGGTCTGCTATTAGATTACTTTGATAGCCAGAAAAATTGGTGGTATGGGCCCTTGCTTTCGGCCTTTCTTTTTGGCCTAGCCCATGTGATTTTAACTAAATGGCAGACATCAACCTTGTTGGATCTACTGACCTATGCTACTTTGGGTTTGGTATTAGCCTTTGTTTATAAGAAAACGGGTCGGATTAGTAATAGTATGGCCGTCCACTTTATGCAAAATCTTTTTTCAGCCGTACCCTTTATCTTGATGGCACTACGTTAAATTATACTTATGAAACATGTAACAATCTTTGTTTACATGTTTTTTTATTGCCTGCAGTTAAGATTTTTTTAAAAGTGAATAAAATATTAAATGTAAGCGATTTCATTTTGCTTATTGCAATTAAAAATAAGCTGAGTTATATTGAAAAAAGCCTAGAGCTCTGATGAAATTTAATTCAGGGGAGAGTCTAGCAGGAGTCGAATTCGGCTAATATTTTTATAGGAGTTTGCTATGCGAGCAAATGTTATTTTTATCTTTATCTTTGGTGCCCTTGGCGGCCTTTTATTTGGTTTTGATACCGGTATCATTTCTGGAGCGTCGCCCCTAATTGAAGGCGATTTCCAATTATCAGTTGAACAAACGGGCTTTATTACCTCATCGGTTTTGATTGGTTCAACGATTGGTGCCTTTACCATTGGGCCTTTATCAGATCGATTTGGTCGTAAGAAATTATTAATTGTCTCATCTTGGTTTTTTATTGCTGGATCATTATTAACGGCTTTTGCCAATGGTTTTGCCACGATGGTGATTGCTCGAATTGTTTTAGGTTTGGCAGTTGGAGCAGCCTCGGCCTTAACACCAGCTTACTTAGCTGAATTGGCACCAGCCAAACATCGTGGTTCTTTGGGTACGATGTTCCAGTTGATGATTACTGCTGGTATTTTGTTAGCTTATGTTTCTAACTTGGCCTTTTTGGGACACAACCTCTTGGGTGTTCGTGATTGGCGTTGGATGCTGGCGTCAGCTTTAATTCCAGCAGTCTTACTTTTTATCGGTGGACTAGTTTTGCCAGAATCCCCTCGTTATTTGTTTGCTAGAGGAGAAGAAACGGCAGCTCGAAAAGTCTTGGAACGGTTACGTCAAGATGCTCCTCAAGATATTGATGTTGAATTAAAAGAAATGGGCGAAATTCAAAAACAACCTAAGGGTGGTTTAAAAGATCTTTTCACCATTGCTCGTCCAGCTGTGATTGTTGCAATTGGAATTATGTTTTTACAACAGTTAGTTGGTATTAATTCTGTTATTTATTTCTTACCACAAGTTTTTATTAAAGGATTTGGTTTTGATGCCGGTCAGGCCATTTGGATTTCAGTTGGTATTGGAATCGTTAACTTTGTGGTAACAATCCTGGCTACGATGATTATGGATAGTTTTGATCGTAAGGCCTTGTTGATGTTTGGATCAGTTGTCATGACTGTGTCTTTGGGCGTCCTAACTATTTTGAACTATACCGTGAGTGTAAAAATCGCTGCGATTCCAACGATGCTGTTGATTGCAACTTATATCTTTGGTTTCGCTATTTCATGGGGACCGATTGCTTGGTTGTTAATTGGGGAAATATTCCCGGTATCAGTCCGTGGTATTGGTTCGTCCATTGGATCAGCAGCTAATTGGATTGGAAACTTTGTTGTTTCTCAGTTCTTCCTAGTTTTGCTGGCTACTTTTCATAACAATGTTGGTGGACCTTTTGGTATCTTTGCGCTCTTTGCCTTCATCTCGATTTTCTTCGTTAAGTATTTAGTACCTGAAACGCGGGGCAAGTCATTGGAAGAAATTGAGATGGAGTTGCGTGAAAAGCAGTCTTAATTTTTCAGGGCCGATTTTTCGGCCTTTTTTATTGCATTAATATTTAAAAATACCTATCATATTGGGGAATAGATTTGTTACAATGGGTGGCATGTTTAAATTCATTTTATTGAGGAGGTAATGGCTTGTCTAAGAATAAATTCGTCGAATCTTTAGAGAAAGTAACAGTTGGGGTAATGAGTCCAGCTGTATTAGAAAAAGTAGCACAGACTGTTAATTCAGAAGTTGCTAAGCGTAAAAACTATATTAAAATTCCCAATGTAAAGGGATTATCACCGCAAGAAGCTGGTAAAATTTTAGAAAGTTATGGTTTTGAATATTCTAGTTCGTTAACTGTGCCAGGTTCGCGTTTGGCCAATAAAAACGCTGATCAAATTATTACCATTCGTCCTCATTCAGGCCTAGTTGTTAGTCCTGACACCCATATTAAGTTATATTATGCCGATGAACAGATTATTGAACGTAGTAAAGAAATTGAAGTAGAAGAAGAGGAAGCCAAGCAACGCCATCATCAACAACGGGAAGCAGTTGCTAAAGAAGTTAACGGTTTTTCGAAAAAAATATTAAAAAAATTACCATTTAAAAAGTAAAATCAACTGCGGTTGATTTTTTTATTTTCACTTTTTTACTACCTCAGTGAAGTAAATTAGGAGTGCGTGGTTCCTCCGGTCAATTTTAAATGAATTATGATATACTTGAAAGGTATATCAGATTGGGAAGAATGTATGTAATTAGTATTCAACACTGTTATCTATTATCATTTGAGAGGGAGTTTAGATGTGGCTGATTTATTAGTTCACTGGATTTTATATATTAGCTTAACTTTAATTGCGTTAGAAGTTATTTATGCTTTCTTCCGTAGACAAGCATCGGCAAAACCAGCACGGGTTCGTTACCGCTACGGATTACTGATTGCCATTGTTTTGACCACTATACTATTGATTTTAAATCAATTTGTTCAAAGCATGAGCCAAAGCATCTTATGGTTAGGTTATTTTAGTTTGTTTATTTCTTTGATTCAGATTGCAACAGCTTTTCTGGGCAAACGGGGCCTTAAGCCTTCTAATTTTCAAAAGTTTTTACGGATTGCTTCAGTGGGGATGATTTTTATGACACCAATTCTATTGTTGTCAGATAATATAAAGGCCACCACGACTAACCAAAATTCAAAAGAAGAGCAATCTGATTCAACGACTAGTTCTAAAAAATCGACTGCTAAAAAAAGTAGTAGTAAGGCTAGTTCTAAAACAGCCAGCTCGGATCAAAAGGGAAAATCCCAGAACTCTGATAGTAATCAAGCCAGTACAAATGCTGGTGTTACTGGCGCAGGACAAGGAACTGCTAATGTTGCCGGAAGTGGTTCATTAGGTGGTAATAGTAGTCAGATTCCAAGTTACTACGGTGGCCCAGCAGCTAAGCAAAATCATATTAATGGCACCATGAGTAATGATAATAAAGCCAATGATTTACCCGCTACTGGCGTAACTACTAATAACAATTAATTAAAGACCTAGTAAAATTAGGCACTTAGAATAAAATTTATTTGGAGATGGTAAACATGAGTAATAGTTCAGATTTTTCACCTTTTATTGCAGACTCGACTAGTGCACAAGAATCAACATTCATGAGTCAATCGACATCTGAAAAAGAATCAACAGTTAGTGTCATTAGCCAATCAAATGCAGCTAGTATGATTTCATCCCTGTCTTTGTCTTCTTCAATTTCACAAGCAGAAGAAGAAAGTCAAATGCGCAGTGTGGAAACATCAGTTTCTGATAGTGTTTCAACATTAAATAGCCAGTTAGTGGAAGATTCGGTTAGTGTTTCGAATTCCAATGCAGCCAGTGAATCGGCTTCACATAACTATTCAACGTCTAATAAGGAATACTTATCACGTTTGCAGTCTGATATGGGATCGCAATCTCTAAGTACCGAAGCGCGATGGTCAGAATTACAGTCAACTTCAGTCGCAATTTCTGAATCTAACTTGCAGAGTATGGTTGAGTCTGAGCAAAGTTTGGAATCACGTTCGGACAGTGCAGTTCGTTCAACCTTCTTCTCACAATCACATTCTAATGAAGCTTCTCTTTGGACTAGTCAGTTGAATTCAAGTGTTCAAAGTACTTCAACTTCAGATTCACTAATTTACTCGTTGTCAACAAGTAGTTCTGATTCTGGTTCAACCAGTGCCTATAACTCCATTAGTAACTCGAATGCTAGTGTACGTAGTACTTCTGAGTCCTTGTCACAACTTAATTCTGAATCAGTACTCCATTCTGAGATGGAGATGCGTAATTTTTACGCAACCGCTGGAGCTCGCTTTGAACCCCGTTCAGAAAGTACAATTTTTCGAATAAATGAGAGCCAATCAACACTTACTTCAACATCGGAAAGTGAATCGGCTGCTCAGTCAACTAAGGCGCAAGAATCAGAATCATTGAAGCTTTCAAATTCCGATAGTCTATCAATGCTGATTTCTGAAAACTTAACTTCAATTCGGACATCACGCGCGGTTTCTAATTCAGTCTCAGAATCTGAAAGTGTTTCACTATCATCATCAGATAGTACTGCCTCAATGAGCACGTCACAGGCTAATAGTGAATCAGCAGCTTCTATGGATGAAGAGCAGTCAGCCTCAGAATCTCTTTCTACCTTCAACAGTAGCTATCACAGTATTTCCCTAGAAGAGTCACAGTCACATGCTGGTTCAATGGGGGGACAACATTCTGAGAGTGAAGCTCAAAACTCAGAAAGTACAAAGGAAGAGTCAAATAACGATAGTGACGAAGCGGACGATAAGAAAAAGCGTCCCCGTCGTGGTGCTAAGTTAATGGAATATTTTGGTGTCGACCAAGATTAATGTAAAAAAATCAGTTCATGCAAAATGAGCTGATTTTTGTTTAGTTAAAATTTATATTGGAGAACATGCAGATGGAAATTCGTGAAGGTGATTTACTTTTTGTGCGAAGCGGTCATAAAAAATTAGATCAAATGATTGCGCAAAGTACAGGTCAGAATAGTTATATTCACGTTGCCCTTGTGACTAAGATTAAACCAGAAGTACGGGTCATCCATGCCAGTATGCCAGCTGGCTGTTTAGCAGAGACCTTGACTGACTTTCTGGTGAAAAGGCAAGGCTTAGTTGATCTGTATCGGATTAATGCCCCGAAAAATGATATTTGCCGGGCGATTGGTAGGGCACAAGAGAATTTAAATCGGCCTTATAATTATAGTTTTTTACCAGGTGATGAAGGACTCTATTGCTCAGAACTGATTACCGAAGCCTTTGACGGGCAAAATATTTTTGAATTAAATCTACTTGAGTTTGGTGGACCCCAAGAACAGGAATATTGGACGAAATACTATGCCAAGTTGGGAATGGATTTACCGCAAGGAGTCTATGGGAGCAGTCCTAATTCTTTAGTGAAAAGTTCTCAACTCAATTTTATCGGCGAATTGTCGGATTGATTAATCAGTTGGAAAGCGCTTAGTGCGAATAATTTCATCTAAAATACGATAGCCTTCGGCTGTATCATAGGGGTGTTTACGCTGTTGGTTCCAAATGCTGACCACATAGATTTCGCCGAGCGTCCAAATAAATTCGGGATCATCAGATAATTTGAACAGGTGTTTGAACACGGCTGTATCAAAGATTTTTTTGAATTCGGTATCCTGGAGTTGAAAATCTAAAATATCAATATATTGATTCATCTGGAGATCTTGCAGGATTGAAAATGGCGAAGCTTTAAATGTATCTAAGTCAACGTGTTCAAAAAATTGTTTAAAGGTAACTGATAAGATAGCATTCATCAGGTCATATTTATCATGGAAATGGCGATAAAAGGTGTTGCGATTGATGTCGGCAATATCACAAATTTGTTTGATACTTAATTTAGAAAAAGGAACCGTTTGTAGAATTTTCATAGTGACACTGGTGATATGTTGGTACATTAATTGTGATCGTTTAGTTGGCATTTATTTACCTATACATTTTTGGGAATCTGTCTACTTTATAGACAGTATACCATTTTTATCTCTTTACCCAGCTAAAACACCCTAGTAGAATAACCCACAGTTACTTTTATATATAGGAGGAGCAAACGATGCTCAAACGGTTAGGAAAATGGATTTATCATAATAAATTCAAAACCCTATTGGCATGGCTAGTGCTACTAGTTGCATTTGTCTGGGGTGCAGTTGGTATGGGATCACATTTCGTCACTAATCTGTCGATTTCTGGGATTCCCTCCACTGAGATTCAATCAACTTTGGAAAAAGAATTTGATTTAAATCCAAATAGCGGAACCTTGAAAGTAGTTATTCAGCATAAGGATGGCGATGGCGTTAATAGTGACGAAATCAAAAACCAAGTTGCTCAAGCTACGCAAAAGGCTCAGGATAAATATGGGTCAGATATTAAGTCAATTTCTAATCCTTATGAATCCGGCATTATTAGTGAAGATAAAACGACTACTTATGTGGACGTGACCTTTAAACAAAGTGGTCAAAACGTTCCTTACACATTAGTTAATAATGTTCGTAAGATTTTTGATGATAAAGTTAAGGATAAAGGCACGACCTTAGCCTATACTGGTTCAGCTCGAGTAACGCCAATGGATTTGGGTGGTACATCAGAAATTATTGGTGTAACCATTGCCTTTATCTTACTGTTGATTCTCTTTAGGTCCTTTGTGACTGCTGGTATGCCAATTGTTAGTGCCTTAGTTGGTTTGGGTAGTGGTGTCTTACTGATTACGATTGGGACAAATTTCTTTGATTTAGCTAACGTTGGTGAAACTTTGGCAGTTATGCTGAGTTTGGCAGTTGGTATCGACTATGCCTTATTCATTTTGAACCGGTATAAAACTGATTTGGCTGATACCGATGGTGATCAAGCCGAAGCCTTGGGTCGGGCCCTACAAGAGGCTGGTAAGTCAGTGATCTTTGCTGGTGTGACAGTTATTATTGCGGTATGTGGTTTGAGCCTCTTGGGCATTGACTTCGTCTCAGCGATGGGATTTGCCGCAGCTGTGGGTGTATTCTTTGCCCTCATTTCGGCTTTGACCTTCCTACCAGCTATGATTAGTTGGGCTCAGAAGTTTATTAAGCCTAATACAAAAACAGTCGATGAAATGGCTGCTAATCCAAGTAAGGCAACTTCATTTTTGGTTAAGCATCCTTGGACAGTTGTAATCGTTGGGGTGGCCGTTCTACTTGGATTGGCTGTACCCGCTGGACATATGCGGATGGGCATGCCATATAATGGTTCCTTACCTGAAAATCGTACTGAACGTCAAGCTTATGACATTATTTCAGATAAGTTTGGTGAAGGAGTTAACTCACCTTTGATTGCCGTGGTGGAATTAGATAAAACCGCTGATGATGAAGAGAGTTTGGCTAAGATTGCTGATCATCTAAATGGCTTTGATGGGGCTAAAACAATGCTACCAATGGTTGATCAGGCTAAGGCCCAAGCCTTAAAGACTCAGTTAACGCAACAGATGCAACAACAGGCCATGGCTCAAGCTCAGGCAACTGGCCAAATGCCTACTGATCAGCAAAAGGCCGAAGCTGCTGCTAAGATTAAGGCAACTATTTTACAGCAAGCATCAAAGCCTTATAAAGTAAGTGCTGATGGTAAGTATGCCATGATGGTTGTGATTCCTAAGAAGGGTTCAGAATCTGAGCAAACTGAAAAGTTAGCTAATCAGATTAAGGATTACTCTAAGACCACTGAAAGCAAGTACCATGCTAAGATCACTTTGACGGGTGTTAGTGCTGTGAACCTGGATATCACTGATAAACTTAACCGGGCGACCCCAGTATTTGCCGGTATTATCATTGGTTTGGCATTCATCTTATTGATGTTAGTATTCCGCTCATTTATCATTCCTTTGATTGCAATGGCTGGTTTTGGTATTTCCCTCTTAGCTTCATTTGGTTTCACTACCTTGGTAATGCAAGACGGCTTCATGAAAGGCTTCTTTGGTATTAGTAAGGGCGCACCATTGATTTCATTCTTACCGGTGGTCGTAATTGGTATTTTGTTCGGTTTGGCGATGGACTATGAAGTCTTTATGGTTTCTCGTGCTCGGGAGGAATACTTGAAGACCGGTGATAATAGCCGTGCTGTGATTGTGGCCCTACAAGATAGTGGTCCAATCGTTATTACCGCAGCTTTGATTATGATTGCGGTCTTTGGTAGTTTTGCCTTGAATCCTGATCCAACTATTAAGTCAATGGGACTAGCATTATCCTTTGGTGTTCTCTTCGATGCCTTCATTGTGCGGTTGATGATTGTGCCATCCATGATCCAAATTTTTGGTAAGTGGAATTGGGCTTTCCCGGGCAATAAGCGGAATTGGATTTCTGAAAAATAAATATCAGCATAACAGGCACAGCATCGATTGATGTTGTGCTTTTTGTTATGAAGAGGTGTTTTTAAAATGCCTATCTTATGCTATTCTTAAGAAGATTAAATTGCGATGGGGTAGAGATTTATTATGAAAACATTACGATATTTATGGCGTGGCAATAGCGCCTTTTACAAAAACTGGTGGCAATATGCGATTTTAGTGGTAGTTGTGCAAGCCGTCATCAAGCACCTATTTATTCCACTTTATACGTTAGCTTTGGAAGTTATTTTAGCTGTTTTTCGCATTAATTACATTTCTTATAATAATTTAGGTGTACTACTGAAATATGGCGGATTACCGCTGATACTGATTGTAATCTTAGCGATATTGATGCTACTAACGGCCTATCTTCAATTTGCCTTTATGTTGACTAGTATCTATCGGATTTCTAGTGGTAAAGGGTTGGAATTATTGGCTGCTGGTCGGGCTGCCTGGAATAGTTTACGCTCATCTTCATTACCGGGCATTGTTCTTTTCTTGCTATATGTAGCTCTGGTATTACCAACTTCTTCTTCTTTTTTCACATCAAGTTTACTTAAAAAAGTAGTCATTCCAGACTTTATTTTAGAATTTTTATCTCAAAATATATATTATGCGATAGCTATTTTTGTTGGCTTTTTAGTTTTAACTTACTTCTCGATTCGATTAGTACGCGTGTTGCCATTGATGTTAGATAATGATTACGGTTTTAAGGAAGCACTTCATACTAGTTGGAGCGAAACCAAAGGTCACTTTATCCGCTATGTCATCCGGGTGGCAATTATTGCGGCATTAACTGTGATTAGCATTACCTTGGCCAAATTGGCTGGGGTTGCTTTGCAGGAAATGTTTGATGTTCATTGGAAGCATTTGGCCTTTGCCTCGGGTATTTTCTTAACCTTTTCAGTTGAGATTATTGAAGTATTATTAAAAATATTTGAAACAATCTTATTAGCCTTTATTATTATTTTTCCAAATGCAATTCCACTTAAAAAGAGCCCTACTATCTGGGCTACTTTCCGACGCCAGAAGCGGGCCAAGGTGGTTTTTGGTACTAGTATTACCATTTTTGCCGCAGTCTTAGTTCTGTTTAATATTTCTTATCTAGTTGGTTCCTTTGGTAGCGCCAAGACCATGTTAACGATTTCTCATCGAGGAGTTGACGCTGGTAACGGTGTTCAAAATACTTTACCAGCCTTAGAAAGGACCGCTAAGGTTAAACCAGATTATGTCGAGATGGACTTGCACGAAACCAAAGATCATCAGTTTGTTGTCATGCATGATGAGAATTTAAAGGCCTTAACGGGCGTTGATCGGATTCCTCATGATATGACTTTGGCTGAGATTACCAAGTTGACAGCCCATGAAAATGGTCAAGAGGCTCGGGTGGTTAGTTTTGATGATTATTTAGCAACGGCGGAACGATTGAATCAAAAACTTTTGGTTGAAATTAAGACAACTAAATATGATAGTCCGCAGTTAATGGATAACTTTAAAAAGAAGTATAGTAAACGCTTGATGCAAGATCATGACATGATTCATTCTTTAGATTATCGTGTTATTTCTAAATCAGAAGAACTAATGCCGAAAATACCGGCTAGCTTTATTTTGCCGTATACTTTAATCTTGCCCAATACGAATGCTAATTTGTATACTTTGGAAGAAACCACTTTGAATCAAAAAATTGTGGATGAAGCTCATAATCATAATCAGCGGGTGTTAGCTTGGACGATTAATGAGGAAAGCGACATGCAACAAATGGTGTTCTTGAACACAGATGGTATTATTACTGATAATCTAACTACCTTAAAAGAAGTTCTAAAAGATCAAAATGATAATCCATCGTATGCCAAAAGGATGTCGCAGCTGTTAGATGTTAATTGGCAATCAGCCTTTTAAATTTATTAACACTAGTGTAGAAACTAGTGTTTTTTTGTTTTTTTATAAAAAATAGGTAAGATATAAGTTATGAAATTAAGTGATAAATTAACATTAGCAATTATGATTGTAGGTTCATTTCTAGGTGTCTTTAGTTCCACTTTAATGAACATCGCCCTACCAAATTTAATGACTGCTTTTCATATATCAGTTTCCCAGGTCCAATGGGTGACGACTGGTTATATGCTAATATCGGCCTTGGTTATTCCAGCTAGTTCTTATCTCATTAAAAAATATTCGATGCGCAATTTATATCTGAGCTTTGCGACGATATTTTTATTAGGATCAATTTTAGGGGCTTTAGCGCCAACTTTTTGGTTAGTTGTTGTCGGTCGTATGATTCAAGCTCTAGGCGCCGGCGTACTGTTTCCATTGGTGATGGTTGCTGGTTTGAAATATGCCCCTAAAGAACATCGGGGCATGGTTATGGGCGTAGTGGGCATGGTCTTTAATTTTGCGCCCATTATTGGCCCAAGTATTGCTGGTATTATTCTAAATGTGGCTTCTTGGCGTTATCTTTTTATTGTATTGATTCCTGTTATTGCAACAACAATTATAGCTGCTGGGGTAGTATTGCCCAAGGAACAAATGCAAGGGGATGAACATCTAAATTATCGGGGATTAGGACTGCTGTCGCTTAGTTTAACCGCAATTTTGATTGGTCTATCTAATATCGGTACGATGACTTTTATTTCTTGGCCGGTCCTGGGCAATCTACTGGGTGGAATTATGGTTGGTTTACTATTTTTACACTATCAAGAATGCAGTGCCAATCCGGTGATTGATTTACAAATTTTTAAAGATCGGCAATTTAATTTAGCTAATAGCATTAATTTTTTGTTAACTTCAACTATGTTTAGTAATACGATTATTTTGACACTCTTGATTCAAGGCGTTATGAAACAAAATCCACTGGTTTCAGCCTGGGTAATCTTGCCAGGAGCCTTATTAACAGGAGTATTGTCGCCACTTTCTGGCCGCTGGTTTGACCGTTATTCCATTAAAAGGTTAACTTTAATTGGATTAAGTTTAGATATTTTGGGTACGATTTTGCAACTTAATGTAGAGCTAAAGTTTGCCTTTTGGATTTTATTGGGGGCCCAACTCATTCGCCAATTAGGTTTGGTAATGGTCTTAATTCCGATTCAAACGCAGGCGGTTAAAACATTATCACCCCGCTTAATTCCAGATGCTATTCCGGCTTATAGTATGTTTCGTCAGATTGCTAGTTCAGTTGGAACAGCAATTATCGTGGGAATTATGTCGATTGCTGCTTCGGTGGTTGGTACTGAGGCTGGCGAAGTAGCAGGTATTCGAGTTGGATTTGCCATTTCTTTAGGAATGATTATTATAGCCTTAGGTCTTTCACGGCGATTAAAATAGTTTGGACGAAATGATTGATTATTAATTTGTAAATTGTTATAATATAAAAGTTGTTTGAGACAACGGGAGTGTAGCGAAGTCTGGCTAAACGCGACGGACTGTAACTCCGTTCCTTCGGGTTCGTAGGTTCGAATCCTACCGCTCCCATACCGTGTCATAGCTAACGGTTATAAATAGCTATTGCCCCTTGGCCAAGTGGTAAGGCAGAGGTTTTTGGTACCTCCATGCGCTGGTTCGATCCCAGCAGGGGCAATCAGATGAGACAGTCAGTGATGGCTGTTTTTTTGTACATAAAAACCGATCCATTGCGGATCGGTTCTTTTTAAATTTGGTAGGCTTGGTATTTAGTCAACTCTTGTGGTGAAAGTACTAATTCAATAACTGTACCTTCTTCGGTATAGTCTTCCTGTAAGAAAACGTGTTCACTACTCAAAGTAGCAACTAGTTTATTTTCACTAAAAGGAATCTTTAATGTAACTGGTTGACTATCGGCAAAAATATTTTGCTCAATCAGTTGAATTAATTCGTCTTGCGATTTTAAGTCCAAGGCTGAAATGGTAATCGCATTTTCGCCATCCACTGTGGGATAGGGTAAGTCGGTTTGATCGGCCTTATTGAAAACGGTAATCATTGGTCGATCGGTGACCCCGATTGATTGAAGGGTTTCTTCCGTCGTTTTCATCATTTGCTGATAATTGGGGTCAGAAACATCAACCACTTGTAATAATAAATCTGCCTGGCCGGCGGCTTCCAAAGTCGATTGAAAGGCAGCAACTAAGTTGTGGGGGAGTTTAGAAACAAAACCAACCGTATCACTTAGTAGGAGCTGGCGCTTATCAGCTAAGGTTAACTTACGAACAGTAGTATTTAAAGTGGCAAAGAGCATATTCTTTTCAAAGACTTGTTTGGTGGTGTCGTTAACTGCACCTACGCCAAAACGTTCTAATAGACGATTCATCACGGTTGATTTACCGGCATTAGTATAGCCAACTAAGGCGACAGTTGGTAGCTGACTAGCTTGACGCTGGGCGGTACGGGTATCTTCGTCTTTGATTAGTTCAGCAAGTTCCTGCCTGATATGAACCATTTCACTGGTGATACGGCGGCGAGATTGTTCTAGCTTAGTTTCACCAGATCCACGGCTGGTAAACCCAGCACCACCCGCACCAGTTTGCTGATCAAGACTGACCGACATACTAGTCCGTAAACGTGGTAGTTGATATTGTAAACGAGCAAGCTGGACTTGGAGTTTAGCAACCTTAGTTTGGGCTCGTTGGGCAAAAATATCTAAAATTAAACCAGTCCGGTCAACGACTGTAGCATCAGTTAATTTTTCTAAGTTACGAATTTGGGAAGGGGAAAGTTCATCGTTTACAACGATTAAATCAACTTCATAGCTTTGAACGGCTTGCCCTAGTTCTTCGACCTTACCCTTACCAAAATAAGTTGCGGGGTTAGGTCGGTCTAGTTTTTGTAAGAATGTTTCAACTGGCTGGAGATTGTTTGCTTCAGCTAAATTAGCTAATTCGGCCAACTCATAATCAATATCTTGATCTTGCTGACCTTGTAGACCGGCTAGTAAAACCGGACGGAGTGTATTATCTGTCATTTAGACTACCTTTTTCTTAAAAATAAGTTTCAGTATCATTGAAGGAAATTACTTCAGCTGTGGTATCGGTTAATGATAGTTGCATCACGGCTCCGTTTTTGACTGAGTTCAGGGCTAGGTCACTGCGACCAAACATATCGGCAATGGCTCGGATGGTCGTACCATGAGCCACTACTAATATTTGGTCGCCATCTTGATGGGCTTGACGCAGTAATTCAAAGCCGTGCTGGACCCGATCATAGAAGTGTTGATAATTTTCAGCTAATTGATAAGGGTCATGGTTGTGGAACAAGTCCATGACAGCCTGCATGCCAATGCCCGCTACCATGGCGCTATAGTCACTATAAATCGGCTTAACAAAGCCATTCAAATAGGTAACTGTAACTTGAGAATCAATTCCTTCAAAGGAGCCAAAATTTTCTTCACGAAAATCGGGTAATTGGACCGGTTCTTTAGGGGATTTGGCTTGGTTTTCGGCTAAAATAAAGCGGGCCGTGTGGATAGCTCGTGTTAAATCGGAGGAGTAGGCGCCATCAAAAGCGATTTTTGCTAAACGTTGCCCAGCTTGATGAGCATCTTGAATACCCTTGGTTGTTAGAGGGGCATCCGAATGTCCTTGAAAGCGACGTGTCAAATTAAAATAGGTTTCACCGTGGCGGACCATGTAAATAGTAATTGCCATAAAGTATAGTTCCCTTTCATCGTATAAGTCTTTTTCTCTAGTTTATCATTATTTGAGAGCACATAAAAAGCTCACCATGATGGGCGAGCTAGATAGATTAATCTTTTTGAGAATTTGAATTAGATGTATTAGGAGAACTGGTAGCACTTTCTGACGATTCTTCATCATGATCGTAAATACCATTACTATTAACATCTTGGAAAGGTTTAGGAAGTTCCTTGACGGCAAATTCAGGGATAAAGGCGTTATCATAGTCCAAAGCCATAATCTGGAAATTAGCAATTTGCATGGTATCACCAGTCCTAAAGTCTGGATCTTTTTTCAACACATAACCGGTTAAAGTAACCGCTTCATCGTCATCTAATTCTTTAACGTTGGTATTAAAGTAGCGTTGGAAATCGTATAGGGTCGTCTTACCAGATACCTTATAGCGATGATCACCAAGTTTTTCGATGTATTCGTCGGATTGATCATCCATTTCGTCTCGAACACTACCAAATAACTCTTCATAGATATCTTTGTCGGTAATGATTCCGGCTGTTCCACCATATTCATCAACTACAACGGCGATGGGAGAGCGCTTCATAATCATTTCATCCATTACGTCGTGTAAATCCATATTTTCTGGCACGGCGGGGATGTCACGCATAATTTTAGCGATTGGCTCATTGCCACTAATCCGACCTTGGCGAACTAAATCATAGTTGAAGACATAGCCTAGAACCTTATCTTTATCATTATCAGCTACAACCGGAAAACGTGAATGGCGCTTTTGAAGATAAAGATCAACTCCTTGGTTAATTGTATCTTTGACGTCGATAACATCCATTGATGTTCGATCAATCATAATATCAACGGCGACTTTATCGTTCATTTCAAAGGCACGTTGCATGAAGGTTAAATCTTCGTCATCTAATTCACCGGCTTCAGCAGCATTTCTTGATAGGGATAAAATCTCAGTTTGAGAGTAGATATCGTGATCGTTATCGACTTGGAAGCCGAGTAAACGAGTAACAGCATTTGAAAGATGGTCTAATATCCAAATCAGCGGAAAAAGGGCGATATGGAAGAAACGTACCGGACGAACAATTAACAAAAGAACTTTAATGGGTTCTTCAATAGCGATGTTTTTAGGTACTAAGTCAGTAAATACGGCGTGAATCACTGTAAAGATGACAATCGCAGCTACAGAAGCGACTGCGTGAGCGTACTCGCTAGGAATAATATGTGATGATAAGATTAAATTAGCAACGGTTTCTTCACCGACCCAACCTAAGATCAGACTAGTTAAAGTAATACCAACCTGGGCGGTCGAAAGATATTCCGTTAGATGCTCCACCATATGAATCGCTTGACTGATTTTTTTTGATGGGGTTGTACGATCTTCTTGCATTGCTTGTAAAGCGCTCAATCGTACTTTGACTAATGAATACTCAGTTAGGGTAAACAAGATAGCCAATAATAAGACAAATAAGATGATAATAAAATTGGTCATCATCGAGGGGCCAGAGTCCAAAAGAAATACCTCTTTCCTTAGATAGTAAAAATAAATGTTACACTAGGGCATATTATAACAAATTTCACCAAGATTGGTAAAAATTAGCCCACTGAAAAATGAGTAAAATTTTGTTTTATTAATATTAATTTAGTAAAGCTATTGTTGTCGGGCTTTGATGGGAACAAATGTTTGAGAGGCTAAATTTTGACCTTGAAGTATCAAGGTAAATAGGTAAACTAGTAGATAGCTTTTCCAATGGAAAAATGCAAATTAAAAAAATTAAAGGAGGTCGTTACTATGTTAGCCGTGACTGTTTATACTAAAAATAATTGTGTGCAATGTAAGATGACAAAGAAATTTTTAGATCAAAAGGGTATTGAGTATCAAGAAATCAACATTTCCCAAGAGACCCAATACATAGATCGATTGCGTGAAAAAGGTTTCCGTCAGACTCCAGTGGTCATGAGCGGAGAATTGAATTTCAGCGGCTTCCGTCCAAGTGAGTTAGAAAAAATTCAAGCTTAACGGATTTTAGTGCCATATAACTAGAGTGGAGCATGTATGTCTTTAAAAAATATTAATATCGACGAAGTTACTTATTTTGATTTAAATAATCAATTAAACATTCCTCAAGATGGTCGTATTCAGTTGGATAAAGATCAAGAAGCTCTTGAGGCTTTTTTAAGCGAAAATGTAAATCCTAATTTAAAGCACTTTGACTCAGTGGCAGAACGTTTTGAATGGATGATTGATAATCAGTTTTTGGAACGAGATTTTATTGAGAAGTATGATATGGCCTTCATCGAAAAGCTATACGACTTCCTGGAAAAACAAAATTTTCAGTTTGGCTCCTTTATGTCAGCTTTTAAATTTTATAATCAGTATGCGCTTAAAACGAATGATGGTGCCTATTATGTAGAGCGGTATTTGGATCGGATTGCTGCTAATTCACTATTTTATGCGGATGGTGATGAGCAGTTGGCCCTTAATATCGCCAATGAAATGGTACATCAACGTTATCAACCGGCCACGCCTTCCTTTTTAAATGCTGGGCGTGCCCGTCGCGGAGAGTTGGTTTCGTGCTTTGTTTTACAATCATCAGATGATATGAATTCAATCGGCCGAGTGGTTAACTCAGCTTTGCAACTTTCTAAGATGGGTGGCGGGGTTGGTATTAACCTTTCCAATGTCCGTGAAGCCGGTGCCCCGGTCATGGAGATTGATAACGCTGCCGGTGGAATTGTTCCCATCATGAAGTTATTGGAAGATTCATTTACCTTTTCATCCCAGGTAGGTGCCAGACAAGGTGCTGGTGTTGTTTATCTTTCTATTTTCCACCCTGATTTGCTGACTTTTTTGGCTACCAAAAAAGAAAATGCTGATGAAAAAGTCCGGGTTAAAACCCTCTCTTTGGGTTTGACAATCCCTGATAAATTTTATGAGTTAGTAAAAAATAATCAAATGATGGCTTTGTTTAGCCCAGCTGATGTTGAAGCAGAATATGGCGTGCCATTTAATTACGTTGATCTGACTGTCGAATATGACAACATGGTGGCTAATCCTAAAATTAATAAGCGCATGGTTTCAGCCCGGATGGTCGAAGAAGAAATATCTAAACTGCAACAGGAATCTGGTTATCCTTATGTGATTAATCTAGATACAGTTAATCGAGCTAACCCAATTGCTGGTAAGGTCGTTTCATCTAACCTTTGTTCTGAAATTCTGCAAATTCAGGCGCCTTCTAAAATTAATGATGAGCAACAATATACGCAATTAGGAGAAGACATTAGTTGTAACCTAGGGTCAATTAATATTGTTAACATGATGAAAAGTCCTGACTTTGGGGCATCAGTCGAAGCAATGGTTCGGGCTTTAACGTACGTTTCGGATGCTTCTAATTTGAATGTTGTACCATCTGTAGAATATGGTAATCAATCTAATCATGCGATTGGTTTGGGTGCCATGGGCTTGGCAGCGTTCTTTGCTCAAAACAAGATGTTATATGGTGATCAAGAATCGTTAGACTTTACCAATGTCTTCTTCATGATGCTTAATTTTTATTCATTAAAAGCATCAATGCATATTGCCCGTGAACGTCAACAAACCTTTAAGGACTTTGATAAGTCATCTTATGCTGATGGTTCGTATTTTGAGCGTTATATTAATAATAGTTATCAGCCTAAAACAACTAAGGTTGCTGAGCTTTTGCGTAATTTACCGGTACCGAATCAAGATGATTGGTTGGCTTTGAGTAATAAAGTTCAAGAATACGGGCTTTACAACGCTTACCGGCATGCCATTGCACCAACTGGATCAATTTCGTATGTCAATAATACGACAGCTTCCTTGCTTCCAATTGTTAATCGTGTCGAAGAGCGGCAAGAGGCAATGATTGGTAAAATTTATTATCCAGCTCCGGGTTTGAATAATGAAACCATGCCATACTTTATTTCGGCCTATGATACTGATATGCGTAAAGTTATCGATATTTATGCAGCAGCTCAAGAACATGTTGATCAGGGAATGTCTTTGACCTTGTTTATGCGTTCTACTATTCCAACCGGCCTGTATGAATGGAAAGATGGGCGCACTAACAAGATGACGACTCGTGATTTGTCTATTCTTAGAAATTATGCTTTCCGAAAGGGAATTAAGTCGTTATACTATGTACGGACTTTCACTGATGACAATGAAGAATCTGGTGTAAATGAGTGTGAGAGTTGTTCGATTTAATTTTGAAAGGTTAATTACATGGTTGCCATTAATGTCCTATATGCTTCAATAGAAGGAAACACTCAATCGTTCATTAATAAACTGCGGGAAGTAAGTGAGGCAAACGGTGATATTTTAAATAGTAAACTGATTGGTGATGAAACCGAATTCGAACAAGTAACACAGCCTTTTGTAGCTATCGTACCAACCTATTTAACCGGTGGGACAGGTACTGGACCAGAAGTAACTGAAATATTTACCAACGCCTTAGGCGATTATATTGATTTTTCGGATAATCGTAAGTTCTTGGTTGGTATTGTTGGTTCTGGTAATCGTAATTTCAACGTTCAATATATTTTAACTGCTAAACGGTATGCCCAAAAATATCAGGTACCGCTTTTAGCCGACTATGAGTTACGTGGAAGTCGTTTTGATGCTCAAAAGATTTATCAAAAAATTAAAACGATAGTAGGGGAGTCAAAATGAAACATATACAAGATGGTTCTTATGTAGCAATTAATTGGAATCATATTGAAGATGAACTAGATAAAGCAACCTGGGAAAAATTAACACAGCAATTTTGGTTAGACACCCGAATTCCAATTTCTAATGATTTGAGAACTTGGCATGGAGAACTTTCGGCTGAAGAACGTGATGTTGTTAATCGGGTTTTTGGTGGTTTAACAACGCTGGATACTTTACAGTCACAAGATGGTATGGCTGCTTTGCGCGCTGATGCTGTCAATCAAAAAGAAGAAGCGGTCTTAAATAATATTCAATTTATGGAGTCCGTGCATGCCAAGTCTTATTCTTCTATTTTTGAGACGTTAAACTATAAAGCTGAAATTGAAGAGATTTTTGATTGGGCTAACCATGATGAATTTTTACAGTTTAAGGCCAATCGAATTAATGATATCTATCAAAAAGGTACGCCTTTACAAAAGAAGGTAGCTTCGGTGTTCTTAGAGACCTTCCTATTCTATTCTGGTTTTTATACACCCCTATATTACTTAGGTCATAACTTGATGAATAATGTGGCGGAAGTGATTAAGTTAATTTTGCGTGATGAGTCGGTTCATGGAACTTATATTGGTTATAAATTCCAAATTGGTTTTAATCGTTTGGATGAAGAACAGCAGGGAGAGCTACAAGAGTGGATGTATGACCTGCTGTATGAATTGTACGAAAATGAAGAAAAATATACGCATGAATTATATGACGGATTAGGTTGGACAGAAGATGTACTAACTTTCTTGCGATATAATGCTAATAAGGCTTTAATGAATCTAGGACAAGAGCCACTCTTCCCAGACGGAGCAGAGGATGTTAATCCGGTCGTTATGAATGGCATTTCAACTTCGACTGCCAATCATGATTTCTTCTCCGCAGTTGGAAATGGTTACTTGTTGGGTGAAGTTGAATCTATGAACGATGAAGATTATCAAATATAAAAAGAACGAGGATGATAAATCCTCGTTCTTTTTATATTTCTTCATGCTGGAACATTCGGAAATTATTTTTAAGGTAGTTAGCCATTTTAGGATAACAGGCTGCAGCTAAAATTACCCAAGCATAGGCAAAGAATAAACCGGCCAGTACATCGGAAAGAAAATGAGCACTAAGATACAGCCGTGATAACATCGTCATAAAGCCAACGGTAATGATTGCCCACTTAGCTAAGATTCTTGTAACAGCTGAAGATATGTTAGGCATTACTAACAGGAACATGATGAAGATAACAACAAACGCTCCGAAAGTATGTTGACTGGGAAAGGAAGAACCACTATCCGTCAGCAGATGTCCCACAGGACGATCACGGTTAACGAGCATCTTAATGATTCGCATTAACCCTTGTCCTAATAGCATGGTTGAGATGGTCCAGATTGCTGGAATTTTCAAATCAGCCAGTAGCAAGATAACTGCTAATATAATGACATAAATGATATCCATTGCTGGAGAACCAAGGAAGGTTGAAATAGCCATCATGATGTCCCCATAAGGAGTCTGGATTGTTGTCATGAATGCTCGAACAGCTTCGTCAATATTACCAGGAAATGGAAAGTTTGTTCCTATTAAGGCACCTAAAATAATAGCTAATAAAGCTACAAAGACTGCCCGCCGTTTTTGTTTTGGTTGGACCGCGATAATCATATGTAAACTTCTCCAAGGCCGTAATCAATTTCTAGTATTTAGTATACCGATGAATTTAGTGCTAAACAAGTATATAGGTAAATAAAAAACTAGCTTAGCAGCTAGTTTCTTACTTAGTATTAGGAATTTCTTCAACTTTACCCTTAGCCCATTGTTGTAATTGGGCGATTGCGCTTTGGCGCTTCTTCTTTGCTGCGTTATGTCCGACCTTACGAGCACGGGCAAATGAATTAAGAGGCTTCTTTAATGCCATAATACACTCCTTATTTTTTAAATCCAAAATATACGTAATACAAAATTTTATTTTACTCTAAAAGGAAGGTGATTTCAAGTGTATAATACCAGTTATGGAAATTTGGAATCAAGAACAAATCAATTCTTTTAGAGCAACTTTATTAGCATGGTATGACCAAGAAGGTCGTGATCAACTTCCATGGCGTGTAAATCATGATCCCTACCGTGTTTTGGTATCGGAAATAATGTTGCAACAAACGCGAGTAGAGACGGTTATTGAGTATTTTAATCGCTTTATGGCGACCTTACCCACAGTGGAGGATTTGGCGCAGGCCGAAGAAGCAACGGTCTTAAAGCTGTGGGAAGGGCTCGGCTATTATTCCCGTGCTCGTAATTTACAACGAGCAGCTCAGTATGTTGTAAACGATTTACAGGGAAAATGGCCCAACAGTAGTGATGATTTACAGGAATTACCTGGCGTAGGCCCATATACGGCAGCAGCGATTGCATCAATTTGCTTTAATGAAGTAGTACCAGCTGTGGATGGTAATCAGTATCGTGTATTTGGCCGTTTATTAAAGATTGATGCTGATATCAGTCAGCCTAAGTCGCGAAAAATATTTTATAATGCGATTGCTCCAATCGTTGACCCTAAGCGACCAGGGGACTTTAACCAGGCTATTATGGATTTAGGTTCGACCTATATGAAGGCTAGCAATCCAGATACGCTTAATTCTCCCGTAAAAGATTACAATGCAGCCTATCGAGATGGCGTTGAGGATAAATATCCGGTTAAAACTAAACGGGTTAAACCCCGCAAGGAACTGTGGCAAGCGCAGGTAGTTTATAATGAAGCCGGCGACTTGCTATTTGAAAAACGACCGGAAACAGGTCTACTATCAGGTTTTTGGACTTTTCCATTACGAAAAATTGATCAAATTGATGATCTTGATGGACAACAACTAACCATTAAACCGGTTGTTCATATTTTTACTCATCGACGTTGGGAAATATGGTTGGTGGCAGTTAAAGCGCCAACTAAGTTAGCAGCCAATCAGCGTTATCTAAGTAGTAAAGAATGGCAAGCTCTTTCGCTCCCTAAGGTGCAACATAAACTATTAGCAAAATTACATGAGGTCACAGATGTTTCCGAATAAAAAAAGTAAAAAACTTTTCTTTTGGACTATTGAATTATTAGCCTTAGCCCTGCTATTATACGTCGTTTTACGGTTTGACTTTGTCATGCACCCAGTTTCAGTATTTATTTCTACTGTGTTCATGCCTTTGTTGATTTCAGGTTTTTTATATTACTTGTTAAAACCATTATTAAAATTAATTGAAAAAGTCCAGATTAAGTCTTGGAAGATATCACATAACTTGGCGGTAATATTGACTTTTCTGGTGTTTTTACTTGTAGTTATTGGTGCTGGCTTAATTTTTGTACCAATTATTATTAATGAAATAACTAATTTAATTAATTCTGTCCCATCCTTTATACGCCAGGGACGTGAAATCACCGACCAGCTGATGCACAGCCATTGGTTTAAGCGGTTAAACATTACGGTTAGTGAAGATGACTTAAAAAATAGCATTAATCAGTATGCCAGTTCTGCCGTATCTATCACAGCTGGTACGCTAAAAAACGTCATTGTTACCACGACCACGGTAACGTTGAATATTCTAACTGTGCCCATCATTTTGTTTTACATGCTTAGTGATGGCGATCGGTTAATTCCGGCTATTCAAAAGTTTTTTTCTAATCGACACAATGATCAAATCGCTGAATTAGCTGGTCAAATGGATCAAACAATTGAACGTTATATTTCAGGACAGGCAATTCAGATGGTGTTTGTTGGATTATCCATGAGTTTAGGTTACTGGATTGCAGGACTGCCTTATATTTGGTTACTGGGTTTGATTGCTGGGATTGCTAATATTGTGCCTTACGTGGGACCGGGGATTGGTGTCATTCCAGCCCTTATTTTGGCCATTCCGTTATCTTGGAAAGCAGTTATTATTGTGCTAGTGGCAATGGCTGTTGTTCAGCAGATTACCGGAAGTATTATCTATCCGGCTGTCTTGGGTAAGAGTTTACAAATCCATCCTTTAACGATTATGTTATTACTATTGGGGGCCGGTAATTTGTGGGGTATTGTTGGTATGATTTTGGTTGTACCAGTGTATGCTATTAGCCGAACGATTGTTTTATATGTAGTTGCTATGAGAAATATCGATAAATTATAAAAAAGGCTTGACGATTTTTTTTATTTTTTGTAAAATAAAATGGTTGTTTAAAAGCAATGCGGGTGTGGCGGAACTGGCAGACGCGCTGGATTTAGGTTCCAGTGGAGTAATCCGTGCAGGTTCGATTCCTGTCACCCGTATCTCAACATTTGAAGAGAATGTTGTTGAAGTATCTGGTATTATGTGATATAATATCTGAGTACTTCTGTTGCCGACTTAGCTCAGTTGATAGAGCACCTCACTAGTAATGAGGGGGTCGCCGGTTTGAGTCCGGCAGTCGGCATTCTTATATGTTTTAATAAAACTCTTAAAACCCCGGTATAATCGCCTTTAACGTGATTATACCGGGGTTTTTCTTTGTTATAGTTAACTGTGTTTTTCTGTATTTTTCTGTTTAATTCTGTGTAGTTCTGTAAATATTTAGACACTTTTTAGACGGATTTAGACTTAAAAACGGATGTCATAATCTGTTGTGTCTTTTCCTCCTCAATTTCCTTTTGAGAATTAAGAAGGTGGGTATACACGTCGATTGTAGTGGATATATTCTTGTGACCTAGGCGAGCAGAAACGTATTTAATATCAACACCTTGGCTGAGTAATAAAGAACCGTGAGAGTGTCTTAGAGCGTGAAATGATACGGTCTTGATACCAAGCTCCTTGATTGCCTTTTTTAATGTCTTACCAGCTCCATAATTGCTGACATCTGCTATTAGCCCATCGATTCCTTTAAGCTCTTCTAGTAAGTCGTCATCAACAGAAATAACCCGATTGCTTGACTCTGTTTTGGTTGATTTAACATGACGGTACTGGTCAAGTGCTTTATTAACAGAAATAGTCTTATTTTTAAAATCAATATCATCAGATTGTAGCGCCATAATTTCACCAATACGCATTCCGGTATGAATAGAAATGTAAATGGCCAAGTATGATTTTGAATGTGGATATTGAATCAATTTTTCCTTAACGTAACGATCCAATTTTATTAGTTCCTTATCTTCTAAGAACTTGTCATAAGCTGACTTACCAGCCGTACCTACAAGCTGAATACGGATAGTGGGGTTATTCTTAATGATTCCGTCAGCATAGGCGTCTTCTAAAGCCTGGCTAATATGATTTTTTCTTTTAGCTACGGTTTCCTTTGAGTGGTCCTTGCCAAACTCGTTAATAAAATTTTGAAAGTCGGTGCGGGTGAAATCCAGTAGCTTCACATCGGGCAGATACTTAACGATATTATCGAGCGTGTTTTGGTACTGATATTGAGTAGCTGATTCCATTTTTGATTTATAGGTATCGACCCATTTTTCAAAATATTCTGATAACAGCATATTTTCATATTTATTTTTTACTCGATCAACATAGCCTGCTTCGATTTCAGATGCCCACAAAATAGCTTCCTTTTTTGTGCGAAAGCCTTGCTTACTTAACTGTTTATATTTTCCATTCTCTTTAACAGAAACCCTAGCTCTGTATTTTCCGCCTTGTGTTTTGGTATATGTCGCCATATTTATTTCCTAACTAACTTTTGAATAATTGTAATTTTTTAACTTTTACATGACATACAATGTGATGTAAATTGACAAAAACGCTATTTTGATGATTTACAATGAAGATATATCTGTAATAAACCTTAAAATTTGAAAAATTGGGATAAATAAAAAGGCTTATGCCTTATGTACGCCCCGCGGGGCTTTTTTATTTAGTACTAACAACAGTTCCTTTAATAAACCAAGATCCAAGTGATGATTTTGTTTCTGATATTTTAAACTTGATATGTTGTCCCTTTTTTAAGTTGTGTTGCTGTTTATCTGGATAGAAATTCAGGTGTTCTCCAGCCCATATATTCTGACCAAGAGGAGTATTATTTTCTACACTGGCAATTTCAACATCTATTATTTTTCCGTCCAAGTTTTCACCGGCATTTAATTTTTTCTCTGCAACCGTCGTAGTATAGTCTGCCTTTACATTATTATCACTGTAAACTTTAAAACCAATTACTCCGATAATTGCGATAACAATTACTGCTAATATTGAAATTAATACTTTTTTGTTCAAATTTCCTCTCCTTATAGCTTTTAACGTGATTCCTGCCTGCACGTTTATTTATACTTTTCTTCTATTCAGGACGGTAGCTCTTTCTATTCTTTTGTTTGCCCAATTAATTTTTTCATTTAGCATATCTATTTGATCTGAATATTCTAACTTAAAATATTTTTTTGATAAGTTTAAAATTTCTAATTCTAAAGCATACATTTTTAATTTCCGAGCTACAATGGCTGCTTTTTCAAATGTTGCCGGGGATTGATAACCTATTTCCCACGCTTGAAATATAGCATTTAAACTTTCTTTATACTGTTTATTTAGGTTCAATTGATGAGATAGTTTATATAAATTTAGCCCTTTATTAAAAGTGTCATCGGAAATATCATCTAGTGCAGTTAGTTTTATATTGTTAAAATTTATTTCTTTATATTCAAAGCTTTTCATATCTTTTTAAAATCTGTTATTGCTTGTACGAGTAAACCAATGATTTGAATGGGAGGATTGTCATTGTCGACGTCCTCCTTTTTATATTCAAATGGTTTGAACTGAGGTAACCAGCTATCTGGTTCAAAACGAATACGATCAGGATATTGATATATGTGCTTTAAAGTTGCCATTTCGCCGTCGATTATAACCGCACATATATCCCCATTAGATATATCAGATGTATCAACTTTTGCTAATATAGCAATACTTCCATTATGGATTACTTTATTCATACTTTCGCCGTTAATTCTAAGAGCTAGTAGATTGTCTTTACCATACCGCTTAATTAAATTATCTTCTATTGTTATATTTCCATCTATATCTTCCTTGGCACCTTCTGGATACCCAGCAGCGATTCGACCATAAATTGGGATAGATACAGTGGATGGAGTAGATGAGATCGAAACTTCATTTGGCAGTTTTTCAGGAACTATTCCGGCTAACTGAAGTATTTCTTCTCTTGATATCCGTAAGCCTTTAGCAATACGTTCAAGCGTATCAACTTTAGGTATATTTCTTTTTCCATTTTCTACCTGTGACAAATAAGGCTGTGATACTCCAGCCTGAAGAGCAGCCTGACTAGTGCTATATCCTTTTTGTTTCCGTATATCTTTAAGCCGTATTCCAAATTCTACATTACTTACTTTCATGATATCTCCTATTATCAATAGTATATAAGACATCTTACAAAAGTTAATAAATTATTTATAAAAAGTTATTGCAAAAAGATATAAAAAGTTATATACTTAATGCATAAGTTAATGAAAGGAGCAAACAAATGGTAGCTTATTGGAAAATAAAAGATACCGAAAATTGGCAGCGTTTAGTATCTGAACGTGGATATACTGAATCGTCTCTTGGACGACTTATTGGAGTTACGTACCAATCAATGTACAACTACCGTAAGAATCATGCAGGAATGCTTCCTGATAAGGCTAAAAAAATGGCCGATTTACTTGGGGGAAAGACAACTGATTTTTTTTATCAATAAAATATTGCAAAAGTATATAATTTAACCGTACACACCAAGAATTACAGAACCAATAACCAAACAGAAAGGAGAGAACATAATTGCAAAATAAAAAACTATCTAAATTAAAAATTAGACAGCTTGATGAAATTTCAAGAAATGATGAGTATAGCTTACAGACAAGGATTAACGCCACCAATGCTATTTTGGAAAATTATCCTTCACGAAATCAAAAGAAACGTTCACTAATTCATAGGTTAATTTCATCAGTGTTTGGCCTTGTTTAGAGTTCTCATCAATGTCGTTGTCGGTTATGAATTTTTTAGATTTTTCTAGCATGATAATTTGCAATTCATAAGCTTCACGAGAAACAGGAAATTCATTTTTATTCATACCTAGTTATTCCTTTCCTAAATTTCAGCGTGGGGCTGATAAGGAAAGTATAGCAAATCTAAACA
The DNA here is from genome assembly GCF_003096575.1 of Convivina intestini. Classification (GTDB taxonomy): domain Bacteria; phylum Bacillota; class Bacilli; order Lactobacillales; family Lactobacillaceae; genus Convivina; species Convivina intestini. Next base: position 70,172 of record NZ_QEKT01000007.1, read on the forward strand.
CCAACCAAACAGAAAGGAGGTGAATAAATGAATTGGAAAGACGTTGAAAAATTAAATTTAGGCCGGATAGAATTACACAACTTAACTTCCGATTGTCAAAAAGAAGTAAGTGAGAATGTTAGGAAATTGTTAGACAAGCTAGATTTAAAACAAATCGAAAAAATACAGCTCTTGGAGTATTTAACTCAAGAACTGTATTGGGACCTTATTAATCGTTAAGAAACTAATTCAATGAAAGATTGTGTTTCATAGCTTTCTTAGCCGCTTCGATGTAACAGTCAAGTTGTTCGTCTAAGTTCAAGTTTGACTTACTGGATACAACGGCATTGGCGAATGAATCTGGATTAACTGGTACTTTTTGAATATTCATTGTGATATACCTCCTTTCCTAAATTTCGGCTGCAACCGATAGGAAAAGTATAGCAAATCTAAATAATAACCAAATAGAAAGGAGGTGATGACGTGGTAAAGCCAATCATCGAAGTAGCAATCGAAAACATGGACGAGTTTAATTAGCTAATTAAAAAAGCTCAGAAACAGAGTTCTGAACTTCAACATACTTTGTTTGAAATTACAGCGTTCAACCCAAAAATTAGTTATCAAATCTCTGAAGAGAAACAACGTTAGAAAAGGGGGGTCTCGGTATGAAAGATGAGTCAATTACTTATTACAAAGATATGGAGGGTAATAATCATATTATTTCAATTGGAACGGGAATAATGTTAAAGACTCCTAAAGAAATTATTCAAAAAATTAAAAAAATACTCCCCAAAGAAAACAAGGGTATTTTCATATTTTACAAAGGTATGAATTACATGTTAGATATCGATTAATTCCAGAACTACATTTTCAGCAGTTATTGATATCACATCTAAAGAAACAGAGTTTAATTTACTCGTTTTTGCAAGGACAGTATCCCATACTTGCTGATTACGAATATTATCTAAAAGAGATTGACCTTTGTAGGTAAGCCTATTAATAAATATTTCACCATTTTCTATCAGATCAATAAATCCACCTTCGCTAAGAATGTGTAAATAATATTCAACATATTCAAGAGATTCTTGAATATTATCGTGAACGTTTTTGGCAGTCAAAACATTCAAAAAATCATCGCTTAATTGTTTATTTTCAATATTAATAAGCAAAATTCTTACTACATTTTTATTGAATTCCATTATATTTTCTCCTTTCAATTTACTAGGCACTGCAATGCCAGTAACAAAAGAATATCACAAACACTTGGAGGCGTTTAAATGAGCGAAATTAAAGTATTCGATAACTTAAAAGTTAAAGAAGATAACGGCCAGGTAATGTTTGACGCTGAAACCGCAGCATTTGGAATCGGACTTACAAAAAAGTCGAAGGGTTCTGAGTATGTTAGGTGGGAACGCGTTAATGATTATCTTGGGTTGTCCAAAAGTGGACAACTAATTAAACGTGGTGATTTCATCACTGAACCACAGCTTTACAAGTTAGCAATTAAGGCAAATAGCTCACAAGCTGAAAAATTTCAAGACTGGGTTACATCGGAAGTGCTACCAAGCATTCGCCAAACGGGCAGTTACTCAATTAGTACTGATCCGTTGTCAATTTTAAAAACAACATACGATGCTTTGAAATTACAAGAAGCTAAGCAAAACAAGTTAGAAGAGCGCTTTGATAGTTTTGAAGATGCTCAAGAGATTCGTAGCTGGGAACAGCAAGAATTACTTAACTTGCGCCGTAACCGTGTGTTTTCAATTTTAGGTGACAAGTACACCAAGGCTTACAAAGAATTGTCTAGCGAAGTATTCCAAGCGATTAGCAAGGACTTCAAGCGTCAATTCAACGTGCCACGATATAACGCGCTACCACGTAAGAAGTTCGACGAAGCTAAGAAGTTCTTCAATAATTGGGAGCCTAATAACTTGCTGGAACTTGCTATCCGTGGCGCTAACCAAGAAACAGCATAGGAGTAATGAATTAAAAGGATAGCAAAATATAGAAAGGAGGGGAATATGGCTTTTGATCCAAATGGAAGCCGTATGTTTAATATTCAAGGCTTGATGGAAGAAATGCAGACATCTCGAGAAAAGGTTGAATCATTAGTCAGCATGCCGGGGTGTCCTGAATTTTATTATCCTAATCAAAAAAGGCCGGTTTATCCAGAGTCGGAAATGTTGGCCTTTATTAAAGCAAAGACGACCTATAAGAGGCCGATGTAGGAGGTAAAACATGGAATGGGTTTTATTAGTTTTTAGCACAATATTGCTGTTCGTAAGCTTCTTAATGTTAATTAGCCTAAACGATAGAGTAGAACAGTTAACTAATTTGCTTAATGGAAAGGTAGACCGATGGGAGCTTTAAATTTGTGGCTGAATGACTTCATTATCTCGG
>NZ_QEKT01000008.1 GCF_003096575.1 Convivina intestini
GGTCAATTGCTTTTAATTTAGTTGCCAGTGAATATTTCGCCATGATAAAAGGCGCCCCCTAGTTTGGATTTCTCCAATCTAGGGGGCGCACTTCACTATCGTTAGATAAGCGTCTTTTGAGTATCATGAAAATTAGTTATGCTTCTTTTTGTTCAATACAACTGCACCGGCCATGGCAGTTCCAGCTAAGGCCAAGGCTGTTAAAGCAGCGGCATTATTCTCAACTGCTTTAGCAGTGGCTGGTAGGGCAGCTGCGCTCTTAGCAATCACTTGCTTAGCAGCGGCTTCTTGGTTTGCCTGGAAAGCAAGGGTTTGAGCAGCCATTGCGGCAGCTTGTTTTGCAGCTGCTTGTCCATTAGCTTGTTGAGTAGCACTCTTAGCAGCTTGGGCTGCAGCAGCTTGAGCTGCCATTGCTGCCGCTTGGGCGGCTTTAGCAGCATCAATAGCTTGCTGAGCAGCGGCTTGGGCAGCTTTAGCTGCTGCTTCAGCGGCCTTTACGGCATCATCAGTTGGTGTGTTATCTGTTTTACCACCTTGCTTAGCATCTTCATAGGCTTTTTGAGCTGCTTGAGCAGCCTTATCCAAGTCAGCTGCCTTTAACTTAAGGGCTTGCGCAATTTTAGCATCCTTAGCAGCGGTGTCATTAGCTGTTTTAGCATTGGCGTCAGCCTTCTTAACTACTTCAGCTGCTTGCGCATCTTCCTTCTTGGCTTGATCAAGGTTCTTTTGGTTAGTTTCTAGTGTCTTCGTAGCATCAAAACGAGCTTTTTCAGCTGCATCTAGAGCCTTTTTAGTACTATCAACTTTGGCCTTATCGGCAGGTAGGGCATCCTTAGCGGCCTTGGCATCCTTTTCAGCTTTTTCATAGGCTGCTTGGGCTGCATCGGCTAATTTCTTATTTTTTTCATAGGCGTTGTACTTTTCTGAAGCAGCTGCAGAGGCTGTATTTGTAGCTTCCTTGGCAGCCTCATACTTAGCTTCAGCTGCTTTAATGGCTTCAGAATCTTGGCTTGTTTGCGCCTCTGCTAATTCTTTGTCAGCTTGATCTTGAGCCTTAGTAGCTTCGCTACGAGTCTTCTCAGCTTGGTCTAGGTTATCTTTAGAAATAACTAGTTCACTTTGAGTGGTTGAAGCGGATTGACTAACACTGTTGAGTTGGCCAACCACAGCCTGATCTTTAACTAATTGATCCTTGGCTTTGGTATTGGCGTCATTAGCTTTTACAGCTTTAGCTGAGGCGTCATCGACCGCTTGTTTAGCTTTATCAACTTGCTTACCAGCTTCTTGAACCGCTGTACTGGTTGAAGTAGCAATTTGTTTTGCTTTTGCATCGTCAGCATTAATCTGCTTGGCTGTCTGTGATGACTTATCAGCCTTTTGTTGCGCAGCATCTGCTTGACTGTGAGCCGTGCTAGCAGCTGTTGAAGTTGACTGAGCAGCCTTCGCCAAGTCATCTAAGCTAGCAGCTGTGCTGGTGGGTGCTGGTGCGGGAACCGGCGTGGTACTAGTCATACCAGTTTTTTCAGTAGTAGTAGGGACAGCAGTATCGGCACTAGCCGTATTGCTAAGAGCCACAGCACCACCCATTAGAGCGGCAGTAAACATCATTGAGTAAACCCATTGTTTACCATTTTTATACATTTTATAGTGTTCAGTTGTGTTTGGCATAATCATAGCTCCCTTGGTTACGTAATTATTGAAATCGCTTACAAACTTCATTATAAGACAAATTTATTCGTTTTTAAATAAGAAATGCACGTATCCCTATATTTCTAGATGAGTTCAGCTTGATAGATCTTTAAGGCCGTGCCTTTGGGGTTGGCAACCATCGGTTGCTAACGCTGCTACTAAAGCGTTACAGCAATTTTTCTCTAGTCCTTGTCATTTATAGCTGACTGGCTATGATAAGATTAAACGTCATGAGATGTGGGAAGGAATGAGCATGAATAATGTGTTTAAACAGCAATTAGTCAGTTTAAGACAGCGTCAATCTTTATCGCAGGCGGCCCTAGCACAGAAATTATTTGTTAGTCGTCAATCAGTTTCTAAATGGGAATTAGGAGAAGCCGAACCAGATATTGATAAATTACTTAAAATTGCGGATGTTTTTTCGGTTGATTTAAATTTTTTATTGGCTGGTTTGTATTCTCCAAATCAATCTATTTTGCATATTGACCACTTAGTTAAGAAATTTAACCGTCCGCTACTAGAGGATGTGAGTTTTAATATTAATCATAATGAGCGGGTAGCTCTACTGGGAGATAATGGTGCTGGTAAAACTACTTTAGTCAATTTAATTATGGGTGTGATTGAACCGGATCAGGGTGAAGTTAAGCGCTCATTTGATCCACACCACGATTTGGGTGTGATGACCCAGGATAATAATTTATTGGATTCTTTAACGGTCGGTGAACAAGTTGATTTAATGGCGGCTATCGATGGGATTAAGAATCCGAGTTACACGGCGGACATGTTAAAAAAATTCAAATTAGCTAATTACAGTCAAAATTTGGTTGGTAAGTTGTCAGGGGGTCAAAAGCGGCGTCTTTTCTTGTTATTAAGCCTATTGAAAAAGACTAAGTTGCTAATTTTGGATGAACCAACGGTGGGGATGGATTTGAAATCAATTGATTTTTTCTGGTCCTATCTGGACCACATTAATAGTAGTGTTTTAATGATTACCCACGACTTTAACCAGATTGATAAATTTTTTACTAAAGTTATGTTATTAAAAGATGGTCAGATTATGACGGCTAGTGTTGCCGATGTCCATGCTAATAATCAGACGATTGAACAGTGGTATCGCCGCCATACGGAGGTAACCAAGTGATTAAGTATATTGATTTGAAAAATACCTTGCGTAATAAACGCTTTATTTTGTTTACCCTCTTAGTTCCTTCATTTTGGTATGTGTTCATGGTCTTTTCGGCCCATAGTGGGGGCTATTGGAGTCAAAAATATGCCTACATTTGGTATATGGCTTCGGCTTTGATTGGTATTTTAGGTAATTCAATTGTTACTTTTGCCAAAAAAATAAGTGCCAGTAAGCGGTTTTTTCTCCTACAACTGCACATTAGTGACTATTCCTTAGGTCGATGGATTAAGGATCAACTATTTACCCAAATTATCTTAAATACCTTAATTCAATTGGTGATTTTGATAGTTGGTTTGCTCATGGGAGCCATTAAGATTGATTTGATTGTCCTTGTGAGTTTGTTGTTAGTAATCGTGTTAGGGATATATTTTAGTATTATTGGTTTCTTACTAGGCATTTATGTTGATAGTAAGACCTTAGATACCATCGGTACGCCGATTATGATGGTCCTGGCTATGGTGGTGGTACCATTTCATACCTTTATGTCCGGGACTTTGGCTGATATGATTACTTATTTTCAGCAGCTTTTCCCGGGTTACTATGTCTATCAAATTGTTTTGAAAATGTTAACGAATCGTCCGGTAGGAGCAGACTATTTAGGTTTAATCTTGACTTTTATCATTATTATTCTGCCTATCTTGTTTGTTTCTTGGCGTGGTAAATTGCAAGAGAATCGATAAATGATTATTAAGGATATCAAGGACCTTCATAACCAAGTCAAACATGATTATGAAGCGGGTCTTTATCAAGAGCGAACTACTTTCTATGATAGAAAGTATACTAAAAATAAAAGTTCAGACTACCAACTAGGATATGAACAAGCTGCTCAAGATAACCATAAGCAACAGCAAAAACATTATCCACGGTGTCTGATTTTAGGGTTGAATTGGGTATTATTTAATCATTTACATGAATTAGTTGATTTTGTGAAGGGCTATGATGATTTTTACCGTGAGTTAGAAAAGTGATAACGAAGTTAAAAAAGGCTCAGATATTTCTGAGCCTTTTTAGCTGACTAATTTTATGGTTGTTTAATTAGTTGTAATTGTTTTTTTAGATTAGTGATGGCTGAATTGCTTAATAATAGATAGCTGATGATGATTTGTACCAAGAGACTAATAATCATTTTGATTGTGCGAGCCCCCAGTAAGCTTTGGAAATTTAAGTGATTGGTGTAGGTGATTAAAAAGGTATTGAGGAAAAAACTAACCCCGACTACAACAACGGTGTTTACCACAATAATGCGTGTGAGGGTAGGTTTTTGTAAAAAGCCATAGACCCCTCCGGCTAAGACTGCGGGAAGTAAGAACAGGATTGAAAAAGAGCCTTTTCCCATAATAGTAAAAGCCAACAGGTTAGCTAAAACAGCTGCCAGGGCTGTTAGACGGACACCGTAAAAGTAGCCGGATAGGACTAAGGCAATAAAACCAAAATTAACACTGGCAAAAATTGGCCCAATACTAATTTTTCCTAGAATAATGTTAAAGGCGATTAATACTGCTAGGCCAGTAATTTGTCGAACGTTTAAATGCATAAAAATATCCTCTCTGAACGTACATAAATGACACAAGTGTCATTTATTAAAGAGAATTATACTATATAATGACATTGGTGTCATATTTTAACTAAGGAGTTTCAATGAGTAGCAAAGGATTAACTAAAAAAAGTGAACTCAAAAAAGCGGCCATTCTTAGTGGGGCTCGGCGCGTTTTTGCTCAAAAGGGTTTTTTATCGGTTACCATGAAAGATATTATTGATGCCTGTCATATTAGTCGCGGCGGAATTTATCTTTACTTTGATTCAGTGGATGACATTTTTTTTGAAGCCGTCACCCAACGATCAGTTCGGCAATTTGATAATATTCGGGAAGAGATTAAAAAGAATCCGCCTTTTAATTTAATTTTTAAGAATTATTTAGCGGAGCAAAAAAAACGATTATTAAATTACGACAATAATGATGACTCTTTACTAAGGGCGATGTACGAATATTCTTTTACCCATCATGCTGACCGTGATAAAAAATTAAAACAAAAGCAGATGAATGCTACTAAGGCTACAGTCCGCTCCTTGTTGGCTTTAGGAGTCAAACAAGGTGTACTCTCCGGTCAAAATATCAAAGTAATAGCTGATAATTTTATGTTGCTGATTGAGGGGATGAATATTATGGCCTTAACGGGTGAATTAAAAGCACAACAAATTGATAGCCAATTTGAATTGTTTGCGCAGAGTGTGTGATTTGTAATATCAGTACCATCAAAAGGTAAAAACACAGGTATGATATGATTTTATCATTAGAAGATATTATAAATGCCAATTTTATCGAGACCAGAAATTGAGGGTAATCAATGAGTAAAGTTTTTTTAGTTGAAGATGATCCGACTATTCGTGAAAACATTAGAACTGCCTTAAATAAATGGCAATATGAAGTCATCATTGTCCAAGATTGGAATCAAGTGGTTAGTGAGATTATGGCTGCCCGGGTAGATTTAGTATTGATGGATATCACTTTACCGGTATTTGACGGTTTCTACTGGACTGAAGAGCTGCGAAAGCAGTCGCAAATACCGATTATTTTTATTTCTTCGGCCGACATGAATCCCAATGCAGTTCGAGCGATTGCTACTGGAGCTGATGATTATGTTACCAAACCCTTTGTTTTGGATGTTTTGACTTCTAAGGTTCAGGCGATTTTGCGACGAGTTAATCAATATAATCCGACTGATAATTCGGTGCTGGATTTTGATGGTAGCACCTTGAGTACTTTAACCAACGAATTGAGTTATGGTGAGGCAACGGTTAAATTAACCCCAACTGAAGGCTATATTTTACAATTGTTAATTTTGAACCTCAATCAAATTGTGTCCAAAACTAAGATTATGCGGATGCTTTGGCAGGGGGGGGCCTTCATTGATGAAGACGTACTCAACACGAATATTAGTCGCTTACGGTCAAAAATGAAAACAGTCGATTTACCGGACCGAATTATTACAGAACGTGGACAGGGATATCGTTTGGTGGAAAATGATTCATAAAATAAAATATTTGGCGCAGTTATTGAGTCAACAAATTATCATCTTAATTGTTTACTTGGTTATGTTGGTTATTCCAACGATGATTTTAAAGCTCCAGGGAGATAATGTTGATTTAGTCTGGCAGACCTTTCAATTTACCTGGATTCCAGTCTTAGCAGTGATTATTTGCCGTGTATACGGAAGCCATATGATCATTAAAAAAGTACAAAAAAGAGTACCAATTCGGTCTTGGAATCCTGTTTTACAGGTTCAGCAGCAAGTGATTTTGGCTGAAAGCCAGCGCTTCAATGATTTAGAAAGCCAAAACTATTTTAAAACCCGTCAATTGATTGATTACCTGATGACTTGGAGTCATGAAATGAAACTGCCGATTGCAGCTTTAACTCTAATGGCTGAGCAAGAAGCCATGGTTGATAGTGATCAGGTTGTAAAACAGGTAGCCTTGATGAAAAACCAATTAGAAATGTTATTAAGTTACGAACGTTTGAACGATTTTAGTCATGACTTAGACTTTAGCTGGTTAACTATCGCTGACATTATTGATGAAACCATCAGAGAATATTCAACCTTTTTCATTGAAAAACAACTCAGGCCAGTTATTCAAGTGTCTTCAACTAGAATTCTTAGTGACCAAAAGTGGTTGTTATTTATCGTGAAACAATTAGTGTATAACGCCATTAAATATAGTGATCCGCAATCCGAAATTAAAATTAATTGGTCAGACAATCAGTTAGCCATTACTAACCATGGACTGCCGATTGCGGCCAATGACTTACCACGGATTTTTGAACCTGGGTTTACTGGCGATAACGGTCACCAGCAACAAGCTGCCACGGGCATGGGCTTGTATTTGGTTAAGCAGATTTGTCAACCATTGAACATCACGATTAGCGTTAGTTCTAACCCGCAAGTTACCACGGTTGCTTTAACTTTTCCTAAGTCAGCGTTGAAAGTCTAACAAACTGTAAGATTGGTTCTAACAGAAGTCTTTTACAATTGAAATTAATCAAAGTAAAGAGAAGGAATTATAATGACACTGTTAGAACTACAACATATTCAAAAAAGTTATCAGGAAGGCTTGAAAAGTAAAGTCGCTTTAAAAGATATTTCCTTTGGTATTGAATCCGGCGAATACGTCGCCATTATGGGTGAATCCGGAGCCGGAAAAACGACCTTGTTAAATATTATGGCTACCTTGGATAAGCCAACCAGTGGCAAGATTGAACTAAATGGAACCGATTTGAAAAGCTTATCGGAAAATGAAGCGGCGCATTTTCGTCGTAAAGAATTAGGATTTGTTTTTCAAAATTTTGATTTATTAGATACGTTTAATAACCGCGACAATATATTTTTACCGCTGGTTTTGTCTAAAGTACCAGAAAAAGAGATGCAAGCGCGTCTCACTGGACTGGCGGAACAATTGGAGATTACTGACTTATTGGATAGATACCCCAGTGAAGTTTCTGGCGGACAAAAGCAGCGTGTGGCAGCGGCACGGGCATTAATTACTCAGCCGGAATTAATTTTGGCCGATGAACCAACTGGGGCCTTGGATTCCCACAGTTCTGCGCAACTTTTGGAATTATTTGACCAGGTTAATCAGGCTGGACAAACGATTCTAATGGTTACCCACAGTGCCTTGACGGCCAGTTATTCGAAACGGACGCTTTTCATCAAGGATGGTATTATCTATCATCAACTTAATCGGGGCGAATTGAGTCAAAAGGAATATTTGGATAAGATTTCAGCCAGTTTGAACTCCATCATTAATGGCGGGAGTGTTAACTAATGGTTGAAATAAAATTAGCATGGCATAGTTTAACCAGAAATTGGCAACGTTACACTTTATTTGTTTTATCAAGTAGTTTGTTGGTAGCGATAAATTATATTTTCGTTAGTATTCTATTAAATCCCAGTATTAAATCCCCAGAAAATAACGGTCAAATGGTCATCTCAGTTGTGGCGATTGGTTTTGTCTTTATTGCCTTACTGTCACTAATTTTCATGTTTTACGCTAATGGCTTTTTAACCCGGCAGCGTAATCAAGAACTCGGGATTTATAATATTTTGGGGATGACCCATCGTGAATTGAATTTAATCGTCTTTTTCCAAAATACGATGATGTACGTGGTTAGTCTGCTGGCAGGACTACTAGTTGGTCTTTCTTTTCAAGAATTAGCCTTCTTGGTACTACGGAATCTGCTGGATAATAAACAAATTGTTGGTGATATTTCTTTTCCACCAATGTTCATTATTGCAATTTTCTTTCTGATTATTAATGTACTAATTTATCTTCAAGATATTTTCAAAATGCGTCGGTTAAATCCGATTAATTTGTTAAAAGCTGCCCGTCAAGCTCCTAAGGAACCAAAAGCTCGTTGGATTATCGGTGGCTTGGGCATCGTTATTTTGGGCATCGGTTATTATTTGTCAGTTACCACAAAGCCTAGCTTATCAGCGATTCTCTTATTTATGGTTGCTGTTGTCTTGGTAGTGATTGGTACTTATCTACTATTTATTGCTGGTAGTATTGTGATTTTGAAGTTGTTACGAAAGAACAAAAAATTCTACTATCAACCCAATCATTTTATTTCTGTTTCAGGAATGCTCTTTCGGATGAAACAAAATGGTGCTGGTTTGGCATCAATTTGTTTACTATGTACATCGACTTTGGTAGTGTTGACGGCGGTTATTAGTCTGTTTGCTGGTTCGCAAAAAATATTGGAAAATTTCATGCCCTATGACATGTTCGTATCCAGTAGTCAGCCACTAAATCAGATCCAACAAAAGCAGATTGAAGAACTAGCCCTTGATAATCATGTGAAAATTAGTAATCAACGGCAGTTAACAACCTCTTATTCAACACCGATTAACATTGTGAAGGGGCATCAGGTTGAACCTCAATTTAAGAATATTAGCCTTAAAAATTTGAATTTAACAGCTACAACGATTGAACAATATAATCAGTGGCAAGGTAAAAATCTTAGTGTCGCCGCTGATGAGCTATTGGTCTATTCACCAAAAGAAAAGTTAAAGACCGATATTTTAACCATCAATGGCATTACTTATCATATCAAGCAAATTAGTGATTTTGATATGCCAGATAGTTATGCGAATTCTGCTCCTAAAATGATGTATATATTTGCTAATAATAAAGAAACGGTTGAAAAGTTGCTAGCTCGTGATGAAACGAGTGGGGACTTACCAACTGGATTTAATAAGAATATTTTCGTGTTCAATATGCGGGGGACTCTTAAAGAAAAACTAGGCTTGGCCAAAGCAGTTAAACAATATTTAATCAAGAATGATGGCAATATTGATTCCAAGTCAGAACTTGAGCAAGCTTTCAAAGCAATCTTTGGCGGACCACTCTTTGTCGGTATTTTAATCGGGATTACGATGAGTATTACCACGGCCTTAATCATCTACTATAAGCAAATTTCTGAAGGATTTGCTGATCGACATAATTTTGAAACGATGCAACGTGTGGGCTTAAGTTATAAGGAAACGCAAAAGGCAATTCACAGTCAAATGCTAATGGTCTTTATGCTACCAATTGCCGGGGCGGTGATTAACTTAGGCTTTGCTTATCCTGCCTTAAGGAGTGTTTTTAAAGCTTTAGGGGTCTGGGATCAAGGTATCTTTGCTACCGTAGCACTATCAGTAACCGTCATTTTATTTATCTGTTACATTGTGGTTTATCTCTTAACCACTCGAGTGTATCGTCGGATTGTTAACGGTTAAAAAAGGAAACAAGTTTAACTTGTTTCCTTTTTTATGTGACGGCTCGTCATTATATTGACGAGCTGTCATTTTAATGATAACCTGTCAATACTATTAAGATTGGTGAATATATTTATGCCTAAAGAAACTTTTTTGAATTTAAGTGCAGCTAAGCAGGCTCGGATTAAGGCCAGTTTAGCTGCTGAATTTTCTGACTATTGTTTGCTTGATGTTAGCGTGGAGCGGATTGTGAAGGGCGCTAATATCTCCCGGGGTTCCTTTTATACTTATTTTTCGGATGTCGATGACGCCTATTATTGGGTATTAAAGCATATTGTGGCGGATATTCATCAAGCCGTTGGACCCGAAGATTCACTGGAAAATTTACTAAAATTTATCCAAGATGTGGAAAAGAATCCTAATTATAATTTTCTGCGGAATTACTATCTGATTAATCGTTCTATTTTAGAATTACATCGCTATGAAAAAGAATTTAGTGGCGCTGGCATTCCACCCTTAAAATTCGAGCAATCCTTGTTGCCTTGGATGACTGATTTAGCAGGGCATGAATTGATTCGGCAGTATTTTTGGCATCCGGCCGATAAAAATCAGATTATAGAACGGATTCAAGCCTTAGAACAGTGGCATAAAGGAGCAAATAAATGACATTTTTAGCGATTCGTGAAATGAAAAAAGAAAAATTTCGCTATGGTTTAGTGATTGCTGTCATTACCATGATTAGTTTTTTGATTTTTATTTTAAGTGCTTTAGCTTTTGGGCTATCCCGTGAAAATACGACTGCGGTAGAAGCATGGCATACTAACTCGGTGGTTATGAGTAAGGATGCTGATGGTAATTTAAGTCAGTCTCTTTTGACTGCCGATGATCTGGCCGATTATGCTGTCAATCAGGACCAAGCTCAAGTGGCTTTGACGCCTGGCATTATGAAGGGCGCCGGCTTACGTGAAGGGGTAATGTTTGTCGGCATCAACGCCGATGATTTGGTCAGTCGCAGTATCACTTTAACGAAAGGGCGTCTATCCCAAAATAGTGATGAGTTAGTTGTATCTGATAAATTACGGCAAAAGGGCTTTAAATTAGGTCAAACGGTTGAATTAGGTATTAATAATCAGAATTTTAAAATTGTTGGTTTTGCCAAAGATGCCGAGTATAATATCGCGCCAGTCGCCTATGGTGATATTAAAGAATGGAGTAATGTTAAGGGCGTTTCGAATCGTTTTGTCGCCAGTGGGGTAGTTTCCAGGAAAACGCTAGTAGCTAAATCTGACCAAGTTAAAGCCTACAGTAAAGCGCAATTCTTGAACAAAATGCCGGGTTACAGTGCTCAAAATAGTACTTTCTTGTTTATGATTGTGTTCTTAATTGTCATTTCAGTTATTGTGGTCACGATTTTCCTCTATATTTTGACGATTCAAAAAGTTCAAAACTTTGCTGTTTTACGGACTCAGGGCATTCCGAGTCGCTATTTAGCTCTCAACACGCTCAGTCAAACCGTCATTATTATGGTTTCCGCAGTGGCCTTAAGTGTGGTTTTGGCCTTGCTGGTTAGCTTGGTGATTCCAACCCAAGTACCGATGTATTTTGATATACCATTAATCTTGCTAACGGGTCTGGGCTTAGTTGTGATGGGTACACTGGGATCGTTAATTCCCATGCGGATTATTGCTAAAATTGATCCAGTAACCGTGATTGGGGGATAAAGTTAATGGAAAAATTAGTCTTAAAAAATATAACGAAGCAATTTGGTAGTGGTACTAATTTGGTAACTGCCTTAGATGATATTAATTTTACGGCTGAAGATGGCCAGTTGACCTTAATCTTGGGACCCTCTGGTTCTGGAAAAAGTACGTTACTAACGATTCTTGGTGGGCTTCAGCGCCCTAGTCAGGGAAAAGTATCGATTAACGGCCAAAACATTGATCAACTATCAACCAAGGCAGCTGATCAGTTCCGTTTGGATCATATTGGCTTTGTTCTTCAATCCTATAATTTGGTGCCATATTTGAGTGTGAAGGATCAATTTACCCTGGTTGATCAAGTTAAACCCAAGGGGAATGTGACGGCTCAAAAATTTGAATCTTATCTAAATACTTTGGGCATCACTAAGCTCATTAATAAGTTTCCTGGTGAATTATCGGGTGGACAAACCCAGCGAGTAGCGATTGCTCGAGCCTTATATACTAACCCAGACTTCATCTTGGCCGATGAGCCAACGGCAGCCTTAGATAGTAGTCGGGTGGAAGAAGTCGGACAACTATTTAAAGATATTGCCGTTCAAGAGGATAAAGCGGTAGTCGTGGTGACCCATGATTTGCGTTTGCGAGCCTATGCTGATCGGATTTATCAGTTGGTAGATGGCAAGATTTCTTTAGAAACTGCTAAAAATAATTAATACGAAAACAAACTATTTGCGTAGTTTGTTTTTTTATTTTGCTTGCGATAATAAAAAATAGTGATATAGTAAGTGAGTAATCACTCACTATATTTAGACAAGGAGTAAACCATGACCTATACAATTGAATTACAACAGGTGGCCAAGTCGTTTGGTAACCAAAAAGTACTGAAAGATATTGATTTGAACCTAAAGCAGGGCGAAATTTTAGGTTTAATTGGTCCCTCAGGGGCAGGTAAATCGACAGTGATTAACATTGCTCTGGGTGTCGAACAGGCCGATAGCGGTCAAGCCAATATCTTAAATCAAACCATGCCAAATCGACAATTATTGGCAGAAATTGGTTATATGGCTCAATCGGATGCTTTATATGAAGCGTTAACAGCTTATGAAAACGTCGCTTTCTTTGCTGAAATGAAGGGAATTAATAAGCAAGGATTGGATCAAGAAATTAAGCGGGTAGCTGATATTGTGTCCCTGGGAGATGCGCTTTATAAAAACGTAGCTGGTTTTTCCGGTGGTATGAAACGCCGTTTATCATTGGCGATTGCCTTAATTGGTAATCCTCGATTGTTAGTTCTAGATGAACCGACGGTGGGAATAGATCCAGCCCTTCGGCGTCAAATTTGGCACGAATTGCATAAAATGCGTGATGCCGGGCATGCCATCTTGGTTACGACCCACGTTATGGATGAAGCAGAATTAGTTGACCGAGTAGCCTTGTTATTGGGCGGACGGATTATTGCTAATGACGCACCAAAAAAATTAGAAGCCGCCTATGGTGTACCCACAATTGAAGATGTCTTTTTGAAAGCAGAGGAGGAAGAATCAAATGACTAGGACTTGGGCAATTGCTAAACGAACTTTAACGGAATTGTTGCGTGATAAGCGGACATTGGCGCTGATGTTTCTAGCACCGATTGTTATTTTGGCTTTGCTGAATTATGCCTTTTCAATCAATGCAACTACCTCAATTAAGGTTGGAACGGTTAACGTTGAACGTTCCGTACAAACCAATTTAGCAGACGTAAAACATGTCAGCACGGCCAACTATGATAATCGCAGTCAGGCAACTGAGGCACTAAAAGATCAAAAAATTGATGCCGTTTTGGTTGAAAAAGATGGTCAAGACTACGATGTTTTGTATGCAAATACGGATGCTTCTAAAACAGCCATGACACGGGCTGCGCTATCCAATGCCTTTACCAAAGATAAAACCGGGAAATTAGTTAACGCCTTAACGCAGATGTCGGCACGGCTAGGGATTCAAAATCCAGCTGCTAACGGACAATTTAATTTAGAAGAGAATTATAATTATGGCAATAAGGATACTAGTTTCTTTGCCTCCATTATGCCAATCTTTATGGGCTTCTTTGTTTTCTTATTTGTTTTTCTAATTTCTGGTATTTCTCTATTAAAGGAACGGACTTCTGGTACTTTGAGTCGCTTATTGGCTACACCCGTTAAGCGTTCCGAAATTGTGTATGGTTATATGATGAGTTATGGATTAGTAGCAATCATCCAAACCGCTATTATTGTTTTCTTTACCATCTATGTCTTGAAGGTTGAGGTTGTTGGTTCGATTTTGAATCTATTCTTGATTAATGTCTTGCTGGCATTGGTAGCCTTAGCCTTTGGTCTCTTTATTTCTACTTTGGCTAAATCGGAATTCCAAATGATGCAATTTATTCCCATCGTAGTAGTGCCTCAGATTCTATTTTCTGGTATTATTCCTTTAGACAGCATGGCTAGTTGGGCACGGATTTTTGGCGATATTTTACCATTAAAATATGCTGCTGATGCCATGAGTGGGGTTGTCCTTCATGGCGTTAGTTTTGGTGGAATTGTGCCGGATCTATTGGCGCTATTAATTTTCTTGCTAGTCTTAGTAACTGCTAATATTATTGGCTTACGCCGGTACAGGAAGGTATAATCGTGACCGATTTAGTTTCGAAAGATTTAATTCAGTTAATTGATCAAGGTGAGACACCGGCTGGAAAGAAAAAAGTACTAAAGGCAGCCATTGATTTGTTTGCTAAAGACGGTTTTAGTGCTACCAGTACGGCAGTCATTGCGGAAAGAGCTGGGGTAAGTCAGGCGACTATTTTTAAGTATTTTAAAAATAAGCAAGCCTTGCTGAATGATGTTTTAAATATGATTATTAACCAGCTCGTACCGCATTATAGTCAGGATGTACTGGATGGTATGATGCATAATACCACCGATATTAAGGAATTAATTAGCTTTATCGTTACTGATCGCTATGCTTTTATGCAGGCAAATCATAATTTGATTTTAATTGTGATGACTGAATTTTTAACTAATGATGCTGTGGTGGCTGAATTGGTAACCAAATTGAAGCCAAAAACGGTGAGTCTTGTCCAGGTAATTGACCGGATGGGGATCGGACAATTGCAAGTTAGTGGCTTTGATTTATTGCAATTGATTGTTTCACAGTTGCTCTTTCTCTTCTTAAAAGAGTTCCGGTTATCTGAAGGACATCAACTCAATATTGATCAACAATTAGAACAGATTAAAAACTTAGTCATACACACGGCTATTAAAAATTAAGCGTAATGAAAAAGCTACCTCATGATTTTCCGGTAGCTTTTTTGATTAAGATAATAAGTTCTTCTTTAACGGCTGGTGTCATGGCCTGGATAGCATAACTAGTTGGCCAGAAATCACCTTGGTCTAGGTGAGCAGCATCTTGAAAACCGATGGTTGAATACCGAACTTTAAAACGCGAGGCTGGTTGGAAAAAGAGGACCACTTTATCATTCTGATTGGCATAAGCGGGCATGCTATACCAAGTTTTGGGCTTTAACTGGGGTGCAATCGTTTTGACAAGTTGATGTAGCGCATTGGCAATATTGGCTTCGGTGTCAGTCACTTCACTAATTTTAAGCAGAACACTGGCCTCGCCATATTTGGCATCTTTTTTATTTTTGGCCTGGTTAGCCAGTTCTTGGGCACGGTCTTTCATTGCCTGCCGCTCAAAATCTGAAAAGGTTGTTTTTTCCATGATTATCCCCCTTGATTTTTATAAAAGTTACTTTAACCTTAATGTATTCATTAATCTAGTATTATAAAGGAGAATTGAAACTATGCCACTAATGCGTATTGATGTTATTAAAGGTCATGATGAGGAATATTTAAAGCGCTTGTTAGCCATTGCCTACGAGGTCCAGGTCGATGTATTTCAAACACCTAAAGCTGATCGTTATCAAATCCTAACCCAGCACGAACCTTTTGAAATGCAAATTCTAGATACTGGTTTGGGCATTGAACGTAGTCGTGATATTGTCGTTTTTAACTTGGTAACCCGCCCGCGTTCGACCAAGGCAAAAAAAGCCTTTTATCAAGCCGTGACCGAGCGCTTGCAGCAAGAATTAGGCTTACGAAAAGAAGACGTTATGTTTAGCTTAGTACCCAATAACGACGATGATTGGAGTTTTGGCAATGGGGAAGCTGAGTTTCTAAATGGTAAATTATAAGCAAAAAGCTGAGGCTAAAAACCTTGGCTTTTTTAATTGACAAAGTAATTTATGAGGACTATGATGTGTCGTATTGACCGGTCGAATAGACCGGTAGAACTGTTGGGAGTTTTATATGTATGATTTATTGATTCTAACGCTACTGAGTTCACGGACGATGTCTGGCTATAAGTTGGCTTTAATTTTGGGCTCTTCGGTGATGCCCAGACGTAAAATTTCAAACGGCATTATTTACCCCCTGCTCACAAAATTAGAGCACAAAGGCTATATTCAGAGCCGTTGTGGGAATAGTCGGAATGCCAAGGTTTACGAAATTACTACGGCAGGGAAGCAATATCTAAAGCAATTGATGCAGGAACCAGTCAGTCAGGATGGTAATCGGGATAATATTTACTGCTTTAAATTTCGTTCATTTGGTTATTTAAATGATCAACAAAAGCTGGAAATTCTACAGGATTATCAAGCAGCAATCGAACAAGATTTGGCTGTTTATGACGATATTTTGCCACATTTTGCCGATTTGGCGCAGCGTTTTCCAGCCCAAAGTGACTATTACAAATGGGTGATCCGGACTGTTAGTCTCCAACAACAACTTAGTCACACTAAGTTGACTTGGGTTCAAGATAGTTTGAAACAGCTAAACAAGGAAGAAAAATAAGATGCAAAATAAAAACACAAAAAAATGGTGGGCCTTATTCGCCCTTTCACTGGGTGTATTCATGGGATTGCTCGATATTACGGTAGTTAATGTTGCCCTCCCAACCATGGTGAAGAGTTTTTCAGCAACTTTTAATGACCTACAGTGGGTTGTCAATGCCTATACAATCGCCTTTTCGGTGGTCTTACTGGTTGTGTCCAAGTTGGGGGACATGTACGGTCGTAAAAAAGTTGTCCTAATTAGTATGTTAGTTTTTGTGGTGGCCTCGGCTACCAATGGCTTGGCCACTAATTTACTAGTTTTAGATATTGGACGAGTTGTGCAAGCCTTTGGAGGCGCAGGACTTATGACCTTATCAATGGCCTTAGTTGCTTCTAACTTTGAAGGAGCTCAACGGGGGACAGCACTGGGAATTTTAGGTTCAGTAATGGGGCTATCAACGGTTTCTGGCCCACTGATTGGTGGATTATTAGTTGAGTCTTTTGGTTGGCCAGCGATTTTTTATGTTAATGTCCCAATTGGGATTGTTGCAGCGATTTTAATGTGGTTTACCATTGATGAGACGCCTAGTTATGGTAAAGGTCAAAAAATTGATTGGCTGGGGATATTCCTGTCAACAGCGGCAATTTTCTTTGCGGTCTATGGTTTGGTTGAAAAGGAAAATCACCCCCATCTACCTTGGACTGACTTAGGTATTGCGGCTTGGTTAGTAGCTGCTGTAGCACTTTTATTAATTTTTATTTTGGTAGAAATGCGTTCTGATCATCCCATGATGAATTTGAAATTGTTTAAAAATGGTAACTTTGTTGGATCAGTAATTGTAGCTTTTGCCCTCGGATCGGCTGTTTATGCCAGTAATATTTATCTGACTTCGTTGATGCAAAATTACATGGGCTACTCGGCTTTTGATACTGGGGTTCGCCAACTGACCATGACCGTTTGGAGTCTGATTTTGGGACCAGTCACGGGTTATCTTGGCACCAAATATTCGAAACGTAAGATTATTTCCGCCTCACTGTTACTAGCTGGTATGGGCTTTTTGCTCTTGGCCAATGCGATGACCACGAAGTTGACCTATATGCAATTAGTCCCAACGTTGGTAATGCTGGGAATTACTAATGGTTTGGTTAATCCGATGTTAAATACAGCTGGGCTAGAAGGGGCAGCACCCAAAGAAATCGGTATGGTTTCAGGTTTGTTAAATGTGTTCCGTCAGTTGGGTACGTCGTTTGGTATTGTTATTTTAGGATTGGCTCAAACCAATCACTATGACCAGTATCTAAATGCTCACTTTAGTTTTCCGCAGGCACCAGTGGTCATGGTTGGAAGTCTCAAACAGGTCTTAATTCAAGCTGGGCCGTTCTCTGGGAATACTATTGCCTATAGCACTAAGTTGTCGGACTTACCGTTTGTTAAAGAATTACAAGGAGTTGTTTGGAACGCCTACTGTAGTGGAATGCGAGGATTGGCTTATACGGCCATGACCATTGTTTTAATTGGCGCAGTTGGTGCATTTTGTTTACTAAAGGATCATGCTAAAAGTAAATGATAATGAAGAAGTCTGTTAGAAGGCTTCTTTTTATTTAGTGTCGAAAAATTTAAAAAGAAAAGCACTAGCATTATTAAATGTTAGTGCTTTAAGCAGTTCAATCAAATTTATTGTTATGCCAATGGGGTAAATGGCCCAACCTGTTATTAACTAATCAATATATTCTAAGATATCCCCTGGTTGGCAATCTAATAAACTACAAATCTTTTCCAGGGTACTAAACCGGATGCCCTTGGCCTTACCTGTTTTTAAAATTGATAAATTAGCCGGTGTGATACCTACTGCCTGGGCTAAGTCTTTAGAGGATATTTGTCGATCTAATAAGACTTTATCTAAATTTACTTTGATCATGGATTGCCCCCGGTTAGCTAAATCATGCTATCAGAATCTTCTTGTAGGGCCATTCCCTTGTTAAAAATCAGATAGATAACGTAGATGGCGACTAAAATTAGTATGTTTGTGAAAATTTCGGATAATGGTAGGTCGAATTCTTGTGTGGCGTTTAATTGTACTAAGCAGTAATTGATGCTCGTCATGAATTGGAAAATCATCATGCAAAGAACGGCAATCATAACTTTTTTAATTTGCATTAAATTAGCTTGAACAAAATAAGCACCTTGGCGTAAGTTGTTGACCAAACGCCGAGGTGAATCAATTATAAAATAATAGCTTGCCGAAATGAATAGGGCTAAAAAGTAGGTTGAAATTAAAATTAACGGCGATACGTGACTGTTTAATAATGAATGATGGCCTAAGGACATCGAATAATTAATTGTGTTTTGATCAGGGTGTAGGGTAACTAGAACACCACCTTTGATTAAAAGACCAATTGCAGCAATGGTGCCAATTTCAACTAAAATGATTAGGATTGATAACAATTTGAAGATGATATTTGATTTATTAGTCATAATTTTTCCCTCGCTAAATATGTTTGTATAGATGTTTATGCACCTTTTATTATCGTTTTAAAATAACAAATTATCTTTTAAAGATAATAAAAAGCATTCTTCCAAAGTAGGAAGAATGCTTTTGAGATGGGAAATTATAGAAAACTTGCTTTGTGGTGCTTGCTGAAGCTTTCTAAAAAGAAGAGTCCTAAGCCGGTCAAGGCAATGACCATTAAAGCAATGGTGTTTTGGTTAATAAAATTATTGCTGTAGTAAAGTAGTTCGCGGATACCTTCGTACAAGAAACGCATGGGTAACCAAGGTAAAATCCAATTTTGGTAGAAGGTTGGTAACATTTCTGGTGCCATGACTAAGAGGGGCAGGCCAAAGAATAACAGTAATCCAAAGATTGCCACACCGGGAACGCCTAGCCAAGCGATAAAGCCTGAGAATAGCATGATAAAGGCAAAGCTAGCTAGAGCTAAGAAGCATGATAAGGTGAATGAATCGGGGAAGGTATAACCCAGAATTTGACTAGCGTAGAAGCGGGTTGAAAAACCGATTAGTAGCGCAATAACAGCGATTATAGCCACAGTAATTGTTTTAAATTTGAGAACATCTTGACGATTACGAGGTTGAAAAGCCTTAGAAGCAAAGTACATAAGCATGGTGACAGCTAAGCTGGCAATCCAAATTGGTTGGAAGAAGACTGAACTAGCAGCTTCCAGATCGGTAGTCTGATGAGTTTTGGTAACTTCCACTTTAAGTGGATTGGCAATTGCACTGACTTGATTAGCGTTAATCGGGTTATTGCCCATCTTTGCGAGGAGGTTACTACCAATGCCATTGCCAATTTTAGTAAACATGCCCGTTAAAATTTGGTTAATCGAAGTGGATAAAGTGTTGTTACGACCTTGATTCAGCACAATTTTAATTGTCGCTGGTTGATTCGTTTGACTAATTTGCATGATATCAGCGGTAAAGTTTTTAGGAATAATAACGGTGGCGTAGTTGCCGTTAAAATCTAAATCTTTATCTGCGGCAGTCCGATTATCGTATTGCTGCCATTTAAAGATTGGCTTATCGGCATGGTCGGCCTTGGTTTTATTATTCATGATTTGTTTGGTGATGTTTTGCCCTAGTGCCCCTTGATCCTCATTAACAATGGCGATCGGAATGTTTTGCATGGTTGATTTGGCCGAGGGAATCTGGGCAATCGTCATGATTAGTGTGACTAATAAGGATGCTAGGATAGCAAATCCTAAGAATTTATTTTTAAAAATTACTTGCATATTTTTCTCCTCCACAACTGCGACACCGCGTTGCTTTTTATCTGTGATTAAGCATATAGTGAAGGCAAAGCAATTGTAAGAATTAAAATGCATAAAAGTGTTGCATTTTGTAATAGGAGGTTAGTAAATGGCTAGTTATACCAATAAAATTAAGCAAACCAATTATGTTATTCAAACGGCGTTACTGGATTTGTTAGGCACTGTGTCATTCAACAAAGTATCGGTTAATCAAATTTGTGCCAAAGCAGATATTAATCGGTCAACTTTTTATCGACATTATGTCGATAAATATCAAGTACTTGATGAAATTGAGCAGGAAATTATTACCCAACTAGGAGCAATACCTCGTAATGAATTTGAACAAAGTACTAGCATTAGTGATTTAGCCTTAAATTTAGAAGTCATTATCGATCAGATGTTAGATATTGTTCAGGGTTATCAAAATACTTTATCGCTATTATTAGGTGAAAATGGGGATGCAAATTTTCAAAATTATTTGAAACAGGTCTTTTTAACAAGGATGGAGGGGAGTTGGCAAAAAATTCACCGGCATTTAAAAGTTGATAATCATCATATTGATAGAGAGTTATCAGCGGATTTCATTGTGGCTGCTAATATGTCAATTTTATATTATGCGGTTAAGCATCCAATGGTATCACATCAACAAATCACGGAAACTTTTACTAAACTTTTGATTAGGGGACCACTGAATACCCTCTATCAGTCGATTAGTACCGAAGATTAGACGCAAAAAAGGAGCCTGTCGTTGAGGACGAGCTCCTTTTGTACATAAATAATTAACCTTGGTCGTTATGCAAACGCTTATCGGCTGGCTTCGTTTCTGGAATACCACCCATGGCTTCGGGTTCTTCTTGATAAGTGAACTTTTCGCCATCTTTGGCCACTTGACCTTCGAATTGACGAGAACCATCACCATCTGAGAAGTTCATGAGGACGTGAGTAAATTCTTGGTGTTCAATATCCTTCATGTCACCCGGTACAATGACACCATACTTTTCTTCTAGTTCTTCTTGGGCCTTCATGAATTGCAACTGATGTTGGGTTTCACGGGCTAACAGGAACTTTAACATGTCGCGCACGCCTTTATCCTCAGTCATGTAGTACAAGCGACTAACTTGCAAACGAGCTTGAGATTCACGGACAACGTTAAAACGCATATCAGCAACTAGGTTACCACTTGAAGTTACGTAACCGGCATTCCAAGCAGCACCATTAGGATTATTTAGCCCGGCCGTTAAACCGTGCACTAAGGCATGTTCTGGATCCATTCCGCTCATCAAAGCCGCCAAAGAAGGGTCTTTCTTTAATTCTTCGGGGGTAGCTTGGAAGGGAGCTCCTTCTAAAAGATAGGCAATCATGGTTGAAATCATTTCCACGTGGCCAATTTCTTCAGTACCAGTGTCTAACAATAAATCCTTATATTTTTCATCACCAGTTGATGACCATCCTTGAGAAAGGTATGACATCATGCCAGTTGTTTCACCCCATTGACCCCCTAAGGCTTCTTGTAAGCGACGAGCCATTAGTGGATCAGGACGGTCGGGCTTGGCATTGTACTGCAACTTGCGAGTGTGCTTAAACATAAGAACCTACTTTCTTTGCAATGCGAGAACGTATATTGATTTAAAATAATACCAATTTTGATATTATTTTAAATATCTGGCGATATACGTCCGGAGTTTTGACTTTTAATGCTGATTTATTAAATTGTATAACTTCTTATCAACATTGTTTAATAATATATCACAACTATACCAATTAATACAACAAAATATTTATTTTATTTTTTGTCATATATAATTGACTTTTAAACGGTGGTTAATTAAGATGAAAGCGAAAGGTATATCAAGCATTATGATTAATCGAATTCGTAAATATCGGAAGCAAAAGGGAATGACTCAGGCGGACTTAGCTCAGCAGGTTGGGATTGCTCGCCAGACGGTTAATTTAATTGAAAATGGCAAGTATAATCCGAGTTTGGATTTATGTATTCGAATTTGTCAGTGCTTGAATACCGATTTGAACACCTTATTTTGGGAGGTAGAGAGATGAAGCGTTTTACATCAATATTCTTGGGTTGCTTTTATGGTTTTGGAGAACCAATTGATCAAAAGACAGAGCAGGAAATGGCCAAGTTTAGTAGCGTCGCCTTTCCAATCTTTTCAATTTATACCTTGATTTCTAGTTTTGCGGTGGCTTGCTTAGTGGGGCAGGATACGCCACGCCTTATCTATGGAATTTTATTCAGTAATTTTATAGTGTTTTTTATCCTACTGATATCCTTTGGTTACTATATCCGTAAACACAAGTTAATCCAGGGAGAGAGCTTTTGGATGCAAGCACCCTCTAAAAGAGTAGCGCTCAGTCGGGCTATTAGTTCAGGATTATTCTTTGGTCTTGCGTATGTCATATTTGATGGCTTTATGAATGTTTTTTTGAATGAAAGTTCCTTTGTTAGTGCTTTTAGTGTTCGTTCCTTGCTTGGAGATTTTGTGGCTGCCTTAGTTTGGGCTGGAATCATTTTATTGATTAGCTATCCCTATCGTAATGGTGGTAAGAAGTAGCTTAGATGAATGATTTTTATAGGGGGAGAGATAAATATGGATCGCTGGTATAAAAAGGTAATAAGCCATTTCTACGGGATAGGGGGACCTGTTGATGAATATCGGGAGCAAAAAGTCAACAAATTTGGCAGTGTCGCCTATATTATATTGTGGATTTATTTGTTAATCTCAACCTTTATCGCAACTGGGTTTTGGAATTTTAGTGAGACTGCCTTAGCTTTCCTTGTAACAGGAAATTTGGTTGTGATTTTAGCCCTGAGCATGGGGGCAGCAATTTATGTTTATCGGAATAAACTTGATAAACAATATTTTGATAATCCACTTCGTCAGAAAAAAATTTACCGTTACAAGGCGTTTGGACAAGGTCTATATTTTGGTATTGCTACATGGTTATTAGCAGGGTTACAAAATATCTGGCTTGATAATAAATCATTTAATTTAATTTTTACTTGGAAGGAATTTATAGGCCACATTCTTATGGGGACCTTCTTTGGCGCCTTAATATACATTTTTTCGTTACATCGGATTGATAAAAAAATAGAAGAGCATTAGTTAAAAATCATTCTTACTGTTAGAAAAATTATTTTCCTTGACAAATTCTTAAATAATTTTTTTGTCTAGTAAACAATGAAAAAGGACCTCAAAAATTCAATTTTTGAGGTCCTTTTAAGTAAATCGTTAGTGTTTTTTTAGTTTTAATCAAATTCACCGTCAGCAATTTTTGCCAAAGTATCCCGCGATGGGATGAAGAATAATTGTCCGGATAATAGGGTTGAAAAGGTTAGTAGGAAGTCATTTTGCAAAACCATGCTTAACAGCATATTTTTGGTGATTTCCCAGTGACGAGCGTACCCCATAAAGTAAGTACCAGTATTGCCGGTGGCGGGGTCGGAATAAGGAACATTCATTCGAATAATCTTTTGTTCTTCACCTTCAGGAGAAATTGATTTCGAAGCGACGTTGTGGGCGTTCTTGTACTTATCCTCGTCTTCTAATTC
Organism: Convivina intestini; assembly: GCF_003096575.1. Classification (GTDB taxonomy): domain Bacteria; phylum Bacillota; class Bacilli; order Lactobacillales; family Lactobacillaceae; genus Convivina; species Convivina intestini. Next base: position 23,510 of record NZ_QEKT01000008.1, read on the forward strand.
CAAATCAGAAAACTTTTCACGACCGACTGCTTTTTCTTGGCTTTCAGTCTTCAGGTGGTTCCAAAAGTCCATATCATGGTGCCACTTTTGGGCAAAGGCGTAAGAACCATTGATGTAATCAGGGTCTTCGTCACCAATAATGGCGTAATCAGCGGCATCCTCAATGGCTGGTGCCTCGGTACCATCAATAAAGCCGATAATTGCTCGACCTTCAAAGTAACGGAAGCCCTTGGTGGAATCAACGACTTCAGTATATTCCCGCAAGAACTTCATGAACTGCGTTTGAACCTCATAAACCTGAGCCTCAGCACTATCACGGATATGGAAGAACATATCACCTTCACTAGCAGGCATGCTGTACTTGGCGTCTAAATCAGGCATACCGGGCATTTCGTAGTTAGGGCCATCGATTCCTTCAAAAGTTTCTAATTCTTTTGGTTTAGGAGTATTTGGGAAGAGAATATCCCAAGCATGATTACTAAAACCAAAAGCAACTTTGATACCGGCATTAGCTGATAAACCAGATTCCCTAATTCGCATTGAACGAATGATAGCTTGTGAACGGTCAGCGAACTCTTCGATAGCTTCCTGTAAAACCTTTGGATCAACGTCTTCTTTGAACTTTAATACAGTAAATTGAACGTGCTCACCGATATCTTTAAATACATCTTGAGCCTTGCTTGGATTAATAGGCATTGCGCTATTTCCTCGATTTCTATTATCTTTTACAGATTAAAATTTACACTAAAACGGTCTCAAATTCTACCCCAAATTAGATTGATTCTAAATAATGTGAAGACTATGAGAATTTTGTAAAGGAATAGTAAAAATTGCAATGAAGCTTACTGTTGTCATTTTGTAAGCGCTTTGATAAACTACGAATTAAGGACAAAAATTTTTTTCAACCCGAAATTGACGATGGTTTTAACCTCAATGATGAGTAATTTATTAATTTCATTGAAGCATGCCTTGAAAAAAATGGTTGGACTAAAAAATAAAGGAAAGTGGTTGGAAAAATGACAAAGAGTTTTCAAGGGATTGCAGCTAGTAATGGGATTGCGATTGCCAAGGCATATTTGCTGGTAGCACCGGATTTGGGTTTTGATGTGCACAGTATTACGGATGTGGAGGCTGAACAGGCTCGTTTTGATGCTGCTTTGGCTGCATCAACGGCAGATTTGGAGCATATCAAGGCCAAGGCTAGTCAGAACTTGGGTGAATCTGAAGCCCAAGTCTTTGAAGCTCATTTGATGGTTGTGGCTGATCCAGAAATGTCAGCGGCCGTTAAAAAGCGAATTGTCGACGAATCAGTTAATGCCGAGCAAGCGCTAACCGAAGTGACAGATGCCTATACTAGTATGTTTGAGGCAATGGCTGGTACTAACGATTATATGAAGGAACGTGCGGCTGATATTCGTGATGTTACGCAACGAATTTTGTCTCATTTGTTGGGCGTAAACATTCCTAACCCAGCTTTGATTGATGAAGATGTGGTTTTGGTAACCCAGGATTTGACTCCTTCAGACACTGCTCAGTTAGATCGTCAGTTTGTCAAGGGAATTCTTTCTGATTTAGGTGGTCGAACAGCCCACGCTTCTATCATGGCACGAACTTTGGAAATTCCCGCTGTGGTTGGGACTGATGTGGCCACTAGCCAGGTTAAAGATGGTGACCTAGTTGTCTTAGATGGTTTCACTGGCCATGTAGAGGTTAACCCTGATGCTCAAACTTTGGCTGCTTATCAGAAGAAGGCTGAAGACTTTGCTGCTCAAAAGGTTGAGTGGGCTAAGTTGAAGACTGAACATTCAGTTTCAGCTGATGGTAAAAACTTCGTGGTTGGTGCTAACATCGGTGCTCCTAAGGATATGGAAGCCGTTTTGGATAACGGGGCCGAAGGAGTTGGCTTGTACCGAACTGAATTCTTGTATATGGAATCAGATCACATGCCAACCGAAGATGAACAGTTTGAAGCTTATAAAGCTGTCTTGGAAAAGATGGTTGGTAAGCCTGTTACCGTTCGTACCATGGATATTGGTGGAGATAAGCATCTAAGTTACTGGAAGCTCCCTGAAGAAGATAACCCATTCTTGGGTTATCGTGCCATCCGAATTTCTTTGGATCAAGATGAAATTTTCCGGACTCAATTGCGCGCTTTGATTCGCGCCTCAGCCTTTGGAAACTTATGGATTATGTTCCCAATGGTAGCAACTATTACGGAATTCCAACAAGCTAAGGCTATTTATGAAGAAGAGCGTGCTAAGTTGGCTGAGCAAGGTGTGCCAATGGGTGACATCAAGTTGGGTATCATGATTGAAATTCCAGCCGCTGCTGTGATGGCTGACCAGTTTGCTAAAGAAGTGGACTTTTTCTCAATTGGAACTAACGATTTGATTGGTTATACCATGGCTGCTGATCGTGGTAATGATCGCGTTTCTTACCTTTACCAACCTTATAACCCAGCAATTTTACGTTTGATTAACACGGTTATTCAAGCTGCTCACGTTGAGGGAAAGTTTGTAGCCATGTGTGGAGAAATGGCTGGTGACAGCATTGCTATTCCTTTGCTAGTGGGTATGGGCTTGGATGAGTTTTCAATGAGTGCCCCATCAATTTTGCAGACTCGTTCTTTGATTAAAAAGTTGGAAACCGAATCCTTGAAGCATTTGGTTCAAAAAGCCTTGGCTTTGCAAACTAATGACCAGGTTAAGGAATTAGTTGAAGCAGAGTTGGGTGACAAGATTAATATGTAATCTTTTCACAGATAAGAAAAATTGAAACATAAACAATGAAAACGTTTTCAATTAGATAAATATGTGCTATTATGTTAGTTGTAAATATGAGTGTAGCTAACAAGGAGGAACCATATGTTTGGGTTTGGGAAATCAAAAGAGCTGGATAAGAAGCTCTACGCACCAGTTTCAGGTGAAGTAATTGAATTATCATCAGTCAGTGATCCAGTTTTTTCACAGAAGATGATGGGGGATGGCTTTGCGGTCAATCCTGATGCCCAAGAAGGCATTTACGCCCCAGTATCTGGTGAAGTAGTAATGGTCCAAGGGCATGCCTTTGGCTTTAAGACTGCTGCTGGCGCAGAAATTTTGTTGCATGTCGGTATTGATACAGTTAACTTGGAGGGAAAGCCTTTCACTAGTACTGTTAAAGCTGGTGATACAGTTACAGCCGGAGATAAGATTGGAACTGTTGACTGGGCTCAGGTTGAGGCGGCCGGATTAGAAAAGACCACTATGGTAGTGGTAACTGGCGGTGGTCAGGACAGTCCTTTGGCAATTGACCTTGGTCAAAAAGCGGCTGGCGAAGCAGTCGCAACACTTTAATACTGGAGTAGGGAAGTTATGGCAAAGCAAAATTATGATGAGCTAGCCAGCAAGATTATTGAACTTGTTGGTGGCCCTGAAAATATTAAAAAAGTGATTCATTGTATTACGCGATTGCGTTTTTACCTATACGACGAGAAAAAGGCTAACACCGAAGCAATTCAGGCTTTGGATGGTGTTGCTGGAGCCGTGTATAACAGCGGTTTGGGTCAATATCAAGTTGTTATTGGGCCAGCGGTTGCTGATGTTTACGATTGTGTGATTAAGCAATTGGGTACTGACGCAGCTGGCGATGATGCCCAAGAGGCGGCTACCACTGCGGCCCCTAAGTCAGAAGGACCAACAAGTTTCCTTGACCTTATTAAAAAAGGCTTCCAAACTTTGATTGGGACTATTACCGGTTCAATGATTCCAGTGATTGGATTGTTGGCTGCTGGTGGTATGCTCAACGGATTCTTGGCTATTTTGTCTGAACCAAGTTTGCTTGGTTGGATTTCAGCAAAGTCAGATACCTATGTCATTATTCAATCGATGGCCATGGCACCATTTTATTTCCTACCAATCTTAGTTGGATTTACGGCTGCTAAACAGCTTCGTTCTGATCCATTGGTCGTTGCGGCCATTGGTGCTTTCTTGGTAAAGCCGGAAATGGCTGCCTTTGTTAATGTGAAACACGTTGAGCATTTCATGGGAATTAGTTTAAACGCCAACTTCTTTGGCCTACCAATTTCAATTCCATCATATGCTTATTCAATTTTCCCAGTTATCTTTGCAGCCTGGTTGGCTCGTCCGGTTGGTAACTGGTTGAAGGATCACTTGCCTGCTTCAATTCGGTCAATTTTCCAACCATTGTTTACCATTTTCATTGTTGGTTCAGTGGTCTTGGTTGTAATGGGACCAGCGATTATCGCTATTTCAGCGGCAATCTCCTTCTTGATCAACCAGTTGTTGCAGTTCAACTACGCAATTTCAGGTTTGTTGATTGGTGGTCTTTATCAGGTTTTGGTTATCTTTGGTTTGCACTGGATGGTCGTACCACTGGTTGCCCAAGAAATTGCCCAACATGGTCAATCTAACTTGAACGCTTTGATTAACTTCACTATGATTGCTCAAGGTGCTGGTGCTTTGGCAGTGGCCTTTAAGACTAAGATTGCTAGTTTAAAGGGATTGGCTGGAAGTTCAGCTTTGTCAGCCTTTGCTGGAATTACTGAACCAGCGGTTTATGGAATTAACTTGAAGTACGGTCGGGTATTTTGGATGTCCAACGTCGGTGGTGCTGTGGGTGGCTTGATTGCTGGTATGTTTAACTTGCATATGTATGGCTTCACTGGTTCCCTAATTGGATTCCCATCCTTTGCTTCGGCTAAGGACAACCCTAACAACCTATGGATTTTCTGCCTAGCTGCAGTGGCTACAATTATTGTTTCATTTGCTATGGTTTATTTCTTCGGATTTAAGGATAGCGATACTCAAAGCGTTAAGGCTCCTGTTGAAAAGAAGAATGTCTTCAAGGAAGCAGTAGCAGACGAAAAGTAGTTTAGTACTGACAAGCACGCGGGAGACTGCGTGCTTGTTATACGTTAATCAGCGGATATTTAAATGATGATTAGCAGAGGAAGGATATCGAACATGAATTCGAAAAATTGGCAACTACGTTATGATGACTTGCAAACAGGAAAAAAGTCATATGGGCAGGAATCACTGCTTTCTTTGGGAAACGGCTTTCTGGGATGGCGTGGAGCGCCAATCTGGTCGACTTATTCGGATAATCATTATCCAGGGCTTTATGCTGCCGGTATTTTTAATCAAACCTCTACTCCAGTAGCGGGACGTGATGTTATTAATGAAGATATGGTTAATTTACCTAATCCTCAATTATTAGAAGCAACAATCAATGGGACAGCTTTAGCCAACTTGGACCTCGTTAAGCGTTCAAGTAAGTTGAATTTTAAAAGTGGTATTTTAGAAGAAATCTTTGTTTTCCAACATGATCAGGGTTTGGTTACTTTAACCTCTGCTAAGTTTATTGACCCAATTAACTGGCATATGCTGGCCATTACTGCCAGCTTAACAGCTGATTTTGATGCTGAAATTCAACTAAGTAGCCTTGTTGATACGACAGTTGAAACCCAAAACGTTGAGCGTTACCGTGCGTTTGAATCACATCAATTTGATGTCCAAGAAGTTAATCCAACTACCAAGACGGTTTTGGTGCAAACTAAGCAATCCGGGATTCAAATTGGCTTGGCAGTTGATAGTCAGGTTGAATATGCTGGGGTTAGTTTGCCAGTCACAGCCCAGGTCGTTGATCAAAAACTTGTGGAAGAAGTCCTGGTCAAGGCCCTTGCTAATACGCCGGTTCAATTGACTAAGCGTGTCGTTATAGCGACTTCTCGGGAAACTTTTGCTGATTTACTACCATTTTTGCAAAATGAACTTGCCCAACATAGCTTGGCAAGTATTCAAAATAATATGGCTGACTACTGGGCTCAAATTTGGGCCGATAAAGATATTGTTGTTGATACCCAAAGTCAAGGGGTTAAGGACTTTATTACCAAGCAATGGAACCAGCTTTGGGACAATGACGATGTGACCATTGCGTCGGACGGTGACATCTTGCAGTTAATGATTCGGATGAATGTGTTCCATCTTAATCAAGCAGCTCAATGGCGGGCCAACGAGCATTTGGATGCTTCCGTTGGTTCACGTGGTTTGACTGGTGAAGGTTACCGTGGTCATATTTTCTGGGATGAGCTCTTTGTTCTTCCTTATTACGCTGCTAATGAGCCACGAACAGCCCGGGCGATTTTGCAATATCGAATTAAGCGTCTTTCAGCGGCCCAAGCCAATGCTAGCCGTGAAGGTGAAGCTGGGGCAATGTATCCTTGGCAGGCCGGCTTATATGGGGATGAACAGTCTCAAGTTATCCATTTAAATACGGTTAACAATGAATGGGAACCTGATAATTCTCGCTTGCAACGGCACGTGTCTTTGGCGATTGTTTATGACTTGTGGATTTACACACAATTTACTGGTGACACTAGCTTGTTGGATGAAGGTGGCTTGAATGTCTTACTAGAAACTAGTAAGTTCTGGTTGAATAAGGTCCAAAAGGCTGATGACGGTCGCTTTGATTTATCTGGCGTAATGGGACCAGATGAATATCACGAAGCTTACCCAGAGGCCAAAGAGGGTGGCGTTAAAAACAACGCTTATACCAATGTGATGTTGTCTTGGTCATTAGGCTGGTTGTTAGATCTTCAAAAAACTTTGCCTAGTTTTGCGGCCATTGCGGCTGCCGATAACTTTGATGCCGATTTGTTGCAAAAGGCAGCCGATGTGGCAGCTAACTTACGCCTAGAACAGCGTGCAGATGGCGTCTTTGCCCAATATCAAGATTACTTTAATCTGTCCGAAATTGATTTTGATGCCTACGCTAAAAAATATGGTGATATCCACCGGATTGACCGTTTGCTTAAGGCTGAAGGTAAGTCACCCGATGATTATCAGGTCGCTAAACAAGCTGATTTCTTGATGTTGATGTACAACCTAGGTAATCAACGTGTTGCTCATTTGCTAGAACAAATGGGTTACCAGTTGCCAGCCGATTGGCTTGTCAAAAATACGGATTACTACCAAGCGCGGACAGTCCACGGATCAACAACTTCACGACCAGTCTTTGCGGGAATTGATGTCCACTTGGATCGTATGGATGAAGCTGAAGAATTCTTGCAACAAGCTATTCGCTCGGATTATGATGATATTCAAGGTGGTACCACAGCCGAAGGTGTCCATGCCGGCGTAATGGGTGAAACCTTAGCTGTTATTCAAAATGAATTTGGTGGTGTGGATCTACGTGATGGACAGTTCAGTATTAATCCTCACTTGCCAGAAAATTGGTCACACTTGGCCTTTACGCAAGTGTTCCAAGGTGTTAAGGTTGCCATTGTTGAAACCCCAACAGTTGTTCAGTTAACGGCTAATGCTGATTTGGATGTTGAAGTAATGGGTCAACCTGCTCATCTAGTTGCGAATCAGTCAATGACTTTTAAAATGGAGAAATAAGATGGTCAAGTTTTCAGAAATTAAAGGTTTTACGTTTGATATGGATGGTGTCTTAGCTGATACAGCTAAGTTTCATACGGTTGCTTGGCGTCAGTTAGCTGAAAAGCTAGGTGTTACCTGGAACGACGATTTACAAGAACGCCTAAAGGGTATTGACCGGATGGGTTCATTGAATATGATTTTGGCTGAGGATAATTTAGAGAACCAATACAGCCAGGAGCAAAAAGAAGCTTTGGCGGCAGAAAAGAATGATAACTACCGTCAGTTAATTTCAACTTTAACGCCTAGTGATGTTTTGCCTGGTATGCAAGCATTCTTGGATAGTTTAAAAGCGAATGGTTACCAAATGAGTGTGGCTTCAGCTTCTAAAAATGCCCCCTTTATCTTGGATAAGTTAGGTTTAGCTGATTACTTTGTTGGGGTAGTTGACCCGGCTAGCTTACATGCCGGTAAGCCTGATCCTGAGATCTTTGTTCGGGCTGGTGAATTGTTAAAGTTGGCGCCTGAACAATTAATTGGTTTAGAAGATTCAGCTGCTGGCATTCAGTCCATTAACGGGGCTGGTCAAACTTCACTAGGAATCGGTAATCCTCAAGTTTTGAGTGAAGCTGATTTGAACTTTGAGAGTACGGCCGAGGTTACCTTAGCAGCCATTCAAGCTAAGTTAGGCTAAATTTAAAACATTAAAAAAAGACGCTCGATCATATGATTTGAGCGTCTTTTTTAATGCTGTTTATAAAATTTTCGATACAAGATAATGGCCACCATTAAAATAAAAATAGCGATACAAAGTGAAATGGTCTTAGTCGCATTGTCATGATAAACCAAAATTGACCGGATCATGGCCGTCACCGCAACGTATAGGTAGTTTTCAAAATTAATGGCCGCTTTATTTTCAAAATATTCTTTAATAATAACGGCAAATTCGAAGCATAAGAAGGCCGATAAGACGGTTTTAGTGATGTCAGTGATTTCGATATCACCCTTGAATTCAAACAACGCCATGCCCAACTCATAGATACTTAAACCAAAGTAGCCTAAAATAACTAGTCCAAAAATCATCATGAAGCTCATAATGGTATATTCATAGAATTTGGCAAAAATAGTATAAATTTTTTCTTTCATTATGTTTATCCTTTAGTCAAAGCATTAGTAGCTTGTTTTTGGGCTTGAAGTTCGGCTAAAATTTGCTTTTGTAGCGCTAAATTTTCAGCCTGGAGGGTGTTATTTTTACGCTGTAAAGCTTGAATATGTAGGGCATCTTCATGGGACTCGTCATAACCCCATTTAGCTTCCTTACTTTTAATCAAAGAATTATTGATAAAACGAATGGTATAAAAAACAATCGCCGCAATGAATATCAGGGTAATAAAACTATTAAAAAACGAAGCTAATGGATTCAGAATTAAATTAAACTGCAAAGGATGATTCGTCCCCAAAATCCATTCAAATAAAAAGTTTACTAGACCGGATAGGGTAGCGATTAAATCTTTAATGGCTGAGCCAAAACTATTACCAACGACCACTGAAATCACAAAAGTCAGCAGGTTGGGAGCGAAAAGGAACTGTTTAAAGGCCTTTAAAGTTGAATTAGTACTAGTAATTAAATGGTCGGCTTGCTGTGAAATAATTTTCTTGGGTCGTAACATGAAAACCTCGTGGGGGATGTTATTATTGTTTTTTATCGTTGAGCAGGGCTTTAATTTCGGCTAAATCATTTTCAATGATTTTTAAACGTTGATCAATTTTATCGGTTTCACGATCATGTTGTTCGCCTAAAAAGTAAGAGGTAATGACACTGGTGATGCTACCAATTAAACCGATACCGACAATCATTAAGAGCACGGCTACAATTTTACCGGTGTAGGTGTGTGGTGAAATGTCGCCATAGCCAACGGTAGTAGTTGTCGCAATCGCCCACCAGAGGGCGCTAGCATAGCTGGTATTTTCAGCCAGTGCGTAAACACCAGCGCCTAGGAGAATGAACACTACGGCTGTTAGGAATAGGTAAATAAAACCATTAGTGTTGATGAATTTTTTAGTTTTAGTACGTAATTTTCCGGTAAAACCAATAATCCGAATAATTCGGAAAAGTTTTATTAACCGGACTGTTCGGGAAATTCGGAAAATAGCAAAGAGGCTGTCAAAAGGAATTATCGCCAATAAATCAAAGATATTATTTTTGAAAAATGACCATTTATTCTTAGATCGGCTCAATCGAAGCAGATAGTCTAACCAGAAAAATAGTAAAATACTATTATCAATGAAAGCTAGTGGTTCTTTTTGGATATTAATGATGTTAGTTAAATCCAATAAGGCTAAACCAATCGAAATGATTGATAGGGCTAAGACAATGGTATAGTAAAGCCGTTTCATTTATTATTTACCGTTTGAATCCTTCTATTCTCCCAGTAGTGGTGACTACTTTCAATTGCATTGCAATGTCAAATCATTTTAATATTATCATAAGTAAAGGATAGAGTTATGTTAGTTGAAATTATTATTGTTATTTTAGTTTTGGGGTATTTCATTAAAGATCAATTTGAATTTGCTCAGGTAACTCATTTGCGATATTTATTCTTACCGATTGGGGGGCTATTGGTCTTTTTAACAACCATTAATCATCTAAAAGACTTACCCTTAGCAATTATTCTGGGACTGATAGCAATCGCTATTGGTAAATTTCAGACTTCTTCTTTTGAAGTTCGCTATAAATATTTACATACCAATTTGGTTTATCAAGCCGATGGTGTTGACTATCCAATTACCAAAAAAGAACTGTTTTCTAAAGGGGGCGCTAATTATTTGTACGGTTGGCTCGTAATTGCCTTTTTTCAAATTAGTATCTCCATGATTAAGCATGGTTTAAATATGAGCGACCTTCCTAGTGAACTATTAGCTGAAATTTTTAAAGATTTATTTGTTATTTTTCGTATTACCGATAGTGAAAGTGGTTGGTGGGTCTGGGAACTTTATTCTATTAGCAGTATTTCATATTTGATTTGTCTAATTCGCTCCTCGCCTCTTTTGGCTCAACATATTTTGAAAAAAGATCCGCTAAATTAAAAACAACCTGACTTAGTCGGGTTGTTTTAATTTAGTGCTAAAAGTTGAATTAAGGCTAGTGAGGCGATACCCACAATCACAATGATGACCAAACTTTTAGTTAAAATAGCACTAATCACGGTTGGCAAGGAAGCTAATAGATTAGGGTAATCAAGGCTTGGTAAATGGCCTAGATTTTGGTGAAATAGACTTTCAAACCATAAAGCTGACATGATAACAATTGGTACAAAGCTTAATAAATCAACTACTTTGGCTGGTAATTGGAACCTTTTTAAAAGGACAAACGGTGCCACTCGGGAAATAAAAGTGACCAAACCACACATGATGATGGTCGTTAAAATAAAATTAAAAGAAGGCATTTTTAATCACCACCCCTAAAACACATCCTAGAATTGTTACTACGATTATTAATAATTGGCTGGGAATAAAAATTAATCCCAAGAAAACTAAGAAAAATACTAATAAGACCACGCTTCCTTGTAATAGCAGAGGTAGGGATCGGTCATTGATAATTTGCAGATAAAGCAACCCAATAAACATGGCAATTAGGGCAAAACTTAGGCCGTATTTTTCAGGATTTTGGATATAGCCACCGACTAGTGCGCCAATCAGCGACGAGCACACCCAGGTAGCATAGGAAATTAAATTAACCGTATTGAACCAGGCAAAATTTAACTGGCGGTTGGTGAGATTACTTTTGTTCATGGCTAAGGCAAAACTTTCATCGGTTAAGAGGGTACCTAAAATCACATTTTTTATAAGCGATTCATGCTTGACCAACGGCGCAACGGTCATGCTCATTAAAATCATCCGGGCATTTACTAGAAAAACAGACAAAGTGATAGCTAAGATGCTGTTACCAGTGGCAAACATGCCAATCATGATGAATTGAGCTGAGCCCGCGTAAGTGATTAGGGAAGTTAGGGTCACTAAAAGCGGACTAATACCTGCAGCGCGAGCGACGATACCAAAAGCTAGGCCGATGCCAATGTAGCCAAAAACAGTTGGCAGGGTTTCACGAACAGCGACTGTTGCTTTTAATTGGTTATTCATGGGGCCTTTCCTCCTGATTTTGAGCTAATTGCGCCGGCCAATTAATTTTTAAAATCTCCCCCTGTCGATCTAAGGGAACGATTTCACTGAGTTTATGTGATTTAAGTGAATCTTTAAGTGCAATTTCGGCATCTTTAAAAATATTACCCGTAATTTGAACGTAGTGTTCGGTTAACGCTGGTGAAATAAACATATTACGGATACCGGTTAAATCATAGCCACTGGCGAAGGCTTCGGGACTTTCAACAGCTTGAAATAAATCGTAAAAAGTTATTTCATCAATAGGGTGATTTAATGCATAGCCACCATTTTTAGAGGCTTCGGCCTTAATTAATCCCGCATCTTTAAGCTTTTTAGCTGTTTTTTGTAGATAAGTGTGTGAAACGCCCATAGCCTGGCTGAGTTCGCCCGATTTTAAATAGGTATGGTCTGGCAACTCAGCTAACATCACCATTAGTGCTGCAGTTTGTAAAAATCCCTTGCTAAATTTCAAAAATTTCCCCTAACTATTGACTTTATATATCTGTGGATATAATATATCTATGGATAGTAAAAAGCATTAAATATTACTATCAAAAGTATAGATTAAGTAATCAAAATGCACAAGGAGTGTGGCAATGATGCAGGGACGTAAGTTAAAATTATTGATTGTGTTATTTTTTATGTCTTTAATACCAGTGGTTTATTCCAGTCTATTTTTAGGGGCTTTAATGGACCCCTACGGCAAGGTTAGCCAACTACCAGTAGCCGTGGTAGCTAAGCAGGCTAATCCGGTATTAACAGCAATGAACGAGCACCATCTTTTTAAATTGGAAAATGAAAATATCAATCAGGCGAACGCTGATTTAAAGCAAGGCAAAGTCTATGCCATTGTGCAATTTGACGATAACTTTAATGACCAATTAAATCAGTTTGTTAAAAACCAGCAGTCACCTACAATTACCCTGGTCACTTCCGAAGGATTAAGTTATACCACTAGTAAGTTACTAAAAAATACCATGCTTCAATTTACTACTGAATACAATAATCAGCTTGGTCAAAAAATACTGACAAACCTGCAAGGACAAAACATTCCGACTGGGGTGGGCCAGATTATTAAATTGCAAAATGAAGAACGTCATCCAGTTAAAAATAACGGGACAGCAATGGCGCCTTATATTTTCTCCCTAACCCTTTTTGTCGGTGATATTTTTATTAATCAGTTTGTGATGCGGACCTTGAGTCGTAAGCACCTGGATTTTGGGCGTTATTGGATTACTGAATTCCTAGTTCCTTTTATTATTGCTAGTTTACAGGTCTTCATCTTGCTGTTGGTTAACCAACTATTTATTAAGATCCAGATTGATCAGATGACCTTACTGGTGCCATTTGCCTTATTAGTAGCGGCAACCTTTAGTAGTATCATTGTGGCTTTAAACAAATTAATTCCAGGTATTGGTAGTCTCATGGTATTGCTTTTGACCATGTTACAAACCTCTTCTTCAGGTGGTACCTACGCGATTGAACTGTCGGGCTCATTTTTTAAGACAGTTAATGCCTTTTTGCCAATGACCTATAGTATTGATGGCTTTAAAAAATTAATTAGTTTGAATAATGTTAACATCTGGCCAGAGGTCTTCATTTTATTAGCTTTTTTCGTCCTAGGACAGTTGATTTTAGTCCGAGCTTATCGTAAACATGAATTACCAGCACTTTAGGCTTCCAATTTAGGCCTAAAGCTGTAAGATAAAGAAAAAGCATGAATTAGAGGATAGCAAAATGAGTGAGTTACAACAAAATATCGTGATTATTTTAGGCTTTTTAGGTGAGTGGTTTTTGTTTTCTTTTCCGCTCCTACAAGGTAGCTTAGAATTATCCGAACAAACTGATGTGATTGGTCACTATAAAGAATCAGCCGGTCAATATCCGAAGGTATCACCCTGGTACTGGTTATTGCCACCATTGAAGGTGTATCTAGAGCGTGAACGGGTCAAGAAAATGTTAAAAAGTGGTAGCTTTTCCGGTGTTGATAAACGACAGCTACGCATTTTTTCGATGCGCGCCACGGCTTGGTTCTACGTGGCCATGGCCGGAGCCTTTAACGGAATTGGGAAAACTAAAGAAGTCTTGGAGCATTTTCACTGGTCGGAGTCAGCCTGGGTGTTTTGGTCAATTAATGGCGTCATGCTCATATTGGGTGTTGCTAATGTGATTATCCGGCTTCGAATCTCTAAGCAAAAATTAGCTAAATCAAAAAGCGAGTCATTGCTATAATGGCTCGCCTTTTATTATTGAATGTTAAAGTCGTACTTACGAATTGAAAGGGCAACTACAATTAATTCAACGGCTGTAAAGGTAATACCAATTGGTGGCCAGAAATAGACAGCGATAAAAACAAGAATGTTAATCAAGCCAAAGATTGGGCTTTTAAGTAAACCGTAAATGAACATTGACTGGAGATAATGTTCACGTCCCGTCTGCTCCTGAATAATTTCAGCTAGTAATGCTTGACTAATACCGTAATAGGCAATTGTCCAAGCTAGGAAAATAATTAAATAGAAATAAGCGGGGGCAACCTGAGTTGGGAAACGCCCCAACCAGGCCGCCGAAACTGGAATTAATGACATGGTAAAGAGCCATAAGTTATTCAGCCAGTAAATTTTAAGATTAAGCTTTTTCACCAGTTCGAACATATAGTGGTGATTAAACCAAGCTACACCAATAAATAAGAAGCCCACCATATAAGAAATTAGGTAAGGACCTTCATGTAGCAAACCCGTAATGTCGGCAGATTCTGGTACCTTAAATTCTAAGACCATAATCGTGACAATAATTGGTACGATAGCATCAGTAAAGGCTTCAATACGACCTTTGTTCATAATAAATTCTCCCGTTTGTTAAAAAAATATTCAGCAATGAAACCATTGTACCGCAACTTTACTAGGAGATTTAAGTGTTAATGATAATTATTTATTAGGCATGATCCAGTAGTTATCTTGATTGTGATTTTTAACATATTCTGCAAATTCCGTTGATTGATAGGCCTTAGTTACGGCTTTAGCCCAAGGTTTGTTAGTGTTTTTCTTGTTTATGGTTGCAATTAGGAAATAATCAGGTTGAATATTTTCCGCTAATAATATTTTCTTAGTTGAAATTTTAGCTTCATAAGCATCTGATCCAGTTAAAATGATAAAGTCAAAATCATTTTTGGAACGTGGGATGGTTGAAGAATTCATCTCGGTAATATTTAAGTTGTATTTGTTAGAAGTGATATCTTTTTTACCAACTTTTATCGGATTAACATCTTTTTTCAAAGTAATCCAACCGGCTTTTTCCATTAACCGATAGGCGCGTGCTGTATTAGATGGATCATCGGGAATGGCAATTTTGTCTCCATTTGATATAGCATCTAAGTTATCTTTTTGTGCGGGATAAATGCCGGTTGGGACAGTTGGAATTTGATTTAAAGCAGTGAGATTAGCTTTCTTTTCGTTGTTAAAATTTTTCATATAGGCGGTGTGCTGATCGACACTTAAATCAACCTGACCCTCATTTAGGGCAATATCAGCATTTAATAGGCTCGCAAATGATTTATTTTTCACAGTGTAGCCCTCTTTTTCGAGAATTGGCTTAATACCCTGCAAAAATAAGTCACTATAAGGTCCGGGTGAGGAACCTAAAATGATGGTTTTATCTTCGGTCTCCTTATTGCCCGGATGGTAAATAAAACTAAAGAAGAACAAACCAATCAAGCTGATTACTAAAATACTGATCCAATAACGTTTTTTCATATTTTGACTCACTTTCTAATTCAGTACAGAAGAGTAGATTTATGGACAAAAAAATCAGTAGGCGCACGGGCGTGCCTACTGATTGGAAGTGATTTTGAATAAAGGATAACTTCACTAAAAATAACTTGGTCAGTCAGACAAACCGTACAGGTACACCTAACTGAATATCATTTCTACTCATTTAGGGTACGGATAATAGCGCAATATCCGTATCCTAAGAACAACAAATATCGCCTTTATATATGCATGCACATGGGCATCGACATGTATGCCATAGTTGACATACAGCAGGCGTTATTTGAGTAGCTTTGGTTATTTAACATAATGAATATCCCCCCTTTGATAGTTGTGTTGATTAAAACACGAATTGAAATGTTTGTAAAGAGAATCTTTGCACAAGTTAGATTAAATTAATTGAAAACATCATTCTTTTAGTAGAGCTGTCTAGAATAATTATTTTAAAAACTGGCTAGACGTTCCTGTGTAAATAATGATAAGATGGCTGAGATTAAGTCATTTTAAGAACTTGAAAATGAGGGGGACCAGCGATTGAAAATTGCGATTTTAGGACATGGAACGGTCGGACAAGGTGTTAGCGAAATTATTAACGATGCTCCTGCAGGGAAAGGCACTGCTCAAATTGACATTGCCTATGTCTGGGTACGGCCGGAGAAGGCCCATGAACGGCCATATTACACAGCAAATTATCAAGAAATATTAGAAGATCCAACGGTTGATGTTATTGTTGAGGTGTTAGGTGGGCTTGAACCAGCCCGTACCATGATTCTAGCTGCCTTAGAACATGGAAAACATGTGGTAACAGCCAACAAAGCCGTTGTTGCGCGTTATTTAGTATTATTTAACCAAATGGCCGAGAAGCATCGGGTTAAGTTCTACTTTGAATCTAGTGTTGGTGGTGGGATTCCGTGGATTATTAACCTAGAACGGGCCTTGCGAATTGATGAAGTCGACTCGATTCACGGAATTTTCAATGGTACCAGTAACTTTATCCTAGATCAGATGACTAAAACCGGCGCTTCCTTTGAGGACGTCTTAAAAGAAGCCCAAGATTTGGGCTATGCTGAAGCAGATCCAAGTGCTGATATTGATGGTTTTGATATTGAAAATAAACTATGTATTAGTGCTGATATTGCCTATAATACCGTGATTGAGCCTGGTGATCAGCTCTTGAAGTTTGGTATTCGGAATATTACAGCTGCTGACATTGCCTTTTTTAAAGAGCATAACTGGGTAGTGAAATTACTAGGCCGTAGTCTTCGCAAAGAAGATACCTATAGTTTTATTATTGAACCGACCCTCTATCTCCCTGGTGAAATTGAAGCCGGTGTCCATGATAACTATAACTATGTTGGCCTGCGGGGAACAACCATTGGTAAATTAAGTTTTAACGGACAAGGAGCTGGTAAGTTGCCGACAGCGCATGCCTTAATGCAAGATCTTTTAGATTTGCAACAGGGGGCCAACCACTTGTACCAAGATTTTGACCAAAAATTAGTTTTGGATAATCGGCGTAGTATTCGAAATTATGTGATTCGAACGACGTTGGATTTGCGCCAGTCCTTTGCCGACTATGACCTACAACAAAACGGCCCTTATTGGTTAGTAGCTGATATTAACGCTGAAGACTTGCATCGAAAAATAGCCGAGTTAATTCAGCAAGATGAACATATTTTCTTTGCCTGCTTAAACCGCCGTGCGCAAGCAATTTTATAAAGCAAAAGGTAGCTAGTTTAATTAACTAGCTACCTTTTATTTTAAATAAAGTCCGTAGAGTTGCTGACTCAATAAATCGCCGTGCTGATTACGAGCAATATTAGGTAATTCGCCCCACAAAGTAAAGCCATGCTTTAGCAGAAGATGATTACTGGCCGTGTTGACGGAAAAAGTCGTGGCTACTAAGTTATCAAAGCCTTGATCTTGGGCAATTGCCAATAACCTTCTTAGTATTTTAGTTCCTAATCCCTGACCACGATAGGCCATATCTAGATAGTAGGAGACTTCGGCAGTCTGTTGATAACCAGGACGAATATTATAAGTTGATAGATAACCATAGCCGATTACTTCATGATCATCAACTAGGACTAGCAGGGGATAATGGAAATTATCTAGGTGTTCCTCAAGGGCCACCATGCGCTGCTGCGGTGTTTCTGGTACTAGGTCTGCTGTGATATTACCGTGCTGGATGGCTTGGTTATAAATCGTAGTGATTCGTTCAAAATCAGTTCTTAGGGCTGGACGAAAGCTAAGCATAGGCGCCTCCAAAATAAAGTTAGAGGTATCTTAGCATAAGTTGGTTAGAATCTGAAATTGTATTTTTTAGATAACGGTGTTATCGTTTTAATAATTATCAGAAAGAAGAATTATTATGAAAAAAATTGCGCTTATTATCGGATCTAACCGTTCGCAAAGAGTCGCCCTATCAATTGGGCAGTGGGCACTAAATCAGTTACAATCCGAGGCCTTTACCGTTGATATGATTGATTTGGCAGATATTAACCTGCCTTGGTTGGATGAACCAGAAATCCCAGCCAAAGGAAATTATCAGTTAGAAAGTACTCAAAAATGGTCTGAGTTAGTCGCCAGCTACGATGGTTTTATCATGCTCTATCCTCAATATAATTGGGGTTATCCAGCTGTTTTAAAGAATGCCCTAGATAGCCTATATGCTGAATGGCACAATAAGCCAGTTAGTTTGATTTCGTATGGATCCCATGGTGGTTTTCAGGGGATGCAGGCTATGCGTTGGGTCTTGGCCGGTTTGAAGATGAAACAACTAGCGACACAAGTCGGCTTGATTATGACTGATGATATGGTCAATGAAGCTGGTCAATTCATTGATATTGAGGCGGCTTTAGCCAGTCAAGCTTTTAACCTTGATTTGCTACGACAAAATTTTGAACAGGAATTAAAGACTAAGTGATGCTTCTAGGCTGCTTGGTTGTGAATGTCTAATAAAAGGACGTGCAATTAGCACGTCCTTTTTTAGTCTCGATTTAAACTATTAACAAAATTGAGATAGGCATCTTCTTCAGTTGTTGGCGTAATAGTTAGTTGATCTGGTTGTAGCTGACCAGAATGCAACAGAGCTTCATCAAGGCTGATTTTAGCCGTGAAAGTTGCGTTCCCAACTAGCTCAATCCACTGTTGTGGTTCATTGGGATGAACAATTGTTTTGACCATTCCACCGGGGTTAAAGACTTCGATTGGTTGTTGAGTGTCGACTAAATCAGGATAGTTTTGCGCAAAGGCTAATGACGTCGCTGACATCCCAGTGCCACAGGCATTAGTAAAGCCCACACCGCGTTCATAGGTTCGGACAAAAAGACGATTAGGACCGAGAATTTTAGCAAAATTGACGTTGACGCCATCTGGGAAATAAGGATTGGTTTGATTTAATTTTTGACCTAAATCACCGAGAGTTTGGTTGAGATCTTCTTCATCCTTTACAAAGCTGACCAAATGTGGATTTGGGACGGCCAATGCTGTAAAAAGGAGTCGGTTACTAAGTTCAGGTAAATATTCATTAATGATTTCATCCTTGCCTAACTTATCAAAGGGCAGGGCCGTTCGTTCATAACTAACTGGTGAAATTTCAACTGAAAAAGCTTGAACTTCGGGGGCTAAATCATCTTTGCGACTAACTCGTAAATCAGCGGCTGGGGTTTCAACCGTGAATTCGGTTTGGTTGTATTTTTCAGCCAGGTAACGTCCAACACAGCGTAAACCATTACCACACATAGAAGCTCGACTGCCATCGGCATTGACGACCACCATGCGACCAATGGGGCCTGGATGAGTAGCGGATTCAACGACTAAGATGCCATCAGCACCAGGCCAGTTAGCGTCTTTTTGACAGTAGTTTAAGGCTAATTGGGTGAGTTCTTCTTCGGATAAAGCTTGATTTAAACTAGTTTGATCTAAGATGAAAAATTGATTTTCAGAACCGTGAACGCGAGTTAATTCTGCCATTATTAGGCCTCTTTTCTGTTTTTAAAAAAATGATGATAAATATCAATGACGGCTTGATCAGCATCAGCTCGGCTGGTACCAATCATAGTTGAAATTTGGGAAGCACCTTGATTGATCATGTTGACTGGAATCCCTTTTTGGGACAAAACACTAATAGCTTCGCTGGCAGCTTTGCTTTGACGAAGCATCCCTTCGCCGACCACCATAATAATAGAATAGTCGTCAATCCACTTCAAAGTATCTGGGTGTAAGACCTCTTGGACTTCCTGGCATAACTGCTCAATAGTAGTTTGATTAAATTGCCGATTATCAAAAATAATGGTTAAATCATCAATTCCAGATGGCATGTGCTCATATGAAATGCCGTATTTATAAAAAATTTGCAATAATTTTAAAGTTAAACCAACTTCTTGGTTTAAGAGATATCGGTGCAAATACAAAGCGGAAAAATGATTGGAACTAGTGACCCCGGTAATCGGATACTGGGGTTGGAAACCATCTTCAGGAACAATCATGGTCCCGGGTGCCTGGGGGTCATTGGTGTTTTTGACGTTAATTGTAACTTCTCCCTCAATGGCTGGAATAATCGCTTCATCGTTGAAAACGGAGAAACCAGCGTATGATAATTCCCGCATTTCTCGATAGGTCATTTCAGCAATCGGGGCTGGGTGGTCAATAATCTTAGGGTTAGCCACGTAAATCGAGGAAACATCGGTAAAGTTTTCATACACAGAGATACCTAGACCGCGCGCCACAATTGATCCGGTAATGTCCGAACCACCTCGGGCAAAAGTTGCAATTTGTTCATTGGGGGTAATACCGAAGAAGCCAGGGAAAACTAACACCTCTTCTTCATCATACTTTAGTTGCGCTAAATTGGTATAAGTTTCAGGTAGGACTGTGGCACTATTGGCATTATCGCTGACAATCAGGCCGGCTTGAGACGGATCAATAAAGCGGGCAGGCAGCCCTAACTTTTGTAGAACCATAGCCATGAGCATGGCGTTTAATTTTTCACCATGGGCTTTAAAATAGGCTAGGCGGTAATCTGGGTCAATGAATTCTTGGTCAGGAAGGGCTAGGATGGTATCTAGAATGGGGGCAAAGATTGCCGCATCGAGTTGGAAATAATCACTAATAGCTTGATAGCGGGTAATAATTTCTGTCTGAGCTGTCTGAGAGCCGTCTTGCTGACTTTCTTGGGCGTATTGGATTAGTAAATCAGTAACCTTGATATCATCATCAAAACGCTTTCCTGGAGCGGAAACTACCACAACTTTGCGCTCAGAATTGCTCTTAATAATATCAACAACTTTTTGATATTGACGGCCGTCAGCTAGTGAAGTTCCGCCAAATTTGACAACTTTTTTCATGCCCAATACCTTCCAATTATTTGTTTACAGATTGATTAATTTGAATTTTAACAGTATTTTGCTTAGATGCAAACAAGATTTCTTAATAAACGGGTCTAATTTGGGGCGACTATATGAATAAAAATTAAAAAAGTGATATTTTGATTTAGGACTTGACGAATCCATTAAAATATTCTAAGATTTTAGTGATCGAAGAGGTTGCAACTAAGACTACTAGATTGACCGAGTCCCTGTGAGGACGGTGACGTTAATTGAACAGCAAGGTTGCCGAAGTTTATCAACTATCACAGTAGTCGATAGGCTGGGGCGTAGCTTAAGAGGCTGCGAACTGTCACAAGTCAATGCTTGTGGGGCGCTTTCGACAATGGAAACCGATAATAACGATACGTCATGATTGGATTCTTTTGTATGAGGGGTGTGCCCTTTGTACAAAAGGATCCTTTTTTTATTTGGAAAATTAAAGTTAGGTTGGATAAATAATGAACGAACAGATTAGCCCATCCCAGATTAATGCAGCCGGCCATTTGACGATTGGTGGCTGTGATGCCGTTGATTTGGCTCATGAGTATGGCACCCCTTTGGGGGTATATGATGTTAGCCAAATTAAAAGCCAGATTCAGCATTTTCAGGAAGTCTTTAAAAATAATGATGTTGACTATGCTGTCTGCTATGCCAGTAAAGCCTTTGCCAACACAGCCATGTACCAGTTAGTTCATGAGATGGACTGCCATGTTGATGTTGTCTCAGCAGGTGAAATCAGCATGGCTCTGCATGCTGGCTTTCCAGCTAGCAAAATGACCTTTCATGGAAATAATAAATCACGTGAAGAATTGCAGTTGGCCGTTGACCAAGGTTTGGGTGTAATTGCCTTAGATAACTTCCATGAAATTGATTTGCTAAGCGATATTTTGGAAAAGTCACAGGCTGAAATCAAGGTTTTGCTCCGAATTACTCCTGGGATTTCAGCCCATACGCACGAGTACATTCAAACCGGTCAAATTGATAGTAAATTCGGGTTTGATTTGGAATCCGGCCAAGCTGACCAGGCCTTGCAACGCGTTTTGCAGGAACCACGGATGCATATGCTAGGGGTTCACGCCCATATTGGTTCTCAAATTTTTGAACTAGCTGGTTTTGAAGGAGCCGGTAAGAAATTAGTTGATTTGGCAGCTGATTGGAAGAAGCGCTTTGACTATGAGGCTGAGGTAATCAACGTGGGTGGTGGCTTTGGTATTCGCTATACCCAAGCTGATCGACCACTAAAGCCTGAGCAATTTGTTGATATCATCATCAAAACTATCAAGCAAGAAAGCCAAGCGGCTGGTTTGAAAACACCAGCAGTCTGGATTGAACCGGGTCGTTCGATTGCCGGACCAGCGGGTTACAGTTTGTACACGATTGGTTCTCGTAAGGATGTCAAAGGAATTCGTCCCTATCTAGCCGTTGATGGTGGTATGGGGGATAACATTCGACCCGCCCTTTATGATGCCCAATACGAAGCAGCGGTGGCTAATCGTCCAGCTGCACCAGCCGTTGAAACGGTGCACATTGCCGGTAAATATTGTGAATCGGGTGACATCTTGATTCAAGAACAAGCCTTACCTGAAACCCAGCCGGGTGACATTCTAGTTATGTTTGATACAGGTGCTTATGGTTATTCGATGGCTTCTAATTATAATTTGAATCCTAAACCAGCCATTGTTTTCGTTGAAAATGGCCAAGCAACTTTGGTTACGCGGCGAGAAACTCCATCTGATTTGGAACGGTTAGACTTTGGTTTGAACGGCCAACAATTATCTTAATGAGTGTAAATGAAAGAATAGAGGAACTTATCCATGGTTGAATTGAACGCGCAAGAAATTATTAACTATATCGGTTCGGCAAAGAAAAAGACACCGGTTAAGGTTTATCTTAAAGGCGACTTGAAGCAAGTTGATTTTCCTGAAAATGTTAAGGTGTTTGGTGGAGATGATTTTGCGACCGTCTTTGGCGATTGGGCTGAGGTAGCACCATTGCTGGAAAATAAGGCTATCGTTGATTTTCAAATTGAAAATGATGCCCGTAATTCAGCCGTGCCTTTGCTAGACTTAAAAGGCATTAATGCCCGCATCGAACCCGGCGCAGTCATTCGTGATCAAGTTGTGATTGGTGATAACGCGGTGATTATGATGGGTGCCATTATTAACATTGGTTGTGAAATCGGAGCTAACTCGATGATCGACATGGGTGTGGTTATGGGTGGTCGGGCCATTGTGGGGCAACATGCTCACATTGGTGCCGGTGCTGTTTTGGCGGGGGTGATTGAACCAGCTTCAGCCGAACCAGTCCGGATTGATGATGATGTCTTAGTTGGTGCCAATGCCGTAGTTATTGAAGGAGTACATGTTGGTAAGGGAGCCGTTGTCGCTGCCGGTGCCATCGTTACCGAAGATGTGGCCCCTTATACTGTGGTAGCTGGAAGTCCAGCCCGTAAGGTGAAGGATGTCGATGGTAAGACACAGTCAAAGACCGGTCTTGAGGATGATTTAAGAAAGTTGTGATAACTGCATGCTAAAAACTGCTGATTTAATTCAAATTCGACGTCATTTACACCAGATTCCCGAACTAGCTTTAAATGAGGTCCAAACGCAGGCCTATATAAAGGAAGTTATTCAAGGTTTTAACCAAGAACATTTAACGCTTCGTGAAGTTAAAGAGCTACCGACGGCACTTTTAGTTCATATTGATGGGGCTAACCCTAAGCGCACGATTGGCTATCGGACTGATATTGATGCCCTCCCAGTTCAAGAAGAAACCGGATTGTCTTTTGAGTCAAAACACCCAGGGGTGATGCATGCCTGTGGTCATGATATTCATATGACGGTGGCTTTGGCGGTTTTGAGTTATTTCGCTCAAAATCAACCCCAAGATAATATGGTCTTTTTCTTCCAACCGGCTGAGGAAAGTGAAAACGGCGGTTTGTTAGCATACGAAGATGGTGTGTTTGAAGGGCAATGGCGACCAGATGAATTTTACGGTTTGCATGATACACCGGATTTGCCGGCTGGTCAGATTGGTTGTCGTTTGGGCACTTTATTTGCCGGGACAACTGAAGTCGATGTTGATTTTGTGGGTAAAGGTGGCCATGCCGCCTTTCCACAAAATGCCAATGATATGATTGTGGCGGCTTCTCAATTTATTAATCAGATTCAAACCATCATTTCCCGTAGTTTGGATCCTATCCACAGTGGCGTGGTGACTTTTGGCATGTTTGAAGCTGGTACGATTCGTAATGTGATTGCTGGACGGGCCCATCTTGAAGGCACCATTCGCGGCCTAAAGCAAACGACTATCGAACAAATTGATGATCGAATTCGCGATGTCGCGGCCGGAATTGCTCGCAGTTATAACTGTGAAGTTAACTTGAACTTCATTCAGGGTGGTTATTTGCCGGTTGAAAATGATCCGAAACTCACTGAAAACTTCATTAACTACATGGAAAAACATCATGCCAGCCAATTTACCATCACTGAACCAGCGATGACGGGGGAAGATTTTGGTTACTTGCTTTCTAAAATTCCAGGAACGATGTTTTGGCTGGGCGTTGGGGATGAACACCCCCTTCATTCGGCTAAATTAAATCCAAATGAAGACGCCATTGAACCTGGTGCTAAAGCAATTGTTGATTTCTTAGAATATCGGATGCAAGAGAAATAAGAGGAGACCTGCCATGTTTGAAGATGCTGATTTAATGACCGCGATTATCACGCCTTTTGACCAAAATGATCAAATTGACTATGACACTTTGGCACAATTGACGGAACGGTACTTGCAAGAAGGACACCGTGGTTTTATTATTGGTGGTACTACTGGCGAAACGCCAACTTTATCTCACAATGAAAAATTAGAATTATATAGTCGTTTTGCTAAGCTTGTGGCCGGACGGGTACCAATTGTGGCGGGAACTGGCAGTAACAATACCGCCGAAACGGTTACCCTGACCCAAGAAGTTAGTGAAATTCAAGGCATTAACGCAGCGTTAGTCGTCGTACCTTACTACAATAAGCCTGACCAACGGCGGATGATTGCTCACTTTTCGACAGTGGCCGATCAAGGTGGGATGCCGGTAATTATGTATAATATTCCCGGCCGGACCGGGGTTACAATGGCTAATGAAACCATTTTGACCTTAGCCCAAAATCCTAATATCATTGGTGTAAAACAATGTACCAATATGCCGGATTTGGAATACTTAGTGCAAAATGCGCCAACGGAATTTTTAGTTTACAGTGGGGAAGATGAGCAAGCCTTATTTGCCAAAATCATTGGGGCCAAGGGAATTATCTCGGTGGCTTCTCATGTCTATGGACCTAAAATGCGGCAGATGTATGATGTCTTGTATCAAGGTGATTACCAACAGGCCGGTCGCTTGCAAAGTGAATTAACCCCCAAGATGGCAGCCTTGTTTATGTACTCTTCACCAGCGCCAGTTAAGGCGATTTTGACTGCCCAAGGCTACCAGGTTGGTGCGCCACGGTTGCCGATTTTACCTTTGGATGATGAAGAAAAGACGATTTTGGCTACCAAGTTAGGCTTGGCACCGGATGCCTTGCAACATACTTTAAAGGAGTTAAATTAATGGCGAAAATAATTTTAGCTGGATTTAAAGGTTCCATGGGGCAAAAAGCACTCAAGATGATTGCTGATACCCCGGAATTTGATTTAGTTGGTGTTTATTCTCCCAGTGCCAACCAAAGTGCCACTAGTTATGGTTTGGCTGAGGAGGTCGCCGTCTTTAATCAACTAGATCAAGTCAAGCTGGCTGCTGACATTTGGTTGGATTTTACGACTCCTAGTGCGGTTTATCAAAATACCCGCTTTGCCATTGAACATGGTTTGCATCCAGTAGTGGGAACGACTGGTTTATCGGATGAGCAAGAACAGGAATTGATTGAGCTGAGCCAAAAACAAGGCTTGGGTGGTCTAATTGCCCCTAATTTTGGTCTTTCCGCCGTGTTATTGATGCAATTTGCTCAAAAAGCGGCCCAGTATTTTCCCGATGTTGAAATTATTGAAATGCACCATGAGGATAAAAAGGATGCCCCTTCGGGGACCGCTTTAATGACGGCTAAGATGATTGATGAGGTACGTCCAGAGCATGAACAGGGCCACTCCAAAGAAACCTTAGCAGGCGTTCGAGGTGGTGATTATAATGGGATTCGAGTGCATGCAGTTCGTTTACCCGGCTATATTGCCCATGAAGAAGTCCTCTTTGGTGGACCTGGTGAAGGACTAACCATTCGTCAGGATAGTTTTGATCGGGCTTCCTTTATGCAAGGGGTAAAACTTGCCATTAATAAAGTTGATCAATTAGATCAATTAACCATCGGCTTAGAAAAAATTTTGTAAAAGGAGTACCGGATGCCAGGTTTATCAGATAAATTAAAACACACCTATAATCAGCGTCTTGATTTGGTTCAACCTTCTAGTATTCGTAGTTTTGACCAAAAGGTATCTAGTATTGATGGCTTAATCAAATTAACCTTGGGCGAACCTGATTTGGATACGCCCGAGCACATTAAAGCTGCGGCCATTAAGGCGATTGAGACTAACCAATCCCACTATACGGCGCAACCGGGAACCTTAGCCTTACGTCAGGCAATTCAATCCTATTTAAAAGAGTTCCATCAGTTAAATTATGATGCTCAGGGTGAAATTATTGCAACGGTTGGGGCTACTGAAGCCATCTATGCCATCTTTGAAACCCTTATTAATCCCGGTGATAAAATTATTATTCCCACACCGGTCTTTGGCCTTTATGAACCAATTGTGACGATGTTAGGCGGTCAAGTGGTCGAAATCGACACTTCCTTGACCGGTTTTAAGCTAACTGCTGAAGCGCTAGAAGCAGCCTTAGAAGAGCATGGTGAGGCCGTTAAAGCGGTGCTACTTTGTTATCCTAATAACCCGACTGGCGTTGCCTTAACTGACCAAGAAGTACAAGCGTTAGCTGCCGTTATTCAAAAGCATGCTATCTTTGTCCTTTCGGATGAGATTTATAGCGACTTAGTATACCAGACTGAGCATCATTCCATTGCCCAGCTATTACCTGAGCAAACAATCTATATCTCGGGCGTATCCAAATCTTATGCCATGACTGGCTGGCGAATCGGTTTTGTGGCTGGACCACGGGCGTTCATTACCCAATTGACCAAGGTGCATGCCTTCATGGTTACCTGTCCATCCAGCATTGATCAAGCCGCTGCCACTGAGGCTTTTGCCCATGGTAGCCGTGATTTCTTGGCGATGCGGGAGACTTATCGGGAACGGCGAGATTATTTGGCACAGGCCTTGGCTGACTTGGACTTTGAAGTCGTTATGCCAGAAGGGGCCTTTTACCTCTTTATCAAAATCCCAGCTATCTTTAATCAAGATGATACCGATTTTGCCCTACAATTGGCTTATCAGGCTAAAGTTGGGGTGATTCCGGGATCAGCCTTTGGTAAGGGAGGACAAGGATATGTACGCTTGTCCTATGCCTCATCTTTGGACGCATTACATAAAGCCGTTGGACAAATTAAACAAGCATTGGCACAAGGTAAGTTAGTACCAGGAAAGGAATGAATCATGAAATCATATAATGTGGCTATTTTAGGGGCAACTGGAGCCGTGGGAACACGTTTGATTGATCAATTAGCCCATTCCACGGTGCCGGTAAAATCACTAAAGTTGTTGGCTTCTAGCCGTTCGGCTGGTAAAACAATTGATTTTAAAGGAGAACCAATCACGATTGAAGAAGCGACTCCGGAAGCTTTTGACGGGGTTGATTTGGTTTTGGCTTCAGCCGGGGGTGGGGTTTCTAAGCGTTTGTTACCAGAAGCCGTAAAGCGAGGTGCTGTCTGTGTTGATAACACGAGTGCCTTTCGAATGGATCCCACCGTTCCTTTGGTGGTACCAGAAGTTAACGCTGATCAGTTGAAAAATCATCATGGAATTATTGCCAATCCTAACTGCTCGACAATTCAAATGGTTGTAGCATTAAAGCCCGTTCTGGATAAGTTTGGTTTGAAGCAAATCGTGGTGTCAACCTATCAAGCCGCTTCTGGTGCTGGACAATCGGCTTTGAATGAATTCTTCCAGCAGGCGCAAGATTATTTGAACGGCAAAGAAATGCAGTCAACTATCCTACCAACTGGTAGTGATAAAGAGCATTATCCTTTGGCCTTTAATTTGCTCCCTCAAATTGATGTTTTTGAAGATGATGGTTATACCCACGAAGAGTGGAAAATGATTCATGAAACCAAAAAGATCATGCTCAACGACATGGATGCCGAAGGTTTGAAGGTTACAGCTACCTGTGTTCGAGTACCAGTCCCAATTTCCCACGGGGAATCAGTTTACTTTGAAGTCGCTGATGATAAAGCTACTACCGATGACATTAAGGCGGCGATTGCAGCCGGTGAAGGGGTTGTTTTGCAAGATGATCCTGATCACCAAGTTTACCCTCAACCTTTGACAGCTGAAGGAAAACGCGAAACTTTTGTGGGTCGGATTCGTCCTGACCGTGAAAATTCAGGGGCCTTCCATTTGTGGGTTGTTTCGGATAACTTACTCAAGGGAGCCGCTTGGAACACGGTGGAAATCGCTGAGCGCTTAGTCGCTGATGACCTAGTTCGAGTACCTGAATAACAACTATAGTGTTAGTTAATCTGACATATTTATTATAAAATGTTAAGAAACCTATCATAAAATTAAGCAGACCATTTTACTATTGGTATGCTTTTTTTATTAAATAAATGAGGTGGGATAACATGGATAGTGGTAGCATTACTTGGGTCTTGATTTCGGCCCTATTGGTCTGGATAATGTCGCCGGGATTGGCCCTATTTTATGCCGGTTTAGGTGGCCCTAAGAATCGCTTACATACAATTGGTACATCCTTGATTTTGATGGGGGTTGCTTCAATTATTTGGTTTTTACTAGGTTATACCCTAGCTTTCGGTGGCGGTAATGACTGGCTTGGTAATTTGAAATTCTGGGGTTTAAATCAAATTTCCTTTAGTCATTCGACGCGAGGTTTGACGATTCCAGACGGCTTGTTTGCTATCTTTCAGGGGATGTTTCCCATCATTACCGTCATTATCATCATTGGTTCGGTGATTGGTCGGATCCGTTTGCGCTCTTTGATTGTTTTTATCAGTCTCTGGCTGCTAGTCGTTTATTCACCACTAGCCCACATGGTTTGGGATAATGGTTTCCTAGCTAAATTAGGAGCGATTGATTTTGCTGGCGGAACGGTGGTTCATATTTCCAGTGGGGTGACCGGCTTGGTATTGGCTTACTTGATAGGTCCACGTCGGGATCAGAGTTATGAGAAAATCTATTCGCCTTATATTTTTGTTGGTGGTTTTCTGTTGTGGTTTGGCTGGTTTGGCTTTAACGCTGGCTCCGCTTTGGCTGCCAACGATCAGGCAATTCTAGCTTTGATGAATACTTGGTTGGCCTCAGCGGCAGCCTTGTTGCCCGGAGCTTGGATGTCTTACCGATTGCGTGGCCATTTATTACTAGCTGACCTAGTGACGGCTGGTCTGTCGGGCTTGGTAGTTATCACCCCTGCGGCTGGTTTTGTTCATCCCTGGGCAGCGATTGTGATGGGGGCCATTGCTGGTGTGGTTGGTATCTATAGCATTACCTTAATTAAGCGTCATTTTGGCTATGACGATACCTTAGATGCTTTTGGTATACATGGTATCGGCGGAACCTTGGGGGCCATTTTAACCGGTGTATTTGCTGATAAAAGTTTGGGCAATGCAGGTGGTCTAGTGAATGGTCACTGGGAGCTTCTAGGGCAACAATTGATTGCCATTGTCATTACCCTTTTGTTAGTCGTGGTTGGTACGGTATTGCTAGCTGGGATTACGCGACTATTGGTCGGACCTTTACGGGTTAGTGAAGATGACGAAACCATTGGTTTGGACCTGCGTTTGCATCTACAAAAATAATTAATTGGCAAAGTTAACCAGTTATCAGGCATAGATAACCGGTTAGCTTTTTTTGCTAGCATGAAAAAGGGAAAGTCGGTATAAATAGATAAACGGAAAGGAGTAATGAGATGGAGGTACATTTAGAAATTGACGCTGGGCAGAAAACGATAATTACCTATCGGGCCAGCGAGGATGGACAGGCTACCCAAGAGCTGTTTGAGGATTTAAAAGACCTGGTTGATCGTCAAAAAATACGGATTGAACAGGATGGCTCTTATCATTATTTACCTGTTCAAAAAATTAAACGAATTTACACCGAAAATAAGCTGGTCTATTGCGAAACTGCAACAGAACGTTATCGCTTAAAGGAACGCTTGTACCAATTGCGCGCAATTTTACCAGAACATCGTTTTTTACAGATATCCAATAGTGAAATTATTAATCGCGCTTATTTAAAGCAGTTTGATTTGTCGAAAACGGGGATGTATCAGGTGATTTTTACCGATGGCCAGATGACTTATGCCTCTAGGCGTTATATGCAGGCTATTAAAAGGAGTTTTAAATTATGAAGTATGTACGAATGATTCGCTTTGGCGTTATTACCGGGGTGTTTATCGGTTTTATGTCCGCCTTGCTGTTTTCCTGGCTTTATCAGAGTGATGTTTTTCAGCCATCTAGTCCTAAATTTGTGGCGCATATTTCTGATAATTTAACGGCGGTGACGATATCAGCGGTTATTTGGGCGTTGATGGGGATTGTCTTTAGTACCGCTCAAATGATTTTTGAAGTAGAAAGTTGGAGCATTACTAAGCAAACGGTTTTGCACTTTATAACCACCTATACGGGTTATACTATCTTAGCTATTTTGGCTGGCTGGTTCCCATTGAATTTTTGGTATTTATTGCAATATTCATTAATCTTTGTGGTGGTTTATATCATTATTTGGTCGATTTCAATGTATATTGCCCGACGGAATGTGAGGGAGTTGAATCAGGAATTGTCTAAATAAATTATTAAATTTAAAGAGCCTGTTGGAATATTATTCCAATAGGCTCTTTTTCATTTTACTTTTTTCTGTTATTTGATATTTTGTTAATGACAGAGTTGGTTAGTAGAGCGATTGCAGTTAAAGCTATCATGTTTACAATTATGGCCGTTAACTTATCTAGTTTTTGTAATACAAAAATAAAAAGCAAAAACTCCGAAATACCAGCCACTGCCCCAAGAATCAATGAGTACTTTAATCTATCTGACATAATTTGCTCTTTTCGAATTGGAAATGATGACCTAATGAAGTGCTGTGTTTATGTTTACTTATATCTTCCTTTCTCTAATTATATACCTGGATAATGTATTATCTTAATTTTTCATTAACATTTTCTAACACTTCCTCCACCTCAAAAGCCTTAGAATGAAGATGATATAAACATTCAATAAAAGGCATATTGGTTAGGAATCCAATTAGAAAGTGGTCCGTATTTAATGTCGTTTAAAATAATCATTTTTGGTGTTCGAGACAGTGAAATTGAGCTTTTTCAGCAATTAAAACCTAAAAGTTTCGAATTAAAATTAATCTCTGACAATCTAACTCATGAAAATGTCGCCTTGACGGCTGGCTATGATGGCGTGTTATTACGGGCAAATAATTTAGCCGATGCCCACAACTTAAATCAGATGAAATCCTATGGTATTCATTATATTTTCACGCGGACAGTTGGCTATAATCACATTGATCTAAACCAGGCGAAACAGAATGGACAGCTTATCGCCTATGTACCATCATATTCGCCTTATGCCGTGGCCGACTTAGCCTTTAGTTTAGGAATCATGCAATCGCGCCTGCTACCAACAGCCATTGCAAACAGTGCTCAAGGGGATTTTCGAATCAATGGCGCTAGTCTAACCACCGAATTTCAGAATATGACCATAGGCATTATTGGTACGGGTAAGATTGGTCAGGCTGAAGCGCGACTGTGGCAGGCAGTGGGTGCTCGAGTGTTAGCTTGCGATTTTCATCCTAAGGCTGAATTGGCTGGGATTGTTTCCTATGTACCGCAAGCAGATTTGCTGGCTCAAGCTGATGTGGTGTCCTTGCACATTCCCTATACCCAGGGTAAAAACGACAATATCTTCGCTCAAGCAGAACTGGCTCAAATGAAAGCTAATGCTGTTTTGGTCAATACGTCTCGGGCTGAAATTACGGATGAAGAGGCAATTTTAGATGCCGTTGAAAACCATCACATCAAAGCCTTTGCCACTGATGTGATTAAAAACGAAGCAGCTTATTTTGGTAAGAAAATCGGTTCGGTCGATGGGACAGTTGGTCGGATGCAAGCACTATATCCACGGGTCGTTGTTACGCCTCATTTGGGCTCATTTACCAGCGAAGCCCTTAATGATATGATTACTACTTCATTTTCAAATTTTGCACACGCCTTAGCGGGTGACTTTGATGATAATTTTTTAGTTAAACCAAACTTAAGTAAAGTCTGAAATCTATAAAAGCGTTCCTATTATTAATAGGAACGCTTTTACTTTGCATTTTTCTGGACACATTGATCACAAAGACCGAAAATTTCAAGATTTACTGTTTGGAACTGAAAGTTATCCATACCCAATACCTTATTTAATTCTTTGTCACCATTGATTTTGATGACTCGATGGCACCGTGTACAAAAAAAGTGACCATGATGAATCTGATTAAAATCGCATTGGTATTTAACGCTCAATTGTCCATCGTCATTACGTTCTTCCAAAATACCCAACTTTACGAACTCGTTGATGTTGTTATAAGTAGTGTTAGAGCTAGCCGTTGGGTATACCGTGTGCATATAGCGATTAACATTGGTTACGGTGATATATTCTTCTGAAAAATCTGTCAAATAGGCTAAGAGGGTCAGCCGTTGCTGAGTAACTCGTAAAGGACTATTTTTTAGAATATTGACACCTTTTTGATACTTTTCATTTGTATTTAAATTTTCTATTTGCATAGTGATATTTTAAACCTTTTAAATTTATGTTGACAAAAAAGCCTTTTAAGATATTATTAAATAGTAATGATTATCATTAAGGAGAAAATTATGACTGAAAAACAAGATTTGAGTAGTGCTTACCGTCGGCTAAAAAGTCCCAATTCTAAAACTAGAGATCGGGCGCTGAAGATAATTAAAGAAATTAAGCGCAAGAAAAAGAATAAAGAATTAAATAGTCTATAAGATTATGCGTTAATTATACGCTTTGTTAATGATAAGAAAATTTTCTTATTTTATCGTACTTCTAAATTCAAAAGAGGCGTCCTTAATGAAATATTTAGGACGCCTCTTTCTTATGAATATTTTCTAATAATAGCAATTAGTAAATTAGCTGAAGGATCTTTGGTACGACTATCATAGTAGGCTTGAAAACTCTCATCAGCTTCGTACAAATCCGCCATAGCTAAATGATACTGACTGGTATAGTTAGGATTCATCAGCTTTAGCCACTTTTGATGGGCTTGGAAGATGTCTTGAGCGAGGGGATGGTCTAGTGTTAGTCCTTTTTCATTCATCAGGTTAAGATTGTGAATAATATTATTTTCTAATTGTT
Source organism: Convivina intestini (assembly GCF_003096575.1). Classification (GTDB taxonomy): domain Bacteria; phylum Bacillota; class Bacilli; order Lactobacillales; family Lactobacillaceae; genus Convivina; species Convivina intestini. The sequence goes on from NZ_QEKT01000008.1 coordinate 56,710, forward strand.
GTAAAGATTGATAGTCAGTTGTATTAAGTGATGCCATTTTCTTTTGAACTGCCTCATATTCTTGGTTACCGTATAACGTTCGTGCCTGTTCACCATAGCGTTTATCATTTTGTCGTATGTGATTATTTTTTAAGGTTTCAAATTGTTCCTGGTCGGTCATCGTTATTTCTCCTCTATAGTATTTAAGCGATTGATCAATACTTTTTAGTAATTGTCGTTTTTCTTCAATAACTTGTTTGAAAAGCTTGCGTTGAATCTCTAAGGCTTGTACCACGTTATAAGTGGGATCGTGTAAGATACTTTTAATTTTTTGCAGATTAAAATCTAAGCTTTTGAAGTATAAAATTTGTTGGAGGGTATCAAGTTGGGGCTTGGCGTAGCGGCGATAGCCGTTTTGATCAATTTTCTCTGGCTTTAACAAATTGATTTTGTCGTAGTATCGTAGTGTCCGAGTAGTAACACCAGTCAATTGAGCTAATTGAGAAATGGAATAATTATTATTTTGATTCATAACACGCCTCCAACATGCTTTAATATAAAGTATGACCTAAGGTCAATGTCAAACTTTTAAATTTCTGGAAAAGTAGCTAAAATAATGAACCTACCATCTAATAACGCAAAAATTTATTTAGGAAAATCAGCCGATGGCCAGCCAATCAGCGCCTCTTACACTGATTTAATGGCTCAACATCTCTTAGTTGTTGGCCAAACCGGTAGTGGAAAATCAACCTCTTTAAAGCAGGTTATTAGTCAATTGCAGGGGCATGATTTAACCAACATTATTTTTGATCCAACTGGTGAGTACGGTCAAGATTTACCAAATTGCATTACTTATACCATCGGTCAAAACGCCTTTGTGGATGTGACAAATCAGGATGCCAGACAATTATTGGTGTTATGGGACTTAGATTGGCCGGATTTCTTGGTTGAAAAATTACAATCAGCGATTGTGTCATTACGTATTCAAAATATGAATTATCCTAATCAAGCTAAAATCTTGAACAAACTTAATCTTAAAATCAGTCAATATCAGGCTTGGCAAAGACAATTAGCCCTATTTGGCCATGATTATCCCGTACACTTATTGGCGGAACAATTAATCCAAGAATTTGTGGTGCCTTTTGCCAATAATCAAGCTGATTATAGTTATCTAGGGCAAGAACTTGACCATCAGGCTATTCGACAATACTGGCCTCAAATTTTGGCCTTACAGGAGTTACTGGGCCATCCTGTGTCTAGTCGAATCTTTCATCTATGCCAACCGAATGGTCAGGTAATCCAGTATGATTTATCTTTTATTTTAAGTAAATTTGAAAATTCTCTCAATCAAAAACGCTCCCTGGTGCTTAACTTGTCAAATTTACAAAGTTATCCCCATATTCAGCAAAACGTTATTTCTTTATTGATGGATCAAATTTTATATCAACGAATTAATAGTACCTGCCGCCGTCCAGTGGCGATTGTGATTGATGAGGCCCATCGCTATCTACCAGTTAATCAACCTTTAGCACAGAGTGGTATTTTTCACCTCCTACGGGAAGGTCGAAAATTTGGTCTGAATTTATTAATGAGCACTCAATCGAGTTTGGATATACCGGCCCAGTTGCGTGGTCAGTTTCATACCTGGCTTGTTCATAATTTGCAGACTAAAGAGGAGGTCGAACATTTACCAAGTTCAGCCAATTTTGATCAATTAAAGGTGGGCCAGGCGGTTTTATTCCGACAGAATAACCAATCTCAAATTATTAACATCCAACAATTCAATCGATAAGGGCGAAAGGTGGATATTTAATTATAAATGACCAATGTAAAAGACCTCCGTTATCGGAAAAATCACGAACTGATTAAAACCAGCTTCATTGACCTAGTTAAATCTAAAGGCTATGTCAAAACGACGGTCAGTCAAATTATTGCCGCTGCCCATATTAATCGTTCAACCTTCTATGTCCATTTTCTAGATAAGGAGGATTTGATGGCTGAAATTCAGACTGAACTGCTGGATGATATTTTAGTTTCTTTACCGGCTTTAAATTTAGATAATCTGATGAGCAATCAACGAGTGGAAGAACGAATCGTTCAAATGAGTCAAAATGTCTACAATAATCGGACCATGTTGCACTTATTAATGAGCAGTAAGGGAGACCCGACCTTTAATCAACGCTTAATTCAACGGGCTAAAACCGAATTATTTTCTAGTGATATTGTGACTGATATTGATATTCCACAACCTTACTTGGCTGCTAGTATGGCCAGTTTGGTAGTTAATTTAATGCTAACCTGGGCGCAACGAGACTTTCAAGAAAGTCCCGAAGAATTTGCCGAAATTGTCAAACAAATTGGGCCTAACTTCATTAAGTCCATTATTAATAGGGGTTAGCTATATTTATCCAACATCTGTAGGATATTGGTGGTTGTACCGTTTTGGGGAATTATTAGAATTAGTTCTAGTAATAAAGAAAACGGAGAACAAAGATGAAATCAAGTTGGAAATTCATTTTAGGTCTAACAGTCGCTTTGACCGCTATCCTAAGTATCATGATGACGGCCTTTTCTATGCCAGCTGTTAATTCTGGTATTCACCAAGTACCGATCGGCTTAATTGCGCCCGATGATGCTACCTATCAAAAATTAGCTACACCGCTTAAGAATAAGGGCTTTAAAGTTGAACAATATCAGAGTATTAACACGGTGAAAGACCAAGTTGATCAGCGTAAGATTTATGGTGCTATTGAGCTTTCAAATACTGGTGATGTGACGGTCTACCAAGCAACGGCGGCTTCCAGTGCTGTGGCTCAGGCTTTGAACCAAATCGGAACTGGCATTGTCGACCAGCAAAAAGTAGCTGGGACCAAACAATTAGCGCTGGCTGCCCAACAGGCCGGTGATCCGGTTATGTTAAAAACAATTAATGCTCGTATGACCACCCTGCAAGCCAAGCAAGTTAAAGTTGTAGAATTGAAAGCTCTTCCTAAGACTGACTCTAAGGGAGTTGGTTTAGCAGCCGGGGCCCTGCCAATCGCACTGGGTGGTTGGATTGGTTCGGTTGCCATTGCTAAGGCTGTTAAAGGTAAGTGGCAGAAATTTGCGGCAATTCTATGTTTTGCCATGATTGGTGGACTTGGCTTGATAGCAGTTATTCAATTTGGAATTGGTACCTTTGATGGAAATTATTGGCTAACATCATTGGGCGCCATGTTGGGTATTGCAGCAACTGGTTTCTTTGTTCTAGGTTTACTAGAAGTGATAGGGAATTGGGGGCTAGCCATTGCGGCCATTACGCTAATCCTGCTAGGTAATCCACTGTCTGGTTTGACTTCGGCACCAGAAATGTTGCCAAGTGGTTGGGGCGCCTTTGGCCAGCTCTTACCACCAGGGGCTACCGGAACCCTACTTCGTAACCTAGCTTTCTTTGATGGACATGCGACGGCCTTACCATTATTAGTCTTAGTTTCTTATGTTCTGGTTGGTATGTTGCTCTTCAAATTGGGGAATAAATCAGAAATTTAAAGCATTATTTTCATAAAAAGAGAGTGTTTCCTTTTCATAGGAGCACTCTTTTTGTTATGATTAATCTCGGTAAAAGTTTACATTAAAATTGTATGAGATATTAATGAGGAAAAGAGGGCGGTTGTTATTTGTATTAAGGGATTTATCTATGGGGTGTTAAGTGCCACGCTATTTGGTGTGAGCGGTGTCTTAGCTAGCTTTTTGTTTCAATCAACGACCATTAATCCGGAGTGGTTAGTTGGCACGCGAATGTTTTGGTCAGGCTTCATTTTACTCATAATTTTATTTATGAAAAATGGTTGGCAGATTTTTGAAATGTTTACCAATATTCGCGCCGTCGTTTCGGCTCTGCTATTTGGTATTTTGGGCGTTTTACTGGCCCAATCCAGTTTTTTCTTGTCGGTTTATTATGGGGATGCTGCTACGGCCACTGTTTTACAGTCATTAGGACCGACTATCATTATCATTATTTTGAGTATGATTAGTCGGACTCTGCCCTCACGAATTGATGTGATTGTGATTATCCTAGCCCTGTTAGGCGTTGTTTTGCTGGCAACAAACGGCCAATTTTCGACCCTAGCGATTGGTAATCAAGCTCTTTTTTGGGGGATTCTATCAGCTTTTGGTTTAGCAGGTTATACGCTTTTACCACGGCCTTTATTAAAAAATTATTCACCACTCTTAGTTGCTGCTTGGGGACTATTTATTGGTGGTGTGGTTGCTAACTTTTTTCAGCCAATATGGCATAGTCCCCAACGGTTGGTACAGCTAGACTGGATTTTTATTTTAATCATCATTATTGGTGGTACCTTACTTCCTTATGCCTTTTATGTCATGAGCTTATGTCATTTAAAGGCTAATTATGCCAGTTTGTTAGGGACGATTGAGCCTTTGGTGGCGACTGTTTTGTCAGTTATTTTCTTAAATACTAAATTAGCCTTTGTCCAGGTTATCGGTATTATTTTAATTCTTTCCACCATTGTTTTGATGAGCGTTCCTCGTCGTTATCTGGGAAAAAAAGAATAGAAGAATAAAAAGCTGCCTCGTTTATGCGGGGCAGCTTTATTGTTGGAGTAGTGTTTTTAAGTCTAACGGTTCGTTAATTAACCAGCTTTTACCTCGATAACTCAATTTGAGTTGATCAGGGGTTTGGACTTCAGTCTTAAAACCTAAGGTTAGCGCTTGAATATAAGTTGATACTAGATTTTCATTCACTGACTGGAACTGATTTAAGGCTATCTGATGCTGGCTACGCCAATTTTGCCCCTCTTCTAGGGCGAAGGTCGACAGGGAATCATCCTCAATGTAGTTAACCAATTGACCGGCCACAGTCTTGGCCGGTGTTGCTAGGGCTGACTTTGCATATTTGATGGCTTGTTCAAATTCTTTTTTTAATGAAGCCGGTGCCTGTTGCGTAATCGCTTGTAAACGAATTAATAGGACCCTAGCCTGCTGTTGAAGTTCATCATTTAAGGCCTGTTGGGGATGGGCTAGTGCCACCTCATTGTTGAACTCATCAGCAGCTATTAACTCGCTAGCTGTCCATGTTTGACCTTGATTTAGTACGTCAATAATCAAGAGATGAAGTAAGCTAAGCGCTTCTTGCGAAATACCGTCAAGACTAAAAGGATCAATATCAAACATCCGAAATTCAAGATAATCGGGACCGTTTTGCTTTAAACCAGCGATAGTACCAGCGTTTTTAAAACGAACCGGACCATAAAATTCACTGCGATCATAAAGTAAATTAGTGTTTAAAACATGCGCTAATTGTTGTAAGTGTTCTGTCAAGCTAGCATAGCCAATTTGGATATTAGGTTGATTCTTAAAACCATACTGACTAGCCCGCCAAGAGCGAACGGGTTGTAAAGACCGTTTTTGAGATGGAATTGTATCATCAGGATTTTCACTGACCGGGCTGGCACCAAATAAATAGGTTAAAAACCAACGGTAGGCCACAATATGTTGCGCAATTTTAAAATATAATTGATTTTTCGCCTGTCCCGAATCAGCAATCTGGTTGGTCCTTTGATATTGATCAACTAAAGTACCGCTAATTGAAAAGTTAATATGCACTCCAGTCATGATGTGCTGATAATAACCATAACGCTTAATTAAAAAGTCTCGATAGGCTTGATACCAAGTGCGCTCGAAGTGATTGGCTAAAAAATGTAGATCATCGGCTGCCAAATGTGGCGGCATTGATAGAGGCCAGATGATTTCGTCGTCGGTGAGATGACTGGTTAAAATTGTTTGTAATTCATGCAATTGTTGCAAGGCCGCCTGGCTGGTTTTATGTGGCGCTGTTACTAATTCTTCTTGGCTTTCAGAAAAATCAGTCTGAAAGTAGGGATGAAAGGAGCGGTCACCAAACTTAGCCGAGTGAGCCAGCTGAGAAAGACTGCTTCGACTAATCTGTACCCGATGTTCTTCAATTTCTAACCCAAAGAGTCCTTGGAAAAGTGGGTCGTTAGTACCTGTTTTATGTAGTAGTGGCTGAACCATGACTTATCCTCCCACAGTATATCGAATGATTTTTAAGGCGTTCATCATAAAATTTTAAACCTATGTTCGTACTTCTTTTAAAAATTATGATAATAATAGGTTAAATTATTAGTAAAGTCAAAGATTTAGATTAAAAAGATAAGGGGCTTTTATAATGGCAAATAACGGTTAAAATCGGTTTTCCTGTGGTACAATGTTAGTGTTTTAGCGAATATTATCGGAAAAGAAGGGCGGAATGTTATGTATCTCATCATCAACATCGTGGGGTTGATCATCTTTTTGGCGATTGCAGTACTTTTTTCAAAAGATCGCCGCAATATTAAATGGAAATCAGTGATTATTATGGCGCTGTTTAACCTAGTCTTGGCTTGGTTCTTGACCAGCTTCCCAATTGGTCGTGCTATGGTTGAAGCTGCTGCCAATGGCTTTACTGAATTAGTTGCCGTGGCCTATAAGGGAATTGGCTTTGCGGTCGCCGATTGGGTCAGTGTTAAGCAGATGAACTTCTTCACCAGTGCTTTGCTACCAATCTTGTTGATTGTGCCATTGTTTGATATTTTGACTTACTTTGGTATCTTGCCTTTCATCATCAAGTGGATTGGTATCGTTTTGGCTAAGTTAAGTGGTCAGCCTAAGTTTGAATCATTTTTCTCTGTTGAAATGATGTTTCTTGGTAACACTGAAGCCTTGGCGGTTTCTTCATTACAGTTGAAGCGCATGAAGGCTGAGCGTAACTTAACCCTAGCAATGATGTCGATGAGTTGTGTGACTGCTTCATTGATTGGTGTTTATACCAGCATGATGCCTGGACAATTTATTTTGACAGCGGTGCCAATCAACGTTATTAATGCTTTGATTATTACTAATATCTTAAATCCTGTCGACGTTACACCAGAAGAAGATGTGATTGCTACTATCGGTGGAGAAGCTTTGCCAGTTGAAGGTCAAGATGTTGCTTCTGGATCAGAAGCTTTGGCCCAAGAGATTGCTGAAAATGATAAAACGCAAGATGTTCAACAGCAAACTAAGCGGGAACCTTTCTTCTCCTTCTTAGGTGATTCAATTTTGAATGCTGGTAAGTTGATCTTGATTATTGCGGCTAACGTTATTGCCTTTGTGGCCCTAGCTGCCTTAGTTGATAAGATTTTGATGATGTTTAACCCATGGTTAACTCTGGAACACATCTTGGGAATTATTCTTTACCCATTTGCTTGGTTAATGGGTGTTGAACCTAAGGATGTCTTCCCATTAGCTCAGTACATGGGTACTAAGTTGGTAACTAATGAATTTGTTGTAATGGGAGAAGTTACCACTAAGATTTCTTCATTTGCGCCGCACTATCGTGCCGTTTTGACCGTTTTCTTGACGTCCTTTGCCAACCTTTCCACTATTGGTATGATTATCGGTTGTTTCAAGGGCTTGGTCGACCGTGAAAAGAATGATTTAATTGCTAAAAACGTGCCTTACTTGTTGTTATCTGGTGTCCTAGTTTCACTAGTATCAGCAGCAACAGTTGGACTCTTTGTTTGGTAAGATAAGTTACAAAAGGCTATCCATTCGGTTGGATAGCCTTTTTATTTAGGATTTATACTGGATAGCTAGCATGGTTAGGTGATTCTTGCTAAAATAATGGACAGAGTTCCTTAAATGCGAATGGTTTTGATGGGGAAGGAGATTATATGTCTAATAATGAAAATGAATCACTGGAAAGCCAGAGCCAAGTTGTCTCTGATTCACAATCTTTTCAAAGTTCGGCTACGAATGTAACTGAATCAACTGGGGAACAGATTGAGTCTAGAGTGCAGCGTAATTACGGCAGTAGTGACTCTTCCACTAGCCAAACCATCCAATCTACTTGGGAACAGGCTAAGGCTGAGGCTCAGCACTGGACTAAAGTGGGACAGGAAAAAATCACCTCGGCTTCGCAACAGGCTAAAAATAGTGCCCAGCGAGTTTATCAAGAGACCAAAGTGCCCAATTCACAGTGGGCCAAATGGTTGATATTACCAATTATTATTTTGGGACTAATTTTATTACAAATATTTTTTGGTAAGTGGATTACGGCCTTTTTTGCCTACCTTGGAGAATTACTATTAGTAATTGTTCAATATAGTCCTTGGCCAGTAGTCGTCTTAATTTTTGGTTTTTATTTCCGAGACGAAATTCGAGCCATGATTAATCGGATTAATCATTAAAATTAAAGTGAGCGTAATGAAGGAGTTTAAGTGAATGCTTTCAAGAAGTAAGCGTCGAAAAATTATGGAGGAACAACTGCCTAAAAAGCATTTTTATCAGCGGGCCTGGTTTTGGATCGCTTTTGTTGTTTTATTCATTATTTTAGGATTTTATATGATTGGTCAAAGTTCGGGCACTTCTAATAAAAGTGACAGTAGTGACTCATCTAGTAAATCATCCAAGTCTGCTCATAAAAGTAGTAAGTCCTCTTCTAGCAGTAGTAGCTTGGCAAGTGAAAAAGCTGCTGAAGCCAGTGAAAATCATTCGGTTGTGCATGGTCGAGAGACTGGTTCATCTAATAATTCGTCCAACGGGCAGACGGGCAGCAATGGTGGAACTACTAATAATACGCCGGCTACAAATAACAATCATGGTTCTAGTAGTCAAGGATCAAAAACTGAACCAGCTAGTCAACCAAGCACCCCATCAGCTAGCCAAAGTTCTAGTGCAGCTAGCAGTGAATCAACTGCTTCATCGCAAGCTTCTAGTGAAGCATCCTCAAGTTCTGAAAGTAGTCCCAAAGCAGCTGATTAAGTCATAAAAAAAGCAAGCCTGAAGTGCGCCCTCCAAATTGGAGAGAAGTAATGTCATAAATCTTGTCGCTTAATTACTACGGTAATTAGGCGACTTTTTGTTTTTGATACTGCG
>NZ_QEKT01000009.1 GCF_003096575.1 Convivina intestini
CGCAGTATCAAAAACAAAAAGTCGCCTAATTACCGTAGTAATTAAGCGACAAGATTTATGACATTACTTCTCTCCAATTTGGAGGGCGCACTTCAACGGCGTTTTTTTATTTTAAGCAAAACTATGAATATTTCCGATAATTAGGGCACCAATAATAACTAAGGCCGTCCCGATTAAGATATTACGCATTTGTCCGCTTGACTTCTTTTCATGCAAGATGTAGATTCCACCAAAGGTTCCCACGATAATACCTAGCTGTGAGAAAGTCGTGGCAATTGTCTGACCGATTGATGGCGCAGCAGTTGAGATAAACATGAAGATGTTACCCAAAGCCCATGTCAAACCAGTCAAGATGTTACGCCATGTTGGCGCTGCAAACATTACCTTCTGTTCGCGGAAAATCAAAACCGCAATCAACAAGGCACCGACTACCTGCCCAATGGCCTGTGGCCCTACAATGGCAGTCATATAGTCAATTCCATTGTTAGCAGCCTTGATAGATGGCTTAATGTATTCGATTTTACTCAAGAAATTAGGCAACACGAAGTACAGCATAAAGCCCAAAGTTGAGATAACCAGGTAAAGCAAGCCCTTACCATTCAAAGCACTTTCAGCTTTCTTTTCTGACTTTTTGTCAGGCAAAGAAATCAAAGTAGCACCAAACACAACTAAGGCAATCGAAACGATTCCCACCAACCACATCTTGATGTTAATCCACTCGCCCAAGACAGTCGCAGCCATCACAGCATTCATGATAATTTGAGCAGCCGTTGATAGAGGCATTCCGATTGAAACACCCATCTGCTTAAACATCAAGAACTGGAAGGCCATTCCCACGGCCCAAACTAAACCAGATAGAATTCCAACGACCCAGATTTCTTTACCAAGGTAAATGCCTCGTGGCATAACGAAGAAAAACATGGTTCCTAATCCAAAGAGTAAAGCACCAAAGGTCATACCCAACGTCTGTTGAGCAGCGCTTCCACCCATTTTTGTACTGATAAGTCCAACAGACCCCCAGAACAAGGCTGGCAATAAGGCCAGTAAAATTGCAGCATTCATAGTAAATACCACTCCTTTTCAAATTAATTACAAGTGATATTGTACACTTGTGAAAACGTTTACACAAGCATTTTATTCATTCCTTAAACAAAAATAAATAGACCCTCACGGGTCTATATTATTTTTACTTGTCATATTGTTCTAAATTCCAAGATTCAATTAACTTAATCAAAAGCTGCGTATAATTAGTGTCAGTCGCATAAGAATCATCCTGCAAAGCCTTGGCGGCTTGCTTATAATTCTTAGCAGCTAAGACATCCTTAAACTGATCTGGATTCCAAGTATTTCCCTTAGCTAACGTTTCCGCATGCTGTTTCATGCTGTCCTTCCAGGACTTATAAACCGCAAACCGGGCTTTTTGGGTTTGAGTCTCACCGTCAACAACTTCACTAGTCTCCAAGACAACAGACTTACCAGCCCGTTCGTCTTGAGTTTTTACACCGTAGTAGTTGTTGTACTTAGATGACAAAATCGAGCTATCCCAGTTAGATTCGTGAGCGGCTTGGGCAATCGAAATAGAAGCTAAGATACCATATTCCTTACTTAATTCTTGGGCATATGGTGCAATCTTTTTAATAAACTTCAACCGTCGTTCAAATTCCGATTTACCAGAAACAGAAGTTAGAGAAATCACGGTTGGGGCTGGAATGCCATTAGCCTTCATTTCTGAGTAATAAGGCTTCAAATCATCATTGGCAATCCCTAACAATTTTTCAACTACTGCATCGGCATTACCAGATCCCTTCAAGTTATAAACACCGGGATAAACGTAATCATACAACTTATAGGTTGTTTTACCAGAAGGGTTTACCCCCTTCATCAGCTGTGGATACTTGGCTTCCATCTTCTTAATTAGATCTTTATCATCGTAGGCTTGAAGAATTTTAGCACTCGGTACATTAGTGGCCGTGGCAATCGACTGAGCGGTTTGCTCTGGCGTTTGCGTATTGCCAATATAAGCATAACCCTCCGGCAACTGCGGTGCCGCTGTTGGCCCAATCGTCATTTGCTTATAAATCGATTCCACATCCTGGGCCGCTGAAAGCAAGTAAGTTCCGGCAATCAACTTCTCAGAACCATATTGTTTAGCATACTTAGCAAAAGCGCGGGAACTACGAATAATCTTTTCTTTTTGCAGCGTATCACCCATTTCTTGTGGTGTTGACCCTGACTTAATTGTTACCGCTTTAAACTTTGTATCATTGGGATTTAAGGCCTGATAACCTGTATCCGAAATAATCTTAAAAGAAAAATAGGCAATAATAATGACCGCCATGGCTGCCATTAATTTAACGAAAAAACTTCGTTTCTTACGCCTTCTTTTTTGAACCCGCATAATTATTCACCTTATGAAAACTGGATTTTAAATTAAAACAACCAGCTTATAGCCGGTAGTTTTAGTTACTTAATTGGTATTATACACTAAATTATTTTTCGCCCATTAAAGTTTGTACATCACGAGCAATCATTAACTCTTCATTGGTAGGTACAACCAAAACCTTAATCTTAGAATCATCGGTTGACACAATGGCTTCATCACGCATACCGGTATTCTTAGCATCGTCAATCTCAACACCAAAGTAGCTAAGCTTATCAATAATTTCCTTACGGACTTCATAACCATTTTCACCAATACCGGCGGTAAAGATAATGGCATCAGCTCCGTTCATTTCGGCAATGTACTGACCAACATAACGGACAACTCGGTTAACAAAAATATCAATGGCCAAGTTAGCATGCTCATTGGTATCACGAACTGCTTCCAAATCACGCATATCACTGGAGATAGTGGAAATACCCAAAAGACCAGACTTCTTGTTCAACACATCCATCATTTCTTCGTTTGAAAGATGTTCATGTTCTTGGATGTAGTTAATTAATGATGCATCAACATCCCCAACTCGAGTAGCCATCGTCAAGCCAGCCATGGGTGTGAAGCCCATCGAGGTATCGTATGACTTACCGTTTTGAACGGCTGTAGCTGAAGCTCCAGCACCCAAGTGCAAAGTAATCAACTTAAGATCGTTAATATCACGATCTAACATTTCAGCAGCACGGTGAGCTACATAGCGGTGAGAGGTACCGTGAGCCCCATATTTACGGGCACCATAACGGGTATAGTACTGATAAGGCAAGGAATAAAGGTAATTGACCTTAGGCATTGTTTGGTGGAAAGAAGTATCAAAGACCGCTACTGATACAGCGTGTGGCAAAATCTTCTGGAAAGCTCGAATGCCCATCGCATTGGCTGGGTTATGCAAAGGCGCATAGGCCGCCAAACGTTCAATCTTATGCAAAACCTCTTCATCAACAATCACTGAACTGTTAAACCATTCCCCACCTGAAACAACACGGTGCCCAACACCAACGATTTCATCGAGGTTTTCAATAATTCCTAGCTCGCTCAAATGCTTGAGCATCACATTGATTGCGACCTGATGGTCTTTAACAGGCGCAACAACTTTAAACTTCGCCTTTTTCCCATCGTCAGACAAAGTGATGTCGTCACTTGCAACCACGGAACCATCATTTTGATATTTAATCGTAATAATGGCATCATCCATACCAATTCGTTCGATTAAACCTTGTGCAATAACTTCTTCGGCTGGCATTTCCAATAGTTGAAACTTTAAGGAAGAACTACCCGCATTCACCGCCATTATTTTAGCCATTATTAACCCCTAACTCATATTTTTAAAATTTTACATTATCTGCTACGGTTCAGTTTAACCCAGCTTTTAATATCTTGCAAAAAATCTTCAAAAGCCTTTGGTTCCTTTAAGGAAGGATACGTTCCTACCAATACCTCTCCTTTAGGATTAGCCTCTTTAGGACGTAAGATCAAGATAGCTTTAGCTGCAGCCTCATTTAGAAAATAATTTTCTGGTAACTTAAGAAAAGCCTTCAATTGAGCCTTCGTGGCTAAAAACTTGAGTAACTTTTCATGCTCCGGGCCTTCTAAAATATTGGCCGGTACAAGAAAGTAAAGCCATCCGTCAGCAGCAACTAAATTCATCGCCTCTTCAATCAGCAAAAAATGAGCAAAGGACTTCCCCTCGACTGCACGCATTTCATATTTATCAGGCACCGTTTGCGGATAATAACCAACTGGTAAGTCACTGATAACTAGCTGAGCCTTAATTTTTTCATCTTCTGGCACTGCCAATACATCGGCTTGATAAAGGTCGGTTTCGTCATCGTGCAAAAGTCGATCACTTACATGGGCTAATGCTAACTGAACCTGATCATTATCAAAACCCAGTCGCTTTAAATGCACTTGATGGTGTTCAAACACCTCATCAACTGTCCACAGTAGATTACCACTACCGACTGTCATGTCTAAAATTTTATCCCCACTTTGGGCACCAGCGGTCTGATAGGCTAAGTCGCCCAATAAATAACCAATCCCATCGGGGGTTAATTGACTGTTCATATCGGCATGATCAGCTCGTTTCACCTTTAAAAGTAACAACTGTAAGACATTACGCTTTTCAGTTAAATCTAAGCTATCCCAATCAATCTGCCCCATCTTATCACTCAAATTTTGTCCCTGAGTATCTTGAAAGAGGGGATTATCCTTAGGTTGCCCGTCGGATAAGTATTCTAAAACAGCCACTAAGGCGGCTGTTAAGCTAACTTTGTAAGTAGTTCGATAATATTCTACAACAGCAAAAATACTGTCAAAATATGCTGGAATTTTACTATTTATCATGTCTTTATTTTAGCGGTTTCACTCCTGATGAGCAACTAAAAGCGAGCGCTGATAGCTATTATGTCCCTTAAAGTAGATCAATAACTGGTGGTCTTTTATCTCAATATGATGTCCTTCTAAGTCAAAACTAGAACGGGCCTGTTGACCATAGGCAATGCTAGCTAAAATTTGAATGCGCTCGATTTCAGTATTACGATTTAACTCCTGCTGCGACACCAACTGTTCTTTAAAAATACCATTTTGCAAAACTAAGGCCGCACTCAAACAACCTAACACTAGTAAAGTAGTCACTAAAATATACGCTGGCTGTTTATTTATCATGATGATAATTATCCTTTATTGATTGGTTGGGCAAGAATAAAGAGCCTTCAATTATGCGGCCATTATTTAACTTAAGACGTAAAATCTGATAGCCCGACTGAGCTAAACAAGTAACGGCATCAACATCATGCATTAAAATAACTTGTCCCGCCTGGGGACTGACCACAACTAGTCGATGCTTCATCACTTTTAAGCTGGCGGATTCTCCAGTACTATTTTTTACTAAAATTTCACCTTGGTTAACCCGCTCTATTTGATAGTGCTGTAAATTCAACTGGTTTAGAGCCACTTGTAAATTAATCTGAGGATTTTTTTGACTGCTGTGTTGTAGTTGTTGAGCGACCATTTGAAGGCTCATCAATACTAAGACCGTCACGGCCAGAGCGATCAGGGCTTCGATCATTGTGAAGGCTGGTAACTGAGTCCTTGGTCCACTGCTGCCAGGCCACCATTGCTGCACGTTTTTTTGTTTCTGTTTGATTGCCAATTTTTTCTAACCGCCTTTTTTGCGTCTGAAAATTCGCCACTTGTTCATGTTCAAAAGTTACCATCGCAGTAGCGATGAGCAAAGCCAACATTCCTTCAGCCAAAACAAAAGCCGGTCTAGCCCTAATGCTCGATTTGAAAACGATAATCGCCTCCTCCTAAGCTAAAAATAATTGCTAGTTTTTGTTGCAAACCATTTTCTAAAACAATCGTTGTCGGTGCCACATAGCCTGTTGGTAAAATTTTTACTAATTGATTTTGATGACAACGATAATTTTTCGGATAAGTTAACGTTGTTTGGTTAAAACTAACCGCTTCCAATCCAAAGTTAACATTAACGGCTTGTCCGTGCCCCTGAGCTAAGTTCCGAGCGTGTTGCCAGTGACTATCAAAACTTGTTTGCCACTGGTCTACTTTAACGCCGGGCTGACTACTAAAATGATGTCCCCCAATTAAAATTAATAGAGCAACTACTGCTAAAGTAACCAGGGCTTCTACTAAAGTAAAGGCCTTATTGATGGGCTTCATTTTGACTAATACCAATCTTCAAATCCTTAATTTTATCAACCTGCTTTCCATTCAAGTAATGTTCCCGCGCCAAGTCGTCTAAGGTAACATCACTGGCCTCAGGATGTTCATTTTGATATAAATCAATTTGAGTTTGAACCATAGCAACCATTGCTTTAGCGTGAGTTTGACTGGCATTTTTTCGTTGTACATTTAAATTAGGCAAGATTAATAACATTAATAACCCGATAATAAAGAGCACTACCGCCGCTTCAATCAAGGTAAAAGCCTTCGTTTTTTTCATTATTTTCATCAATTCATTCCTCCGATATTTTGATACATAGGTAGCAACATCGCTAAGTAAAGTCCAACAATGGCCAGCCCAACCACGGCAAAAAAGATTGGTTGAAGACTGGCAATCAGGCGATCTGTCTGTCTTACCAAGGCGTTAAACTGTAATTTGGCGTAATAAGCTAAGTAGGCTGATAATTTATCAGTCGTATGTCCCCTAGTAAAGTAACCAGCCACTGACGCATTAAAATATGGTTGTTGCCAAATAAAATTTTCCAAGGTCCCTCCTTGTGAGAGGCTAGCTTGGGCTAACCGAGCTAAATCAACGACTAAATTATCAGCCGGCTGTTGGACCAATTCTTCAATTATTTCCGGGATGGTTAAACCACTCGATAACAGCATAGCTAACTGCTGACTAAGCTGGTAAGTTAGGGCAGTTTTAACCAATCCACCAATAATTGGTAAATGGACTAGTAAATTAAGCCGTGATAAGGCTGTTTTTTTAGTCCACCAATGCCAAATCACTAAAGTAGCAATTAATGTGGCTAAGCCACTCCCTACTAATAACCAATCTAATCGACTATCAACAACATTAGCTGACGACCATTGACTCATAATCGGATATAAAAAATAGCGTAGCGCTATTAACATAAATGCTAATAACACCAATAAAATCACTGGATAGCGCATAACTTGTTTTAATTTTTCTTCTTACTGGCTAATTCTAGACAGATTTTTTCCTAAAATGATTAATGTTTGGGCTAAGTCTCCATGCTTCTTAGCCAAAGAGAGCTGTAACGCAATTGCGGTACTGATAAAAGGGCGCAGAGCCTCTACTAAACTACTCCCCTGAGCCAAGTACTTTTGTACATAGACCAATTTTGGCTGCCATTGGGGATGACTTTTTTCTAAAACATCCAAACTACGAACAATACTGTAGCCAGAATCCAATAGCTCCCCTAACTCTTGAAAAAAACGAACTTGATCATGTCGTTTGAACTTTTTTAAATTGCTGGTAGGTTGCTGATGTAATTTTTTTAGCTTGTAAAGCAGCATACAGTCCCTCCTCCCATGTATTGCTTAATTGCTGATCTTGTTTAAACCAAAATTCAGCCAAGGCAGCTATTTTTTGATCTACGGCTGGTAACAAACGTTGATAAATAGTTCCTTGTAACGCCACGTCTAGTTGTCCAGCGTCCACGCCTAACTCCAGTAACCGGAGACGTACATCTTGGGCTGAAAGCGCATGGATGGTTGATAAAACTAAATGCCCACTTAAAGCTGCCTGAAGGGCGGCCTTGGCTGTTGCTTGGTCACGAATTTCACCCACTAGTAGAATTTCTGGTCGATGCCTTAAAGCAACCTTGATTAATTCTTGATAGCCAATCCCTGCTGCTTCATTAACTTGTAACTGCACAAAATTCGGCTCATAAATTTCAACCGGATCCTCAATGGTTAAAATTAAACGTTCTTTTTGAAATTGCCGTAATAATTCATACAAAGTAGTTGTTTTCCCTGAGCCTGTTGGACCGGCAATCACAAATAAACCAGCATCTGGCAAACCGACTTTCAAAGTCTCAAATTGATCCGACAAGAGCCAATTTAATCCACCTTGCTGATCGTAAATAAAACGTAATACTAATGTTTCTCGGTCTAAAAAATCACCGACGGTCGAAACTCGAATCCATATATTTTCAAAAGTAAATCGTCCCAATTGAGGTCGACGACTTTCAGAAATATTCATCTCACTGCGATATTTAATCGTAGCGATAAACTGGTGGGCTTCCTCTAGTGATAGCTGTCGCAATAGATGCGACCGGCCCTGGCTATGGCACTTTAGCTGATATTTTGACTGGTAGGGCAGTAGGTATAAATCGCTGGCCCGCAGCTGCATGACTTCTTTTAATATACTATCAATTGACATGTCTTCTCCTTTGCCTCACAGCTATACTACGAATCCCAGCAAAAAAAATAACAAAAAAAAGAACCCCCAAGGATTCTCTAGTAAAATTATTAATTATTTTCTTGTGCTGCTTTAACGGTATTTTCTAATAAAGTAGCAATCGTCATTGGTCCAACACCACCAGGAACTGGGGTAATATAGTCCGCTACCTGACTGGCTGAGGAATAATCAACATCCCCCGTTGCCTTACCATCAACGATATTCATCCCTACGTCAATGACGACACAGCCTGGTTTCAAATCCTCCCCTAACACAAAATCTGGTTGTCCAACGCCAACGACCACTAAATCGGCTTGTTTCAAAAAAGATTTTAACTGGGCCGCTGGGGTATACCGATGGCTTAAAATTACGGTTGCATCAGCATTATTTAATAATGCTGCCATCGGACGACCAAATAGTTGAGAACGGCCAATCACCAAGGCTGTTTTACCGGCTGGATCAATTTGATAGTGCTTGAGTAAAGTCATCACACCTTGCGGAGTAGCAGCAATAGTGTAAGGCAAGGGGGAATCCGCAAATAATAGGCCCTGATTAACGGCCCCCAAGCCATCTACATCTTTACTTGGTGCAACAGTCGAAAAAATAATTTGTTCATTAACTGCTTCTGGTAAAGGACTTTGAATTAAAATACCAGTAATGGTGTGATCCTGGTTTAAATCTCGTACAATTTCTTGAACTGTTTCAGTGTTTGCATCGGCCGGGACAGGAATGTCTTGGGTTTCAATGCCAACTTTAGCGGCTTGACGGGATTTCATACCTACGTACAAGTCACTTCCTGCATTTTCCGGATCATAAACAACTGCCAAGCGCACTGGCTTAGCCAACTGTCTAACGGCCTGAGATGTTTGTTCATTAATAATTTGAGCTACTGCCTTACCATCTAAAATTTTACTCATAATAATATTCTCCCAGATATGCGTGCTAAACTAGATATTGAATCTATTTTAACATTGAGGGGGACACTATGGCCGATAATCGTATTAACTGGGATCAATATTTTATTGCCCAAGCCGCAATTTTATCTACTCGTTCAACCTGCACTCGGCTACACGTTGGCGCTATTCTAGTTTATGAAAATCGCATTATTGCTAGTGGTTATAATGGTGCTGTTTCCGGCACACCCCACTGTACTGAGGTCGGCGACTATATGGTTGACGGTCATTGCGTGCGCGCTGTCCATGCCGAACAAAATGCCCTAATTCAAGCAGCCAAAATGGGGATTGCTGTTAACGGCGCCCACTTATATGTGACAGATGCTCCTTGCCTACAATGCACTAAATTATTACTGCAAGCCGGGATTACCTCTATTAAGTTCATGCGAAACTACCGCAATGACGAATTTGCCCAATCCCTCTTAGCTGAAAAACAAGTGCCTTTGATTCACGTCCCCTTTGAGGCTAAAACTGCCACTCAAATTAATTTAGAACAATTTATTAACACTACGGAATAAAAAGAGGTAAAAACATGAGTCAAAACGAAACTGTCTACTTAGATTTAGCCCAAAAAATTCTAACCGAAGGTACCTTTAAAGAAGACCGTACTGGAACTGGTACCTATTCAATTTTTGGTACCCAGATGCGCTTTAATTTAGCCGAAGGTTTTCCAATTTTAACCACCAAAAAAGTTTTCTTTGGATTAATCAAAAGTGAATTACTTTGGTTTTTACGAGGTGATAACAACATCCGCTTTTTACTCGAACATAATAATCACATTTGGGATGAATGGGCCTTTAAAAAGTGGATTGAATCTGATCAATATCAAGGACCAGATATGACCGATTTTGGTCGCCGAGCACCCCTTGATGCTGATTTTAATGCCCACTATCAAGAACAAAAGCAAATCTTTGTTGATCGTATTTTAAACGATGATGCCTTCATGGAAGAATTTGGCTACATCGGCGAAGTTTACGGTAAACTCTGGCGGAATTGGGCCAGTGTCCTCCCAGATGGTAACAGCACTGATCAGGTTGGCCGCCTAATTAATGAAATTAAAAACAACCCGAACTCCCGCCGCCTGATTTTATCGGCTTGGAATGCCGAAACTACGCCTCAAGCACCATTACCTTCCTGTCATGTATTGAGTCAATATTATGTAGCTGATGGCAAATTAAGTGCTCAGTTATACCAACGTTCTGGTGACTTCTTCCTTGGCGTACCCTTTAATATTGCCAGCTACTCCCTCTTAATTCATATGATTGCAGCCCAAACCGGTTATCAAGTTGGCGACTTTGTTCACACCATTGGTGATACCCACATCTACAAAAACCATGTAGATCAGGTTCAAGAACAATTACAGCGCCCTCAGCATCCCCTCCCTCAACTTTGGTTGAATCCAGCTGTTAAATCAATCTTTGATTACACCATGGATGATATCAAACTCATCGACTATACTAGCGAACCAGCGATTAAAGCGCCCGTCGCTGTTTAAACCCAAAAGGACGACCTAACGGTCGTCCTTTTTATTAATTAACTTTGCTGTTCAGTTCGCTGACGGTCACGCTCCATAATCGCTTTTAAATATTTTCCAGTATATGAATGCTGATCCTTAGCGACTTTTTCCGGTGTACCAGCCACCAAAATCTTACCACCACCAGCACCCCCTTCAGGACCTAAATCAATCAACCAATCAGCTGATTTAATGACGTCCAAATTGTGTTCAATCACAATCACGGTATTGCCCGCATCCACTAGTCGGTTTAGTACTTCCAGCAAACGCGCAATATCATCGGTATGCAAACCAGTTGTTGGTTCATCCAAAATATAGACCGTTTTACCATTCGTCCGACGATGTAATTCCGAAGCCAATTTCATCCGTTGAGCTTCTCCACCAGACAAAGTCGTGGCCGACTGACCTAATTTTACGTAGCCTAAACCAACATCATTAATGGTTTGTAAGCGACGCGCAATTTTAGGAATGGGGGCAAAGAATTCTAAGGCTTGGGCGGCCGTCATATCCAATACCTGGGCAATTGTCTTGCCTTTATAAGTCACTTCCAAGGTCTCTGAATTATAACGAGTGCCGTTGCAGACTTCACAGGCCACATAAACATCCGGTAGGAAGTTCATTTCGATTTTAATGACACCATCTCCGCGACAGTTCTCACAACGGCCACCCTTAGTGTTAAAGGAGAACCGGCCTTTATTATAACCACGTAATTTGGCTTCGTTGGTCTGGGCAAATAATTCCCGAATATCATCAAAAACACCAGTATAAGTAGCTGGATTAGAACGGGGTGTACGACCAATTGGTGATTGATCAATATCAACTACCTGTTCAATATTCTCAATTCCTTCAACCACACGATAAGCACCTGGCTTTTGTGAATTGTGATTTAATTTTTGCTTTAGAACCCGTTTCAAGACGGTATTGACCAGAGTTGATTTTCCAGATCCAGAAACACCCGTAACAGCCACAAATTTACCCAAGGGAAATTTCGCCGTAACATTTTTTAAATTATTTTCCTTGACTCCGCGCAAAATAATTTCATTGCCGTTGCCCTTGCGACGCTTTTCCGGTACTGGGATGAAACGCTTACCGGACAGATATTGACCCGTTAGAGATTTAGAATCATTGGCCACTACTTGGGGCGTGCCAGCCGCAACAATTTCACCGCCCAATGAACCGGCCCCGGGACCAACATCAATCAAATAATCAGCGGCCAGCATGGTATCTTCATCGTGTTCCACAACGACCAAAGTATTGCCCAAATCACGCATACTTTGCATCGAGCCCAAGAGCATGTCGTTATCCCGTTGATGGAGCCCAATCGATGGCTCATCGAGTACATACAAGACTCCCGATAAATTAGACCCAATTTGAGTCGCTAAGCGAATCCGCTGTGATTCCCCTCCCGATAACGTTCGGGCCGAGCGTGCTAAAGTCAAATATTGTAATCCAACACTTTTTAAGAAACCTAAACGATCGCGAATTTCTTTAATAATCGGACGAGCGATTTCTTGATCCTGCTGTCCTAATTGAATATCTTTAAAAAAGTCAATTTCATCTTCAACCGATAATTCGGCCAATTGACCAATATTAGTTCCTTTAACCTTAACTGATAAAGCAGCAGCATTTAAGCGGTACCCGCGACAAACTTTACAAGTTAACTCAGTCATGTATTGCGCCATTTGATCCCGCGTAAAATCAGAATTAGTTTCGTTAAAGCGCCGACTGATGTTGTTTAGAACTCCTTCAAAAGGAATATCAACATCCCGCACACCACCAAAGTCATTTTTATAGTGGAAGTGAAATTCTTTGGTACCGGATCCTTCTAAAATTAGCTGCCGTTTTTCTTTAGACAATTTTTTAAAGGGTGTATCTAAATCAATTTTAAATTGTTGGCAAAATTGGGCTAACATTTCAGGATAATAATTGGACGAAATCGGATTCCAAGGAGCAATTGCCCCTTCGCGCAAGGTTTTTTCAGGGTCGGGAATAATCAAATCCATATCGACTTCTCGGGTCACACCCAATCCCTGACAAGCCGGACAAGCTCCCATTGGCGCATTGAAACTAAACAAACGGGGCTCTAACCGGCCAACTCGAAAGTCACCCAAATCACCTAAATAATGGTCCGAAAACTTTAAGGGGGCTACCGGCTCATCATCCCCCCGGGTGACGATGTCTAATTCCACTAGGCCACCAGTTAAATTGGCCGCTGCTTCCATAGAATCATACAAACGAGAACGAGCATCTTCACGTAAAACAATCCGGTCAATCATGACATCAATGCTATGGACTTTATTACGATCTAGTGCTAAATCAGTTTGTTCATCTAATTCCACAATTTCGCCGTCAATTCGGGCCCGAATATAACCCTGCTTCCGCATTTTTTCAAAAGTCCCCAAATGACTTCCACGTTTAGCCTGAATAACTGGAGCAAAAACTTGTAAACGGGTTCCCTCAGCTAAATGATTTTGCGTATACTCTACCATTTGGTCAATCGTATACATAATTTTGGTACCGTCAGCGGGGTCATCTGGTTTTCCGACACGGGCAAATAATAGTCGGAAATAGTCATTAATTTCTGTAACCGTTCCCACCGTTGATCTTGGATTATTGGAAGTGGTTTTCTGGTCAATTGAAATCGCTGGAGATAATCCATCAATTGAGTCAACATCCGGTTTATCCATTTGTCCCAAAAATTGACGAGCATAGGAACTTAAACTCTCAACATAGCGCCGTTGACCTTCGGCATATAGGGTATCAAAAGCTAAGGAAGACTTTCCAGAACCGGATAGACCAGTAATTACTGTTAACTGATCTTTAGGGATATCTACATTAATATTCTTTAAATTATGAGCACGAGCACCTCGTATCTCAATTACATCTTTTGCCATCTTTATCCTTCCCCTTATAGTCCGGCTTGAGCCTTTAAAGTCATAATACTGTCCCGTAAATTGGCAGCCGTTTCAAAGTCAAGATCTTTGGCTGCGGCCTTCATTTGACCCGTCATATTTTCTAAGATCGTGTTTTGTTCATCACGAGGTAAGTCATTAAAAGCAACCTTAGTCAAATCAAGTTGATCATCACTATGATCAACAGCATGGGTAACGGTAATTAAGTCTCTAATATCTTTTTTAATCGTCGTTGGGGTAATCCCATGTTCTTTGTTATAGGCGATTTGAATATCACGCCGTCGCTGGGTCTCATCCATGGCTTCTTGCATCGATTTAGTCACCTTATCGGCATACATAATGACATGACCATTTTGGTTACGAGCAGCTCGCCCAATCGTTTGAATTAAGGAACGAGGATTACGCAAGAAACCTTCTTTATCAGCGTCCAAAATAGCAACTAAAGAGGTTTCAGGCACATCAATTCCTTCTCGTAAAAGATTAATTCCAACTAAGACATCATACTTACCTAAACGCAAATCTCGAATAATGGCTGTCCGCTCTAAAGTTTTAATATCAGAATGTAAATAAGCCACCTTAATGCCCAAGTCCTTGAAATAGTCCGTCAAATCTTCGGACATTCGTTTCGTCAAAGTTGTAATGAAAACTCGCTCATCAGCTTCGGCTCGTTTATTAATTTCAGCCACTAAATCATCAACCTGGCCCATAACTGGACGAACTTCAATCGTAGGATCTAGTAGACCGGTTGGCCGAATAATTTGCTCCACGATGTCAGCCTTGGGTACCCGAGCTAACTCATAATCCCCCGGTGTCGCTGACATATAAATAATTTGATGAACATGTTTTTCAAATTCAGGTAATTTCAAAGGTCGATTGTCTAAGGCTGATGGCAAACGGAATCCATAATCAACCAAGGTCTGCTTACGGGCTCGATCACCATTGTACATTCCTCGTACCTGCGGCATGGTAACGTGACTTTCATCGACAACAATTAAAAAATCCTTGGGAAAGAAATCAAGCAAGGTAAAGGGCGCTTCGCCGGCTTGACGACCATCCATCCAGCGTGAGTAATTCTCAATTCCACTGGTAAAACCCATTTCAGCTAACATAGCCAAATCATACTCAGTCCGCTGTTTAATTCGTTGGGCTTCTAATAACTTCCCTTCAGACTCAAAGGCCTTAACCTGCTCCTCCATTTCGCCCCGGATACCAATCAAGGCCGCCTTCATCCGTTCATCATCAGTCATAAAGTGCTTGGCTGGGAAAATAGCCACATGATCGCGTTCACTAACTGTCTCACCAGTCAAAGAATTAATTTCTCGGATACGGTCAATCTCATCGCCAAAAAATTCAATTCGTAAGGCAATTTCATCTTGCGAAGCTGGGAAAATTTCGACAACATCCCCCCGTACTCGGAAAGTTCCACGCTGAAAATCTAAATCATTACGGGTAAATTGTACGTCGACCAAATCCCGCATCAACTGAGTTCGACCGTACTCCCGACCGACTCGCAAGCTAATCACGTGATCTTGATACTGACGGGGATCCCCCAATCCAAAAATTGAACTAACCGAAGCCACCACAATCGTATCATTACGCTCAAACAGTGAACTAGTCGCTGAGTTCCGTAATTTATCAATTTCATCGTTGACCGAAGAATCTTTTTCAATAAAGGTATCCGAACTGGGTACATACGCTTCGGGTTGATAATAATCATAATAAGAAACGAAGTATTCTACCGCACTATTGGGGAAAAATTCTTTTAACTCACTATAAAGTTGTCCGGCTAAAGTCTTGTTATGACTTAAAACTAAGGTTGGTTTGTTATTTTGGGCAATTACGTTGGAAATGGTGAAAGTTTTTCCCGTTCCAGTTGCTCCTAATAAAATTTGTTCCTTAACACCAGCTTTAAGACCATCAACCAGCTTATTAATCGCCTTAGGTTGATCACCGGTTGGTTGATACTTTGATACCACTTCAAATTGGTGGTTATCCTCTTGTGTAATCATGTACGCCCCACTGTCATTTACTTTGTTAAGCCTTATTATAACAAAAAACGAACAAGCGTTCTAATGAACGACTTGCTCGCCAAGTGCTTATTTAGCATTACCATTACTATATTCAGGCGCATCGGTAGTATAGTCACTGGTACTAGAATGACCATTATTTTTTGCCAATACACTGGATGGATTACTTTCTTGATTACGCTTTAAGATTTTTAAGGCAGCCGATTTTTGGTAGTCAAAGTCTTTTTTATTCACAGCATGGAAATTACTACGCGAAGTGTCAAAGCGAAGCAAATCCCCTGTAATAATTTTATCCGAGTAAGATAGCGATTTATCAGCATAATCCTGAGCCTTTTTAGCAGCAGCCTTCAACTCTGGATCCTGATTAATATTTAGAGTCTCACCAGTTTCCGTATTAAAGTACTGGTTACGGTACTTCATATACTTTGGTGTTACCCAATCACCACTCCGAAATACAACTACTTGCGAATCCGCCTTAGACAACAAATCGTGGCCAAACATGGTCATTCCATTAGTAGGAACCCCCAGCAAATCTAGCAAGGTTGGCATCATATCGATTTCACCACCATAAGTATGATCAACGCCACCCTCAAGACCAGTCGCATGAATCATAAACGGTACCTTTTGGAACTGAGCTAAATCGTAATTATTCACACTACTCTTACCTAACAACTGGGCAATTGCTGGCTGATGGTTTTCGGAAATACCGTAATGATCACCATAAAGAACAAAGACCGAATTATCATACAAACCAGCCTTCTTCATATAATCAATGAATTCACCAAAAGCTTGGTCCAAATAATGGGCTGTCTGGACGTAGCCATCAACCGTATTGTCACCGGTTTTGGTAGCTGGGAAGGCAATATTTTGCTTATCTAATTCATATGGATAGTGGTTGGTTACTGTAATCAACTTTGCATAAAACGGTTGCGGTAACTGTTCAATATACTGGGCCGAATCCTTAAGGAAAATCTTATCCTTCAAACCATAACCAACGTTGTTACTTGATTTTTTAGCATTAGGATAAAACTCTTTAGAGAAATAATAGTTATAACCAAAGGACTTATAGGTATTATTTCGATTCCAGAAAGTGCCCACATCTCCGTGAAAGGCAGCCGAAGTATAGCCCTGCTGTGCCAAAACAGCTGGCATGGCCTCAAAGGTATTGTTGGTGCCATACTTAACCATTGCTGAACCAGTGGCCAAACCATAAAGACTATTTTCCTGCATCATTTCCGCATCGGAAGTCTTTCCTTGACCAACTTGATTGTAAAAATTATCATAACTCAGCGTATTTTGATCATGGTAGAACTGGTTCAAATTAGGCGTTACTTCTTGACCATCAACCTTGTAATCAATTAAAAACTGTTGGAAGGATTCCAAATGAATGACAAAGACATTTTTACCCTTTTGCGTGCCGTAATATTGTACATTAGCGGGCGTTTGATTTTGAGTCGTAAAGGCCTGAATTTTCTTTAAATCAGCTGGTTTAGCCTGTTTTCGACTATTGGATTGGTTGTAAGTTTGGACAGCATTGAAAACCACATACTCATTAAGTCCTAAATACTTCACAATATAATTGTTATCAAAAGAACGTGTTAGCAGACCCGAACGATCAACCGAAGCAATCCCATAATCAACAAACATCAGAACCACTCCTAACAGAGTAGTTAAAACGGCGTATCGTTTTTGGATGCCTTTTTTATCAATTTTAATTTGACGGAAAATCAATAAAAGAATCAGCAAGATAATATCTAAGAAAATCAAATAATCAGACAAATGAATAATTGCCACAATTGATTTACCTAGATTATTCCCAGTCGAACTACCCGATCCAATAATACCAATTGATAAAAAGTCCGAAAATTCACGATAGTACAAAACGTTAGCAAACAGCCACATTGATTGAATCAAATTCATGACAATCGCCAGCCAATAACTAAGCGCACCTCGGAAATACAAGGCTAGACTCAATAAAATAATTGCCGTTGGAATGGGATTTAAAATTAACAAAAATTGTTGAATCGGTCCCACAACCCCTAAGTTAAAATTCATCAAATAATTAACATAGGTTTTAACCCAAACTAAAATAACATTTAGGATAAAAAACCAAACGATGGGTGCGGAAGAATCCGTTGTTTTCTTAATTTGTTGCCACCACTGTTTTGGGCTTAACACCTGTTTCAAAAAGGACATCATATTTTTTCCTCAATAAATTAATCCGTTCAGAAAACCAACTGCATATCGTGCAATACATCATATATTTCAATCGCCACTAGGTCGATATCATCAAACTCAAACTCACGGAATTGACGATGTTCCCGGACCCGCCATAGGCCTTGGGTCTGATCGTAACTTACCTGCAAGACCTCAACGCCATAAACTTCAAAACGGCGTAACTGATGCGTATCATTAGTAGACTCAGTCATCGCCCGTAACCGGGTCATAATCTGTTTTAAATCACTAGTTGGTGAACCTAAAGGCATCTTTATCACCTCTTTTAATCATACTGCTTAGTTGGCAAAATATAGGCAATTATACCAGCAAAAATACCAAAGTAGTAAGTAATCAAACGCCATAGCAGAATTACTAAAATCAAGGTAGCTGGGTTACTAACAAAGGGCGTAAAGAGTAACTTAAAACTCAGTTCAGCCCCACCAACACCACCAGGAACGGGGAAGAGTGAAATCACCATGACAATCATAATGTTCATCGTCACAATTAACCACGGATTCACCTCAGGATAACCGAAGGCTCGAATCACAAAATAAGGAATCATATAGAACACAACTAGCTGTAATATTGTCCAAAAAGTCGATTCTAACAAGGCCCGTTTATTTTTAATAACCCGGCGGGACTCAAAATGAAAATTATTGATTTTCACTTCGATACTGTCAACAATTTTTTGATAGTGTTTCGGACTGGTAAAGTGACCAATCAAACGCGCCGTCAAATGAACCAATTTTAACGTAAAGGCCGGCCAAAACATTACCAGCAAAATCCCCACAATCACAATGGCATGAATAAAAATCGCAAAAGGAATAAATTCAGCAAAAGTGTGGTCAACATATTGGTAAATAAAATTATCAGCAGCACCGTAGGCGACGATAAAAAAAAGGACAACCACAATCTGGTAGACTAAAAATTTCATTAAAATAGTTGATAAAGCCCGCCCGGTTTCAATTTTAGCCTTGGCTAAAGCCAACAACTGGGCCGGCTGACCCCCACTCGCAAAGGGCGTTAATCCACTACCCAATAGGTTCATCAGCGGGACCTTAATTAAAGTAGTCCAGTGAATATGTTCTTGATCCTTAGCATTCATTAAGGCCCGCGTGGCCATGGCCTCCAAGAGGATGGAAACCACCATCATGACTAATCCGGCAGCCAACCAGCGCCAATCTAAAACGCGTAAGGCCTCTTCGAGTTGTTTACCCTTCCCTTTTAGCTCTTGAACTAAATAATAAACCGTAATCGCCGTTAGTATGACTACGATACCAGCAGAAATCTGATTACGTTTTGACATCATTTTCTCCTTGCTATTAGTCATATTATTGACTAAGGACTTTATCATAAGTTTGGGCTAATTGCTGTCCAATGACTGCTAAATCGCGTGCTTGAGCGACTTGATAACCAGCCTCGGTTAAATCAGGAGCTTGCCCATTTAAGATAGCATCCATCTTGGTTTGAAATTCAGCGACGTCTTTGGCCTTGTAACAATTCTTTTGGTCCGTTAACCAAGGGTCATACACCGGAATATCTCGAATCAAAGTATTTTGCTTAGAGGCCAATGCCTCCAAAACAACAATCCCTTCGGTTTCTTCAAAAGAAGGATATAAGAATAAATCAGCCCCCTGATAGGCACCCAAAATAACATCCCCCGTGATGTAACCAGCGAAAATCAGATTTTTTGGATGAGCACCCTCAACCACCCGTCGGACTTTGGCTGGAATCAACTTAGGATCAGTATAGCCAAACCAGATAAAAGTAATATTCGGATTATTTTCCGCTAATTGAACAAAATCAAAAATTCCTTTACGTTCAAAAAACAAACCGACACTAATGACTGTTTTTTGATCAGGGGTTAAATTAAAATGTTCTCGAAATTTAGCGACTTTATCACTAGATTGCGCATATTTAGCCAAATTAATCCCATTTGAAATTGGATAAATTGGCTGCGTTAAACCATAGCTGCGCAATAGACTTTTAGAATATGGCGTCGGCGTAATTAGCGCATCCCCCTGACGATATAATGAGACTAAATGATGCTTATAAAAAGGGGCAATCCAGTTGGAACCTACGAAAGAGTTACGAAAGTCCTCATAAGTTGAATGAGCGTGGTAAACCACTTTTTTACCCATTCGACGCGCCCGACGAACCATATGCATACTGTTAACGCCATAAGTATTAATATGCAACACATCATAATCACTACAATGCGGATCAGTCGTAACCTCCACATTGGTATGCGATAAAGCTTCTTGTTGTAAACGCATCGCCCGGCCAATACCAGACTTAGAAATCAATTTTTGGTTTTCAAAATATAAAAGTACTTTCAAGTTAGTTTCTCCGGAAGGGATTGCGCAAAATTCGCTTAATGTAGCCAATCTCTTCGTCATTCAAATATTCTTCTTTATCTTCATCAGAAGTTTGCGTTGAGCGATAATTTTCCAACACTTCTTGATAAAAGTTAACGACCCGGGTAGCAAAGGTATTCGCATCGACGTTATACATTTTTTCTTTACGAATTTGACTATCAGCAGCTGTTTGAGGATTGTTTAAGTAAAATTCAATTCCTTGTAAAAACTCATCATAGTCATCAACTAAAGTCCCAATCGCCGGACTATCCACCAAATTATCTAAGTAAGGTGAATGAATGGCTACAAAGGGACGATCAGCCGCCATGGCCTCAATAAAGGTCAAGCCTTGGGTCTCAGAATCAGAAGAGCTGACAAAAACATTGGCCATCCGGTAGTAATCATAAACTTCATCATGCCCTACCATACCGGCAAAGGTAATGTGATCTTGCAAATCTAAATCATCGACCTGTTCTTCTAAAGTTTTACGGGCTGGTCCATCGCCAGCAATCACTAACTGGGCATCTGGATAAGACTGCAATAGCTCAGAAAAAGCCGAAATTGTCATGGTAATATTTTTTTCAGGTGCTAATCGTCCCAATGACAATACCACTGGCTGTTCGGGCGTAAACCCGTATTTGGCACGCAAATCGACCTGATCCTCTTTCACGTCTGGTAAGGCAACCCCAGTCGGAATAACTGGAATTGGAATATCAGTCACGCCATAACGAATCAAAGTATCCCGGACTAATTGCGAAGGCGCAACCACCCCAGACATTCCCTTCAAATAGGCCTTTACCAAAGGACCAACCCCACTAGGCTTTAGCAACATGCCCCGGGCAAAGTAATTCGTGTAATCTTCATACATCGTATGATACGTATGTACCACTGGTATTTTCAATCGACGAGCAACAAATTTACCCATCAAACCCAAAGAAAATTCTGTTTGTGTATGAATAATATCTAGGTTTAATTCTTTACCAATTTCAACAGTTTGAATCAAACCTCGAAAGGTAACACGACGGTCTTTATAACCGAAGTATGGCATACTAGAAAAGCGATACACATGCGTTTCATCCGCATCCTTAGCAATTTTAGGGTCAGTAGCGGTAAAAATATATACCTCATGACCTTGCGCCTCTAAGGCATCTTTTAGTGTTTGAATGGAAGTGACAACCCCACTTACCTGTGGTAGATAGGTGTCGGTAAATATTCCTATTTTCATAATTAACCCCAATATTTGAATCAGATTAAGTGACGGCAGTAATGCTAGTATATCATTATTAAAAAACCATTCCAATGTAAAAAGCGCTTCCGTCAATACGACTGGAGCGCTTTTTAGTCTTATTCAAAGACCATCTGATTATGATACAAATCGGCATAAAAACCATGTTCAGCCAATAATTGATCATGGGTTCCCTGCTCAATAACCCGGCCATCTTTTAAGACCACAATTTTATCAGCACCTAGAATTGTTTTTAAACGGTGGGCAATCACAAAACTAGTCCTGCCGGCAATCACATTATTCATCGCTTCTTGAATTTTTGTTTCCGTCACAGTATCCACATTGGAAGTGGCTTCATCCAAAATTAAGAAATCGGGATTGGTTAGAATTGTCCGCGCAATCGATAATAATTGCTTTTGTCCCGTTGAGAAAACCGAGTTTTCATCACTAACCCGCGTCTGATAACCCTCTGGTAGGGACATAATAAATTCATGAATATTAGCCTGCTTAGCGGCCGCAATCATTTCTTCGTCAGTCGCACTTGGCTTACCAAATTTAATATTTTCGGCAATCGAACGACTAAAAATCACTGATTCTTGTAAAACAATGCCAACCTGATCTCTGAGAGATTTTAAATCAACCTCACGAATATCGGTCCCATCAAAGGTTATCTGCCCGCTATTAACATCATAAAAGCGATTTAACAAGTTCATCACTGTCGTTTTACCAGAACCAGTTGGCCCAACTAAAGCCACCATCTGGCCCTTTTGAACATCAATTGATACATCGTGCAAGATTTCTTGTTGAGCATTGTAACCAAAACGAACTTGATCTAACTGTACGCTATTTTTTAAAGACGGCAAAACCGTACCACGGGCTTGATCAACTTCTTCCGGTTCAGCTTTTACCTTAGTTAAACGACCCGCACCAGTAATGGCCAACTGTAACATATTATAGATTGAAGTCAATTGGCTAATGGGCTGATAGTACTGTTGGGAATAATTAACGAAAACAACCACTAAGCCTAAGCCAGCCGCTTTATTCATGCCACTATGCAAGACTAACCAGGAACCAAAGAAAATGACAATCGCCAAGTTTAGTAAAGATAAGCCTTGCATCAAAGGCATGAGCATTCCGGAATAAACCTGACCTTTATAGGTCTCTTCTTTAACTTTTTCATTAAATGGATCAAAATTACGAATTGATTCTTGTTGCAGGCCTTCGGTAATGATAATTTTCTCACCGTTAACCTGCTCGTTAATGTAGCCATTCATCCGACTAATTGCTTGCTGTTGATGGGTAATGTGATAACGAGCCCGGCGAATGATAACTAAAGCCACTAAAATCGCTACCGGTGTCAATGCCATGGTTACCCAGGCCATGGTGGCACTTTGTTCAAACATCATCCAGATGACACCTAAGAACAACAGCCCCTGAGAAACCACCTGAAAAATCGCCTGATTCATGGCATTAAAAATATTATCTAAGTCCGAAGTAAATAATGAAAGAATTTTACCGTCTTGATGCGTGTCAAAATAACGAATCGTCATTTTTTGCAACTTAGAAAAAAGACTGACGCGCATTTCCCCAGTTGACTTAGCACTAATCCGACTGGTAATTAACCCCGAGGCCACCAAACCGATTTCCGTTAAACCATAAAAGAAGACCATGGCCCACAGAGCATTATAAAAGCTATTCATACTAGCCTGATGATGCGTCATTGGGTTCAAATACTCACCCAAATAGGTCGCCAAAGCGGTAATGGCCTGGCCGAGATACACCGGTGCTTTGATTTGGGCATAAGTTCCCACCAAAACCGCAATGATAGCAAATAATAGGCCTCGCCAATAGCGTTTTAAATAATTATAAAAATAGGCAACTGCTTGCGTAAATTCACGCATTGTTAGTCCTCCTTTGCCTTTTGAGTTTCATAAATTTCACGGTAAATTGGTGAGGAATTTAGTAGTTCATGATGATTACCAACGGCCACTAGTTGACCTTGATCTAAGACTAAAATTCGATCAGC
Source organism: Convivina intestini (assembly GCF_003096575.1). GTDB lineage: Bacteria > Bacillota > Bacilli > Lactobacillales > Lactobacillaceae > Convivina > Convivina intestini. The sequence goes on from NZ_QEKT01000009.1 coordinate 23,552, forward strand.
ATGAATAACCGAACTAATTTTTTCGGCAATAATTAGCGTTGTAGTCCCCTGTAAATCACGATTTAAAGCTTCTTGTACTAATTTTTCACTGCGGGCATCCAGAGCAGAAGTTGAATCATCTAAGATTAAGACCTTGGGTTTGCCAATCACCCCTCGAGCAATTGACAAACGTTGCTTTTGCCCACCTGAAAAATTGGAAGAGCGTTCATCAACTTCATGATTAAAACCATCTTCATAACGATCGATAAATTCAGCCGCTTGAGCAATCGTGGCCGCCCGTTTCATATCATCGGTATTAGCTTGCGGATTACCATGCCGCAGATTATCGGCAATTGACCCCGAGAATAGAATCGCTTTTTGTAACACCAAGGATACGGCTTGCCGTAAGGAACGCTCATTAACCTGTTTTAAATCAATATTACCAACCGCTACCTCTCCTTGTGTCGGGTCATATAAACGAGGTATCAACTGCGCCAAAGTCGTTTTACCGGAACCAGTCGCACCGACAATTCCGACCATTTCACCGGCCTTGATATCAAAAGAAATATCCTTTAAGGCCGGTTGGTCATCACCCGGGTAAGTAAAACTTACATGTTTAAAACTAACATCCCCAGTTAGCATTTCTTCCGGTGCCTTAGCGTCATAGACAATATCAGGTTCAGTCGACAAAACCGCTTGAATTCGCCCTAAAGAAACAAAACCACGTGAAGCAAAAGTTGAAACCATCCCACCAATCATAATGGCAAACAAAATTTGCATTACATAGGAAATAAAGGGCGTAATCGCCGCTAAATTATCTGGGTGGCCCACAATATCCTGTCCGACTAACAACAAGGCTGTTCCAATCGCCAAATACGAAATCACCATAAAAATTGGAAACAAGAAGTTAAATAGATAGCCAATTTTAATATTGACATCTACTAAGTCATCGGTATTATTTGAAAAACGTTCAATTTCACTGGCTTCTTGGTTAAATGACTTGACTACTCGAACCCCTTGTAGATTTTCTTTGGCCAAGGTATTATTCAAATCAATTAAATTTTGTATTTTAAAGAAATATTTCCCCATCTGCTTAAAGATTCCCTGCGAGGATAGTAAGATAGCAGCAATCATTAAGACCACAATCCACCACAAACTAGGAATGGTGACAATGGCCAAAATCACCGCACCCACAAATAAGATGGGAATCCGCAACAAAGATTGCAATAGGGTCATAATTAGCTGTTGTACCTGATTGACATCATTAGTCATCCGGACCACTAAGTTTCCGGCCGAAAAAGTTTCAATATTACCAAAAGAAAAAGTTTGGATTTTACGATATTGTTCCGCCCGAATGTCAGCCGCAATTGACTGAGACACCTTAGCGGCCAGAACGGTATTAAGGACGCCGGCAACAATGCCAATTACCGCCAATCCCACCAATTGAATTCCATATTCGATCACTTGATTTTGATTATCAGCAATAATCGCTGAAATCATTTTTTGAAGTAGGTGCGGCTGCCAAAGTGAAGCTGCCGCCATAATCATTACTGCTAAGACAGTAAAAAATATTTCAAGGCGATACTTTTTAGCATGCCCAAGTAGAATTTGCATAATAATCCCCTTCCAGCGAACTGGAATTATTTTCCAGTCAGAGTAGCCATAATCTTAACACAATCAAACTTAACCCGCTCAACTTTACTAAAAAAGAGGCCAAAGGCCTCTTTAAACAATCAATCATTACTTTTCAGATTCAGTCTGAGTCGCAGTGCTTTGTGAATCAGTGGTTGATTCGCTGACTTCCTTAGGAGCAGTTGAATCATCAGTAGCCGCTGCTGGTGCAGCTTGAGTGGTTTCAACAGCCTTAACCGTGCGAATAGCTGTCAAATCAAAAGTTAAAATCACACCCTCGGCGTTTAAATCAACCGTTTGCTTTTCAGTATCAACACTTTCAACTACGGCATGCATCCCACCGATAGTCACCACGTGAGCCCCGCTCTTCAAGTTATTCTTCATTTCTTCTTGACGAGCCCGTTGCTTCTTTTGATTCCGTGACATGAAAAACAACATGGCAATAATCAAAACTAGGGGCAAAATTAAACTAGTTGACATAAATAAAACACTTCCTTATTTTTCTTAACAACAATTATAACAAACTTTAGAATAGACGGGCATTTGGTTTATTGTAACCATACTCTTCCATCACTTGTTCACGGAATTCTAATAATTCATCATTTTCAATTGCCCGTCGCATATCTTCCATAAACTGCAATAAGAAGCGCAAATTGTGGGCCGAAGCAATCTGAGCGCCCAATAATTCATGGGCATTAAATAAATGATGTAGATAGGACCGTGTTAAAGTCTGGAAAGGATTGTAACCCGGAATATCATACTGGGCTAAATTGCCAAATTGATTGGTACGGATGGCATTATCAGAGTAGTAGGATAAATCAGCATCAATTGGCGTAAAGTCATTTTTATACTTAGAATTGCGAATCACTACCCGACCATGGCGGGTCATTAAGGTCCCTTTACGGCCAATTCGAGTTGGTAGGACACAATCAAACATATCAATTCCACGCATAACACTATCAATCAAAGAGTCCGGTGCGGCCACGCCCATCAAGTAACGCGGTTTATCTTCTGGTAAAAGTGGCATAGTAAAATCAAGCACTCGGTTCATTTCCGTCTTAGATTCTCCGACTGAAAGACCCCCAACGGCATACCCAGGTAAATCCATTTTAACTAATTCTTGCGCTGATTCAGTTCGTAAAGCCCGAAAGCCAGCCCCCTGTACAATCCCAAACAAGGCCTGACTATCCGTTTTTTTATGGTACTGCTGAGCCCGGTCCGCCCAACGCAAGGATCGCTGCATCGATTCCTTCACATAATCATAGGGTTCAAAATATGGAATGGCTTCATCTAATTGCATCATCACATCCGAACCTAGATTATTTTGGATTCGCATGGCCACTTCAGGCGACAAGAACATTCGATCCCCATTCACGTGGTTTTGGAAGGTAACCCCTTCTTCTTTTAATTTACGAGCATCCGACAAGGAGAATACTTGAAAACCACCCGAATCAGTCAAAATTGCCTGATCCCAACCCATATATTTGTGCAATCCGCCGGCTTCAGCGATTAATTCATCTCCTGGTCGCACCCAGAGATGATAAGTATTACTCAAAATAAATTGAGAACCAATTTCTTTTAAGGTCCGGGCATCAACACCCTTAACTGCCCCCTGGGTCCCGACTGGCATAAACATTGGCGTTTCAAAAACACCATGAGGTGTATGAATCCGGCCACGACGAGCACCCGTGTGCTTTTCAGTATGTAAATGCTCATACCAAACCGCTGGTTTTTGATTTGTCATAGTAACTCCATATTTTCTGTTTAAAACACTCTTAGTAGTATAACATGCTCCTAAATACCTACGATTAACGTTCCCATACCCGTCCCTAATTTTGATAAGATGAAAGAAAAATAATAGACAGAGGCATTAATTCATGGAAGAAAATTATATCGCCCGGATGCGGGCCAAAGTTGGGCATGAAGGCATGATTTTTGTATCAGCTTTTGGGGTTCTTTGGAATCCAGAGCACACTGCTATCTTACTAGAAAAACGTTGGGATTCCGATCACGGTTGGGGCTTTCCTGGCGGTTACCTAGAATATGGCGATTCGCCCATGCAGGCCGTCGTACGTGAGTTTAAAGAAGAAACCAATTTGGACGTCGAAGTTGTCCGAATGTTAGGATTATCCACTAATATTACTGAAAAAAATTCCTGGGGAGATGCCCAGGAAACCATCGGGATTGGTTTTGAAGTCCGCCAAGTTGGTGGTTCTTTACAAAAAGATGGCACTGAAACCTTAGATTTACAATTCGTACCGGTAAATCCGGAGCCAGTTATGTTTGTCCCGCAAGCCCAAGCAACCCTACACCGGATCTTAACCGAGAGTGAACACTCTGAACGCCCTTGGTTACGCGAAAATGGACAATAAAAAAGCACCCAGAGTTGGGTGCTTATCGCCATTGGACTTACATTATAACTACGATAATAAGTAGAATTTTGGAGTGTTGTAAATCTTTGTTACTGTCCTGATAAAAAACAGTCCTGTAGTCAAAAGCCAATCTAATGCTCCGTAGACCCGTAATACAATACGAGTTGGTAAAAAAATTGTATCATGTTTTATTGGCCTATTCTAAATCTGCTACTAAAAATAAAAAAACTGCAATCAAAATGTAACAATTGTTATCGTATTTTCACCTAATTGCGCGCACTTAGTGGATGTGGGTTTTAAACAAGTTCCCGTCGTACTAGAATATCGCGTTGAATTTCTTCTCCAAAGGTAAAATCATGTTCACTAAATGCATGAAAATTCATTTTTTCATAGAAACGAATTGCCTTGGCGTTATGTTCCCAGACACCTAACCAAACATAGTCTTTATTTAGCTGTTTCCCTTGTTCAATAGCATTGTTGATTAGTTGACTGCCCAACCCCAAGCGTTTGTATTCCTTTTTGATATACAAACGCTGAATTTCTAGTCCGTTTTCCTGTTGAAATTCAGACTGCGCCTGTCCAACATTCACTTTCATATAGCCAGCTAAATGCCCTTTATGATAAAGAAACTGGAATTGACTCTCTGGATTAGCAAGTTCTTGGGCTATTTGATCTACGTTATAATTTTCTTGAAAATACTGGGCTAAATTAGCCTGATTATCTGCAGTACCAAAAGTATCCGCAAAGGTTTCCATGCCAATTTTTTGTAGGGTGAGGATATCGTCGAGTTCTACCTTGACTAATTCGTTCATGTACTTGTCTCCTTGTTCCACTTATTACTGCGTATTGTAGCCTATTTTAACAAAAAAACTTTCAATCCAACTAAATGGACTGAAAGTTTTTTATTAACTAATTATTAAGGATTAATGGAACTGCATACCACCATCAACTTCAAGGGTTTGACCAGTAATATAATCTGAATCTGGTCCAGCCAAGAAAGCAACTGCGTTCGCCACATCACTAGCCTGAGACAAACGACCCAAAGCGATATCTTTAGCGAAGCTTTGCATACCCCAAGCATCATCTTTACCAGCATTAGCACCAACTTGGTGAGCAATATCACGCATCATTGGCGTATCAACAATACCGGGTGCATAAGCATTGACCGTAATATCCTCGGCTGCCAAGTCACGGGCAGCAACCTGAGTCACCCCACGTACAGCAAACTTAGTACCACTGTACAAGGCCAAATTAGGGTTACCAACTACCCCCGCTTGTGAAGTAGCATTGATAATCTTACCGCCATGACCAAACTTTTTAAACATCTCATGAGCAGCTTGGATACCCCACAAAACACCGCCAACATTGACATGGTAAACCAAGTCAAATTGTTTTGGAGTAATCGTATCAATTGGTGTCGTAGGGCCTAAACCGGCGTTGCTAACCAATACATTGAAATCACCGAAAGCATCAGCGGTCTGTTGCACTGCCGCAAAAACACTATCCCGATCAGATACATCAACTTGCACGGCGGTCGCTTGACCACCATTGTCATTAATAGACTGGGCTACGCCTTGAGCTGTTTCTAAATTCAAATCAGCTACTGCAACAGCAAAGCCATCATCGGATAAACGCCTAACAATCGCCTCTCCGATACCTTGTCCACCACCAGTAACCATCGCAACTTTCTTCATTACGTTATCCTCCTAACTTTTTCCACCTTGATGATAACGCTTCCATTTCTTTTTTTCAAGAATTACATCCCAATTATTTTCTTTTTGATTTGTCCCAATTATTTCTAATAATCTCATGCTAAATACGTCGGTAGTTATTTATTTGCAAGTACTTTTACTGGGGTTTTATTCATAATTTATCCATTTTTGGTATATGATTTTGTTGCACCTCTAAACTAAGATTCGTAACACGGCAGGACAGCAACATGGTATCTACAAACAAAAATTTTGGCAATACAATCCGAAATATTCGCCTGGCAAAGGGCTTTTCGATTCGACAAGTCGCTTTACAGGCAGGCATGGCTAATTCATACATATCACAACTTGAAAATGCTAAGCGCAACATCCCCAAACCCGAAACGCTATATAAATTAGCCCATGGTTTACGGGTTTCAAACGAGGAAATGCTTAGTGCCGCAGGCATCATTCAACCCCATTTATTAACCACTTCCGAAATTTCAATGCCTAAAAGCAATGATTTCTTACCAGTTTATCGACAAATATCCAGCGGTTATCCTCAAGGAGCCCAAGAAGATATCGACGGTCGTATTCGGGTTAATGATGATTTATTGACCAAGTATGGTTTAGAAAATCTCTTAGCTTTTCGAGTACGAACCGATGGCATGAATCGCATTATTCCTAAAGGAGCGATTGCTATTTTAGCTAAAGTCACTCCCTCTAAAATAATGAATGGCGATATTGAAGCCGTCATTATCGGAATTGAAGCGGCCACACTCCGGCATGTCTATAGTTATCCCGACCGAATTCGGCTCGAATCTGACACCTGGTTATCCGATAGTTTTAAAACCCTAGAGTATCGTTATCACGACTTTGAGAAAAACAGCTCACCGATTAAAATTATCGGCAAGCTGGTCCAAGTTATTATTAATTTTGAATAATTTCCAATAGCAGTGGGCATTCACTGGTCATCCATTTATCTATTTCGTCACTAGAATTAATGCTACTAGTGATACAAGTCCCACTACATATAGGCTTTCACTGGTCTGTTATATCTCTCAACATAAACCCAATAGCTCTTTCAACTTTATGACCAGTGCTGTAAGTCCTAGCATCATTAGGCCACCAACGGTATACATCAACTCCTCTTTTCACCGATGTCTATGCTCAGATAGACCGTTGGTATAAGTCCTAATTTACATACCTGGGCGGATGACCAACTAATTAACACCATCAATGGGCATTCTGAAAGTACTTAGTGTTCCTACCAATCTGCACGCTATTTCAGATATAAGTCCCATTACATACGTGCTAGGGATCACGTTAAAAGCCAACTACGTGTATCTCTTGATATACAAATCCAATTCTAACTAACACGTCTCCGGACGCGTACATAGGGCTTTCACCAGCAAATACATTTCCTAAATGAGCATTGCTACTGTCATACATTTCAACTTTACTGATGATGTAAGTCCCCTACATATTCAAAAAGCTCGATTATTTTGATAAAAATCTCGAAACTTAGTTTGTCCAAATTCCGAGGTTCATATCATTTTCATCGAGCTTTTTTAAACTATTAATCCAAAATAGCCAACCAGCTTATTTTGAATTAGCAATAATGTCTCTAATTTCTTGTAAGACCAACAATTCTTGATTGGGCTTTGTAGTTTCTTCTTTAGGCTTAATCATGTATTTATTGATAATCTTAACCAACACGAAGACCACCAAGGCAGTAATCAAGAAGTTGATGAAATCATTTAAAAATGCGCCATAACTAAAGACGAGATTGTCAGTAACAACCAACTTCAAATTCGATAAACTCGATGCTTGGCCAGTAAAAACGCCGATCAAAGGGTTAATTAAATTAGTCGTTAATGACTTTACTAAGGCGACAAAGGCTGTACCGACAATTACACCAACGGCTAGGTCAAAAATATTTCCTTTGGTGATAAAGGTTTTAAACTCATTGAAAAAATTTTTCATGTTTATTCTCCGAAATTATCATCATTCCCGTAAAACAACAAAAAAGGTTTCGCTTTATGACAATTAAACCGAAACCTTTTTCATACTATTTCTTAGTAATTTGGTCTAGTTGTTCTTTGGCTTTTTCAGCAAAATTCTTAGCTGCATCTTTGGCATCAGTAGCCAATTCCTTGGCCTTCCCCTGGGCTTCTTTAGCCTTTCCTTCCAATTGATCCTTGGTAGCATCTAGCTTTTCTTCAAATGACATATGCAATTCTCCTTAGATTTATTACATTTAGTATACATGAAAATTTTCAATTGTATACTTTCATTTTCATATTTTTGAATTTAAATAGTATTTTCTATGAATAGTGGGGCGGAAATTAATTATATGATTGGTATTATTTTTATTTTTAAAAACGGTATTGTTGATTAAATAATTTGTAACACTCCGTTCTAAAAATTGATTTAGCTTGGGCCAATAAAACGGATATAAAGTCTGTCATATCAACGAATACAAAAAAAGAAAGGCTATCTACTGCTTTGTACAGTAGATAGCCTTTTATAGCCCCAGAGGGAGTATATATAATGCTGTTATATCAACGCTTACACGTTTATGGGAACTTTTACGGGGCGTTTTAGTCAATTAAACCGCTCAATAGTTCGGCTGTATTATCACTAGCTTGCCTCGTTATTTCACTATAAACATTCAAAGTGATTGAGGCGTCTGCATGACCCAGATAGGTTTGAACTTGTTTAATGGTTGCCCCTCGATCTAATGCCAAAGTTGCCCAGGTATGTCGTAACTTGTGCATTGATAGGCCACTAGCTACGCTATATCTTGCTGACACATCGTGTAGCCATTTATTCGGCCTTAGTACCTGCAAAGTCTTACCGTCGTGATTAAACACATAATCAGTCGGGCTATTATAAATGCTGGACTCAAACCATCTAGCTAGTATCCTCATCATCTCACTATCAATCTTGAGCGTTCTTTGACTAGTTCGCGACTTAGGCGCTTTGATATAAGTACCACCATTTAGGCCACGTCCTAGCGCCTGCTCGATATGAATATAGTTATGTTCAAAGTCAATGTGCTGCCATTGTAACGCTAGTAACTCCTCAGTTCTCATCCCCGTAAAGGCGGCTAATCTTAATAACGTATAGGCTTGCTGATTGATTTTAGAGTATTGACTATCTAACACCTCGATAAAGGCCTTAAACTCGTCAACATCCATAAACTTAGGCTTTAAATCTGATACCTTGCGTTGTTTAGGTAAATCAATCTGATCAAAAGGATTACTAGCCAGCATACCAAAGCGCACAGCCATATCTAACAACTTACGAAAATATCCCACTGCTTTACGGTAATAAATAATCTTACTTTGTAATGTGTTAACATATTGCTGTAAGGCTAAAGGCTTTACATCGTTGGCCAGTGTGTTGCCCCAAAAAGGTAGGATGTACAGCCTAAATATTCTTAACGTTTTGTTTAGGGTACTTTCTTCTACCGTGTACTGGTAAGTGTCCAGCCACATCTCATAGAGTTGTCTGATCGTGAGAACATCAGGTAGCTCTTTTTTGTTGTACTTACTTTGGCCAGCTTCAAACAGTACTTTTTCGTTGTTGAGCCAAGTTAAGGCACTGCGTTTACTGCTAAAACCTCGTTTCTTTGCTTTGGCTGGGGTATTGTCTGGCTGTCTACCTAGATAGCCTTGAATCTCCCAGACCTTACCTTTTTTCGTTTCAATCTCTCTTACATACATTGGTCTAGTTACCTTTTATAGCTTTCTAAGTCCTATCAGCTATGTACAGAATGCAGTAATTGGGGATGAAAAAAGGTGCTTTAATCACTATTAGCAACTAACAGTAACTAAAACACTTTTATTCTGCCCTATATCTGCCAATCTGTACAGTGTAACGGTGTTATTTTTGGTTTTTAGGGGTGTTTTTACACTTTATTTAGACATTTTTTAGACCTGTATGCCTTGGGGCTGTAAGTCGTTTGTCGATTTTAGACATATTCTCAATTCCTTATAAATATATTCTTTTATATATACCTATTATTTTTTCTTAAGATATAAAATAATGTCTAAAACATCTAAAGGGCTTAGAGCCCCAACGGTTTGCACTCTAAAATAAGTCTAAACTTTTTCGAAAAACGCTAGATAAAACCCTAAAAACCTAACTAATTTAGTCCATATACCTAAAATTTATAATCCTACGCCTTACTTTATTTGGCTCTTCATCTAATTGGCTTACAGACGCAGCAGGCTTAATGGTATACCCAATTTCTTGCAGCCGTTTTAAAAATGCTCGATCAGTTACCTGCTCTTTATGGCCTCCGTCTTTAAAATCTTGCACAAATTTAAAGTAAATACTTTTAGCTGTTGGTCGCCTACCCTCACACACTTGTAGGTGTTCTTCTGCCCACTGCTTAATATCATCGCCTTGGCTGTACCATTCCTTAGTTGTGGCTTCAATACTGGGCGTGATACTCATACTATTACGCTGAATGGCCTCGTGTTGTGCCTTAATAGCTTGGTAGACAAACGCCCCGCGCTCTTTCAAATAGTCCGCTTTGTCTTGCTTAGCACCCGTGTATTTATCTCCTACAGCGGGTATGACAATGACACGCCGCTCAATACCAATATCTGGCGTGATATGTGGGGTGTCATTGCTGGTAAAGAGTAGCTTGGCATGGTTCATAAACTGAAAGCCATTCTCGCCCTTAAATTGTGCCGTCATCGTATCATCACCAGTAGCGTTTTTAATAGTGGCCGTGGCTGTTATAAACTTACTCTCAATATCGTTCTTAATGTTAGCAAATTTCCCGTATAACATCCCCGTGAGAAATTTCTCGGTAGCAAGTTGTAAGAGTGATAGACTGGCCGTGTTTTCTTGTCCTACTGTTGCCCGGATGATTTCAGTTAAAAAGGATTTTCCCGTACCGGCTAACCCCTGAATAATAACCAGGTATTGAAAGGGCTGGTATTCTCTACGAAACATACTTCCGACAAATTCAAGCATGAATTGACTGTTCTCGCCTAACACTCGATTAAAAAGCTTAGTTGTGAGTGGAGTTGCTTGATTGGCTCTAATGTCAAAGTTAAAACCACCCAGAATATAGAGACTGGGACTATTGGGCAACATCTCCATTGTGTCGCCATCTAGTGCCGTATTTTTAAACGATACTAGGGCAGGACGTTGCTCAAATATCCCAATTAAATCATCTCTAGTCGCTGTATCTAATAGATTTTGTAAGGCATTGGTAACCCGATTAGGGTTGCGATAAGTAGCCAGTAGCTTAGCGATTTCATTTCTTAGCATGTTGTCCCGCTTCGCCTTGGTTTCTAATGCTACCCAGTATTGTCCATTGTAGTAATAACCCGATAAGTTATTAGACGTGTTAAAAAAATGCGTTTGTTCTTTGATTAAATCAGCAACCTCTAGTAAGTCGATTTTTTCAACTTTACCCTCACGGTTCATATAGACCCAACTAGGAATATCAGAGTTATACTGCTCTACTTCCTGGAGCTCTCGGCTTAATTCTTCAATATCTGGCATAGATTAAGCCTCCATTCCTTTGTATTGTTTTCTTTGCTGATTGATTCGCTTTCTTCGAGCGATCTCTTTCTTAGCAACACTCACAAAGATGGTCTCAAGCTCGCTAGTTGGTAGTGGCTCATTACTGCGGGCATTGATCTCACTGACAATCTCAGTCGCTGTTTCTAGTAACATTCCCTTAATATTTAAGAGATAACCAAATAGGCTAGTGGCCTGGTCATTTCGTTGGCCAGTAGTAAAGCCATCTCGCACCATCTCCCAACGCTCTACAGTGCTGTAACGGGCTTCCCTGTGCTTGTGGCTGGTCTTAGTTGTTCCCAGCTTTCCAACCCAATCAGGTACAGGCTTAATCGTGTTCAGCGGTGTAAGGGCTCGGTATACTTTTCCATCAACTTGGGACGGTGCCACAATCACACCCCCAGTCGTCAACATATCAACACTCTCAAGGGCTTTGATATGGTGGTTTAGTTTCTGACCGTTATTAAGCCGATAAAAGGCATGTAACCCATCGCCTGCCGTACGTTCGATATAGGTTTCTTGCAGGCTTTCCGGGTCTACACCATTGCTCTTGAAATACTGGCCAAGCGACTGAACCCCGTTGCCCGTATGCTTATCCATATCAATCACAATCAAGGGGCTTTTATCTAAATCAATGCCAATATTACCGCCCTTATATTGGGGATGATCGGCTACCCATGCTCGTAAATCAGCAAGTCTATTAAAGCTGTTCTTATAACCGCCCTCGGTAGCGTTGTGTTTGCTGTTTGGTAAGGCCATGAATACATAAGCACCTAAATCCAGATAACTTTGAATAACTGCTAATTGATTGGCTGCCATTACTCAAACCGCCTTTCGTGTTGCCGTAAACCGTTGGCTCGCTCTCGATAGCTATTAGCGTTCTTCTCAAGCATACGGACGTTATACCAATACTCAGAACTAGTCTGTATCTTAAACACGCCACCCCGCTTTGTACGTGAACTGCCGACAAGATAACCACGACTAGCCAGAGCGTGCAAAATTGTGTAGAGCCTGCGCCACGGTACATGTAACTGTAAGGCTAGATCTTTAACCTTGATAGCGTTAGCAGCACCTATAGGCAAGGACTCATATACTCGCTTTTCAATTCCGGTAAGTTGTTCTTGGTGCCTTACTTCGGTCATCCTTACTTCGGTCATCCTATTACCTCCTCTAGGGCGTTTCTAGCCGTTTCAATGTGATCAGTCAGCAACTAACGGCGCCACTTAATTTAGTAGCTGTAACAATTAAATTAGCCCGTTTAAAGTTCTCTAGCTGGCCTTTTTCGGGGATGATCGTAGGCAAGCTAACCGACTCATTTAGCAAAATATTTTGTAGCAGGGCTATATATTCCTTAGCACTATCAATCAGAGCCAGTTCTTCTTTTAGCTTTTCCCGTGTGTAGTCGTCCATTAGTTGCCCTCCTGTGATTTCACTGTGGCTTGCTCTAGTTTGTCTAGCAATTCCCCCACCTCACTATCAATAAATAATTTAGTGTCTAAAAGCTGGTTTAAACGTTGTGATACGGCTTCGTTGGTTGGCATACTCTGCACGTCTTCGATAACGTCCTGAAGATGGTCTAAAAGAATGCCAATGTGATCCATTTTTAAGCCAGTGGCGTCAATTACATCTAAAAATAAAGAATTGGATACTTTTCCCTTGTTATTCGTTGCTGATTTCATCTATAATTACCTGTATAAGAGCTATTAAAAAGGCTTTGTTATCGAGTTCATTCCGTCCAAGTCGCCAAACTTTTAGAGGAATGTTCTTTTTTTATGCCCTTTTTCATGCTCTCCCTTTCCTATTTCCTACGTGTATCGTCTTTCCCTGTGTTATAGCCAATGTCATAGGCGGCCACGATTGCCACCAAGAACACAACGACACTGCTACAAATACTAAATAAGTGATCCATGTACTACCTCCTAGTAATAGTTCTTTATTGCCTGGTCAATTTCATCACGGTCGTATCGCTTACCAAAGTCAGTAACCTTGGCCTGTACTCGACCCGTTTTAATAAGGTGCCGTTTAAAGGTATCGACTGCACACCCTGAATATTCAGCCGCCTGTTTCAAGTTCAACCACCTAGGCCAGCGTTGGGCTGCTAATAACGCCTCAAATTGTTCTGCTGTGCGTGCCATTGCTACGCTCATGCTTATACCTCCATTCCTTTTAATCGCTCTGGTTGTTTAATAGCTTTTGCTATCGCTATGAGTTGCTTATTCATGTCATTAATTGTCTGTGTAGGTGCCACAATGTTATAAAACGTTCCAAAGGGCACGCCATGCAGGTAGTGTTCTTTTTGCATGTCCACTAACTTAGCTGGTTGTTGGTCTAAATACTGATCAAACTGATTAATCACATCCTGCCAAAATTCAGCATTTTCACGGCCATAGCGGTTACTCGTCACTGTATGAGCTAGCAGCATACGTGCTCGTCCAGTAAAGTAGGCCTTTAATAACTGTCGTGGTGTCATTTCATCCCCTTTTTAGTCTATTTTTACCATTTCAAATGGCTTTAATACTTACTTTTTCCTGAGTAAGTATTCGCTAATACTGCGACACACAGTCGCAATATTCCGATTAGGTTTCGGCATTTCAAATGCCAAAACCCCATATATCAGCAATCTATTAGGTTTTGCGATTTGAAATCGTTAAATTATCTAAAAGTCTGCTAGTAACTGACGCTTAATATCCTGGTACTCTTTGCCATCTTGGATATATAAAGCGATGTGCTGCTTAACTCGTTCTAGGCGTTGACTCTGAACACTATCCAAGGCACTTTGTGGGTCATCCACCCCATAGGCATTTTTATATTGGGCTTGGGTCATGCCAGTAGTACAAGAGAATGCTAAGCGGTGATAATTACTGTAGGCGTGCTTATCGTCAGGTAGATATTCCTTAATCGTCTCAGCCAGCCCAATGTTTAGCAGGCGGTTTACTTGCCGTTCTACCCTGCGTTTATCAAGTTCTTGCTTCATTTCATAAAAGGCATTTACCAAAGCGTCTTTAAAGTCCAACACCTTATCAGTATTTCGTAAGTAAGTGATTAGCACCGTTGCTTGTCGCTCGTTATAATGCCAAATTTTGGAAGATCGTTGCTTACTTAAAACGGATTTCAAATCCGTTTTATCTTTTACTTTTTCTAATGAGTAATGCAATTTACCAAACTTCTTTAACCGCTCCTTGTGTGTTCTTGTTAGTCGGTTGATACTTTCGATATCTACCCCACTAAAATCAGAGATAACCTTTGCTGTCGTAAAGGGCTCTTTTGTTAGCCCGTGATAATAAACTAGTTCCATGTTTTTTCCCCTATACCTTCTCTGCTAGTAGCCAATCATTCAGCTTGTCAAATGTCCGTTCCTGAGCTGTATCTACTTTGCGATTGATAATGCGTGAAATTGTCACGCTATTCACGCCTGTCTGTTCTGCTAACTGCCCAAAATTAAGTCGCTCTCGTGCTTGTTTAATTATTAGGGCGTCAACAAAGTTCTTTGTCAGTGCTTTCATGTGTACTCCTTTTACGTTTTTCGTACAATAACAAAAATAATGTTACTGTACGTTTTTCGTAAAGTCAATATACTTTTTCGTTTTTCGTAAAAAATGTTATTATTCTATTAGATAAACTAAAGAGGTTATGTTCTTGAAAAATAATAGAATTAGAAAAATGAGGGAAAATGAAAACTTAACTCTCGACCAATTATCAAAAGCCATCGGTGTAAGTCACGCTACCTTATCAAGGTACGAAACCGGTGTCGTTGAAAACGGAAAATATGAAGTATGGCAAAAGTTGGCAGATTACTTTGGTTCGCCGATTTCCTACCTACAAGGCCGAGACATAATTGACCTAGATAACGTTATTAATCAGGACACAAAAGACCCCGAAACCATTGAAGAACTAAAAGTAGCCCTACAAAATCTAATAGCTCATTACCCAAACTTTTCGGACATTTACCCAAATTTTTTTCCTAACGTTTCTCAGCAAATTAAATCTATTACTAAACCCTTACAGGTTGTTTCTGATGCTATGGCTATGGCTAAGTCAAATTCAAACACAGCTAAGCAGGCAAAGATACAAATAGCACAAATTAGTAAGTTATTAGACAATGACCAACTCAACCCCAATCAAAATGCCTACATTGTTGAAGCAATCAACTTATTACTATCTGATAACGCCAGCTCTATTTATACTATTTACTATGTAATGCACTTCCTAAATGTGGCCATCAGTGATCCGTCCATATTTAAAGAAGATCCAGATTTTAAATCAGAGTTAATCAAGATTCTTAGTGAGTTGTTAGATGAGCTAGACCCCTCAACCAATACAGGTAAACAAAAAAACGCCCCCAATGAGGACGGTAGCAGTAAGAATGTAAACAACAATGGGGATGAGGAGTAAGTACATGAAAAACAAACAACATAACAACGACTACCAACCGCCAACAGACGCCCTTTATAGAAAGCCATGGTTTATCGCCCTAGGCGTTATTGCCGTGCTGTCTATGATTGGTTACATTGCCTTTCTAGGTTAAGAATGGCTATACAAGGTGATGAATAGCAACTTGTCATAACTTGACACTGTTTAACTCTAAACCTGGGAAAACATGAAAATTTTACGGCCTAAAAATCTAATAAAGCCTAATAAGAAAGGGCCACACCATGAAACACAAGCGCACTATTATAGTCTCAATAATCGTTATTACTGCCCTAGTAGTTGGTTTTACTATCTTTGCTACTGGCAACCATAAGCACACGACTAGCAAGCACGAGACAAGCCACAAGAGCAGTAAAGTAAGTAACTCTAACTCTTCTATTTCATCTAGTATGGCCTCAAGCTCTAGCCAAGTATCCAGCATTCAAGCGCAAGCTACTAGCCAACAAGTGGTACAGCAACCACAAAGCCAAGATACAGAACAGCAACCTGTAACACAAATACAACAGGACACAGCCAACTATCAGCAACTCGATCCAGCTCAATCCAGTAGCACACCTAATTATCTAAAGTCTGGGGATGATGACTGGGTAAAAGGTCAACGAGAATGGGCTAAGGCGCACGGGTATGATAACAACGGCAACAAGGTAAGCGGTCAAGATGGTGCTAACCAGTCCAGCGCTACCAACCAACAAGAAAGCTGAATAACCACACAGAAAGGAAACTTAAAGCTATGGGAGATGCCTGTAATATCTGCCAATGTGGCTATATACACCCACTTATCTATCAAGTACTTTAGTATTTTGGCAACGTTACAAGCTAAAGTATTGGAGTAAATAAATGGTGAATTTTCCACTAATCACAATGTTGTATCTAGGTGTAAACCTTGATTTTATGCTTATTTTATTGATGCTATTGAACACATATAAGTTTAAAAATGTGCTTATTGGCTACCTGTCTGGCATGTTGCTAGTCTTCTTGATAAGTGTGGTAGCTGGTCAAGCTATTCAGTCCTTAATACCTGAGTGGTGTATTGGTTTCTTGGGTCTTATCCCTATTATCATGGCCATCAAGGGAGAAGGAGACAACGAGGAGCAACATAAAAGCACCACTAAAGAAGTTATGAGCGTGCTACTAATCTATCTAACAAGCTGCGGAGCCGATAATATAGCAGTATATGTCCCAGTGTTGGCTACTATCCCAGCCCAATCTATCGCATTAATTGCACTATACTTCGTTGTATTGACAATTATTATATTAATCGCTATCAACTTTATAAAAGAGTATGCACCAGTTAAGAAGATGCTAAATAGATGGGGTGAGCCACTAACCCGCTTGATCTACTTTGCTATTGGTCTATTCGTAATGATTGATACAGGCTTGTTTACAGAACTATTTAAGCTATTACATCTACAATAAATAAAAAAAGAGGCCAACCATCTAGGTAGCCTTTTTATTTTGCTGACTATGCTGTGTATATGCGTCCTTGTGCCTTGTCTAACTGCTTAGCTATCTCATTTCCGTGTTGCTTTCTTAAACGCTTGTATACGCCTAATATCGTGCTTAATTCATCTATAAGCTGGTGGACTTTGCCAAGCTTACGCTCGTACGTTGTCCAGTGCATCCCCTTTGGCTTTGAAACATTGATATAGCCTATATAGTTAGGTGGTAATATATTGCACTCTACTGGGTTAATGGCTCTTAATTGCTTATTGAGTTGAATATCTAGCGCCAATGCCTTACAGATAATATCCCTATTCGCCTTATTATCTTGGTAAGTATAGTAAAGGTTGCCACATTGCCGACAAGTCACACTGTGACTCACATAATACAATGCCGTTCTCCTTTGCTGACAAACTGGGCATACTAGCCAATGCCGTACACCGCCATAATTTGGGGATGTGGTGGCTATAGCTATGCTTTTATCGTGCCATGTTACACTGCTAGGCTGATAATACTTAGACAGCTCTAAACGCTTTATATTCAACTTTGGATAGTCTTCAATCAGTTTCATAATGTCTCAATCATTAAGCAAATTTTGTAACCCTGTTGCACACTTTTTAAAGTTGTACCGCTTGATATCGTTATTATATCAACGTTTATGACTATTGCATTTTTTGCAACCGTTGCACACAAAGTTGCAACCTTTTCGCAACCATCAGCAAGCTACCTCATCCCCCTTCTGCCAGATAATCTGGTTTAAACACAAACAAAAAGACCCCGCGAGCTGAACTCATGAGGTCTTTATTTTACTATCTATGTCATATAGCTGTGTTAGTGATCATACAGATCAAAAGTAGTATCAATAGCCATAATATAAACAATATTATCATCAATCTTAGCAATCACTCGGCCGTCGGCGCCCAATCTAAACACCCAATAATCTTCGCCACAACGTTTCGCACGTTCGCCGTTCTTAAACTCTTCTGGTACAATATCGTGTTTTAACCGATTATGCTTAAGGTTTCTGACTTTAATTTGTTCAAGCCCATTCTTTTTAGAAAGGGATAGTACTTCAACTTTTTTATTCTGTGATAATAAATGAATTTTTTTAATGAGAATTGTCAGTTTTAAATTATCCAAGTTCTCAAAAGCGTACTTTTTTGAACTAGTTATAAAACTCCAATTAAAAGAAAAATAATCGTTTGGCCTTTCTTGTACCAATGTAACTTTGGTATTGTCTGTTTCTGTTGTCCTAAGCTTCAAGCTTGATTTCTTTTTGGCCATGCTCATACCTAGTTCAAAACATTTTCTTTAAAGTAGGTTTGCAAAAGAACTGGATCAATAACATCACTCTGAGCTGTTTCTTGCCAAGGTGTTTCGTTGTGCGTCAACTTCATCAATTCAATAGCAGACTTGCTGCCATAAAATTCCATTACAGTATCTAACACTACTTCTGCGTCATCGTCGTTAGAAATTTCTTCAAAATTCTTGCGTGCTTCCGGATCAATCCCGTTGTTCTCGTTCACATCATAATCATTTACTACAATATTGACGATACCACGCATACCGCTGTACTTATCATGCACATCTTTCACCACGGGGCCATAACGCCAAGCAAGTAAGTCCTCTGTAAAAAGCTTTTTCCCATAAGCTGCCAAGGCAATACCCTGAATGTAATATAAGAGCTTCATAGCCTTCATTTGTGTCAGCTCTTCTGCGTTTTCATTTTCTTTTAGTTCAGCAAAGTTGTAAGTTCTTAGCCAATCTACAACCTGTAATGCACTCCACGTTTTCATATCGTTGCCTTTAAGTTCCTCTTGTTTCTTCATGATAACAAAACTAACTAACTCAAAACAATATTTCACCATGATATTTAACTATTTAATTAGAACTGTCCAAAACAGACACTCCTTTATATGAGGCCTCGTTTCAGGGCGTCATCTCAAACACATTCGCCAGTACTGGCTAAAAATACTACACCGTTGCCAGATATGGCAATGCATTTCAACAATTCAGCAAACATCATCACGGTCTAAGTTCAACTTAGGGAGTGGTGATTTGCCACCCCCCTGCACCTACTTAATGTTAGGACAGATAGGACTTTCTTGTACCCTGACTCTATAGCTCACAGTAGCAGGTCTGAAATGGTAATTTGACACCCCAGCCTAAAAGTCACACCTTATTTTTCTTTTAGTCAATCGTGGGGCATATTTATACCCACTTTTGGGCACAGCACTCTCGTTTGTTTCTAAGTTGTCCAGTTTAGGACAACATCCCCTAAAACACCGATAATGTTCCCACGAGAACAGCAAAAACAGCTACTAACGCCTATATATCAATGGTTTAAGTGCCGTCAACTTATTATTTTTTTAGAATATGGCTACTTACTCTAAAATGCGCACGCTTTTAGTCCAATAACGGCTAAACTATTGCTATCACTGGCTTTATAGCTGTTCCAAATAGCTAGAATGCACTCAATAATCGCCCTATTTAGCGCCTTTTTCTGCCAAAAATGGCAAAAACACAAATCGCTTAACACTGGGATTTGTCAGGGGTACCCCCCTACCTAAAATTTTCAAAAATTGAACTTTTTTATAAGACGACGATATGTGAGCGCTCTCTCGTTGTGACAAACGGGGGCGGGGGTATCTAACGTTTTAATTCATTTTACGTCTTAACGGATACTAACGATAAATAAAAACACTAAAATCGCCTTATATGGTCTATTTATAAATCGAACAAAAAAGCCATGCCTATTTTGGCATGACCTAAAATATATTTTTGACTAGTCAGAATTCGCAACATCCCTGGTCGCTTCAATCTGCTTATTTTTCCACTCAACAACACCTTTAATTACTAACTTTTCAATAGCCTTTATATATACACTCATAATTTGATAATTTGGCCTCTTGTCGTTATTTATAGGCAAACTAATGTAATCCGATTTTATTTTTTTACTTGATATAGAATTGCCCCACTCATATTTATGGAACAAGGCAGCCTTTAGAGAAGAGACTAAAAACAACTGAGTATTTTTTTCATATCTATTATTTTCACGTAAATTCAGAGAAAGGTTATGGCTGTCATTGGAAAAGAAATCTTGAGGTTGGTAGGTAACAACCATTGTTTTACCAGCTATCAAAATGGAATTTCCTCGTTCAATTTTACCCAAATCATAAGTGATACAAGTAGATACTCCGTTATTATTTTCTCCGGCAGTCACATATGGAGTAGAGCCACTATCAGGCACAATATCTTTTTTAAGAATATTATGTGTATTAGTTATATTGAAAACGTCAGTTATTTTAAATACTCCCCATTCTATTTCACCACTCTTTAAGTGACCAAGCACTTTTTCTTCTTCATCAGTCAAGACATAATCATTTAGTCCAGTAGCAACTAAGTAAGCCTCAAGCTCCTTGATGCGCTCAGCCTCAAGCTCCTTGATGTACGCTTCCATGTAATCAAAAGCAATCATCCCGTTTGAACTAAATGGTAAATAGATATCCAATTTTTTTAATTTGGCAACTGAAACAGGATTATTATAACCAAAGGGTCCCATTTGTTTATTAACTGCGCTTGCTAAATATAATCCTTGACTATCAGTAATTTGAAAATCACTTTCCAAAACTAATACACCATCAGTAGTCATAAACTTCTCAGGTTGATAGTAAACCCAGCCAGTTTGCCTACCAATAATAATTGATTGCGCTTTAAAAATTCGGTTCTCGCCTAGTTCAAAGTTTCCTGAATAACCGTTATCTACATTTTTTTGAACAATTAGATTTACTCCATTTTTGGATGGAATTAAATCTTTCTGCCGCGATATGTTTCCACGACCAATTTTATTAAATATCTGACTCAATAGAATCTTCTTAATCTCAATATCAGGATACTTGGCCCTAACTCTTTTCTCAACATTCGAATTAGGGCTCATTAAAAATCCTGGTTTTCCCCTTTAAGAATTTGAGAAACTTCCCAACTCAAGTAGTCGCTAACCGTTTTTTTAAAGTCTGCTTCGGTTGGTGTTGTATCAATCTTTTTGTTGTAGTTCCAGTCCTTACCACTTTCAGGGTCGATCGTCCCCTTATAGTAATTATCACCCTCAGTAAAGTAATCTGTTTTCTTAGAGCGATCTAAGATAATATCCAAGACTTCTTGGTAATGGCCCTTGGCATCATTGGTATTAAACAAATTTGTTTTCGCCTTCTTACGATTAGTTCTTGTGTAGCCATCTTCACGTAAGTCAATAAAGTAAACGTTGTCATCGGCTTTGTGTGGCTTTCCAACCTCAAACAGATAAATTGATGTTTGCACACTAGCCTTGAACAGGTCAATCGGCATTTTGATACTTGCCTTTAATTTATTATTTTTGAGAATACGTTTGTTTATTTCAGTAGCTTTACCACTTCCGGCACTATCTTGGATAATGACAGCACCAAAGCCCTTTTTCTGCTTGCTGAAAGCCTTCTCCACAAAAATCATACCGTTGCCTTCAGCAGAGTATGGAGGGTTTAACAAGAATACGTCAGCAGGAAAAGGGCCTTCGTTATAAGCGTACTTACCTTCATAACTAGTTAAAGAATTATCGTTAACGATATTAGAAGAGCCATCCCCCATGAGAATCATGTTTAAGACGGCCAAGATATAAACATTAGGCAATAACTCAACACCTAGTAATTGCTTAGTCTTGATATTTTCAATCTTTTCATATTGTTTAGTTAAGTCATTGGCATAGTTAATATGAGCGTCGCCAATCATAATATTCATGGCAGAAATCAAAAAGCCACCCGACCCAAGAGCCCAATCCCAAACATAGCTATCCTGATTAACCTGTGCTAATTGTGCCATGAAGTGTGTAATATACCGTGGCGTTAAAACAACATCGTTTGCCCCGCCATCGGGAACATCGACCCAAGCATTCATGACATTAAACAACTTACCAGTAAAATCATTAATTCCCGTGACATCATAGATTGGAATTAACTTATCGTAAATCTCTTGGTAAATGGTCTTAAGTGGTGTTTGTAATTCATTAGCCGACTTTTTATTTAAATTACTGTTAACGAAGTTAGGTTGTAGATAATCTAAAATTTGTTTCTGTTTGGGTGCTGGTAAATTCCGCTTTTTTAAGAAGCTACGCACCTTAATTAATATCTTTTCACCGTCAGTATTTCCTTCTTCTGTTGAACCCGTCAAGTCACTAGGATTTAGTCGACGAACCTTCCAGTCGCCTTTACTATCTTGTACCCCAACAGCAGCCATCAAAGACCCCGCTACAATGTTGATTCGCTGACTCGGGATAATCTGTTGTTCATCGTGAATCTTTTGATTTAGTTCTTGCAAAACGGCTTCAATTTTAGCGTCATCACGAATTAGTCTTTGTTCAAGTTCTCGTGGATCTAATTGGACGTCCGCTATCTTTTGAAAAAGATAAGACTTTTCAGTAGCACTGTTTTTCAGAAAGTCAAAGTTGCTGTAGCTACCTAAAAAGATTGGCAGTTCTGGGTCTTTCTGGTTCAATACGTAGCACTTAATCTCATAATTAATGCTTCCAGTACTATCCTTAGTTCCATTAACACCAACGGCTAATGCTTCTGGGTAATCAGTCCCCTTTAATGCATTCATAGCATAATAACTAGCACCATTCACCGCGTATTTTGAAATTGCGCTCTTATAATCAAAATCGCCAGTATTCCCACGCAGGACAACTAAATCTTGCTTGTCTAATTTTTCTAACTTTCCTTTTGAACCCTTGTACTCAATGAAGGCGGGAATCGTTTTATCACCATTAGAAATAATAACCGTATAATCTGGCCTTCCTCCACCTTCACCACCTAATTTGGATGGGTTACTTTTTAATGTTTCATCAATTCGTGGATCTACACTTTCATTCTCAGAGGCAATGTTTGGCCACCCTAAAGAGCGTATCTGTCCATCCCCCCACTGTTTCACCGTGGTTTCAATACTTGCAACCATTTTTCACCATCTAACTTTCAAAGAATAAATATACACTATTTAATTTTGCCACATTTAGGGTCTTTTTGGCTTATCTATGACATGTTTAAAAATAACTTAACTAATTCATGACCATCAAGAACTTTGAACAATATTTACTCTTTAATGTGGTTAAAAATAATGTACATATCCATTATGTCGGTCTTTTATATTTTAACCGCAACTTTTTAATCACGACTTTTTTGTTAAGCATAGTCTAATCAAAATCGCTTAAACATGGCTTTTTACCCTCCCATTGACGTCTCTTGATGGTACCAATGGATTCGAGGTTATCTGGCTTTTTATGTTTTCGTTCTTGCAAGATATACCAATGCAAAATAAAAACGTTCAAACGACCTTAAAACACGTTTAAACGTTGTTCAAAATTATATTAATTTTCCCTTAGAATTAGCAATATTACTGGACTGTACTTAACCACTAATCCAGCAAGACAGCGCATAAAGAATCCAAATGTGAATTGGATAGAAAGCATAGAAGAACCCTCTCATACTGTTACCTTTTTCTCCATTAAATAAATATACTGGAATTGCGGCAAAAATCATTAGCCATTGTGAGCCGCCACCAGTAACAAGGAAAATCATAGACGTTAGCACAATGATCAGTATTTGCAATAAACGTTTCTTACGAAAAACATACAATAGTGGAATTACATAAATCATAAAAGTATTTTCGGTAATCAAAATATTGGGAACTAGTGTAGTGTATCCAATAAGAATCGCAGTCGGTAATTGTCCTGCAAATAGAACTGGGATTGATAATAATATTGGTAAACTAAGTAACAAAGCTCCCTTCAAAAAGTCCAAAATTTTCCGAGTCTTAATAAAGTGTTGAAAAGCATCAACACCATACATTAAAACAACACCCAAAAATAAATCTCGAAAAATATTATTAGCTAATCCAAAATTACTCATTGGCCCACTAGCTGGCGCTAAATGTCCTATTAACGCACTACCAATAACCATAATCAAGCTACCAATATATAGGCGTAATAGATATTTCTTTTTGTTACTAGTATGCGAAAACCCAACAACACTAACAAAGAAAAAAAGTGTAGCTACTGGTCTACCAAAATAGTCGATCCACTGGGGCACGGCATAGAAAAACATTTGATGAATATGATCAACAAACATTAAGATAATCCCTAGTATCTTAATATCAAAAGTATTCATTCCTTTTCTGACAACAGACATGATTAAATTTTCCCTTCCCTATTTTTTATAATGAAACTAGTGTAACAACTAGACTAGTTAGACACCCTTACAATTTGTTATATTCCAATACTCTAATGAGAGTTAATTTCTAAACAATGATTATCTACTATCATCAAACAACAGGTATATTTAGGACTACTTTTGTTATATTAGTCTGCAATTCAGCACTAAGTTAATGACTCTTGTTATATTAAGTTTTATCAGATTCTTACGACCTTATGCCGAGCAAGTAGCTATTATCTAGCACTAGCCATGTCTTAGACTCATTAAGACGTCTTTGACCTGCACTCTTACTAATAAGTAGCCGCTGCTCAATGTTTACCCAGCTATGGCCTGTGTATCTTAGTTTGATAATTTGTTGATCTAACTCATCAAAGACTTCTAGCCACTCACTAATATACTCCATGGCCTCCCTAGTAGCGTTTATGTACGGGTCGCCATCTATCACAGCTATTTGAGTCTCTGCTTGCCTACTGATAGTGTTTTGAGCATGAATGCCTCGGTTTATATCGTCTTGCGTATTGTGGCCATGCTTGACGTTAAAAGCTCGTTGTTTAATTGCTAACGCCATCTTACCAGTGAAGTAGGCTTTTAATATTCTGTCTTTGTAGTCTGCCATTCATCCCCCATCAATCAACTATGTACTGGTATCTATCTTTTACCTGCGTAGTTATAACTACGGTGGTCTAACAACCGTGCTTGTAAACACACTTGTCCTATTCACATCAACAATATACTAACAAAGTATTTTACTATTTACGGGAAGTTTGTGGGGCATTTGAACAAATAAAAAACGGCTTAAATGCCGTTACATTGCTGATAGGACTATTTATTTTGTGGGGCGTTTTGTGGGAAGTTTTCCCTAGTTTTTCTTAGTTTCTCTTAGTTATTCAATCAACCTGTAAAAAACAAAAAAGGCTTAAGAATGCACCTTTTAGTGCTTCTTAGCCCCTCTTAGTTACTTCAATTTAATACCTAGTAGCCCCAGAGGGAGTCGAACCCTCGATTCCGCGCTGAGAACGCGACGTCTTAACCACTTGACCATGGGGCCAGTTAACAACATTTACCAGTTTACTAGATGGAGAGGCATTCGTCAATTAGAAAATATAGTTTTTCTAATTCTCCAATAAAATGTCAACCTAACTTTACATCACCAAAAATCTATGATAAATTAAATGTAAAGTTAACTTTACTTAAGGAGGCTATTTTTGAAAAATAACATTCAACAATTACGTAAAGAGCACCAAATTACTCAGGCCCAGTTAGCCGATCAACTTGAAGTCAGCCGCCAAACTATCATTGCCCTAGAAAAGGGAAAATATACTGCCTCTTTACTGTTAGCCTATCGTATCGCTCATTTTTTCAACCAATCAATTGAAGATATTTTTATTTATGAAGATAAATAGCTCATCCATCAATCAAACAATCTCAACATACTAAAAAATCTATTCAAAAGGACTCGCTTATGCTAGAACTTCAACATATTAATAAAACATTTGGTAAATATACTGCTGTTAACGATTTAAATCTCGCCCTCAAACCTGGTGAGGTAATGGGTTTAATCGGGCAAAATGGTGCTGGTAAAACAACCACGTTTCGTATGATTCTTAATTTTATCCAACCCAACAGTGGCACAATCACCTGGAACGGTCATCCCTTCAGTCCCCGCCAACGTCAACAAATTGGTTTTCTACCTGAAGAACGCGGCCTCTACCAAAAACAAACTATTGAGGAACAAATTCTTTACCTGGCCCAATTGCACGGCATGGCTCGTGCTGATGCTCAACAAGCTCTTAAACACTGGATGGGGCGCCTCGCCGTGGTCGGCAAGCCAACTGACAAGGTGCAAAAACTGTCCAAAGGAAATGCCCAAAAAGTCCAAATGATTGCAGCTTTAATTTTCCAACCGGACTTTATTATTTTAGATGAACCCTTTTCAGGTCTTGATCCAGTTAATACGAGCTTAATGATGGATGAAATCTTACGCTTCCGTGATCAGGGCGCGATGATTATTTTTTCGAGTCATGATATGAATAATGTGACTAAAATTTCTGACCATCTAACCATGCTCAAACAGGGTAAAACGGTACTGCAAGGTCCCCTACAAGCCATTCGAGAACAATTCGGCCGTACTAACCTTTATTTAGAAGCACCTAATTTTAATATTCAAAGCCTAACGCAATTAGCCGGTGTTAAAAGTATCAAAAACAGTGGTCTTGGTTGGCAAATAACCTTAGAGGATGAAACCGTTGGGCCTGAGATATTCAAGCTAGTCACTGCCAATGGTTACATTCCCGCCTTTAGTCAACAACCACCAACCCTTGATGAAATTTTCCGCCAGGAGGTCGCAATTCATGAATAATCAACTACTCCTCACCATTAAACACACCTACTTTACCCACCTAAAGAGTAAAAGCTTTTGGTGGATGGTTCTGGGACCTTTTATTTTACTAATAGTTGGGGCCGCAATCGGAGCCGGTTTTGCCTTTTTTCAAAATGATAGTCCAGCAACTGTTGCAGTTATTAATCAAGCAACTGTCAGAGCCGAATTAAAGCAACACCAAAATCAGCTAAATATTAAAATTAGTACGATTACCGATGAGCAAACCGCGCAACAAGCACTTAAAAAAAATCAAATTGATGCCATTTTAAAAATTGGTGATAACCAAGCAGCTTTAATTCGCCAGCCAAAAAGTAATCGAATCGATCAAGATCAACTCCAGAATTTTCTAAAACAGCTATCACTCCAAGATAAAGCGCAACAATACGGTCTAGACACCGAGCAAATCAACGCCATCACCAAGCCCTACAAGATAACTGGTATTGTACAAGACGACCATCATAGCCAGGATAGTACCAGTAATGCAATTGTAAATGGTCTTCTAACCACGGGCGTGAGTGTCATTATTATGATTATTGTCATGACCTATGCTTCCATTATTGCTAATGAGATTGCCAATGAAAAATCCTCCCGTATCATGGAAACACTGCTGGCCGCTTCTTCAGCTCATATCCAGTATTTAGGTAAAATTATGGGCGTCATTGCCCTCTTAGCCACCCAACTATTAGCCTATCTTCTAGCTGGTACCGGCGCCTACTTAGCTACCCGAAACCAGCCAATCTTTCAACAGGGACTAAAGCTTTTATCAGGCATTACCCCATTATTTTTAATCTATACCATCTTTTGTATTTTAATTGCAACTAGTCTTTACCTCGTCTTAGCAGCCATTACAGCTTCATTGGTCAACGACAATTCGCAGATTCAGCAAGCGCTTTCTCCAATTACCATGCTAGCAATGATTCCCTATCTAATTGGTGTTTTAGCTGGCTCCATGGGTAACCAAAATGGTTTAATTAAAGTTATTAGCTATATTCCCTTTATGTCCCAATCACTCATGCCCGGTCAACTAGCCAATCACCAAGCCAGTTGGTTACAAGCCATTATTTCTTTGGCCCTCGCCACGCTGACCCTAATAGCATTAACCCATTACGGTGAAAAGCTATATGCCAAAAACGTGTTATCCTACAGCGATGAAAATATTACAAAACAACTGCTGCAAATTTTTAGAAGAACTAAAATATAAGAAAAAAGCTTCCCAACTGGGAAGCTTTTTAAATTAGTTAAACCATTGATCAACTTGCTTTTGATGAGTTTTAATCCAATCATCAGCAGCTGCCTCTGGTGACTTACCATTTTGAATTTCTAGCATGGTTTTTTCCATGTCATCCTTAGACCACTTGAAATTCTTCATAACCTTGTAGACGTCCGGACTAGTCTTCTTCAAATCCTTGCGCACCACCGTATTAATACTTTCGGTAGTACCCATGGTTTCCTTAGGATCCTCCAAATACTTCAAATGATATTTAGAAAACATCCAATGTGGTGACCAACCAGTCACGATGATTGGCTGTTTATTTTTGTAAGCTTTATCCAAAGCAGTAGCCATCGCACCGGATGATGATGCTTGAAGCTGCCAGCCCGATAAGTTAGGGTAGGAATCAATTGTCTTTTGGGCAGCTGTCATAATACCAGCACCCGGCTCAATCCCAACGATTGTCTTGTTGGCCTGATTGGTTAAATCACTAATGGAATTAACATTCATATAATCAGGAACTACCAACCCTAATTTAACGCCCTTTAAATTAGGACCAAGTAAGGTTACATCCTGTTTATACTTGCTATAAAGCTTTTTATGCGTATTAGGCAACCAAGCTGACACCGTTGCATCAACCTGTTTGTTCGCTAATGACTGCCATAAAACAGCGTTGTCCAAAGGTGTCATTGTCACATTATAGCCATGTTGGCGCATTGCCGCAGCTAAAACATTAGTAGAGGCCACTTCAGAATCCCATTGAACATAACCAATGTTAACTTTTTTACCAGTTGCCTTTTGGCTCATCATACCGTTGACAATACCACCTAATGCAACAACGACAATCGTTCCCCAGACAATCCATTTTCGCACATTCCCATGACTTACGGCCTGAACTTGTTCTGGATTAGTATCTAACTTCTGAATAAAACGATCAATGATAATAGCCAAAATAACTAGCGCGATTCCGTTTACGAAACCAGAACCAACATCAGCGTGTTGCACAGCTGACAAGACTCCTCGTCCTAAACCGGGTGCCCCAATCATAGAGGCCGTTACGACCATAGAAAGTGCCAGCATAATCGTTTGCTTAATTCCGGCAATGATTGTGTTTTTAGCATTAGGTAATTCAAGTTTAAAAAGTTTTTGCCAGGTAGTTGAACCAAAGGAATCAGCCGCCTCAACTAAAGCAACTGGTACCTGTTGGATACCCAAGTTAGTAAAGTTAACTACTGGTGGCAGAGCGAAGATAACCGAAGCAAAAACACCCGGTACCACCCCGATGCCAAAGAAGGCTACAGCTGGAATTAGATAAACAAAGGCTGGCATGGTCTGCATGAAATCCAAGATTGGCTTCACAATCGCTTCAGTCTTAGCTGACTTAGCCATAATAATTCCTAATGGAATACCAATAATTAAGGAAACCGCACTGGCCATCACAACCAACGTGGTCGTATTCATCAAGTCATTCCACAATCCCTGATTAG
The DNA here is from genome assembly GCF_003096575.1 of Convivina intestini. Taxonomy (GTDB): domain Bacteria; phylum Bacillota; class Bacilli; order Lactobacillales; family Lactobacillaceae; genus Convivina; species Convivina intestini. The sequence goes on from NZ_QEKT01000009.1 coordinate 52,950, forward strand.
CAACCAAGGCAAGGCCTGCCAAAACTAAAGCCGGAAATCCCCACTTCTTAGGACTAGTCACAATCGCAATAAGGGTTAAGCCAGCAATCATTAAAGGCATGGGAATGGCAATTAGAAAACCAGTTAAGCCATCCATAACCCCTTGGCCTAGTTGTTGAATTAAGTTGAAAAATCCGGCCCAATTTTTGGTTAACCAGGCCACTGCATCGCTAATCCATTGTTCTAACGGCAGTTTAGAAGTCATCATTAAATTAGGCATCGTTATGTCCATCTCCCTCCGTAGCAGCTAGTGCCTCAATCACGGCTCCCCGAATGATAATGCCCTTTAAACGTTGGTCATCATCAACAACTGCTACCGGTGATTTGGCATCGTAAATAATCGGCATGATATCAGCAATCAAAGTATCTGGTGTCACCGTTGGCATCGGTTCCACAACATCTCGCAGAGGCTTTTGTTCTTTACGCGCCTTGACAGCTTCATCCGATGTTAAGTAACCCAAGAATTTACGCTGTTTAGTAATGGCCACCAAACCAGAAACTTCTTCTTTAGACATGCGATGCAAAGCCACATTAGGCCCATCAGTATCAACATTAGCCGTAAATCCTGGTACCATAATGCTTTCAGCCACCAAAACACGCGAACGATCAACATCTTCAACGAAGCTTTTTACATAGTCATTGGCTGGATTAGTTAAAATTTCTTCTCCAGTCGCTACTTGCTGTAATTGACCATCCTTCATGATGGCAATCCGATCACCCAATCGCAAAGCCTCATTTAAATCGTGGGTAATAAAGATAATGGTCTTTTGTACATTGGCCTGTAAATCAAGCAATTCATCTTGCATTTCCCGTCTAACCAAAGGATCCAAGGCTGAAAAGGCTTCATCCATCAATAAAACATCAGGATCATTGGTCAATGCTCGCGCTAGGCCAACTCGCTGTTGCATACCACCGGATAATTGGCTAGGATACTGATCCTTAAAGGACAATAATTTAGCATTATTTAAAGCTGCTTCTGCTCGCTTAGTCCGTTCTTCAGCTGGAACCCCTTGGACTTCCAAACCATATTCCGTATTTTCTAACAGCGTCCGATGTGGAAACAAACCAAAGTTCTGGAAAACCATACTCATTTTCTTACGACGAATTTCTAACATTTGTCGCTTATTCAAATGGGTGATTTCTTCTCCATCAATAAAAATTTGTCCACTGGTAGGTTCAATTAACCGATTCAACAAACGAATCAAGGTTGATTTACCGGAACCGGACAATCCCATAATGACAAAAATTTCACCGGTTTCTATTTCCAAATTAATATCGTAAACCCCAACTGTGCTACCGGTTTTGTCTAAAATTTCATCTTTACTACGATTTTCTTTAACCATCTTCAATGCAGCTTTTTGATGTTTTCCAAAAATCTTAGTTAGATGCTTAATTTCAACTTTAGGCATATATCCTCCTAGTATTGACTAACTATGTATTTTAAAATAAACTACAAGTGACCACCCGTTTACTGTAAGTGGTGGTCAATAGTGACCACCTACTATTTTTACATTAGTGGTCACTTTTGTCAAATCGCTCACATTCCTATTTTTAATTGTTCATATACACGCCAAGGATATCAGTCATATGCCAAGAATTCGTGAACCACGTTACCATAGAATTGCCCAAGAAATTGCCCAACATATTGTGGACAATCATTTTCTAGTTGGCCAAAAATTACATGCTCGTTCAACTTTAGCGGCTACTTTTGGTGTATCAGCCGAAACCGCCCGCAAAGCGATTAGCGTTTTAGCCGATCTAGGCATTGTAAAACCGGTTCATGGTAGTGGCGTTGAAGTTCTATCCCGCGAAAAGGCTCAGGATTTCCTAAACAGTACTAAGGAAAGTCAAGATATTCAAGCTACCAATCAAAAAATTAAAAATATTTTACAAACACAAAGTAATAATCTAAATGAGCTTAAAGATCTCTTACAAACCTTACAGGAACAGACCGTTCAAATTAAACAACATAGCCCCATGTCGCCTTATGAATACATTCCCAATGCTTCCAGTGATAAATTACATCAATCAATTGGGAAATTAAATATTTGGCAAAATACAGGGGCTACCGTAGTGGCCATTTTGCATCAAAACGACTTGATCTTGTCGCCGGGGCCTTACGCTGTGATTGAACCAGGCGACACCGTTTATTTTGTTGGTGCCGATAAAAGTATGCAAGCTATGCAACAATTCTTCAACTAAAAAAGACTTGAAAATATTTTCAAGTCTTTTTTATTACTGATCTAAACGAGCACGATATGCCTTTGTTTCAGCCTCATAACCAGGCTTACCCAACAGGGCAAACATTGCTTTCTTATAATCTTCCACACCAGGTTGATTAAATGGATTAATGGCAAAGCTATATCCTGAGATTGCAACCGCTAATTCAAAGAAGTAAATCATATAGCCTAAAGTATAGGCATCTTGTTTAGGAATATGAACAGCGATGTTAGGAACACCACCGTCAACATGGGCCAAAGCCACCCCATTAGCTGCGGTAACGTTAATATCGTTGACTGTCATATCTTCTAGGTACTGCAACCCATCACGATTGTCAGCCATTTTAGGCAAGTCCAAATCAGCCTGAGGATTATCCAAACGAATCACCGTTTCAAACAAATCCCGCCGACCATCTTGGATGTATTGTCCTAAGGAGTGCAAATCAGTTGAGAAATTAGCAGAAGAAGGATAAATACCTTTGTGGTTCTTTCCTTCAGACTCACCCATTAACTGTTTCCACCACTCAGCTAAGTAACGCATACTTGGTTCCCAGGTAATTAATAATTCCGTCGTAAAGCCCTTATCATAAAGCGTACGTCGAATAGCTGCATAACGATAAGCATCATTATCATCCAAGTTAGGTTGGCTGTAATCGTCTTGGGCCGCTTTGGCACCGGCCATTAATTGTTCAATGTCCCCACCACTAGCAGCAATTGGCAATAAACCAACCGCCGTCAAAACTGAGAACCGTCCGCCAATCCCGTTTGGAATGACAAATGTTTCGTATCCGGCTTCTTGGGATTCTTCGTACAAAGCCCCCCGACTAGCATCGGTAGTGGCATAGATACGCTTCTTAGCTCCCTCAGTACCATATTTTTTCTCCAGCAATTGTTTAAAGATTCTAAAGGCTACAGAAGGTTCAGTAGTAGTACCAGATTTAGAAATTACATTTACAGAAAAGTCTTGATCAGCAATTACACGAATTAAGTCTGTCAAATATGTTGAAGACAGCGAATTACCAGCAAAGTAAACCTTCACGCCGGCCTGCTGATCGGCAGCTAATTCATTGTTAAAAGAAGGGTGTAAGAATTCATAAGCCATCTTGGCCCCTAAATAAGAGCCCCCAATTCCGATCACAACTAAAATTTTAGAATCAGATTGAATTTTTTTAGCTGCTTCTTGAATCTTCTTAAATTCTGCCCGATCATAATCAGATGGTAATGTTAACCAATCTGAATATTCTGCTCCTACACCAGTTCCTTGGCGTAATTCTTGATCTGCCATGGCGATTAAAGGCCGCACTTCTTCATACTCATGTTCACTCATAAATGGTGCTACATGTTGAGTATTTAGTTTGATATGTGTCATAACAATTAACCCTTTCTGCTTTTGTAAACGCTACCGCGATTATAGCATATTCACCGCGATAAAGAACATCGAAGTACTTATTTCACAAGTTAAGGCCAAATAAAGCGTAAAATTTTCTGCCAATTATTAGCGGGACCACTGCTTTGACTGCTGGCTAATAAAATCTTTTGTTGCCGATTCGTATTTGACGGTAAATACTCAGCTCTTAATTTAGTTTCAGCAGTACCAATAAGTTCATCCTTTTTAATTTGCGATTCAGTGATATGGTCAAGCAGCTTTAATGCTAATGATTTCCCCTTTTTAACCCAAAAGGTTTGATTATTAGCTACATGCACTGCTATTTTACCAGCCTGCGTATTAGGCGCTGGCAGAGCCTGCAAACTTTCACCCTTACGATATGTGCGCGCCTGCTTTTCATCCAAAACTTGCCCAACCATGTCAAGCGATTTTTGAAAACGCTGAACATGATCTTCATAATCACCAGCACCATTGATAACTGTCAAAAATTCGTGTCCTTGGCCATCTGTCACTATCGCAGTCAAAGCAGCACCTGATTCGGGCGTTGAACCGGTTTTAAGACCCACAATAGATAAATTATACGGACTTTTTAATTGGGCCGCAGTTTGACCATTATCTTGTCCAAAATCAGTTAGGATAGTTGTTTTAATCCGGCCATTTTTGGTATAGGTCAAATAAGGCTGTTGCCCCACAGTTTTTAAGGTTGGATCCAAGTCCAGATCAGCGCTAGCAATTTGGGCCACCTCTTTAGCACTGGCACGATTAGCAGCCGAAACCGGTGCCGTTTTTATCCGATTATCAAAGGCATCCCCATTTTGCTGACCAGCAGCGTTATACCACTCTGATTTACTTAACTTTAATTCCTTAGCCCACCCCTGAATGACGGACTGGGTAGTTTGATTAGCGGGGGTTAGGTAAGTGGCCAACGCAAAGGCTGCATCATTAGCAGAATTCGTAAACATGGCCGTGTAAAGATCTCGAACCGATACCCGATCACCAGTACGAATTTCTAAATGTGAAAAAGTCTCTTTTTGCTGCTTGGATAAATCCGCATTAGCTGGAATTGTTACTTGATCATCCCACTTAATTTGCCCCTTCTTCACGGCTTGCAAAACGCCATAAGCCGTTAACATCTTACTTTGAGAAGCAATTTTAACCTGTTCATCGGCATTTTTTTCGCCTAAAATTTGGCCAGTCGTACAATCTACAACCAGGGCTGAATTAGCTTTAACATTCAATTTAGTCGGCTTTTCAACTAAATCCGGCTGTACTAGATTCCCGTGTCGAGTAAAGGCTACTTGACCGTAGTGGCCAACAATTATCAAGGCCACCAAGCCAATTAGCCACAAGACGTAGCGAAATTTAATATTTTTATTTTTAATTTTTCCCCGACTAGTCATTGCTTTCCTCTTCCGATTGGCTTAAAGGCATTTTAATTATAAAATCAGTCAAGTCTGGGTCAGATTCAACCCAAATTTTCCCCTGATGCTGAGCAACAATACCCTTTACTATTGCTAAACCTAAGCCACTGCCACCAGTACTACTATTTCGTGAATTATCTACTCGATAAAAACGATCAAACAAGTTTTTAATAGCGCTACTAGAAATCGCCGCTCCATTGTTAGCCACATGGATTTCAACCATGTGACGTTCTTTTATCTGAGCGGTTAATTTGATAAATGTCGCCCCGTCAGCGTATTTAAAAGCATTATTCAACAAGTTAATGAAAACTCGGGCTAACTTATCAGAATCCCCGTACATGACAATGAGTTTGGGGCTAATATCATAACTCAAAGTGATCCCACGTTGCTGGGCCTCTAACTCATAACTGGCTAAAAGTTGAGCAAATAGGTCACCCAGACTAAACTGGGTTAAATTTAGGTTAACATCTTGCGATTGAGTTTTAGAAAATTCAAATAAGTCCTCAACCAAAACCTTCATTTGATTAGATTTATCATAAGCAGTTTTAATATATTTTTGTTGTTCCTCAGCTGAAAGAGTCTGATTTTGATTTACTACCAACCCCAAATAACCAATAATTGTCGTCAAAGGGGTGCGTAAATCATGAGAAATATTACTCATCATTTCATCTTTGGATTTTTCAACTTTTAATTCTTCTTGATACAGTTGTTGCGAATGATTAATTACACGATTAAAAGCCTTAATTAGCTCCTGTAATTCAGGGAAAGAGTTTGTCTCCCACGTAATTTTCGTTTCAGGTTTTTCACTAGCTAATACGATTAATTGATGACTAAGCTCTTGTAAACTTCGCTTTCGACGCCAACTATGAATATTTACGATGAGTAATCCGAATACATTTAATATGAGTAAGAAGCAAAAAAAAGGCCAACGGAAACTCGCTGACCACCAAGAAAAATAGCGTGCCATTAAATTTAACAACATTAATATTGCTAACGTTGAAACGACTAACCATCCCATTGACCTTATCATTAAGATCAAAATATTTTTTTTGCTTTTACCACTCATCATAATTAACTAACTTCAATCTTATAACCCACACCCCAAACAGTTTGAATGACCTGATCTCCTTGGGTGGCTTCTTCCAATTTATCCCGCAAATGAGAAACATGAACCATAACCGTTTTAGCTGAGACAACCGATTCCTGCTGCCAAACTCGTTCAAAAATATCATCTGCCGAAAAAACCCGATTAGGATGTGAAGCTAACAGATATAAAATGCCAAATTCCAAGGCAGTTAAATTAACGATTTCGCCCGCAGCAGTCTTCACTTCGTGACTATCTTTATTGATAACCAAAAAACCAATATCCAAAACATCTGGTTTAGATTCTTTGACTAAATTCTGTGACCGTCGTAATAAAGATCGTACTCGAGCCATCACTTCTAGTGGGTTAAATGGTTTAGTCACATAGTCATCCGCCCCTGAAATAAGGCCTTGAATTTTATCCATATCACTTGATTTAGCCGATAATATAATAATTGGCATATGCGTATCCTTACGAACAACCTTTAACACCTCTTGGCCATTCATGTTCGGCATCATAATATCTAATATCATTAAGGCAATATCAGGATTGGTGTTCAATTTAGACAGGGCATCACGACCATCATTGGCAATAATTGGTTCATAGCCTTCATTTTTAAGATATATTTCTAATAATTCAGCAATTTCTAAATCATCGTCAACAACTAAAATTTTCATAGTTTAGCCTTTGTCATTTTGATTCTGCACACGTGCTTGTTGCGCTAGCTTACTAATAGCTAAAATACCACCAGATGGAATACCGGCCTGCTTACGATTCCAACGGTAAATCAAGAAGGTCACAGCTGCCACCGCTACATTACCATATCCAGGTAAAACCGGGTTGATAACAGCTGGAATCACAACTGTTACCAAAAATCCTCCAACCCAGGCAACTAAAATTAAGGGAATTAACAGCCAAGCCGACCACTTATTAATTTTTTTAGAACTTTTAGGATTAGGAATCAGATGTAGCATTACTACCGTATATAGCACACCACCCCAAATTGATAGGAAAATTGCTGAAACGATTCCGACACCTTGTCCTTGCTGTGATCCTGCCGAAATACCGGTCGTAATAGCAAAGAAAAGCGTCATAAACATTAGCAAAACCGAACTGGTATCAACCGCCAGTACCCATGCTGGGTAATCGTGTAACTTCTTAGCATTGATATTAGGATCCAAATAATGCTGAGCCAACTTTAAGGGACTACCATATAATTGGCTGGCTGTGGTCCCCTTCCCCTGCTTCTCTAATAAATTATCAGTAACCTCTTGCACAACTCCTTCAATCTTGTCTGAAGGCATATCAGCTTGATCTAGGTGCTTTTTTAGTTGAAAAATAAAATCTTGATTCTTTTTTGTTAATTCACGATTATTTTCAGTCACAATATTCACCATTTATTCAATGAAATTTTTTTCGGATTAAACGTTAAACCTAAATTCGATAATATCGCCATCCTGCACAACATATTCTTTTCCTTCTGAACGAAGCTTGCCGGCCTCTTTTACCGCTTTAACTGATCCATACTGATCTAGATCTTCAAAACTCATGGTTTCGGCCCGGATGAAGCCACGTTCAAAATCTGAGTGAATAACCCCGGCTGCTTGTGGCGCTTTAGCACCCGCTTTAAAAGTCCAAGCGCGAGTTTCTTTCCCACCAGCAGTAAAGAAAGTACGTAAGTCCAATAAGTGATAGGCGGCGCGGATTAACTTGTTCAAACCAGGTTCATCGACACCAGCTAATTCAAGGTAATCGGCTTTTTCATCTTCATCTAACTGAGTAATTTCCTCTTCAGCATTGGCCGATAAAGCAATTACTTCTGCGTTTTCACTAGCTGCAAATTCTTGAATTTGTTGATAATAAGCAGACTGAGTTGGATTGCCCATTTCATCTTCAGCGATATTAGCAACATATAATACAGGTTTAGATGTTAACAAGAATAACCCTTTTACAACGGCTTGTTCTTCTTCGTTAAAATCAATCGTCCGAACAGACTTCCCTGCCTCCAACACCGGCTTGATTTTTTCTAATACTGCGGCTTCCAACTTAGCCTCTTTATCATTCCCTTTAGCAGCCCGAGCGACTTTAGCATAGCGCTTATCAACTGCTTCTAAATCGGCTAAAACTAATTCGGTATTAATTGTGTCAATGTCATCAAGTGGATTAACTACGCCATTAACATGAATAATTTGATCATCATCAAAGGCACGTACTACATGCACAATCGCATTTACCTGACGAATATTTTCTAAGAATTTGTTACCCAACCCTTCTCCCTGAGAAGCACCTTTCACAATTCCAGCAATATCAGTAAATTCAAAGGTGGTTGGAATAATCTTATCAGCAGGCTCAATTTCTTGAATTCGCGCCAAACGCTTATCAGGCACCTCTACCATACCCACATTAGGTTCAATTGTGGCAAAGGGATAATTGGCCATTTCTGCCCCAGCCTTAGTAATTGCATTAAATAGCGTTGATTTACCAACGTTTGGTAAACCAACAATTCCAGCAGTAAGTGCCATGAAACTACTTCCTCTTTTCTTGATAACTTATTTTATTTCCGATGCTGCTTTTAAAATACGCTTAATGCGCTTATTAAAATTAAAACGAGTCATCATAATTGTCCGTTGACATGCAGTACAAGTAATTTTAATATCTGCACCAACTCGCATGATTTCCCAGGAATTAGCCCCACAAGCATGCGGCTTTTTCATTTCAACAATGTCATGTAATTGATAATCTGGTGTAGCCATCATCAATCAACCTCAATTTCTAATAAGGATAAAATTCGAGTTAAATCTTCTTGAGATAAATAATTAATTTCAATTTTTCCACGACCGCCTCGACTGCCTTGAACTTTCACTTTGGTCCCAAATTTTTCTTCTAATCGATGGGCCAAATCTAAAGCATAGGGAGAAACTGCCTTAGCAGATTTGGAATCTACAGGTCCTTCATTAACTTGTTTAACTAACTGTTCTGTCTGTCGAACATTTAAATCTTTATCTAAAATAAGTGACAGTACATGTTCTAGTGAGCTTTGATTTTTTAATCCTAAAAGTGCACGCGCCTGTCCCATTGACAAGCTATCGGTTTCGACTAAATCTCGAACCTTTTTCGGCAGTTTTAACAAACGTAATGAATTGGCGACGGTAGTCCGCTCTTTACCCAAATTTTGAGCCAAAGCACTTTGAGAAATACCGGTTTGATCCAATATCAATTGAAAAGCCTGTGCCTCTTCAATTGGATTCAAATCGTCTCGTTGCAGGTTCTCAATTAGAGCCAACGTGGCCATAGTTTCATCATTAGTTGTGCGTACAATTGCAGCAATTTCAGTTTGTTTTAATAGTTGAACTGCTCGAAAACGACGTTCCCCAGCGATAATCTGATAATCACTACCCATTGGGCGGACAATAATTGGCGTTAGTAAGCCATTTTGCTTAATCGAATCGGCTAACTCTTGAATTAATTCTGGACGAAAATTTTTTCTTGGTTGAAAGGGGTTGGCTTGAATTTTATCAATTGAAATATTAACAATTTGTTCTTGCACATCCGGATTTCGTACTGCCTGTTTGGAATGTGCTAAAGCTTCTGGTGAAATTCGATTTGTCCCAAATAATGAATCCATCCCTTTGCCCAAGCCACCTTTTTTATTGGCCATATTGCTTTAACACCTCCTGGGCTAGTTCCTCGTACACACGCGATCCAATACTACGAGGATCAAAGTCAATAATCGATTGTCCATACGAAGGTGCTTCACTTAAACGAACTGTTCTTGGCACCACTGTTTTATATACGCGGTCACCAAAGTAATCTCGGACTTCTTGACTCACCTGCTTTGCTAAGTTGGTTCGACCATCATACATAGTTAATAAAATTCCAGCAATTTCAAGTTCTGGATTAAATTGTTGTCGTACTAATTCAACAGTGTTAATCAACTGACCCAATCCTTCTAAAGCATAAAACTCAGTTTGAACAGGTATTAAAACTGAATTAGCTGCGGTAAACGAATTAACGGTTAATAGCCCCAATGAAGGTGGATTATCAATTAAAATAAAATCATATTGATCATCTATCTTTGCCAAAGCCTCTTTCAAACGAAATTCACGATTCTCAACATTGACTAGTTGTATTTCAACTTCAGAAAGTTCAATCGTACCCGGTAATAAATCAAAATTATCAGTAGCTACTACACTTTTTTGTATTTCACTTTTACCCAACAAAACATCATATGTACTTGAATGTAAGGCCGATTTATCAACACCCAATCCGGAAGTTGCATTACCTTGTGGATCAATATCAACTAATAAAACCCGCTGCCCAGCTTGCGCTAAGCCCGCTCCCAAATTAATACTGGTGGTTGTCTTTCCGACACCACCTTTTTGATTGGCTAAGGTAATAATATGCGCCATTACATTCTCCCTTGAAAAGCTATTTAAAGTGGCTTTCTACTTGGTATTCCAGCCTGACGAGGATATTTTCGAGGCGTTTCTTTCACTTTTTTAACGACTTGAATAACCCGTGGATCATTATTGAATAGTTTGAAATCAAACTGCTCTTCTAATCGTCCTCCTAGTAAGGTAAGGGCTTGTTTTCCAGCAACCAATTCGTCATCGGCTGCTGAGCCTTTCATAACCAACAAGTCCCCATTTAAACGAACAAAAGGCAAAGTGTATTCGGCAAGCACACTTGTCCGAGCTACAGCTCGTGCAGTCGCATAGTCAAATTTCTCACGATAATTCTTATCATGGGCCAAATCTTCAGCACGCCCATGTATTACCGTAACACCGTCAAGGTTAAGCTCCTCAATAACTTTTTTTAAAAAAGACACTCGTTTATTCAACGCCTCAATCATAGTTATCTTTAAATCAGGAAATAGAATTTTTAAAGGTAAGGATGGAAAACCAGCACCCGTACCAACATCAATCAAAGAAATATCAGTTCGAGCTAGACCGCGCACATAAATTGCCAGTGTTAAAGAATCATAGAAATGCTTTAAATAAACATCATTTCGTTCAGTAATAGCAGTCAAATTATACAATTTATTCGTCTCAACCAACAATTCAAAATAACGTTCAAATTGATTTTCTTGTTGTTGACTTAAATAAATATCATTGTCGGCCAATGCCTGTAAAAACTCACTATTATTCAAAACCATCTCCAATTCTAAACAGCTGTATCATAACCTAGAATACCTAAAAATATAACGATTAGCAAGTAAACAAAATTCAAATGAAATAAAAAAAACCTTGAGATAAACTCAAGGAAAATGCCGTCGGTGGGAGTCGAACCCACACGGTGTTGCCACCACTGGATTTTGAGTCCAGCGCGTCTGCCAATTCCGCCACAACGGCAAAACAAAGAATATTACTTTGTAAGGGCGGTAGAAGGGGATCGAACCCTCGCATGCTGGATCCACAAACCAGTGTGTTAACCACTTCACCACTACCGCCATGGCAGGGATAGAGGGAATCGAACCCCCATCAACGGTTTTGGAGACCGCTATTCTACCGTTAAACTATATCCCTACTATAATAAACATCAGCACAAGAGCTGAAAAACATGATAAGGAATTGCACCCTACAAAGACAACTAATGCTCATGTTTGAGAGAGCTGTGTGTCCAAATTATAAACACACGACAATGGACGCTACAGGGATCGAACCTGTGACCCCCTGCTTGTAAGGCAGGTGCTCTCCCAGCTGAGCTAAGCGTCCAATATGGAGAGAAAGGGATT
>NZ_QEKT01000010.1 GCF_003096575.1 Convivina intestini
TGAAACAGACGTTGAATCACTACTTGACTTTGAATCAGAATTTGAGTTCGAAGTCGAAGTACTTGCTGACTTTGAAGCTGATTTTGATCCAGAAATTGAATCAGAAATCGACGTACTAGTTGAAGTTGACGTACTCATTGAAGCAGCTGAAGCTGATTCACTGACCGAAACAGACGTCGAATCACTACTTGACTTTGAATCAGAATTTGAGTTCGAAGTCGAAGTACTTGCTGACTTTGAAGCTGATTTTGATCCAGAAACTGAGTCAGAAACCGAAGCAGCACCAGAGATTGACTGGCTAATTGAAGTCGAGTCACTCGTTGACTTTGAATCGGATTCAGAACCAGAAGTTGACGTACTTGCCGACTTTGACTTTGAAGTGGACTTCGAGCCAGACGTTGATTCTGAAGTTGAAATTGATTGTGAAATCGAGTCACTCATTGACTGAGAATCTGATCCAGATTCGGAAGTTGAAGTACTTGCCGACTTAGAAGCTGACTTTGAGCCAGACATTGAATCAGAAATCGAAGCACTCGTTGAAGTGGATTGACTAGCCGATTCCGAAGTTGACGTTGCCTTCGAATCACTCTTTGAAATTGACGTACTAATTGAAGCGGAATCGCTCGTTGACTTTGAATCTGAGCCAGATTCAGAAGTCGAGGCGCTAGCAGACTTTGAAGTCGACTTTGAGCCAGACATTGAATCAGAGATCGAAGCACTAGTCGAAGTCGAAGCACTGGCTGATTCAGATGTTGAGGTTGCCTTCGAATCACTCTTTGAAATTGACGTACTCATTGAATCAGTTGAAAGCGAACCAGAAACTGATGTTGAAGTTGAATCACTGCTTGACTTTGAATCAGAGTTAGATTCGGAAGTTGAAGTACTTGCTGACTTTGAGGTTGACTTCGAATTTGACGTTGAATCAGAAGCAGATGTTGAGCTTGAGATGGACTGACTAATTGAAGTGGAAGTGCTTGCCGACTTTGAATCAGAATCTGAGTTTGAAGTTGACGTACTTACTGACTTAGAAGTCGACTTTGAACTAGAAGCAGAACCTGAGATTGAAGTTGAAGTACTTACTGACTGGCTATCTGATTCAGATGTTGAATTTGACGTCGAATCACTCTTTGAAATCGAAGTACTAATTGAAGCTGAATCACTCGTTGACTTTGAATCAGAGTTTGACCCAGAAGTCGAAGTACTTGCCGACTTGGAGGCTGACTTTGAACCGGATGTTGAATCAGAAATTGACATACTTGTCGAAGTCGAAGCACTGGCTGAAGCAGTTGAAGCTGATTCTGAAGCTGCCTTTGAAGCACTAGCTGACTGTGAATCAGACGTTGAAATTGAACCAGAAACTGAGGTTGAAGTCGACTCACTCATCGACTTTGAATCAGAACCAGATTCGGAAGTTGACGTACTTACCGACTTTGATGCCGACTTTGAGCCGGATATTGAGTCAGAGCTAGAAGTGCTGGTAGAACCAGACTGGCTAGTTGATTCTGAAGTTGAACCAGACTTTGAAGTACTAGTTGAGATCGAAGTACTGGTTGAAGTCGAGGCACTCGTTGACTTCGAGTCTGAGTTCGAGTCAGAAGTTGAAGTACTTGCCGACTTTGAAGCGGACTTTGAGCTTGAAGTTGAATCAGAAATCGAAGCACTCGTTGAAGTCGATTGACTTGTTGATTCAGAAGCTGAGGCCGACTTTGAAGTACTAGTTGATGTTGAAGTACTCATCGAAGCCGTTGAAGCCGACTTTGAAGTCGAAGTTGAACCAGAAATTGAAGCGCTCGTTGAGGTCGATGTACTTGCTGAATTTGTTGAAGCTGATTCAGAGGCTGACTTTGATGCGCTAGTTGACTCACTGCTTGACTTCGAACTTGATGCACTAGTTGACTGAGAAGCCGACTCACTAGTTGACTTCGAATCTGAGTCAGAAGTGGATGTCGATATGCTTGCTGATTTTGAAGCAAAAGTTGAACCAGAAATTGAATCACTAGTTGATGTCGATGTGCTTGCTGAATTTGTTGAAGCTGATTCAGAGGCTGACTTTGATGCGCTAGTTGACTCACTGCTTGACTTCGAACTTGATGCACTAGTTGACTGAGAAGCCGACTCACTAGTTGACTTCGAATCTGAGTCAGAAGTGGATGTCGATATGCTTGCTGATTTTGAAGCAAAAGTTGAACCAGAAATTGAATCACTAGTTGATGTCGATGTGCTTGCTGAATTTGTTGAAGCTGATTCAGAGGCTGACTTTGATGCGCTAGTTGACTCACTGCTTGACTTCGAACTTGATGCACTAGTTGACTGAGAAGCCGACTCACTAGTTGACTTCGAATCTGAGTCAGAAGTGGATGTCGATATGCTTGCTGATTTTGAAGCAGAAGTTGAACCAGAAATTGAATCGCTGGTTGAGGTTGAGGTGCTTGCTGAATTCGTTGAAGCTGATTCAGAAGCTGACTTCGAAGCACTCGTGGATTCGCTACTTGACTTCGAACTTGAAGTCGATGTTGACTGAGAAGCCGACTCACTCTTTGCCTTCGAATCTGAGTCAGACGCTGATGTTGAGGTGCTTGCTGACTTTGATGTCGAAGTTGAGCCAGAAATTGAATCGCTGGTTGAAGTCGAAGTGCTTGCTGAATTGGTTGAAGCGGATTCTGAAGCTGACTTCGAAGCACTCGTGGATTCGCTACTTGACTTCGAACTTGATGTCGATGTTGACTCCGAAGCGGATTCGCTCTTGGCCTTCGAATCTGAGTCAGACGCTGATGTTGAGGTGCTTGCTGACTTTGATGTCGAAGTTGAGCCAGAAATTGAATCGCTGGTTGAAGTCGAAGTGCTTGCTGAATTGGTTGAAGCGGATTCTGAAGCTGACTTCGAAGCACTCGTGGATTCGCTACTTGACTTCGAACTTGATGTCGATGTTGATTCTGAAGCGGATTCGCTCTTGGCCTTCGAATCTGAGTCAGAAGTTGAGGTTGAGGCACTTGCTAACTTTGAGGCCGATGTTGAACCAGAAACTGAATCACTGGTTGAGGTTGAAACACTAGCTGATTCAGTCGAAGCAGAGTCAGAATCAGATGCTGAAGTTGAAGTCGAAATTGACTCGCTCTTTGCCTTTGACTCAGAACCTGAAACTGATGTTGATGTTGAAGCGGATTCACTCTTTGCCTTTGAATCTGAGTCAGAAGTTGACGTTGAAGTACTTACTGACTTTGATGTCGAAGTTGAGCCAGAAATTGAATCACTAGTTGAGGTTGAAGTGCTTGCTGAATTTGTTGAAGCGGACTCAGAAGCTGACTTCGAAGCACTCGTGGATTCGCTACTTGACTTCGAACTTGATGTCGATATTGACTCTGAAGCCGACTCACTCTTTGCCTTTGAATCTGAGTCAGACGCCGATGTTGAGGTACTTGCTGACTTTGAGGCTGAAGTTGAGCCAGAAACTGAATCACTTACTGAAGTCGAAACACTAGCTGATTCAGTCGAAGCAGAGTCAGAACCAGATGCTGAAGTTGAAGTCGAAATTGACTCGCTCTTCGCCTTCGAACCTGAATCAGAAATTGAGGTTGATGTTGAAGCCGTTGAATCTGATCCATTAGCTGAAATGGAGTCACTGGTTGAAATTGAGGTCGACGTTGAAGTACTTGCTGATTGCTTCGAGTTCGACTCTGAAGTTGATGTTGATGTACTTGCCGATTGCTTCGAGTTCGAATCAGAAATTGAGGTCGAAGTCGACGTACTTGCTGATTGCTTTGAGTTTGAATCAGAAATCGAAGTTGAAGTCGACGTACTTGCCGACTGCTTCGAGTTCGAATCAGAAATAGAGGTCGATGTTGACGTACTTGCCGACTGCTTTGAGTTTGAATCAGAAATCGAAGTTGAAGTCGACGTACTTGCTGACTGCTTCGAGTTCGAATCAGAAATCGATGTCGACGTTGACGTACTTGCCGACTGCTTCGAGTTCGAATCAGAAATTGATGTCGAAGTTGACTCACTAGCCGACTTGGAAGTACTGGTTGACTTTGATGTTGACTAACTGGCTGACTTTGAACCAGAGGCCGAAGTTGAGGTACTTGCTGACTTCGTTGAATCTGATTCGGAGGCAGACTTTGAAGTACTAGTGGATTTTGATGTTGATTCACTGGCCGACTTTGAGCCTGACGTCGATGTACTTGCCGACTTCGTTGATTCTGATTGTGAAGCAGACGTTGAAATACTATCCGACTTCGAACTACTATTTGACTGAGAAGTCGACGTTGATTCAGCAGGAGTAATGTAGTGGTAGAGATAAGTAACGGTTCCGTTATCTCCCCAATCGTCCAAATTACCATTAGCTGGCAAACTACCAGGAGCTAGACCAAGATACTTATAGTTAGGGCTAAGATCCAAGGCCTTAGTCTGATAAGTCTTACCCTTTTGCCATCCATCAGGATAGGTAACATCGCCCTTGGCAATTTCGTTACCGGCTTCATCGACATACTTAACGTTGACCGTAGCGGCACGGTAGTAATCCATGCTAGTCAACTTAAAGGTTTGCCTGTTAGACACACCTCCGGTAGAAGCAGAAATTGCCAATCCATCCGGTTGGCTCACATCAGCTTCAGAAAGCTGCTTAGTCCAAGTAAATATCGAACGTGCGGCACCACCACTATCCTTTGTAGTATCACCATAACGAATGGTTAACATTCTTGTTGTGGCATCAAAATCAATACTAAAATCTGTTTCCGTACTCCAACGCTTTGGCGCAGTATATTGGAATGGAATCCGCTTGGGAGTACGATTCTCTCCAGCAGCCTGTTTGCTACCGTCATCAATGGTGATGCGCCCGTTATCATCGGTCGAAACAAAGGCACCGTATGGTCGGTTCTTTTGACCGCCGGAATCCGATCCAGCCCAATCGGCAGGATGTCCTAATTTATCAACCGGACTGGCATTGGGGTCAGTAACTTGGCGCTTGTGCGTCATTATAGAAACTATCTAACTTAAAGCCGGTAACATCACGTAATCCACCGATTCCGTTAAGGGCACCAGAATAACCAACCGAACCAATGTTTTCCTTACTGAAGGCGATTCCGATACCATCGGCACCGTCAGGATAGTACTTAGAACCAAGGTCAATTCTTCCAGTTAAGTGGAAGTCATGCTTTAAATCAATCTTATCCTTGGTAGCGATACTACCAACTTGACTCTTCTTATCTTCCGTTAAAACAACGGAACCATCCGCACTAATTTGAGCGGCGTTATTAATCTTTTGACCAGTTGGATCAAGCGTTGGCTTAGAGAAGACATCGTTAATTCCAGTTCCGTCGGTAACGGTAACTCGACCAGTCTTGTCATCCTTAGTAGTGGCCGCCGAAAGGGCTGGCGTAGCAGCCCGGAAGCTTAACTGATTATCATCTTCATCCCCCAAAGCGCCCATGCGATCTTGGATAGCAAGGGTTTGCGCTTCAGATTGGGAAGCAGCCTGAGCCAAAACCGAAACCTGCTCGCGAGATGTTGATTGGCTAGCAGCGGTTTGAATGGCCAAAGAACTGGCCGCACTTAAATCATGGGCCAACAAAGTACTATCAGATTGTGACGCTACATTACTAGCAGAATCAATGACTGAAGTACTATTGGCTTGTGAAACCGCCTGGCTCAAATCCTGACTATACTGAGTATTGTCAGATTGTGAGTCAACCCGGCTACTTGCCTGACTTAAAGAAGTGCTATTAGCCTGAGAAGTAGCTTGACTCATATCCTGAGTCAAAAGTGTCTGGCTAACGCTAGACTAGGAGTGTTTACCTCCTGAGTAGCACTAGTTGGTTGAGATGTCGTCTGAGTATCGACTTGTGAATCTTGATGGCGTGAAGTATCGCTAGCCGATTGCTCGGACGTTGACGTCTGAGAATTGCTCTGGCTAGCACCCTGATTCCCCGTCGTACTTTGCGTTGCCCCAACTTGTCTTTGAACTTTATCAGTAGCTTGGCTAGCACTGTTACTCAAAGAAGCTTCATTAGAAGCAGATTGTTGTTGTTTGATCTTTGCGTCAGCCTGACTTAGGCTTTGGCTTTGACTCAAAGATGTACTCTTAGATGCGGACTGTTCAACTACAGTAGCTGAATCTGACTGACTAGCAGTAGAATTTTCTGGCGAAAGAACCACCTGACTCTGCTGGGCCAAAGTTGGTTGACTTTGAACCGAGGTCACGGATTGGTCATCAGTTGTATCAGTCTTAGCAGCGGTATCAGCAGAAACATTCGCTGACCCTCCTAATCCAAGAGTGAATAAACTAATTCCAGAAACCAACCATAGCTTTCCAGACTTATACATCTTGAAATGCGTTTTGACCGAATTACGATCAAAAATATTGTTCGATTTCATATCTTATCTCCTAATTTATGTGACATACACTACTTCACGTTTTCCTATTATATAACAACCTGGCAATAATGACGCATAAAAAAGAGTGAACATTCTTCTAATATTTCCCTTTTCAAGCCTATTGTTGACATATAAGGAATTTTAATAACCTTACCAATTCGGCTTGTCAAAAACGTTCCTTATCAGTAGATAAAATCACCACATCTACACACCTAAATATATCGCCAAAGTGACCACCAAAACACCTTAAATAAACTCTTTATTATAGGCATTCTCGACCAATATATCACTCACAATTCTAATAAACCAATTTCAATTTTAGTAAATCCTGTAGGTATCACTAATACACATATTGAATATAAAAATAAAATATTTTACATAGACCAATTTTTATATTTTTTTTAATTAAAAAGTATCCCAATAAATACATATATTGGGATACTTGCTAAATGTTATACCTATGTGAATTTAGTTTAAAACTCATATCCCATCGCACCATCTTCAGAAATAGTCGGAAAGTCAATATTATTACTAACCAATAAGGAATCATCCTGACTATCAGCATTCCAAATCCAATTACCCTGCTTAGTAGAGTGTGACAAGACGGTTGTAGTGTTATCTGGATTTAAACGAACCAAGAAACTAGGCGCCCAGGTTGAGTTCATCCCCGGGCCGGCTACATAATTGCGATTAGTCATATAAGCAGTGATGAGCACACAGTCGTCATGGCCAGCAACCGGCAAGGCATAATATGAATAAGTAGCCGTTCGCCAATTGATTGGCACAGAAGAGGTTAACACAACTCCGGTAGAGTTCAAGGGCTGGTAACCGTCGGTTAGATGGTCAGATACATAACCAATCATGGCGACATTATCACCAATAACCCGGTTAGCCTTTTGCCAGGCGTAATCGTTGCTACCACGATTCAAGCGGGTATCGGCAAACAAATAAAACTTGCCACCAATTTTCACAACATCGGGACGCTCAATCTCATCACTGACCATATTTGCGGTTATCAAGGGTGTATATAATTGGGCAACTGTTGGCGTTTTCCCCTGATCACTCAGGCGTAATATCCCGATAGCAGCATTAGCCCAACTAGCTCGGCTTTTAATATCTTGATTATGAAGGATGGTAAAGAAATCTTGGTAATTTTGATGGTCAGAGCCACCATAATTTTTCCAATTGTAGACTTGATGCTCTCCTTGATAATTTTGAGAACCTGTGGCCCCTTCGAAAACTAAGTAGCGCGA
This sequence comes from Convivina intestini, assembly GCF_003096575.1. GTDB lineage: Bacteria > Bacillota > Bacilli > Lactobacillales > Lactobacillaceae > Convivina > Convivina intestini. The sequence goes on from NZ_QEKT01000010.1 coordinate 7,623, forward strand.
GCCATCGGCATCATCAACGACGTGTGAATCGCGCAAGGCGATGTTATCAGCACCTTGATTAGTAGCTCGCCATTGTGGATAACTTTGATAATAATGACCATCCCCTTCAAATAAGACACGGTTATTTTCAACATTATTAATAACAACATTGCCATCTTGTTCAGATAAATTCACCATGGCAGTTGCTAACTTTTGATGGTTAGAATTATCATCACTGGTATCAACCTGAGTGTAAAACATTTGGATAGAATCGTCGGGATTAACAATCGCTGAACCCGACCATTCTTGTGACAATGGGCTAGCATTATAACCAAAAATCGGTCCAGCATTTTGCCAATGACTTAAATCACTATCGTTATAGCGGTTATACAAGAGGTAGACATGATTATCATTTTGATTAGGCACGCCCATCATGGCCATGACTAATTGATAGCCGTGCCAGTTAACAACTTCACTGGTTTGAGGATTTTGGACCGGCCAACTATCCCAAATATCAAGATGTTCGTATTGACCGGTTTGAGCATCACGGGCATAAGCGGCTGGTAAATTTTCAATTTTCCCAGCATCAAAAACGGGAACAGCATAACGTTGATCACGATCTACTAAACTATCGGCAACGCCCCGAAAATCATGGTAAGTCCACCGTGATCCAGCCGGAGCAGCATTATTATAGTCGATTTTATTGAGCGCCGCTTGATCAACGGGCTGTAAATTATGTAGGTCAATATCGTGATTAACTACTACATGATTACCAGAATCAGATTGACTCGACTGAGAATAAGCATCCAGTGGTATGACTGGACCTTGGTCAGGAGTAGCAGCTGGTACTCCCTGTTTTTGATCAGTAACTGGACTAATTTGGTCCGTTGGATTATTTGTTTGAGTGGTACTATCACTCGTTAAATCAGTCGCATTACTATCTTGGTTGGCATCACTAGTTGCCGAGGTAGGAAGATCACTAGCTTGATCAATGCCACTACTCTCGGGAATGTGGTCCTGTAGATTAACCGCTGCTACGTTTACCACTGAATGGGGAGTGTCAGCCTGAGTTTCCATCTGATCATTAGCTGGCTGATCGTCTACTTGCTCGGTATTCGCACTGGCAGTTGCATCCAGTGTACTTAACAGTAATAGGGTGGCAATCGACGAGCAGAGCCACATTTTACCTTTTTTATACATCTTAAAATGGTTTTCACCACATTGTTGATTCATACCATCATCTCCCAATAAAAGCACTCTAAACATTCATTTAATATACAATATCCATTTAATCACAAATAATGTGAATTTTTAAGAGTTATTGGCTAAGAATTGTTTATTATGGGCAATTGCATGTGAATTTATGATGTGAAAAAAGGTGTTTGGTTGGAGGTTAAGTAATTTTTACGAAGATAAAAATATCTATTGTGGATAAAAAAGAGCCCTAAGGCTCTTTTCTAAACGATATCAAGATGGCGACCAACATATAATTCATCATCATCTTTTTGTTGGTTAACTTTTTTATCACTTTCTGATTTTGGTCCCAATAAAGCAAATTGATATTTTGAATAAAACTTCTGGAATAAAATTCTTTTACATTTTAAAAGAACAGTATCACCACCAATATTTGCTTTTGAAAGTCTAAAAATTGTAAGGCAATCATCTAACATTTCCTTACCAGAAATATCAGTAGCATTCTCGGCTTTTCCAAGAATTCTAATATTATATGCCGGTAAAACTCTCTTTTTATCAAAATGTTGTATCTTACTGTTACTAACTCTTTTAACACTTTTCTTACCAAGAGTTGTATCAGGCATGGCTGGCCCATCTACAAATCCTGGTTGGATACTAAACAAGCCAACTACTTGAATTTTAATTTGCAATGTAGATGTATCAAAACTCGGCTTTAAATACACATACGTCCTAGTAAAGTTAGTATTTTCATTTTTGATTGCAGCAACCTTACAGTACTTTTCTATTGCATCTTCTCTGCATACAAATGAATCTAAAAGAGCTTGAGTTTCACTTTCTCCAAAAATAGCGATTAAATTAGCAAGTGATAATAGTCTAGTATCCAAGAGCCTTTTTAACCCTCTCTAACTTCTCTGGTGTGCTCTTTAATGGGTCTGTAGCAGGATCTGCAACGGAATTTAATTTTGAATCAAATTCTGCAAATTCTGTGTCATCAAGAACAAATGTTGTTCCATTATTGATTAATTGCATGACTGGCCTCCTAATTTTTAGTTACACTATCACGATAATTACCGAAAGTTATAATTTACTGAATTTTAACACGTTTTGCGATATCTAACTTACGAAAGTGATTTCTAGTAATTCACTTATCTTTTAATTTTGGAATTAACGGTTGCAAACGACCCAACTAATCATTAATTTTCCATTCTTGACCGTCACTGATGATACCATAATCCGATTGGTCCATATTTATTCCAATCCTCTAAAAACTCTTCTTGTAAGTTCATCCGACTGAGTTTTTACTGTCACATGTTTAATAACATCATAATAACCATAGGTAGATATTAATTTATTAAAAAATCCTTGTGTAAAGGAAGGTGCGATTCTAGTAATATTATCTGGGAAAATTATTTCTATCCCTTCATCAAAGTTAGAATTAACCTAATTCGCTACCTGTTCTTTAAAATTCTCTTTTCCATAAGAAAATCCAACAAGTCTTCTTAATGAAGAATCAAAATTCAGCTCAATTTTTTTCATTTTCCGCCCTCCATAAAATACTACGTAATTAATACTCTATATTCACATATAATGCATCGCCATTCATCCCTCTACCCCATCTTACGAAAGCCAACCACCAAACTCACACAATTAATAATTTTTCTTTCTTAACCTTACAGTTTGTTAGGAAAACGCTTTCTAGTATTCGCCTCATGTTAGGATGGATGAAAAGCGAAAGGAGGCTCAGCCATGGTACACGGAGGAGTCGAGTGGAACTCAAGTTTTGACAGAAATCAAAGAAACTATCAATTAAAGAAAAGAAATTATCATTTGGAACGGGAAAAACGCCTGCGGTTATACCTAAAAGAGGGCGTCATTTCCAAAGAAGAATTCGAAGAAAAGCTCAATAACATTCGCTATTATTTATAATTAATGCCGATTAAAAAACGTTACCCACTGAGATGAGTGGATAACGTTTTTTAGTTTGATGTTAGAAAATAACCATTAACTACACTAATTAATTAGTGCATACGACGGTAACGCTTGATACCAACCAAGCCTAGGAAACTAGCTGCTGACAAGCCTAGAAGAGCCGCATCAGTTTGAGCTGCCTTAGCTGTTGGAGGTAAGTGAGATCCAGAAGTTGATTCACTCATTGAGGTTGAAGCACTTGGTGGCGTTGATTCACTAGTTGAAGTTGATTGACTAGTCGAAGTCGAGCCACTTGGTGGGTTAGACTCACTTGTCGATTCAGAAGTTGAGGTCGAAGTACTTGGTGGGGTGCTAGTCGAAGTCGAGCCACTGTAGCTGTATGACGTAGAACCACTACCACTATATGAGGTAGAACCACTTCCACTTCCATGATTTGATTCACTACCTGGGATATCCGGCGTACCCGAATTATTCGGACTAACTAACCGGCCAACCTTGTTATAGTGATAAATAATACCATCTCGATAGAGATCCGCATTTCTTAATTGAACCCCATTAGGTAAGAAGAAATACTGCGCACCATTAATGGTTTCATCACCATAAACCATATAACCATTTTGGTCGAAATAATACCAATTATCACCATCTTGAATGAAGCTATTTTTAGCTTGGTAACCACTTGTCGAGTAAAAGGCTACCTGCCCATTTAATTCGGTAAAACCAGTATTCGATATTTCGCCCAAAATCTGTTTAGGTAAGAAATGTTGAGCTGAATCCACTGAGAAGTATTGTTGCGTAGCAGCGTCTCGGAGCACATAGTTAGCACCACGCCCAAGAATATTACTACCATTTAGATATTTAGCTGACCAAGTTTTAATTTTTACCGAACCATCAATTGGTTTTCCAGTAGAGATTTGCTTGGCAGTAAATAATTGAGGATATTTCTCCTGTAATTCTTCGAGAAAGGCTCCCCCGTAGACACTCTGATAATCCGTGCCATTACCTTTGGTATCAGTAACATACAGAGTATTAGCCATTGCATCCGGAATTGGTCGACCAAATATATCTGTCCGAGTGGCCGTTACCACTTCCTTATTTGGCATAGTATACAACTGATCTGGCACCCAGTCAGCCATTGCCTGCATACCTTCACGATGAACAGCTTTAATCGCCTCACGTAATTGCGCTACTGTGCCATATTTAGTAGGAGTGTTAAATCCTAAATCGTAGCGATCAGTGAAAGCGTAACCGTTTTGCACAATTGAATCTAAGAAACTGCCATCTTGGCTCGAACGATATTGAGGAGGAAACTCAAAACTAGTAATACCCAAAGATTTAAAGAAACCAGCATTTTGAGCAACCTTGACGTTCATATAATCGTCTGCACTTTCAGGCATGGACTGAAAGTTAGAAAAGCCTTCATAAATTAAGTTAGAATCCAATGCTTCATCAGAATGGAAAGTCTTGCCGTCCGTATATTGCTTGGTACTGACCAAAGTCCGCACATCTTGCGTATCTGCTGCACCTACAGGTACCCAAACCGCTAAGTAACCGGAAACCTTTGGATTATGAACCCCAGCAATATTGGTAAAGACTAAGTCTCCATTTTGATTGGACATCATGGTTGGTGCACCAGCATCCGAAGAAAAGACATCCAAACCATCTGCCGTCGTTAGCAGAGAAGCCCGGAATAACTGATTAGCATGGGCAGCCCCCATGTGCAGCGTGACCGTTTCACCGTTTTCCAGACGGAAATTATTATCATTACTAATAATGACGCCCATACCATCTGTGTGCTTTTGACCATCATTATCTGAAACTGTATTCAATCCTTTACCAAAACGAACACTAGTGATAATATTGTTCATTTTAGTCCCTTGGCTTGTTCCTGGGGTCATCGTTTGACCACCAGCAACATACTTCACTCGGTCCCTCATTAACTGCGTCAAGGCATCAAAATAGATTGTTTGTTGGGACATATACTGACCGCTATCAGTATATAAATCCCCATAGTACACTCGAGGTACCGTATTTTTATTACTCAATAAGAGCGCATACATCGCTGGAATATTATTCGGCGTTACTTTTTTATCAGTTGCTCTGAAATCTTCATCATAAACCTTCAAGGCTGCTTTTAACTGCTCTTGAGTAGGTTTAAAAGGTTCAATACCAGGATATAATCGTGACAAAATTTGTCCGACTTCATCTTGCGTTTGATTGTCATGCGAACGGATAATGGTATAGTTTGGCGCTACAACATTAGTCGTACTATCCGCCGCCCGATTGGCAACTACCGATTGAATCACACTTGTCAAGGGAGCTCGGTTATCGTTCCAACCCAAGGATTTAATTGTATTATCCTGCCACATTGGATCCATGGAAAGTTGGTTAGAACCATGCGCCGTTAGGTAATCAATATCTCCTTGTGACCAGTCTTCTAGAATCGAAATATGTTGGCTAGCCAAATTATTGTCTTGATCAACGTGAAAGGCTGCTTTCATATAATCAGCCGTTATCTGCAGCAAATCAGCATCGACATTATCCGGCGCATCCACTCGATAGGAATCAAAGTTAGCTTCAGTGTCATTATTTGTAATCGTGCCAAAGTTCAACAGATAATACAGCCAATTAAGTTGCTCAGCTTGAACAACTGGATTGGAATTATCTACATCGTTACCTAGTAATAATTCAAAACCACCGGGATAAAAATCAGTCCGCGTTCCCGTTTGGTTAGTTGGTACGCGATTTAACAAGCGATACTTTGAATTAGCCCATGGGGTCAACTGATTATTCACATATAGTACAGCTCCATGCTGAAAACCACCTAAATAAAAATCGTTAGACGGATCTTCACTCGTCATGTTCCAACCTGGTTGGCTCTTTACAAAATCAGAAATATCCTGACGTAACCAATCAGTCTGGCCATCCTTAGCACTGATCTGCTTTTCAATATTGGCCTGCACAGTCGTGGATAGCTGTGTCAAATAAGCCTGACTATCATCATTCAAATTTGTATTGTCGGTCAACCAACCCTTCGATTTAGCAAACGACAAATAAGCGATTTGGGTATTCTTATCTGGCCACCAGCTCATTAGCAATGGTCGGAAATCATTGTCTCCAGAAGGAACCCAAGTTTGACCATTCTTCAAAATATCTTTAGGACGGTACCAACTATCAGCCGTCATGAAGCCATCTGTAGTCGTAAAGCTAGTCGTCTGCAGATTAGCCGCTGCATTATGCTGGTTGGAGATATTTGTCAATCCATCTGTATACTGGTTACGTAATGACTGTAATTGACCAGTCTCCTTACCAAAGTAAAGCGTTTGATTGTTAATAATAGCAGTAAAATTCTTCTGAATATTACCCTGATCATCAACAAAATAGAACTTTCCATTGTCAAATTTCAGATGTTTGTCTTGCTTTAAAATTAACTGAACAATTTGATCATTGGACAAACCCTTAGTAGTAATATCGCCTAAGTTAAAAATATTAATACTATTGGCTTTATCATCATTGTTCGGCGTGACGGCCGACGACGTAGACGAAGGGGTAGATTCAGATGTTGAGGTATGATTACTGTTTGAGCCAGGAGCCCCCTTGGTTCCCTGACTTTGTGTACTACCATCAACAACCTGGCCATTTTTAGCAGTACTGTCAGATAATTGTGAAGTACTAGTTGTAACGCTACCTACCTTGCTACTGTTTGATAAACTGTCAATTGATGTTGAATTAACTGTTGATACTGGAGCCTGAACGTTACTACCTTTCACATCGTCTGACTGGTTAACGGCATCATTGACGCTCGTCAAACCAACCTGTTGGTGATTCGAGCGACTCGTAACATCATCAGCACTAACTTTTAAATCATTTAATCCGCTCATTCCCAAAAAAGAAATGGTAGCTAAAGAAGCATAAACCCATAATTTCCCGGATTTATACATCTTAAAATGCTTAGCACTATATTCTTGTTTCATAAAATATCTCCTAAATAAACAAACCCATGGCAACTAGCCATTTTCTGTATAGTACCAATTTGAATATTTAGAAACAATTGTGCTGTTTGTGCATGTAAAAATAGAGAATAATAACATTCCCTTTATAGGAATCAATGTATACCAATTAAAGTTATCAAAAATAAAAAACGCCTTACCCAAGGCGTTTTCGGTCATTCATCCCCTTTTAAAAAATATTTCCTAATTTATTACGTTTTTTATATTTTTCATTCCTTAGCGTTCAAAAAAAGACCGGAAAATCACAAAGTGAATTTTCCAGTCTTTCATTTCATTACTTATCAGCTACAGGATAGACTACCTGAAACTTCTCCAGCACAACTCGAGCCGTGTTCGGATCGAACTTTTTACCAAAGGACTGATACTCTTTGGTGAAAAATTCCTGGTGCACTCGGCGCCAATAAGTCAAGCTCCGGTCGCCTTCGCCCTCAGAAAAAGCATGGGCCTGGTTAACCAGTAAGAAGTTTTCAACCTTAACTTGCTTATTTTGGATAATGCAAACCGGCTGATCCCGACCATCTAGGACAATGTCATAAGCGCCAATTTGTGGTAATTCTTCATCCTCTTCATAAACATCAAAACCACTTGCCGTAGCGGTTTTAACACCAGATAGCACTAACTGTGCTAATTCATCAGCATTGACGCCAAACTGAAAGGCTGATTGCAGCACCGCATCACTAGGCACTACGCCGGCATCTTTTGCTGCTTGAAAAAATTCATTTGGTGTCATACTAACTCTCCTCTACATATTTTAATTAGATGATAAAGCATCAATCGTATTCAACTTGGCCGCCTTACGCGATGGCACAAAACTGGCTAACCAAGCAATCAGAATGCTAATCAACATTACTTGAATAATATGGCCTGGCAAAATTTGAATCATATTATAGTGAACAATTTTTTGCACAAAGCTATTAGCCAGTAATTCAATTCCCTTGGCACAACCAATTGCTGCCGCACCGGAAATAATACCGATTAATAAAGCTTCATTGGTAAACAAACGACGGATATCCCTAGCTCGGCCACCTAACGCTCTTAAAATACCAATTTCTTGCGTTCTTTCGGCCACAGACATATAAGTCGTTACGATAATCATAATCGCTGATACAATCAGAGAAATTCCAGCAATAGCAGCCAATACGGTTGATGCCAACTTAACGGTATTGTTAATCATATTTAGCATATTACCGATTGTTTCCACGTTGAAGGCTTGTTTGCCATTTTCATCTTTAAACTTCTTGATATCATCAGCAACTGCGCCAACATTCTTCGTATCATCAACATGAACTTTGACCATATTTGGTGCGGCAACTGCACCAAAGTATTCCAAGGTGCGACGCATCGCATCTGGGGCCATCCCAAACACATTTCCTTGACGGCCACCACCACTAATACCTGATACCTTAGCCAAGAAGTTAATTTTAACCGCCTTGTTGTTATTATCCAAGACAACAAACTCCAAAGCAACCATGCGACCCAGGACTGATTCCCAGTTTTTATCAATTTTTTTGGCGTATTCCTGTGTAATCACAACTTCGTCATCATTTTGCGGAACATTACCAATCTTGATGGCATTATTAGGAATTGAACTATCCCATGACCGCAAAGTCGTTGTGGTCTTCTTATCATTATAGGCAAAATTCACTTCATCAAATTGATAACCGGCATGAACTTGATCAACATGGTTAACTTTCCGTAGTTGTTCAACTGTTTCAGGTGTGAAGGTAAAGATCTTATAGTTGGTATCCCATAGTTTCCGAACTTCAGTCATCTTTTGTTCATCGGTCAAATTTTCATTCACATGGACCTTTTGGGTCACAGTTGGGTAATCTGGATTCAGTAATACATGTACTTCTCGGTCAATATAACCCTGAACACCATTTCCTAACCCTAAGAACAAAATAACTGAAGTCAGCCCGATTAATGAACCAAAGATAATCCAAAAGCTTTGTATTTTTTTGTATTTCAAATGTTCCAGGGCCATGCGCATGATAGTTAAACCGGCAAAAGGTTTAGATTTGATAGCTGAAGTTTTGCGTTGATTGCTCTGTTCGCTATCATTTGGCACCTGATAGGCTGACTGAGCTGATGCCATTTCAGTGATTGTCCCACTTTCCATGTGAACAATCCGGGTCCCATAATTAGCAACCTCTTGCGAGTGGGTAACGGCAATCACAATCTTACCTTCACGGGCAATTTCGCCCAATAGCTGTAAAATTTCCTGGGTATTAATGGCATCTAACGCCCCAGTCAGTTCATCAGCAATAATAATGTCCGGATCACTGGCGATTGCTCGAGCAATAGCGATTCGCTGTTTTTGTCCACCGGATAACTGACTGGGATACTTGTTAGCATGCTCTTCTAAACCAACTCGTTCCAGCAAGCGCATCGCTTTTTGGCGCCGTTGCCTTTTACTCAAGTCAGTCATGTTTAGGGAAGTTTCCACATTTTCCAGATTAGTCTGGTAGTTAATCAGATTAAAACTTTGGAAAATATACCCAACTGTGGCCCGCCGATAGGCATCTAACTGCTTGGCATTCTTATAATTTAGTGGCTTACCACCGACTAAAATTGAGCCATCAAAACTTTTATCCAAGCCCCCAATGATGTTCATCAGGGTACTTTTACCGCCACCCGATTCGCCCAAAATTGAGACAAATTCACCTTTTTCAAAGGCCAGATTAACATCTTTTAAAACCGGAAAATCCTTTTTACCAACTTTATATGATTTATATACGTTACGTATTTCTAAAAACGGCATAATCGAAATTAGCTCCTTTTCTATGTTAAAAATATGTGAACAACACCCGTACCACTGAGTTAAAAAAAACCACTATTGATTTAGTTATGTATTTCAGCTAATTGGTATACTTTACATAGTAATGGATTAATGTGAATTTCAATCTTACGATTTGTTATGTTAGGAATTGATCGGCCAGAACAAAAAAAAAAAACAGCCCTAAAGGCTGCCTTTTAAAAAATTTGGGTTACTAACTTAGTTTAGTATAGAATAAATGGTAACGCCTTAGGCCAAATCCTTAACGCCCATGCTACTGTCAATTTCGCCACCCTGGCCACTCAGGCTGTAGCGGAGATACTTTTCATTGACATCAATGGTCATCTTTTCGTCCATTTGGTCTTTGGAATAAGGCTTAGCATAAACATCCCCCAAGTTACTTGGAATTACCAAACCGAAATCATGCAAATCCGCATCCTGGTTCACAAACAAGAGATTATAAGCGACTGATAGCGTGCAGTTTGCTTCCTTAGAAAAGGGACCCACACCATCATCAAAATCCAAAACCATCTTTACGCCAGGCTTTAAAAACTTTTGCAAACGATCAGCGGCAACTTTTGTAAATGTAATTTCCATGTTATACACTCCTTTACTTCAAACCATTTTCAACATGAGTCAAGTATAGCGCCAAATTACACATAAGTCAAATTGGTATAGTCTTAATTTTAAGAAACCGAATTTATTTATCACCTGACGAATACATAGTTAAAAAGGAATCACCATGCAAATCCACTCAAAAAAATATCAAATTGTCTATGAAGTTTTAAATGCTACCACTCACGGTATTGGTTTTATCTTAGCAGTCCTGGGCAGTATTTTTTTACTATTGCACGTCTATCGCCAACCAGTTTCTGGTTTAGAACTAACCGCTATTTTGATTTACATCATTAGTGTTAGCCTTTTTTTATTAGCATCCACATTATTTCATTCACTGGTATTCACTCGAGCAGCTAAACTTTTCCAATTCTTTGACCATGCCGGAATTTACTTAGTGATTCTGGGTAGTTACACGCCCTATACTTGGTTGGTCATCGGTGGTTGGCAAGGTTGGGCTATCTGGTGGACCATCTTAACCATGACCGTGGCTGGATTAATTTATGATTTATTCTTAATTGGCCGCTGGCCCTGGCTATCAGTTTTAATTTATCTCATCATGGGCTGGGTGATTATTCTAGCTATGCCAATTTTGTGGCAAAATCTTAATCACACCGCCTTTTGGTTATTATTATTGGGTGGAATTGTTTATTCTTTGGGCACGATTTTTTATCTAATTCCCAAAATTCCCATGGGCCATGTTTATTGGCATCTTTTCGTTTTGGGCGGGGCCTCATTAATGTACGCTAGTTTGTATATTAGCTTGTAAGTGTTAATATTTCCAACATTCGCACCTATTTATCCACAGATATTTGGTTTGGTATATCTTGTTTTTTATTCATTTTTTGATAGAATATGTGTAACCAGAGCGAGATGGCAAAATGGTTAACATGTGTGAGTTTCCGGAACAAGAGCAAGACAATAGTTGTCACTACCTTGAGTAGTTTCAGCATTGGATTTTATCCCATTTAGAGAGCGTCGGCATACTTTTGAGTATGAGTCGCTCTTTTCTATAGACTCAAAAAGGAGCACCAAATGGCGCGAATTGACTACCGTGATCAAGATCAATGGTCCCAAACAACCCGCAGTACCAACCAATCTCCGATTAATATTCAAACCAACCAAGTCCAGGTCAGGCCACTTAGCCAAATTCAAATCATCCTAAATAACCTACGGGGAATAACTGCCAAAGAAATCCCCAGTGGACAACAATTTTTTTGTGAAGGGCAAGTAAACATTAATGGTCAAAGTTGGCAAATGGAGCGTTTTCACTTTCATGATGGGGCTGAACATCTCCTTGATGGTCAACGTTACGATGGCGAATTGCATTTAGTCCTCAAAAACGACCAGCAAACGGCAGTCCTCGGTGCTTGGCTGGTGGCTGATGAAAATAAAACCAGTTTAGCCTTAAAACAGTTATTTCATGCCAATCAACTTGCCTTTTCACTACGCTCGTTACTCCCCCAAGCACAGGGTTACTACCATTATCAGGGCACCCTAACCACACCGCCCCTATTAGAAAATATTGAGTGGTTTATTTTAGACCAACCTTTAGCCTTAAATCCCAATGATTTAGCTGCTATTCGGGCTAATTTCCCCGATAATCACCGGCAGATACAGGCTGATAATGGTCGGTTAGTAGAATATTTCCCGGTTCAATTTCACATTGGCAATCAATTTAGCGACTAATTCCAGGACTTTAATTGGCACTGGCAAGCTATCGCGTTACACTACATAAAGATACCAACGCACCAAACTTCATCCGGAATAAACTCAGGAGGCTTTTTCAATGGTTAGATTACAAGACGATTTTTACGAAGCAATTAACGGTGCCTGGATTGATCAGGCCACCATTCCCGCTGATAAACCGGCAACCGGTGGTTTTTACGACTTGATTGAAGATATTGAACAACTAGAACGACAAGAACTAGCTGATTTTGAAAGTGGGAAAAAGCCCATTCCCGCTCCATTAAAAAACTTTGTCGCCTTTCACAAATTAACCAGCAACTGGGACCAGCGCCAGCAGGGCATCCAACAGATCGTGACGCAATACTTGGCGCCTTTACAAGCAATTACCAGTTGGTCAGCATGGCAAAAAAATGCCGGGCAACTCATTAAAAACGCCTATAGTACGGAATTAGCCTTTGGCATTAGTCCCGATTCTAAAAATACAGCCATTAACGAACTATGGTTAACAGCACCCGACATTATTTTGCCTGATACAACTAGTTATGACGACCCTGAAAGTAGTCAGCAATTACTAGCTGTTTGGTCAAAAATGGTCAAAGAAATTTTAGTTAAAGTCGGCTTTGACCAAGCAACTGCTGATCAAATGGTCGAGCAAGCTTTGGCCTTTGACCGTATGATTGCCAATCGCAGCAGTAGCAACGAAGAAATGTCTGACTATTGGAAGAATTATCATCCAACCGCCTTGGCCGATTTGCAAAAACGGCTTCCTGAGTATGACTTATCCACAACTTTAACCGAAATTTTGGACAGCTCCGTGGAGAAAGTTATTATCAGTGATGCCAAGTTTTGGGATAAGGCCCCCGAAGTATATCAGGCCGAAAACTTCGAGGCCATCAAGGCTTGGACGATGATTCAAGCCGTCTTGGAAATTGCACCCTTCCTTAGTAACGATTTGCGCATCCTCGCCGGTCAATATCAACGGACATTATCAGGGACTGCCGAAGCTAGCGAACCAGCCAAAGCCGCCTTTCGCCAAGCTCACGCCTTTTTCGCCAGTGTGGTTGGCCTCTGGTATGGTGAAAACTTCTTTGGTCCTCAGGCCAAAGCCGATGTTACTAAAATGGTTAAGAGCATCATTAAGGTTTACGAACAGCGTTTTGAACACAATGATTGGTTAACCCCAGCCACGCTAGAAAAAGCCAAGGTCAAGCTCAACGCCTTGACCATCAAAGTTGGTTATCCGGACTTTATTCCTGACTATTTGATCAATCGGACGGTGGATTCGGAACAATCGTTAGTGGATAACATTATCCGCTTTAGTAAGGAAGCCGTTGCTTACCATTTGAGCAAATGGCATCAAAAGCCTAATGCCGAGGTTTGGGGCATGTCAGCTGACACCGTTAACGCTTATTATTCACCCGACTTCAACCAGATTGTGTTCCCAGCGGCCATTTTGCAAGCACCGTTCTACCAGTTAAATCAAAGTGCTTCGGCTAACTTTGGTGGCATTGGAACCGTGATTGCCCACGAAATTACGCACGCCTTCGATACCAACGGCGCTCGTTTTGATGAGCACGGTAATTTGCATGAGTGGTGGCAACCAAGCGACTTTGAAAACTTTGAAGCCCGTACCAAGTTGATTGAAGAACAATTCGACGGGTTGGAAAGTGCTGGCGCAAAGATCAACGGCCACCTGACTGTATCGGAAAACGTCGCTGATTTAGGTGGGATTTCGGCCGCTCTCACAGCTGCCCAGGCTGATCCAGCCTTTAATGTGCACGACTTCTTTGAAAATCAGGCCCAGATTTGGCGTCAAAAGGCCAGCGATGACTACTTGAAACTACTGGCCAGCATTGATGTCCATGCGCCTGCTAAATTACGAGTGAACGTACCAGTTACTAACTTTGATCTCTTCTTTGACACTTATCAGGTCAAAAAGGGCGACGGTATGTGGCGTGAACCAGCTGATCGAGTTCAAATCTGGTAATCTTCGTAAAATATTTGTCGGTTTTAATCTTAATTTAAATAAATACGAGATAAACCCTTGTCAAGCAACTAAAAGATTGTTATTATAATATAGTTGTTTGAGACAACGGGAGTGTAGCGAAGTCTGGCTAAACGCGACGGACTGTAACTCCGTTCCTTCGGGTTCGTAGGTTCGAATCCTACCGCTCCCATACCGTATCATAGCTAACGGTTATAAATAGCTATTGCCCCTTGGCCAAGTGGTAAGGCAGAGGTTTTTGGTACCTCCATGCGCTGGTTCGATCCCAGCAGGGGCAATCAGATGAGACAGTCAATGATGGCTGTTTTTTTATTACCAATATTAAAAAGGCCTTGACGGGAAGAAATCGTCAAGGCCTTTTTGCTGTCTTAGAAGGCATCTACAATGGCGGAAACCCCAAAGAAGAATAGGTAAAAGACAACCATGTAAACCAATACTGTTGCTGCCATAACCGGACTAAACAAGAGGATAATCCCTAATGCCAAGCTAATTGCCGCAATAATAATTGAAAAAGTCCCCATGATGGCGCTGATATGCAAGCCAATCCGACTCATATACAACTGGGCAATTGAATCAACGATAAACCAAATAGCAAACAAAATTCCAATGGTGCTGACCCCGACGCCGACATGAAAGATAAAGATGAAACCAACTAACACATCAATCAACACTTTAAAGAGCCAATAATTATTATTAACTAAACCATCTTTTTTAAATTGACGGGCTTGAATGGTTGTATGCACAGCACCAACCCAAGCCATAATGCCAAATAGAAAAGAAAATGAAACCAAAAAACTAATTGGGTGATTAAAAATAGAAATCGCCAAAATAATGAACAAAATGCCCATTAGCATTTCCAACCAATTAATTTTATTTTTTGTATTATTACCCATATTACTGTTCCTTCCCATATTTATAAACTGTCCAATGAAGTAAATTATAATATTTTCTCTTTGAACATTCAAATAAAAGCCCCACAAAACCTAGTTACAAAACACTTTGAAAACTGCATGATTTTTTATGAAAGCACTTTCATGTTCCTAACAAGGAATATCGTGCTATACTCACCTTGTGGTTAAGTTCCTGTATAGGAACGATAATCTACATTTGCTTTTAGTGTTTGTCTATGGATTGAAAGAGAGGAATTGTTATGGACAAGTCAATTTTATTTCGTCGGCAACTTAGCATGGGCTTTTGTATCATACGTACATATCACTGAGACTACTGTATGATAAAATATAGTAACTATAATAAATGCTAGTTAACAATATTCACCAGCATCAGCATTAAAGCTAAACAATATAATCATAGTTAATATATATTATGTTTTATCAAAATAGGAGTGGTTAGATGAATAATCAAGAAAAACTGATTTCCGTATTTGAACATACTCTATTGAATAACGGGGAGGATACTGTATTTTATTCCCCAACATCAGTCGCTAAATATAGAACTACGCTAAATATAAAAAATGCTTCAATCATGCGAGAAGTTTCATATACTCTTCAACATCTAGAATACATGTGTTTTGAATTCGAATGTGTCAATCATCATATTATAGTCAATCAAATGCAAATTAAAAATTTTATTATTTCGGCTGCTTCCATCATAGAAGGGATGCTGACCGATTACGTTTACCGCAATGGTTTTACAAAAAAAGGTTCTCCATGGAAAATACTTGGTAAAGAATTTCATTCACAAAAGAATAACATTCTTAATTTTGTGAATGAATTTAACGATAAAGAAACAAGAATAACATCTACGTTAGAAATTAAGGTAGATGAGAATGAAAGAGAAAATTTAGATGTAAGTTTACAAGAATTAATTGAATTAATAACTAATAGTAGTAAAAAAAACTACTACATACATGGATTAGGAATACCAACAGAGGATTTACAATTTCTCAGAAATCTACGAAACATGGTTCATCTCACCATGGAAGAATCTAGTTATAAAGAAATGACTTTTCCAAATTTAAAAAAAGTAAGAAATATTCTTTATAATTTTTTAAAAAACAAAAACTTTATGACTGAAAATTCAGAAAATAGTAATATATATGAATATTTAATTGATAGTAGTCAGATAAACATCCCTAATTCGTACGAATAATAGGTTTACTCCTATACTACACTCCGAAATCCTTTATTTTTAGGAAATTCCCCCTGATAATAATGATGTGAATCCCAGAATTGAGACAAGAATTCTGATACTTTTTATTATGCCACCAAAAGCTTGAGCTGGCCATTGTGGATCTGTATCATGAGAACCGTTCTACTAACTCACTAGCCAAAGAGTAACATCCTAGTTGTCCAAACGGTTACAGACTGGATTAAAAAAACTAAGTTGTTGGTCAATTACACGTGCTGAATTTACTAACATGCAACAAGAACTAGCCCTTTTACAAGAAAAAACGAGATTTTAAAATTAGTAATCGTTTTACTGGGCGAATACCACAAGTAAAGCGTAAAATCTATTTCCCTCTAATCCAGAAGCCATTAACACATTAGTTTAAATTAGTTCGAGTCTTAAAAAAACTCAAAATACCCACCAGTACTTATTTTGAGTAGATTCATTATCAGCCAAGTAGACCTCAACAAGAAGACCAGCAATTAACCCAAACGTGGCGTAAGATTTGACAGCAGATTTATAAAACTTACGGGGCACCCTGCCCACGAAAGACCTTGCTTACCTTGAACTGATATTGTAATGTTCATCGGATTAATCATTTCATGCACCAAGCTAATATCTGTTCGCTGATAACGTATCACTGGAAGAAAACAACTACAAAGGTGGACTATCCTCAACGACCTAATTTGATCAAACAATTCCACAGACAAACGCTTGGAGTATGGATATTACCTATCTGCAACTAACCAGTGCTCAATGTGCCTATTTGGCGTCCATACTAGATTTACAAAGACATAAGATTTTGTCACCAAGCAAGATAGATACACGCCTAGTGTGAGTGCCCTCCAAACGAACTTTAAACGGGGCAACTCGACCAACGTATTTACACACTGATATGGGAACTAAATTCACTAGTTTGGCCTTTGAAACGCTGTTAAACAGGTGATAACTTGCTCAAAATTAGGCTATCCCTGTGACAATACAAAGAATGAAAGCTTTCATTCTTTGTTAAAACGTGAGTTTGTTTATCAATTTCGTTTTCCTTAATTGGCAAACCTCACCTTATTCGGGGCGTCGACCAGTACCTACAGTAGTTTAATACAGAACGAATCATATCACCCACAGTAAGGACTTATTTGCTTAAGGAATGAGCCCTATGAATAAATTATGCCTTAGTATTAGCATGGGATTATAAATTAGAAAATCAGGAAATTAAATACGCAACTTAATGTGTAGCCAGTACTCTAATTTATATTTACTTTGTATTAGTCCTTGTTCGACTTGCTTCTTTTATAATTGTATATAATAATTATGTCTATATCGAATTAGGGAGTTATCTATGTTTTTTTTCTGCATGTTTGCCATCATTACAATTGTTGCGATTATCAAAACATTTTTTGGTTCGTATATTAAAATAATTTTAAATAATTTACCAAAAATATTTTCTCGTATTACGTATGTTACTATTATCATTATTTTTTCCATTGGTTTAAGTTTTATATTTGCATATTTTGTTAAATATTTCGGCACACTTCCTGATGGGTTTTCTATTAAAAATCTAATGACTCCTAGCATATTATTACCTACCACTATTGGATGCACCACTATATTTTTAAGTTATATATCTTTTAAAAAAAGTTTATTAAATTCTAATATCTCTGAATTTAATAATCTATTTAATACTTTAATACAAAAGTCTGAAAATTTAGATGCAGTTATTTTCAAAATTCCACATAAATCCAAAGGAATAATTAATATCGCTGGAACATTGCTCGACCGAAGCCTATTGTTAATTTCCAGTCCTAAACACCCCTATACTATACAAAATAAAACAACTTTTTTTAATAATCCCAAAAACGATTACATTGAAGATGATAATTTTTTGAACCAACTAACTGAAATTTTAATCTTTATAGATAATACATTCGAAGATAAGAATTATAGTTATAATAAAAATCGTTGTATAAGACAAATTAAAAATAATCTTTCCCATACAACAATGATGTATATTTACTTATATATAACCTATTCTGATAAATGGATAAAATTAGCCAAACTCATTAAAAAGATGGATTTATTTGGCTTCGATTGTTCCAAATTACCAAAAGAATCAGATACATTTTATAGTGAAAATGAATATGGTCTTGTCATTCGAAATTTTTTTACAAAAAAAGCATTGACTTAAGGAACTTTAATGACTCTGAAAATTTAATTTCTCAATTAAAAAAATAGGAAAACTATGCAAATTAAACTTAAATAAGTGATTATTTTTAATTATAATGTGCCTATAATTTTTATTATAAAAAAGATTATATTGAATACTATTATATAATTCTTTTATCTTAATTAATTTTGAATTAGTTGGCATAACTTGAGAATAGTATTCAATCAAACTATGGATTGTTAACAGTGCTATACAAAGCATACATAATGATCGCTCATTGTCATCTCTTATTGTTTGTAGCTCTTCCTCATGAGAATTACGCAGTTGATATTCATCATAGAATTTTTTAATTTGTTTATCTACTGCTATAATCCCCATTCTATAATCAAGTATCGTTAACGTTTTACCAATATTAATTAAGACAGACCTAGCTCTCACTAATTCATCTTTACCAATTGATATTTTTTTATTGACAACAATTCCAGTAACAACTTGTCTATTCCAATAACTCATAACTCTTGTTTTAGAGCCCTTAATTGTTAAATGGTTTTGTTCTAATAAATTATTTAAATAATCACAGAATTGTAAACGTTTACCGTTTTTTGGTTTTTCACTAAAAATAGAATTATTGTACAAAACACTATAATTATTGGTTGAAAGAGCAACATCATCAGCATATCTAGAATAATAAATCCCTAATTTTTTACACTCTTTATGGAAAGCTTTATCAAATTCATAAGTCGCTAAATTGGATAAATATGGAGATGTTGGCGCTCCCTGGGGAAGCCCAACTTTAAAATGAGTAGTAATACTTGTTAATAAAGTACACACAAAATCCGAGAATTTAAAATAACCCTTAAAAATCCCCCTAATTCTGTTTGGTCTAATCGTGGTAAAAAAATTTTCGAAATCAAACGTTATAACCAATTTTTTATTTGTATGATGACTAGCATGGACTACGTGACTGGGAATTCCTTTAGTGTGTCTATTTTTCAAATCCAATTTATTAACGTAAAATTTATTGTGGCTACCTATTTTAATTGATTTAAATGCTGGACTAATATAATCATAATTCGATGACCATTTGGACTTCCTTATAGACAACCTTTGGTATTTTTTCAGAACACCAAGAAGCGCTTTTTGTAAATGCTTAAGCTCTTCAATCGGTATTGCTAGTTCTCGATTACCCCCTGCCTTTTTTGAAATCATTTTAGTGGTATAAAAATCACCCATATTTTGTGTTTCATTAATTCGCTGAAGGAAATCCTTAGAAAGCGTCCTTGTTAAATATTGATATTCACTAAAGGATTTTATATATTCAATAAATTCTTGATAAGTAGATATATTAGTAAAATCTTTTTTCAATTTAATTTCCCATAACTATGTACGTGGTATATACTCCAACCAACAGGTGAACGTTAAACAATTGTTGGCTAAGATGGGCTGAACAATAGTAAAGATAATAAACGTGTAATGCAAAGGAACCGCATTACATTAAGGTTGGCATCGGATGTTTATGATACACATCTCTTTCCACCAACTAAGGAGACTGAAAAGACAATCCCCATCTATATACCACATACCTGATTTTAACATATTCTTTATTGAAAGAATTAATCAATTTTAATACAACAGTATTTGAAATGAATTCCTAAATAAAAATATTACATCCAGGCTTTTAACATCCCTGCACGACGTTTTTGATTCACTCCTAGGACATATGTTCTATCTCGTCATGAACCTCACAATTCTGAACTAAATAATTATCCACAACTAATTAGCCTAATCCTTTTAAAATGCGTGACATCACTTTTTCTAACTGTTCCAAAAGAAACGACCTTGAAACTACTATTTCTCAATTTTTCCCAAACTAAACTAGTAGGAACACATCATCACACCGAATTTTATGGGCCACGGAAATTTATATTTATATACCAATTATAGTATCCTTGTGGTCAGCCGTAGTTCCTTTAAAGCTTACAGGTAAGTTTTATACTAATTTAAAGCATCATAAAGTGAGTAACCATATGTCATTAGTAAAAGTACAATTTTCAACCGATATGAAGGGCAAAAAAACTTTTTATGTTAGCACTCCGAACAGACGCTTACTTAATGCTATTAAGAGTAAAAATTATATAGCACTTAATTCAGCTGAAGCAGGATTAGCCTATTTGGAGGAATAAAGTGTAGAATTATCAAAAGAGGGCTTTATTAAATACAGTTCAAGAGGAGAAAATGTTATGCAGAAAATCAAGAATTATTATCCCCATGTTGGGATAACGCTAACTGTCTTTATGCTCATATATTTCGTCTCCATCATTTTAAATGATTTACAGGTTATCCTTTTACCGCATTGGTTAAGAGATAATTTCCTCTTTGGATTGATTTTTTACACACTGGCTATATCTAGCTTAAATAAGAAAAAATAACAATGGATTGTATTAGAAAAAAGTATGCCCAGGCATACTTTTTTTCTATTTATTTTCGGTATTTCCCAACTTCTGTACCGTCATTGAAAGATGTTTTTTATCATGGAATGGCTTGGCTTCTTTTACATCTACCTTCTTTTTACTGGTTAATAGACTATCTAGGGCTGATAAGTCCCCCTTAACCAGGGTATTAACCGCACTTCCTGGCACAATTCGCGCGATTTTAACGTAACTACCCTTGTGATAAACCATGACATAGGGGTCTTTGACACTCGGATTGAGACCAGTAGTCAGCGTCAGCTTTGACCATTGACTCCCCATCTCATTATCGGTAAACCAGGCCGTCCAATAGCCGTGTTTGCTATTATTGGGACTAATTACCTTGTCACTTGGCAACTTAGTGTAGGCCGTTGTATAGCTTAAAAACGGGTTAAACCGGTCGATGTCCGACACACCATTTATGTAACCAACCGTTAGCACCCCCACCCAAAGCGCTAGGGTAGCAACGATACTACCCAAAATGAGGGCTATTTTTTTATAGCGCCCTTTATTAATTAGATCCTGATCAACCTTTTCAGCAATCGTTTTTTCCGGTTTCATTGTGATTTCTTCTCCAAATACTAATTTTTCGAAAGAAACGCCAAAAAGTTGGCTTAACTCACGCAAAATATCAAGATTCGGATAATTTTTACCGGTCTCCCAGGTGGAAACAGTTTGCCGACTCACGTGCATCTTATCCGCCAATCCCTGTTGGGTTAGACCCTGCTCAGTCCGTAATTGCTTGATATCTTCCTTAAAGCTCATATCTTTCTCCCTCATTAAAACTGGATTCCTCTCCTAATGGTAGCAAGAAAGATTAGCATTTTAAAAGCAAGTAATACTAGCAGAGGGGAAATATGTACAAAAAAGCTAGTTTTACAGAAAATTTTATCATCAGGAATTGATAACCTCTTTTTAAGACGCATGGCATCTAAACGTATCCAGGTGTTACAATAACCACACGAATGATTCAAAAAGGATAGCACCCTTTTCGAAGTCCGTCGCCGGCTAGCGATGGACTTTTTTAATACCAAAAAAAGTTCCGACCACGGTCGGAACTTCCTAAAAAATCAAACAAAATTTAACACAGTTGCCACCGTATTATTCAACATATGCAAAGCAATCGAGACTTCGATACGATCCGTTTTAACGTAGG
The DNA here is from genome assembly GCF_003096575.1 of Convivina intestini. GTDB lineage: Bacteria > Bacillota > Bacilli > Lactobacillales > Lactobacillaceae > Convivina > Convivina intestini. The sequence goes on from NZ_QEKT01000010.1 coordinate 29,735, forward strand.
CGTAAGCAAAGGACATTCCCATCACCGCATAGATGGCAAAACTGATGGCATTAGAACTTTGGTGCATGGCCGAGAAGACTAAACCGCTAATCACAATGGCATAGATGGGATTCACATTCGGTAGCAATCCCTTAATTAATAAACCACGAAACAACAATTCCTCACAAATTGGCGCAAAAATAATCACCGATATGACCATTAACACTAACGAAGCTGAATTGCTGTCCATAATAGCTTGAATCGCTTGATCATTTTGGGTTTCAGTCTGGTGATAAAGCCACTGGTTAAGATATGATAAACCACGATCCAATGCCATTGCCACCAGATAGCAGGTCACAATTAAGATATAATCATTTTTTGCTAAATTATGAAGGGGCTTTTTATATAATTTTTGATAATAAAAGTAGCTCAATAAAATAACAACGGTCTAAGCTACAATATAGGCAATTCCCCACAAGATGGTTTGGACCAAATTAACATTGAACTCACTGAGTATTCCCAAGGGAACATCGGCAAATTCCATTGCCACTAGTAACAAAAATAAAATTCCCGCTCGCCCCAAGTAGCTTTTAAAACCGATTTTCACTGCATCTGGTTTAAAAAAATTCATCAAATTCCTCCGTTCATTTCACTGTATGCTTTATAAATATAATCTTATAGAAAACACTAAAATAGCAAATGAATTACGGTAAATTTAATTATTTTTAAACTCTTAGAAGGCTTTGTTACCAATTATTACGCCAATAATGGGGGCAAAGATACTATCAGTTGCATACCAAACTGAATCAATCACTAGCCACAATCTTCTTCAAAATCCGAATCAACTCTAATTGATCCTGATCATCTAAATTCTTAGTCAAGATACCATCATAGGATTTGAATTTTTTCAGCATACTGTTGCATAAATCTTCGCCCTTAGCGGTCAGATAGATTTCTTTAGCTCGGACATTATCAGCCGGCACTTTGCGCTCAATTAGCTCCTGTTTTTCTAAATTAACCAAAATATTAGAAATCGTCGGATTGCGGCGGTGTAACAATCGAGCCAAATCACTTTGAATAATCCCTGGTGTTTGGTGCACAATCCGCAAAACATGGGCCTGTGGCATGGTAATCGGCATATCTTTCACAAGCTGATGACGATAGTAATAGCTGACTTGGTGCATTAATTCTTGAATTTCTTGACTATTAGACATATTTACCTCGAAAATTTGTTGACAGTTAGGTATCTAACTATTATACTACCCGTATGTTTAGATATCTAACTATTAGCAATGTAACTATTTGCACTTTTATTCTACTATAATTTGAGGTAAATTTTATGAATACAGCAACAAAAACACCTAAAACCCGCGAAAAATTTAATTTCAAACGGTTTGTCAACTTGGTTCAGCAAACCAAACCGAAGTACTGGCAATTATGGCTAGGCTTAGGATTAAGTTTACTGTCTACCGCCGCCCAATTATTGGTGCCTAAAACGGCTCAATCGATGGTTAATAATTTTGTCAAAGGGATCGACCCCGTGCTCATCACGGCCCTGTTAATTTTATTCCTAGGTAGTGCCCTAATTAGTGCCTTATCGGGGGTCCTTTTGGGATCCTTTGGTGAAAATGTGGTCGCTAATTTACGTAAACTACTCTGGCATCGTATTTTACGCTTTCCGGTCAGCTACTTTGATGATGTCAAAACCGGTACAATGACTTCCCGTTTAGTCAATGATTCCGATCAGATTAAAAATCTATTGGCCGTATCATTTCCTAGTTCGATTTCATCCATCTTCCAATTACTAGGGGCCTTAGTCATTATGCTTTTGATGGACTGGAAAATGACGATTGTGATGTTTATCGCCGTACCAGTTGTTACCTTAGTCATGCGCCCCATCATGGGTCGAGCCCGCAAAGTCGGCCATCAGCGCCAAGATGAATTGGCTAATTTTTCAGGTAAAGCCGAAGAGACCCTTAATGAAATTCGCTTGGTAAAGTCTTCGGATGCCGAAGATTATGAAGCCCAAAGTGGTAACAAGATGGTCGATAAACTCTACCAAATCGGCCTTAAAGAAGCTCTTTATGATTCCGTGGCCTTTCCCTTGATGCAAATGGTCATGATGGGATTGTTTGTCGGAGTTCTTGCTTATAGTGCCCATCGAATTGCCGTAGGTACAATGACAGTCGGCACCATGTTTGCCTTCCTAATGTATCTTTTCCAAATCATCGGTCCTTTGAACTCCTTGGCACGTTTCTTAACTGATTTATCAAAGGCCAATGGCGCAACCGACCGAGTGCAAGACCTGATGGAAGAAAGGCAGGAAGACTTCGTGACTGGTCATGACCAAGCCGTTGATGATCAGGCCCTTGAAATGGTAGATGTCAAGTTTTCTTATGATTCCGACCAATTGATTTTAAAGGGGATTAACATGGTCGCCAAACCCAATACCACGGTCGCCTTTGTGGGCCCTTCCGGTAGTGGTAAATCAACCATCTTTAGTCTGCTAGAACGTTACTATCAGCCAGATTCCGGTTCAATTAAAATTGGCGACACCAATATTACCGATATTAATTTAGCTGATTGGCGTAAGCAAATTGGCTTTGTTTCCCAAGATTCAGCCATCATGGCCGGAACCATTCGCCACAACCTAACCTATGGCCTAGACGGTGACTTTTCAGACGAAGAACTTTGGCAGGTCTTACAATTAGCCTATGCCGATGGTTTCGTGCATGAAATGTCCAACGGCCTTGATACTCAGGTTGGCGAACGCGGGGTGAAGGTTTCTGGTGGACAACGTCAACGTTTAGCGATTGCTCGTGCCTTTCTCCGTGATCCACAAATTTTGATGCTGGATGAAGCCACTGCCAGCCTAGATTCTGAATCAGAAGCCATGGTTCAAAAGGCTTTGGCGCAATTGATGAAGGGTCGGACAACCTTGATTATTGCCCATCGACTCAGCACGATTGTCGATGCCGATGATATTTATTTCATTGATCATGGTGAAGTGAGTGGCCACGGTTCCCACCAAGAACTGCTCAATACCTTGCCACTGTATCAAGAATACGTCCAAATTCAATTTAAACAGTAAAAAAACAAGCTTTCCGGCGTGATGGTTGGGAAGCTTGTTTTAATTTTAGAACAATGACAGCAAGGTAGATAGACCATTGTTGCACATGTGCAATACAATTGGTACCTCAATTTTGTTTGTTTTATTAAAGATATAACCCAGGGTCATACCAAAGGCCGCATAGACAGCAAATTCTAAAATATTGGAAGTACTATGTAACGCACCGAAGGTAATCCCACTGATGATAATGGCATAGATTGGCTTTAAATTGGTACAAATACCTTTCATTAAAAAACCACGAAAAATTAGTTCCTCCGCAATTGGTATAAAAAAGACGGCTAGAATGTTTATAACAATGGCGCTCGCCTGATTAGTATCCATCATCTGCATTATCTGTTCCTGATTAAGACTAGTTTCATGGCCAAATAGATGTTGATTTAAGTAGAGCAAAAGGCAACTGAGTGGGTAAAACACTAAGCAACATTTTAAAATTAATAGCCAATCGGACTTAGTAACTCGATGGCTAGCTTGGGTATAAACTTTGTGGTAAAAATAATAAATCAGGGCAATCACAGCTGTAAAACTGACAAAACTCAATAAACCTAGTAGGATGGCTGGCTCCAAGCTATTTCCCACGTGTTCTAAAAAAGAAACTGGTAAAAAAGCCAGTTGTTCAACAATAATTAAAAAGATAAAAGTAGCTATGGCAGTGAAATACCAATTAAAACCCAATTTGGGGGCATTCGGTTTAAAAAACATGATTAAATAATCTCCCTACAAAAATTTATCCTAGTGCAGTGTAATAATAGCTTCAATCAAAGTGGCTACTAATAAAAATATATTAACTCATGTATGGTAATAATAACTAATATTTCAACAAGGCACAAAATATAAATTCATGACCTTAATAAACCATCATGACAACTTTCTCCGATAACGCTTAATTCCAACAATCGGAAAGTTTGCTGTTTATACTAAATTTACAACCAAAGGGCATCCCCCTTGATAAATAAAAAAAAGCTCCGGTTGCGGCCGGGGCTTTTCAAGGAGGCACTGAGCGCTCTCTTATATTCCTAATTGGCAAAGTTTTTGCAATAGTTAATATTGCGATTGCTGAAGCCATAAAAGACTACTACGCTAATAAGCGTAAATAGTTGGAGAGGTCTTTTTGTTTTTCGCATCATTTGTCCAAATTTCAAGGTTCATATCACTTTAACTTTTGGGATATACGTCACAATTACGGTAACTATTTACACCATCCCTCATTACTGTTTTTGATAGCGTTTAATGCCCACAAAGAGCATGGCATTAACCATCACCAAACCCAAAAGAGTTTCGGAATCATGGTCTTGCTTACCAGTTGGTGGTAGGTTCGGTGGGGTTGTCGAAGTTGAGGTTGAAGTGCTAGTAGACGTCGAGGTGCTAATCGAAGTCGACTGACTAGGTGGCGTGGATTCACTAGTTGACGTCGAACTACTTGGTGGCGTGGATTCACTCGTTGAGGTCGAAGTACTTGGTGGGGTGGACTCACTAGTTGAAGTTGAAGTACTTGGTGGGGTGGACTCACTAGTTGAAGTTGAAGTACTTGGTGGGGTAGATTCGCTCGTTGAAGTCGAAGTACTTGGTGGTGTGGATTCACTCGTTGAAGTCGAAGTACTTGGTGGGGTGGATTCACTCGTTGAAGTCGAAGTACTTGGTGGTGTGGAGCCACTTTGAGAAGTCGAACCTGAACCCGATCCGGAGCCATAAGGACTGTACGGACTATAAGGATTATAAGACGTACTTGAATCACCCGAATGGTCTTCACTGTCTAAGCGACCAGCAGCATTATAATAACTGGTCGTACCATTACGGTACAAGTAAGCATCTTTCAATTGAACCCCATTTGGTAGGAAGAAATATCGGAAACCATCAATTATTTGGTCGCCATAAACCATATAACCATTTTGATCAAAGTAGTACCAGTTATCGCCATCTTGAATGAAACTATTTTTAGCTTGGTAGCCACTAGTTGAGAAGTAAATCGTTTTACCATTTACCTGACTAAAGCCGGTGTTAGCTGTTTCTCCTAAGATTTGTTTAGGTAGGAAATGTCCATTTTGATCCACCATGAAATACTGCTGGGTAGCAGCATCCTTTAATACATAAAAGGCACCACGTCCTTGAATATTCGTACCATTAAAATACTTGGCTGACCATTCCGTAATTTTTTCATCCGGATTCATTGGCTGGCCGGTAGAAATCTGTTTGGTAGTAAATAAAGTTGGATACTGAGCCTTTAATTGGTCTAAGAAAGCACCACCAAATTCCTTTTGGTACTGACCGCCCCCAATTGTATTAGCTACATAAAGGGTATTATTAATGACTGCATCTTTAATTGGGTGACCAAACGCATCCACACGCTGAGCAGTAACCACTTGCTTACCCAGCAAATTATAAAGTTGGTCAGGCACCCAGTCATTAATCGCTGAAATGCCTTCTTGGTGTAAAGCCTTCAAAGCGTCAACTAACTGCCCGGCCGTACCATATTTAGTTGGACCATCATAACCAATATCATAACGATCTGTAAAAGCATAGCCATTTTGGATAATGGCATCTAAGAAACTACTGTCCGTGCTGGAACGATATTGAGGGGCTAATTCAAAACTAGTAATTCCCCAAGCTTTAAACAACGAGGCATTTTGAGCAATTTTAATGTTTGTATATTCATCGGTGGTCGTAGGTAGCGCTTGAAAATTAGAAAAGCCTTCAAAAATCAATTGTGAATCTAACGCTGCATTCGAATGAAAAGTTGCGCCGTCTTGATGGGGAGTAAGGCTACCAGCAGTACGCGCATCTTGGCTTTCTTTTGCGCCCACTGGTACCCAAACAGCTAGATAACCAGATACCTGGGGATTCCGGACACCATAGATAGTCTGTTTATCAAAGGTCAAAACGCCGTGACTATCGGTCCAAACCACCGGTGCTTGGTCAGTAGTATAGCTTTCCAAGCCATTAGTGGTGGTTAATAACACAGCTCGGTAGGCCTGGTTCTGATGGGCCAAGCCCATATTTAAGGTTACTCGGTCGTTATCGGCCAATTGCAAATTAGGATTATTACTAATTATAACTCCCATTCCCTGGGTTCGAGTTTCAACCGTACCAATTGAATCGTGCGTATCGGCACCTTTACCATAGCGAACGGACGTTAAAATCTCTTTACTACTATCAGCTGCCATTGCATCGGTCCCATGGACCGTTTGCACAGCCATATTTTGGCCACCAGCAACGTATTTAACCCGACTCTGGAGTAAATTGGTTAGCGCATCGTAGTAAATCGTTTTATGGGCCATGTACTGGCCATCGTCACTGAATAAATCACCGTAATAAATCCGCGGTACCGTATCCTTATTGGTTAATAACAAGGCATAGGCAGCTGGTAAGTTGTACAAATTATACTGTTTATCGGTTTTAAGCTGATCGGCATTGTAAATTTCAAAGGCCTTTTGAATATCTTCTACAGACATATTCAAACCATCAGCATTGGGGTTAACCTTTTCGCGGACAATTTGAGCGATAACTTCTTGCACCAATGAATCATGGGCCCGAATAAAATTATAATTCGGTTGCTCAACATTCTCCTGATACTTATCACCGCTACGATTAACCAACCCACTAGAAATATAATTAGACAACTTTTCGCGATGTCCTTCTGAGTTAGTCAAAACACTCCGCGAAGCTAAGTTACTAAGAAAGTCCATAGTGAGCTGATTATTACCATGGGCTTTAATATAGGCTGGGTCCTGGAAACCCCAATCTTCTAAGATTGATAAATGTTTATTAGCGTTAGCATCATTTAAATCAGTCCCATAGGCCAACTTAAAGTATTGACTGGCAATATCTAACAAATCCGAATCGACATTATCCACAGCATCGACACGATAACCATCAAAATTACCGGCCGGATCGTTAGCGACAATTGAGCCGATATTCATCATGTAATAGAGCCAATTCAATTGTTCAGCTTGAACAGCTGGATTTGAATTGTCAATATCATTAGCTAACAGTAATTCAAAGCCACCCTGATTAGGATGGGATCCATCTTGGTTAGTGGTGTTGCGATTTAACAAACGATAAGGTGAGTTAGCCGCTGGCGTTAATTCATTATTAACATATAACAGTGAACCCCCCTGGAGGGTATTCCCATTAAATTGTTCACTACCAATGTTCCACCCGGATTGGCTCTTCACAAAATCAGAAAAATCCTGACGCAACCAATCAGTCTGGCCATCTTTAGCACTGATTTGCTTTTCAATATTGGCCTGCACGATATCAGATAGTTGCGTTAAGTAACTCTGGTTAGGGTTAGTAACATCAACGTTATCTGGTAACCAGCCTTTAGTTTTGGCATAGGCCAAGTAGGCGATTTGTGTCCCCTTATCAGGCCACCAGGTCATCAGTAGCGGCCGAAAATCAGTCGTAGTTGAAGGAGTCCAAGTCGTCCCATCTTTTAAAATATCTTTGGGACGGTACCAGCTATCGGCCGTCATAAAGCCATCAATCGTGTTAAAACTACTATTTTGTAAAGTCGCAGCAGCATTATGCGCATTAGAAATATCAGTTAGGCCATCCGTATATTGATTGCGAAGGGCCTGCAACTGCCCCGTATCTTTACTAAAATATAGCGTCTGGTTGTTAATAATAGCGGTAAAATTCTTTTGAATATTACCCTGATCATCAACAAAATAGAACTTACCTTGATCAAATTTTAAGTGCTTGTCTTGGGCTAAGATGGCCTGCACAACTTGATCATTAGTCAGTCCGCTGTTCACCAGATTTTCCAAATTGAAAATACTGATGTTGTTGGCCAAAGATAAACTCGTTGACTGACTGTTAACCGTGCTATAGGCAATCGAAGTCGCTTGACTGAGATCTTGACTTCGACTTTCCTGTTGACTAAGCGAGGTACTGTCAGCTAAGGAACTGGCCTGACTCAAATCCTGAGACAAAACCGTACTGCGCGTAATCACCGCCACACTTTGACTAACGGCCGTACTTTGAGCCATGGACTGAGCCTGAATGACATCATTATCAACCATGGCTGCTGCACTAGTACTTTGTAGAGAACTAGTACTCTGAACCAGTGAACTAGCTTGGTGTAAATCACCATCAGTACTGGTGCTGCCAGTTGCGCTAACATCCCCAGCACTCTCATTTACTGGCATCGTCGCCGTGCTTTGACTAGCAGCTGTAGCGGTTGCTACGGCCAACACCGGTAATTCACTTTCATCCAAAAGGGAGCTGCTGGTTTGGACACTACCAGCATTCAGAGTTGAATCAGTACTTGATAATGTCCAACTATTTGAGCCAACAGCTTGACTAACTGCCGCCTTACTATGACTAGCTGAACTGAGGCTGCTAGTACTTTGACTAGTAACCCGACTGGTACTTGGTGACAGCGAACCACCATCAGACAGCGATGTCGGCTGGAGGGCCATCGATTCAGCCAGTGGTAAAGCGGTCATTTCACCGGATTGCAACTGCTGGTATGGGCTGGTTGAATCGGCACTGTTTTTAGTTTGAATATTATCGGCAGCCGCTGAAATTGAGCTTCCCACTCCCAAAGTAAAGACACTAATTCCAGAAGCAATCCAAAATTTTCCCGATTTATACATTTTAAAATATGATTTAGTTGGGTTCTGACTTGGTATCTTATTCCTATTCATACGGTCTATATCTCCGAACATTACCTGTACAATCTCACAACTTCATTATATAAGAAAGTTTTATAAAATTCATAATAAAGGAAATTTTGAACAAGAAAAAAGACCCTGACTATCCAGCCAGAATCTGCTTAATAAAAATATATTGATTATAACGACCGTCGACGACGATAACGGTTCAAACTAACAAAGAGTAAGGCATTAACTGCGACAAATCCCAATGCTGCATCTAAATTGACACCATTTTTACTAGTTGGTGGCAACCCTGGGGTAGTTGAAGTTAAAGTACTCTGTGAATTGGAACCACTGGTTGACGTTGAATTACTTGTAGAAGTTGAGCTACTTTGTGAATTCGAATCACTAGTGGACGTTGAGCTACTAGTCGATGTGGACGTACTCTGCGAATGAGAATCACTGGTAGAAGTTGAGCCACTAGTTGATGTAGACGTACTCTGTGAACCAGATCCACTGTCAGAGGTTGAATTACTGGTTGAAGTAGACTGACTATCAGATTTGGAACCACTATTGGAAGTTGATTCGCTGGTCGAACTAGACTCACTCGTTGATTTTGATTCGCTACCCGAATCACTAGTAGATGTCGAAGTTGATTCACTCGGTGGAATTGGCAAAGGCGTTGGAATTCCTGGAATTGGGGTTACACAAGATAGCCCCGCATTGTTGGTACCAGGTTTTTGATGAATTCCCGGTTGAATTGGTACATAGCCACTACCATCATCAATCAAGGCGCCTTGCGGCAAGGCGTAGGTATCCACAACACTGGTTGTATCGCCATCAATTTTAATCAAGAAGTTCGGGGCAAAGGTCGCCCGGACATCATTTTTATTCAAATTGAATCGCTCATGGACATAATTTAATACCACAAAAGTATCGTTGTTATCATCCCCATTATTTAAAATCAAATAAGAATAAGTATAGTTCAAATCCGGTTGGCCTAGATTTTGTTCCAGTACCGAACCATTCCCGTTTAATGGTTTGTAAGGTCCATCAAAACTATCCGCAACAAATCCTAGCAAGTGAACATTTCCAGGATCAGCATCTGATGAAGCAAAACGACCATCTCGGGTTACCCCAAACAGGTACCACTTACCCTTGTGTTCAAACAAGTTGGCTCGCTCAATTTCATCGGTGACAGCATTAGCGCCCAACAGGGGTTTATTAATATTTTTTACGTTAAAGTCGTTATCTAATTCAACCAAACCCAAGACATTATTATTGTCTTGAACCATGTGGGACCAATAGTTACTCTTGGCAATGTCTTCTTGAACTAATTTATTTTGTTCATAAGTCCCACCGTAATAGGCCATATTGTACAAATTATTCAGTCCCTGAGCACCACTATCAGTCCCAGTATTGGATTCAAAAACCAGGTAATACTTACCATCATGCTCGACAAAATGCGGATCACGCATGGCAAACTCATTATTTCCCTTATCAATACCAACCCCATCCTTTAGGAATTGATCATAGGTTTCATAAATTTTACTATCACCGGAAAAAATAACTTTCCGATCGCTGGTAGCAGCATGGTCAATGACCAAACCATTTTCAGTCGTTAACACCTTTAAATTAGCAGTTGCCAAGGCTTGGTTTGGATAAGTATCAGTGACACCTGGAACGGCATCCATTCGAACAGTTGTGTACAGCAGACGCATATCATCGGATTGGGGATCGATTAAAGCAGCGGAACCGGACCAATTTTGACTACTTTGATGAATAAAGCTTTGATCGGCTGTGGTCCCTTCGGTATAGTTTTCAAAGACCTTACCAGCTAACTTCCAAGAATCGGCCCCTTGATTTTGCGTCCCATTCTTTTGATAAAAGAGGTAAATATCAGTATCAACAAAGGAATCGGGTTCGCCACAAAGAGCAAACATCACGCGGTAACCATGATAATCGGCCACGGTTCCATCTGGATTAGTCAAAGGCCAGCTGTCCCAAGTATCCATATTCCCAATACTAGCAATATTTTTAACTTGGTCACTATTTAGAAAAGGCACTTGCTGGGATTGCGGATGGTTAGCAATCACGCTATCCATATTTTGCCGAGTAAAGTGTGAGTAACCATAGTCATCATAAAAGTTAAGCGGCTGACTGCTGACACTACTTTGATCAATATACCCATTCAAATTATCCACAGATACTGGAATACGATTATTAATGATGTTCTTTTGTTCTACTGTGGCCGGTACATTATGATCATTTACAATGTCAATGATGTCACTACCTTGGACATCAGCGAAAATTGGTGCGCCTTTTGTCAAATAACCCACAGTTTTTTCTAGTTTATCTTGAGCAGTAGCTGTTGACAATCCGGAACCGGTTTCATTAATAGCCTGACTAATTGACGTACTTTCAGCCAAAGAACTCGCCTGGCTTAAATCTTGCATCAAAAGAGCATGGGCAATACTTTGACTGGCAGCCGTACTGTTGGCTAATGAGGTCGCCTGACGCAAATCTTGATCAGCCAAAGCTTGACTGGCACTTTGGCTCAATGCAGTGCTATGGGCAATCGAAGTCGCTACCTGTAAATCTTGATTCACTGTCTCAGTACTGGCACTTTGAACTGCGTTGGTACTATGGGCCAGTGAAGTAGCTTGGTGTAAATCAGTGTCAGTACTTGTACTATCAACTGCAGGCACCTCCACCTTGGCCAAACTAACGCTATCTTGCGTTTTAACCGCTTCGCTTTGATCAGCAGCGGTACTAGTTGTAGCCAAGAAAGTTGCCGGCGTATTACTTTCATCCAAGAAAGAACTGCTCGTTTGCGTACTAATCACGTTTTGCGTTGAATCAGTACTCTCAGAAATCAAACTATTTTGCTCGGATAAGGGTTGCTGGGAAGTACTGGTAAGTTGCGGATTAACCCGACTTTGACTGGTAATGGCAATCGCACTAACCGATGTGGTATTTGAGACTGGCACTGCATTACTCGTAGATGCCGGCTGTTGTAAAGTTGCCGCTGATGTTAGCGCAATTGACGTACTTTGTGGTAGGCCATCTTTTTGCTGGTAAGTGGTCGTGGTATCCGGTTCTTTCAGCGTTTCAACGTTATCAGCCGCCGCGACCGAACTACCAAGTCCTAAGGTAAAAACACTAATACCGGACACTAACCAAAACTTTCCAGACTTATACATTTTAAAATGCAAACGAGCCGGACTATGGTTTAATGTGTTATTTCTATTCATACGTTCTATTCTCCCAATATTAGCTTTACAATCTCGATATTCATTATATAGGAAAGTTAAGTGAAATACATAATAAAAGGAAACTAGCATAAATAAAAAAACTCCAACAGGAATAATAAGGTTGCCATTCCCGTTGGCGTAGTACACATAATACTATTATTTTTAATTTTAGTTTTCGATAAGGGGAGGAGTAGGGCACCTAGGAAGATACTTCGGAAAATATATTCTTCAGGAATGGCCGCAATTAAGCCAAACCTCTTCTTCCATCTTTTTAAGGATTCTTATTGTATTATAATGGAGAAAAGCACCATTCTTGTTGAAATGCTCAATTAAGGAGAAGGTTTATGATAGTTATTGGCATTTTATTATTGTTATACGGTATCGCCGTGTTTTTCTATACCCGTTCCACCTATTTTGATGAATATGTTAAAAACGATACAACCGGGCAACCACCTTCATTTAAAAAGGCCTATATAAAGAACTTTCTTGATATCGCCTGGGTTTTGACATTATAATGGCCGATCATATCCTAGGAGACCAACTAATTTATGTTTAACAATGTTGTACAAATTGTAATCGCATTCCTAGCAGGCTGTGGGTTTTTTGCTAGCTGCTACCTTCAAACCAGCGCCAAAGTCAGTAAACCGAAGCAAAAGCTATATGGTGATTTGGGTTTTGTGTTTCTTGGTTTACTATTTTTAGGAATCGGTATCTTTAAAACCGCCCTCCTGCCGGGACTCATCACTTTCTGTGGTGCCTTTTCCTTATTGTGGGATTTACGAAAAATGTAGTATCAATTTTACTAGTTGAAGCGAGCTCCGTTATCTACGGGACTCGTTTTTAATTCTCTAATTTTCTAATCAACCAGTCATAGTACCAAACACCAATCAAACCAATCATGGTGCCCAATAAAATTGCTAAAATTCGAGTGACGATGAGGTCATTTCCTAAATCAGGGCGCACAATTTTAAATAAAATCAGGGCAATCGGTGTCGTAAAAAAAATTACCAACTAGATAGCTTTTTGGCATAAATAGACAAATTAAGGCCATAAATAACAAAGCGAGCAGGGCCAAAAGAAAGATGGCATCAACCCAGCTATAAATAACAAACGCCAGCACTGTCCCAATCAAACCAGCGCCAATATATTCCAACTGGCGCTTTTTTGCTGTCATCACATTTTCAGACTGCAAAATGGTCAGGGCAGAAACTAGGAGCCAATAATAGTTATTTAAATGCAAATGATAGCCAATAAAATAGGCCATAAAGGCAAACAAACCAATAATTAGTGCCCGTAAATTGGTTGGTAAATCCGTATTGGTGAATTTAATTTCAGGCCACGACAAAGAGTAGTGCTCATACTGCCCGTTTTCAATTAAAGCCAGTAAAGTGGCAAATAATGCACCAAATATGGCATAAACAGCCAACAAACAGACGGTATTTAGGGGCATGCTATGCAAACTAGCCAACATCCCATTAATCATCAGCAAGAAAAAAACACCCGGGCCAATAAAACGATTGGCACTCATGATCAATTGTAAAAAGAAGGCTAAGCCGGCAATCCAAAGCATGCTGACCCATTCAACCCGTGAAGCTAACGCACTGAGTGGAAAACTGATCCAAGCACATAAATTAACCACCAGTAATTGATTCAGCGTATTATCTCGATTAACCGGTACATAGTACATAAACAATAAGGCCCCAAAACAGCCCATTACACCCAGCCAATTGTTATGCAGCATTGTCCCGACCAACAACGGGGCAAGTAGGGTGCATAGGCCATAAAAAGCATGTAGGTAATTGCGCTTAGTAAATTGAAACATAACAGCTCCTTTAGACAAATTTTTCCATCCTAACATAATCTGATTGTGTTCGTCAAAAAATATACATCGTTAGATCATGAATTTAGTTGCACAAACTAATTTGAGTTTTATTAAAAAAGTATTAACCAATAAATCCCTAAGTTTCCTTCTCTATTCCTATTTAGGAACAAATATTTTAGCCCATCTTTACTTTTCTTAAGAAAAACATAACTCTGTAAAGAAAATACTAAGAGGAAAAGTTAGTCATACCAAGGATTAATATAATTAAAAAACAAATTAATTGGTATTGTTGCTTTTTAGACCAATTAATCTTAAAAAAGTTAATACAAAATTAATTCATTTAAGGATACTTTGTTGTACTTTTAATTAAATTCCCATTCTGATTAAATGCTGTTATATTAGGCATGTTTAATAAAAAATGAAAATTATTTGGTTAATTTCATTAATAGTATTATGGGAGTTATCAGGGTATGAAAAATGTAAATAATCATTATTTAGTTAAAGAATCTTTTAAAATGTATAAGTCAGGAAAGTTTTGGTTAGTTTCTGGAATGGGCTTATTAACAATCGGTTTAGATAAGAATGCTTCAGCTGATAATACTGGGCCGAGTTCGGTTTCTCAATCAGTGCAGGGAAATAACGCCTCACCGGCTAATCAGCAGGCCATGTACTTAAATCCCAGCACAACTAGCACGGCTAACTCAGCTCCAACTAATGTCATTAATAACAATAATCAGCAACAAGGCTCTACGAATATTAATGTTATTCAGCAAGGATCCAATAACATTATCAATAACAACAACTACGTAATTAATATCTATATTGATTCCATGTGTTGTTCGATATCGGGCTCCAACAGCACTTCGGCTTCAAGTTCACAATCGCAATCAACCAGTGCTTCAATCTCGACGTCTGAGTCCAAATCGGCTTCTTTGAATCCAAGTCCAAATCCAAATCCAAATCCAACACCGACATCTGATAGCACTAGCACCTCTAGCTCCAAATCTGCCAGTGACTCAATCTCAACATCGAGTTCACAGTCAACAAGTAAATCGAATTCTGGGTCAAGCTCCGATTCGAACACACCTAGCACTTCAACTTCGACCTCTGAATCAACGTCGAAAGCCGATTCAACACATTCGACTAGCGAGTCCACATCAACTAGTGATTCAACGTCTAAGTCTCCTAGTCAATCCACTAGTATCTCAACTTCGACATCAGATAGTCAGTCCACCAGTGAATCGACTTCCAAGTCGAATTCAACTAGCGATTCAACCTCGAAGACACCTAGTCAATCAACTAGTATCTCAACTTCGACATCAGATAGTCAATCGACCAGTGAATCAACATCCAAGTCGAATTCAACTAGCGGTTCAACCTCGAAGACACCTAGTCAATCAACTAGCACTTCAACGTCGACATCGGATAGTCAGTCGACTAGTCAATCAACGTCAAAGTCCGATTCTTCTAAATCTGAATCGACCTCAGCGTCCACATCTGGCAGTAAATCTACCAGTGACTCAATTTCAACATCTACCTCTGAATCAGCGAGCGCCTCAAACTCAGCCTCTGATTCTAAGTCAACCAGTGATTCTCACTCGGCTTCACGCTCAAAATCAGCCAGTGAGTCAACGTCAATTTCAACTTCAACGTCGGCTAGTCAATCAAACAGTGCTTCCGGCTCGACGTCAGCTAGTCAGTCAAACTCGACTTCACAATCAACATCGGCAAGTCAATCAACTTCGACGTCAACTTCTAAATCAGCCAGTGAGTCAGCTTCAGCCTCAACATCGAGTTCGGTTTCAACCTCAGAATCAACTCCTGGATCTACATCTACTAGTAAATCGGCCAGTGAATCATCCTCAACTTCGAGTTCACAATCAACTAGTCAATCAACGTCGTCATCAAGTTCAACGTCAGCTAGTCAATCAGCTTCGACTTCAAGTTCTAAGTCAGCTAGTGAGTCAACATCAACCTCTGATTCCAAATCTGCTAGTGAATCAACATCGGCCAGCAAGTCAACTTCAGCTAGTAAGTCGGCCTCGGCTTCAAGTTCTGATTCAGCAAGTCAATCGACTTCTAAGTCCGACTCTAAGTCGGCCAGTGAATCAACCTCAGCTTCAACCTCTAAGTCCATAAGTGATTCTGGTTCGACCTCGAATTCACAATCTAGCAGTTCGTCGACTTCAACCTCACAGTCAACATCGACTAGTTCCTCGACATCGAATTCTACTTCAAAATCAATTAGCGAATCGATTTCTGGTTCAACTTCACAATCAGATAGTATTTCAACTTCAACTTCAACCTCAGAGTCTAAGGCAAAAAGTGAATCAAGTTCCGCCTCTGAGTCAACTTCAACTAGCCAGTCTAAGTCAGCTTCAGAATCAACTTCGGCCTCGAATTCGACATCAAATTCTGACTCAGACTCAAAGAGCGCATCAGAATCAGTTTCTAAGTCTAAATCAAGCAGTCAATCAGAATCAGATTCGGCCTCTAAGTCAGCGAGTGAATCAACTTCTACTTCTGATTCAACCTCAAAGAGCTCATCAGACTCGGCTTCTAAATCCCAATCAAGCAGTCAATCGGAATCAGAGTCGGCTTCCAAGTCTGCTAGTGAATCAACTTCGACCTCTGACTCAGCCTCACAAAGCTCGTCGAACTCAGCGTCTAAGTCCAAGTCCACTAGTCAGTCAGAATCAGATTCAGAATCGACTTCATCTAGCAAATCGGCTTCTAAGTCAACTTCAGAATCAGCTAGTGCATCGAATTCGGCTTCCGCATCCACTTCGACTTCCAACTCCAATTCAACACCAGGAGATAAATCAGGAAGTGAGTCAGCAAGTACGTCAACATCCACTTCAACATCAATATCAACTAGTGGATCTGGTTTAGGGGCTAAATTAGTCAGACAAATTCTGCAATTGTGTAGTCAGCAGTGGCCAGATAAGAACATCGAAATTGAAGCCCAACAGCCGGTCGTTGGCTTTTATGAAAAATTCAATTTTATTCCTGAAGGAGAACCTTTTATTTTTGAAGGCACTCCTCATGTCACTATGATTTGGCAAAATAAGACAAATGACCATTTACATGGTCAGCCAACGAATCGTTCAAATTCTAACTAAAAATGTCCCACCAATTAAACTGGTGGGACATTTTTTAACGTTCAGAAGCTGATTGATTTTGACTAATGATGATAATCAAAATCATAATAATAAATATCAAGGCAATTGGCACAACTAGCGCATAAACACTCATAAGTTTAATAAATAGACCGGTTAAGGTCGCTCCACCAACGAAGCCGCCAATAATTACTAGGGTATCTAGAAAAGCATGTCGTGCCGCTTTTTGCTTAAAAATCAGCCAATCAATCCCGGATTCTGATATTTTTCGTAGATTCCCAGTCATCATAATCGGGGTAAAGGGCTTACCTTTCAGCATTTTGAATTCCTGTAACTCACTAGCCGCCGCCATTGAAATCAGAGCAGTCGACAAAATTCCCAAGTGTTGCTGATAGACATAAAATGAAGCAACTAACAAAGCCGTCTGATAAACAAGTATACCAATTTTCCGAAAATTGGCATTCGTATGGCTATCATTAAATTTATGTTGAATATATCGAACCAATATAGCTCCTAGGGCAAAGGATACAATCGAAAAAATATATTGCTGCATTGCCACTAGATTACCGTGGCTAATTTCTATTCCTAATAAAATGAGATTTCCTGTCTGCAAACCCGCAAAAACACCACCATGAATTAGAAATGAATAAGCATCAATCGATCCCGCTAACATGGTTAACAAGGCGCCCATAAAAAGGGAGTCATTGTTTTTAATGATCATATTTTGATTCCTCCATCCAATCATTAGACATAATTTATCTATAACTAGTTTAGGCTGCAGATAGCTATAGATACCAAGACTAACACAGTCTTTACTAATAAAACAGTTCACCAGTCCTTAACATCAGCAAAAAAAGCAAGCCGCTAAGCTTGCCTTTTAATATTAAATCCGAACTTAATTAACACCCCAAAGCATCGGAATCAACGCCACCGCATTATTAATCATATGTACGGTAATTGAGGCCTCAATTTTATCCGTTTTAGCGAAGACATAGGCTAAAATCATCCCCATCGTAGCATACAAGGCAAAACTAATCGGGTTGGAGCTAAGATGAACACTGGAAAACAAGAGCCCACTAATGATAATGACATAGACTGGCTTCAAATTAACCAAGATTCCCTTCATTAGAAAACCTCGAAAAATTAACTCCTCCACAATTGGGGCAACAAAAGTTCCAAATATACAAGCTGTCACTAAAATAATTGAATTATGACTCATTAAGGTTTGAAGGACGACATCATTGGCCGTATCTTCTTGACCGTAAATTTTACTGTTTAAGAAAATAAAGGCTTGCGACATCACGACCGTCACCAGATAACTACCAATAATCAGATAAAGATTTGACTTAGTTATTTTATGGCTGACTTGTTGATAAACCTTTTGGTAGCAATACCAGGCATACCAAATAATCAGCGCAACCGCCACTAGGCTGCAAATTAGGATAAAAATTATCCATGGCAAACTCAAATGTGGCAGGGCCAACATAGTCATAGGTACTTCAGCCAGTTGATATAAAAACAGCAACAAAACCAACAGCCCAATCCGTTTCAAATACGTCTGCCACCGAATCGGCTTTTTTTCTTTCACAAAAAACATGTTTCCACTCTCCTCTAAAAAATAACTTAATATACTTTATTTTATATAATAACTCGTTAAAGTCAAATATGTTTAACTTTTAGTATTTTATAGTATACTTAATGTGACCTAAATTTAGAGAGGGAAGTCTATGTTAAAAAACAATAAAGATCGCTGGGGACGCGACGAATTTCAGGTCGCTGAAACCGGTAAAATTGATACCCGCGGCTTATATATTGCCATGGGCTTACTGCTAATACTAATGGTATTAGCGCTATTTAAAATTCATTGGGCCGCCACTGAAACACAGCTGTTCTTCATTCTGGCCGTACTAACTATTCACCAGGCCGTGGAACAAACCTTGCGCTCAACCGATACTCTGCTATTAAAAATACCAAAGCAATATCAGCTCATCATAGCAATTGCCTTTTTACTATCTGGTATTTCGTACCTCCATCATTTCTTATCCCAACCATCATTCCTACATCATCAAATCACCTTTGTGGCCATGCTAAATCTCATGGTTGGCATCTTCATGACCATCTACGCCGGATGTATCGGCTGGATGCTGTATAGAGGAAAAAAGAACTAGATGAATAATCAAAAAAATCTAAAAATTAAAGCGGCTCGTACATTAGCAGGATTAACCCAAGCCGACCTGGCCAAGGCTGTGGGCGTTTCTCGCCAAACCATTATCGCCGTAGAGTCCGGAAAGTATAATCCAACCATTAATCTTTGTATCGACATTTGTAAGGCGTTGAATAAGACCCTAGACCAATTATTTTGGGAATAAGGAGTCGGAAAAAGTATGAGGACAGCAGAAATACTTCGATAAATATCGCTAGCATAAGAACTTTATTAATTGGGAGAAAAACGATGATTAATCCAAAAGATTTACCAAGTTCAGCAACTTTTCAATGGTTAGATATTGTTAATTTAGATCAAACAGATATTGCCAAGTTAACCGATACCTATAACTTAACGAAAACCATGATTGGCTATCTAACCGACAGTAACGAGCGGCCCCATTACGATTATGATGCCCCGCTCAATTCTGATTTATTCGTGTATGATATGCCCATCTGGAGCCAAGATGAGAGCGGTGAAACCCATTTTACCGCTGAGTCCGTCAAATTCTTAGTGATTGACAACACCTTGTTGAGTTTTCATTCAGACAAAGTCAACTATATGTTTGATACCCTCCCAACGACCACTAACACACAGAATCTACCAACCTTTTTATTGAATATTTTTCTATCTTCAACGCAGTATTTTCACCAGGCCATTAAGGAATTGGACGGTGTCCGCATCAAATTAGATGCCCGCATTAATCGTGATATTACCAAGGATGAACTAATCGACGTCGCCACCGTACAAAAAAGCATCGTCTATCTGGCCAGCTCAATTGACAACAATAACTTGCTGTGGCAAAGTCTCCAAAATAATCAGCATTTCATTGCCGGTCAGAAGCCTTTACTAGCCATCGTCGATGACATCCTCATTGAATCTAACCAATCCATCCAAATGATTACAACTTCGCAAAAAATCATTGAAACCCTGTCAGCCACTGCCAACAGCATTATGGATAGTAATCTAAATGATTCGATGAAATTTTTAACTGTCTGGTCAATTATCCTCACGGTACCAGCCATTATGACCGGCTTCTTTGGTATGAACGTCGGCTTACCCTTTGGTCATAGCAATTTTGACTGGGTAACGGTCATTATTATCACCCTAATTATCATGATGGCTTTAGTCGCTTATATGAAAAAGAAAAAGATAATTTAACACCATCTTCACTATATTAAAAAGCCGATAAAATTATCGGCTTTTTAATATATTTTACTTATGAAAACCACTGCGAACTAACAAAGCAGGAGATTGCATACAAAATCCAGATATGGATTGGATAGAAGAGATAAAAGAAATTACGCATCCCCGGACCCTTTTGTCCGTTGTAAAGGAGTATCGGAATAATGGCCAACACCATAAACCACTGGCTAGTCCCAAAGGCTAACGAACCAATCATTGCTCCCAGGGCAATCACAGCGCTTTGGACGAGGCGGTTGTTTCTGAAACAATACAATAGAGGAATCATGTAAATTAGGAAACTATTTTCAGCAGTTAACATGCTGGGTACCAAGGCCGTATAGCCTAAAATAACTGGTATGGGTAGCATGGTCATAAAGACCATCGGTAGTGCCAATAAAATTGGTAGTAACAGTAGACCAATGCCTTTCCACAGGTCAGCCTTATGTTTATTAACTCGATATTCGACAATAAAGTCGACCCCATACATCAGAATCACACCCAAAAACAGATCACGGAAAATGTTATTGGATAGGCCAAAGTTTTCCATCGGTCCGGTGTGTGCTATCCAATCACTTAAGAGCGGACTACCCAAGCTCATCACAACTGTCCCGATGTAAAGTCGTGATAAATATTTCCCTTTATTACGTGTGTGAGAAAAGCCAATTACACTGACAAAGAAAAACATGGTCGCCACCGGCCGACCGAACCAATCTACCCAACTGGGTACCGTATAAAAAAACATTTGATGAATATGATCAATCACCATCAAAATGATTCCAATAACTTTGATGTCAAAAGTGGTGAATCCTTTTTTCAAGATAGACATAGCAGGTGTCCCTTCCAAAACTGTTGTTATGCTTACATAAATTGAGTATACAGATGTATGTAAGAAATTAAGCTTACAGTTTGTTAGGTTACAGAAAATGCCAAATAAGTAACCAAATATGCCCAAAATACCTGAAATCACCACATTTTAATTGACTACCCGGTAAAATACTGGTATCAACCGATAACTTGGTATATGCTGTGGGCAGGGAGGTTTAAAAAGTATTATCCAAATAGGGAAGAGGGGGCGATTAACAGCTTAGATAAATGCGGATTGGATTAGCTTATCACTGCTAAATCAAGCTCTAAGAGGCTTTATCACAGCACTTTTACAATTTAATAGTTTTGGTTTACAAGTATTTGCTAAATTCATCCGCAAATAAATAGTAGAGCAATCGAGAATTTATTTGTTACGACACATTAATTGTGAGGAGGAATTTTTGTGGCAGAGAATGTAAAAAAACACCATTTCATAGAATATGCGAATGGTAAATCACTACAAGAGATTAACGGAACGGTCGAGGTGCCCAAAGACATCGGTTTTTGGAAAACCTTATTCATGTATTCCGGACCTGGCGCCCTAGTTGCCGTCGGTTATATGGATCCCGGTAACTGGTCAACCTCAATCACCGGTGGACAATCGTTCCAATACTTATTGATGTCCATTATTTTGATTTCATCTTTAATTGCCATGTTGTTACAGTATATGGCTTCCAAACTCGGAATCGTCAGTCAAATGGATTTGGCCCAGGCCATTCGAGCCCGGACCAGTAAAACCCTAGGAATTGTTTTATGGATATCGACCGAATTAGCCATCATGGCGACTGATATTGCTGAGGTTATTGGTGGGGCGATTGCCTTGTATCTTTTGTTCCACATTCCAATTCTACTTGCGGTTTTGATTACCGTTTTAGATGTCTTGGTGCTATTGTTACTGACCGCCATTGGTTTTCGAAAAATTGAAGCCATCGTGGTCTGCTTAATTTGTGTTATCTTTTTGGTCTTCGCCTATGAAGTCGCCTTGTCCAATCCGGACTGGTTGGCGGTTATGAAAGGCTTAGTCCCAAGTATTGATACCGTTAAACAAACCCCTGAAGTTGGTGGTATCACGCCTTTGAGTGGAGCTTTAGGAATCATCGGAGCGACTGTCATGCCCCACAACTTGTATCTGCACTCATCAATTTCACAAACTCGAAAAGTGAACCATGATGATGTTGAAGATGTGGCTCGGGCCGTGAAGTTTTCATCTATGGATTCCAATATCCAGCTGACCATGGCCTTCTTCGTTAACGCCTTGTTGCTAATCATGGGAGTGGCCGTCTTCAAGTCGGGGGCCGTCCAAGATCCTTCATTCTTTGGTTTGTTTCAAGCCTTAAAGGATCCGGCCTTTATGAGTAATAGCATTTTAGCCGACGTGGCTAAAACTGGTATTCTATCAACTTTGTTTGCCGTTGCCCTATTGGCCTCTGGACAAAATTCAACCATTACTGGTACTCTAACTGGACAGGTGGTCATGGAAGGGTTCATCCACATGCGCATGCCACTGTGGGCTCGTCGCTTAATCACCCGTGTTCTTTCAATTATTCCGGTAGTTATTTGTGTGATGCTAACTAGCCGTAATTCAAAGATTGATCAACACGAAGCCTTAAACGAATTAATGAACAATTCTCAGGTCTTTCTAGCCTTGGCCTTGCCATTTTCAATGTTGCCTTTGCTAATGTTTACCAACAGTGCCACTGAAATGCAAGGAAAACGATTTGCCAACGCCCTTTGGGTTAAAATTTCTGGGTGGGTATCCGTGATTGTGCTGATTATGCTCAATATGTACAACCTGCCAACTTCAATTCTTGGTTTCTTCGGCGATAATCCTTCCGATAGCGAAACCTTGATATCAAATATCATCGCTTATAGCGCCATCGTTGGTATTTTGGCCTTATTGGCTTGGGTGCTTTACGATTTGCACAAAACAAATCTAGAATTTAGCCGCCGAGAAGAAGCTGAAAAAGTATCTGAAAAACTTTAACTTCTAAATAAGACAACCATGATGGTTGTGAGTGTCTTTTTTGGAATTTAATGAATAAACGCTATCGTCAGTAGTGACGGTAGCGTTTTTGGGGTGATTTAGCGTTCGGACCCATATGATAAAATATTAACAATGGTATCAATAACTTTAAGATTCCAAAGTATGTTCTATTTTACAAAAGGGAGGGAGTACTTCAGGTTAGATAAAATATTTTTTCACTTAGTTCATCATTTCAATGGATATTAGTACGAGCTGAATAAAGAAATTTACAAATATAGGTGGTGTAACTTTTTTTACTCAGCTTTTTATTGAGGAAGGGTCATGTCGAAATTTATTCAAAAAACAACATTTTTACTTATTCAAATTGCATTACTTATAGCCTTATCAAAAACAATCAAATTAACGAATTTAATACAAAATAAAACAATTAGTTTTTTTATCTTCTTGGGAATTTTAGCGTTATATATTTTGGCTATATGGCTTTCAAAGAAAATAAGTACAGATGTTTTAAAAGTTAATTTACAATTTTCTCGTATAAATGCAGATGAGCTGTGGCTAATTGTAAAAACTTATTTAATACAGATTACTGCAACTATTCTAATCAACTTATTAGCTATACATTTTATAGGACATGTTAAACAAGTCAATCAAGATAATATTAATCACTTTTTATCCCAGCTAAGCCCGGCAAACCTTTTACTAGCGGTCATGTATGCTGCAGTGGTTGGCCCCATCTTGGAAGAATTTGTATTCCGAGGCTACTTAATGAACGCCTTTTTTAAACCAAATCAACAACTTTATAAAATTCTATTATCGGCGTTCTTGTTTGCCATCCCGCATATGCACTCCATCTTCCTTACACCAGCAACCATTCCCACTTTTCTTAGCTACTTGGTATTAGGATTATCTTTTGGGTATGTATATAGTCGATCCAATAAAATTACGGTTAGTATGGGACTGCATATACTGAACAATACAATTTCTCTAATTCCTGTATTTCTTTTTATGAATTAGTTACGAAAAGCTAACGGCTTTTCTGTTTAAATCAAATTTTCCACTTTTAATGATAATTATGAAATGCTTTTTTATAAAAAAGCTACTATGAACAATGTTGTTTATGGTAGTTATTACTTAATTATTTTTAGTTAAATGACCAATTAAAAGGGCAAACATCAGCATATTAATGTTTGCCTTTTTATTTTGAACAATTTCATACAGACATGGGTTACTTTTCCATCACTTGCCAATTTTCTGGAACCTGTAACGTATATTTTATTGATACTGTATTATCTTCATTTTTATGATGGAAAAGATTTTTCCATAAGTCAGATTTATAAGTCCAATTGGTCGTTACTGTCTTTATTTGCGCGTTTTCAATGTTTATTTTTTCATAATTACTCGTCGTCTTTGCTGTTTCCACAGTATTACTTGTATCAGGGGCAAAGTGTGGACTCGCTTTTGCATCAGATTCAGAATTCTTATAAATTAAAACATAGTTATTCGAGCCAATCTTTTTTACAGCAACTGCCTTAATAGGTGATTGGGTAGGCGTCACGGCATAAACTTGCTTCGTTGTGGTTGTTGAAGTTTTTTCCATACCAACATGGCTATTCATATTGGCTGAAAGCAAAACGATGGCAATGGTAGTTAGGAGGGCAAAGACACCACCTAATGTGTAACGAACAACCTTATTCCCAATTAAAAAGATGGAAAGAAAAGTTAATACCGTTAATGCAGCAATAATCCAAATTATCATCTTATTTGCCATCCTTTTGGTTATTTTTCATAAAGAAGACAAAGATAAAGCCAATAATGGCGAAAATCAATGAAATCAAGAAGGCCGTTTGAAATCCGTCCATCGAAGCGTTTAAAACTTTACCAGCATACTGAACGGGATCTGTTTTCTTTAGTGAAGAACTTGGTGTGTTGTTATTAATTACATTCTGGACAATTGATGTTAACAGGGCCACGACAACAGATGACGAAACTTGACGGAGGGTGTTGTTGGCTGCCGTTCCATCGGCTCCCTTTTCATCAGGTAAAGCACCCATAGCTGCCGTTGTTAATGGCATCATTACAAGTGCAATTCCAGCCATGCGCAAAGCATAAAGAACGGAGATAACAACTGTCGGAGTTGTTTCATTTAAGAAGATATAGGGGACAGTTCCAAGCGTTAGCACGCCAAATCCGAAGAAACAAAGGAGTTTCACGCCGACTTTGTTATACAAAATACCAGCAACAGGTGACATAAAGCCCATGAAGAGGGCGCCCCACATCAGCGTAATACCAGAATCTAAGGCACTAAGACCACGTACATTTTGCAGGTAGGTTGGTAGCATCATTTCGACACCATACATCGCCATGGTTGCCAATAAGAGGGCAATCGTTGGAATTGTAAACTCTTTTTTTGTAAAAACGCGCATGTCTAGGAAAGGCACTGGTAATTTTAGCTGACGCCATACAAAGACCACTAAGAGGAGCATCCCAGCAACAATTGGGGCAATAACCTGTCCAAAATCACCCCAACCTTGTGAGGCAACGTTAGTGAAGCCCCAGAGAAAGAGTCCAAATCCAATCACTGATAGAACTAGCGAAGCATAATCTAGTTTTAACTGCTTTGTTTCCATGACATTCTTCAACAAGAATGGCGCCAAGATTGTGGCAATAACAATGATGATAAATGGAATAACAAAAATTGAACGCCAATCGTTGGATAAGGTCAACCCTAAAATATTGTGATCCTTTTCAAGAATCCATCCTGTTAGGGTGGGGCCAATAGCAGGTGACATACCAACTACCAAACCCATCAGTCCCATGGCACCGCCACGTTCCTCCGGATTATACATATTGATAATTAAAACCTGCAACATTGGCATCATTATGCCGACCGCCATAGCAGCCACGATACGGCCTGCCACAAAGAGCCACCACATGTCCTTTTGCTCAGGCGTAAACATTGACATGGCCACACCAATTAGTAAAAGAACGTAAGCAATGATATGTAGAATCTTCGTGGGTACCCGATTTGCTAAATAAGCTGACAAAGGAATCATCATCCCATTTACAAGTAAGAACCAGGTTGTTGCTTGCTGAGCTGTTGACAGGTCAATATTGAATGCCCTCATTAAAGTTGGGAGTGCTGTCCCAAGAGAAGTTTGCATCAAAGCTCCCGACATAGCCGCAATCATTAACACTATAAGAATTAACGTACGATTATATGGTCGTTTTTCTTCCATAAATTTTCTCCATTTCTTTATGATACAAAATGTACCACATGAATACTAAAACTATAGTATCAGAAAATTTAAGTGTGTCAATATGTTTCACATGTATTCCTTGCTATAATAATTTTAGTAAGTATATCGGAGGAAGCTATGAATTACGGTCAGCAAGAAAATGTACGTGTTAAAAATCAAATTGTTGATGGATTATTTAAAGAACTCGAAACTAAAAAGTTTTCAGAAATTCGAATTGCTTCTTTAATTAAGTCGGCCGGAGTCGGCCGAGTTTCTTATTATCGTAATTTTGACAATAAAGAAGAAATTTTAGACTACTATTTGAAAACAATCATCGAATCTCGACAAAAGCAAAGGAGAACCCAGAATGTCATTTTGACAAAAAAGTCCGTCAAACAGGACTTAAGTAGTACATTTTTATTCTTCCTTGAACAAAAAGATCGCTTTCTGCTCCTATTCAATAGTGGGCTTTCCGCCTACGTTATTGAATATTTTCGTTCTATTTCAAATGAGCTACACCATCAAGATCCACAATTGTCAAACAATCTGTACCTTACTTCATTTTTAACAGGAGCTCTAAGTTCAGTACTATTTGAATGGTTACAGCGAAATACGCCCGAAACACCAGATGAAATGGCTGATATCGTACTAAACTTACTACCAAAACAACTCCTTGAAGAAAAATAATAGGAAAATTGCGACTAATTGAATACATTTACTCTGTTCTTGTATTGAGCGCTAATTGCATTAAACTGACGTTTTTAATTGCAATAATTGTGTTGACTTAATATAATGCATCTGGCCATCAGTAGTAATAATAGTTAATTAAAAAGACACGTAATTTAAGCTTTACGTGTCTTTTACTTCATTATGATGCATTATCCTACAGCTACAGTATCGACGTGTAATCATCAGAGGGGGGTGCAAGGTCCGCTCAAACCACGTCCGAACCTTGAGCTAAATAGATGTTCTATTTAGCTACGATCAAGGGGGCAATGAGTACTTGGAATATGGGTCAGATCGCCCTGCAAGTGAATGGCAAAAGGATTGGCATGTAGATTAACACCTATGTGGTTTAGAACGTTCTGAAAACGATTTTAAACGGTGTCTGACGTGTCTTAGCCTTAGATGTAAGGCTTTTTCTATTGGGCAGACGATAGAAGAGTAAATAGGCGAATACGTGGATAATACAAGCGAGATAATGCTTAGCTGCACCTTGTATTGTTTAAACCCTTAAAACTAAGGGTTTCCTCTGCTCAAATTCAAACTTGCTACCCTTGTTTAAGTTTAGTAAATTATTTTTAATAGTTGTATTATTTAATAATAAAAGTAGAGAATAAATTATGAAAGATGAAAAAATGTTAAATTTGAATGATTTAAATCATTCTTTTATTGCTAGTTATGCAGATGACTTGGGTTATATCTCTCGTTTGTTAAATCTTTATAAGTCTCATCCTTTTGCACCTGCAGGTATTTATTATCATGGTTTTATATTTAGAATTGCAGTTATATCTGTTATTGGTAACTTTGAAACCATATTAGGAGAATGGTCTGATAAAGCTATAGAAAAATTAAAAAAAGATAATCAAATTGATGAAGGAAAAATTCCATCAAAAAAGGATGATCGTAAAAAATTCTTTGAAGATATTTTAAAAAGCAATAATTTTTTTATTCATCATTATTTGCTTCTGGTGATGTATGTCAGATAGATAAAAAAATAAAAGAAATATTAAAATTGTCAAACGATGATTTTAATCATCAGTCAGTTATAAGAAAGGATTTTAAATTTTATTTTGCTTTAAAAAATTTTAGAAATGCTATCATTCACCATGATATGAATGAACAGAAAAGGCGTGTACTGGAGGTAATGAAATTTGATCATGATATATTTGCTGAAAATGATAGTAATACCATTGTCGGTGAAATCATTGATGCTAATAATAGATTAGTTAAATTTTTAAACCGATTTTATATGCAAAGGATCTATGGTAATGATTTTTATCAAAAATACAGTGCTGAACTTTTAGAATACACAAATCAAATTCAGTTTAATAGAAATTTAGATAGATCTTATAGTAATTATAAAAATAATAAAGATAAGAAAGATTATGTTAGTGATTTAGAAGTAAATGTGTCCGAATTCGATTATAAATTACCTGTTGTTTATTATAAAAAGGAAATAACTGTTTTCTTTAGGTCTGCAATGGAACGAATTTTGAGAGATTTGAAATCTACAAATAGTCCAAGTCAAAAACAATTATCTTCTGCATTATATATATTGGAGCAGTGGACAAATTTATCATTTCCAAATATTACTGACGAGTATTTGATTTCAGTTTTCGAAAGAATGGAATTAGTAATTAGTCATTATCAAGAAGGTAATGATTGGCATAAAACAATTATTCAGTATGATTTCTCACATGGATCGTTGGAATCATCGATTGAAATAGACGAGTTTATATATAAAGTGTACCGAAAAATTGCTAATAGAACTTTTATAGACTTAGTATTATTGTTAATTGATAACGCTTCTGTTGAAAATGATAAATTGAAAAATAGGTATAGGATATTAGCATTAATATGGTTTTATTATCGAGAGTATGAAAAAATTGGTAAAAATCCAAAAATAATTGAACAAATTTTATCAAAATTGATACCGGATAACTTGAGATAATAAGGATATCACCTAGTGATTCATGTCTAGAAACCAATAAATTCAAGGACAAGCTGCAGATTGAAATAGAAGATATTATTAGATCTATAGTAGAACGTGCAGTTGAATATCATTTAACTTAACATAATGATTATAATCATCAGTAAGTATGTTGATTATATTAAAAAGACACATAAATTAAGTTTTTGAAGTGCGCCCTCCAAATTGGAGAGAAGTAATGTCATAAATCTTGTCGCTTAATTACTACGGTAATTAGGCGACTTTTTGTTTTTGATACTGCG
>NZ_QEKT01000011.1 GCF_003096575.1 Convivina intestini
GGTCAATTGCTTTTAATTTAGTTGCCAGTGAATATTTCGCCATGATAAAAGGCGCCCCCTAGTTTGGATTTCTCCAATCTAGGGGGCGCACTTCATTTACGTATCTTTTACTTTGCCGTCCTTTACTACGTTGTGGGACGTCATCCTAACAGCTAAACACAATACAGGTGTGTAATCGTCAGAGGGGGTGCAAGTTCCGCTAAAACCACGTCCGACCCTTGAGCTAAATAGATGTTATATTTAGATGAGATTAAGGGGCAATGAATAATTGGAACATGGGTCAGATTGCCCTGCAAGTGAATGGCAAAAGGATTGGTAGATAGAGGTAGCGCCTATCTAGTATATAATGACTGTAAGAGTCGATATACGGAGTCTGACGTAACTTAGCCTTAGAGATAAGGTTTTCTATTGGGCAGACGGTAGAAGAGTAAATAAGAAGCATACGTGGATGATACAAGCGAGATGAAGCTTAGCTGTACCTTGTATTATTTTTTTAAAAGTCCTTAAAACTAAGGGCTTTCTCTGCTCTAATCAGACTTGCTCCCCTTGTATGGTGTTTCATTGGTTTATGATATTATTGTGATATTAATTAAGAGATAGGATTTTGTATGGTAAGTAGTGATTATGTTTCAGATTCAAAACATATTAATAATGTCTCTGAGGATTCAAAATATATTGAATTATGTACTGGATTTCATAATGTTCAAATTTTAAATTCTGAAAGAACAGTTTCTTCTTCTGAAAAATTAATTAGATTTATACGGCCTCAATTTTATAGGGAGTTGAATAATCAGGTTGGCGGTGCTTTATTTATTCCTAGTGGAGTTGAAAAAGTTTATGCAGATGGTTTATATTCTGGTAATATGCATCCTTTACTTTTATCATATGCTCCAATTCGTTTGGTAAATAAGAATAATATTTCTGGACCTATGATTAGTCCTACAACTGATGGAAATGTAGTTGATGTTAATCATACTTATATTCATGAGGATAGACATGATGTAAGTACTTCTTTTTTTCGTTCTAATTTTTATGATAGTAATTTGGATAAAGTAATATTAGATTTAAAAAAGGAAATAAGAGCTCTGAGAAAATATCCGGTTGCTGTTGGATTTATTGAAGAAGGAGCTGGCATATTAGAGATGTCTCAAGTGCCTAAAACACACAATCCGAATAGTTATCATTGTGGTTTTTGGAAACAAAAAGATACTTCTTTAAACATGATTGCATTGAACTTTAAATTAGTTTAGAAGGTAATGTTTTATGTTAATATCTGTTATTAATTTAATCAGTAAAATTATTAATAATTTTACTGATGATTTTACTAAATCAATTCCTTTCTACTCCTCTATAAACGTACTTTTAGATATAGTGGATCCTACAGTTATATCCTTTGAAGTCGGTATTGATGTATATATATTATATTTGCTGGATTATGACATTGTCAGTGGGGATTGTACGTTTTTATTGATGAGGTCTGACTATGGTATTTTAGATAAAATTATTAATGGGACTGAGCCACTTCGTTCTATGTTTACACAAGAGATGAGGGAACTTAATCTAAATTTGCGAGAGTCTACTACTGAGTTAGTAGATATCACTTTCGATTCGGCAGATGAGCAGGGGTATTTGCCTACGAAAGCTTTTTATTTAAATGAAAAGTACCCTAATAAGGTTAATTTGGATGATTTAAAAATTAAAATTTTAATTTTTAAAAATAACTTAAAGTTTAAGCGAAAGACTTTTAAAAAGTTTTATAGTAAAGGTATTGGAAATATACGAAAAGTAAATAATGACTATCATTATCACGAAATTTCAAATGATTGGGTTTCGGTTAGTGATGCTGATAATGATTATGACAATTTTTTTGATTATCGCTCAACAAATAGAGAAAATAGCATAAAAGGATATAGTGTGCGTCCATGAAGATTATTGTAGAAAAATTTATTATCCAAAAACTATCTTATGATAGCCTTCGTAGTTTAGAAGATATCATGGGTGAAAATCGTCCTAAAAAATTTCAAGTTCAAGAGAAGATTTCGGGTAATAATGAATATGCATGGAAAAAAGATAATACCGGGATTTTGATATCTAATCAAACTGAACTTACTAGTATACCTAAAATTGAAAATGTTCAAGAGTCTCTCCAGACAATTATTTTAAATGGAACGATGACTGTTAAATTTGAGTTAGATGATCGAGAAAAGGAAGTTATAAAAAATATTGACAATGATAAGTTGTTTGAAAAAATGAGTAAACAATTAGAAGCGATAGTTGATGTTACTACTGGTAACATATTGAATACTATCAAGTCTCATGGTCAATGGAATAAAGAAACACCTACGCCTACACCTACATCTTTTGAAATTTCAATTCATGATGATGATTCCATATAATTAATCAAGGTAACATAATGACCCTTAACCTAAGCTAAAAGCGCCAACCCTCAAAAACAGAGGGTTGGCGCTTTTTTCTGTGAAAAGAGATTGCTCAGTTTATGTCGGGGGGATTGGTACAGCTCTCAGAATCCCTCCCTAGCGCCATTCCCCCTTTGTAAAATTACCCTTCATGAGAATCATTATGAGAACGCTTAGAAATTTTTATTGATATTTTATGTAAAAAGTGTTTTACTTTTTATGTAAAATACTTTTTACAATATTAGAAGGAGCGATATGAAAAACCATATTCAAGAACTACGAAAATTATATAAATTGTCGCAAGATGAATTAGCCAAAAAGGCTTCTGTTACAAGACAAACTATCAATGCGATTGAAAATGATAAATACGATCCCTCACTTTCATTAGCTTTTGAATTAGCAAGCGTTCTTCAAGTTCAAGTTCAAGAATTATTTGAATATACAAAAAAGGATAATCATAATGTCTAAAACAAAACAAATTATTCATACTACTTTTTGGTTTAATAACATTTGGCAGGGAACATTGGTACTAACTGTTTTATTTGCTAATTTAAATTATTATAATTACGCCATATTTGCTGCTTTAATAAGCTTTCTTTTTATTTTTTTGGAGTTACTTACTCTGAAAAGAAAATATAATGTGAAATTCGGTAACAATATGTATCAGTCTAAGAACATACTCTACTTTATTTCAGACGAAAGAGATAAAGAGATTGCTTATAAAGTCCACACCAAATTGATAATTACTTACCAATTCATAATTGCTATAGCAATTATTTTTTCCACTTACTTCTTACGCGAAAACCATCTACTATTCATCGTATGGGTGGCACTTGCACTCTATGTTCCGAACATTCAATATTATGTGTTATGGAATCACTATGATAAAGACTAATATTGATAGATAAAGATTAAATAGAATAAGCTCATATTTATAACATTGCAGTATAAATGTACATCTACAAAATAAACAATAAATTCCAGTAACAGTTCCTAATCTTCGTGGAAACTTTTTAACTTTTACTTTTCAGGAACCTCTCACAACACAATCGCCTTTACTTCAAAAATAATAATACATATATCGTAAAACGAATATATGCTATATATTCCTTAATCATAATTTGTTTTGAAAGAATCATTTTAGGGCATAAAAAAGCTCCGGTTGCGGCCGGGGCTTTTCAAGGAGGTCTACCTCCTCAACATGTTAATCGGTAAAATATTAGTAATAATTAAATAAAAAACGCCGTTACGGATCGGCGTTTCTTACATCTGACATTGGGAAAGTTTTTACAATTGTAAATACCATAATCACCAAAACCGTCAAAAACTATTTCACTGACATAAGCGGCTCTCCTCAGAGCACTTATATTGTAGCACGAAATATATATATAAAGACTTCGGACAAGACGGAGATTTTTTTGTGTACTCACATCAATAAATAAGGGACCCCATTACATTCAATAAGCAAAAATCATCGCTGAACCGTATAATCTTTTGACTGCTTATAATCAACAGGGTGAGCGCCGGTTGCTTCAGCCCCTGGAATCGTACCAACGCCCGCCGAATCCAGCGTGCCAAATACTTCATGAATTTTGACTTGATTGCCGTCAACTTCATAGGTAATGACATCATAACCTTTGGCACCAATACCACCACCAATGACTGTTTTATTGCCATTTTGGCTAAGAATTTTTTGACTGTCACTTGGCCATTCGGCGCCCACCTTAAGCGCTAATTGTTGCGCCTCTGACAAGCTAACGGGATTAGCCGTCTGGCTGGGTGTTGCTGAGCTACTCTGCTTCATCTCAGATGACGAGCTCGTCGGCGTACTGGCCTGCTTAGCACTGGAGCTAGTCGAACTGGAAACCTTAGCGGTCGATTGCTGACTAGAATTATCTTCCTTAGTCTTGTGGGACTCATTATTACCAATTAACCAAAAGCCGCCGACAACTACAACCAACACCAGTAAAATTATAAAAAGCCATTTTTTCATTTTCTTTTCCTCACTATTATTATCTTCTCATAAAAAGAAATATTTAGTCATAAATCAGTATGTATTTATGCAATTAATTCACGTTTTTTTAGAAAAAACGTGAATTAAAAATACTGTTCAGCTTTGATATCATAGCAATAATCCGTAATACATTATCTTTACAAACCAGCGTAATAAATCCATGGAAGAAAAAATTAAAAATCTAATGTACTGCTTAAAAAGAATACTTAATTTAAAATCCACCTCACACAAAAAGCCCCAGCTTCAACTGGGGCTTTTCATCTCCAATCATCCCTTGGCATAAATCGACTTCAAGGCCTCAATATCGCCAGTCGACAACTGCGTCAACCCTTGATCATAGGGGTACATCACCGACAGGCGGCTTTGACTATGATCCAATCCCAGCGCATGGCCGAGTTCGTGAATGGCAACCGAATTGGTAAAGGCTTGCTGGTAAGTGGCATTTAGGTTAGCTGTGCCATGATTGATGCTAGTTGTGCCAATAATACTGGTTTCCTTAATAATTTCTGGTCCACCGAGGCCTAACTCAACCGAATTTTGGCCTAAGTTGTCAATTTGTTTATGATACACACCAAACTTAATCGTATTTTGCTGATTATTCCCCGTCCCAGCCACTAGATGCACTAAGCCGGTCTGATTATAGACCTGAACGGCATTATCAAAAACACGCTGTGCCGCGGCGGGAATGTTGTCCTCATAAGTATAATAGTAGGTATTAGCTAAATTTGTCCCCTGAACAATCGACTCAATCGGCGTCTGGTCCGGGGCATTGGTATTTGTCGCAGCAGTCGTAGCCTGTTGATGTTGGGCAATTGCCCGATCAATATTATCTTTCACCGTCATGACGTAACTATTTAATTGTGTGAATACAGCCTGACTTTGCGCAGGATGGTTTTGATACCAAGTCCACCCTAAAAACAGGGTCGCCACTAGGACTATCAATTTAAATAATTTCTTCAAAAATATTAGTTCCTTTACCAGATATGCTAAATATATGTCAATTATGCCATTTAGCTAGATTTTATACTGCGAAATTTAATATTATGTATAAATTGTCCCCGCTAAATTGTTATGATATTAAAATGGGTTGGTTATACCAACGATTGAAAGGATCCCTTGCATGAAAAATTTTAAAAATAATAAGATTTTAGTGTGGACAATCGAGATTTTGCTCGTACTATCAATTGTCTACATGTCAACGAAGATTAATTTTTTGTTTCACCCGCTGTTTGTCCTAGCTTCCACAGTCTTTGCACCATTGTTATTAGCTGGATTTTTATACTACATGCTTAGCCCCCTCCTAAACTTGTTAATGAAAATTCGCATCACTAAGACCATGAAGATTAGTCGGACTTGGGCAGCGACGATTGTTTTCCTAGGTTTGCTGGCCGGCATTGTCTTAATTTTAGCCACGATTCTTCCCCGAATCAGCGCTCAAATTGCAAGTTTATTACGCATGTTTCCCACTTTCGCCATGCACCAGGAACAACTCTTAGTCGAAACCACGCAACATGGTTTGCTTAAGGACGTTGAGTGGAACTTAATCATCTCCAAGATTCAATCGAGTTATACCCAGTATTTAGCAAGTTTCTACCAATATATTAGCAGTAATGCCGGGAGTTATATCTCCTTTGCCACGAGCTTGTTTGTTACCTTGCTAACGGCACCGGTCATTTTGTTCTATATGTTAAAGGATGGCGATAAGTTCTTACCTAGCATTCGCAAGCTCCTCCCTGGCTTTTCGAGCAGCCAATGGGAAAAAACGGAAAGTCTCCTAAAAAAGCTAAACTATACTTTATCCCGCTATATTAGTGGTCAAATCATTGAATGTCTCTTCGTGGCCGTCTTTACCACAGCAGGGTACTTCTTAATTGGACAAAAGTATGCCTTGGTATTGGGTGTTTTTGGTGGATTCTGTACCTTAATCCCCTATGTTGGTCCTTATATCGGTATCATCCCCGCTCTGATGATTTCGGTTACTACCAGCATGTCTCAGGTCATTATGACAATTATCGTGGTAATGGTCGTAAACTTAGTCGATGGAAATTTGATCTATCCTAATGTCATTGGGAAGGTGCTAAATATCCATCCACTAACCATTATCCTCATCCTATTAGTTGCCGGAAACTTGGCCGGCATCTTAGGGATGATGTTGTCTGTGCCACTGTATGCCATTGTCAAAGAAGTCATTCACTTCTTCTATGATGTGTGGCTACTTAAAAAACAAAAATCAGTTGAAGAGTAAAATTGACATGTAGTGGTCTCCTTATTTGGTATCATGGCCGCAACAGCAGCAGCCTTCTTTGGTGCTACTGCCCGCCGTGGTAAGAAGAATGAAATGTAATTAATTCTTCTGAGTAAATGAAAAGCACTAATCCTCAATGCGCAGGATTAGTGCTTTTCATGTTGGCAAAAAATATTAATAAAAAATAAAAAAAAATTAAAGCCAGTTCGTACTATTAATTAACGGGGCAATTACTGGATGAAATGGTGACTTTGTAAGTACTGATGCGCCACCGTGGACGCCTTTTGCTTTTGAACAGTCACTTGATAATTCATCGTTTGCATTTCTTGCGTGGTCACTTGATTACTCAATCGTTTCAAACTTTTAACCACCTGTGGATGTGCCTTAGCAAAAGCCGTTTTCATCAAAGGCGCTGCCTGATAGGGTGGGAAGAAGTTGTTATTATCTTCCAGCACTTTAAGATTATATTCTTTAATTTCTGGATCAGTTGTGTAGGCATCCGTTACATCAACTTGTTTCGCATTTAAAGCCTGATAGCGTAGCGCAGGGGCCATTGTTTTAATACTGTCAAATTCCAGCCCATAAGTGCGCTTCAATCCCGGATAACCATCCGGCTGCCGATAAAAATCATCGTCAAAGGCCGCTTTAAAGTTCGATTGATTCGCTAAATCAGTAATGGTTTTTAGATGATACTGGTCAGCATCCCCAGCTCGTACCGTCAAAACATAGCCGTTTTGATATTGCATTGGAGCTAAATAAGTTAGCTGGAACTTTTGTGCAAGTTGATCTTTAGCCAATTGGTAGGCTGTTTTAGGGTCATGGGGAATGGCACCATTTACCTTAGCTAGGGATTGAAGGGCCGTCCCAGTAAATTCTGGATAAATATCAATTTTGCCACTGTTTAAACCGTTGAACAAAAAGAATGTATCACCAAAATTGGGCTTAATTTTCACCTGGGCCTGAGGATTATCTTGTTCAATTACTTGCTGATACATGTTAATCAAAATTTCCGGTTCGCCACCCATTTTACCGGCAATTGTGATGGTTTCTTTGTTTGATCCACTAACCAAACTATAACCACCAATAAGGCAGCCGACTGTCAGTAATACCGCTAGACTAATCCCTAACAGCTTAATCGGCAACTTAGTAACTACTTTGATTAAATAGCTAAAGAACAGGGCCAAAAGGGCTGACAATAGTGCCCCAACTAATAACGCCTGATTATTGTTAGTTTGAATGCCCAGTAAGATAAAGCTCCCCAAACCACCGCCACCAACTAAGGCTGCTAGGGTCGCTGTCCCAA
Organism: Convivina intestini; assembly: GCF_003096575.1. GTDB lineage: Bacteria > Bacillota > Bacilli > Lactobacillales > Lactobacillaceae > Convivina > Convivina intestini. Next base: position 7,980 of record NZ_QEKT01000011.1, read on the forward strand.
TAATCATCACCATGGCAATCCGAATCCCAGTTAAAATCATCGGCAAGGCTAGGGGCAGTTGAATACGAAACAGTTTAAAAGTTTTCGATAGGCCAAAAGCTTCTGCTGCTTCGGTTAATTGGGGATCGATATTGGTTAAGCCGGCATAGGTATTTGAAAAAACTGGCATGATTGCATATAAAACCAAGGCGATAATGGCTGGGGTCGTCCCAATCCCAACGATGGGGATTAATAACCCCAAAATCGCCAAACTAGGAATGGTTTGCACAATACCGGCAATTTGTAGACAGACCTCACCCCAGCGGGGCCGGCCCATTAAAACAATAGCTAAGGGCACTGCAATTACAATAGTAATTAACATGGCTACAAAAGAAATACTAATATGTTGCCCGAGCGCCTTGATAATATCTGCTTGGTTAGCACTTAAATAGTTGATAAAAGCCGTCATCAGGTCAATCCTCCGCCTGTTGTGCCAAATAGGTACCTAAGTCGGCCATTGTCAATGACCGATTACCAATAACCACTTCTGGTGCCTGTTGCAAAGCTTGCGCCAGTTCGTAAATGGTCGCCTGAAGCGCTATTGGACTGGCACTTTGCTGACTAGGCTGTCCCAGTCCCGCTGCCAACACATCCTTGACTAGCGGTACTTTGGCTTGATAATCATCAAAAAAGTCAGCCACAAATTGATTGGCAGGATATTTTTGAATTTGATCGGGTCGGCCAACCTGTTGAATTTGCCCGTCTTTTAAAACCGCCAAACGGGTTGCCAAATGTAATGCTTCTTGCATATCATGGGTCACAAAAACAATCGTCATTTGAAATTCCTGATGTAAATCAATCAGTAAATTTTGTAACTGTTTTCTAGAAAGAGGGTCTAAGGCACTGAAAGATTCATCCATTAAGATAATTTTAGGATTAAAAATCAAGGCTCGGACAATCCCGACTCGTTGAGCTTCGCCACCCGATAATTCCTTAGGCAAACGATTCATAAAAACATCAGGATCTAAAGATACTCGCATTAGCATCTGACGAATCCGATCATCCTGCTCAGCCTTACTCAAGGCTTGCGCGTTAAGTGTCACAGCAATATTTTGAGCGACAGTCAAATTAGGGAATAAAGCCCCCGATTGGAGCACATAGCCGATTTGATGGCGTAAGTCGTTGATGTCTTTTACCTGACTAATATCCTGGCCATCAACCTCTATGCGCCCAACCGTTGGCGTGTTTAAGCGATTAATCATTTTCAATAATGTTGTCTTCCCACTACCAGAGGGGCCCACCAGGACAAAGAGTTCGTGACTATCAATGGCTAAATTAATCTGATTGAGTGCCAGCTTTCCTTGGTAACTTTTACTAATATTTTTAAATGTAATCATGGTTTTCCCTTATTCCATCTAGTCTATTGCTGTGTAATTACCTGTAAGTGTTGATTTAACCGATGAGCCATCAATTGTACTTCGGCAGCGGTTTGCTGAAAATCTCGTTGAGTCCAATAAATAATAATATTACTAATACCACCACTACCAAAATAGTAGATCAAATCATTACTATCTACATTATCCATTGGTAGGAGACTCTGATCAGTATGGGTCAATAAAACTTGCTGTACAAGGTATAGCTTGTGATTGTCAGCTAGCATCTTTAAAAAGCTAGCCTGATGCTGACAAAAATTAAATACCGCCACTATCAGCAATTCAAAATTCTGCGGTTGTTGCTTCTGAATGAACTGATAAAGTCTTACAACAAAATGATCCACCTTTAGCTGAAGCAATTCATCCACTGACTGAAAATGACGATAAAAAGTTCGCCGTGATACACCCGCAGCTTGGCTAACGGAACTAATCGTTATATTTTGATAGGACCTTTGCGCCATCTCCTGACTAAGCCCTGTCAGCAATAATTCTACAGTCTGATTAACCTGTTGTTGCCGCTTGATTGGCTTATCTGTCATAAATTTCCTCTAATTGTATCACTTAGACTAATATGCTTTTTTTCTTCAGTATTAGCAGTATAATTCAAGAAAATAAAAGATACAAATGAGACAGTTAAGGAGAATAAATGATGACTGATTATCAAATTAAATTTACTGTAGACGGACAAGTTATTACTGAAAAAGAAATTCATGCTATGGAACTAAGCCGTTACCATAAAGTTTTTCATGAATTTAGTGAAAAAAAGATTGTAATTCGCCTAGATGAACGACCACTTTCCCTAGACGAATGTCTAGCTTTATCGCTCGATGATGCTAAAGAAGCTTTAGCCGAAACTAAAGAGGCAATTGGTAAAGGCGGCATGCTGGCTTATTATCACGATGAAATTCAATCCTCAGATCAAATGTGGACCGAAATCGCCAGCCAGGCCAATGCGAATGACCCTTTACAAGAAGCCATTGTTGAAGTTGAGACCGAGAATATTTCTCTGATTCAATTCATGCTTTTCAATCAATCCTTAGCCAAAGAAAATAATCTTTATCTCCCTTCCAAAATTCATCCGGAACATTATTATTTCGATGCCGGTAAGGGTGGCACCCAAACAATCGTCGAAACCTTTGGTATGTACCGCAATCCTTCTTATCTTCACCTAGTGCCGGGTAATGACATCCCTAAACCAATTCCAACTGATGCCGATACTTCACTAACCATGATTGGTAAAACGCTGTTGGCTGATAATATGATGAATACCAAAATTATCGGTATGCACCAATTAAAAAATAAGCCCAACGGTATGAAAGTTAAGTTAGGAGTTTTCCTACCTCAATCAGCACCTAAAGAAATTTTAGAAGGACATAAATGGCATCTAATGGTTGAATTTAATAATGGCCTACACATTGCTGCTACTAAACAACCAACTTTCATGCAAAAATTAATTTTGCCATTGATCATCAAGCATATGGCTAAAAAAGCTTAATATAACAGTATAAAAGGCGTTCTAATTAAGAACGCCTCTGATGTTTATTTTTCAACCATACTTTCCCAATCCCTAGTCCAAATCAGGGCCATGGCACCATCCCCAGTATGTACCCCAATCACGGGATCCATACTGGAACGTTCAAAGGCCACGGCTGGGTATTCCTGTTTAAATTCCTTTAACCACTTATCACCTAATTTAGGATTATTCCCGTCGACAACGTAAGCCCGAACGGGATAATCTACCTGACTCAAATACTGGTTAAAAGCAGCTTGGATTTCTTTACGAGCTCCACTCATCTTACGTGCCTTACCAACGGCACCAATTTTTCCTTCGCCATTAACGTCAAAGGCTAGCAAAGGCTTGATGTTCAATAAGCCACCAATCAAAGCTTGCCCCCGTGATAGCCGCCCAGTCCGCTTTAAGTGGGAAATATCATTAACAACAAAACGCACATCGGTACTGGCTCTTAATTCACCCAGGGCTGCCAAAATAGCTGACATATCCGCTCCTTGATCCGCCAAAACCGAAGCCAAAATAGCCTGCTCACCGGCTGCCATATTGGTCAAGCGTGAATCCCAAACTTGAACATCATCCAAACCATCAAAATCAGTCGCAACCAGTTTAGCTGTTTGATAGGCACCAGAAATACCAGATGAAAGGGTGATGATCACAGCTTCCTTGTAACCAGCTGATTTAGCTTCATTCAAAACCTCTTCCCACTGGCCTGGAGTCGGTTGTGAAGTCGTTGGTAGTTCTTTGCGTTCTTTAATCATCTCAACCAATTGACCCAAGTCATGAATGTCACGGTCGCCTAAATAGGTCTCTTGACCAAATAAAATGGGCACATTCACTTGAAAAATATGATAGTGGTTACGCTTTTCAGCCGGTAGGGCGGCTGATGAATCCACAATAACTGCTATTTTCTGCATGTTAAACTCCTAATTTACACTAAATAAAATATTGCCCACACCAATGTCCGAAATAAAAGCTTAGTAAACCAGCAGCAATTTGTACTAAAAGATAGATTAACCGCTGCTTAAAACTATTCTTTGATAAAGCTTGGGTCATCATCGTACTAAAGGTTGTTAAGCCCCCTAAAAGGCCGGTTCCCAAAAAATTAAAGACTAGTCCACTGGGCTGGGTGGTCCACACAAAGCCCATCGCTAAAGCCCCCAAGACATTGACCAGCCATATTGCAGTAAAGATTTGGTAACTACTAGGCCAAAAATAAAGCACAAGATAGCGTAGGGCCGCACCTAATCCCGCACCAAAGGCTACTGGTAACAAATACTTAAGCATGTTGACCCCCTAAAGGTTTTACTAACCACTGGCCCAACTCAACCATCAGCCAACCACCCAGAATGGTGGTCACTAAGTACAAGACAGCCCATAGGGGCCGTTGCTGATAGATTTGTAAAATCATCGTACTAAAAGTGGTATAGCCCCCAATCATGCCGGTGCCAATAAAACTTTGCCATAGACGCGCTACATCCTGATGTTTAGCAATCCAAGCCCCTAAATAAGCCAGGGCTAAACAGCCAGTCCAATTAATGACGATGGTCATCACCGGCCAGTGTCCCCATCCCGGGAGCATACTCAACAAAAAGCGCAGGCCACCACCCACAAAACCGCCGGCAAAAACCGTTATTAGTTCAATTAATACTTTTTTATTGGTCTCCATTACTTAAGTTCTTTCATTAACATGCCAAAACTAGGCAATTTAGCTGGACTTAATCAGTACACTTTAAGGCCAAACCGGGCAATAGTCAAGCTACACCAGCCTTTTTACTTGACAAACCCTACCAACTTGGGTAGCCTTAGCTTATATTATTGATTGGAGCAAGACATGGGAGTAATTAAGTTCAACTTAGTTCGTCAATGGTGGCGTCAGTAAGGCAGCTTTCCTTTTAAGGTGAGCTGTGGCAATTTATTTTGTCCTGACGGCTCTTTACCATGTTCTTGGTCTGTTGGGAAACATCCCAGCAGGCCTTTCTTTTAGACTTTGGAGCCCGACTGGGTGTTCAAAGTCTTTTATTTTGGGAGAAAACGAATGAATAAACGTTTGTTAAGCAGTATTGTCATTGTGGCCGGCTTTTTAGTCTTTGCCTTCTTTCAAGGTAGCCATTCAGCCAATAGTCAGGCTAAAATCCCCAAGGTTGGTATTTTACAGTTAGTAACTCACCCAGCCTTGGATGAAATCCACCAAGGAATCGTAGCAGGGCTAAAGCATGAGGGTTATGTAAACGGCAAATCTGTCAAAATTGACTATCAAAATGCTCAAGCTAACCAAGCTAATTTAAAAACAATGGCTCAAAACTTCATCAACCAGGGTGATAATTTAACCATTGGGATTGCCACACCAGCCGTCCTTTCCCTAGCCAAGGCTGCCAATGGCCAAAGTCCGGTTATTCTAGCCGGTATCACTGATCCAGTGGGGGCTAAGTTAGTTAAATCGATTGATAAGCCGGGGGCCAATATTACTGGTACTTCTGGTGACTCTCCCTTGGCTGCACATCTAGATGTCATTAAAAAAGTTGCTCCTCAAGCTAAGACCTTGGGTATTATTTATACTTCTTCTGATCATGGTGGTACTTATCACGCTAAAAAAATGGAAAAACTAGCCCAAGCACAGGGCATGCAGGTCAAAATGTATACGATTGCTAGCACCAATGATATGCAACAGGTTGCTGAAACCATGGCCGGACAAGTTGATGTTGTTTACGCTCCCCAAGATAACGGGGTGGCTAGTGCCATGAAAACTTTGATTAGTGCCACCAATCAAGCCAAAATTCCAGTCATCCCCGCCACTGATACCATGGTTAAAGATGGTGGGATCGCCACCATGTCGGTTAGCCAATTTGATATTGGTTACCAAGCTGGTCTAATGGCTGGAAAGGTCTTGAAAGGACAAAATCCAGCTACCATGCCTGTCCACGCAGTTACCAAGGGTAGTCTCGTAGTCAATACCAAAGAGGCCCAGCTACTAGGGATTGATTTACCGGCTAATATGGTCCAAGAAGCTCAAGAACATGGGGAGGTTATCCAATGAGTATGATTGTTTCTAGTATCGGACAGGGAATTCTATGGTCAATCCTAGGAATTGCCCTCTATCTCACTTTTCGAATTTTAGATTTTCCAGACATGACTGTCGAAGGCTCCTTTCCTCTAGGCGCCGCCAGTGCGGTCACGCTAATCAGTCAGGGAGCCAATCCCTTTTTAGCAACGCTGGTGGCCTTTTTGGTCGGTAGTTTGGCTGGATTGGCAACGGGTCTGCTTTACACAAAGGGTAAGATTCCAGTGCTACTAGCTGGAATCCTAGTCATGACCGCCTGCCTATCAATTAATCTGCGGATTATGGGTTCGGCCAACATTTCTCTGCTCAACCAAAAAACAATTTTCACCAATGCCTTTTTAAACCATCTACCAAAATATTTTGACATGGTCTTCTTGGGATTGGTGCTTGTCGCCGTTATCACCGTAGCGTTGATTTGGTTTTTACAAACTGAAATTGGACAGGCCTTTATTGCGACCGGGGATAACGTCACCATGGCCCAATCTTTTGGTATTCAAACTGATCGCATGACTATTATGGGTTTGATGCTTTCCAATGGCTTAATCGGTCTAGGCGGGGCCGTTATCGCGCAAAGTAATGGTTACGCCGATATTAATATGGGCATTGGTACGATTGTCATCGCGCTGGCTTCCATTATCATCGGAGAAGTCGTCTTTGGTAACCTAACCCTAAACGAACGGTTGGTCGCTGTGATTATGGGTTCCATCTTTTACCGGTTAGTCTTACTTGGTGTCTTGCAACTTGGCTTTAGCACCAACGACCTCAACCTCATCTCATCAATTATCCTAGCCACGGCCATGATTTTGCCGCAGCTACGTAAGTACTTCAAACTTGAATCTGTCATGAAAAAGGGGGTCACAGCGCATGACTAAAGCCGTTATTTCGCTTAAAAACATTAATGTTGTGGTCGGCGAGCACACTAAAATTATTGATGACCTCAACCTTGATATCCATCAAGGTGATTTCATTAGCATCCTAGGTACCAACGGCGCTGGAAAATCAACCCTCTTTAACACAATTGCCGGTAATTTAAGTCCTCAATCGGGTCAGATTTTACACAACGGTCAAGACATCACCCAGCACAGCGCCGTCCAACGCACCAAAATGATTGCCCGCGTTTTCCAGGATCCTAAAATGGGCACAGCCCCTCGAATGACCGTTAGTGAAAACTTACTGCTAGCCGAAAAAAGAGGGGAACATCGCAACCTTCGTTCGCGGGGCTTGAGCAAGGAAAAGTTAGCTGAGTATGCTACGATTACCGCTAAAATGGGCAATAATCTCGATCAGCGTTTACAAACACCAACCGGCGATTTATCGGGTGGTCAACGGCAAGCTTTAAGTTTCCTAATGGCCACTCGAGTTAAGCCCGAATTACTGCTTTTAGATGAACATACGGCAGCTTTAGATCCTAAAACTTCAGACCAACTCATGGCAGCTACTAATCAACAGATTCTCGACAATCAACTCACCGCCTTGATGATTACCCATAATTTAGAAGATGCCCTCCAGTATGGAAACCGGCTCTTAATTCTCAATGCCGGTAAGATTGTCTTAGATGTGAACGGTCCCGAAAAACAGGCCCTAACCGAAGACCAATTGTTGACATATTTCACCTTCTAATTTAATGAATCATTTCTCATAATTTCATGGAATTTCTCATTTATTTACCCTATAATTCAAGATAGTCATGAAAGGGGAATTAATTTGAGAAAAGTTGCTGTATTGGGCCAAGGACACGTTGGCGCTACCGTTGCCCACATCATTGTGGACCATGGCTATGCCGATCAACTCGTGCTCTTTGATGCCCGCAAAGAAAAATTACAAGCTGAGGTGCTTGATTTACACGATGCTGCTAGCCTTTTAGACCATCACGTTGAAGTTTCCGCCGGTACTTTTGAAGATATGGCTGATGCCGATGTAATCATTAGTGCCATTGGCCGAATTGACCTGATTGAGCCCGGTGGTGATCGTTTTACCGAATTAAAGGCCAACTTACCTTCTGCCCAAGAAATCGGCGCAGAACTCAAACGAGTTGGCTTTAAGGGGATTTTAATTGCCATCACCAACCCAGTTGATGTGATTACCAGTGTTTACCAAGAGGCAACCGGTTTACCCGTAGAACGCGTCATGGGCACGGGAACTTACTTAGATACTGCTCGCATGAAACGTGTTTTAGGAGAAGCCATCGGCCTTGATCCACGTAGTATTCAGGGTTATGTGCTCGGTGAGCATGGAGATTCCCAATTTGTCGCCTGGTCCACAGTTAAAGCCCTAGGTCAAAGTGCTCAAACCTTAGCGCAAACTTATCACTTAGATTTGCCTGCTCTAGAACAGGCAGCCCGGCAGGGTGGTTTTGATGTCTTTAACGGTAAACGCTATACCAACGTAGCCATCGCTCATGCCGCCGTGTCTTTGATGAATTTAGTCCTGTCAAATGCCCAGCAAGAAGCGATTGTCTCCCACTTTGATGCCGAATTAAATTCTTACATTTCAACGCCAGCCGTTATTAGTGCCCAAGGTGCTAGTGATGTGGTGGATTTGCAACTCAACGAACGTGAGAAAACTTTATTAGCTCAAAGCGCACAAACAATTGCTGAAAAAGCTGCCATTAATCAATAAAATAAAAGGGTTCACCATTTGAATGGTGAACCCTTTTATAAACTGCTAAACTTAGTATGGATGGTCTTCTTGGTCAATTTGATTAATTTTATCAAAAACCTGAAAAAGATTATCCATTTCAGTTAGTCGATACTTTTTCGTCCGACGATCGAAAATAACCTCCGATTGAATCGGTTCTCCTTGCTGTAAATCGGCCAAGAAATGCCGGATTTCAGCAATATCACGTTGGACCGTTTTATGTCCAATAAAAAACATGTCTTCAATCTCGTCACTAGAAAGTTCCCGCTTACTAATTAAAGCTGAATAAAGACGTAGTATACGTTGTTTGTCATTAAATACTGATTTAGAAGTTGCCATAAACGGTCCCCTTTCCATTATTTTAACAAAAAGTAGCCTGACTAGCAGGTATTATTTCATCTAGAGGTCAACTCATGTTCAATAAGATTCCTTTTTTCAATAAATTTTTTAACCATAAACAAGTGGCTATCGATGAGTCTGATTGGCGCCAAACGAGTCAGGCGTCAATTTTCTTTCCGGGTTATCAGGCCGAATTAACCAACGAAACGTCCCAGGCAGAAATCGTTAGTCTACAAGCAGCTTTTTTACAGCGCTTCGATGAACGGATGCAACAAAAATTAAAGAAAATTAAGAAAGCTGACGAACGCGACCGGTATATTATTGATGAAATTAACCAAGTTCGTCAATTTAGCCCGGACATGTCGATTGAAATTCGAACTAAATTAGCTCAAATCAAGCGCTCATTATTAGAAAAATAATAAAAAACACTTATTTTTGCCATTTATTTTGTTGACAAGAGTATCTGATGCATGTTAAAATATTTTTTGTTGAGTTATATATGTTTTTGCTCCATAGTTCAGCGGTAGAATAACGCACTGTTAATGCGCAGGTCCCTGGTTCGAATCCAGGTGGAGCAGTCTTCAAGTAGCTAGGTGATATCACCTAGCTACTTTTTATTTATCAAATATTAGAAACAAATAAAAGAGGTTGGTCAAAATGCCAACCTCTTTATCATTTTATAATGATGCTGCAATCAAACTAACCCCAAAGACAATCAGGTAAAAGGCAATCATGTACACCAGTACTGTAGCTGCCATCAAAGGACTAAAGAGCAAAATAATCCCCAAAGCCAAGCTGATTAGACCAAAGACCATCGTAACCCCGTAAGCACCACGACTAACCGGATTCAAGATTCTAGCAAAATAAAGACCTGAAACAGAATCAAGAATAAACCAGATGGCAAACAAGAAGCCGATAGTGCCAATTCCCAAACCAAGATGGAAAATAAAGACAAAACCAACTAGGATATCAAAAGCGATACTAAACATCCGCCACCCTGAAATTGGAATACCGGCCTGATTTCCTCTAATAGCTGAAACAGTACTGGTAATCGCCTGAATCCAGGCTAAAATACCAAAAATATAAGACAGCGAAATGATTGTTTCTAATGGTTGACTAAAAATCATGAAGGCAAAAATAATGAAAACTACCCCAGACAAAATACCGAACCAATTAATGTGACGAGACTCCATAAGTTGCTCCTTTTACGTGCTTATTTACTTGCCCAGTATGCACCTTTAAAGGTCAAAAAGAAAGAGCCCAGCTTAAGCCTGGCTCTTGCTAATTTTTAAACACTACGGCGCTTAAAAATCAAATAAGCAATTACATAGATAACCAATAGGTAGAGGACAAAGACCAATAGTGGCACCCACATATCGGTTTTAAAGGCCTGCTGACTAATCATATTCAACGTCTTAAGATCAGCACCGCTACGACCATAATAGTTAATTAACTGTTCTAATTGCAAGGGGTTCCATTTCAATGGCTCCCAGAGACTAACAAAATAACTCGATAGGGCACCCAACAAGCTGGTTCCCACCATCATCAAAACGCCGAGTCCAATAGCAGCTCCAGAACTTTTAACAATATTACTTACTAATAGCACTAGGGCGGTTACAAACAACATGTCTAGAATGGAACTAACCACATAAGTCCCCATGGCTGGCCAAACTAACTTCATCGTTGCTGCTGGAATATCATTGGCAAAAATTAATTTACCAATCATGGTTGCGATAAAAGATACTAGCAACATTACCAAGTAGGCGGCAATATAGTAGATCACTTTACTTAGGAAAACCGCCCCACGACTGTAGCTGCGCGACAGCAAAGGCCGAATCGTTCCAAAACTAAATTCCTGGGTAAAAATCAAGGCTGACATAACAATTGCGCCAATGTAAGCCACCGAACTCCCACCACCAAAACTCAACAATTCAACTGGGGTAGGATTAATTTTAATCATGACAATTGGAATAATAAAGGCAATTAATAACCAAATATAAATTCGATTCTGTTTCCAGGATTTAAGAAATTCCTGTTTGAGTAACGTTAACATATTTTCTCCTTATGACTTGTTACTTATACATTGCGCCGTTGGAAAATCCAATAAGCACCAGCATAGATGGCCAAGGTATATAGGCAGTAAGCCGTCACCAACTGCGAAACGGTTAGACCCAAGGCTTGATACATTAAATCGGGTTGCCCACCTAAGCGACCAATATTTTGAATGCCCAAAAAGACCTGTAAAGGACCCCACTTTAAGATGGGAACTTGTTGAATCAAGAAGCTTGATAGGGCGGTTAAGGCCGGAACACCGTACACCATGACCACGCCTAAAGCGACCGCAGCCCCAGAGGTCTTAACCAGGTTAACCACCAGTAGGACTAGACCAGCGATAAAAATCATCTGGAGCATGGTTTCGCCAACCGTTTTAAAAATAACTTCCCATCCGTTACCAGTTGGATCACCATATTGTAAGTTCATATTAAATTGTGGGGCAAATAAAGCTTTCCCCATCATGGTTCCTAGAAAATCGGCTAAAAATAACCCGATAAAACTCGACCAAATCACAATAATTTTACTGATGAAAATCGCTGCTCGATTAAAACGACGAGATAACAACGGCCGAATTGTCCCATAGGTGAATTCTTGTGAAGTAAAAAGCGCTGTTAAGATAATCCCAAGTAAATTAACCAGCAAGAGTCCCTGACCCAAATTAAGGATACCCGTCTCCATCCGTTGGTCTGGAAAGCAACCCAGAATCAAAATGGGGAAGAGGAACATCGCTAGCAACCAAATATGCATCCGATTTTGTTTGAAAGCTTTAAAATATTCCTGTTTAACTAAAGTCAGCATAGTGATTATGCCTCTTCTTTTTTATCATCTTTTAGCAAATTAAGCAGATGCTCTTCCAAGTTCTCCTCAGCCGTATTAATCGTTTTCACTTCTAACTTAGCTTCTGTAACCTTGGCTAAGACATCTTGGACCGTCATTCCTTCAACCTTGTTGATGATAACGCGATCACCATCACGATGAGCTTGCCAATCATACTTTTGCGCCAATGCTAACAAAGCTTGATTATCATTAGTCTTAATCAAAATTTGAGTCTGACCGTTTTGCAAGAACTCTTCCATAGTGGCTGTTTTAATAATTTTACCCTGATTAATGATAACCAAGTCGTCGGCCAACCGTTGTAATTCATCTAGTAAGTGACTAGAAATCAAGAAGGAAACGCCCTTATCGGCTAGAGAACGAATTAATTCACGTACATCATGAACTGACTGAGGATCCAAACCATTCATTGGTTCATCTAAAATGACCAACTTTGGATTACGAACCAAAGAAATCGCAATCCCTAAGCGTTGTTTCATTCCCAGCGAAAAGTTCTTGGCCTTACGCTTACCAAATTTATCCCCATCAATACCGGTTTGGTGCATCAATTCTGGGATATTAACCGCTTCTTTAGTTTCCATAGCATATAGTTTCAAATGGTCTAAAGCTGTTAAATTAGGATAAATAGAAGGATATTCAATTAAATTACCCATTTTATCCAGCGCCTTATGATTACTGAAAGTTACTGGTTGGTTATCAAAGGTAATGTCTCCTGATGAATAAGACATCAAACCAGTGATTGCTCGCATTGTAGTTGATTTTCCAGCCCCGTTAGGCCCAATTAAACCAACAATTCGGCCCGCTTCCACATTAAAGGAAACTTGGTCCATGGCCTTATAATGACCAAAGTTTTTTGAAACGTTTCTTAATTCTAGCAACGCCATACTTTTTGCATCTCCTGTTCTTACGACAAAATTAATTCCTATTAGATATAACACTAATTTTATTATACTAATCTAATGGCTAAAAGTATCATGCCTAATTTGACCATTAGCAATAACCTTCATGATAGCAATAAATAGTGCAGATTTAAAGTAGACCGATGGCAGCGACTACCAATTTATTCCTTAGATTAATTATAGAAAAATCAGCTTAAAGTAAGATAAAAAATAAAAGGCAATCTAGCTAAACTAGATTGCCTTTATATTCGCAGTGGATTACCTAACAGATGCAGGGGAGAGAAGGTATAAATTAGGTTTAGAGAGAAGTATTTATAGATGCATCTGCTAAGTAAATAACCACTTTGTGATACCTCGTCGATATCATTGAATAAATTGTATTCCACCTACATTAAACAGAAATTAAAGTAATAATTGGTTTAGCTGGAAAATAGAAATTTTAAAGGTAAATCTAACCCACTAAAGGCTATAAATTAAAGGACTGTCCCTTGTACCTTACCCAAGAAATATTTCTTCTTCCCACGGCGGACTAGTACATATTTACCATCATAATTGGCGCTTGGATCAACCATTGCTTCAAGATCCATAATTTTAACCCCATTAATGCGAATAGCCCCATTACTAACATCTTCACGAGCCTGCCGCTTAGACTTATCGATGCCGGCTGCAACAATAAAATCTACAATATTTTGTACTTCACTCGTAATATCAAAGCTAGGTACCCCAGCAAACACATCACCAATCTGTTCGGTTGTTAATTCACTAACATCGCCACTAAAGAGCGCTGCTGATAGTTGTTCAGCTTCCTCGACTGCTGCCTGTCCATGCACAAAACGGGTCACTTCTTGAGCCAAACGGCGTTGTCCAAGGCGATTACCAGGATTTTCAGCTACTTCTTTGGCCAAACCATCAATTTCTTCAGGACTCAGGAAGGTAAAGTACTTTAGATACTTCACCACATCCGCATCACTTTGATTAAACCAAAATTGGTAGAAAGTATAAGGGGAAGTCTTTTTAGGATCTAGCCAAATTGCATTTCCTTCTGACTTACCAAATTTCTTGCCAGTGGAATCCGTCATCAGTGGAATGGTCAACCCAAAGGCGGGCGCTTCATTCCCTTCAATTGTATGAATTAAATCAACTCCAGCGGTAATATTTCCCCACTGGTCTGATCCACCAATTTGAAGACGTACATTTTCACGGCGCCATAGTTGCAGAAAATCAATCGCCTGTAAAATTTGGTAAGTGAATTCAGTATACGAAATACCGGTTGCCAGACGTGAAGCCACCACATCCTTTTTCAACATCACGTTAATTGAGAAAAGCTTGCCATAATCTCGTAAAAATTCCGGTAAAGTTAATTGTCCTAACCATTCATTGTTATTGACAATCTTAGTGCCATCACTACCAAACAATTTAGTAACTTGTTGGCTAATGCCAACCTCATTAATGGCCAACTGTTCGGTACTTAGGAGTTGCCTTTCCGTTGTAGGTCGGGGATCGCCAATAGCACCCGTAGCACCACCCACGATGATAACTGCTTTACCACCTGCATTTTGGAAGCGTTTCAAGACCATAAAGGGAATTAAATGACCCAAGTGCAAAGAGTCTGCTGTCGGATCGGTCCCAACATAAGCACCAATTTGTCCATTCGCCATTGCTTCTAACAAACCAGCTTCATCAGTCACCTGATTCAAGGCGCCACGCCACTTTAAATCTTCAATAAAATTCATTATTTTCTCCTTTTTATACAAAAAAGCCATCCTAATCAATTATGATTAGGACGGCTAGACCGTGGTACCACCTAAATTGTAGGCTAAAAGGCCTACCGCTTCATCAGCTATAACGTGGCCACCGTTCATCGAATGCCTGTTGTGTAACTCAAGTATAAAACGGATTAGCTTCCAGCAACCGCTAATTTTCTGATACGCGTTATTTATACCCTTTGCCAACAGATGATAGTAGTATTGTATCAAAAATAGGATTCAGTGTAAATTTATGACCATAAATATTACTTGACTTTCTACCTTAGCCCTTCTAAAGTTAAGATACTTAAATTCAAGGAGAAATCTAATGACCGGAAAGAAATTTGCTCGTTCCACTAGTAACCGCGTCCTGGGTGGCGTATTGGGTGGGATTTCTAATTATTTTGATTGGGATGCCAATTTAGTTCGCTTGGTATTTGTTATCCTTTCAGTAATGGTTGGCTTTTTCCCACTACCATTGGCCTATGTATTGGCTTGGATGCTTATTCCCGATGATAAACATCTTGATTCAAGCGATGCTGATGTGCGTCGCGATGTAACCCCCGAAGACCATGATTAATCGTTTATTATGACTAATAAAAGCCGTCTCAAATTGAGGCGGCTTTTATTGTATGCATTTTCAGCAAATCTTATTCAAAAAATCTAACTTAGCCCGATGAATCGTCGGATTATCAAAATCAGCAATCCCATGGTCAGCATCAGCTAACCATAAGGTCTGGGCCAAACGGCCAACCAATTCCAAATATTTTTGGACCAAGTTAACACTTTGTAGATAGGGAACCACTTGGTCAGCTGTACCAGCCAAAAGCATAATTGGTGGCATTTTAGTAGTGAAATAGTTGGCTGGATTAGCTTGAGCTACCTGTTCGGGGACTTTATTAGGCGCACTTTTCCCAAGGGCTATCCCTTCAAACGAGAGTGGTGAACCACATTCCGGAAATTTAGGTTTGATTGCTAACTGCTGAAACTGCTGTTGAAATTGATCCAATTCATAAGGACCATATAAGCCAATTATTCCACTAATTTTTGGAAAAGGAGTCAAAAAATCCTTACCAGACATATGCCCCAGATTAGCTTCAGCTGAAAAGCTAGCGCCAGCCAATAAGGCTAATTGAGCACCACTAGACTCGCCAATTAAAAAGAAGCGGTTGCTATCCAAGTCATATTGTTTGGCGTGGATTTGGCAATATTCAATCACAGCGCGAATTTCGGCAATTTGATTAGGAAAATTAATTGAATTTACCGAATTAAGACTGTAATTAGGACTAGCCACGGCATAACCATCGTTAACAAATTGCAGACTCGGATGCAGTTTATAAGATGATTTTTCGCCCCGTAATAGGCCACCCCCATACAGGTCAATAATAAGCGGAAAGGGACCTGATCCTACGGGTAAATACAGATCCAACTGGTGACGCACTCCCTGACCATAGGGTAATTTTTTTATGATTTGTCGCGCCTTTACATCAAGGATTACTGGCTCAAATTGATATGTGTGATCTTTGAATAACATCATCCTTACCACTCGACTGTTTCACGTGAAACAGTTTATCTTTATTTGCTTAGTTAGAATTATTGCGGTTATCCCAAATAAAGGCAATTAATAGTACAACCGTTGCCAAATTAGCCGCAATTAATGATAAATCAGTTGATTTTAAGATCCAACTCACTAATGAAAGGAACATAAGTAGCAAAGAGATGATAATCGTAATAACAGTAGTTTGTTTCATTTTATTCTCCCTGTGATAATCACATACATGATGGTAGTTAACATCCCTAATAATAGCAAAAACCAGTCGATTATAATACCTCCAGTTTTACCCATCCAGGGCAACAAAAAAAAGCCCAACCACTGTTGCGCTTTACTTTCGTAAAAAACCATATCGATAAAAAATATAAGTGGCGCCACCCATTAAAAGTAGCGTAATAAAAATCGTAATCAACCAACCACTTTCACCTTCAGCGAAGGGGAGGTACTTAACGTTTTCACCATAAAAACCAGACACCATCGTTGGAATAGTTAGAACAATCGAGTAAACTGTCAAAACTTTCATCGTCCAGTTCAAATCGCGACTGCCTAAATTCCCAATCGCATCACTAACCGCATTAATCACTTCCATTGCTAGGCCAGCCATGTCTTTGGCCTGATCAACTTCGACCCGGACAGCATCTAAATAATCCAAATCTTGTTCAGAAATCTTATTTTGATAGCCACGACGCAATTGATCAAACATGATTAAATTGTTAGCCAACGAATTTTGTAAATAAATCATCTGAATTTGAAGATGTAGCAAATCGTTGGTTTGCTTAGTTAAATGTTTCCGATTACCAAACTGGGCTTGAATAGCTCGCCGTTGACGATTAATTTCGGTAATCTGATCCGCATACTGGGTCATTAATGGATAAATACCGGTAATCATAAACTCAAACACCGTCATTTCATCCTCAGAATTACGCTCCATGTCTTTATCGGGATCAAGGATGCTCTTTTTAATATAATCAGTCGCGCGATTGGCGAAAGTATACAAGTCACCCTTAACAATGACAAAACCGACCGGACGGGTTAAGACCGGCTCTGGTTGCGCTGAAATAACATCCATAATGACCAAAGTCTCATCAGCATCTGAGTCAAACTCCATGCGAACACTTTCGTTTTTATCAACGGCATACCCAAGAATTTGATCCGTTAAATGATTTTCATGAATCAACTGATACTCATCTTCAGAAGTCATATTCGTCACATGATACCACTTGAAACGGGGTGTCTCTTTTAACATTTCAATCATGATAACCCCCTCCTAACATACAAGCTATAATTACCGACGCTTGCGTCCGCGACGGGCCTTGTGCATCTTACGCTGAATGTCGCGTTCCAATTTACGGGCTGCGTCACGTTCTTGACGTAATTTAAAAGGATTTTGTAGATAAAAAGTTTGGATGGTTTGAAAAATATTACCAACTACCCAGTATAACGAAAGGGCACTGGGCACACTTAAAGCAGTAAAGAAGATTACGACTGGAAAAATGTAAGGCATTAACTTGGTAATCGTCGTTTGTTCTGGATTAGCCTGCGTTGATAGCCATGACGAAGCAAAGGTGAAGAGGGCTGCTAAAATCGGCAAAATAAAGTAGGGATCACTTTGTCCTAATTCCAACCATAAGAAATGACCAGAACGCAGCACCGGTGAGTTCAAAATTCCCTGATATAAGGCAATCAAAATTGGCATTTGCACCAACAAAGGTAACATTGAAGCAAAGGGCCGGACGTTATGTTCCTTATATAAAGCCTGCTGTTCGTTCATCAAAAGTTGACGACTTTCAGCATCCTTACCGGGGTATTTGGCCTGGATAACTTTAATCTCACCTTGTAAGGCTTGCATTTTAGTCATGCTATCCACTTGATAGACCATCAGAGGCAAAATTAGAAAACGAATCAATATCGTAAAGATAATAATTCCCAGACCATAGCTACTGCCAAACCAATTGGAAGCACCTAAAATCGAACGGGTAAATACAGCAACAATGCTGCCCCATAAACCAGTCCCCGCAACACTACCTGAATAGGAAAAACCGGCAACAACAATGCCGACTAGGGCTAAAATTGCCATGCCAACTGGTAGCGGACCGATAATCTTAAGCCACTTATTTACTTTTTGCATGCTCTTCATCCTTTACTATCCTAGCCAATCGAAAGGCATGGATCAGTTGTTTTTTAATAAATTGTTGCGACTTTCCAGCCACAGCCGGACGGGCAATTACTAAAATATCTAGCTCAGCTGGTAATTCAGGCTTGAGTTCCAACAAAGTCTGTCGAATTCGTCGTTTTACCCAGACACGATCGTGAGCTTTTCCTATTTTTTTCCCAACCGATAAGCCTAAGCGAAAATGTTTTTGAGTAGGTTTGGCCGCCTGATAAACCACAAAGTACTTATTGGCTACCGAACGATGCTGCCCAAAAACGGCCTGAAATTCTTCCGGCTTTTTAATTCGAAAAGTTTTTCGCATCTAGACCTGCTCCTATCTGCGTGTGCAATATATGTTGGCTGTTTAAACCGACTCATCTTCCTATTTTCATTAAAATAAGAAATAAAAAAGGCCACTGCGTTGCAGCGACCTCATTAGGCAGATAGCACCTTACGGCCCTTTGCACGACGGCGAGCCAATACTTTACGACCGTTGCTCGTGCTCATACGCTTACGGAATCCGTGTACACGTGCACGATGACGTTTTTTAGGTTGGTATGTACGCTTCATGTGTCATTCACCTCCATTCAGATTTTTAGCTGCAAAATCTTGCAATTCGAAGTTAATTCTATCATGAAATAACCAATGTGACAACCATCTAAATCAGAAAGAAGGGGATATTGTCAGTAATAAGAAGAAAAGTTATAAACAGCTTTATCAAAAACTACAAACAGGGATGTGAATAAAAAAGAAATAATAATTATTTTTAACATCCTTATTCAAAAGTTATCCACATATCCACAAGTATGGAAAGCTAATCTGTGGATAATGTGTATAAATTTAAGATAACCGGTAACAAGTGGTCTTAAAAAGTGGATAACTATGTGTCTATGTGGATAACCCACACATTTGTTCCCCTAATTATACACGTCCTGTTCTTTTCTTTTTTAACAACTGGGGATAAAATCTCCCTAAAATTCTATCTGTGGAAAACTAGTTTGTTAGGACCTCTTTTTGCTATAATATTTGCAGTGCCCTCTTTTTTGGGAATTTTTTGTGTCACCTACATACAATTTTATTTAACTTACTTATCAATGGGAGAAGCTCGTGACCGCATCAATCACTAAGGAAGAACTTTGGAACCAAATCCAAGCTCGTTTTTTTCAAAAACTTGGAACCGTCTCTTTTTCTGCTTATATAGAACCATTAACCCCAATTGAATTAACCGCTGCTAGTTTACGGCTATCAGTGCCAGTCGATGAAGCCTCTGAAATTATCAATCGCTGGAATAGTGCCTATTCGATGGATTTTGTTCAGTTTGCTCTAGAAATTACCGGCGGTACCTTCATTAAACCGGATCTGCAAATATCCACTACCTTAACTGAATCCGTTGTAGCACCATCCCCGACAATTACCACTGAGCAAAGTGTGCCATTTTCACGTGAATCGGATCTTGATCCCGATTTTACCTTTGAAAAATTCGTGACCGGTTCAGGAAACGAAAACGCCTATGCTGTAGCCCGGGCGGTGGCCGAACAACCCGGGAAAGTTTACAATCCCTACTTAATATATGGGGGCGTCGGATTAGGGAAGACCCACTTAATGCAATCAATTGGGAATTCCTATGCTAAAACCAACCCCCAAGCCCGAATTAAATACGCCACTGCTGAAGACTTTTTAAATGACTTTACCGATTCTTTACGAGCTAGTGTAGATGGGGCTACCGCCGCATTTAAAAAAACCTACCGGTCGGTAGATATCTTACTAATTGATGATATTCAATTCTGGTCGGGGAAAGAAAAGGTTCAAGAAGAGTTCTTTAACACTTTTAATGCCCTCACTAAAAATGGTAAGCAAATCGTTATGACTTCAGATCGGATTCCAACCGACATTCCTGATTTACAAACTCGGTTAACATCACGGTTTGAAGCCGGTATTTTAATGGATATTCAAAAGCCCGACTTACCAACCCGGGTGGCTATCTTAAAAAATCTTAGTTCAGCCGATAACCTAGAAATTCCAAATGAGGTTTTGGAATTAATTGCTGAAAATATCGATTCCAATGTCCGTAGTCTAGAAGGGGCTTTCCATAAATTTGAAGCCAAAATTCGCTACATGAACAAGCCGGCAACCAAAGAAACGGCTCAGCAAATTCTAGACGATTTGAATATTGATCGCGGCCAAAAAGTTACTGTTGACCGCATTCAAGAGACCGTGGCAACCTACTTTATGCAAACAGTTGCCGATTTAAAGAGTTCTAGCCGTAAAAAAGACCTGGTTAATGCCCGTCACGTAGCCATGTATTTGACACGGACAATGACCGATGAAAGTCTTCCTGATATTGGACGGGCCTTTGGTGGCCGAGATCATTCTTCGGTTTTGCATGCTACTAATAAAATTACTGAAAAAGCTGAAATCGATCCGCGCACTAAAGAGTTACTATTAGACTTGGCCAATGAGATTAAAAATGGTAAATAAAGCCCTTGAGGATAACCTATAATAACTAGCTAATTTATCCCCAAACTTATCAACGCCTACATTTCTTAATCTTAACAAGCCACCCTGCTTTTCCACAGGTTCCACACCCCTTATTATTATTACTATTTTTATTCTTTACTTAAATTAATACCTAATCCCAAATAAATGGAGGCTTCTCATGCATTTTTCAATCCATCGTCCCACATTCATCAAAGCCCTAAATATTGTTATGCGAGCCATTTCATCGCGAACTACTATTCCAATTTTAACCAACGTTAAAATTACCCTAAACCAAGATGAATTAATTTTGACTGGGTCTAATGTCGACATTTCTATTGAAACTCGTATTCTCCAATCAGATACCAGTGCTCAATTAGATATTCAGACAACCGGGGGCATTACACTACCAGCCGCATTTTTTACCAATATCATTAAGCACTTACCTGATGAAAACCTAACCTTATCAACGGAAGGATTACGAGCTTTAATTACTTCTGGTTCAGCATCCTTTAATATCAATGGACAAGACGTCCAAAACTATCCTCATTTGCCAGAAATGGAAGATATCCAAAGTCTTAAAGTGTCAGCTGCGCAGCTAAATGAATTAATTAGTCAAACTAAAATTTCAGCCTCAACTCAAGAAAGTCGACCAATTTTAACCGGAATGCACTTAGAATTAGCTGGTAATAGTGTGAAAGCGGTTGCGACTGATTCCCACCGTTTATCCCAACGAATCGTGACCTTAACTGGTACCGAAACAACGGTGAACGCCGATGTTATCATTCCTGCTAAATCCTTCAATGAATTACAACCCTTATTAGAGGGTCAAGATCGAGTTGACATTAAGTTAGCTGCTAACCAAGCTGTCTTTGATTTAGACCATACAAGTTTTTATTCCCGTCTATTAGAAGGAAATTATCCAGAAACTGATCGTTTAATTCCTAGCGAAAGCGCCACAGAGATGAAAATTGATGCAGCCCATTTGTTAGGAGCCATTGATCGTGCTAGCCTATTGAGCCATGAAAGTCGAAACAACGTGGTACAACTACTTTTGAGTCAAGGTAAAGCTGAATTAAGCGGTAACTCACAAGAGATTGGCCAAGTGAAAGAGACTTTGCCGGTTAAAAGTGTTGTCGGTGAGGATTTGGATATTTCCTTTAATCCCGATTATGTCCGGGATGCTTTAAGAGTTCTAAATGGTAAAACCGTTGAATTAAAATTCACAACTAATTTACGGCCGTTTATTATCATTCCAGAAGGGGAAACTGACAATAAGCAATTACAGCTAATTACACCGGTTCGGACTTTTTAAAAAATAAAACCTGCTCATTGAGTAGGTTTTTTCATTTCAATAACTTGAACTAGGGGGCAAAGGACTCTAATTTGCTTTCTTTGAATTTTA
Source organism: Convivina intestini (assembly GCF_003096575.1). GTDB lineage: Bacteria > Bacillota > Bacilli > Lactobacillales > Lactobacillaceae > Convivina > Convivina intestini. Next base: position 30,056 of record NZ_QEKT01000011.1, read on the forward strand.
ACTAAAATTAATAAAAAACCCTTAGCTAGATCAGAAAACCATTTTAGGCACCTTCAGGGCTTTATTTTCAAAAGAATGTTATAATGTAAACGTAACTGATTAATCTTTGGAGGAGTAACTTCATGGCAATTACGATTCCTATTACAGGTGAGTACATAACATTAGCTCAATTGCTAAAATCAGAAAATATTATCGAGTCCGGTGGACAGGCCAAGTACTATTTGGCCGATCATGCCGTTGAGTTGAACGGCGTTAGCGAACAACGACGCGGAAAAAAATTATATCCAGGTGATCAGGTAACGATTGGTGCGGACGTTTATCAAATAGAAGCAGGGCACTTTTCAAAAGAGCAGCTGCAAGAAAAGGCTGAACAGCAAGCAATTTTGCGAAAGTACCAGCCATCAAGCCGCAACAATAAGCAACCCAAAGGGCCGGCTTCGTGGAGCTAAAGGAATTACAATTAAGTCACTTTCGTAACTATGATCAGGTGAAATTGGATTTTCAATCCGGTGTCAATATTTTTTTGGGTCAAAATGCCCAGGGAAAAACCAATCTACTGGAAAGTATCTATGTATTAGCCTTGGCCCGGTCACATCGTAGTAATAATGACCAGGATTTGATTGAGTGGGGCCAGTCCAAGGCCAAGATTAGTGGTCGAGTGCAAAATCGATTAGGGACTACGCCGATTTCTTTACAGTTTAGTCGTAAAGGTAAGCAAGCCCGTGTTAATCACTTAGATCAAAGCCGTTTGTCAAGCTATATCGGTCAGTTAAACGTCATTTTGTTTGCTCCCGAAGACTTAGAGCTTGTTAAAGGGGCGCCGAGTGTCCGTCGTCGTTTCATTGATATGGAATTTGGGCAGATGAATATTAGCTATTTGTCTCAAATTAGCCAGTATCGCAAGGTGCTAAAAGAACGGAATGCCTACTTGAAGCAATTACAAGCTAAAAAAAGTAATGATATGGTTTTTTTAGACGTTTTAACCGAACAATTGATTCAATTTGGCACTCAGGTTATCCGTGCTAGACAGCACTTTATTCAAAAACTGGGAGAAGTAGCCCATCCGATTCATGCAGAAATTTCCAACCAAAGTGAACAGTTATCCTTGGTTTACCAAAGCAATGTTCCCTTGGAAAAAGCAATTGAAGACGTTGCTGTCATCGAAGCTAGTTTTACCCAAGCCTTGCAGCGTCAGGCTAAGCGAGAAGTTATACAGGGTACTACTTTAGTAGGCCCTCATCGTGATGATTTTAAGATTTTAATTAATCAAAACGATGTTTCTTTGTATGGCTCGCAAGGACAGCAGCGCACAGCCGCCTTAGCCTTGAAATTAGCCGAAATTGACTTAATGCAATCAGAAACGGGCGAATATCCAGTTTTGTTACTAGATGATGTGTTAAGCGAGTTAGATGCTAGCCGGCAAACCCACTTATTAATGGCTATTCAGAACAAAGTGCAAACCTTTATCACCACACCGAGCTTAAGTGAGATTACCCGTCAGCTAATTGACCAGCCCAAAGTTTTTGAGATTAAAGCAGGTCAAGTTCAGGTCAAAGAAAGTGGTCAATTGCATTAATTGACCGACCAATCGCGTTAGTTGAATTAAGATACATATATTGTGTAAGAGGAAAAATATGGTAGACAATCAAGATTCACAACAAGAACCCCTTGATGATTTGATTACAGATGATGCAATCATTCAAGAGGCTGGACATATGGACGAAGAGGCCAGTGCCTATAATGCCGATCAAATTCAGGTGTTAGAGGGATTAGAAGCAGTTCGTAAACGACCGGGGATGTATATTGGTACAACCACGAGTCAAGGATTGCACCACTTGGTCTGGGAAATTGTCGATAATGGAATTGATGAAGCCTTAGCTGGTTTTGCCAGCCATATCGCTGTAACCATTGAAAAAGATAATTCCATTACAGTCAGTGATGATGGACGAGGAATACCAGTTGACATTCAAGCTAAAACGGGTAAGCCCGCTCTAGAAACTGTCTTTACTATTTTGCATGCTGGTGGAAAGTTTGGCGGTGGTGGTTATAAGGTTTCCGGTGGTTTGCACGGGGTCGGAGCCTCAGTTGTTAATGCTCTGTCCACTAAGTTAGATGTACGAGTTGTTCGTGATAATAAAGTTTACTTTATGGACTTTCACACGGGCCGGGTGCACACGCCCATGCAGCTTTTAAATGAAAAAGCGCCAATCGAGCGGGGAACGATTGTCCATTTCCAGCCCGATCCTGACATTTTTCAGGAAACAACAGTCTTCAATTTTAAGACCCTATTAACCCGAGTGCGTGAATTAGCCTTCTTGAATAAGGGACTGCGTATTTCAATTACTGATCAACGACCAGATCAACCGGTGACTGAAAGTTTCCATTTTGAAGGTGGTATTCAGGAATATGTTAGTTACCTTAACCGTGAAAAAGAAGCCCTTTTCCCAGAACCAGTTTATGTGGAAGGGGAAGAAAAGGGCATCGTGGTTGAAGTTGCCCTTCAATATACGACGGATATTCAAGAAAATCTGCGAACTTTCACCAATAACATCAATACTTACGAAGGTGGAACCCACGAGACTGGTTTTAAAACAGCCTTAACCCGAGTCATCAATGATTATGCTCGTAAAAATGGTCAACTACGTGAGGGAGCCGAAGGATTAACCGGAGAAGATGTCCGTGAGGGGATGACGGCGATTGTTTCAATTAAACATCCCGACCCACAATTTGAAGGACAAACCAAGACGAAGTTGGGAAATTCAGATGCTCGGCAGGCCACTGATCGGATGTTCTCAGAGACCTTTAGTCGTTTTATGCTAGAAAATCCTGCGGTTGCTAAGCAAATCGTGGAAAAGGGCATCTTGGCTCAAAAAGCGCGTTTATCAGCTAAACGCGCCCGGGAAATGACCCGCAAGCAATCCGGCCTAGAAATTGGTAATTTACCGGGTAAGCTGGCCGATAACACTTCCAAAGACCCAGCTATTTCAGAGCTGTTTATCGTCGAGGGTGATTCAGCGGGTGGTTCTGCTAAACAGGGTCGTAATCGTTTGACCCAGGCAATTTTACCAATCCGAGGTAAAATTCTAAACGTTGGTAAGGCGTCATTAGACCGGGTCTTGGCCAATGAGGAAATACGCTCTCTCTTTACAGCAATGGGGAGTGGTTTTGGTAAGGACTTTGATGTCAATAAGGCCAATTACCACAAAGTCATCATCATGACGGATGCCGATGTCGATGGCGCGCATATCCGCACCCTGTTGCTGACATTGTTTTATCGCTACATGCGCCCCTTAGTTGATGCTGGTTATATTTACATTGCCCAGCCACCTTTGTATGGCGTGGCTTTGGGGAATAATAAGCCGATGACTTATTTAGACTCAGATGAAGAATTAGAAGATTATCTCGCGCAACTCCCCTCCAACGTTAAACCTAAAGTTCAGCGATATAAGGGACTGGGTGAAATGGATTATGATCAGCTAGCCGATACAACCATGGATCCAGCGAATCGACGATTACTACGAGTTGATCCCGCCGATGCTCAAGAAGCTGATGGCGTGATTGACATGCTAATGGGTGGCGATGTGCCTCCGCGGCGACAGTTTATCGAAGATAATGCCGTCTTTGTTGAAGATTTAGATGTTTAAAGCTGAGTAAGTGGAGTTTACGGAGAGTAGGAGACTATGACAGAAGAACACGACAGTCGAATTCGGGATATCCATTTGTCAGAACAAATGAAGACATCCTTCTTGTCCTACGCCATGTCAGTAATCGTGGCCCGGGCTTTGCCGGATGTCCGTGATGGGTTAAAACCAGTTCATCGACGGATTTTATACTCAATGATTGAGCAGGGAAATACCCCTGATAAGCCTCATAAAAAATCAGCCCGTATTGTCGGGGATGTTATGGGAAAGTATCATCCACACGGTGATTCAGCCATTTATGAATCGATGGTTCGTATGGCTCAACCCTTTTCATATCGCTATATGTTAGTGGATGGTCATGGAAACTTTGGTTCTGTCGATGGTGATGGTGCCGCAGCAATGCGTTATACCGAGGCTCGTTTAAGTAAGGTTGCCATGGAAATGGTGCGAGACTTAAACAAAGATACCGTGGACTTTGTACCCAACTATGATGGTGAGGAACGTGAGCCCAAGGTATTGCCAGCTCGAATACCTAACTTATTGGTCAACGGGGCAACTGGAATTGCAGTGGGAATGACAACAAATATTCCGACCCATAATTTAGGCGAAGTTATTTCGGCCTTGCATATTTTGATGCAAAATCCAGATGCCACCACTGCTGATTTAATGGAAGCCTTACCCGGACCAGATTTTCCAACTGGTGGAATCGTTATGGGGAAGTCGGGTATCCGACGGGCCTATGAAACTGGTCGTGGCACGATTATGATTCGAGCTAAGGTTGATATCGAGCAACTTAAAAATGGCCGCGAACAAATTATTGTTACGGAGCTGCCATACGCAGTTAATAAGGCCCGTTTGATTGAACGAATCTCTGAATTAGTTCGTGATAAAAAAATTGATGGAATTACTGCCATTCAGGATGAATCTGACCGTGATGGTCTAAGGATTTCAATCGACGTCCGTCGTGATACTTCGGCCAGTGTTATTTTAAATAATCTCTATAAGCAGACTTTGTTGCAAACCAGTTTTGGTTTCAATATGCTGGCCATCGATCATGGTGCACCAAAAACATTGAGCTTAAAGCAGATTTTAGTGGCTTATTTAGAGCATCAACGAGAAGTTATCCGGCGCCGGACCGTCTTTGAACTCAATAAAGCCCAAGCTCGTGAGCATATCTTAGAAGGATTGCGGATTGCGCTTGATCATATTGATGCCATTATTAACATCATTCGTTCTTCAAAAACTTCTGATGAAGCCAAAGATCGCTTAATTAATGGGTATTCTCTTTCGGATAAACAAGCCCAAGCCATTTTGGACATGCGTTTAGTGCGTTTGACTGGTTTGGAACGTGACCGTTTAGAGGATGAATACCAAAAATTAGTCGCTTTGATTCTTGATTTAAAGGATATTTTGGCTCACGAAGAGCGAATTGATCGTTTAATTTATGATGAATTATTGGATATTCAAAATCGTTTTGGGGATGAACGGCGAACTGAACTGCAGGTTGGTGATGTAACCAGCATCGAAGATGAAGATTTAATTGAGCAAGAAGATGTGATTATCACCCTAACCCGTAATGGTTACATTAAGCGCGTGGCCGCCAGTGAATTTAAGGCGCAAAACCGGGGTGGTCGTGGTGTTCAGGGAATGAATGTCAACGATGAAGACTTTGTTGATCAGATGGTCTTTACTTCAACTCATGATTCCTTATTCTTCTTTACCAACAAGGGAAAAGTTTATCGGATGAAGGGCTATGAAGTACCTGAATATGGCCGTCAGGCTAAGGGAATTCCGGTTGTTAATCTGTTGAATTTTGAAGGTGACGAAAAAATTCAAACTGTCATTAAGGTTGCTGGCCAAGTGAGTCAGAGTCCCGATCAATTATTCTTTGTTACCCGTCAAGGAGTGGTGAAGCGCACCGCTGTTTCTGAATTTGAAAATATCAGAACCAATGGGTTAAAAGCTTTGACTCTTCGAGATGGCGATGAAGTATTGAATGTGTTGATTACCAATGGGCAGCAAAACGTATTGATTGCAACGCATACTGGTTATTCAACTACCTTTGCTGAAGACACAGTCCGTGTTATGGGTCGGTCAGCCGCTGGCGTACGTGGTATTCGTTTGCGTGAAGACGACTTTGTTATTGGCGCAGGTATTCTAAGTGCTGATAGTAAAGTATTAGTCATTACAGAAAAGGGATATGGAAAACAGACCCCAGCCAATCAATACCCAGTTAAGGGTCGTGGTGGTAAAGGAATTAAAACGGCCACTGTTACTGAAAAGAACGGACCGTTAGCAGCCATGGTTCCCGTTAATGGGGATGAAGATATCATGGTCACCACCGATCAGGGGGTAATGATTCGATTTGGCGTTGATACGGTGAGCGAAACCGGACGTGCTACTCAAGGAGTACGTTTGATTCGTTTGGAAGATGGCTCTAAGGTAGCCACATTGACCAAAATAGCGCCAGCTATAGCCGAAGAAACTGAAGAATCGGATCAACAGTCCGATCTACCTAATCAAAATCATCAAGCTATGGATCAAGTAGAACAATTACTGGATCGTGCTCAAGAAGATACTAAAGAATAAAAACAGCGTCCCTACTAAAAGGGACGCTGTTTTTATTATCATTAAAGTAACTGACGGACAATCTGATTAAAGGGACGTGAAACTGGTAGGGAAATGCCATTTTTTAACGTTAACAGATGTTTTTTGGCACTATAGCTTTGAATATGATTACTATTAATACAGTAAGCAGCGTGGACTTGAATAAGTTGGTCATGGATTGAAGTAATATCTTTTAGATTGGCTCTGATTTTAGTTAAAGTTTTGAATCCATGAACTTCCAAATAGTGGGTCCCTTTTTCACTGGCAATAAATAGAATATTGTTTAAATCTACTCGATGAAAACGACTACCATTGGGTAGTTTAAGCGGTATTTCTTGGAATTGAATTAAGCGATGTAGGTTATCTTGCGCTTTTTTCAGACTAGCAAGTAAGCGTTGCTGAATTTTATTTTGGGCATCACCTTTATAAATGTAGTCTAAAACGCTTAAATGATATTCAAAACAAAGTGACGTAAGATCACTATGACTGGTAAAAATAATAATTTGAGCATGTGGGTCGGCTTGGCGAATAAAATTGGCGGTTAAAATACCAGCTTTTGGAGTATCACCAAGTTCAAGATCTAAAATAAAAATATTAGCCGAGTTATTTTTTAAAGTGTGAACATGTTGGAGCAAATCGTGTGGCTTATTAAAAATCTGAATATTGGGCACTAGGTTTTTAATAAACCGCTGATGAATTTTATTGTCTTCTAATAGAAAATGATTCATTATTGATCCCCAGTCTCAATTATATAGAAGAGCTTTGGACTCCGTTGCTCAGTTAATAGGGTAACTTCAGGATGTTGGCGCAAGTATGGGTCGATACATGAGTTAAATCTACTATTACAATCATGACTGCGCTCAATAGTAACAGTAATGACAATTTTTTCATGATTTTTAACCTGCATAAAACCAATCGCAACTTTAGGGGCTGGCTGGTCAGCCACCAAAGTTAAGCAATGCCTGATTAAGGTATTTAACATTTGATGAAAATCACTAGCCTGATTAAAGTGGCTTGGATAATAATCGGTCATAATGCCAAGTTCAAAGTCGATTCCTTGTTTAGAAGCAGTATGCCAGTTGGTCAAAATTAAACTACGAATTTCAGGAATCTGAATTTGATGTAAGGCTAAGGAATTTTTGATAGTATATTTGTGTTTTAAATTGTTTAATAATTTTGCAGATAATCGATGAATCTCAGGGGCCAAATCCTTACTTAAACTTAAATCAATACTGGTGAGCATATTTTTACAGTCATGTCGGAGACTACGATAGTGTTCTAAATTCGGTTCTAATTGATTGATATAGTTATGAATGGCATTCAGTTCCCTGGTTTTTTTAGCAAGTTCATTGCGCAAATGTCGATAAGTAATACTGCCGATAAGTATTATGACTAGTAATAGTAATAATAGGTGTACGAATGCCGGTGGTTTGTCTGAATCAAGAGTTACAATTAATTCAGTTAGTAATTGGTTAATCATCAAGTTTTCTCTCCAAACATTTAAGCTGACGAATTATATTACGAACAAATGTGCATCCTATCACATGGAATAACTAAAAAAGGTTTGAATTTAATGTGAATTATTATTGCAATGCTACAAAAACTTGCCTAAATAGTACTCGTTAGAGTTTTTACGGTTTTTTTAAATTGTGATAAAAATTCTAAAAAAGAGAATTTTCAAGAAAGTATTGACGATGCATTAATAACTTGGTATAGTAATAAAGTTCTGTTGCGAGTCAAGCAGCTGTCAACGACGACTTGAAAAAATTGTTGTTGACAAGCAGCAAGCAGCGTGATAGACTAATTAAGTTGTTTCGTAAGGGAGCAACGCAGTAGCACATTGAAAACTGAACAAAACTTTGAACAAACAAATCTGTA
>NZ_QEKT01000012.1 GCF_003096575.1 Convivina intestini
GGTCAATTGCTTTTAATTTAGTTGCCAGTGAATATTTCGCCATGATAAAAGGCGCCCCCTAGTTTGGATTTCTCCAATCTAGGGGGCGCACTTCACCCGAAGGGTGTCTTTTTATTTTACTTGCTTTGAATATTTTCACGAGCTTCAGCTGAAAGATTGTAGAAAGAATGTACACCCTTGTACTTAGCAGTTGAACCAAGCAATTCTTCAATACGCATCAATTGGTTATACTTTGCGATACGATCAGTACGTGACATTGAACCAGTCTTAATTTGACCAGCATTAGTAGCCACAACCAAATCAGCAATAGTAGTGTCTTCAGTTTCACCAGAACGGTGTGAAACAATCGCTGTGTATCCAGCTTCCTTAGCCATTTCAATCGCATCCATGGTTTCAGACATAGTACCAATCTGGTTAACCTTGATCAAGATTGAGTTAGCGGCACCCATACGGATTCCCTTAGCCAAGTATTCAGTGTTAGTAACGAAGAAATCATCACCAACTAATTGAACTTTCTTACCAAGTTCCTTAGTAATAGTTACCCAGTCATCCCAGTTATTTTCATCGATAGGATCTTCAATTGAAATAATTGGGTAACGGTCAGCCAAGTCTTCCAAGTACTTAACGAATTCTGTAGTTGCGAATTCTTCCTTAGTTGACCAACGCAAAACGTACTTTTCCTTGTCAGCATCCCAAAGTTCTGAAGCAGCAACGTCGACTGCAATAGCGATATCTTTACCTGGCTTGTAACCAGCTGCTTCAATAGCTGAAATCAAATACTTAAGAGGTTCTTCGTTATTAGCGAAATCAGGAGCAAATCCACCTTCATCCCCAACAGAAGTTGCCTTACCATCAGCTTCCAAAAGCTTCTTCAAGTGATGGAAAGTTTCTGAACCATAACGGATAGCTTCCTTAATTGAAGGTGCCCCAACAGGCATAATCATAAACTCTTGGAAGTCAACCTTGTTATCAGAGTGAGCACCACCGTTGATAACGTTCATCATTGGTGTAGGCAATACGTAAGAATTCATACCACCAATGTATGAGAACAAAGGCATTCCTAATTCATCAGCAGCTGCACGAGCAGCAGCGATTGAAACAGCTAAGATAGCGTTAGCCCCTAGCTTACCCTTGTTAGCTGTACCGTCTAATTCAATCATGGCTTGATCAATCGCACGTTGATCGGTCACGTCAAACTTACCAACCAAAGCCTTAGCAATAACGTTATTAACATTATCAACGGCCTTAGTAGTTCCCTTACCCATGTAACGTGACTTATCACCATCACGCAATTCAACGGCTTCGTGTTCACCAGTTGAAGCACCAGATGGTACGATTCCACGACCGTAACCACCAACTTCAGTAATCACTTCCGCTTCAACAGTTGGGTTTCCACGTGAGTCCAACACTTCGCGTGCAACAATATCAGAAATCAAAGACATGTTTTGTGTTCTCCTTTTAATGTTGATTCTAAAAACAAATCCGACTTAATTGTATCATCATTTAGTTAGAAAATAAACAATCAACTTATACAAGCCGTCAGAGCGACTCAAACCTCCATATCAAGTGGAATAAGCTTTAGTCCGCAGGCTGAGATGAACTAGTTTGTTGGGCAATTGCTACTAAACTCAAAAATTGTTCTGGATCTAAGGCAGCACGCCCCACCAAAACGCCATCAATATCTGCTTGCCCCATGATTTGGGCGGCATTATTTATATCAACCGAACCACCATACAAAATTCTTATTTTTTCAGCAATCGATGGCGAATACAATTGAGCCAAGGTCTGTCGGATTAATTGTGCTGCCTTTTGAGCCTGTTGGGCACTAGCTGCTTCACCTGAGCCAATCGCCCAAGTTGGTTCATAAGCAATGGTCACATTACGTATCTGATCCACTGAAACCCCAGCTAAGGCGGCGGCTACTTGAGCAACTGCCGGCTGAGCCTCCATTGACTGAGTGTACACGCTCATATCTTCATCAATATCTACAATTGGCTTTAAACCATTACGCAAGGCGGCCATGACCTTTAAATTAACAGTGGCATCAGTCTCATTAAAGAACTTACGTCGTTCAAAATGACCAATTAATACATAGGTAACTCCTAAATCAGCCAAAGCTCGTGGCGAAGTTTCCCCAGTATAGGCACCAGCATCTTGCCAATGAACATTTTCAGCAACCACATGGATGGGACTGTTTTCAGTTTCACGTACCATATCGGCTAAGAAAATATCCTGCGCAGCAATCCCCGTTTCAACTACGGAAGAATCAGGCACCTGTTGATTGACTTTTTCTAGATAGTCAAAGACTTGTCCCTTCAGTTTGTTAATCTTCCAATTAGCTACCACAAAGGGTATCCGACAATTCTTATATGTCGTCATTTATCGTCACCTCGTAACATTAAAAATATGAAAATAGCTTCAATTAACAATAGCCAAGTAATATCGGTTGGCTTAGCTCCCATGAAGGCCAACAGGATGTAAGTTACCATCAAAACGCCTAAACCACTTCCAGTTTTAATAAACGTTCGATGATATTTATTGCCACTTAATTTATTAACTAAATCCTGATTTTCAGCCCGCAATTCGGTTAAATCCAATTTTAGACTTTCCACCTGATTAAGCAACTTATCATTTTCGTTTTGCAACCATTCCACTTGGTCTTCTTGATTAGGCTGGCTTTCATCTTTACGCCACTTAAATATTTTCATAATTCCACATCTCCTATACTTAAGTATAATGGATTCGTCTTGAAATCAGAATATTAAATGGTTTTCTTGACAAATATAAGTGAGAACAGTACCATATATAAGTTATCTAATGCAGTCGTGGCGGAATTGGCAGACGCGCAGGATTAAGGATCCTGTGTCCGCTTTAGGACGTGCGGGTTCGACTCCCGCCGACTGCACTATCATAAAAACAGGAATCGGATTCCCGGTTCCTGTTTTTTGTATGTAATCTTTGAAATAAATAAAAAAGGGGATCTCAAATTTGAGATCCCCTTTAAAGTTATGCCGACTGCCGGCATATGAGATATTAATATATAAGTATTTAAACCACATTGTGTCTAAATTATGTCTAATAAGGTTATCCATAACTATGATTACTAGTCTGAGTAATTCTTTATAAGGACTATCGATTTATAGAATAAAATAATAAAAAGAATATATAAAAAACTAATCGTTTGTTGTTACTAGTAATACCACCTCTTTCTCATAGCATCGCCGGATTTAGTGTTATTTTTAACATATATTCTACCGCGCTGTTTTTTCATATAGCCCAAACTACACATTAACTTTCCTAAATCACTTTCACTTATTCGTAAATAATGAACTAACTTATTTTTATCCCATCCATCACGTTTTAGGATAAAATCGTACAATCGATAAGACGTCATTCCACGCTCGTTAAAAGCTTCAGCATCTTGTCTTAGAATTCGTTTATCATCCCGGCTTGTAAATTTATTTTTAATTATTTCGATGAGTTCTATAACGCTTAATCCATGGCCTAGACATTCAAATATACACTTCCAAGGAACATTCGATAAAGCATTTAGCCAATCTAGTTCAGGGCCACCACCGGCACCCAGTCCAGAAACAGGTGAGAACCGTATTGTTTCACCATCCCAATCAAACAAACCATCTTTCGAAAATTGTATTAATGTATTTGCTGTCAAATTAGCGTTGCTATCGAATGCCTCTTGATATTCAACGCCCCCCATTTTATCCAAATTATAATTGAACTTTTTACCATTTTGATCAAATAAAAAATAAGTATGACTTTCACCAAGATATTTAGGAATTGGCCAATCGTCATTACTTTCCGAGTTTATACAATCAATGGTTACTTCATTGAAATATGGTATAAGATTATCATTACAATCCACTTCCACAACTTTTTCATATAGTTTTTCCAAACCGTTAGAAGGAAGTGAAACCACAAACTTTATTTCCATTTATAAAATGCCTCTTCAATTTACTATTTTGATTTTATCTTATCATAGTATTAATACGGCATTTGCGAACTCAAAACAGATACGCAACTTGGTCCGCTAATTTTAAATTTGTTAGAAAATACCAGTTTACTTATGTACGGGCAAAGGCCCTTTTGTTACTTCGTCTTATCAGCAATAGCCTGCGCTAAATCATGAATTTCAGACTTAGTTTGCTCATCAATGGCGCTTGTGGCTTGCTGTGATGTGTCTGATTGAGATTCTGGTTGTGGTGACTCAGGTTCTGTCTGATTGTTAACTGGTGCCGCCAACAAGTCCCAAGTACGTGCATCTCCGTAAAAGATAGAACGGTCATAAGGTACGCATACATACTGCCACATTGTAATGATTTTCCATTCTTTAATGTTAACAAAATGAGTATTGTCTGCCCAGTCTTGCAATTCTTGCGTGTATTCAGTAGGAGCCATATATGGGTAATCAGCAATCCACACAGGGTTATCTGCCATATCTTCCCATGAGTATCCATGCACGCTATTAACAACGTCAGAATAACCAATATATAGCCACACCTTCTTACCAGTCTTCTCATAGATATAGTCAGCAATTTCTCGTGGTTCATAACCACTTAAAACTGGATAACCGGCCATATTTTCAAAATCAAGCAACAATGGTACATCAGGGTCATAACATTCAGGAGCTGCATTATCTAAGAAAAATTGCGCCTGCTCTTTAGCATCAATTCCGCCGACGATGAAGTGATAAAGCCCTAACTTCTTACCTGATTCTTTAACTTGGTTAACCTGTGTAGTAACGTGCTTATTTACATAACTATTACCTTCCGTAACCTTAACGATCACAGCATCGTTTTCGGAGATGATTCCACTAATGTCGGCAGGGTTGTTATCTGATACATCTGCTACAAACATATTATTTACCTCCATATTGAGAAAGTAGTGCTCGTTGAATTGATGCACTATTAGACTCACTAATCGATGTATTGGCTGAACTCTGTGTTCCAAAATTAAGTTTTACTTCTGAAAATTTGCCTTTATCAGCTTGATTCAAGCTTTTGCTTGCACGCTCATTCATTTTCTGAACCGCATATTCTAGCTTATCCCCTAGTTGTTGATTTGAAAAAAGGCCATTCATACCATTGGCATTTAAACGTTCCTTTACTCGCTCAATAGCTTCTTGTCGCTTGTCAGCACCAACCATGTCAGTATTTTCTAAAGCTGAAACAGCATCATCAAACCAACCAGCTACTAGTGCTACGTTGTGTAGTTTAGTGACTTTTTCAATATTCACCGAATACTTTTTAATTAAGCTGATACCCGCATGAATTAACGGACCAAACAGGCCAAGCAAAGCTAATAACATAACTAAAAGCTCATATAACTGTGTAATCTTCATGTTGACGAAATCTCCTCAATTTTATCTGAATAATCATGGCCACCCATCGCTAGCAAATCAGTATTGAGTCGTTTAACTAAATCGTTTAACAATCCAACCTGCATTCTCAGTTCTTGGTTTTCAGTCATAATTTTTTTGTTTTGTTCATTGATTGTCTTGTACTGTACGCTGATAATTTCATATTTAGAGCTAACATCAGCTAACTGGTCCATTAACTGGGTGTTCTTGTCACTAATTTCTTTAAGGCTTTTATCTAGGCGGTCAATCATATCCGTCTGCTTAGTCATGAAAGCATCTTCATGTTCTAGCATCGTGCTATCACGTTTCACACGATTTTTAATCCACACACCTAGAAGCACACAAAGAGAACCAAATGCGGTTCCTAGTGCTCCCCATGTTTCTGCGCTAACTATCACCGGCAATCCTTTCCGCTCGTTTAACAACTTCCTCTATCTTCCGCTCGCCCATTAATTTATAACGAGCCTCGTTATAAATTGACGATAAGGAAAATATAAGCATTGCACCATACACAAACGGGTCCATCCGCCAATGTCCTGAATTAATACAGTCTGCAAAGTAGCAAAACGACAGCATTCCAAACAGAAAAACCGCTACTAAAAGTAAGAGCAGTCTAATCTTGTACCACCAAAAATCCCAGATAGCATTTACTACCGTAAAAGCTCCAATTAATAAATAGATAATGCCTGGCACCAAGTCATCTACCCAGTCGATTTCTGGTGGTAATGTAATTTCTAATTGGTTAAATCTGAATAAGATAAATGAACCCACAATCATTTCAATCGCTCCGATTAACCATAAGTCGTTATTTCTAAAAAAATGTCTAATCATAATACCCCCTAATCTACTGCGATGTAAGAACCAGAAATAGCAAAAATGTATTGTGATTTCATTCCAGCAGTAACGTGAGCATTACCACCGCTATTAATAAGCATAGACCCTGCTGTATACCCCGACTGCATTGATAATACAGCACCGCTATAAGGCATAAATCTTCCAGAAACAATACCGGGTTGATTACCCATATCAGAAGTTAAGGTACCGAATCCGCTCACGGTCACTATATTTCCAATCCTAATGAAGTTGATAATGACACCGCACACAACTTTTATCATCACCTCTGACTTTTTATGAATTGATTTCCAAGTAACAGATTTATTAAAAACAGAACCGACAGAATCAACTCCAGAACCATCTAAACTAAATACTTCAATAATGCCGTGTACAGGATAGGTGGCTGTAGTAATCCTAACTAGCGCAGCACTTGGCATATTAGCGGGAGAGTTTTTAAAGGCAGCACTACCACCGTAAAAATAATGCACGCCAACATAATTAACTAAGTTGTTGACAATATCATTGAAATCTCCACTCGTTACGAAATCACTAGGTCCATAAGCAATCTTAGTAGCGTCCGTTTTAGTTGCATACGATGATAGCTTAGTATTTAACTGGTCTTGTGTCACAGCGCTTAGTGCTGTCTTGTTGAAGTCAGCAATAGCCTTATCAATCTTTTGGTTAGCTGCAGTTAAATTACTATCAACGCTGTTAGCTTTACTATTGATAGTATCAAGCTTAGCCATCGTGTCCTGGGCACTCTTTTGAACAGCGTCAAATTTACCCTGAACGACCCTTTTAGCATCTTCAACAACACCATCAACAATTGAGATATAGTCTTTGGCTTGCTCACCATTTAGGTCAACAGCCTCTTCAACGATGACTTTAAAACTAGCAGTTGAGGCTGTCTTATCGCCAAAAGTTACCTTAAAATAGGCATTTTTAAAGACGCCCATGTCTTGACCGAGCGCCTTTGGTGGTGTGTATTCAAATATTCCGTAGTTGCGATCAATGTAGGACACATTAGTATCAACAACTACTTTACTAGCAGAGCTTTCGCCCATAAATGTGACAGTTCCACCAGTTAAATTGGTTGGGTCGCCGTTGTCTGTGAGCGTTACGTGCCAAGTCGAATAGTTACCATCCCCTTGCCGTAGAATAACACGGGGGTTATTAATTTCAGACTTAGTTGTGTCTAAACTTAAATTAAGTGTGCGGCTCATTGTAACCTCCTTCCTCGAATGAATCCATTAATTTGTCATAACCATCAGCAGCTTCTCCAGCAATTAGCTCACTGTAATTACATAGTTCTGCATACAGCTTTGAAAACTGTCCTTCGGTGTCTTCTTCAAAAATAGAGCGCTCTTGACGTAACTCGGTTAGTTCTTTTGATATTTTTTCAAAAGTTTCCTTACTTCCGTTTCCGGCAATCTGACCGTTTTCTTTTACTTCGGCACCGTTACTAACGATAATTGACCGCTCTTCTTCTCCAATTTCATAAACTTTAGCGTCAATCTTTTTAATTAAACGTGTCCGAAACCTGGAAACTTGTCCAGATAACTTAGCTTCTTTTAAAAATAGATTCACACTATTTAAGTCAATATTAGTAATCTTAATCATTTAATTGTCACCCAAGACGTCGCCTTCCCCTCACTATCAAATCCTTTTGGAATCACAACTCTATCCATAGCAGCTAATTGCCCTAAGATTTCTCTCAAATCGCCACCTTGTTCATACATGCGAACTCCAGCTCTGAATACAACGTCATCATCAAATGTAAAGCCGGAATTATAACCACCAGCACGCCATTCTTTTCTGAACCAAGATAATTTAATACCGAAATTACCACTTTCAATACCGGTATTACGAGCTGACCAAGTCATATAGTCCCCTTTACCGTTTAATTGAAATCCTAGTCCTTGATAGTTGTCTGGCATTCCACTCATGTGTGCGACACCAACACCACCAACATCTTCATCATTCATATTTAGCGTCATTCCACCAGAATTGAACTTAGTGTTGACCCCTGTAGTTGATACTTTCATGCCAGAACCATCAATAAATGTAGAGCCAAACGAACCATCCCAACGACTGCGAATGAATTGCGAGAAATTGCCAACTAATGAATTAACATTCAGGTTGATCACGTCAATTTGAGCAGCATCAATTTGGCCGCCTTTGATGAAATTAGCTGATAGATGGCCGGTACTGATATTGTTAGCGTCTAGGTTCAACACATTCACGCGGTTAGCGTCGATAATGCCTTGCTGCAAACGGTTGGCGTCCGTAATGCCATTGAATTTAACCCATGTAGAACCAGAATAAGCGTACATTGCTACGCCATTAGGTTCGTTAACATCGTCCTTATACCAAGTATCTCCTTGTTGAGGATTTACCGGGTTATCGGGCCCACGGTATACCGTGTGGTCGCCGTTCAATTCAGCGCTATTCTTATCCCACTGTGAGTCTGTAGATGCTTCCAAAACCCACGCATTACCATCGTAATAATATAGTTCTGTTTTTCCATTTGGAAGATTTTTAAACCACACATTTCCCTTGCGAGGGTTAGTTGGTTGTTCTACTCCAAATGTAGTGTCGTTATGACCACCGTGAGTCATTGTCCATGCTGACATTTCGGAAGTTACAGAAATACTACTACTTAGTGAATTAACGCGATTAGTCATGCCGCCCTTAGAAAGGTCTGAACCGAGTTGAATTGTCGTGTTGCTTGGGTTAGTTAAGTCATAATTAACCTCAAATACTCGAGTCTTATAACTCAACTTGCGCTTATCGTGCATGATTAGTACGGTGTCACCTAACGAAAGACCATCAGTTTCAGCAATCGTAGCCGAATACTGAATAGCTGGGTGATTCATCGCCATCAAATCATTATAGGCCGCCCTTAGTAACTGCTTCGTATCATCAATTTGGTCATAGGTTTTGATTAATAACCTAGGTGTACCGTCGATGTGACCATATTCCAGCGTTGCCTCTGGGTCGGTTAAGACTAAATCGCCCTTGACCTTGTCCATTGGGTCGCCTTTATATTTTGACCACTCCAAATCTTCGATAGTAATACGCCGGCCATAACCATCAGGAGTATCATCATGACCTTCACTGACTTGCTCGCCCTTACCTCTAGGAAGAATAGCGGTGTAAATACTTGAGTTATCTCCAGTCCGCTCCACCGTTAACAAGTTAGACCCATGCACGAATACCTTAGATGTGTCTTCACCTTGACGAATCACATAGTCCATATAACGGCCGGTTATTTTACTACCGGTAATAGCTACATAGAATACAACTTCGCCACCTAGACCATTCACAACCTTAGTGATGGCGTCTAAGTTGCTATCAAAGTAGTAGTTAGTCTGCAGCAATCCAGGGACGACACACACACCCAAATTCCAGGTAGAACCACCAAGCGCAACCGTCATCAAGTTATAAGCATTCTCACTCTTAAACCGCCGGTCTTTGATGTAACCGTATGAATTTAACTCCTGATAAGCCAATTCATAAGCACTATACTCAGTCCGATCTGATTGGTCTTTAATGCTCATAATCCGAAGCATGACATAATTATCAGGTTTCAACGGGTGAGGTACGCCAATATAGCGAGCCTTACTATCCAAAGCAATCGTGGCCGGCACACTAAAATCAAGCGTAATTGCCTGGTTAATCTTGACATCAAGATGAGCTTCTATTAAATCACTTTTATCAATAAGGCCAATAATATTCTGCCTTTTATCAAATAGATACATCATAGTAATTTAACCCTGTATTTAACCTTAATTTGAATTGCTTCTAGGCACACTACCTTATCGCCTTTTTTAATCTTGGCTTCAAATATATTGGTATTCATAATCTTAATCTTGTTAAGAATACTAGTCCCATTCATCGTTAACGTGCGATTATTGATATCTAACACAACAGTAGAATTGGCAGATAATCCGCCACCCAATTCCATGATATAACTGTTACCAATCGTAATCCGCATGTTATCGGTTGATTGTGGCGGTAATTTAACAACAATCTTATCAACGTTTTGCGGGTATAGTATCTGTGGGTCATTAATCATAGCCACGTTACCACCAGTAACCTCTTTTGACTGACCATGACGATAAGGGTCGCTCATTGTGATTTCAATGGTACCTTTAACTGACAAGCTACCCGGCTCCGTATTAGTTAGTTTAGTAACTGTACCAACCCTGACAAATTCCGGTTCGTCGTCAAAATAAAATTCCTTTTCATCCCCTTGTAGCAGATATTTAAGGCGTGTAAAGGCGCTGTTAAACTTATCTGTTGTGTCAGCAATCAAAAAGAATCCAACCGTTACTATATTATGATCCAACTGAGAATTTAAAAAGAAGTCGCCATCGCCAAATGTATCAGCAACCTGCAACTTCCTAGTGTAATTATCTCGGCCATCAACGTTAACCGTATGAAATTCAGCGATTTCATCATCTAGGTTGTGGCCGTTAAATGTTAAGGACTCTACCGGACGTTTATCCGGCGGAGAGGTAGTCTTTTCAATATCTCGAAATTCGTAACTCATTAAATCTCCTTAAAACAATGCAATGGAGTTGTTACGTTGTAATTCTCCACGTGTACCTTGGTTGTTTGAAATGTCATCAACAAAGGCATTAAAGGTATTAGCACCCATGCTTAGGTTAATGTTGGCCGACTGCTTATTGGCTTCCATCTTCATCGAGACAGTTCCGGTGTCGCTTAAATCAAAACCAGTTGTAATTGGGTTTAACTGATAGTCAAACTTACCACCACCAACTATTCCGTTAGCCGCTGACATGACATCATTAGCCATATTTGAAATCGAATTAGCTGCTTTATAAGCATTATCGTCCACTCCGTTAGCAAATCCAGCAACAGTATACATACCTAATTCTTTGAATTTACGTGATGGAGAATGAATACCAAGCATTGATTTGGCAGCGTCAAACGCTTGTTTAGCCATATTAGCGGCAGTATTTGCTGCGTCTCTAATCTTGTCTTCAATACCTTGTATAAATCCATTGACTAACTGATGTCCGATGCTCAACAGACTAACTGACCCAGCTCCATCTTTAGCATTGTTACCGGCTCCTTTACCACTGTTATGAGCATTATTAAATCCCTTCTCAAACCCCTCTATGAACTTTTGAAGAAGCTGACCACCAGATCCAACCATATCACCAAACATTTCGCCAATACCCTCTATAAATTTCAGAACAACATCTTTGGCTTTTTGATAAATAAGCGGCATTCTGTCAACTATTCCGTCTATAAGCTTAAAAATCATATCAATACCGGCATCAATAATTCTAAGAGCGTTATCGGCAATAGACCCAATAAAGGCAACTATGACATCGGTTGCAGCACTTGCCACTCTTGGAATTGAATCTGCAATTGATTCTAAGAATGCAACCATCATATTTGTAGCAGCTTCAACTATTTCAGGCAGCTTAATTGTTAGCTCATTCAAGAATCCGATAATAATATTGGCGAACTGAGCAACTATTTGAGGCGTGTAGGTCACAATAGTGCTTAGAAACGTTAAGAATATTTGTAGGAATGACTGAGCAATCAATGGGGCTTGTTGCATGAGGGTCACAACAAAAGACGTAATTAACGTGACGAATCCTTGACCAAGAATAACCATGTTCTGCTTAAAATTAGTAGCTGCTAGATCAAGAGAAGCCATAACAACAACAAAATTAGTAATTGCATTAGTAGCGGCAGCAAATCCGAACAGCATGGCAGCAATTCCGGCCGTTGCCATCATTACAGCCGCTCCAATTGAAAGCATAGCGGCAGAAAAAGCAACTAAACCAACAACATTGGCCGTCAACAGTGGACTAAACAAAGCTACTACAGCGACTAAAGCACCAATCGCCACTGTTATAGTGATAACGGCTGTTATACCTGCTTGGCCGGTCTTAGCTAAATCGGCAATCGCAAAAACAAACACGCCCAATCCAGCAGCGGCCACGCCAACACCAACACCTATTTCTAATATTGACAAAGCAAGCTTACTTGTTTTTGGAGAAGCATTAGATGCCACATTTCCGACTGCTGACAAAGGACTTTTTACCGCCTTAGCTGCTTTTCCTGCTGAATTAGCTGCTTCCTTGAATTTTAAAAATCCATTTAATAGCACAGCCATACCAGCACCAGTAGCTACTAACGCTAGTACTCCTCCCAGTACTTTCATTTCCTCTTTGTTTTCGGATATTTTTTTAGCCATATCTGACAAAGATTTAGCTGTTTTATCAACAAAATCTCTAAACGGCTTGAAATTGTTATAGGCAAATACCACTGCAGTAGCAATAGCTATTAACGCAGCAATAACAGGATGTTTAGCAATTAACGTCAGTCCACTTGCAACAGCATTAGATGCCTTTTCAAACGCATACATAGAACCGACAACAGCAGCCGCTGATCCACCAACAATTAGTAATGCTGGTCCGACTGCTTTTAGTAAAGGCAGTAAGAATTTAAACGCAGCCACAGCTTTGTCAGCAACGGCCTTTGAAATTTCATTAACAGTCTTCCTAAACGGTTCACTAGAGTTATAAGCCCAAACAAATCCAATGGCTAATGCTGCAATAGTAGCTACTAACAATCCAGCCGGAGTAAATAGCGCACCAATTGCACCAACAACATTCTTTGTCTGAGAAACAAACGTTCCCATTGTAGTCATTGCTGTCCCGATTACTGGAGACATTCCGATAAAATTGCGGGTCATTTGAGCGAATGGTGCGTTACTTTCAGCCGCCCACGTAAGGGCTCCGTTAATCATGGAAATATAGCCACCATTCACACCTTTAGCTGCGTCCATTGACTTATTACGCAATGCTTCCCAGTTACCACCAATCTGTTCAATCTTAGAACCTAGGTTCTTTTGCATTTCGGTAGCTTGATCGCTAAGAAACTTAGTGGAGGTTGCACCATCTTTGGCAGCGCCGTCCATTGCTTTAGTAAATGCGTCCCATGATGTTGTTGTGTTACCAGTCTTGTCCTTAATAGAATCAAGAAGCGGCAAAATAGCACCCATTCCAGCCGTTCCAAACATTTTCTTTAATGCTTCGGCCTTTTGAGATGAACTCATACCATCCATCTTGTCGGCGATTTCTTGCAAAATCTGTGGGAATGGTTTCATTTCCCCCTGGGCGTCAGTAAAGGTAAGTCCTAACTCACTCATTTGTTTGGCCGCAATCTTACTTGGTGCCTGCATTTGAAGCATGGCGTGGTTCAAGTCTTGAGACGCTTGAGCGGCACTAAATCCACGGTTAGTAAGCAAACCAATAGCAATGCTAGTATCTTGCATTGAAATACCGGCATTGGAAGCAGTACCACCAATGGTAGCCAGCGCCTGTTGCATGTCTTCAATAGAGGCGTTAGACAAGTTAGCCGTTTGAGTTAGAATAGCAGCCGCTTGAGCAGGGCTATCTAAGCTCTTACCCCAAATATTCATAGCTTGCTGAACAACACTAGCCGTTGTTTGCAAATCAGCACCAGCGGCAGTAGCAGCCTGTGCAATCGCTGGAAACTCTTGCTTGATTGTATCAATAGAGGCACCATCACGAGCCATAGCAACCATGGCATCGGCAGCGTTCTGAGCAGACAAAGGCAAATCAGCACCCATCTTGTTGGCCACGTCAGACAGTCCTTGAATATCTTTAGAAGTACCACCGGCAATAACAGCCGCTTTGTTTAAACTAGCTTCAAAGTCCCCAAATGATTTTAATGACTTCATTCCAATAGCTGTAGTAGCGGCACCGGCAACTGTCATTGCTTTTCCCATCTTACCAGCATAATCAGATATATTACTGAACGATGAACTAGCTTTACCAGCAAAATTACTCATGCCATTAATCGCTGTCTGTGTGCCTGCTAAGAATTGACTTGTATCAGCCGAATAGACGGCTTTTACTTCATATTGTTCAGCCATTTAACCTCCCTTCTAGCTCATCTAGTAGAGCCATGTTGTATTCTTCCTCAGGCTTAGCAATATTAACCGCTGCGCCTGGATTAAACTGTAATTTCACATCATTGACAGCTTGCTTGTACTGATTACCAAAAAACTTATCGAACGTGTCAAACTTAAGATGATCACCACTAGCATTAGTTTGTTGTGAGCCTAAGTTGGCCCACGCTGCTTGGTGGAGTGAGTACATATTATCTAACTCACGCAATTGTGCAGCTTCAAGGTGTAGTTCGTACTCCCTAGGCGTCATCAGTTCAATCGTTTCAATGTCGCTTATACCAAAATAGCGCAACCCGTTTACCAACAATTCGTGGTACGTGGTTGCGCTGTCTTTGGGTTCTTCTATTGAGCGGCCGCCTGCTTCTGTACGGCGGCTACCACTTTTGACGTGAAACGAGTTTCCTCTAGATTAGTAATGACCATTTGAGACAAGGCATCCAAATCAGTCCCATCTTCTTCAAAATAATCATTCAATGTCTTAACAGTTAGCTTGCCACCGACTGCATGGTTAGCAACCAACAAAATATCACGCAAAGCAATTGGACTTTCTTCCATAATAAGCTTTGACATAACCATCTTTAGACCGACTTCAAACGTAATCCCGTTATTAGTACCCTTAACAAATTCATCAAGTAATTCACTAAAGCGCATGTTAAAACTAAACTTTTCATCCTTACCATTAATTGGCAATGTGAATGACTTGAAACCCAAAACTTTACTCATGAAATATTCTCCTTTTTATCAATACATTAAATGGGCCTCTCACCCCGTTTGAACGTTTAGCCGTTGTCGCTTATTAGTTACTTTGGCGCTTGTGCGTTATTGGATTGTTCTGAACCAGTCACAACACCCAAGTCTTGGAAGTCATAACTTACGTCAGTATCACTATTTGCATCAAGTGATAAGTCGCCCTTACGAGCATAACCGCCATTAATTGAGGCTTCTAGCTTTAGCGATACACTGTTGTCACTGTCGCCGGTTTCTTCTGAAGAAGTCATGTGAGCGCGCATATAGCGACCCGCACACGTCCCAGGCTTAGTTCCTGGCGTATCAGTATAAGCGATCCAGAACTCTACTTCTTTATCCTGATTGATAGCGTCATCGAGGTCATTCTTGACCACACTTTGATTAGAGGCCAACAATTCAAGTGACAAGGTACCATCAAGCGAACCGCCCTTTTGCACCTTACCATCCTTCGTGTCTTCGCTCTTCTTGTCACGGCTCAGCTTGTAGCTGTAAGTCGTTTGATAGGCGGCTTTAATTCCGCGCGTCTTACTTTCATTTTCACGCAAACGCACAAACACAATCGCTTTGCCGCCTGACTTAGCCTTTAAATCTTCTGCCATAAATAAATCCTTTCTAAATTAAAAGACACGATACGTTACATCTAACGTTCCGTGCCATAGTTGCAAATTATCTTCTTGTTCTAAATCAACGCTATTGACCGTATATACTGGGTCAAGTTCAACCGAGTAGCTGTCTGTGCTGTTTAACTTCATTAAGTAGTTAAACACTTTAGATTTTAACCGCTCGACTTCGTTTCGGCTCTTTGCATCCCCAAATATGTGAATGGTTAGAGATGGCTTAGCCCTCAGTGCTCCCTTGGCCGGTGCATATTGCTGCAATGAACTATTGCCCAGCACCACAAAGGGTTTGTCGGTTTTAACCGCCTTAAAATCAGGCAACCGCTTATAGAACTGTCCAGCGGGTAGATTGTCAAACAACCACTTACCAACAGTTTGAACCAGCTCATAATCTGGTGTATATTCAGGCATTCTCGAGCACCGCCTCCATATTTCTAATAAACACTTCTTTGTGGATTTGATAGGCCTGATACATGAATAGTTTTGGTTGAATGAAGCGAGTGCCGTTTTCCTGAGCATAACCATAGTTAAAATTACGGTTCATTGCGTTACCGGTCACTGTTCCTGTCGATACTAAACCAGTATTCACAAAGCTAATATCAATATTGCGCCGTAAAAATCCATTCTTAACTGGTGCTAAACGTGCCGCCTGTGCCTGAGTACTGGCCGTTGTGGAACGAACTAACTCCCTAGCTGCTGAAGGTACACGAGTTAGCTTATCGGTATGCACCGAGATAAACTTGTCAGCACCTTCAATCCTAAATCCACCACTCATTTGCTACCGGCCTCCTTTACCATAATTGAATTGCGTGAGCCAATCTGTTGACGTTCCAACGGCACATATTTGACTCCATCAATCACACAATAATCAAACTTAGGTAACGGCGTGATGGTTCGTAAAATCTTACGATCATAGTCCGTTTGGCCGTAGTCTCGATAAGAACGAGCAGCAGATAAGTTAGTTACATTGATAATTACCGTTGCTACTAACTCTCCGTTAGGATTGTACTCAACCGTTGGGTCTTCACTCTCAACTGCCTCTTTGTATAGTTCAACCTTGGTGTGCATATTCATACGAACCACACCTTTCCGTGGCGAGGGCCCACAACGTCTCCATTCTTGAACTGATTGATTTCAGTCATGAATTGAGCGAAGTCATTCTCTTGGAATACTAAACCAAGTCCGTCCTGGTTAGCTGATTTCATTCCTTCATTACCAATACGTGAGAAACGAGCAGCGACCACATCAGCAACGATGTAGTTAAACTTAGCAGGAATAGCACCATCATCATCAACACCTAATAAGACAGCTAAACGTTCACGAGTTCGACGCTCAATGATATCTAACTTATCTTTGGTAGATGATTTATTATCAATCAGCGTTGCGTAATCGTTTGCTACACCCATCAATCACCTCTTAGCTTCCTGCAGGAGCGTTTTCCTTGGGAGCATTACCCTTAATTGATACAGAAACGCCGTCCTTTTTCTTATCCAGAATAAACAAATCATGGTACAGACGGTTCTGGTACAAATATCCGTCACCTTCTGTGTGTTCGCCCGGTGCAAACATGAAGATAGCATTTTCCTTAACAATCGGAATGACAACAGGCTTAGCCACAAATAAGAAGTTAATATCCTTGGCACTGGACTTAGCCTTAAATCCGTCAGAAAAGTCATAATCAGTCTTAAAACGGTCTTCATCCCATACTTCAATTAGTTGTACACCATCAATTGAAGTAATACGTGATTCTAGCGCAGTAGTACCGATGTTCTGGTTCGTGATGTTACGTGTAAATTCAGTAGAACGCTCTAGTAAGTCCATTGCTTCGGTAGAAATGAATCCAACAATGTTACCTGCGCCATACTTACGGACTGGCAATAATGCAGCCTTCAAACGAGTGTAAACATTAGCCTCTGTCAACGCTTCCTCTTTGGAGGTCTTAGCACCCTTAGCCAACGTCGAGAAACGATAGGCGTCAATTTCAGGCTGAACGTTTTCCTCAATGAATACACGGGAAATATTTCCAACAGCCAAATTCTGGTTAGTTTCGTCAACATCTTGCCGATCAACATAGAACTCAACATCGCGGTCTTGTCCCATTGTGTAGACCTTCTTATCGTTTGAGGCGCTTCCCTCGTTAAATCCCTTGTTACGAGTATGAGGCTTCAATCCTGATGTAGAAATTGTTGTCAAAGTAAATGACTTGCCACCGTTAACAAGGTTTACGTTAGGAATACCTAGCGCAGTAGTTAAAAGCCCCTGAGTAATTTTTTGATCAAATGCTCCATTGTCATTTGTAATGTAATTAATTGCCATAACAGCTCCTTTTATAGTCCTAATCCTTTAGCTAAGTCACTGCGGGTGTCCGTATCACTAGACTCTCCGCGCGGCTTTCCTGACCCACTTAGCTTCTTATCAACTTGTTCATTGACACGCTGGTCAATGATTGTTGCGATGTTATCGGTTGCTTTAGTGATGGCGTCTGCGTCCCCTAGTTCAACCAATACACTAGCCAATTCAGAAGGTAGCCCCTTATCAGCAAGCACGTCCTTAACATTAGCCGTTAGTTCCCGTTTATTGATTTCAGCTTCACGCTTTTCTAGTTCTGACATTCGCTGTTCTTCTTCGGCCTTAGCCTTTTCAGCAGCGGACATCTTGGCTAGCTTAGCGCCCTCTGACTTAGCTTCTTCTAGCTTGGCATCTAAATCAGACTGCCAACCGTCACGAGCCTTTGCGACACGTCGTTCTGCCTCTTGATCTAAACGCTTAGCTAACTCTTCTTTGGTAATCGTTACTTCTTCTTGCCCGTTCCCTTCTTGCCCTTGCAAGCCATCATTATCACCACCCTTTCCTTCGTCTTGCTCTTCGTACATAAAACGATCGAATTTCAACATGTTATTAATCTCCTAATACACAATGATTGGCACAGTTTCCACCGTTAAGGCACAACCTCCACCGCCCATTCCATTTCGTTAGTAAATTGAGCAGTTAAAGGCGTGCTCAGGCCATAATAAAAGCACCTACATTGCTGTAAGCGCTAATCTGCATATATTTCACCACTATCCACCGCTACTACTGCACATCGGCAGTTAGGGTGTCTTGGTATTGTGTAACGTCCACTACCAAATTTATTCGCATTGAACTGT
Source organism: Convivina intestini (assembly GCF_003096575.1). Lineage (GTDB taxonomy): Bacteria > Bacillota > Bacilli > Lactobacillales > Lactobacillaceae > Convivina > Convivina intestini. The sequence goes on from NZ_QEKT01000012.1 coordinate 18,706, forward strand.
TTGCCGTCATTTTCAAGACAGAAACGGCAGGCACCAGGACTAGCGACCCACTCCATTTTTTCGTAACCAGCCATTTTAATATTACGAGCTTGCTGTGCTGCTGATACCCTAGCGCCCTCAGTCCTCAAGATGCGTTCTGCTTGATACTTAGCTACGCCGAACTTATCCCTTATCTCTTTCGTAGCGGCCATTGGATTCTCATTCAGTAACGCTTGACGCATGATACGTGATATATCCGAACGCAACTGCGCTTGGTTGCTCCATATCCGGCTAGACCACGTCATACCGTCATAAGTCTTGTTGATTATTTCATCCCCAACAGCCTTAGCAGTCTGCTTATATATCTTGTTACCAAATTCAGCCGTTTGCTTGGCATCTAAATGTAGCGCTCTACTAATTTCATCAATACTTTTGACAGCGATAACGCTGGTGTACAACGTTGTGGCGTACTCAATCATTTGGTCTACGTTAGATACATGGACTTGATTCATACCGTTCTTAGTCGCATATACATTCAACTCGGACATCAATTCTGGGTCTGGTGCTCTAGAATTATCCGACTGTTGGAAGTCTGGATACTTCGACTGGAACAATGCCCACCACGCTAAAAACTCCAATGACTGTTGCTTCACGATTTTATCAATCAGCTTAGCATTCTTGGCGTCCTGCTTAATCTGACGTTTACTAAATTGAAAGGCCTCATCACGATTATTCATCGCCAGTTACCTCTTCTTCATCACTATCGACAGCTTGTTGACGTAACTTAATGTGAGTCATCTCTTCTTGCATATCGGCCATAGCTTGGTCTTGCTGCTCTCTCAAGTTACCTAATTGTTGAGCGTCAATTCCTGGGGCGTACTTATCAAGATAAGCCTGTGGGAATGAAGCACCGGCCTGTTGTAGCAATTGGATTGTGTTGACATCATCGGTTGGCGTGTTGTCCGTAAACATGAATTTAATATCGTTACTATCAATGTTCCACGCACCACTAACAGCCAACTCTAAGTCTTGGATAATACCATAGATGGCACTCAATCCTTTTTCAAACATACGCCGCTTGGTTTTGGCCAATTGAATAACACCCAATTGCTTGTACTGCATGGCAACCCCGCTAGCATTACTAGCAAAGTTCTCATCAGATACATCAGGCGTACGGCTAAAGGTGTGGATGTTCTTAAACAGTCTATTCTTGTATGCCTCAACGCCTGCTGCGTCGTATTCCTTGTGGATATAGCTAGCACTGACATTGGTTTGTGCACCAGTTCCGCTAATACCAGACTTCAAGAACAACGTACGCGACTCACGTATCTGTTTAATCATATCTTTTTTAGCAGCAACTACCTTTTCAAGATATTCTTTGTCTTCAGGGTTAGCAGCTAACTCAATACCATCTAGTAAATCGTTAATGTCTCCCTGAATGACTAACATAGCGTCGTTACTATCTTGCATGTAGTTAGCTGTATCAGACTGACTAGCGTCGTAGGCATCAATCAAGCTAATAACACCCTCATAGTCGCCCATACGTTGGCTATTATTCCAGAATTCAACGACTGGCAACGAAACAATGTCTTGTGTGTCATCAATAGTCCAACCATCTTCTAAGATTGAGGCGCCAATCTCAATTGGCTGGCTTTGGCGGTATTCTCCATCCGTCCAGGTCTCTACAATGTACATGGAATTAAGCAAATCACCACTCACTGTGTCGACTTGCTGTTGTGGTGTATACCGAACGGCCATGACCGGTTTAGGGTCAATGTCTTTGGAATAAATCATGAACGTATTAATAGGATTTAACCGCACAATACGTTCAATCTTTTCATTTGGATCACGGAACACATTAGCGTATGCTCGGCCAAATTTAGACATGTCGGCAAATAAATCATAGAACAGCGCATCGACGTCGTTCACGTCATTAATCTTATCCAATAACGGGTGCTCATCTTCTTGACCGTTGCCGTCGCTATCAACGCTAATGTTGATTGGGTTACCAACTGAAAAAGAGGTGTGGAAGTCAGCTATTTCTTGAGCGAATGGGTGCGACAAACGGACATCAGCCCCGCCGTCATCTAAACGCCTTGATTTCTCCCTAGATATTTCAGTGTTAACACCCTTGTAGTAGCTATCTAACTTAATTAAGCGTTGGCGCTGATTATTATAATGGTGCAACAAGAACTCCCCAATACGTTGGCTAGTCAAGTTGCTAAGGTCTTCTTGATAGACCATCAACGACTGTTTCAAGTCATTATAATTTTTTGTTTGATAATCTTCTGTCATCGTAGTCCTATATCCTTAACTGCTTGTACTCGTTGTTGGTAATTCATGTAGCTGCCATCCTTATTAGTAAAGATGATTGGCTCAAGTGCATATCCTAGCGCCTGAATAGCATGGTCGTTTCCGTCTTCCGGTTTATTTAGAAACTTGCCAAACTTATCCTTCTGATAAGTGAACGTACTCATTTCTTCAAACAAGTAAGTAGCACTTGGGTGTATGTGATAACGGTAGTTTTTCATAAACTCGATCCGTTGTTGGTTACTGTCCTTTCCTTTACCAACAGGAATAATGTTGCGCAATCCCCGTGTTTGTAATTCTGCAATTGTTCTTGGTTCAGCACTATCGGCATACACACGCCCAAGCATGGCGCCGTTCTGCGCAAGCTTATGAGCCATCGGTTCGTTTAACATCCCCGTATGGTAGAAACCGCCGTATACATAGATATCGTTATCTTTAACGGTCGCCTTAACAAATGCTGTCGGGTCGTGAGTGAAACCAAAATCAAGTCCCATGATTTGACGGCCAACAATTTCGCTGGGTTCAAAATCTTCCAAATCAAAAAGGCCATCGAAAACGAGGCCTTCAGCAATTCCCCAATCACCATACACTGCTACTCGAGCGCGGTTAGGGTTACGTATTTTCATCTCTTCCATGTCGTCAATAAATCCCTGGTTAAGATGATGATTATTGTGGTAAGTGGTGGTAAATGATAGCACGCTCTTGCGCCTAGTCTCATCATCAAAAAACTCTGACTTAAGCCAATGTTGTTCAGACCATGGGTTAAACGTGAGGAGGTGCTGATAGTAGCCGTTATCTGGTAATAGTCCACGAATAGATTCAATTACGGTGTTAAAAGCGTCTAAGCTCTTTAGCTCGTACGCCTCTTCCCACCACGTCCGACAGATAAAGCCATGTTCAGCTTTGATAGACGTTAACTTAAGCGGGTCATCCATCCCCCTAAAGTAAATCTTTTGACCAGTGGGGAGGAACGTTATTTCTAGTGGGCTAACATTAGACTTAAAGAACTGTCCTAATCCAAGGATTGAGATAACCTCTTTAATCGTGTTGTAGGAAGAGTTGCGTTGTGTGGTTTGAAACTGTCGAATAACCAACCAATTACAGTAAGGAAAACGCAGTAGGTCGTAGATAACCTTGAATGCCGCTGCCATACTTTTCCCACTGGCACGAGCACCCTTTAAGGCGATGAACTTATCTGTTGAATAGAACAACTTATAGTAAGATTTATCAACTTCATTATGAAATTGTAGCTTAACGTTAGTTATCATCTTCTACCTTGAATTCATCCATCTCTATTACAAATGTGCCCGAATCATTCTGCGCAACCTTAGCATTATTCTCTGCAATATCAGCCTCAGCCGTTAACTTACGTAGTTGTTGCTTAGCTAATTCATCACTACCTGGATAACGCTTCAATATTTCACGAGTAGCACTAATACGTGTTTTTAAATCGGCTTCTTTTTGAACCTCATGTACACCATCAATAGCTGCCACTACAACCGTTTCTTTTACTTCTCCTCTAGCTATACTAGTTAGCAATTCAACGGCCTCTTTGGCGCTCATAGTACGTTTAGAATCGATCACAGCCATACGCTCGTCTATGTACGCTTTAATGTCAGGTTTTGTCAGGTTTTCATTTCCAACAGACCTTGCCGACCTTTCTCTATAACCCGCTTTTATAGCGGCTTGAGTGGCATTTCCTAACTCAATGTAATTATCAGCAAATTTCTTTTGTTTAGCCGTCAACTTCATGTCATCGCGCCACCTCCAATCACTTATAAATTTTATGTATTAATGTTGACGCGTATCAATAAATTTTTGTTTACGACGGCCAACATTATTTTTATTTTGGTTATGAAGATACTTCTTAACTTTAATTTTTTTCATGCTAACAACCGCAATACATGAAACAAGAATAGTAATAAATCAAGCAGTCCAAAAATGACACAAGCAGTTGTTAATCCCATAATGATAATTGAAATAGCTTCAAATACGCCAGTCCTAAATCCATCCAAGAAACATTGTATAAATTCCTTATTCATCTTCATTCTCTTAACCACTCCATGTGCCTAACATAACCTATTGGACTTAGTAATAGTTCCTGTCTCATTGATTGATGACGTGCAACCTTGGTTTCCTTGTCGTTATTGTTACGCTGAATATACTTACTGTTCACTTCGGTTGAGCCCTGTACACGCTGCTTCATTACTTCTGGTGGAATCACTTCTCTTTAGCCCCCAAATTCTTAATTGTTGCTAAGTCCCAAATACCTAATTCATACATCACACGAATGACATTCTTTTGGCGGGAATGATAGCTACCACCATTTTCTTTGAACTGCGCATTGGAGAAATCAATTTTACTAGAATCATTAATTGGATTAAGGACTGTCGTATCATCAGCCCAATAAGTCCAGGGCTCAAAGGCTACCTCCCGCCATTTCTGTAGCGTAATTGCACCGTTAGCTGTCCCGATAATGTTTTGATAAAACGGATAGTTACCTAATGAACTCGGCTGTGAATAAACACCATAACCATACAAAGCAACATTATTAGGATAACTAGGCAACTGCAAAGTACAACCATTGTCAAAATATAGGCTCCACGGTGTGGTTGAGGTATCTAATGCCCAGGCCATCGGTGGACGACGTGGTGTTGTGCTAGTGGCGTCCTTGCCATCTCGACCATCTTTACC
>NZ_QEKT01000013.1 GCF_003096575.1 Convivina intestini
TTCGAATTTGACGTTGAATCAGAAGCAGATGTTGAGCTTGAGATGGACTGACTAATTGAAGTGGAAGTGCTTGCCGACTTTGAATCAGAATCTGAAACGCTCGTTGACGTTGACGTACTTGTCGAAGCCGTTGACTCAGAACCCGAAATTGAGGTCGACTTTGAATCACTCATTGACTTTGAATCAGAATCCGAGTTTGAAGTTGAAGTACTTACTGACTTGGAAGTCGACTTTGAACTAGAAGCAGAACCTGAGATTGAAGTTGAAGTACTTACTGACTGGCTACCTGATTCAGATGTTGAAGTTGACGTCGAATCACTCTTAGAAATCGAAGTACTAATTGAAGCGGAATCACTGCTTGACTTTGAATCGGAGTTTGACTCAGAAGTTGAAGTACTTGCCGACTTTGATGCCGACTTTGAACTTGATGTCGAATCAGAAATTGACATACTTGTCGAAGTCGAAGCGCTAGCTGAAGCAGTTGAAGCTGATTCTGAAGCTGCCTTTGAAGCACTAGCTGACTGTGAATCAGACGTTGAAATTGAACCAGAAACTGATGTTGAAGTCGACTCACTCATCGACTTTGAATCAGAACCTGATTCGGAAGTTGACGTACTTACCGACTTAGATGTCGACTTTGAGCCGGATATTGAGTCAGAGCTAGAAGTGCTGGTAGAACCAGACTGGCTAGTTGATTCTGAAGTTGAACCAGACTTTGAAGTACTATTTGAGATCGAAGTGCTGGTTGAAGTCGAGTCACTCATTGACTTTGAATCAGAACCAGACTCAGAAATTGAAGTACTTGCTGACTTTGATGCCGACTTTGAGCCGGATATTGAGTCAGAGCTAAAAGTGCTGGTAGAACCAGACTGGCTAGTTGATTCTGAAGTTGAACCAGACTTTGAAGTACTATTTGAGATCGAAGTGCTGGTTGAAGTCGAGTCACTCATTGACTTTGAATCAGAACCAGACTCAGAAGTTGAAGTACTTGCTGACTTTGATGCCGACTTTGAACTAGAAGTTGAATCAGAAATCGAAGTGCTAGTTGATGTTGAAGCGCTTGCTGAAGTAGCTGAGGCTGATTCAGAAGCCGACTTTGATGCACTCGTTGACTGTGAGCCAGAAGTCGAAATCGATGCTGAGGTCGAAACTGAAGATGAATCACTCATTGACTTCGAGTCTGAGTTCGAATCAGAAGTTGAAGTGCTTGCCGACTTCGAGGTTGACTTTGAACTTGATGTCGAAGTCGAGTCAGAAGTGCTGGTTGAAGTCGATTGACTTGTTGATTCAGAAGCTGAGGCCGACTTTGAAGTACTAGTTGATGTTGAAGTACTCATCGAAGCCGTTGAAGCCGATTGTGAAGCTGACGTTGAAGTCGAGTCACTCATTGACTTTGAATCAGAGCTCGAGTCAGACGTCGAAGTGCTTGTTGACTTCGAGCTTGACTTTGAACTTGATGCCGAAGTCGAGTCAGAAGTGCTAGTTGAAGCCGACTTTGACGCACTCGTTGATTGTGAATCAGACGTTGACTTGGAACTTGAAGCTGAAGCTGACGTTGATGCCGAATCACTCATTGACCTTGAATCTGAATTCGAATCAGACGTCGAAGTGCTTGCTGACTTTGAAGCGGACTTTGAATCAGAAACTGAATCAGAAACCGAAGCACTCGTTGAGGCTGATTGACTAGCTGAATCAGAAGCTGAGGTCGACTTTGAGGTACTAGTTGATGTCGAAGTACTCATCGAAGCCGTTGAAGCCGATTGTGAAGCTGACGTTGAGGCCGAATCACTCATTGACTTTGAATCAGAGTTTGAAGCTGATGTCGATGTACTTGCCGACTTTGAAGCTGAGGTTGAATCCAAAGTCGAATCAGAAATCGAAGTACTAGTTGACATCGATGCACTCTTGGAAGCAGTCGAAGCTGATTGTGAAACTGACGTTGAAGTCGAATCGCTCACTGACTTTGAATCGGAATTCGAATCAGAAGTCGATGTACTTGCTGACTTTGAGGCTGATTTTGAACCGGAAACTGAGTCAGAAATCGAAGCACTTGTTGAAGCTGATTGACTTGCTGAAGTCGAAATCGATGTTGACTTTGATGAACTATTGGAAATCGAGGTGCTGATTGAGGCCGAATCACTCACTGACTTCGAATCAGAGTTCGAATCAGAAGTTGAAGTACTTGCCGACATCGAGGCCAACTTTGAGCTTGAAGTTGAATCAAAAATTGAAGTGCTCGTTGAAGCTGATTGACTTGTTGATTCAGAAGCTGACGTTGACTTTGATGAGCTATTGGAAATCGACGTGCTGATTGAGGCCGAATCACTCACTGACTTCGAATCGGAGTTCGAATCAGAAGTCGAAGTACTTGCCGACATCGAGGCCGACTTTGAGCCAGAAGTTGAATCGAAAATTGATGCGCTCGTTGAAGCTGATTGACTTACTGATTCCGAAGTGGATGCTGAAGTTGAATCGCTCTTTGAAATCAACATACTAATCGAAGCAGAATCGCTGGTTGACTTTGAATCTGAGTCAGATTCTGAAGTTGAACCACTTACTGACTTAGACGTTGACTTTGAGTTTGATGTTGAAGTCGAATCAGAAATGCTAGTTGAAATCGAAGTACTCATCGAAGCCGTTGAATCAGAATTTGAGATTGAAGTCAATGTTGATTCGTTACTTGACTTTGAATCGGAGTTCGAATCAGATGTTGAAGAACTTGCCGACGTGGAATCACTCGTTGATTCACTACTTGACTTTGAAGTTGAAGTCGACGTTGACTCCAAAGCCGATTCACTCTTGGCTTTCGAATCTGAATCAGAAACAGATGTTGAGGAGCTTACTGACTCTGAAAATGATGTTGAGCCAGAAACTGAATCACTAGCTGAAATCGAAGTACTTGCAGAAGCAGTCGATACTGATTGGCTAACTGACTTAGAAATCGATGCACTCGTTGATGTCGAATCTGAATTTGAATCAGAAATTGAGATGCTTACCGATTGTGAAGCTGACTGAGATGCACTAGTTGATGTCGATATTGAGTCAGATGTTGACGTTGAAACTAACTGAGAAGCTGACTCACTTTTGGTCTTCGAATCAAAATCAGACGCTGATGTTGAGGTGCTTGCCGACTCCGAGGCTGATGTTGAATCAGAAGTTGAATCAGAAATTGAAGTGCTTGTTGAGGCTAATTGGCTGGCTAATTCGGAGTCCAAACCAACTTTAGAATTACTGGTTGAAATCGAAGTACTCATGGATGCCATGGAGATAGAACCAGAAACTAGTGTAGATATTGATTCACTCATTGACGTTGAATCGGAATTTAATTCTGAAGTCGAAGTGCTTGCGGACCTTGAAATCGAGAGTGAATCTGATGTTGAATCAGAAATTGAAGCACTCGTTGAGGCCGACTGACTAGTAGAAATTGAAATCGAAGTTAAGTTTGATAGACTGTTCGAAATCGAAGTGCTCATCGCAGTCGTTAACTCAGAGTTGGCAATCGAAGTTGAAATCAATTCACTGATTAACGTCGAATCAGAGGCTAAAAGACTTCTTGAATTATAGTCCGAGGTTGAAATCGAAGTCGAATCTGAACTTGACACACTCATTGATGCAGATGTGCTTTCTGAAACTGATTCACTCTTAGCCTTTGGATCAGAATCAGATGCTGATGTTGAGGTACTTGCCGATTTCGAAGCTGATGTTGAACCGGACTCGGAATCAAATAGCGAAGCACTCGTTGATACAGATTGACTTGCTAATTCAGAAGCAAAACCAGACTTTGACGTACTGGTTGAAATTGAAGTACTCATCACAGCTGTTGAATCTGAGTCAGAAGTCGACGTTGAGCTTAACATTGAATCACTGACTGAGGTTGAATTAGATACTGAGGTTGAAATACTTATTGACTGCCTTGAATTCGAATCGGAAATTGACGTCGAAACATTCGAATCTGATCCATTTGCTGAAACAGAAATACTTGTCGAAAGCGAGCCCGATGTCGATGTACTTACCGATTGCTTGAGATTTGAATCAGAGATTGAGGTTGACTCACTGGCTGACGTTGAAATTGAATTAGAGTCTGAAACAGAATTGTTCGTTGAAGTTGACGTACTTGTCGAAGCAGATTCACTTTTAGCCTTTGAATCTGACTCAGAGGTCGAAGTCGACATACTAGCTGACTTCAAGGCCGATATTGAACCCGAAACAGAATCACTAACTGAGGTTGAACCAGACAGCGACATCAAAGCAGTCGAATTTGAGCCATTTTCTGAGACAGAAATATTTGTCGAAAGCGAACCCGATGTCGATGTACTTACCGATTGCTTGAAATTTGAATCAGAGATTGACGTTGACTCACTGGCTGACGTTGAAATTGAATTAGAGTCTGAAACCGAATTGTTCGTTGAAATTAACGTACTTGTCGAAGCAGATTCACTCTGAGCCTTTGAATCTGACTCAGCGATCGAAGTCGACACACTGGCAGATTGCTTAGCATTCGATTCAGAAACCGAGGTTGACTCGCTGCTGACTGATTTGAGTTCGATTCAGAAATTGACATTGATGTACTTGCCAATTGCGTTGAATTTGATTCAGAGGCCGATTGCGAGGTGCTGGCCAATGTCGAATCACTAGCTGACCTTGAGCCGGCAATAGATTCCAAAACAGAATTAGAAGTACTTGCTGATGTTGAAGTCGACTCACTGGCTAACTTTGATTGACTAGCAGATTCACTGGCCCTGGATGTTGAGGTTGATTCAGCTGCTGAAACATAGTGGTATAGATGAATGACTGTTCCATTATCCCCCCAATCTTTCAAATCACCACTAGCCGGTAAACTATCTTGTGATAAACCAAGATATTTGTAATGAGCACCCAAATCTAAAGCCTTGGTCTCATAAGTTTTACCCTTTTGCCAACCATCGGGATAATTAACATCCCCTTTGGCAATTTCTTTACCGGCTTCATCCATGTACTTAACGTTGACTGTAGCCGCACGATGGTAATCAATACTGGTTAACTTAAAAATCTGACGATTAGTACTGGCACCCGTAGAAGCTGCAATAGCCAAACCAACTGGCTGGGACACATCCGCATCAGAAAGATATCTGGACCAAATCAATGAATTTTTCGTATATGGCGACTGATACGTAATCGTCATCAATCGAGTACTTGCATTGAAATCTACAGAAAGCGTCGTAGCACGACTATTTTGAAAAGCAGGAGAAATACGCTTTGGTGTCCGATCTTCTCCCTCAACTTGTTTACTACCATCATCAATAGTGATATAGCCATGATCATCAGTTGAAACAAAGGCCCCATAAGGACGCCGGAAAGTCCCGTTACGATCATTGCCTTTCCAATCAGACGGGAAACCCAGTTTTTCTTCTGGCGTGGTCCCATTTGGATTTGGGGCTTGAGCCTCATTAGGAAAAGTATCTAATTTAAATCCGATAACATTACGAAGGCCACCAATACCATTAAATCCACCGGCGTAACCAACTGATCCAGTGTTTTCCTTACTAAAGGCAATACCAATTCCATCGCCGCCGTCCGGAATTTTCCGGTCACCAATATCTATCATCCCGGTCAGATGGAAGTCATGCCGTAAATCAATTTTATCCTTGGTGGCGATGCTACCAACTTGATTTTTCTGGGCCTCAGTTAAAACAACGGTTCCGTCATCTGAAATTTTTGCAGCATTATTAATCTTTTGACCAGTTGGATCCAAAGCTGGTTTTGAGAAAACGTCATTAATTCCAGCCCCACTGGTAACGATAACGTGACCAGTATTTTCATCATTACTAGCTGTCGCTGAATAAGGGGCAGCATAGGCCTGAGCGTTAGATTGTGAATGGGCTTGTGCCAAAGCCAACGCCTGCTCTTGAGAAGTGGATTGACTTGCAGCTGTTCGAATTGCCAAAGAACTTGCAGTACTAACATCCTTAGCTAGTAAAGTACTGTCCGATTGCGAAACTAAATTGCTAGTAGAATCGACCTTTGCAATCGTGTTTGCTTGATAAAAAGTTTGTTGCAAATTCTGAGTATTGTTCGATTGCGAATTAACTAAACTACTGGCGTGGCTTACAGACGTACTGTCAGCTTGAGAGGCCTCTTGGCTATCCTGAATCATAGCCGTCTGGCTAACACTAGCCACCTGAGGATTCATTTTTTCAACAATGCTGCTTCGTTGATTAGCCACCTGATTATCAACAGTAGTTCCTTGTGTTACACCAATTAGTCCTTGAGTAATAGTGCTAGTCTGACTACTGCCATTACTTAAAGAAGCTTCATTGGATACCAGTTCTTGACCAATTGTTGAATCAATTTGACTGGAATTGTGATTCAGGCTAAACGAGCTGTCCTTTGCTGATGACTGTGCCACTGTCAAAGCTGAATCATGCTGACTGTCAGCAACTTTCCCCGATGAGAGCAGCACCTGACTTTGCTGGGCCAAAGTTGGTTGATTTTGAACCGAATTCACCGATGGATCATCATTTGAATCAATTTTAGTACTAGTATCAGCAGAAGCATTTGCTGAACCTCCTAACCCAAGGGTAAATAAACTAATTCCGGAAACCAACCACAGCTTGCCAGATTTATACATCTTAAACCGCGTTTTAACCGTATTCCGATTAAAAATATTATCCGATTTCATCTAATATCTCCTACTCTGTTTAATCATGCACTACTAACTACATAATTATTGTAATGGAAAAGTAATATAAATGAAATCATAAAAACATAAAAGATAAAACATTTACATTTAATACATAATATTTTAATATATGTTTTTAGAACGTAAATTAAACTAATAAATCTAACTCTATCAGTAATTAAATCTAGAATTATAGTTTGTTATGGCTATTAAATAACATACGCTAGATTTATTAACATATTTAAAAAAATACCATAATAAATGAAAATTTAATTAAGTTTGTGAATTAATTAGAAAGATGTTTAATGAACCGCAAATTTTTTGAAAGCATAAAAAAACCATAAGTTTGGCAATTTTCCCCACCTATGGTAATCAATTAAAATTTCCCTGACAGACGCTATTTTTTATGTACAAGGCCGAAAATACGAGCCCTTTTGAAACCAAACTTCATTGACACAGGGTCAGTAATATTCCCATCACTAACCGCTATGTATAGGACTTACACCGCCAGTATGAATAGTGTATGTGAATTTGATAAGCAGAAGATTTTTCCTCTCCCTCTGTCTGGCGGACGCCTAACTATGTACAAGGACTTACATCATGATTGTAGCTTATTTATAGATTGAGAGAGATAAACATGCTATGAATGCCCCATGAAAAATTATTAACGTACACCCGTCTTCACATTATTTTTTTTGCTAGTGTTGGGCTTATTTAATTTATCCGCTTTAGCACTTTCCGGTTGATCAGTGTCCAACATGAATTCTTGAAATAATTGATACATCAATTGCTCAGTATAGTCTTGCATATAAGCAATCGCTACTGCATTCCCATTTGTATTGGGAATAAATTGGTGAATCCTCTCAGACAACTCGTGTACATTTTCCTTATTAGAAATATTAGTTCGAGAGCGCTTGATGGCATTTTTAAAATGTTGATCAAATTGTTCTTTGTTCATGAATTCCTCCTAATAATACGCAAGTTATTAAAAACACATATTTGATGATATCACAGTCTTTCAATAAATAAATTAGTCAAAAAATACAAGTTTTAAATTATGTGTTAAATGAAGAAAGTAATTTCATTTAATACACAGTAAACCTGTTTTCCTTATCAAAGAATAACAATTAATTCACTTATAAAAAATCCCACCTATCAAAAGGCAGGATTAACATACTTATTTTATAGGAAATTATTATCACGTAACTGGTAACGTTTGACGTCTTCAATCGTCTGCGTACCGGCCAGTTGCATTACCATTTTTAACTCTTCGGTCAGTTTATTGAACACTTGCTCAACTCCCCGGCTGCCACCCAAGGCCAGACCATAAATCGCTGGACGGCCAATGGCTACTAAATCTGCTCCACTAGCCAGTGCTTTAAAGACGTGTTGTCCTCGTCGAATACCAGAATCATAAACAATCGGCACTCGTTGGTTAACTGCTTTAGCCACATATTGCAATGAATCAAAAGCTGCTGGTCCACCATCTAACTGACGGCCCCCATGATTGCTGACCCAGATTCCAGCCGCCCCAGCATCCAAAGCTCGCTCAACATCCAGCGCACTTTGAACTCCTTTAACATAAACGGGCAAGCCAGAATATGAGGCAATAAATTCCACATCCTTAGCCGAAAGTTTTTGTTTGGCCGAACCATACACATAGTTCATGGATTTACCAATCCCTTGGGGCAAATATTCTTGCACAATCGGCATATTCAATGGAAAGACAAATTGATTACGAACATCAACTTCTCGATTGCCACCAACAGTAGCATCAGCCGTTAAAACGATTTTTTAATCCCCAAAGCCTTAACTCGGTCAATGATTCGCTTATTAATTTCATTATCTTTACTGAAATAAAACTGGAACCACTCTGGACTACCAGCCAAGGCAGTCGTAATCTCTGGTAAATCAGCCGAAGCATAAGACCTGGTAGTATAAATCGTTTTAAAATTATGAACCCCCTGAGCACTGGCAATCTCACCGGCTTCATTGGCTAATTTATGGGCAGCCACTGGGGCCAAAATAATGGGTGCCGTAATTGTATCGCCATCAACCACGGTCTCAGTACTAGGATTTTCTACATCGGCTAAGACATGGGGAATAATTAATTTATGGTTAAAGGATCGATCATTTTCCCGCAAAGTAAACTCATCACCAGCACCACTAGCAATATAACCAAAGGCATCGGCTGGGATAACCTTTTGTGCTCGTTCTTCCAATTCATAGGTATTGACAAAATTTGGAATAAGCCCCTCCGCCTGACTTGTTTTAAACTCACTCATCATCAATGAACCTCCTTCTTCACCAGAATTATAGCACCGCTGACTACTTTTGATTGACAAAGCCGGTCAGATAACCTGACTATTTAAAATCCGTTAAAGGATGAGCAAATTGAGCATATCCCCCAGTGCCAAATGATATGATTATTTTGATATGTCTTATACCACAAAACTCCGGACTAGTGCCGATGGCCTTTTTATACTACACCACACTCAGTAATATATTATGTATGCTTTATTTTGCCGACAGTATTGTAAGAACTCTACAAAATAAGCCGGTCAACCATAATTTAAAGGGCGCCGTCACGCTAGCCATTACCGTGACCATGCTCATCTATTGGGGAATTTTAGCCCCTCATAATTTTGATGTTCACACGGTTAACCAATTACTAGGAACGCTTTGTGTCCACCTATTTGTCCCCTTAATGACCATCTTTGATTGGATTTTATTTGATAAGAAAGGTCAATTTTCAAGGTGGGCGCCCCTATCCTGGCTAGCAATCCCCTGGGTATATTACATTTTCGCTGTCATCGGCGCTTCAGCTAATCTTACCTTTGCCAATGGTCAGCACTATCCTTATTTCTTTATCGATTCTAACCTGCTGGGTTGGGGTCCCGTATTATTAATAGTCCTGGCCTTAACCCTCTTCTTTTTAATCTTTGGCTATCTCTTCTACTTTATTGATACGAAGTGGGGCGCTAAGGGTCACAAATAAACATTTAGGCAGCTAATATAGTACTATATTAGATAAATCTAATTTTAAAAGGAGCTAGTACTATGTTTACGCTATCAACTTTCACTACTGGTCAATTAAAGATTGAATTAGGCTTAGCTGAGGAAAAATTTGCCCCCGCCCTTTTTAATATCTTAAAACAAGACGCATCTCTCCTAATCCCTTGGCTCCCTTGGGTCGCTGATATGCAGTCAGTTGATCAAGAAGTCGCCTTTATTCAGCAAAGTCGTCTTCAATTTGCTAAAAACACCGCCATTGTACTAGCTATCTTAGTCAATGATCAGCCGGCCGGCATGATTGACCTGCATAAAATCGATTTGGTGCAGAAAAATGCTGAAGTTGGCTACTGGTTGGGATCTCAATATCAAGGACAGGGCATCATGACCCAGGCTTTACAACAGGTCAGCCAGTACGCCTTAACGGATTTAGGCTTACATAAACTCCTCCTCTTAGCCGATGTGGATAATCACCCCAGCATCCAGGTTGCCCAAAAATCCGGCTATACTTTAGAAGCCACCCTCAAGGAACAAGTTCGTAATCATCAAGGCCAATACCGCAATATGCGCGTTTTTACTCTTTTTAACCATAATTCATCACATCTAAAGGAAAAATAAATTTTATGATTAAATCCTATACCAACCGTACAATGATTGTAATAGGGGCATTTTTAATGGCCCTATTGATTCTTGTAATCGGTGATATCACCAGTGGGGTTGCCACGCAATTACTCATTCCCAATCTTCTCAGTAGTTCTGCCGCAGCTGAAGACACGATTTCACTTTGGACAACAGCCATCACACCCTTACTATTTATTGGCTGGTATGCCATTAACCGCAACCAAAGCCAGTTTCGGCTTTACATGCCCTTTCCACGACAAAAAGTACTAAGCCGTTATCTATTCAGCTGGCTATTAGGGGCTTTAGCGATTATCATCATTTGGCTGATTGGCTTACTTTCTCAAGCCTTTACCGTCACTACTGTCTGGCATAACACCAACGGACTCTGGTTATTAGCCTTTCTAATCGGTTTTGGTTTCCAAGGTATGAGTGAAGAGATTGTGTGTCGAGGTTATCTACAGGGGAAACTAACTCAGTCCATTGGTCCTAAGACTGCTATTATTATCTCTAGTCTCTTCTTTGCGGCCATCCATGGCGCCAACAACGGCGTGACCCTGATTGCCTTATTCAATCTAGTCTTATTCGCCCTATTAATGGCCTTAGTCCGTGATTTCACCCAAAATTTATGGCTCTGCGGAGCCTTTCACAGTGCTTGGAATTTTGTGCAAGGGCCTGTTTTAGGCGTCCATGTGTCTGGTACTTATCCGTCGGCCAATATCCTTCTATCCCAAGGAATCGCCCATCATACCTGGGCCAACGGGGGCGACTTTGGCATCGAAGGTTCCTTAGTATGTTCGGTAATTTACATCATTATGATTGCCGGTGTTATTTATTGGCATAAACGTCAGCAAGCGTGACATAGATTGTCTCAGTGACGATAACTATTGCTACACTGAGCATAGAGAGAGGTTCCCTTTAAGGAGAAACTTATGATTTCAATGGCTCAGGCTTTTAAGAATTTTTGGCGTAACTATTTCAATTTTACCGGTACAGCCACGCGGGCTGAGTACTGGTGGATGACGCTTTACCTGATAATCTTTACCATTTTTTGGATACCAGCTACCATCATGATTATCATCGCAACCCCTGCTCACCTTACTGCTGACTTCACCTCTTTTTGGCAAATATTTACACACTCCTCTTTGTTAACCATGATTTGGATTTTTCTCACAGTGGCCGTCTTCATTGCTCTTGCCATCCCTTCCCTATCACTAAATGTGCGTCGTTATCGTGATACCGGATTAAACGAAATTGGGGTCTGGTTACTCTTTATCCTGACGCTCATCTTCCACTTCTATTCTCCGCATGATAATGTCTATGTCCGCCTCGTACCTACAATCGTGACAATCATTACCTTCATTTTGACAATCTTGCCTACTGAATTTCTAAGCAAGATTAAAATTTTAGGTCGAACTCATTAAAATAACACTTGACGGATACCCTTAAAAGTTATTTCAACTTGTGGGGTATCCGTCATTTTTTATTATTTAAACAATTGCTGAATCAAGCCTATCTTTTGCTGGTTCAATAAATTTTTCAATACAAAATAAGCAATCCCAGCCCCAATCAGCGTGGCTCCGATAAATCGAGGGGTATAGACCAGCCAGTATAACGCCTGCTGACTACCTGTATACCAAACCATCAGCGGATATGATAATAAAGAACCAATTATACCAGTGCCAATGAATTCTCCAATCATCGCCCAATACATTCTTTGTCCATAGCGATAAGCAAAACTAGCACCAATTGCGCCAAAAATAGCACCAGTTAAGGCCAAGGGTGGTACACCTAACAAAAAAATACGGATAATGGCCGTAATGAGAGCCATTAAAAAGGCGTAGACCGGCCCTAACAAAACGGCAGCAATGATGTTCATAACACTAGACATCGGCGCCATCCCCTCAATTCGAAAAACTGAAGTTAACACAACATCTAAGGCAATCATCACCGCCACAACCGCTAATTTTTTAACTCGTTTATTCATTAATCACATTTCTCCCATTTTAAAAAGGTCCCTTTGCGAACGCAAAGAGACCCAGCTCATCCAACAATATCAATCAGATTTTTATGGTTTAGTCACTTCCCTCCGCTAGTGCTAACTAGATCAGGTTCAAAGGGATTGGCTATTACCATCTCAGTCATTACAGACACCCCTAGTGTTACCTATTTAATTGTCATAGCCATTGCCCAACATAGCTACAGATAAAAATTAACATAAAATAAACTAACAGGTCAAATTTTCTACTAATTCATTAAAAAACGATTGAAAAAAAGTGAAGCCGAGCACATAATGTAAGCGTATACAGTATAAAAAGGAGATTGACCGCATGATTGAAAAGTTTTTAATTGGTACCTACACCATTAATGACAGTGAGGGTATTTTTGAAATTGAACTAGACAACGATAAAAAAGTGCTCCAAAATGCCCATTTGGTAGCTAAAATCGATAGTCCGACCTATTTGGCCGAATCAAAAAAACATATAGTTTATGCCGTTGACCGCAACATGGCTCAACCGGACCTACGCGGTGGTGTGGCCAGTTTTGATTTTAATCAAGAGCCCGCCGTTTTGCTCCAAGAAGAAATTGAAACTGGTACTTCTGACGCTTATGTCGCCGTTGACGAAGACCGTCAACTGGTTTACACCGCCAATTACCACATGGGATATGTCTCAGTTTATGCCATTCAAGCTGATGGTACCCTGCTGCTTAAAGATCGGGTCCAAAGCTTAGGCGAAGTTGGGCCCCGACCACAACAGGCCGACGGTGCCCATCCCCACTACGCTAATTTAACCCCCGATGGCCGTTTGGTCGTCTGTGATTTAGGTACCGATTGTGTGCATGTTTATGACATTTCGGCCGAAGGTAAATTAACCCAAGTGTCTGAACTAAAAACCGAACCAGGTTTTGGGCCCCGTAACATTTCCTTTGTCAATGAAAAAAACATTGGTTATCTAGTTGGTGAATTAGCTAGTCAAGTTTCCGTTATCCGCTATCATCCTACCGATGGTCAATTAGAGGTACTCGAAACCCTATCAACCATTCCAACTGACTGGACTGAGCATAACGGGGCTGCGGCCATTAAAATTTCTAGTGATCAGCGCTTTGTCTACATCACTAACCGTGGTCACGATTCGATTGCCGTCTTTGAGATTCAAGCCGATGGTAACCTGTCCTTGCGTCAGTTAATTTCTAGTGAAGGTGAGTTCCCGCGCGACTTCAACTTCAACGCCGACGAAAGCCTCTTGTTAGTGGCCAACCAAAATTCGGATAACATGTCCCTATATGAACGTGACGCCCACAGCGGCCAGCTGACCCTAATTCAAAAAGAGTTTGCTGTACCCGAAGGAACCTGTGTCATGCGTCGAATTTAAAATAATGCAAAAGGATTCAACTGGTTAGCAGTTGAATCCTTTTGCATTTTACTTCTTTTCATTGGCTAGACTTTTGCCAATTGCCTTACCTAAAACGACTGATTGTCCTAAGCTATCAACTTCTTTGCCATTCACTACCACCAAATTACTATCTGATTGAGCTAATGTGGCAAAGGCATTAATTGACTGGTTATTGAAGTACTTTTCATCAGCACTGGCCAAACCAGCTTGGACCGTGTCAATCCGGTAACGCTCGGCATCCGCCTGGGTCTTAGTCGCACTGGCTTGGGCTTGCGCTGTAGCAATCAAGGCATCGTTATTAGCCTTGGTCCGCAATTCAATCGCCTTAGCATCCCCTTCGGCTTTAGAAATCGCGGCTACTCGTTCACGGTCAGCCTTTAATTGAGTATCCATGGCCTCTTGAATGGCACTACTTGGCTTTAATTCGTCAATGTTGATTCGATCAACATTAATCCCATAGGTATTGGTCAAATCACCAATCGCCTCTGCTAATTCCTTGTTAATCTTGGTTGTTGATCCCAGGGCTTCGTTTAAATCCATCCGGCCGATAATATCACGTAGGTGTCCACGCACCAATTGTTGCATAGATTCCACGGAATCCGTGTTTTCGTACATATATTTGACGGCATCGGTTACATGAAAGTTTAACGTTACCGTTGTATTAATATCGGCATTATCCTTGGTGATCACCGAATATCCCTGCAAACGCAAGGGCTGCAAAGCTAAACTAACCACTCGAATCCGTTGCACCAAGGGCAAGCAAAGATGTAAGCCGGACTGCTTGGTACTGCTGTATTTTCCAACCGTTTCCAATAAACCAACTTGGTTTTGCGGTACGATTTTAATTCCCAAAGCGATAATAATTATCGCTAGAACCACAATAATGCCCAAAATCATAATCATTCTCTCCTATTTCACTACGGCAGCAATGGTCAATAGATTTCCTTCGACCTGAGTTACCACATATTCTTGTTCCGCTAAAACATTAACGGCCCCACTAAGAGTGTAGCGATAGTAATTCCCCAAAAGCTGAACCAGGCCACTTTTAGGATCAATATCTTTTAAAGTCAAACGGCGACCAATTAAATTCCGCTGTTCAAAACTTTGTTCGACCTGCAAATTATTGTTCAGTAGCTGATTAATGTAATCATTCACTGATCGGCCCTCCTGATTTACTTTATTTAACAGTAATTGATATAGAGGCTCATCCAATTCAACGGAAAATGATGCCTTGGGTAATCTCTCAACCATCGCTACCTCCTATGTTTATCATAGCATATTGAATCACGTGAAATTTCATACTTATATAGTAGGAAAAGTTAAACAAAATATTTTGATAATATTTTTCTTCCTATTATACTGTCGAATAACCTTAATTTTAAAAATTTTACGATAAAATTCGACCAAAAAAGCAAATTTTGTTTACTTTTAGAAAGCAAGAAAGCTTATTTTAACTAAAAATCAATCAAAATTCCATAAATTTAATAAAAAAATTGCCGGAATTGTTACATTATCAAGTCGTCCCTTAGCCAAAAGTTTAATTTTCTTATAAATCTATCCCAGTTGCCTTTACTTGGGAAATTAATGGTTCTTAGTTTATCAAAAATTCAAATCCAAAAAGTCTGCTTTTTGGTCGTTAAAATCGATCATTGAAAACTTTGTAATATTCAGGAAATAATCACATAATCTCTACGTAATAATAGCTTGTTAGTTTATGGGAGTGATATCGAAAGGAAAGACATCAAGCCCAATAAGCAAGATGTACACATTCAGATGAATAAAACAATTAAGAACACTCTTATGGCTACTACTGCAGCAGCTGCGCTCCTAACTGTTGGTGCATCAACTCAGGCAAACGCCGATGATATTAACGATAATGATAACAACGTTTACACCGTTAAAGCCGGTGACACTTTGAGCGAAATCGCTCAAGCTCATAATACTAATGCTGTACTTCTAGCAAAGAACTCAGGCATCAAGAACATCGACTTAATTTTCATTGGTGAAAAGATTAAGTTTAGTGCTGACAACCAACGCGTTGAAGCCGTAACTACACCAACTGGTGAAGTTCAAACTGCTAGCCAACCGGTTGCCAGTGTACCAGTTCAAACTGCTACACCAGCCGTACAAAGCCAGCCAGTTATCTACCAACCAGTAGCAACTACTCAAGTAAGTACTGCAAGTGCTACGCCAGCCGCTACACAAACTGTTAGCTACACTGGTCAAAGTTCTTCTGCTAAGGACTATATCGCCGGTGTTGAATCTGGTGGATCATATGAAGCCCGTAACGGTAACTACATTGGTAAGTACCAACTTTCATCAAGTTACTTAAACGGTGACTATTCAGCCGAAAACCAAGAACGCGTTGCTGACCAATATGTTCAGTCACGTTACGGTTCATGGGAAAACGCTGCTAGCCACAGTCAACAATACGGTTGGTACTAAAATTTAAAACACCTGCGGGTGTTTTTTTTATGCCTTTTTATCGTCGATTATGCCTAATCAGCAACGAGTAAAATAGAATAATGGTAGAATAAGAGTGATATTTGTTACTAACAGAAAGGATTTCCATGGCCCAATATAATTTCATTCTTTCCAGTGCTCGGGTTGAAACCGACGTTAAACTCCCCCAAGCGCCCCAGATTGGTGATGTGATTTCGATGAATTCTGACGTCAACTCACCCCACTACCTAGTTTGTCGGATTGAGTTATTTGCCAACAGCGATATCGTCAACGTCCATGTCCAGCGCTTTGCCAACCAGCTATCAGCCAAACTAGCCATTGACGGTTTTCGCAATAATCGCAACTTTATTCAATAATTTCATATCTACAAAGTACGGGAGATCATTTTATGCGCAAAGCCTTCATCGCCCTTGCAGTTGTTATCGCTGGTTTACTGGTTGCTTTATTTCTCTTTAACCAAGAACCTAAATATGCTGGCGTTTCGCTTTCACAAAAGGACTACCAGCACGTTCAAGCCAGTAAAAAACAAGTAAAGGCCATATTATCCGATTTAAAGCTTTTTAATACCCATCAGGATAAAAGCCTAACCGAACTAAAAAAAGACGCTGACGCCCTATTAAAGAGCAATCAGCCGGACCTTGGTCCTCATGATTATAACAAGCTCAAGGAAGCTCTTTATGGCCCTTACGGGATTGTTACCTCGGCTGAAAATGCTAAAGCTCGAAATTATCAAATTGATGTCAGTGTCGCTTCCAGTTTACGCGGTAACTTTGAAACATTGATTGTTAAAAGTATCAGTAGCATTAATAAAAATTCCATTCAACGCGAAACCATCAGCAATCAGTTAATTAAAGATCTTAATTTAGACCAGATTCTCTATCAAATTGGTAGTAGTCAAGAATAACAAAAAACCTTACGACTAAATCGTAAGGTTTTTACTTTAAAAGTGAGCTTTAATTTTATAAATTGGTTGTCCCAAGGCTAGGAATTTTTCTTCATATTCTGTTTGAATGTTACCAGCCACCTTGGCTTCATCAGCATGTAAGTCTAAAGTAAAATCTTCAGGCTGCCAACGCATGCCATAATCCATAAAACTCACAATCGAATATTCAAAGAGATGACGATTATCCGTTTTAAACTCAACTTCTCCACCAGCTGGCAAAACCGCTTCATAGGATTTTAAGAAGCTTTTATAAGTTAACCGTCGTGATTCATGACGTGTTTTAGGCCAGGGATCAGAAAAATTCAAATAAATCTTTTGAATTTCTCCCAGTTCAAAATAGGTTTCAACCCCATTGCCATTCCCAAACAAATAGCGCAAGTTTGGTAATTTGCCAAGCCGGTCAAAACTTTTACGTGCCGCAATCGCTACTGCGGTTTCCTGGATTTCCATCCCGATATAATTAATTTCTGGATGAGCTAAGGCCATTTCCATAATGAACTGCCCTTTTCCCGAGCCAATCTCGACCTGGATTGGTTGTTCTTGATCAAATTGTTGCGACCAATGTCCCTTTAATTGCGTTGCTTGATCTTGGGGAATGACCAAATCAGTATGCTCGGCCAGCCAAGGAGCGGCCCAAGGTTTTGAACGTAAATGCATGATATCCTCCAGTTATTGCCCTTTTTTTAAGAGCCGTGGTATATAAAAATAGTAACAAAAAATCGTCATCAAAATCGCCCCAGCAAGGCCCGCCAGCAGCGCTGACCAAGTCGTTACGGTGGCTGCTAAAATCATCACGATACTAAGTAGACTAAAGCCCAATAATAAGCGATTAAAAAGCTTTTTTTGATCCACCAGACCAATTGGTACTAGTTGCGTCCACAAGACTTGGCGAGTTTGTAAGAAAAGTGGATAAATTTGAAAATTAACTAAATAGACCGTCATCGCAGCAATCGCAGCAATAAGCCAGCTTGGCGCCGAATGGACGTTAATTAAAATAATGATGGCCACTAACCATAATCGTAATATTAAAGGTAAGATTTCATTATTACGAATTAGTTGGGTTAAATAAAGCCTTTGGATACCGGCTCCTTTAGGGGTTAGCCAAACAATCACAGAATCTAAGTAAGCCCGTCGTTTAATACTTTTAGCCTGTTGAGGCACTTCAGCAAATAAAGCATAAAAATGTAAAACAGCTTGCTCGTGGCTTTGGGCCTGCTGGATGGCTAATGGCCAAGCCAAGGCAGCGCTGACCTGTCCGGCCTGGGCGTTTAACTGCCTAGCAACTATTACTACTAAGAATACAACCACCAGTACAATTCCTAAACCAACCAATGATGGAAGCCAGAACAGACTGGCTAGAATGATGATTGGTATCAAAATTTTTAATATGATGTCATTGGCCACTTGCTTAGCGGTCGTTAAAAGCTGGTAGCGTTCAATCACTAGTAAAAAAATCTTATACATTACAGTAAATAGTAAAACTAACAGCAAACTAACAATTTGGTGAAAACCAACCGCCGTTAAAATCGGCCAAACACTGGCAAAAAAGATTAGCTGCCAAACACTGGCAAAACCAGCTGATATTCCTAGGGCTTGCTTTAAATAGCGACTCATTAAAAAATGATCCTGCCCCAGCAAAAATAACCGATCAGCCGGACGAAAGTAGGTTACCAGATGTCCTAACTGTAAACCGATAACTAACCAGGCTAGGATAGCAAATTTCCACCACGGATTTTGCCAAAAATCACTGCTAGCCGGCACCATTAACAAACTGCGGTAACCTAACACCAGCCCGCCAAAGGCAATCAACAAAAATAACACAAAATGTTCATTAAATAAAAGTCGTAGATATTTAATGTTGCGCTGTTGTGCTGTGGCAAAGCGTTGCCAAAATAACTTAGTTAGGCCCATCGCTTTGTCCTTCCTGTCTTAAGTCAAAGAAATCATCCAGATTAGCTAAACTAAGCTTATGTTTTTGAGCTAGTTCTTCTGGTGAACCAATAAAATCAACCTGTCCATTCTTTAAAACTACAAAGGTATCAACATAGCTAGCAGCTGATCCAAGCAAGTGGGTCGTTAAGAGCACACCGTTGCCCTGACGAACTTGGTCTTCCATTAAACGGACCACATCTTTTTGCGCTAAGGTATCCAGGCCTAAAAAAGGTTCATCTACTATCAGTAAAGGCGCATTTAACATAAAGGCCGCTACAATCATGACCTTTTGCCGCATCCCCTTGGAAAAATGAATCGGTAGCCAGTGTAATTTATTATCCAAACGAAATTTAGCCAGCAAGGCCAAGACTCTTTGCCAGTGCTGCTCATCATCCAAATTATGACTGGCTAACATGAAGTGCAGATGCTCTTCTAAGGTCAGCTCATCATATAAAATTGGTTGCTCCGGAATATAGGCAATTTGCTGTTTAAAAGCCGTTGGATCCTGGCTAATATCAATATTATTTAACACAATCGAACCCGCATAAGGAGGACGTTGCCCAATCACATGATTAATCGTTGTCGATTTTCCAGCACCGTTTAAGCCGATCAAGGCCACAATTTTACCATTTGGCACCTCAAAGGTGACATTTTTTAACACATTATTGCCGGCATAGCCACCGGATAAATTATCAATTTTTAGTCCCATGGCTATTATTATAACAGTCGCGTTTGCATTTGTTATAATGAATGTTAGTGACTTATCAAAGGAGAATGCAAAATGGCAGATGATATTTTTGATCTAATTATTAAAGGCGAAATTCCTTGCTATAAAGTTTATGAGGATGACGATGTAATCGCCTTTTTGGATATTTCACAGGTAACCCCTGGGCATACCCTTTTAGTACCTAAAGCCCATGTGAATGATATTTTTGACTACGATGAACAAATTGCTGAAAAGGTTTTATTAAAATTACCTAAATTAGCCCGCGCCATTAAGGCCAGCAACCCCCAAATTACAGGAATTAACATTCAATCTAATAACGGTCCATCAGCTGGTCAAACAGTGATTCATTCTCACTGGCATTTGATCCCTCGGTTTGACGATGACAATCTCAATAGCCAATTGGCCCCAACGATTGATCATAGTGCTGATTTTACCCCTGAGCGCTATCAAGCAATTGCTCAACAAATTGCTACCAGTATAAAGGAAGTATAAATGAAATTTTTGGATAACTTGAAAACCCTTTGGCAGGATGTCAAAACCATCCAGCAGCAAAGCCAACGGCTTTCAGACCAAGTCAATACTTTACAGGCACAATTAAATATTCAAGAAAAAACGCTGCGAGACTTAAACAACAGCGTCAAACGAATGAATTTTAAAAACAAACCACATTTAGATCGTATCCAAGCCACCTCCGATCATCTTGAACAGGAGCTGGCAAAATATGGCACGAATAACCGCTAAATGTGCTAGAATGTTGTCTGTATCTATTTCGAATTAGAAGGGATTTATTATGCGTCGCAAAATCGTTTGGGGTTTGCTAATCGTCATTTTCTTGGGCGGATTGGTTTACCTATTCTTTAATTCATCCAAGACAGTCATGACATCGACCGCCGGTAAAATTACCGAAAAGGAATATTACGAGGATGTCAAAAAATCAGCTGCCGGACAGCAAGAATTTGCCAATATGGTGATTAACAAAGTCTTGAACAAGGAATATGGCAAGGATGTTTCCAAGTCTGACTCCGATAAGGCCTTTGATACCCAAAAAGCGCAATACGGCTCACAGTTTAAGGAAGTGTTGGCTCAAAACAACATGACCGAAGAACAGTTCAAAGAGTCAATCCGTAACAAGATGATTATGACTTATGCCGTTAAAGCTAACTATAAGATTAGTCAAAAACAACTTGACGAAGCTTACAGTAACTACCAACCAGAAACTACGATTTCATTGATTACTGCTAAGAATCAAGATGATGCTCAGGCAGCTATCGATGATATCAACGCTGGTGATAGTTGGGCATCAGTATATAAAAAGTATTCAAGTGAAAACAAGAATGCTAGTGCTACTGGGCAGTTACCTGCTTTTGATTCCACTAACACTAGTGTGGATAGTGAAATCCGTAAGGCCGCCTTTAACATGAGTGGGGTTGGCGCAATTTCTGACTCACCAGTCAAGGGTACTAGTGGTAACTACTATGTCATCAAGATTGACAAGGTTAGTGATAAGCCAGCCCAAAGCAAGGTTGAAAAGAAGTTGAAGGATAAGATTGCTACTGACTTCCTCAACGACTCTAAGAATCAAACTGAAATCCAAAAGATTATCGGTTCAATCCTTCGTAAGGATGACGTATCAGTTAAGGATACTGATTTAAAGAACGCTTTGAGTGGTTACATGACTTCTGGCGTAACTGCTAATTCAAGTAGTTCAAAATAAGTCACTAAAAAACACGTAACTAATTATAGTTACTGAAGTGCGCCCTCCAAATTGGAGAGAAGTAATGTCATAAATCTTGTCGCTTAATTACTACGGTAATTAGGCGACTTTTTGTTTTTGATACTGCG
>NZ_QEKT01000014.1 GCF_003096575.1 Convivina intestini
TACAGATTTGTTTGTTCAAAGTTTTGTTCAGTTTTCAATGTGCTACTGCGTTGCTCCCTTACGAAACAACTTAATTAGTCTATCACGCTGCTTGCCGCTTGTCAACAACTTGCTGAAATTTATTTCATAAAATCTGAAACACGTTTTACAGCAGCTTTTATTTGACTTTCCGAAGCAGCGTAGCTTATTCTAACATACCCTTCCCCTCCAAGTCCAAAAATTGAACCAGGAATGACAGCAACCTTCCCCCTTTTAGCTAAATCTAATGCAAAGGAATAATCATCAACGCCGTATTCAGCTGGAATTTTAGCAAATATATAAAAGGCGCCATCGGGGTTAGGAATCTCAAATCCTAAGTTAATTAGCTCCTGATATAAGTAATCCCGTCTTTTTTGATAGGCAAGTTTCATCAATTCTGTATCAGCTTTCCCCGCAGGTGTTCCTAGGGCTTCAGCTGCAGCGGCCATTGCTGGATTAGAGGCTGCTGTAGTGGTAAATTGATGAACAACATTCACCTTTTCTACTAATTTTTTAGGACCAGCTACAAAACCAATCCGATATCCAGTCATAGCATGTGATTTTGAAACACCATTTAACAGCAAAGTTTGTTCTGGTAATAATTCTGCCATGGACACATGGTTTTGATTATAGGTTAGTTCCGAATAGATTTCATCGGAGATAACAACCATGTCGGTTTCTTTAATAATTGCAGCTAGTGCAGTCAATGCTTCTTTATCATAAGTTACGCCGGTGGGATTGGAGGGAAAATTCAGTATAAGCACCTTAGCACGACCGTCACTATCTTCAATGGCCTTTCTAAGTTGCTCAGGAGTCAGGACAAAATCATTGGCAGAAGTATCTAGGTAAATTGGCTTTGCACCATTTAATAATACGTCCGGTCCGTACATTGAAAAAATGGGTGTCGGAATTAAAACCTCATCCCCAGGATTCAACAACGTTGCCAAGCAATCATAAATCGCTTCGGTCGCGCCGACCGTTACAACTATTTCATTATCGGCATTGTAGGTTAAACCATAACGATTAGCTAAAAAGTCAATAATTGCTCGACGAACAGCCACACTACCACTGGCTGGTGCATAGTGCGAATCGTTTTCTTCAATAGAGCGTATGGCCGCTGCCTTAATGTGATCTGGTACATTAAAATCTGGCTCCCCAAGAGTCAATTTAATAATATTAGGAACCGAGCTAACCTCTTCATCAAAGGCTCGGATCGCATTGGCGCCCATCGCTTGAACTTGACGATTTAAATTAGATAAAACTGAGTCTTTAATATTTGGCATTAAAATTCTCCCACCATCTACAAAATAAAATTATCAGCGATATGTGTTAATTTAGATTAGAAAAAAATTATAATATATTAATCTTATTTTATTATACCGCATAAAATCATAAATTCTTGTAACATCTCCTGAGTTTTATGCCAATTATCATTATTTATCAAAGTTGCTCGTCCAACTAATTCGGGTGGTAAAGTTAAATCCCGCAGATATTCGGTCGATTGCAATCGATGCTGCTGTTGTTCAGGATGATCACCACGTTTTGCTAATCTTTGGCGCAAAACATTAGAATCGGAAACTGATATATACAAAATAAGCACTTTATCGGCTAACTTCTGTGCATAGGTAATGGCACCAGCTGTATCTAAAACAATGGTGACAATCTCACTTTTTTGCCAAGCACGATCTAATCCCTCCAAGGAGGAACCATACTGAGCACCAGCATAAATAACTGACTCTAAATAATGATTTTTATTAAAAGAATCAGAGGTTTCAAAATAATAATCTCGACCATTTTTTTCATCAGCACGTGGAGTACGCGTCGTATGGGTTATTACTCGAGCCATATGCCACTGCTGCTCTAAATATTTAGCAACCGTAGTCTTTCCAACACCGGTTGGACCTGTAATTACAATCACCTTTTTAGCCATATATGTAACCCTTTCTATCAAGGCATTCTTGTTCCTGTTAAAGAATATCACTCAAATAATCGACAAGTAAATAAAATTACTGGTAAAATCAAGAATATTCTATATAGAAATGCGAGAGACAAAATGGATATAATTAAACGTGCTTTTCAGCGTGAATCGGTGGAGGGATATCTTCAAAAAGATTCACAAATGAAACGCCTATTAACCACAAAAGATTTAATAGGCCTGGGAGTTGGAACTGTAATTGGTTCTGGAATTTTTATTTTACCCGGTCATGAAGCAGCTTCTCATGCTGGACCGGCCGTGGCGATATCGTTCTTACTAGCTGCTATCTTCTCTGGAATAGCTGGTATGGCCTTTGCTGAATTTTCTTCGGCAATGCCAGTTGCCGGATCAGCCTATTCTTATGGAAGCGTAGTGTATGGCGAATTAATTGGTTGGCTGTTAGGTTGGTCATTAATTTTGGAATACTTCCTAGCAGTATCAGCCATTTCCACTGGTTTTTCAGCCTATATGAATAACTTATTAAGTATTTTTGGTGTACATCTTCCCAAAACCTTACAAGCCGGTCCAATGGAAGGCGGAGCTATTAATCTTTTGGCCGTCTTAGTCATTTTATTAGTTACCTGGGTAATTTCCCGCGGAATTAATACTTCAAAATCGATTGAAAACGGTGCAGTCTTTATTAAAATTGCTATTTTAATTTTATTTATTGTTGGTGGATCTTTCTTTGTTAAAACTAGTAACTATGTACCGTTCTATCCCAAGGAATTTCAAACTGGCCTGCTAGGATTAGGTGGTATTACCGCTGCCACTGCCGGTATTATCTTTTCTTTCTTAGGATTTGACACTATTGCTGCTCATGCTGCTGAAGTTAAAAATCCTACTAAAACAATGGCCAAAGGAATCCTAGGTACTGTCATTATTTCAGCTCTACTTTATACTTTCTTTGCCATTGTCTTAACTGGAATTGTTAACTATAAACAATTAGGGGTTGATGACCCAGCGGCCTTTGCGCTACAAACAATTCATCAAACTCAATTTTCAATTGTTATTACAATTGGGGCATTAATTGGTATGTTTACTGCTATTTTAGCGATGGTCTTTGCTTCATCACGCCTAACCTATTCTTTCGGTCGTGATGGTCTACTACCTAAGCAATTAGGCCATGTTTCAAAACGTCACCAACTACCTACTAATGCTTTGATTTTAGCTGCTGTAGTAGAAACTATTTTAGCCGGTTTAGTTCCACTAAGTACGCTCGCTAGCTTAATTAATATTGGTACTTTAACAGCCTTTCTATTTATTAGTTTTGGTGTAATTCTGCTGCGGCAACGTAAAGATCTCACCCATGAAGGGTTTAAAATGCCCCTATACCCTGTTTTACCGATTATAAGTAGTCTTATTAGCTTATTGCTTATTATGCAGCTTCCGGCTGAAACTTTAGAAATGTACTTGATTTGGTTAATTCTAGGAATCCTCTGCTACTTTAGTTACGGTATTCATCATTCCTCGCTTGGTAAGAAATAAAAAAATGGTTGACCTTCAGGTCAACCATTTTTTTATATAACATTTCGATGGCGCTGATAACTTTCAACAATATGGTCATAAATCCCAGCATCCACTTTATCCAGAACAGGACCTAACACATCCATCACCTTACTATAATTATAGTCGTTATTATAGATTTGACGCGCTTCCTGGCTAGCTTCAGCTACCATTTGATTGGACTGACGATAACGATTAGAGTACTGTAACAATTGTTCAGCGATAATAGCTTCATCTACAATTTTTTGTGTTTTTTCATGTAACGTATCAGAATCGACCACAACAATATTTAACTGGCGTTGAACATCATCCATATCTACTAGACTGGCTCGTAAAATATCATCTAGGCGCTTAATTTCATCCGACACACTATAGTAAAATTCTAAATATACTTTTGGTAATCCTGGTAAGTTCATTCGTTCCAAACGTTGCCGGATAGATTGAATGCTGTCAATATTTTGATCACAAATTTGTTTAGCAGATTGGAAGGCCGGTTCAATACCAATGATTTGTTGCCATAACTCAATTTGACTCGTGTTAATTTCCTGCATTTGATTCAGCCAACGTTCCTGCATACCGACCGCTTGACTGTATGTGATCTTAGCCTGATGCAATTGCTCGTTAGCCGCCGTGACATTTCGACCAATCATATCAATTTGTTCTAAAAATCCCCGCCGATTTTCTAACTCATGATGAGTGAAACGATATGACTGACGTAATCTTTCTAATTCAACAAACAAATTTTGATTTTGTTCACGTAAACGTTCAAGGCCATGATCAACAGCTTTAACATTGGTTTGAAAATCTTGTTGAGCGTTCAACTCACCCTCTAATAGGTCATAAACATCTTGAATTTGTTGCTCAATTTTATCAATGTGTTGTTGTGTCTCTTTAATTTTTAAATCTACTAACAACGCCAAAGCTACTTCACGTTGTTGATCAATCAAAGATAAACGGTCAGCAATATCTTCTAAAAAGATAATACCCTGATGACGCAAGGTTTGGTAGCCATCAAATAATTCCGCCAATTGTTCAACAAATTTAATATTTAGACTAGTAAATAAATCAGGTATTTCGGTCTGCATATTTGCTAACTGAGTATTTTCCATGGCTAATTGTTCATAAACATTACTAGCCGCAGCCTGATCGCCCGACTCGGTCAATGTAGCAAATTCTTGATAATCATTTTCTAGCTGATTAATAAACTGCAACAAAGAATGGTAAGCAGGTCCATATGCTTCCCGTTGATCGTCAATCGACTGACGAATAATCGCATAGCTACCATGTAATTCAGCAATCGCTTTTTTATGGGCTTGACTAGTATCGTTTAACTCTTTTAGTCCCGTTCGGATTGCCTGCACTTCATCTGTAGCCTCACCAACTAAATCACGTAATTGATCTAAATCACCTTTGGCCTTTAGTAAATTCACCCCAGCAGCGCCATTTAAAACCAGTTCTAGTTGGCGATCAATGGCCATAAATTTATTTTTTTCAAGTCCACTGTAACGACTTTCAAGGGTTTGATAATCTTTCAAGGATTGTCCGATTAATGAAAGTTTACGAGCTTCAATGAGATCTTGATTTATATCAAAAGCCACCAAGCGGGCTTTAATTTCACCCAACTGTTTAGCCTTATTCTGATAACTTCTTTGTAAAAAAACAACGATAATAGCCGCGACAACGAGAACGGCAATAGCAATTATGATAAAAGTCCACATATTAATATTTCACCTTGGCCTTATCTTCTTAATTTTCCCTTTGTATAAAACAATACCGCATTTTAGATAAATCAAATGATATTTACTCTAGCTTTAGTGTTTTCTTAATAATTTGGTGATTATCATTATTTCTGATATAATGTGAGAGTTGTATTGAGTTGAGTAGCAGTAGGCAAAGAAGCGCGTCAACAACGTCGCAATTCGTTAGTAAGGACAAGCTACCGTCACTGAGAAACGTCAATTATTGACGCTGCACGCATCTGGTGCCTACCCTCAAATGTACAGCAAATACATTTTGGAGGACATTATACATGTCACGTTATACAGGACCTAAATGGCGTATTTCACGTCGCTTAGGCGTTTCACTATCTGGTACCGGTAAGGAATTAGCTCGCCGTGCCTACGCACCTGGAGATCATGGAAATGGTCGTCGCGGTAAGGTATCTGAATATGGTACTCAACTTCGCGAAAAGCAAAAGTTGCGTTTCACTTACGGTTTGACTGAACGTCAATTCCACACACTATTTAACAAGGCCGGTAAGATCCGTCAAGGTACTCATGGTACTAACTTCATGATCTTGTTGGAGCGCCGTTTGGACTCATTGGTTTACCGCTTAGGTTTGGCTACTACGCGTCAACAAGCACGTCAATTAGTTAACCATGGTCACATCCTTGTTGATGGTAAGCGTGTAGATATTCCTTCATACGAAGTTGAGCCTGGTCAAGTTATCTCAGTTCGTGAAAAGTCAAAGAATATTGTACCAATTCAAATCGCAATTGAGTCAGTCGTTTCTCGTCCACAATTCGTTTCATTTGATGCTGAAAAGTTGGAAGGATCACTTGTTCGTTTGCCAGAACGTGAAGAATTGGATGCTGATATCAACGAAGCGCTTATCGTTGAATTCTACAACCGTTAATATTCTTTTTAAAATTTGTCATCACTTAGTGATGGCTTTTTTTGTATAATGCTAACAACTATCCTGCTCACAATAGGAGTTAACCAATTATGGATATCAATGAACGTTTGCAACAAGAACAGTTAAGCGGTAGTAGTTTACCCAAAATTAATCCCGATGAACAAAATCGCTATTTAGGCACCTTTAGAGAACGGGTTATTGTCGCTATACGTCAATCCCAGATCGATAATCCCAAAGTTATCACAGATTTTACAACCGTTTTATCACAAAATACTGCAGGTAAGCTACTAATTAACGCTAATTTAACTGGGGATAATAGTGCCACTTATATTAAAATAGCCACGCAGACTAACCACCCTTTTACCCTGCTATCCGATAATCAAAAAGGCAGTCGTCAAGCAGACCCAATAGCAGTTCTTTTGGCGGCTGATCATGCTGTAAATATCGATAATATTTATCTTAGTTAGGAGTTCCCATCGTGCAACAAAAACCTTTGGCATATCGTATGCGGCCAACTAAAATTGAAGAAATTATTGGTCAACAGGATTTAGTCGGTAAAAATAAAATTATTTGGCGCATGGTTACTGCCCATCGTTTAAATTCAATGATTTTATACGGCCCTCCTGGAACAGGCAAAACCTCGATTGCCAGTGCCATTGCTGGCTCATCAAAATATTCTTTTCGTCAATTAAACGCCGCTACCGATGGTCAAAAGGAACTTCAAATTGTTGCTGAAGAGGCTAGAATGTCTGGCACAGTTGTTTTACTACTAGATGAAATTCATCGTTTAAATAAAGTAAAACAAGACTTTTTACTTCCCCATCTAGAATCAGGTGCTATTATCCTTATTGGAGCGACTACTGAAAATCCTTATATCAACGTTACACCGGCAATCCGTTCTCGAACACAGATTTTCCAAGTCCATCCATTAAACGAAGCCGACATTAAAAACGGCATTAAACGTGCTCTAGCTGATAAAGAACATGGACTTGGGATGTATCAAGTACACCTAAGTCCACAAGCATTGGCACATTTATCCCAAGCCACCAATGGTGATTTACGTAGTGCACTTAACAGCCTTGAAATTGCAGTCCTATCAACTGCAGCTAATCAAGACGGAATTATTAATATAACCCTACCTATTGTTGAAGAAACTACCCAACATCAAGCCATTGTCGCTGACCGAGATGGCGATGCCCATTATGATGTTATCTCAGCTCTGCAAAAATCTATTCGGGGATCTGACGTTGATGCAGCACTCCACTATACTGCTAGAATCATTGAATCTGGTGATTTAAATAGTCTTGTAAGGCGTTTAACCGTCATTGCTTATGAAGATATTGGTCTAGCCAATCCCAATGCTGCTCAGCATGCCATCAGTGCTTTAAATGCGGCCCAAAGCCTTGGATTACCAGAAGGACGCATTCCGATTGCTAACGCGGTCATTGAATTAGCTCTCTCACCAAAATCAAATTCAGCTTATCTTGCTATCGATCAAGCCCTAGCCGATTTAAAAACAAACCATCATTTAGATATTCCAAAGTACTTAAAAGATGCTCATTATAAAGGCGCACAGGCATTAGGTCATGGGATTGATTATCGCTATCCGCATGACTTTCCAAACGATTGGGTTGCACAGCAATATCTACCTGATGGAATCAAAAAACAAAAGTACTTTAATCCTAAAGGAAATTCACCTTTTGAATTACAATTAAAAGAAATCAATCGCAGTTTAAAGAAGCAACAACACGATAATTTAAACTCTTAAAAATAATTAGCTGTCAAGACTGTTATTAACTATTTAGACGCGTTACAATGTCAATTGGAATTACTTAAGCATACGCGTTGTTACATCATCAGCTTTTTCCTTACAACCTTTATTTTTGGATGAGGATACTTAAACGCCAAGGCAAGCCCTTTCGTTTGGTAGTCTGAACTTTAAGTGATTCACCCACCTCGAAATTTCGAGGAAAATCTGCGTAGCGATTAACGGTGCTATATAAGTTTTCCCCAGACATCGTCTGTAAACCCATCTTGTTGATGGGTTTTTTTAACTTTAAATTTAATTCCGTCAGCGCTATACTATTCCTAGAAAGTAAAGAGGAGTGTTATTATGGTCAAAGATTATCAAAAAATTCTTGTGCCTATGGATGGTTCTAAAGAGTCTGAAGCGGCATTGGCACGAGCAATTGATTTAACAAAGTTAGCTGGTGATTCAGCCACCTTATCAATCCTTAATGTCATTGATACACGAGTTTTTCAAAGTATTGCTAGTTTTGACGACACCATGGTTGATGCTGTGGCTGATCAAGCACGTAAGAGTTTAGAAAAGTATCAAAAGCAAGCTCAAGATGCGGGCATTAAGAATGTCGATTACTTAATTGAATATGGTTCTCCTAAGGCATTGATTGCTAATGATGTTCCTACAGAATTAAAAACTGATTTAATTGTAATCGGAGCCACAGGTCTCAATGCAGTTGAACGTTTCGTTATCGGGTCGGTTACTGCCTATGTCACTCGTGCAGCCATTACCGATGTTTTGGTAGTTCGCTAAACTAACTGTTAGTTATAATAATAAAAGGACTTCACTGATAAAAGTGAAGTCCTTTTATTATTTGATTTTTAATTAAACTTACCCAGCTTTTCATCGCCAAGAGCTTCAAAAGCATAACTCAACTTACTATTATATTCATACTCTTCAAAACCATACTGAACAAGGAGATCGGCTAATTTAGCATTATCAATATCAGAATAATCCCACAGGCGTTTGAATAATGACATATTGGTGAATCCTGGTAAGGTATTCGGCTCTCCCAAGTAAGGAACATCATTTTCATCAATTAGAAAGTCCATTCGAGCCTCGCCACGCAAATCTAATACTTTATAGGCAGATAAAGCCATAGACTTAATTTCTTCTGTTACTGCGGCAGGTAAGCGAGCTGGAATTTCAAACTGTACTGCTGAATTATCAACAAACTTACTCTGATAATCATACCACCCGTCCCCATTTTCCTGTCCAGGGACATGGTGAGCCCCTATCTCAGATACGATAGGATTTTGATTACCAATGACCCCTACTTCAAGTTCGCGTGGCCCACAGACAGCTTCTTCAATTAAGACTTTGTGGTCATATTGGAATGAATCAGCCAATGCAGCTTTAAAATCAACTTCATTATCAGCCCGCGAAATGCCAACTGACGACCCCTGATTAGCTGCTTTCACAAATACTTGATTCCCAAGCTCGGATACGACTTGTGCCCATGTGATTTCGTCGGCTTGATCGGCATGAACGACTAAATATTTAGTATTACGAATATTATTATAAGTTAAAAGTTCTTTCGTCAGTACTTTATCAAAACTTAGCGCATGTCCCCGCAGTGGCGCTCCCACAAATGGTTTATCAAGTAATCTGAACAAACCCTGAATAGTACCATCTTCTCCTAAATTACCATGTACAACTGGGAAAAAAATGTCAATATCCGGAATTTCATTTAAAGCTGCTACCCGAGCTAACGTATTATTGGTATCAATTGTAGCCATATAAGCATCAACTAACGATTTTTCATCAGCTTGGAACATAATTTCTTTTGAGCGAACCGGGTCAATAAAATAACCGTTTTCAGCAATTGCTATCACTGTTATACGATATTTCCCTGTTGCCTCTAAGGCCTGATAAAAATTTTGAGCAGAACGTTTTGAAACATCATGTTCAGATGAATTACCACCAAACAACAGGGCTACATGCTTCTTATCCATAAATTTCCCACCTTCTTATGATAAATAGTTTTTAGTCGTTAATACATATTCAAAAATTGATTTTGGTACTTGATCGGCGCCAGCCACAATTATTTCATGGAAAAAATCCATCCGATTATACATTTGCTGCCAGCGACTACGATTTTGTATAAACGGTTCATTAACAATATCTTGCCGCCATAATTTCAAAGAAAGCAGAATATAGTCCGCATATAATTGATTCTTCTGAGCCAAATTTATCAAAGCATCAACAATTTTACCTACTTCTCCCATCGTTAACGGTGTATCCAACAATCGAAAGTTAGTCATAATAGTTGCTGTTAAATATACTTTATCAGCTCTTTGAAGATTCGGTAGCATAAATAATTCATTTAAAACATTAGCAAGGTGGGTGAAAATATGTACCCAGCCCTTACCATCAATAAAACCACGAGTATCATGTTCCATTAAACTAATCAAGGCTACTTGATCAACCATTCGATCTAATAATTGCTCAGAAATAAAACTTAGAGTACTCGTTCGATTTTTAACTAGCAACATCCACAATATAGCTAAGTGATAGGAACGACCAAAACTGGCATTGTTAGGCTTTTCCATTAGATGACTAAATAATGCATCATCCTTAATCACTTCGGCAGTTAACCAAGCTAATTGTTCTTGGGATAGATGATCATTTTGAATCGCCATACTCAAGAAAAAAAAGGCACCCGTATCTCGATATTTCTCATTAGGGCTAGCTAGCTGTTTGACAATTAATTGCAAATCAGAATTTGATAAGTCATTCTTTACAAAATGATGTTCATCATTATGAGCCCAAAGGTCCTGATACTTTTCAATAATAGTTAAGGCATCTTGACTATCATCCGGTAGCATAACGGGCGTCACCTCTGATAGGGCAAGATTTTTACGTAAAGGTAACATTAAATCACCCAAGGATTCAAATATCAAACCTTTTTGTGTTTTGAGACGAATCTGCCCCATACTCATCTTAATTCTAGTTAGACTATTCATTAAATTGAAAATCCTGTTGATTCATTGAAGGTATCACTTTGCTGTTGATAACCAATCGATAGGATTAAGCCAACACCAATTAAGTTACTTAATAGGGAAGAACCTCCCTGTGAAATAAATGGTAGTGGAATCCCTGTCAAGGGCAATATGCCGATACTCATACCAACATTTTCAAAAACGTGAAATAACAGCATCATGACTACCCCGGTGGCAATATAAGCATAAAAAGCATTCCGTGCTTTAAAGGTCGCCTTGACCATCAAGTATATCAGGGCAGCATAAAGTAAAATCAAAAACGCGCCACCGACAAAGCCAAAGGTCTCCCCAACTACTGAAAAAATCATATCTGATTCACGCACTGGAACAAAAACCTTCAAATTCCCCCAGCCAGATCCCCAGAATTGACCAGACCCAATGGCTTTTAGGTTTTGATAGGTTTGATATCCAGTATTGGAAGTATCTTGTCCAGGGTGTAACCAGGCATCAATTCGTGCAAACTGATAGGCCTGAAAACCAAGTCCCCCTAAGATAGTACGACCAAACGGTGAAGTAACTAAAAAGATCATAGTGGAGCCTACGGTAACTGCCACAGTAATCAAAGGTCCTAATATTTGCCAAGTTACCCCTGAAACTAATAAGACGCCACCTAGAATTGCCATGAAAACTAAAAGGGTTCCCAAATCATTTTGAGCACCAATCAAAATGGCAATTGGCATAAAACAAGCAATCATTTTCCCAATTAATACCCAATCCGATTGATTAGTATGCGTTGGAAACAGTCGATTATGGTTAGCCACAATTTTACTTAACATCAGAATAAAGGCCGGCTTAACCACTTCGGAAGGTTGAAAAGAAATTGGTCCAAAAGCAATCCAAGACTTGGCCCCTGTCTCGGCCGCAATTCCGCGATTATAAAGAAATAGAACCAAGATAAGTAATATAATGCCAATGCCGTAGGCAATTGGGGCTAAACGCCATAGTTGTGAAGCGTCAAAGCGAACCAAAAAGACGATAAATCCGACACCAACTAGCCAATATAGAAATTGCATTATAACTGCTCGGACCGGAGAAGCTCCCGTTCCCCCATTAGCAATTGCAAGGTACAAAGATCCCAGTCCAATAATCATGAACAGAATTAAAATAAGTATAATTCCCCAGTCTAATTCTGAGGCTGAAGACCGATTAGAACGGTGTGCTGCTGATTGTTGCATCTTTACCACCTATTGCTATTAACATAACTCAAACTTCTAGTAACTATATATACAAAAACCCTTTGCGTAAGCAAAGGATTTTTAAATAATCTGATTAATAATTAATGATAAAGATTATAATTAGCCAAAATTGCATTCAAAGCTTCTTCAACCGAGGCTGCAGAACTGATAACCCTTTGCTCGCCGACAAAGCCGACAAATATATCACCGTTCTTTTGAATTATCCCAACTAAATTATCATTAACTTTAACTTGTGTTTGATTTTCTTCATCACTGAGGGTTACAGTAAAATTCTGGTTTTTTTTACTCATGAGACTAGCTCCGGCGTTTTGGCTTAGCCATCATGTGTTCTAACAAAGCACCCGTTCCTTTGGCAACATTATCCAATGGAGATTCTGCTACAAAGACTGGTACACCCAAATTATCAGATAATAGACGATCCATCCCCGCTAACAAAGCACCACCACCAGTCAGCATAATACCACGATCAATGATATCAGCTGCTAGTTCTGCAGGTAGTTTAGAAAGCGCAGAATGAGCGGCAACGACAATCTGTTCCAATGTTTCATGCAGAGCTTCTTCAACTTCGTTAGAGTTAATGGTAATTGTCTCTGGCATTCCATCAAAATTATCACGACCACGG
Organism: Convivina intestini; assembly: GCF_003096575.1. GTDB lineage: Bacteria > Bacillota > Bacilli > Lactobacillales > Lactobacillaceae > Convivina > Convivina intestini. The sequence goes on from NZ_QEKT01000014.1 coordinate 12,753, forward strand.
ACTTCCATAGTTTGTGGATCGTCACTCTGTAAAGCGGAACCAATTTCGATTTTAATTGTTTCCGCTGAACGTTCCCCAACAACCAAGTTATGACGGCGCTTTAAGTAGTTTACAATATCAATATTCATGCGATCACCAGCCACACGAATTGATTCTGAAACAACAATATCACCCAATGAAAGAATGGCAATATCAGAAGTTCCACCCCCGATATCAATAACCATTGAGCCAACCGGCTTAAAGATATCCAAACCGGCCCCAATAGCAGCTACTTTCGGCTCATAATCCAAATAAACTTTGGCTCCACCAGCTTTTTCAGCAGCTTGAATAATTGCCTTACGTTCAATTTCCGTAATATTAGTTGGCGCACAAATCATAATGTTAGGCTTTGACATGAAGCCTTTAACATTTAATTTGTTAACAAAATAAGTTAACATTGCTTCGGTCACATCAAAATCAGAAATAACACCATCTTTTAATGGACGTACGGCACGAATATTTCCTGGAGTTCTTCCCACCATCCGGTAAGCTTCTGCCCCAACTGCTAAGACGCGATCTGACTTGTCATCAATAGCAACCACCGAAGGTTCGTTAAGTACAATACCTTCTCCTTCAACGTAAATTAATACGTTAGCAGTTCCTAAATCAATTCCGATATCTTTTGCCATTCTTAATTTCTCCAGCAATCTTTATTAATCTGGTCATTAGTCGTTAAAAATTAAACCAACATAATCCTCTGTATTATATCACATTCTTTTACGTACGTAGGGATTCCAGTATTAATGTTTTAATATTGAACTGGGTAATTGAAAAATCCATTCGGCAATTGTAATGAAAAATAAGGCCAACAAGAAACCTAGCACTGTGGCCAAAACTACTTTTAGTAATGCAGCTTGACGTGGTGTATAGGGCATGATTTTGGCAAAATTAATCGGCTTTAGCAACATAAATACTAAATATATTAGTAACATAGTCAAAAGTAGCATTGTTAGAGGGGGCATGGGACAGTCCTTTCAAGCCTTATTCCCCCTAGTCTAACACATAATTATCGAGCTAACGTAACGCTGCTAACTTCACCTACCCCAGCTTGGTAAAACAAGTCTGCTGCATGATACAACGTCGCCCCAGTTGTATAAACATCATCAACTAATAGAATCTTTTTTCCACTTAAATGATCAATAGTTCTTGGTAGTGTAAATGGCTGCTGGGCAATTAGACGATCTTTGCGTTGTCGAGCCGATTGATGACCCTTATCTGCTAATGTTACTGATAATAATTCTTGATAAGAAATTGACCCCAGCATAGCAGTAACCTGATTAAAACCGCGGGTTAGCCAGGTTTGTTGGCTAACTGGAATTGGTACAATAATGTCCAACTCCCGCTCTTTGATTAAGCTCTGTAAGGCTCTAGTAAAAATATCTTTTAACTGGTAATCACCAATAAATTTATACATCCGCATATATTCTTTCATGGCTTGATTATAAGTAAAACAAGCTTGATTTTTCAATAAGGTTTTTCCTGATTGTTGCCAGCGTTGACAGTCAAAGCATAACTTTAAACTATCCTGTAATCGACCACAACCAGGACAAACCGTTCTGCCATTTAATTTTTCAAAGTTTGTCATACATTTATCACAAATTCTAGCTTTGTTTATTCTACTGATACCTAATAAAGAGAATATATCACGATTGGCTTCAATTTTTAGCTGACACAGGAGACAATTCATCATTAACCTCTAACTTTTTTTTAATTGGCAGCCACGCTGGTTCATCGTATTAATTTGCTTTTGAGCTCGAAATACAGCTAAATTGATTTGTCTAACAAAAGCCAATACTAAACCTGTCGGCCGATCATAACTGCGCCCCACTCGTCCTGCAATTTGTACCAGGGCGTTTTCACTAAAAGTATTTTCATCTGCCCCTAAAATTAAGACATCAATGCCGGGTAAAGTAACACCTCTTTCCAAAATAGTAGTCGTAATTAAAAAGTGAATGTTTTCCTGGCGCATTTGTTGAACTTTCTCAATCCGGTCGGGATCGTTAGCATGGACTGTGGTCCCCTTTAGTTGAGTGTAGGCTTGCAAATAACGCTCAACGATAATTAAATCGCTAACGTAGGGAACAAAAATTAAAAATTGTCGTTGCTCCTCAATAAAAATTTCAATTTGTTTTTTTAGGAGTTTAGGCATCTTTAAACGCCAATTGTTAACCCGCTTAATTTGTAATTTAGGTAGTAATTGTTGATGAAAACGTAACGGTAAATAAGAAACTTTTAAATTACCTCGTTTAACTGCTGTTTTTAAGGCAGGAGTTGGGGTAGCCGTTAAATAAACTATCGTACTGATTTTTTTCCGGGCTGTCTGCACCGCATATTGAAGCATCGGATTTCCTCGAAAAGGAAAACTGTCAACCTCGTCAATAATCAGTACATCAAATGCTGATTTAAAACGTAAAAGTTGATGAGTAGTTGCTAAAACAAGCTGAGTATACCCATAAGGTGTCGTTTGTTTACCATGTAAAACAACCTGTGACAGATTAGCAAAAGCCGCTGCTAATCTAGGCGCTAATTCAGCAATTACATCTACTCTGGGTGAAACCAGCGCCACACGTTTTTTTTGTTGAAAAGCCTTTAATAGCAAGGGAAATAACATCTCTGTTTTTCCAGCACCAGTAACTGCCCACACTAAATGATTCCTTCCCTGCTCCATACTACTCACTAAATCCTTACTGACTTGGGCCTGTTGTTGGGTCAGGGTGCCTGGCCAAATTAATTCGACTTGTCCGTCAAAATTATTAGGCTCTGGTAAGGAAATTAAATCGTCTAAAGAACTAACTCTACCTAAAATTAAACAAGCCTGGCAATAAAATTGCTTTCTAGGTAATGATGCCTTTTGATTTTGTCCACATCGCTGACATACCCCTTTTATAAAACTAGCTGTTCTTTGATACTCTAAATCTGTTTCTTGAATTTTAGGACAGGTAATCATTCGTCCAAACAATAGTTCTTTATCCATCATGATATAATACGAAACATGGATAGATTTTTAACAATCCGCCCGAAAGAGGGCGAGTGGCAACAAACAATTAAAAAATCACAATTTATCGTTAATTTTATGCGTGTAGATGATGAACCCGCAGCTAAAAATTTTATTAATCAAATTTGCAAAGAGCACTACAAAGCTACTCATAACGTTTTTGCTTATGTTATTGGTGATAATGACGAAATCAAACGCTACAGTGACAATGGTGAACCTTCCGGTACTGCCGGCGTTCCCATCTTGGAAGTCCTCCAGCGCCGTCAGGTGCACAATGTAGCTGCCGTGGTCACACGTTACTTTGGCGGTATCAAGCTGGGGGCCGGTGGCTTAATCCGGGCCTACGCTGGCACTGCCGCTCAAGGACTAGATGCCCTAGGATTAGTCGAACGAATTTTTCAATTGGAGGTCATACTGACCATTGATTATAAAAATGCCGATGCTCTAACCTATTGGATTAAGCAAAACCAGTATCATCTGCTAGATACCACTTTCGACACTGCGGTTCATATCACAATTGCCATTGACGAACACAAAATCAATACGGTCGAACAAACGCTAAAGGATAAGTTTTCGGGAAACATTCTCTTCCAGATTGGCCAACCAACCTACTTGAAATTACCAGTACAATGAGGTATAATGAAGTCATTCGCGCGGTTAGTGTAATGGATAGCACACAAGATTCCGGTTCTTGAGATCCGGGTTCGACTCCCGGATTGCGCATTGAAAAAAGTAGTTAGTCATTAAGACTAACTACTTTTTTATACTCTAATGAAAATCACAAGATAACTCGTGAGCATTTATCACGCCAACTGCTTGTAAATAAGCTTGTAGTACTGTTGGCCCCACAAATTTAAAACCATTACTTTTAAATTGCTTAGCCAATTTTTCAGAAGTAGCTGTTTTACTAGGAGCCAAGTGATAATCAGAAACTTTTTGATCAATGGTTTGATTCTGGGTAGTCTGCCAAATATACTGATTTAGACTGTTACCATCGTGATGCCATAGCTGAAGGATGCGAGCATTATTAACTACTGCTTCAATTTTACCTCGATGGCGAATAATGCTCGTATCATTCAATAACTCTGTAACTTGATCAACCGTCATACTTGCTACTAATTCAATATCAAAATCAAAGAATCTTCGCCTTAAATTTTCACGTTTTGATAAGACAGTTGCCCAACTCAAACCAGACTGAAACATCTCTAAACAAAGCATCTCAAATAGACGTTGTTCATCATGGCAGGGATGTCCCCATTCCAAGTCGTGATAATTTTGCATTAATTTCGAATCAGGATAATTCGCTACCCAACTGCAACGTTGTATCATGAGATTACCTTTTCCTCATTTAGCAAGTGTATTAAAAAACACCCCTGAAGTGCGCCCTCCAAATTGGAGAGAAGTAATGTCATAAATCTTGTCGCTTAATTACTACGGTAATTAGGCGACTTTTTGTTTTTGATACTGCG
>NZ_QEKT01000015.1 GCF_003096575.1 Convivina intestini
CCGAGATAATGAAGTCATTCAGCCACAAATTTAAAGCTCCCATCGGTCTACCTTTCCATTAAGCAAATTAGTTAACTGTTCTACTCTATCGTTTAAGCTAATTAACATTAAGAAGCTGACGAACAGTAATACTGTACTGAATACTAATAAAACCCATTCCATGTTTTACCTCCTATGCATATTTATTTGCCTTCTTGAAGAAGAAGTTGTTTAAGGCTAACCCATCATATTTAGGATGGGTTTTACTCGGTACTACTGGTTTTGGAAAACCTGGTTTATTCTTAAAATACTTTCGAAAAGTCGCATAAGATTTAATTTCAAGTTTCTCCATAATTTCGCCAATGGAATACATCTTAGTATTTTCAAACCTATAATTTGTAATATCAATCACCTCCCCTATGCTGTTTCTTGGTTGGCACCGCGGATAGCAAGTTCTAGCAAGTTATTAGGCTCCCAATTATCGAAGAACTTCTTAGCTTCATCGAACTTCTTCCGTGGTAATGCGTTGTAACGTGGCACGTTGAATTGACGCTTGAAGTCCTTGCTAATAGCTTGGAACACTTCGCTAGACAACTCTTTGTAAGCCTTGGTGTACTTGTCACCTAAGATTGCAAACACACGATTACGGCGCAAGTTAAGTAACTCTTGTTGTTCCCAGCTACGAATCTCTTGAGCATCTTCAAAACTATCAAAGCGCTCTTCTAACTTGTTTTGCTTAGCTTCTTGTAACTTCAAAGCATCGTATGTTGTTTTTAAAATTGACAACGGATCAGTACTAATTGAATAACTGCCAGTTTGGCGAATGCTTGGTAGCACTTCAGATGTAACCCAGTCTTGAAATTTTTCGGCTTGTGAGCTATTTGCCTTAATTGCTAACTTGTAAAGCTGTGGTTCAGTGATGAAATCACCACGTTTAATTAGTTGTCCACTTTTGGACAACCCAAGGTATTGATTTACTCGGCTCCACCGAACTACTTCGTTGCCACTTTTGGCAACGGTTGAAATACCAACCCCTTTTGCTGCCGTTTCAGCGTCAAACATTACCTGACCGTTATCTTCTTTAACTTTTAAGTTATCGAATACTTTAATTTCGCTCATTTAAACACCTCCAAGTGTTTGTGATATTCTTTTGTTACTGGCATTGCAGTGCCTAGTAAATCGAAAGGAGAAGTATTATGGATATTATTATCAGAACAAATAATAGGGCAAAGGCTTTACGGGCTATTATGGTCTATAATGTTATTTATGCTAAAACTTACTCATTTATGGGAGACCCTATTGACATTGATGATATTGAGAACATCGATATAAATGAAGTTTTTGGAAGCTTAACTTTAACCGGTGACACTAACCTATCAATTGATAGGGACTCAATTTCGTCAATTCAAGTAATTAAATGATTAATCCATCATTTTAAGAAGTTCCACTATTGCAAAAGCATTGGTGGTCTTTTTATTTTCTATATCGTTTTCAATTAAATAAATTAAGTATGGATAAATTTTCTGCCAAATTTCCATCGGCATGCTGTTCACTTCCTTTCTGTTTGGTTTTTGTTTAGTTTTGCTATACTTTCTTTATCAACTATGAAAGGAGGTATAACATGTACCACTACAGCCTAATTATTGATGGTAGAAATGTAGATCATGATTTTTCATTACCATTCACACCCAAAGTTGGGGACCTAATTAATTCATCTGCTAATGATAAGGATCCATACTACTTAGTGAAGGGCGTTGTTTTATCAATGAACGACAACTACATTCAACTACACGTTCAGAAATTCTCGAATAAACTCGATGCTTCTAGCCATATTGATTGGTTCAATTGATTCATTTTCAGGGACATCAACCAATTTTGACTGAGTCTCATCAATAACTACTTTCTCTACAAACACTGCTTTTTCAGTGATTGCAATTGTTCTTTTTCCGTTAAGGTCTGTTACAAATGCTTTTCTGATAAGTAGTGTATTTTTGTGTTCTTGAACTACCACACCAACTAATTGGCCTGCAAGATATACTAGCTTCACTCTATCTCCTCCTTTCTGTTTGGTTATATACTTTTTAGTTTTATTTAGTATCACGTTAGCAAACACTCAGACTAAAAAAATATCTTTAATTTCTACACCCAAACCATCCGCAATTTTTTTGGCAGTCGGAGGTGACGGAAACTTTTTATTGTTCATATAGGCACTAAGCATTCCGGGATCAATGTCAATTCGCTTTGCAAACTTACGCATTGATTCGCCTTCAAAACTAATCATCTGCTTGACTTGATTAGTATCTTTGATTTTCATTGCCAATGACATTTACTATACTCCTTTCCTTAACTTATGAACTAATTGTAAAACATTTGTTTAACGTTGTCAAACACTTTGTATAACTTTTTTATTTAATTTTGTTTCTCTTTTGTTTATACTTGCCTTATCAAAGACAAAGAGGACAAAAATGGTTAATAGCAAAGACTTTGGGTCAAAAATAAAGTCTATTCGAGAAGACAAACACTATTCAGTTAGACAGGCCGCTTTACAGGGTGGAATTTCTCCTGCCTATTTATCTCAAGTAGAAAATGGCCGTAAAAATATCCCAAAGGTTGAAACGCTAACTAAGATAGCAGATGGATTAAGAATTTCAAAGGATGAAATTTTAAGACTAGCCGGAATCGTTCCCGAACCAAATATTGATGAAGGTGAACTAACTGATAGCCAGCGCAAGGTTGCTTACTTTATTGACCCGAATGCTACCGATGAAGAAATAGAACAAATTAAAAAGTTAGTTGAAATTGCTAAATTATCAAAGCACCGATTATAAGAGGTGTAAATGACTAACATAGAACTTTACATCGATAGGTTCCCTCAATATAAATTTTATGGCATTGAAGTACCAAATAATAAATATTTTGGCGAAGCTGTTAAAGAAAACGGGAACGTTACTATCTTTATTAACACACTACAACCAGAATGGCAGCAACTACATACGATAGTCCACGAAAGTGCACACGCTGATTTTGATGTATTTGGTAATCAAAATTACCGTTGGTGTAGAGAAACGATGCTAGCTGAAAAGCAAGCCGAATATGTTGCTAATCATTTTAGTATTTGAGTTATATATACGAAATGTGAATAAATTTTATTAGAAAAGAGTCTGTAAAATGGGATTTCTAAACAAAATAAAAAGCGATTTTGAGTTCAATAAAAAAGTTAAAAGCGGTCAAGCATATCGAGCTTCTAGTTCTGTCAGAATAGACTATGTTGATAAGACAATATTTGTGATTGGATCTATCACTCGTCCATCTAGAACATTTAATTTTGATGATTTAAAAACTATAGACAAGGTTCTTGTTCATACCGGTAGTAACTCAACAGATTATGAGCTAGTACTGTTCTTCAAAGATGGATTCACTAAACGTGTTAAAAATTTGTTTAGGAATCAAATGAACGACTTAGAAAGCAGACTAAAATCGATAATAGAAGAAAATAGGTCATCAAATATTGATGAAAATTAGCTAAAGTTGACCAATCAGAAATTACAAACGGGGATATTTGTGCTGTTATTATTGATGGTGAGATGGCAACATTAAAGCATGTTTATCAATATCCAGATAGAATTCGTTTTGAGCCAGATAGCTGGCTATCCGACTTCAAGCCTTTTGAATATCGTCATGAAGATGTGGAAAATGATAACCCCCCTATTCAGATTATAGGTAAACTAGTTAGCGTTAGTTATGATTTTGATGGTAAAAATATTAAATGAGGAAACTATATGCCTAAAAAATGTGATATTAATGGTGAATCAATTGGTATTCTATCGCCATCATTTCGTTTGAAAGACGGAATTATTTGCAAAGATTGTACGCTAAAAAGCGGTTATCCCCTTCTGGGTCATGAAAATAAAAAGGATACTATTAGTAGGCTGAAAAACAAAACAGTCCAAGATATAAAACAAACTATATTAAAGATTAATACTAATAAAAAAGAAATAAAGAAAAATTCAATATATAACAGTGCTCCAGGACGGAATGTATTTGTTTATTTTGATGATGTTAATAAAATCGCTATGTTTGGCGATTTTGGATACTATCGCTACTCAAATATTAATTCTCATGAACTATATGTTGAGGTAGAAGACAGACAATCAACAGGGGCTGTTGGTGCAACCGTTGGAACACTAGTGCTTCCAGTTATTGGAACCATTATTGGAGGACTAGCTAGACGGGGCATAGATAAAAGTAAGTTTATAAGCTGTGGTTTAAAAATAACAGCAAACGGTAACGAGTTTACCGTTAAAACCAGTTTAGACATTGATAAAAATTCAAAAGCTAAAAAAATAGATAGTCCCTTTTCAACAGTAAATATTGCAATCAGACAAGCTGAAAATATTGACCAAAAACTTAATAAAATTGAAAAAGTATTTAATGATCAAAACCCATCAACCATTAGTTCACTCGATGATCTGACTAAATTAAAAGAGTTACTAGATAATGGCATTATCACTCAGTCAGATTTTGACGCAAAGAAAAAACAGATACTGGGATTATAAGCTGCAGGGGCAGCATACATATAATGTCCAATTGACTGATCGACATTAAAAGCTGTTGGGAGAGGCACATTGAATAAGAAAATTGTTTACTCAATAATTGGTTTAATGGGCGTTATTATTGTCGGATTAACTTTTGCGGTAACGAATAAAAGTAGCAATAAAAATAACACTTCAGCAGCAAAATCAACAACTTCAAGTAAAGTTGAAAAAGCAACCGATAATACGACCAATAAAGATGAATCAAATTCATGGTCGTTTAAAGGATCAACATATAAAGCTGGAAACTTAAAATTTGATTTTGGTAAATCAGAGATTGTTGATGGATATGATGGTAAAAAATTAATTGCCATCCACGCTAAGATGACAAATATTTCTGATAAGGAAATGGACTCGTCTGCTATGTATTCTGTTGTAAGTGCATATCAAAAAACAGATACACAAAATAAGAAGCTAGAAGTTGGAACTGTTAAAGATAACGACAAAATAAGAACTGAATGTGAAAACTTAGATCAGAAATTACTCCCTGGTAAAACAGTCGATGTTGCTATCGTATTTTCATTAGAAAATGATAACGACGTAACTGTTCACTTTGAAAATGCTGAATTTAAAGAGCTAGGAACTAAAACATACAGTGTCAAATAGAAAAATATTAAGGTAATAAGATGACTAAAAAAATGACGTTATCAATCGTTATCGGTATAGTACTTATTGTAATTGGTGGATTGGCCTTTAAAATTTACAACGATAATAATGTAAAGGCAGACTATACTACGACGGTTGCAGAGAAAAAATTAAATGCCGGTGAAAGCTTGGACGGAAAAATAATAGATGTTGAAATTGCCAGTGTAGAAAATAATACTCCTCTTGGTCAGAATATTTGGGCTGGAGAACACCTGAATTTCTATCCAGATAAACAGCAACACAACTTAAAAAAGGGACAACATATCAAGTTTAAAATATCAGAAACAAAATCATCACTTGGATCTTGGTTTATTAAAGGAACTGTTGTTAGTACTAAATAAAAAAGCCCTTACGGGCGTACATAGGGCATTCGTCAACCAATTTCTCTCTTTAATACGCTCAATTCCTCTTGACGATGTAAGTCCCGATATATAGGCATTCACTAGAACTAACTCACTTATTCTCCAGTAAGCAATAACACTATTATCCTTGTGTATGCTAGTGATGTAAGTCCTAATACATACCGGGCATTCATCATCCGTTCTAAAAATTATCCCAATAACTCCGAATATGTTTCCTGGATGATGATGTAAGTCCCAATTACATATAGGCATTTGTCAGTGACTCCTGATGAATATTTACATTTCCAATACTGACAATGTAAGTCCTAATACATAGTGCTGGGGATCCACGTTAAAAGCCAACCTGACTTCTCTTATATGGGGAGTGCTAACCTACATGCCCTTCGGGGCGTACATAAAAATTTAATAAAGGATAAAATATGGATGCTAATACCAAAAGAGATAAATTACATAAATTTAATGAAGTATACTTTTCAGATAACACTTCCTTTAAAATGAAACATTTACCATACTGGATGAATAATTATGGACATTATTTAGATAAGGAAATTAACCATAAACTACCAAAATTTTATAGAAAATTTAGACAAGGAACCATTGTTATGATAGATTTTGGTGTCCGTGTTGGAAGTGAAATGAGCTGTGGACATTTTGGAGTTGTAATTAATAATAATGATGATAAAAATAAAAGAAATATAACAGTAGTACCTTTAAGTTCAAAACATAAACCTGGATATGTTCGGTTAGACAACGCACTATTTACCGCATCCTATGAAATGATTAATCAAAAATTAGAAGATTTAATTCATAGAACTATTAAATATCAAAATGAATATATATCAATAGATAATTTAGGTAAAGAGATAATTTCAGATATAGAAAATTATATTGATAGTCCTAGTAATGAAGAAAAAAGTATCATTAGTAAAATATATTCTGATTATCTCAGTATTGATCATGTTGAAGATAAAGAAAGCCTATATTCAAAACTTTTTTTCATAAATGAGCAAATAAACTCATTAGATGATATTACTGAATATAAATTTATGGTTAATATATCAGTAAGAATTTCTCAATATATTACTAAAATAGATAATAACCTTGATCAATTATCTAAAATAGAAAAAGATATTAAAGGAAGTGAAAAATTATCCAATCAAATAAAAAAATATGAAGGAAATTCATTTGCGGATGTTAATAATATAACTACCGTTAGTAAATTGAAAGTTAATAAATTCTCTGAATTTAATATATCTGAAAATATATCATTACCAGATGAATATATTAAAAAAATTAAGAAAAAAATAAAGGAAATAATGGAGATTTTATAGCATATAACTTATATGTTGTGTATACTTTAGTTACAGGCACGATTGGGTGTCGATTGGAACTAACTGTTCTGATCTTAATTATGCACAGGCGTAATTAGACGTCGAGGATCTCTCAGGAGGTCCTCTTTTTTGTGCCAAAAAGGAGTATTTATGGCTAGTATCTTTAAGCGTAAAAATGCTAAGACTTGGACAGCTTCCATATTTTTAACGGTTGACGGCAAACGAAAAACAAAGCAGAAAAATGGATTCGCTACCAAGGCCGAAGCAAATGAATGGGTTACAAAAGTTGAATATGAAAAATCATTGGGTAAACTAGGTAATTCAAATTCACTATTCATTGATGAGATGAAAAAGTGGTATCAAATATTCAAAGAACCAAAAATATCAAGAGAAACAAAACTTTGGTATCAGAATGCTATTCGCGTTGCTAATGAACAGTGGAAAAATAAAAAAGTAAATGAAGTTACTGCTGCCCACTTTCAAACACTGATTAATGATTATTCACAGGAACACGTTCAGTCATCAGCTAATCGAATTAAAACGATTATCACCGCTTTTGTACGTTACGCCGTAGATGAGGAAATAATTAATCGAGATTTTACCAAAAACGTTTACGTCGCGGCTAAAAAGGCAGGTAAAAAACCAATTGATAAGTTTCTCGAAGATGATGAGTTAAAGAAACTAATGAAAAGAGCTAAGGAGTCAAATGATTTATCAGCCCATATGATTATTACGCAACTCATGACCGGTATGCGCTATGCTGAAACGGCCGGGCTAACTCCTACAGATGTTGACTTAGAAAATAAAACAATCAGTATTAACAAAAACTGGGATTTAGTTACTCAAAGTTTTAAGCCAACAAAAACGCCATCATCTAATCGAACTATTAGCATATCTGATGAGTTGGTCGACCTATTAAAAGTATGGGGTTTTGGCAAGCAATTTGTCTTTGAAGGCCGTAACGGATTTCCGTTGACAACGAATGGTATTAACAAATCCCTTAGAGAATTTTTAATAGCTGATGATTCAAAAATAATAACTTCTCATGGTCTTCGCCACACACATGCTAGTTACCTTTTAGCGCACGATGTATCTGTCCAATATGTAAGCGAACGATTAGGACACGCTAACGTAAATATTACGCTTGAAATATATGCCCACCTTTTCAAGAGTAAAAGAGAGCTGGAAGATAAAAAAGCGCAAGATCTAATCAACAAATTATAGTGCACGACTTTTGCACGACTGCACGAGTAAAAGTGTTTCAAAACGTGATAAAGCGCTTCAAAACACAACTAAAAAAAGACGATTTAAAACCTTTATGAACATTGATACATAAACGTTTATCAGCATAAACATTGGTATTAGTGCTTTTATCTGTTTTATTAGTAAATGCAGGGTGGACGCATACAAAAAAGACGGCTTGAAGTGCGCCCTCCAAATTGGAGAGAAGTAATGTCATAAATCTTGTCGCTTAATTACTACGGTAATTAGGCGACTTTTTGTTTTTGATACTGCG
>NZ_QEKT01000016.1:0-2500 GCF_003096575.1 Convivina intestini
GCAAGCAGCGTGATAGACTAATTAAGTTGTTTCGTAAGGGAGCAACGCAGTAGCACATTGAAAACTGAACAAAACTTTGAACAAACAAATCTGTAACGATTTACTAAGGTTACTTAGTAAACACAAATTTGCGAAGTCAATTCGTAAGAACAATAAACGGATAAAGCTAGGAAACTAGTAAGTCAGTTTAATCGAAGAGCAATCTTCAAACTTTTAACATGAGAGTTTGATCCTGGCTCAGGATGAACGCTGGCGGCGTGCCTAATACATGCAAGTCGAACGCACAGCGAAAGGTGCTTGCACCTTTCAAGTGAGTGGCGAACGGGTGAGTAACACGTGAATAACCTGCCTTATAGTAGGGGATAACATTTGGAAACAGATGCTAATACCGTATAAAACAACTTTTTGCATAAAAGGTTGTTAAAAGGCGCTTCGGCGTCGCTAAAAGATGGATTCGCGCTGCATTAGTTAGTTGGTGAGGTAAAGGCTCACCAAGACGATGATGCATAGCCGAGTTGAGAGACTGATCGGCCACATTGGGACTGAGACACGGCCCAAACTCCTACGGGAGGCTGCAGTAGGGAATCTTCCACAATGGGCGCAAGCCTGATGGAGCAACGCCGCGTGTGTGATGAAGGCTTTCGGGTCGTAAAGCACTGTTGTATGGGAAGAATGGCTTAGGTAGGCAATGACCTAAGATTGACGGTACCATACCAGAAAGGGACGGCTAAATACGTGCCAGCAGCCGCGGTAATACGTATGTCCCGAGCGTTATCCGGATTTATTGGGCGTAAAGCGAGCGCAGACGGTTGGTTAAGTCTGAAGTGAAAGCCCACAGCTCAACTGTGGAATTGCTTTGGAAACTGGCTAACTTGAGTGCAGTAGAGGTAAGTGGAACTCCATGTGTAGCGGTGGAATGCGTAGATATATGGAAGAACACCAGTGGCGAAGGCGGCTTACTGGACTGTAACTGACGTTGAGGCTCGAAAGTGTGGGTAGCAAACAGGATTAGATACCCTGGTAGTCCACACCGTAAACGATGAATACTAGGTGTTAGGAGGTTTCCGCCTCTTAGTGCCGCAGCAAACGCATTAAGTATTCCGCCTGGGGAGTACGACCGCAAGGTTGAAACTCAAAGGAATTGACGGGGACCCGCACAAGCGGTGGAGCATGTGGTTTAATTCGAAGCAACGCGAAGAACCTTACCAGGTCTTGACATCCTTTGAAGATGTTAGAGATAACATTGTGCTCTTCGGAGCCAAAGTGACAGGTGGTGCATGGTCGTCGTCAGCTCGTGTCGTGAGATGTTGGGTTAAGTCCCGCAACGAGCGCAACCCTTATTGTTAGTTGCCAGCATTTAGTTGGGCACTCTAGCGAGACTGCCGGTGACAAACCGGAGGAAGGCGGGGACGACGTCAGATCATCATGCCCCTTATGACCTGGGCTACACACGTGCTACAATGGCGTATACAACGAGTCGCAAACCCGCGAGGGCAAGCTAATCTCTTAAAGTACGTCTCAGTTCGGATTGTAGTCTGCAACTCGACTACATGAAGTCGGAATCGCTAGTAATCGCGGATCAGCATGCCGCGGTGAATACGTTCCCGGGTCTTGTACACACCGCCCGTCACACCATGGGAGTTTGTAATGCCCAAAGCCGGTGGCCTAACCTTTTGGAGGGAGCCGTCTAAGGCAGGACAGATGACTGGGGTGAAGTCGTAACAAGGTAGCCGTAGGAGAACCTGCGGCTGGATCACCTCCTTTCTAAGGAAAAACGGAGCGTTACAGGGACGCAAGTCAATTTGATTGGATCAAAGTTTTGTTTAGTTTTGAGTGGGCTACTGTCAAGAAGTCCCAACCAGGACTTGGGGAATTAGCTCAGCTGGGAGAGCACCTGCTTTGCAAGCAGGGGGTCAGCGGTTCGATCCCGCTATTCTCCATAGCCAGCCGGAAGGTTGGCGGGTTTGTACATTGAAAACTGAATAATAACAAATTCTTTTTAAAGTCATCGCAAGATGACGCTAAATTGAACCGAGAAACAACAAAGTTCTTTAATAAAGAACGGTTTAATCGCAGGTCGAAAGACCAACTCATATGCTGACCCTACGGAAACGTAGTGGTTAAGTGAATAAGGGCGCGTGGTGAATGCCTTGGTACTAGGAGCCGATGAAGGACGTGACTAACTACGATAAGCTTTGGTGAGCGGTAAGTACGCTATGACCCAGAGATTTCCGAATGGGGAAACCCAACTCAATCGAGTTATCATTATCTGAATACATAGGATAATGAAGGAATACGCTGTGAACTGAAACATCTCATTAGCAGCAGGAGCAGAAAGAAAAATCGATTCCCGGAGTAGCGGCGAGCGAAATGGGAAGAGCCCAAACCAAGGTGCTTGCATCTTGGGGTTGTAGGACTGAAATAACGAGCAAGAATTTGGGAAGATAGTTCAATTCGTTGGGAAACGAAGCCAGAGAGGGTGATAGCCCCGTCAACGAAA
>NZ_QEKT01000017.1 GCF_003096575.1 Convivina intestini
GTTTAAAACCACGTAACTTATACAAATAAATGAACAATGAATGCCATTACGATAGTTATAAATATTACGAATAATTTAGCAAAGCTAGCAGTTGGATCGAATGTATAATCACTGTTATCGTAATTATTTTTATTGAGAATAGCATTCATATCAAACGCAAAATTAATCAATAACATAATTCCAAATGATAACCAGTAGTCAATATGAACAAGTCCTAACTTGGTAATAAACCAATTCCAAATCAACATAAATACTAACGGACTCATAAACAAATTAATTAATCTAATAGTCATAAATATTACCTTATAGCCCAATTTTTCAGTCCATTCTTTAGACATGTTTTTCTCCTATTAACTAACTAACTCTTTATTTTCGTGAATGTTACCAATCACTTCAACGGTGTGCCCCGTGTTAAATGCCCAGTATTCTTGTCGGATAACACGGTCACCGACTTTAATTGAGTATCCAAATTCTGGGATATATTCAACAAATCCAATCTTGTCATCAGGGGACAAGATAACAACGTGTAGCTTAATAATATCGCCCTCATAAATTTCAACGCCGTTCCTGTCTTTCAGGCCGATGTATTGTTCTAACAATCGCCCTTTGCCTTCGAAAGAGTTCTCTTCGTGAGCAAATCGGAATCCAACCATATCGTCAAAGTCTTCTCGAACGCCGTAACTCATTCCAGAAATATCACCATGGTAAATTTCTGCACGGGTTTCATCCCATTCCCTAAACTTAATTTCTCTCACATCAAACTCCTATTACTTCTAATCTAGCCACGCCATCCGTCTTGTAAAAATCGTGATGTAGGCCTCGAATGTACACCATGTTGTCATTCACCAGAAACTTACGACCTTGTACGCTTGCATTCTGCATTCCGTCTAATATAAATTTTTGCGTAAAAGCCCAATTATCTGAGTCAATCCGTTTGTCAGTCAGATACCAGTTAAACTGCACCACGCACGGCCAATCAAATGCCACACCGTCTACCATCGCTTGCATAACAACCGCCCGACAATAGTTAGTGGCCGTTTTCTTCGCTTTGGAAGCGATATAACGATTTGCACGCTCCATCGAGATGTATTTATTCAACGTGTAAGGTCGCAATATATCTGGATCAAACACCAACTTATTCATACCGTCATACATAACTCCTATCATCATTCCCACCGACCGTGTTAAGTCGGTATAATTGCGCTATTTCAGCGTTTACTCTAATACCCGATAAATGGTACTTAGCCATTAAGTTTGCTTCGTCATGATGCCACTGATTGTGATGGACACGACATAACGCCTCAACTCTGCGCCCCATGTGATTCACCTTGTTGCGGTTGTTACCCTGTCCGATACGTGAACCTTCCAAATGATGAAGGTCGGCCTTCTTACCGCAGATAACACAAGATTTATTCATCAAGCAGGCGTATTCCCACTTGCTGACTTCTTCGGGTGCCAACTCTTGGATTGGCAGGAAACTTAAACCAACATTGTGGTCCAAGCAGAATTGCAACAGCATACTGATAAATTCGTTAGCCTGACTTTTCACACCCTTGCGGTCGCTTAGGCTGAAATCTTCCACGCCATAATATCTGGCATACATCGCTTTGAAATTGTCGTAAATCAGGTTAGGATAACTCGCCCAATAACCACCAATTTCACTCTTGGCAATGTCACCGATAATCGCCCAAGCAAAGTTACGCTGTTGTGAACTCACATGGCGCTTGTCGTCAATGTATATCCCAACTTGATGTGTATGCTGTGGGTCGTATTTGTCCAGCTTATACAGCTCGCTATCGTCGTTTAATTCAATCGTTAAAACTGAACCTCGACGACTAAGCACCTTTCCGGTCATTTCCATATCCCGACTCCAAAGCAACTAAGGCTTCGTACAATTTCCAAAAGTATTCCTTGCTTGGCACCTTCTTGTCATTCTCATAGCAATATATTGACGAATAAGAGATACCAGTCATCTTGGCAAGCTGCTTCAACGTCATATGGTGGCGCTTGCGAATGGTCTTAAGCGTTATGCCAAATCCGTTGTTAATCATGTCATCGACTGACAAGTCTTTATTTTTCCTAAAGTTCCCGTTGATAACGTCAACTTCTGGAATCTTCAAAAGCTCAATAAACTCATCTACGAAGTAAGTCTTAACCTCTCCAGTGTCTTCAAAAATTTCATACGTCAGATACTTTAGGTCATGTCCATACCGTCGGTTAAACTCGCTAATTACTTGGTCACGCGTCCAACCAATGCGCTCACGATATTTTTTTAAATCGATGTTCGTGATTTCTTCTTGCATAGTAAATCTTCCAATTCTGCATACATTTCATCGTTTAACTTGACTATCTTTTCGTACATTTTTCCAGATATTTCGCTATCTTTGTACGCTTTATCAACTAGTTCTTCACTGGTTCCGTAGAAGCAACCAACTGCCCATTTTTTATTTGATCGTGTGTAAGTGAAATAACGGCCACTTGACCACGTATTTTTATAAACGACATAGTCTGTCAATTTTGATACACAAGCATCGCCAGACACACAAGCATTGCCAGACACCCAAGCATTGCCAGACACACGAGCATTGTCAGACACACAAGCATCGCCAGACACACGAGCATTGTCATACACACAAGCATTGCCATACACACGAGCATCGCCAGACACACAAGCATTGCCAGACACCCAAGCATTGCCATACACACGAGCATTGCCAGACACACAAGCATTGCCATACACACGAGAATTGTCAGACACACAAGCATCGCCATACACACGAGTATTGCCATACACACGAGCATTGCCAGACACACAAGCATTGCTATACACACAAGCATCGCCAGACACACGAGCATTGCCATACACACAAGCATTGTCAGACACACGAGCATCGCCAGACACCCAAGCATTGCCAGACACCCAAGCATTGCCATACACACGAGCATTGTCAGACACCCAAGCATTGCCAGACTGTTTTAGGTTGTCTTCTTTTTCGATAAAACCACCCAGTTCACCAGCAATTACAATTCCAAAACTAGTAACTGCTTCAATTCGGTAAAGTGTGTGACCATAACGTTCGATTGTTTCGTCCGTTAATTTATATTTTTTGCTCATCAATTCCACCCCTTCATCACATCGACCGGTGTATTTAACCATTGTGACAAGCGACTCAAGACATAACTACCTGCATTGCCTTTACCAACTTCAAGTGATCGAATGGCCTTTAAATTAACACCAGATTTAAGCGCTAGCTCTTCTTGCGATAGCCCAGTAGCCTCACGAGCTTGTTTAAACTTGTTAACGTACTGATTTGGCTTAATAGTCGTAAATGCCCATACCTTTCCCGTACGTTCAGTTAGGACTCTAACTCGATTACTAGCTTCTCTGAAATTATCGTAGATACGCTGGTCACGTTCTTCAATACGGCCATCGTTAACGACAACAGCCTGAAATCTTAAGTCGTCTTTTACTGATCCAAATGTCATTCTCTGACGTCCTCCAATCCTTTGAATTTCAATTGATTCTCTGCTTTTTTGCTGATTAATCGGCTAACAACCTTGGGGTCATACTTAGCGATAATCTCTTTGGAATTTAAGTTAGTCGTGATGATTGTGGTGTAAATTCGCTGTCCGTTTTCATCTCTAGCTTGCCGAGCCTCTCCAATTTCAAAATAAAACCGCTGTAAGGTATCACTAGCTGAACCGTTGGCAACTTCGGTACCAAAATCATCAATCACCAGCACATCAGCCTTTTGCATGAGCTGCTTAATATGCTGAACGCGTCGCTGGACTTGTTCATCTCTGAACTGGTGGAGCTTCTCGGCTAGGGTAGCGATACTAATAAACATGACCGTCTTGTCTGACTGTTCTTGAATGTGGTTAATCATTGCTAGTACTAACGCTGTCTTACCTGTACCAGGTTCGCCGGCTACTGTGATATTGCGTCCAGCGCCCCGGAGAACCAATTCAGCTAACTTCCATGCCTGACGCTTAATTTCTAGGGCCCGTACTTTATCTTTTTGCAATTCTGGGTGCCATTTATCAAAGCTAAACGACTGCTTGCCCATCATGCCCCAGACGCTAAAGCGCTCAAATTCTTTACGCCGGCCGTTGATGATTGACTGATAAGCCTGTGCGTCAGCTTCTAGGTGATGGTTATAAAACCATTCCGCCTGCTCTTTAGCTGACATACTAGCTAAAGCCTGCTTAGCTTCTTGTACTTGCGGCAGCTTATCTAGTGGCTTTAACGCTTCTCCAATTGCCTGCATTACCAATCTCCATACTGTGCTGCTAATCTATCTAGATC
>NZ_QEKT01000018.1 GCF_003096575.1 Convivina intestini
CCAACTGCTAGCTTTGCTAAATTATTCGTAATATTTATAACTATCGTAATGGCATTCATTGTTCATTTATTTGTATAAGTTACGTGGTTTTAAACGTTATCAGCAACGGGTCAACCACCGTTGTGTACATAGCAGTTTATTAGAGGGGGCGACATGGCATTAGATTTTCTAAAATTAATTGACGTAAAAGAAAGCTATCAAGCTCCGATTAAGATAGGAAAAATCATGCGGGATAGTGAACAGCGGACTAAGTTATTTGATTCTTTTTTAGCTGAACAGTCCGATTTATCGTTTGATTTGTTTACGGAGTTCTTTCAGGCAGAGCAGGCCGACCGTAAAGACAAGAAGCAGGACTACACCCCTGATGGTTTAGTAACAGTTGCCAGTGAGTTATTAGGAAGTACCACAAGTAACGCCGATATTTGTGCTGGAACTGGTGGTTTAACGATTAAGCGCTGGCGTGACAATCCAGACGCTCGTTATTACTGTGAAGAGTTTTCAGACCGTGCTATTCCGTTCCTATTATTTAACCTAGCTATTAGAAATATTGATGGTATTGTATGGCACGGAGATAGCTTAACACGTGAAGAATTTGCCACTTATAAGCTATCGAAAGGAAGTCAATATTCAAGCATTGAAAAAGTAAACGAAAAAGGTTTACTCGACAATAATATTAAGACTGACACCGTTATTATGAATCCGCCTTACTCAATGCCATGGAATCCTAAACCAGAATATTTACAACAACCACGGTTTAGTGAATACGAAGTATTAGCGCCTAAGTCTAAGAGTGATTATGCATTTTTGTTAGAAGGTTTATACCATCTAGCTGATAACGGTACAATGTCTATTATTCTTCCGCACGGTATTTTATTCAGAGGACAAGCTGAAGCAAAAATACGTAAGCAGCTAATTGAAAACAACTACATTGATGCTGTAATTGGCCTGCCTGATAAATTGTTCTTGTCGACTAATATTCCAACGGTAGTGTTGGTACTCAAGAAGAATCGAACCAACCATGATGTGCTGTTTATCGACGCTAGCAAAGAATTCAACAAGTTAAATAATAAAAACGAGCTAACCAGAGACAACATTGACAAGATTATTAGCACTTACAAGCAGCGTAAGAGTATTGATAAGTACGCTAGTGTAGTGAGTTATGAAGACTTTGTAGAAAATGACTTTAATTTAAATATTCATCGTTACGTTGATACTTTTGAACCGGAACCTGTTATCCCAATTGGACAGACGGTTAAAGAGTTATTTGAACTAGATCAAGAAGAACAGCGATTGTTCAGTGAGTTGTCTCTATCGGTTAACGCTTTGGTTGCTACTCAGTCATTACAAGACGCTCATGATCTAGACAAACTCAAGGCCTACTTAAACGCCAAGGCTAAACGTAAACAGGTACAGGCACAACAGGAGTTACTATGATAGACCCTTACGACTTTCAAAGTTTAAAACTTCCGGATATAGCTGAATATGAATGTGCTAAAGCTGGTCATATCTATCCAGCAGGAACGTCAACATTACAAATATCAGCAACACAGGGCCAAATAGGATTTTTAAAGAAGCCGAGCGAAGTTGAGCCGAAGTATGTAGCTATTGTTCCGATTGCTGGTGTAAATCCAATGTATCTAAATGTCGTTTTACAAAAAAATATTCAGCAGTTTATGCACGTATTTAAGGCAGGTATTAATATCCAGTTTGATGAGTTAGCTAACTTCAAAGTGCAGCTACATAACGTTGAGACACAAGTAGCAATCGCTGAATTGTTTTCAAACTTGGATGAAAAGATTGAAATAGGAATTCAAATCGATCAGCAACTAAAAAATCAAAAGCAATGGATGCTAAGTAAGATGTTCATTTAGGGGGACGACGTGGCGGATAAGATAGACAAACTATTCAGTGATTATTTTTCCGGGGTCATTAACATGAGAATACAAGTACGTCGATTAGAACTAAGTCTTCCAAAGCAAACTGATGAAAACATTGGTGGCGGTCGGGCGTTGAATGTTAACCGTAATCCAGTCGATAGTAAACTAATTGCTGAGGAAAGCGACCGGGAACTAAAATATCTATTCACAGAAATTAGAATGATTGAAGAGTTCCTAAAAACAATCACTAATGACATGATTCAGTTATTAAAGTGGCGCTATGATACTCGTGACCGTCATACTTGGCAACTAATATCCTATAAGATGCACAAGTCTAAAAGCCAGTGTCAACGTGACCTTAATTTTGTCAAAGAACAGTTTGAGAATTCTATCTGGAACCGCCTTGTGGATATGTCGATGTAGCAATATTATGCGTCTTTTATGCGGTACTTTGTGGGTTTTTACCCCTTAAAATGGTGTAATAATTGTAGTATGCAAAAAATCAAATGAGACGTGTGTCTCTTATCCTGCGCGATGTTGGCCGGTGGCCGAAGTAAACTAAACTAAAAAGGATACTTCTTTCGTTATCACGACGAACGCGGTTCGATTCCGTGGTCGCGCTTAGCAGTGACAGCAACTTTCATGTATTTTTCCTTCTATTTATTTTTGAAATGCCTTTACACTACTTATCGCTGTCACTGCTTATTCTGAATAATGGCGTTAGGCCGTGGTTATAGTTTGCTCGCAGCGGCTAAATACCACGTTAGAAAACTCGTGAGGTGCAAGTCCTCGATTATTCATACTGCTGACGAGCAGTATATATATATATATATATATTCGCACTCCCCAAGCGTAAGAGGGCTACATATTTCCGAGGATTATTGCGCAACGGATACACGTACGGTTACGACCAGTGTATTCTCCGAGATGAGTCAGTCGTAATAACAAAAAACTCTCTACCTAGGAGAGATAATCCGCTTGTTTCGGTTTGATGCGGTAGGTGGGGTAGCTACCCACAAGTACATACATGCCTGATGGTTGGGCATCGTACACCATTGTATGTCTCGACCGTGACGCCTTACGGTTAATACAAATGAATGATAGGTGACGGAATAGGTAGACGTACACAATACACTCATGTGGGAATTATATGTACAGGGAGCACTTAAGAACTGCTACTAGCATATATCGAGTGGCTCTATGTAGGGTGCAAATCCTTACCCTATCGTACATAATGACTGTTGCAAATAATGCAATCGTCAAATATGAAATTGTTTATAGTGAATACATTAAAGAAATTCGTAAAACTCTAGAGTGAGGTATTTTATATGTTGGGATGGCTATTAGCAGTACTAATCATATTTATATTAGTAGTCATAGGGTTTAT
Source organism: Convivina intestini (assembly GCF_003096575.1). Classification (GTDB taxonomy): domain Bacteria; phylum Bacillota; class Bacilli; order Lactobacillales; family Lactobacillaceae; genus Convivina; species Convivina intestini. Next base: position 3,265 of record NZ_QEKT01000018.1, read on the forward strand.
TTTTTTCTATAAATGGATCAGTAATAAATAATTTATTTAGTACATTCAGCACACTCTTAATGGGGGTGCTTTTTTAGTACATAGAAAGGAAAGCTAATGGAATACGGTAATACGAAAACAGTGCGTTCATTAAACGGCAATAACGTGAAGTACAGCGATAACGGGACCACCATGACGTTCCTATTGAATGATGGTGGAGAAAAACTACCGTTTGACGATTCCAAGGCGTTCGTGTCAGTTAAAAATACTGGATTCTTATTTGACGTCCAATTCAAGCTGCAAGACAGTAAAGTGATTGTTGATTTTAATAACAATCGTCTGCAAGAATTGCCAACCGGTAGCTATGGACTTGAGTTTACTGTTCATAATGAGCAGGGCGAGCGATTGTTATTCCCAGATAATGGATTCTTCCCGAT
>NZ_QEKT01000019.1 GCF_003096575.1 Convivina intestini
GTGGCTGGTTCGTCTCTAGGCGATTACATTAAGCAAGTTCATGACGGCTATATGAATGTTGGTATCTTTGCACACAATATTGATGGCGATGACATATTAACAGAATTGGATTGGGAGGAAGACTGATGGCTAACGAATTAATGATTGTTGACCAATGGGGCGAGAAGTTTGGTGTCAAAGATTTAAACGATAAAAAGTTTTTGGAAAATATCACCCCTCAACAACTAGAAGACATCGTTTACTTGAAACAAAACATCAACCCAGTATTTAAAAATGTTGATGCAGTATTAAAAGAACGACTCAATAAAGGAGAACAATTCCCGCACATTTGTTTTTCTGAAACAGAGCGTTCAGATATTGACCAATCAGAACAGACAAAAATTGCTTTTGTTAAAAAGTATGGTTGGGATGCTGTCGAGGTAAAATCTCCAGCAAAACTAAAGCGAAAGTATGGAGAAGATATCCAACAAGACCTAGATAAGGTAATTGTTTATACTACTGGCCAACGCCTTAAATATGAATGAGGGGTGAATGAATATGATTACATTCCAACCAGGCCACATTGTCCCAGCAGGAAATATGTACTTTATTTACGGAGATGGTGGCACGGGTAAAACCAGCCTATCTAAATTGTTTAATGGACGTAAGGTGCTATTCAGCTTTGACGGTAGTTATAACGCTTTAGTTGATACAGACGACACGTTTGTGTTTGCTTTCGACCACTCAGATGCGCCAAATCTGCAAGGTAATGTTTGGCAGCTAATTAGCCAAGCAGCTATGAGCGACAAGTTTGACACCATCATTTTAGATAATGTGACGGCTTTGCAAAATTGGGTGCTGGAAAATATTGACGGTGCCAGTAAAGATGGCCGTCAAAATTATCAGAAACTACAAGTATGGTTTCGTGATTTGGGTATGTTACTTAGAAGCAGTAAAAAAACAGTTCTAGCAACAGCCCACCAAATCGATAATGGGTCAAATGGTCTAGATGGAAAAGGACGGTTTGAAGCAGACATGAACGCTAAGACATTCAATGCTTTTACAGCTCCATTTGATGTCGTTGGTCGCATCTACAAAGAGCAAAGTAAACGATATATTGACTTGGATTCAGAACAAGGAAACCACGCTAAAAATCGCTTAGATGAACGCACTTTAATTGGTGCTAATGAACTACTACAACCACAACAGGAAGTTAAATTAGAGGAGAAAACAGCATGAGCTTTAACGTAACAGTAGATCCAAACAATGTATTAGGTACATCAGTAGAAGAGGCTGGTAAGTATAACGTTCGAGTGCTTCCAACATCAGAAGCTAAACAAACTAGCACAGGAAAGGAAATGGCAGTCCTTAATTATGAAGTGACTGACGGAGATTATACAGGCGGACAAATTCGTTATGACAATATCGTTTGGGATGAGTCTGATGCTGACTCCATGAAACGCTCACAGAAGAGCTTTAATACGTTACTTGTTGCTGCTGGTGTTGATGCAGGGGTTCAAGTAAATAGCATTGATCAGTTTGTTAAGGGCATGATTGGCAAAGAAATGAGCCTAACTGTTGATTGGCGTGAATGGAACGGCAATATCAATTTAAACGTTAAGGCACATAATCCTAAGTTGCCAGACGGAAGTGAACCGAATGGTGTTACACGAGACATGTACGCTTCCAAGAACGGCATTGAACAAGCAAACGGCAATAGTGTAAATTCAACTACTTCACATCAACAAGCTAAGCAAACTGGGTTCAATCCATTTAGCGGCAGTCAAGTAAATATCAGCGATGATGATTTGCCATTCTAATTAATTGGTATAGGTGTTATATATGCAAAAATCAGTTCTTAAAATAAATAGAAAAGTTGGATTTACGCAAGTATATAACTCGGCTGTGAATGATTGTGAATTGTCCTTACAGGCTAAGGGTTTGTTACTAGAAATGTTGTCAAAACCTGATGACTGGGTATTTTACAAATCAAACATGCAGGACTGGGCTTCTAATGGCCGTGAAGCAACACAAAACGCCTTCAAGGAATTGGAGGAAAAAGGATATGTCAGTTCTCGACAGCTACAGAATGCAGACGGTAAGTTTGGGAACTTGGAAATATCTGTTTACGATTATCCGTTGACGGAAAACCGGTCACGGGAAACCGGTGACGGGAAACCCGTTAACGGAAAACCAGCAACTACTAATACTAATATAACTAATACTAATAATAATACTAAAAGTAATACTACCCCTACCCCTTCACAGGGGAGTGAGACACCTAAGCCATCTTCTCGTAAATTAACCAAATCGGAGACTGGTGACTTTGAAAAACTATGGCAGTTATATCCCAAGAAAGTTGGCAAAGGTGGGATTAGTGGTGCGATGAATGCTTATCGAAAAGCAATTCGGAGCGGTACTACTAACAAAGAAATTCAAGATGGCATCATGGCCTACCGTGAAAAACTAGAACGGGACGGTACAGAGTCACGGTTTATCAAGAATGGCAGTACCTGGTTTAACCAACGGGGTTGGGAAGATGATTACAGCGTGCCAATCACTAGCAAGCAAAGCGATCTAGATAGATTAGCAGCACAGTATGGAGATTGGTAATGCAGGCAATTGGAGAAGCGTTAAAGCCACTAGATAAGCTGCCGCAAGTACAAGAA
>NZ_QEKT01000020.1 GCF_003096575.1 Convivina intestini
CCAACTGCTAGCTTTGCTAAATTATTCGTAATATTTATAACTATCGTAATGGCATTCATTGTTCATTTATTTGTATAAGTTACGTGGTTTTAAACATTATCAGCAACGGGTCAACCACCGTTGTGTACATAAGGAGATATTGATATGAATGAAGATATAGCCATGTGTAACTTAGTTGAGATGCAAATGATTTTCGGAAAAAAGTCACAGAATCTATTTTAGAAATTAAAAGTAATGAATGTATATCTGAAATAAATTTACCTGTGAAATTAGACAATGATAACTTTGAAATCATTGTTAAACGCAAGTAATAATAATTACGGGGTGAAATATAAAAGACCTGGGATCGTCTATAAAAGCAACCAGAAAACTAACTTTCAAAGGCGGTCAAGTGATTGGCCGTGTACATAAGCGGGCATTCCTAGAGATGTAAGACCCATCAAGCTAACTAGAAATGACCGGTGGAATGGTAATTTTTCTAAGTGCGCTTACTTAATCAGTTACACGCCCTTCTAACGACGGGAGGGGCGTACATATGGAGTCTAAATTATGGTTAATAAATTTTTAAACAAAAACAAAAATAAATATTGCTGGTATGAGCCAAGTAAGCACCTTTATTTGACGATGTGGAAGCGTGATGAAGATGATAAAGACTTAAATAAATTAGGATTTACTGACGGATTTACAGACTATACAGATGAAGAGCCGTGGTTATTAGTTGCCTTAACAGAAGATGAGTTAATTCAAGCAAAAGTAGAAGATAAATTTAACGTTAAGATTAGTAACTTGGTTAAGCTCGACCCAAATACGTTAAGAGAAGTTAAGCCGTATTGTTAAGGGTAGCAGTGTTAAAAGAGGTAATGTAAAAGGGAGCTAAATGGCGGATAAGATAGACAAACTATTCAGTGATTATTTTTCCGGGGTCATTAACATGAGAATACAAGTACGTCGATTAGAATTAGGGCTGCCAAAGCAAACTGATGAAAACATTGGTGGTGGTCGGGCGTTGAATGTTAACCGTAATCCAGTTGATAGTAAACTAATTGCTGAGGAAAGCGACCGGGAACTAAAATATTTATTCACAGAAATTAGAATGATTGAAGAGTTCCTAAAGACAATCACTAATGACATGATTAAGTTATTAAAGTGGCGCTATGATACTCGTGACCGCCATACCTGGCAACTCATATCCTATAAGATGCACAAGTCTAAAAGCCAGTGTCAACGTGACCTTAATTTTGTCAAAGAACAGTTTGAAAATTCTATCTGGAGTCGTCTTGTGGATATGTCGATGTAGCAATATCATGCGTCTTTTATGCGGTACTTTGTGGGTTTTTACCCCTTAAAATAGTGCAATAATTGTAGTATGCAATAAATCAAATGAGACGTGTGTGTCTCTTATCCTGCGCGATGTTGGCCGGTGGCCGAAGTAAACTAAACTAAAAAGGATACTTCTTTCGTTATCACGACGAATGCGGTTCGATTCCGTGGTCGCGCTTAGCAGTGACAGCAACTTTCATGTATTTTTTCCTCTGTTATTTTTGAATTGTTTCTACACTACTTATCTTTCGCTGTCACTGCTTATTCTGAATAATGGCGTTAGGCCGTGGTTATAGTTTGCTCGCAGCAGCTAAATAACCACGTTAGAAAACTCGTGAGGTGCAAGTCCTCGATTATTCATACTGCTGACGAGCAGGATATATATATATATTCGCACTCCCCAAGCGTAAGAGGGCTACATATTTCCGAAAATTATTTCGCAACTTTATCGAGATGAGACAGTCGAAATAACAAAAAACTCTCTATCCGGAAGAGATAATCCGCTTGTTTCGGTTTGATGCGGTAGACGTAGGTTAGCTACCTACACGCAAGTAATAGGACATTTAGCCCAACTATTGATTTAATTACCGATAGTCGTGCTTGCGTACATACATGCCTGATGGTTGGGCATCGTACACCATTGTATGTCTCGACCGTGACGCCTTACGGTTAATACAAATGAATGATAGGTGACGGAATAGGTAGACGTACACAATACACTCATGTGGGAATTATATGTACAGGGAGCACTTAAGAACTGCTACTAGCATATATCGAGTGGCTCTATGTAGGGTGCAAATCCTTACCCTATCGTACATAATTGACTGTTGCAAAAAATGCACTAGTTAAGTGGTATGTGCAAATAATGCAAATACCAATACTGGTTATTTCCAAAATGGAAACAACCAAAACACAGCACTCCTGATGGGGTGTTTTTTAGTACATAGAAAGGAACGCTAATGGAATACGGAAACACTAAAACAGTTCGGTCATTGAACGGCAACAACGTGAAGTACAGCGACAACGGTACTTTAATGGGATTCTTGTTGAATGATGGCAGTCAGAAGTTGGCGTTTGATGATAAGAAAGCGTTTGTATCTGTTAAAAACTCTGGATTCTTATTTGATGTTCAATTCCAGTTGCAAGATAGCAAGGTTGTTGTTGATTTTAATAATAATCGTTTACAAGAATTGCCAACCGGTAGCTATGGACTTGAGTTTACTGTTCATAATGAGCAGGGCGAGCGATTGTTATTCCCAGATAATGGATTCTTCCCGAT
>NZ_QEKT01000021.1 GCF_003096575.1 Convivina intestini
GTGGCTGGTTCGTCTCTAGGCGATTACATTAAGCAAGTTCATGACGGCTATATGAATGTTGGTATCTTTGCACACAATATTGATGGCGATGACATCTTAACAGAATTGGATTGGGAGAAACGCTAATGGATAACGAATTAATGATTGTTGACCAATGGGGCGAGAAGTTTGGTGTCCAAGATTTAAACGATAAAAAATTTTTGGAAAATATCACTCCTCAACAGTTAGAAAATATTGCTTATCGAAAAAAAGAAATCGGTATAGCTTTCAAGAAAGTTGACGAGGTATTAAAAGAACGACTTCATCAAGGAGAACAATTCCCACACATTATCTTTTCCGAGACAAAGCGCGCCAATATCGACCAGTCGGAGCAAACAAAGAAGGCTTTTGTTAAGAAATATGGCTGGGATGCTGTTCAAGTAAAAACACCGAAACAGTTAAAAGAAAAGTATGGCGAAGATATTCAACCAGATTTAGACAAGGTAACTGTTTACACTACTAGCCAACGCCTTAAATATGAATGAGAGGTATATCAATGACTGAAAACTCTGTATTTAAAACATTGAGCGAAATTGATGTTAAAGATCACATCGATAAAAAGGGCAATTTCAGCTATCTATCTTGGCCATGGGCTGTATCTGAGGTGATGAAGCGTTATCCAGATATGACCTACAACGTTCGCAAATATGAAGGTGGACGACTATTCACTGGTGATTCAAAGACGGGTTACATGGTATCTACAGACGTGACGATTGACGGTATTAATCGTGAAATGTGGCTGCCAATTATGGACATGCGTAATAAGGCAGTTTTGAATCCAACTTCTACTGATGTTAATAAGGCTATCATGCGCTCGCTGGTTAAAAATTTAGCAATGTTTGGTCTCGGATTATATATCTATGCTGGGGAAGATTTACCAGATATTGAACCAGAAAAGATAAGTGCTAATCAAGTAAATGTGTTAAACAAAAAACTCAAAATAATTAAGGAAAATTCTGGAAAAGATGTAACAGATTTCGTCAATGAGCGATTAAATATTAAAGCTCTCGAAGAGTTAATTAGTCCAAATTATCAACAAGCTAATAAGATTATTGACGAATTGGTACAGAAGTCGTATGAGGTCAAAAATAGGCTAGCAGAAAATAACAATGAGGCGGTTGGATAATGATTAATCGAGTAGTCCTAACTGGACGTTTAACAAAAGATGTTGAGCTGCGTTATACGCAAAGTGGTACAGCAGTTGGAACGTTCACTATTGCGGTACAAAGGTCATTTAAAAATGAAAATAATGAGCGCGAATCAGATTTTATCGACGCTGTTATTTGGCGCAAAGCTGCTGAAAATTTTGCCAACTTTACGGGCAAAGGCGCATTAGTCGCTGTTGAAGGACGGTTGCAAACACGTAATTATGAAAACAATCAGGGACAGCGTGTTTACGTTACTGAATTGGTAGTTGATAACTTTTCATTACTTGAATCACGAGCAGAAGCTGATAAGCGTCGGGCGGAAAATGGACAGCAAGAACAGCGACAGTCAAATCAAACTGGATCCAATCAATTTGGCAGAAGTGAAGTAAATATCAGTGATGATGATCTGCCATTTTAATTAATTGGTATATGTGTAATTAAGGAGTTCTAAATGGAACAATCTTATTTTAATATCATCCCCCAAAAAGTGATGCAAGCAACTTTTAAAGATGGCACCAAGTTGAAGGCCGATGCAAAACTTCTGTATGGGATTATTAACTCGCTAACAAAAAAACATGGGTACTGCTCGGCTAGCAATGGATTTTTAGCTGAAACATACGGTTGTAGTGAACGAGCTATTTCTCGTTATATAGCTGATCTAAAAAAATTAGGTCTAATTAAAACTCATGTTAGTGATGATAACCATCGTCAAATTTGGACGTTGGAAACAATGGCTAGTAAAACAGATACCACGACAGAACAGTCTAGACCTATAGACAGAACTGGCGATGGGGTTAGACAGAACTGGCGAGACCCTATAGACAGAACTGGCGACAAATTAGTAAATAATATTAGTAAATCTATTAGTAAATCTAATAAAGATATATTGTCCGGTTCTGGCGAACCAGACCACACACCATACCCAGAAATAATTGATTATCTGAACGACAAAGCAGATAAAAAATTCAAACACAAATCTAGTAAGACCAGAAAGCTAATCAAAGCTAGATACAACGATGGGTTTGATTTAGATGATTTCAAGCGAGTGATTGACAACAAAGTATCAGAGTGGAAGGGTAGCCCAGACATGAATCAATATCTTCGCCCAGAAACACTTTTCGGGACTAAGTTCGAGTCGTATCTCAATCAAAAAATGTCTAGCAATCAAGAAAAGCAAAGTGATCTAGATAGATTAGCAGCACAGTATGGAGATTGGTAATGCAGGCAATTGGAGAAGCGTTAAAGCCACTAGATAAGCTGCCGCAAGTACAAGAA
>NZ_QEKT01000022.1 GCF_003096575.1 Convivina intestini
TGAAGTGCGCCCCCTAGATTGGAGAAATCCAAACTAGGGGGCGCCTTTTATCATGGCGAAATATTCACTGGCAACTAAATTAAAAGCAATTGACCTTTATCAAAACGGTCTGGGCACGACTCGCATTGCTAAAAAATTAAAAATAGGGGAACGTGGGACGATTCTTCAGTGGCTTTATCAATGGCATCATCAGGGCTTGACGGGCTTAATTCGAGCTAAGCAGTTGCCAAACTATTCGGTATCCTTCAAAATGAAGATAATCAACTGGTTAGTTACCCATCAAGCTTCTTACCCAGAAGCCGCTCGTCACTTTGGCATTGCCAGTGCTAGTACCGTTTGGCATTGGCATCAGCGCTATCGCTTGCATGGCCTTGATGGGCTAGCTAACCGCCGAAAGCGAGCCCAACCAATGCCTCAATCCAACCTCACCCCAGCTGAAGAATTAAAGCGTCTAAAGGAACGAAATCAATATTTAGAAACTGAGAACGCCTATTTAAAAAAATTGCAGGCCGTCATGCATCCAACCAACAAAAAACACAAATAATTGATGCATTACGGCCAGTCTATCCCTTAAAGCTATTACTTCAAATTGCTGGGTTAGCAGCTAGTTCGTTCTATGCTGCGCTCAAACGGCTGAATTGCCCCCAATCTTCATCTAGTCAGGAAGCTGATCAAGCTGTCCTGGCTGATATCATGGCCATTCGCAATAACGCGAATCTGGTTGCGGCTGAAAGCCTCGGTTATCGACCCATGCAGGTTTATCTTAACCACCTACGCGCTAAACGAGGGCAAGGGCCAATTAACCATAAACGCTTACGGCGCATTATGCGCGAACATGATTTACAAAGTAAAAGTTATGCCAAGCGCCAGGCTAAGTACCGCAGTTATCAAGGAACGACCGGTCGAATTTATAAAAACTATCTCAAAAAGCGTTTTCAAACGGATCGTCCCTTACAGAAAATAGGCACAGATATCGCCGAATTTCGTTGGGGTGAACAAAGTACTCGTCAACGTCTCTTTGGTTCTTTGATGATTGATTTTTATTCCGGAGAAATTTTAGGCTATCACTTCTCCTTACACCCCACCACTGAACTAGTCATGACCTCATTGACCCCTGTTTTAGCACAAATACAAGACCTGTCTCACTTGGTTACGCTTCACTCTGATCAAGGAACCCAATATCAATCTAGCCGCTACCAGTTAGCCTTAAAACAAGCCCATATTCGGCAAAGCATGTCGCGAAAATCAACGCCAACTGATAATGCCGTGGTCGAAAGTATCATTCACCAGATTAAGGTGGGGACCGTTTTAAATCACACTTATCCCACCCAAGTAGCCTTGGAAGAGGCCTTAGTGCGCTGGATTTATAGCTATAATCATTATCGTATTCGTCGTAAAAACAATTGGTTAACACCGATTGCCATGCGAACGCAGTATCAAAAACAAAAAGTCGCCTAATTACCGTAGTAATTAAGCGACAAGATTTATGACATTACTTCTCTCCAATTTGGAGGGCGCACTTCA